>NZ_JBBJCN010000003.1:0-768748 GCF_037622515.1 Pedobacter superstes
GATACCTTTATAATTTTTTAAGTTCATTATATCTTTATTAGATTATAGATTCTATGATGCTTTAATTCTCTAAAGGCCCTATAATAAATGCCTTCGCCTGAATAAGCACCATATTTATTTTTTATAAAGGTAAAAAAACTTAGTGTAAATTATACACTAAGTTTTCAACAACATAAATTTTATCGAAATTACTATAGACCCATGCCGGGTATTATCCCGAAAACCCTCTTTAATGATACTATTAAGGACCTTCTCGTATCAATTCCCTTAAACTAATAAATCGCAATCCATAGGTAGTTTACAATTTATCCGGTAGGACATCAGAACTGACAGCAATTTTATATCCTAATAAGTAAATTTTTAACAAATAAGTTGTGATTGTTAAAATTGTTTTTTAAATTTAATCTCTAAACCAATTAAACCTAACAACATATGGGCAACACGACAACAGTCTTAGGAAATCAGCCTGCTTTACACCACTTTAAAAACTTTAAAGTAACTTATCAGGATAAAGACGGATCAGTTTTACATGGATTTGTTAAACAGGTCACTTTCTTTGATTATGAAGTATATGTTAAAGAAAAGGGAGTAATTATTCATTGTATTAAAAATGAAGAGGGACTTCTAACCTGTGCCCTTAATAGCCACAAAAATCCAGCTTGGGTTGATGGGCTTAGTGAAGAGGTGGCGAAAAGAGTTTTAACCCTTTAATTATAGTAACTCACTTCATTTTTATAGCCCCTTACAGACTCCGTACAGGATCGCATATTTCAATTTAAACAGTTAAAATTATTAAAAAGGGTTGAACCAACCGCCAACCCCACATCTACCTATGAAAATATCTTTTTGAGAAGGGAACGCAATTCTACAACTAAATCGCCATTCCTAATAGTTCACACTCATCTCAGTCCTTTCTTCCGAATCATACAACGATTGATTTAATAGTAGTTTTTTTGAGTCAATTGCCTTTTAATTTGTGCGTTAATTTGACATCTGTATCATCTAAACATGGAGAATAACTACCCTGAACCATACCTAACTCAAAGCACAACAGCTTAAATTACAACAACTTAAATTACAACAACTTAATTCCAATAATATATCAAACTAAATTATTGGCATAATAAATGCAAAGGACTTTATATGAAGATAGTGAATTTAAAAACTGCTCCAACGCTAAGTAAAACTCAAAGGTTATTAAAGGAAATCTTAAAAAAAGACGCATGTGCATTAAAAGCTATTAACATGCAATTTTTACGGAATAATCAGGGATATAACTCCAGATTTATAGGGTTTATCGCCTAATCAACATATTTATCATCATCTACCTATCAAAAGAGCTTTCTAACGGAAGCTCTTTTGTTTTTCAGGATAATGCCGAGGCAGATTAAGCAAATGATTGAAATTCTTTAGACCATGAAAATTATGAAATTTTCATTTTCGAGTCTGATAAACAAAATACAACTCATTAGAAAGAATCGCAATTAGGCCGAGAATTTTGCTTTTTCAACAATTTGATTTTTTTATTACCAAAATGTTAATTTTTATTGAAAAACTTTGCATTTGTAGCAAATTTTATATCTTTGTGACAGGTTTATAATTGGTTAGTTAAAAGGTCTTCATTCTCCCCGTTTGAAGACCTTTCTTTTTAAGAAATTACCTCTCACTGGTTCTAAAAAAAATACATCTGGTAAGGTTGTTGGGTCTTACGCCATTTGAACAAAAGATGTACAGGTCGACCAAGAAAAATATTTTGATAATTCAATCGGAGGATTTGATTTGATCTTTGTACCCCTCCTAAAACGGCAGAGATTTCGCCCTTATAACACCCTTAAAGTTCTACCAGATATTCTTCAATCGATTCTGAAATCAACTGAATTATTTTAGCATCTGGTGCCAGATTATTCATTTCTGCCTCTTCATTTATAATTGCGATATAATTCTGGTTGACATCTGGTTCGAAAGCAATAGCAATACCGTCTACGATAACATGAAATGAATGTTTATGGCCGCATGCATAAAAGACTGCGTCATACTCAATAACTGCATCGTTATATTTAACCAGAAGGGTGAAGAAGTCAAGCATAATTAATTTAACTTGTACGTAAAGTCAATCTAATTAGTTTCTATATTCTTCTAATCATTTAAAAGTTTTTAGTCTGCGGTGATCTCTATTAATTCAACATATTGTAATAAGCTCTGATTTTGAGCTCATTACTACAAAATCATTTGAAGAATTTTTAAGAAATTACTTTCGTAATTTTTCAGAAAAACATATAAAACAAACATCTCCTGAAAATATGTGGGAAGGTCCCCGCAATTATTGGCCAGTTTTGAGGAATATTGTTGATGATTTCAAACCCGGGGAGCTTATTGTGATTTTTACCCGTCCTGGTTGCCCTCCTGACTGAACATAGGCGAGCAGCTTCCCATTATATACCTTTCTCTTATTCTCTTTATAATCTTCATGACTTGAAAGATCTCCGCTTTCAAGCCCAAGCAAGACTGCCGGCCCTTCAATAGTTAGCAAAAGCTCATTATTTGCTTCATACACAGGATTCCCCGCATTATCTGCAAGTTGAATTTCTATGTGCGTAAGTTCTTTTCTCTTGGCGCTGAATTGGGTTTTATCTGCAGAAGCTTTAATGACGGCAACTTGTCCGGCAGTTTTTAATTGGCATGACGCTACCAGAGAATTCTTATTAAATCCTTTTACTAACAGTACGCCCGGCGTATATTCAATGTCCCAGAAAACAGGCTTGCTCTTTTCTATTCTGATTTTTTTTCCAAGCGATTTACCATTTAAAAATAATTCAGATTCTTCTGTGTTAGAAATGGCGATTACCCGGATCTTGTCGCCTGTATTCCAGTTCCATGACGGCTTAGACTCCCTTCTCCCTCTCTCTTCCGTTCCCTGGGATACTTTTGAAGCTGTTAAATAAATTAGTGGCTGGGTAACCCATAGGCTCTTTGTTGTATAAAAATTGGGCTTGGGAAAACCGGCTAAATCAAGTAATCCAGCGCCACTGCTCCTGATCGGCCATGCCCGTGACTCGCCTATAAAATCATATCCTGTCCATAAATATTGGCCGAAGATATTTTTACTGGTATCAACAGCTTCCCACGCATCATAGCTCATTCCATTTTCACTCCCATAAATAATCCGGTTTGGATATTTTTTATGATCTTCTTCGTATCGGTATTCCTGGTAGTTGTATCCTACGATGTCGAGATTTTCAGGATACCTGGTCGTATTCGACATCACTACACCAGCAAGAGCAGCCGTAACAGGGCGGCTTGTGTCTTCTTCCTTTACGGCCTGAACCAATATTTTTGAAAGTTCAGCCAGGCGGCTTGCTGCTGGGTGATCAAGAAGGTGGCCTTTACCATAGATCTGCGGGTTTCTGCCGGTATTCAATATCTCGTGAGTATATGGGTCGTTAGGATAATCTATCTCATTTCCAATGCTCCACATAATTATGGAGGGATGATTTCGGTTTCGCAAAACCATATCTTTCACGTCGCGTTGCGCCCATTCTTTAAACTCCTCATGAGAGCCGTCCCTGCCTGGCTTTCCATCATTCCAACCCTCAATCCATTTATTTTTGCCTTCTTCCCACTCATCAAAGGCTTCATCAATAACTAGAAAGCCCATTTGATCGCACAGTTCATAAAAATAATCCTGATGTGGATAATGACTCATCCGGATAGAATTACACCCTACTTCTTTTAGCTTATTCAATCTTCTGGCCCAAACCTCCCGCGGAACCGCTGCTCCCAACGCCCCTGCATCATGGTGGACACAAATGCCTTTAAGTTTCATATTCTTCCCATTAAGAAAGAAGCCTTCATTAGCATCAAACTTTATCGTCCGTATACCTACCTTCTCTTTATACTCATCAGTCTTTTTGCCGTTATTGTAGGTAGAAACAGTTAATGTATACAGGTGAGGATCTTCCACTGACCACAATTTAGGCTGCGTTACAGGCATCGAAAGCTGAATCTCGCCTGAAGAATTTGCACCAATTGAAATATTCTTAGTGGCAGTTGCTATCGTTCTCGATCCCAGACTCAACTTAGTTTCAACCAAAATCGTTGAAAGGACAGCCAAAGAGTTATCAACCCAAACTTTCACATCAGCCCGGGCTCTTTGCAAAGACACTTCCGGCGTTGTAAAACTTACGCCCCATTTGGGGATATAGATTGGCTGCTCTGTAATTAAGTAGACATCACGATATATCCCAGATCCTGTATAAAACCTTGAATCAGCAAATTTTGAGTGATCAACTTTAACAGCAATAGTATTACTCCCTCTCTTTAAATAGGGAGTAAGTTCGTATTGAAAAGGAATAAATCCATTGGGTCTTTTACCCAGATAATGTTCATTAATCCAAACTTCGCTGTTCTTATATACTCCATCGAAATAAATAAAAGCTTTGCCAGAGGGCGGGACACCAATCTCATTAAATGTTTTACGATACCAAGCTATACCGCCGGGTAAATAACCAGTGCCACTAGCCCACTCTTTACTGAAAGGACCTTCGATGCTCCAATCGTGAGGTAGCTGGACATTTCTCCAGGTGTTATCATTAAAACTTGACCGTTCGGCGTTTAAAGCCTCGCCTTTATAAAACTTCCAGCCATCGGTAAATAATTTCTTCTGTCCAATTTGCTGTGCTGAAACACTTAGAAATGCCAAATTCAAACAAAGAATAGTTAACAGTCGTTTCGCGATGTAGATTGTATTCATATTAGTAATACTGGTTTATAAAAGATTTGAGCAGCCTTTTCGGAAGCTGTCAGAGCGAAAATCGACAAAAAAAATTAAGGAAACAGGGGGTAAACAGATAAAATCATGAGGTAATCCTATTATCGCGAAAAGGTGCTATTTATGACATCATGTATTCTGCACCGGCTTGGAACAAGCAAACAGAAATCTTAATGCGGAGAAAAATATCTGGCACCTGAACAAACTTTATGGTACCAATCGGGTCCGGCAATGACTATACCCTATGACTATCTAATAGTATGGGTCGTGTGAAACTTCCTTCTATACTTTTTCATATATTCAGAAGGATTCATACCAAACACCTTGTTGAATTGCTCCCTGAAATGCTTAATATCTTTTATCCCTACTTTATAAGCAGCCTCAGAAACGGTACACTCCGTTGAAATAAACATTTCCGCTGCTTTTCGAAGGCGAATGAATCGTATAAATTCATTTGGAGATTGTCCGGAAATGGATTTTATTCTGCTATAAAGCGTTGACCTGCTCATGCCTATTCTATCTGCCAGTACCTTTATCCCAAACTGGGATTCAGATAAATTTTCTTCAACTATCCGGATGCAGCGATCAAGGAATTGCTTGTATTCATCTGAAATCTTTGAATTATCCGGCTTTAAGGTAATATGATTAAAAAAGTAATTTTGTAGGTCATTCCTGTTTTTTAGAATTCCGGCTACCCTGGCTATTAACATTTCCTTCTCAAAAGGCTTGCTGATAAAGTCTTCCGCACCGCACTCTATTCCTTTTAGCTTTACTTCATCGGATGAACTTGCAGTTAAAAGAATAACCGGAATATGATTTAAGGCCGGGTCGTCTTTTATTCTCGAGCACAGTTCTATGCCACTTATTCCTTGCATCATGATATCGCTTATGACCAGGTCTGGCATATATTTTTTTACTGTTTCAAGTCCTTTATCCCCGTTTTCAGCTTCCAAAACTTCGAATTCTCCCTCAAACAGCTGCTTTACGTATTGACGTATCTGAACATTATCATCAACAATCAGAATTCTTTTATCATCTGAGTACACTTCCGTACTTTCTGAATTGCCAGCAGGTCTTACTCCGAAATCCTGTTCCATCTGCGATTCCACTACTAATTCTTCCAGGAACACAGAACTCTCGTGAAGCTCCTCAAAAATTATAGCATCTTTGAAATGTTCTTTCCCCTTCTTAAATAAGACAGAAAACTTAGTCCCCTGCCCTGTCTTGCTCTCATAACTAACACAACCTTTGTGACTTTCAACAAAACTCTTTACCAGTGATAGTCCAATTCCAAAACCTCCTGCTGAACCGGAACTATTATTTTGTACCTGGTAGAACTGTTGAAAGATACGTTCTCCGACTATCTCAGGAATGCCAATTCCAGTATCGCTTATTTCGATTAATACATCCTGGTCTGTTTCTAAAACTTTTATAGTTATGGAGCCTTTTTCAGGAGTATTTTTTAATGCGTTGGAAATGAGGTTAAAAAGAATAATTTCCATTTTTTCCCGATCGGCAATAATTTCGAGAGAGTTATTTGCCGTTTCAAACGATAAATCAATATTTTTTTTCCTGGCCTGATGAGTGAAGCATAAATACACTTCCTGGCAAACGCTGCTAATATTTAATTTCACCAGTTTAAGCTTACTCATCTCGCTCTCAGATTTTCTAAAAAGTAAGAGCTGATCAACCAGGCTTAACAATCTTCGGGCATTCCTATAAATCGTATTTAGATTCCCCATGCTTGCATTATGAGAATCATCATGCAGTAATTCTTTTGCAGGATTAATAATAAGTGTCAGAGGGGTTCGAAACTCATGAGAAACATTTGTGAAGAAATTTATCTTTTTCTCATGTAATTCCTTTTCCTTTTCGGCTTCAAATTGTGCGGCTTTAACCTTGAATTTCAGCCTTGCCTGCCTCGTTCTGTATAGGATCAAAGAATAGATCGCGACTCCAATAAGCCCCGCGTAAATTAAATAGGCCCACCATGTTTTATACCAGGGTGGTAGAATGACGACGCTAATACTCGAAAAAGTATCAGCCCATATTCCATCTTCGTTAGAGGCTTTTACTTTAAATATATAGGTACCCGGGGCCAGATATCTGTAAGTAGCGGATCGCTGGCCTTTTACAAAGTTCCACTCTTTATCAAGCCCCTCAAGCTTATAAGCATACTCCCCTTCGTGCGGGAAGCCATAATTCAGAGTTAAATAATTTATTGAAAATACGGGCTGATCGGGATTTAACTCTATCTGACTAGCCTCTGTGATATCCTTAATATTTTCGAATTTGGCTCTGTCTGTCGGCTGCCCGTATATATTTAAACCCGTTATTAACACCTTCGGGGCCGATTTGCTCGGTTTTA
This sequence comes from Pedobacter superstes, assembly GCF_037622515.1. NCBI lineage: Bacteria > Pseudomonadati > Bacteroidota > Sphingobacteriia > Sphingobacteriales > Sphingobacteriaceae > Pedobacter > Pedobacter superstes. The sequence goes on from NZ_JBBJCN010000003.1 coordinate 7,137, forward strand.
TATTGCCCGGATCAAAGAAATTACATCCCTCGGTACCACCAAATAACATATAATTACCATTTTCACCCACCAGTGCAGAGCCTTCGTGAAACTGCCCGCCCTGTAAACCGTCAGATTCATCGTAATTATAGATTTTGCGAGTTTTACCGTCAACTTTGGATATGCCCTTATTTGTGCTTAACCAAACATTCCCCTGGGCATCCGCCTTAATGGAATACACCGTATTGTTAGCAAGGCCGTTTTTTTCATTATATTTTGTTATTGCTTTGGTCTTTGTGTTGTAAATCACCAGACCGTCGCCTTCCGCCCCAATCCAAAGCTGTCCTTCCTTATCCAGATACAGAGCATAGACCACATTATTTACCAGAACACCGCTTTCTGCTGAGGTTTCAAAAAGCTTGAAAAAGGCATTTCTCCTTACGTCATAGTAATTGACTCCGCCACCATATGTACCAACAAATAAATTTCCACTGCTATCTTCGGTGATCGCCCGCACATCATTGGAAGCAATTTCGCTGTTATCAGGATTCCAGTTATCGAAAGTCTCGGTTTTTAAATCAAAAAGATTTAAACCTCCCCCATTTGTTCCAACCCAGATATTTTGTTTGCTGTCTTCATATATTACCCTGACATCATTATACTTCAAACTGCCGGGACTTTTAGAATTGTATGAAAAGGATTGAAAGGCATCAGACTTTTTATCATAACGCATCAATCCGCTTTTATAGGTCCCAAACCAAAGGCGATCCCTGCTATCTTTTAACGCTGATAACACTGCGTTGTCAGTGATACTACCTTTTCGTCCATCAGCCCTATAATTTTTAAGAATCTTTCCTTCTTTCGTTACTTTAAATATTCCATCCCCGTCTGTACCCAGCCAATACAAGCCCTCGTTATCCTGCGTCAGGCCATAAAAACGGACAAAATCGGAACCTTCCAAATCTTTCCTTATTTGAAACTTCCTGAATTTTTTTGGAATGCTGTTAACCATAAAGATTCCATTCCCATAGGTTCCTAACCAAATATTTTTATCCTTATCCAAAAAAAGTGTCTGGACCGACCATTTCGTTACGAGACTACCGTTGCTATCCTTAACCGGTTCGAACTGATATTTACTCGCTGACTGGCTGCTTGCAACCTTATACAGTCCACCATCCTGGAGGCCTACAAGGATTTCCTTATCTCCATTTTCGATCACCGATAAAAAAATATTACCCGGCAGATTGTAATCATGTCCATTAAAGAGCTGAAAGCTGTTTAATTTTCGTGAATAGAGAGCTAAGCCATTGGAAGTGGCAACCCACACATTTTGATCTTTGTCTTCAAAAATTTTATTAATTCTTGCCTCTGGCAAGGGGGGTATAATTTTCGATTGTCTTTTAACCTGAGAGCCCAATACCGCAAACACCTGAATTCCAAATCCGTTTGTACCTACCCATAAAAAACCTTTTGAGTCTTCATAGATATTCAGTATTGAATTTGTGTTTAAGCCTTTTAAGTTACCGGTATTATAAGGTGTAAATTTCTTATTCTTCTTATTAAAATAGTAAAATCCGGCCGCTGTGGCTACCCATAGGTTATTATCACGACTTTCTGTAACACAGGTAATATCATCCTTCTTATCTGGCTTCTTCCCGTTACTATTATACCGGATAAAACGCTGACTACCGGTATCAAAACTCGTCAACCCATTCCGGGACGAGATCCAGAGCAAACCCTGCGAATCCTTAAAAACCGACTGTACATGATTGCTGGCGATCCCATATGGATTATTAGGTTCATTTTTAAAAACAGTAAATGAATGACCGTCAAATCTGTTTAAACCATCTGATGTAGCTATCCAAATGAAACCCTTGTTATCCTGTGTGATACTATTTACGATTCCGAAGGAAAGCCCGTCCTTTAAACCATAATGAAAAATATTCTTTTCCGCATGCGTTTGAGACTGAACTGCTAAAGAACTTATTAGCAGGAGAATGAAAAACACCTTATTCATCTTGAAACTTGCCGACATTAATAATTGGTTATTAAATATACGTTTATCTACCGACAGTCCGAAAAAGCATCCGCTTAAATATGCTGTTAGAGCATTCAAATTTCATTGAATTATATCATCCCGGCCCCGAAACTCAAGAACGCCTGATATGGAAATAACAGGCGTTCGATTGAGCAATCCTCAATTTAATGAGCACTAAATTTTATCCTACTTTAGCTTATCTAAAATTGCTTTATCACGACCTGCCAGAATGGATTGTTCGGGTTTATTAAGTTCAAAAACTAGGACTTCATTTTTACCTTCTTTAAGCCACTCGGCAGGAACATATATGGTTTGTTGAGGACCTATTTCCCAGTACTTCCCAAGGTTGTGTCCGTTAATCCAAACCACTCCCTTGCCCCAGTTTGAAAAATCCAGATAAGTATCAGCAACTTTGTCTATAGTAAGGTACCCCTTTTTAAGAGCAGGCGTTTTTGAATCAACACTAATTTTCTTTACACTACCCGCCGGTATGGTATCAAAAGGAAGCTTATACATTTGCCAATTTTGAATTTCCCTTCCACCTAATTCCACTTTTTCGGTGATTCCTTTTTTATTTTTCAGTAAATAGGGCCCAAAATTTATTCTTCCCATATTCTCTACGAGGATATCAAGTGTTACCTTTCCTTTCGGCAGGGTTAACATTAAACTATCCTGGTATAAACGCCTGTCCAGATTTCCTGCCCGTTTTCCATTGATAAAAACGATACCATAGTCTCTCAGATCCCGGATTTTAAGCAGTTGCTTAGTTCCGCTTCCATTGATTATTGTCCGGTACATTACGTACCCGTAGGCCTGGTTTAAATCTTCAAATGTTAAAGGTTTTTTGCTGGTGATCGGAGATTTCAGCAAATCGAATACAGTACTCGAAGACGTAAATACAACAGGTTTTGTATTGATGGAGGTTTTAGCGGAAGGAACCGAAGGCAAATCCTGGCCTTCAGGTAAATTTTTCTGAATAACTTCTCTAAAAAGCATAAACTTTTCGGTTGCGTTACCTGCCTCATCTAATGGCGCGTCATAATCATAACTACTGATCTGGGGTTCATAAGGATTCTTATCATTAAAGTTTGCGCCATTCATAAAACCGCGGGTAGTTCCTCCATGAAACATATACATATTTATAGATATGCCGGCTTTTAGTACAGAATCTAACCTCCCTGCATATTTTGCCGCAGGAACAGTATGATGTGTCGTACCCCACCAATCAAACCAGGCGGGATACCACTCTGCGATGAAGTAGGGACCTTTACCATTATTATTTTGGCTGACAAGCCTTTTCACTTTCTCAGGATCGTCTACTCCGTTGATCGCTGCAAGTAAACCCGGTAAGTGGCCGTCTTTAATTGCAGCTTCCGGATCACAGGTGTAAAGAATACCATCAAAACCTGCCTCTATAAACATCTTTCTGTTTAGGTCAAGATATTTTTTATCACTTCCATAAGAGCCATACTCATTTTCTATTTGTGTCATAAGAACGTTCCCGCCATGGTTTACCTGCAGAGGTGCCAGCTGCTTTCCTACCTCCTTGATGTAATTCTCGTAAGCAGCCAGATATTGAGATTCGGTGCTTCGAACCTCAAGGCCCTTTATATTTTGCAACCAGTAAGGATAACCACCGAATTCCCACTCGGCACAGACATATGGACTTGGACGTAAAACAACCCAAAGGCCCTCTTCCTGAGCTATTTTTACAAACTCCTTAACATCGTTGTTTCCTGAAAAATCATATTTCCCTTTTTGAGGTTCATGCACATTCCAAAAAACATATGTGCCAATTGTATTCAGGCCCATAGCCTTGGCCATCTTCATTCTGTGTCTCCACGATTCACGGGGAACCCTGGGATAATGAATCTCGCCGGAAACCATTTGAAACGGTTTGCCATCTAAAAGAAATGCCGAGTCGGTTAAAGTGAAGGTGTGGGATGAAGTTTGAGCGTTCAGGTCCTTGCCAAGGAAAACGAGCAAAGCCAGGAGAGCGAGGTTGTGTGTTATTTTATTCATGATTTTGTATTATCTATGCTTTTTCCAGCGAAAATTTAGTAGTGTTGATACAGGCTCTAATTATTCTAAATCAGATAAAAAAGTGGTTATGCTTTGCGGTTCCAGCACAATAGGTTTATCAGCAGGAAGGGCACGTTTTATAAGCAGATCTTTTGTTGCTGAGGTTATATAAGTTGTAAGATCTTTAAGCTTCCCATTATTCAAAGCTAAACTTAGTTCAACAGCCTGTGGAGTTGAGTTTATTACAACGGTGACCAGCTTATTATCATTGGTTTTGTATGATGAAGCCAGAACTTCTGGTTCCCCACCGTTAGAGACAACATCCAGCCTTACCGAACCGGGTGTAATAAAGCGACTGTAATTACCCAGAGCCCAAAGCATTTTGCTCGGGTAATGAGCACCGTCAGTTTTATTTTTGTCAATATAAATCAGCCCGTCTTTGTAATCATAAGGAGAAAGGGCCAGCCACCATTGCCATGCAGAAGCACTCGCATTGACCAGATCGTTATGAATTACCCTTGCTAAATACAATGCAGGAGCGATACTCAAATCCCGGCCCTCTCCTTTCATCTCATTTTCATTATCACCTAAAATACAATATTCAGACTGCCAGAATCCTAATCCGGAAACAGAGGATATTTTCGCAGCAACCTGCTTTCTGATGCCTGCTGCCTTTGCATAACTTGATGTGGTAAAGTAGCTATGGCCACAGATGAGCTTTTCTACAGAAGATAAATTACCGATATAGTTCGGGGATGAAGAATCGAAGAAAGCTTCAATCTGATTGCCCTTATCGGCCTTACCATTTGCGGAATAAAGAAATTCATATTGCCCTGCTTCAGAAACTGTAATTTTCGTATTCAGATTATTCGTTTTAAGCGATGCATCGAGTGAATTTATAATGCCAGAGATCTCGCTGTTGGTGAAAGGCGTTCCTTCCTGCCCGCCGTCGCTCCAATCCCACTGTGGTTCGTTGACCGGACTTATGTAATTAAATGTAACTCCTGATTTAACCTGAACTCCTTTTATCACAGTCGTAAGAAAATCTGCGAACGCAGGAAAGTTTTCTCGAGCCAGATTGGGCTGCGCAGAACTTGCGAACGCTTTTTTAGTCACCGTCATTTGAACTGGTGGACTGTTTGTGAAAGCAAGAAAATTGTTTACGCCGCGTTCCTTTGCAGCTTTCAAAAACCACATCTGTCCGGACTGCCGATTCCAATCGTAAGTTCCATTGTCATTCATAAACGATTCCGCTCTGCGCCATTCATCGCCAATACCACTTTGACTTCCCTGTTGTGTACTCCCGGCACCAATATTAAATCGCCAGAATGAAAGACCTATACCTTCCGGAGATCCGTCCGATTTTAGCTTTCGGCTGAAAAGCAGATCAGCAATCCCATTTTTTTTGGCTTCCGGCCAGTTCCCCGCGAATTGACAGGACCATGCGTCGGATGCTCCAAAGTTGTCGATCGTTTGATACCCCTTGTTAAGATCTATTGAGACCATAACTTTTCGCACCTGATCCGCAGCAGCAGGATTTTTTAAGCCTTTTTCCTTCCCGCAGGCAGAGATACTTAGAGAAAGCATAAAGGACAAAACTTTGCTTATTAGCTTTAAATTCATTGTTCGATTTGTAAAGAAATGCCTATAGAAAAAGCTACCGGCTTATCCGGTAGCTCATAAATCATTTATTAATAATTAGCATTTTGCTTTAGTTTGTCGCCAGAGGCCTGGATCTCAGCCCTTGGAATTGGCAACCAGTAGTGCTTTTCTTCAAATTTTCTGCCCTCTAGGGCTACCTTTTTCTGGTAAGCCAAAGTACTTCCGCTTTTCGTGATAGTAATCCCTTGTGCAGGCATATTTTCAGTTTGTGTAGCTATTTTCCAGCGACGAACATCATAGAAACGGTGCTCTTCAAAAGCCAGCTCCACTCGGCGCTCTCTTCTTATAGCCTCACGCATTTGTTCTTTAGTTAAGCCAGCCAGAGGCGGCATATTTACTCCGGCACGTGCACGAACTTCGTTAACCGCATTGTATACCGTTATATCTGGGGTAGCGACAACTTCATTTTGTGCTTCCGCATAATTCAACAGGATCTCAGCGTACCTGAAATAAATCCATGGCTGTATACCAGCTACGTTCCAGGGATTTTGAATCGGCAAATCCTCATCAACAAATTTCCTTAGGTAATAACCTGTTTTAGAAGTATTCCAGTTTGACGGTCCGTCTTTGCTGTCGCGCCCTCCGGGAATAAAAGTTTCAACTGCGCGCCCGCGATATGGAGCGCCATTGTGAAGAACTGTAGCGTAAAACCTTGGATCCCGGTTTTTGTAGGGATCTTGTTCATTATATCCTGATGTAGGATCTGTTATAACTTTGCCATTATTCATCTCATAGGCGTCTACCATATTCTGCAAAGGAAGGTTACCGCCCCAGCCGTCGTAGCCATTGGGGCCGTTAGAGATTTCCAGCCGAACGTGAGGAGCAGCAACAGTATAATAACGAGCGAAAATAACTTCGTTGCTGGGGTCGGATTTCTGAAATAAGCGGCTATAGTTCGAACTTAAACTATAAGTACCAAGATTCATTACTGCTTTAGCAGCATCAGCAGCTGCCTGCCATGTGCCTGCGTTATATAGCGGGCTTGCAGCATATAAAAGCAATCTTGATTTCAAAGCAAGAGCAGCACCTTTTGTTGCTCTGCCTCTTACCCAGCTGCTATTATTACTTTCAGGCAGTCCAGCTGCAGCCTCGCTTAATTGGGCAACAGCATAGTTAATACAATCAGCGATGCTTGCTCTTTGAAATAGCGCCGGATCTGTGAGATCGTCGGATAGGTTAGAAACTTTGTCTCCCATTAAAGGAACACCGCCGTAGTTACGAATGAGATCATGGTAACGGAAGGCACGGATAAATTTAATTTCGGCTATCAGGTTTTTTTTATGAGATGCACTCATAGGAACCTGATCAACATTTGCCAGGGCGTAATTACATTCTCTTATACTTCTGTAGCTGCGGCCCCACAATGTGCCTGCAATACCTGTATTCTCAGGAGACAACTCCCCCTTCTGAACAAGCCAGGTATCATCGTTATTATTATAAATAGCCTCATCAGTCAGGGAACACCACATGGCATATTCAAAACCCCGTCCAAACCCCGGCAGTGTTCCTTCTGCTTCTTTATTCGTTAATCTGGTTCCCAGATAACGGTTAATTACAAAAGATTCAAAAAGTGTAGAATCTGATGTGATTGCTGCATCGGATACTCTATCGGTAGGTGTGATGTCTAAAAAATCTTTTTTACAGGAGGCCACTATTGAAAGTGCAGCTGTAAAGTATAGTATATTTAAAATTCTGCTTGATTTCATGATCTCTTATTTAAAACTTAATACTCGCGCCTAAATTGATAATACGTTGCTGAGGATAAAACTGTCCGCTTTCACTGCTACCCTCAGGATCATAATCTTTAACTTTTGTAAGGGTGAACACATTAAATGCATTGGTGTAAAACCTTACCGACTGTATTTTAGCTTTAGAAAGCACAGACATAGGTAAAGTATAACCTAACTCAATGTTCTTTAACCTTAAAAAAGCAGTATTATTTAACCAGAAATCATTTCGGTATTGGCCACCGCTTATAGAAGCAGAAGCTCTTTCATCTACACGAGGAAAAGTGCCATTTGGATTTGCAGGACTCCAACGGTTGTCGGCCCAGCTGCTGTAAAAATTACCAACTGTTCCAGCTTCCCCTAATACATATTGATTCACTTTAGACTGACCCGCCAAAACAGCAGAAAAATCAAAGTTTTTCCATCCGGCATTTAGATTGATACCGTATGTCAGCTGAGGTATATTTCCAAGCTCAGTTCTTACCTGATCATCAGCGGTTATCTTGCCATCATCATTGTAATCCTCAAATTTTAAATCACCTAATTTCGCGCCAGTTACATGCGGGTAACTATCTAATTCTTGTTGGGTGCGAAAAATACCTATAGACCTGTATAACAAATAAGTATTTAACGGCTTGCCGGTTTCTTTCTGGTAGTCAAGGGCTGCAGGTGATTCATCTCTGAAAACAACCTTACTTTTTGCATACGTAACGTTCCCTGAAATACCATAGCTGAAATTACCTTTATGATTATAACCCAATGTAGATTCAAATCCGGCATTATCTACCTCTCCTATGTTTTCAGATGGTACTAATGCATCCGAACCAAAGGGATTTACAATTCCGGTCACATTTGGAATGGAAGCATTTCTGTTATAAAGAATTTTTGATCTGTTTTCTTTAAAGTAGATAAACTCAAGGGAAATATCTTGAAAAAGAGCTGCATTTAAACCGATATCTGTTTTTTTAGAAACTTCCCAGGTAATACTCGGATTGGCAAGTTTAACCAAATCAATTCCGGGATTAACACCACTACCAAGTATGTACTGATTATTGAAAGAATAGTTATTGATAAACTGGTTAGAGCCAACATTATCCCCACCCAGTTCTCCATAAGAAGCTCGAAGTTTCAGGTCATTAACAAATTTTACTTTGTTCTTAAACCATCCTTCTTCTGATAAACGCCAGCCTGCAGAAATTCCTGGAAAGTAGCCGAATCGCTCTGATGAAGGAAAATTAGATGAACCGTCAACACGTAATTGAACTTCCGCAAGGTATTTCTCTTTATAGTTATAATTGGCTCTTCCAATATAACTAACCCGAGTCGCTTTCCAGCTTCTGCCTTCAACCTTCATATCAGTAGGACTCGTTCCTCCCTGAGACAACTCCGGGGTTTCCTGTGTAGGAAAATTCAACTTTCTGGCATCAAAGTAATCCAGGCTTGACTCACTCTGTTCATAAGCGGCAAAAGCAGTAACATTATGCACTCCAAAGCTTCTTTTGAAATCTAATTTAATATTGGCTGTAGATAAAGTAGTATTCTCCTGAGACTGAAACAGGGAAGCTTTAGCTTCTCCTACTGTTTTAGGATCATATTTATTATCGGTACTGTTGTACAAATACACTAAATACGGAGTAGTAAAATTCTTGTTTGACTGATCTGACTTATCTAAGGCATAGAAACCATCTATTGATAATCCTTTAACAAGTGGAATCGCATAGCTGGCTCTTAGAATTCCGTTAAAAAATAAACGGGGGTTTTTGTTTAAACCGCCGGCATCGGTCACCATCATTACCGGGTTGTTATTTTCTATACCCGAAGAAGGAAGTCCGTTGGGATATATTGCGGGAACTGTAGGATATGCTCTATATACCGAACGGAAAATATTTCCTGCACCCTGTGTAGGGAACTGCCTGTTTTCCTGCCTTCCCGCCAAAGACAGACCAACTTTAAAATTATTTGTAATGTTAGCGTCTATATTCGACCTAAGGTTATACTGATTATATTTTGTAGCCCCTTCTTTATATAGACCACCCTGATTAAGCATTCCTAAAGACACAAAGTATTTTGTATTTTCTGTTCCCCCGTTTACAGATAGGTTATGCTGATTTTGAAGTGCATTGTCTTTTAGCGAAGTTGCTATCCAATCTGTATTAGGGTAGTTTAACGGATCTGATCCATTTCTAAACTTTTCTATTTGCTCAGCAGTATAGAACTGATTCATCCCGCCTGCAGGGTTATTATAATAGTTAATTTCATTCCTAATAGTTGCATAAGTTGCAGCATCCGCCATTTTAGGCAGGCTTGTAGGAGAAGAAAACCCCTGATTGAAACTGTAAGAAACGGTTGGTTTACCGGTTGTCCCTCTTTTTGTAGTAACAAGGATTACCCCATTGGCAGCACGACTACCGTAAACAGCTGCGGAAGCATCTTTTAAAACGGTTACACTTTCAACATCATTAGGATCTAAACGCTCAAAACCGCCGAGTTGCCCCGGTACACCATCCACAACAACCAGAACATCTCTGTTACCGGTAGTAGAAATACCTCTGATACGTATCTCAGACGCATCATATCCAGGTTCGCCACCCCGGTTTGTCGCCATAACACCTGAAAAGCGACCGGCCAACGAGTTAGACAAGTTTGGCTGAGGGCTTTTCACTAGTTCTTCACCTTTTACAACAGAAACTGATCCTGTTAAAGTCGCTCTTTTTTGCGTACCGTACCCGACAACTACTACCTCCTGCAGTGATTTGGCTTCGGGCGCAAGCGCTACATTGATTATCGTTCTGCCATTAACCCCGATTTCCTGAGAAACAAAACCAATAAAGCTATACATCAAACTAGCAGTATTATCTGGAACAGAGATGGAATAATTCCCATTAATATCAGTTGTTACTCCATTCGACAGGTTTTTAATTTTAACGGTCACGCCGGGTAAAGCTTCATTACTCTCATCTGTAACTTTCCCTTTAACTGTAACTTGAGCATTGGCTACGCAAACTGCCAATAAAACAATGGGAAGTATTAAGCCTAGCTTAATCCACCAGCGCGTGCGGTAATTACTACACATAAAAAAAAATTTAATTTTAGGTTTAAATTGGTTTAAAATGAATGAGCCTTAATTCTGGCAAGGTTACATTCATGGAAATACTGTTAATCTTAGTTCTTAAAAATCGGCCGTATTTAAGGTTTATAAACAATAGCTAAGTTCAGTTAAAAATAGCAGATGCGTGAGGGGCAAACAACCACAATCATAGGGGAGTATTAACAAAAAACTGTCTTTAGAATAATAATTCCGCCAGTAACATATAATTCCATTCAGCAACAATAATTGTCAGAAGCTCTGTAAACTGACAATATCAAGCGCACATAATAACATCCGTGATGCTTGCCAAAAATCAAATTCGGAGTGACTGTTTTTACTGGCTTAGGAAAACTATGATATAGCTTTTCGATGTAAGCAAAAAATAACCGTTCCTCTGAGAGAGGACCATCATATAGCAATGAATGACATTGCATTTTTACTCTTTACAGAAAGAAGCAAAGACGTTGATCGCTTACAGACAAACCTTTAGTTTAATAAGGGAAAATTTCTGGGCTTGGGATATATTTGTTTGAACCACTGAGTGGATGATTCAGATGCTGTCTCCGGTTTTTTCTTAGCAATAACAGTTGTTTCTGATAAATCCGTGGTTTTGTCTGCCTCGGTTTTAGGGCATTCAATTAATCTACCATCTTCTTGTTCTACTCTTACCGGCAACGCTTTTATTTTTTTCATCATGACTAAGTTTAAATTCGCTAGCCTCGTACTAACCCTGATCGATTATATTGACCTATTTTGAAGGTCAATGGTCCAAAGAAACATACCTGGGCTTCTATATACAAAAGACGCTTCATTTAAGATAAATCAACAGGGGACAACTATTGAAATGAAAGGGGCTAATCGTTTAATACGAACAGCCCATCAAGTATTTACTCATCAGTTCTGAAAGGCGATGCAGGCAGTTTCTCTGCGTTATACAAGTTTGCGCCGACCGGATTATCAGCCCAGGCGTAACGAACGTACTTCGGATCGGCTACGCCTTCGGCCCATACGATAATTTTATTACCCTTAATTTGGGCTTTAGCCCAAACGAATTTTTTATCTGCGGCGGCAATCGCAAATTGTGAAAGTTCCTCATCATCAATTGCAATTAAACCACTCCCTGTATGAGCAAAATTGAGAACAATCTTATCTCCTGAAACTTCGGACGACATAAAAATCGGACCGGAAGAAACAAGACGAGATTCTTTATAAACCAATTTTCTCGCGGCTAGTGCCAGCCTCTCGCCAACGTCTTTTTTATTGTCGGGATGAATATCGTTCCACTCACCAAGGTCGATAGTCACTGCCATGCCTGTATTCGGTATAACAAGTGTTTTTAAAGCTGCTTCACGCAGCAACGGCCAGCTTCCGTCAGACGGAAGATAATTTGCGTCCCCGAAATTTGGGAGCTGCACATACAAAAAGGGAAGAGACGGACTGGAAAACTTAAGTCTGTAATCTTTTATCAAAGCGGGTAATAAGTTCCGGTACTCTGTAGCGTTACCCGAATTACTTTCACCCTGGTACCATAAAACCCCTTTAATTACGTAATCCGTGGCCGGAGCTATCATTGCGTTAAACAATGCTGATGGCTCACTTTGAGGAGAAATTGCTGCAAGCCCCATTCTTACTGTAGGTGAATAAACTTCACCAACCCTGTAATGCCAGTATCCGGTTAGGTCTACCGTTAATCCATTAGCATCCAAATAATAAGGCTTGTCGGGTACAAACCCTCCCTTACCTCCGGTGTTCTGTACCCTAACCACAAAAATATTTCTTCCCGGTTTTAATTTATCGGGACCAAGGGAATACCTCCTTTGCGGATATTGATAGCTTGTTTTGCCAATTTGCTTCCCGTTAACATACAACACATCTGCGTCTATTATCCTCCCCAGAAATACCCTGGCCGGAACTCCGGTCATCGACTTAGGTATATCCACTTCTTTTCTGTACCACACCACTCCGTTCAAATCTTTCAGGCCCTGATCCTCCCAATAACCGGGAACAGTGATTTGTCGCCAGCCTTTTGGAACATATTCTGTCTCGTACCATTTCACCTGGCCGATTAAACCCTTGTCGGTATCATTACGGCTTATACCCCGGCCTGCTGCGGCTCTTCGGTTTACATCATTAACATATGCTGTGTCTTTGTTTTTTAATATCCGTGCTGTAATTGAAGAAAATTCTTTTAAGCCATCTTCACTTGTCCAGGCCTCAATAGGAGTTCCCCCGACACTGGCATTTATTATGCCGATGGGTATGTGCTGAGTTTCATAAATCTGGCGGGCAAAAAAATAGGCTACAGCAGAAAAATCAGCTACATCAGCAGGATTCGCCCACTTCCAGCTACCGGCAGAAAAATTGGTCTGAGGTCCGCTTAAACTCGCTTTTGTTTCGATCCAGAACTGTCTTATTTCAGGATAATTGGCTTTTTTTATATCAGCTGCGTACGTAATATTATGTAGGGCCATCTGGTGTACCATGTTAGATTGCCCTGCACATAGCCAAACGTCGCCAATCAGAATGTTCTGAAGCGTAATAGTATTCTTTCCCTTTATCTGCATAATATAGGGCCCTCCCGCTTTCATAGCGGGAAGAAAAGTATTCCACTCTCCCTTAATATTCGTTGTAGCTTGCGCAGCTTTCCCGTTGAATCGAATACTGATTTTTTCACCAGGCGAGGCCCAACCCCAAATTTTCAGTTTAGCATCCCGCTGCAGTACCATACTGTCGCGAATCAATTGCGGCAGGGTTACTTGCGAAAATGCAGTGCTAAAAAAGAAAAATTGCAAGAAAAAAAAACCGAGTTTACTTGGGTTCATAAGTAATTATTAAATGCTTGAATTTTGTCAAGCATTCCGGTATCAAAATTACACAGCAAAATCCGACTAGTACGCCTCAATTGTTCAAATCTGCTATCACAAATGTTTTAAAGAAAGACAAATTAGTTTATTCTTCAAGAAGTTTGCAAATCTTATTTCCCCACTTTACCCAACAAACATTCATCCTTCACCAAAGGGTCGTGAGAAAAATATGTCAGAAATGGCAAGCCGAAAATATCTCAAGCAAAAAACATGTAATTACAATAGATGAACTGGTTTCAGCCTTTTTTAAAAACCTTGCTTATTTATGTATTGCTTTCTGAAGCAGCTTTTTCTTAAAGCACGATACCTTCATTAAAACATATCGACTGTTAGTCAGCTAAAGACTAAACTGCTATTTTGAACCTGTAAAACAAGCGCCTCATAGTTATATGGGCGCTTAGTTTTTAATAAAGTATCCTGGCTTCTAAGGGAAGCTGTAAATAATACCATTTAACTATCCGGTATGCTTCAATATTGAACTACCTGTTTCCACTGCCCTTTGAGGCACAAATCTTGCAGCTTTCTCGATAGCATGTATGGCGTTAACCGTTTTAAAAAAGGAGTCGGGAGTGACAGAAATTGAATCTATTCCCTCTTCCACTAAAAACTGTGCAAAATCAGGATAATCTGACGGCCCCTGACCACATATGCCAACCTTTATACCAGCCTTTTTAGCAGATTGTATAACAGATTTAATCATCGCTTTCACAGCAGGGTTTCGCTCATCGTAAATATGTGCCACTAAAGAGGAATCTCTGTCAATTCCTAATACCAGCTGAGTGAGGTCATTGGAACCTATAGAAAAGCCATCTATATATTTTGCAAAGTCGTCGGCCATTATAATATTGGAAGGGAGTTCTGCCATTAGATAAACTTCCAAGCCATCTTCACCACGTTTCATGCCATTTTCTTCCATCACCTCGTACACTTTTAGCAATTCTTCTACAGTTCTGCAAAAAGGAATCATGACAACCACATTTTTTAATCCAATTTCTTCCCTCACTTTTTTTAATGCTTTCAGCTCCAGAATGAAAGCCTCCTTATATTCATTTGAATAATATCGCGAAGCGCCTCTCCAGCCGATCATCGGATTTTCCTCCTTTGGCTCAAAATGATTCCCGCCTAAAAGATTGAAGTATTCATTACTTTTAAAATCCGATAATCTTACAATTACTTTTTCAGGATAAAAAGCCGATGCGATTTTTGCAATGCCGTAGGAAAGCTTATTTATAAAGTAGTCCTCGCCATTTTCAAACCCCTTAATAAGTTTTTCGATCTGGGTTGATAGACTGATATCATTTAAGGACTGATATTGAAGCAATGCTAATGGATGAGCTTTAATATAAGTATTGATAATAAATTCTTCCCTGGCTAATCCAATTCCCTTACACGGCAGATTAGAAAAACGGAAGGCAAGATCCGGGGAAGCGACATTAAGGAGAACCGGGGTTGTAATTTTCGGCAACAACGATAAATCAATCTCATTTTTAATATAATCTATCTGGCCCTTGTATACAAAACCGACATCCCCTTCTGCACACGATGCGGTAATTAACTCTCCTGTGCTTAAAAGTTCTGTTGCGTTTCCACAACCAAGTATTGCAGGCACTCCCATCTCGCGTGCAACTATGGCCGCATGACAAGTTCTGCCGCCTTTATTTGTTATAATTGCCGAAGCTTTCTTCATAATGGGCTCCCAATCAGGATCCGTCATATCGGCAACCAATACATCACCCTCTTTAAATTCAGCATGCAGGCTTTCATCGAGGAGAGACAGAACTCTAACCTCTCCAGTTGCGATTTTATCGCCCACTGCCACTCCCTGAAGAACAAGTTTTTCTTTACGGGTCGTGTCGTTGATCTGATATTCTATAAGGTTGTCAACGTTTTTACGTGAATGTATAGTTTCCGGCCTGGCCTGCACGATAAACAGCTCATGACTGATTCCATCTACCGCCCACTCGATATCCATCGGACACCATTTACCCTTCAATTGCGAATAATATTTTTCAATTGTGACTACCCATTTTGAAAGTTGAAGGGCTATTTCTTCTGAAATACAAAAATTACTTTCCTCCTTTTCGGTTGTCTTTACAATTTTCACCCTCTCTCCGGCAAGGTCACTATAAACCATCTTCCGATCTTTTGTACCTAATTTCTTTTCAATCAATGCCGGGTATCCCTTTTCTAAAGCAGGCTTAAAAATGATGAATTCATCTGGTGAAACAGAGCCCTGCACTATCATTTCACCAAGTCCGTAAGAGCCATTAATAACAACAACATCCTTAAATCCACTTTCGGTATCTAGAGAAAAAGCGACCCCTGAGGCCTCCAGGTCAGAACGCACCATTTTTTGAACGCAAACAGCCAGTCCAATTTGAAAATGATCATAACCAAAATTTCGGCGATAACTAATTGCCCTATCCGTGAATAAGGAGGCAAAACATTTTTTAATAGATTCTAATAGCGACCCTGACCCACAGACATTCAGATAGCTTTCCTGCTGTCCTGCAAATGAGGCGTCAGGTAAATCTTCGGCAGTTGCGGATGAGCGGACAGCTACATCGAGGTTAAACTGCTCATACTCCTCTGAGAGTTTTGTATATGCCTGCGTAATGCACTTTACCATGTCTTTCGGAAATTCGCTCTCAAGTATTAAATCACGAATTCCAGCACCACAACGTTTTAATTCATCAAGATTATCAATATCTGCAGCTGTAAGAATATTTTCAATTTTCTGTTCTATGTTATTGTGTTTGACAAATTGCCTGTAAGCCTCTACAGTCACCACAAATCCTTGTGGTACCTGTATCCCTAAAGCCGAAAGATTCTGTATCATCTCCCCTAAAGAGGCGTTTTTTCCACCAGCTATGCCGATATCGTTAATTCCAACCGAGTCAAGTCGGATAACTAGTTTTGCTTCATTTTTCATACTGTCGAATTTGATATAACAAAAATAGCTTAGGCAACGACCTAACTTGAATTAAAATTTGCAACTTTTGATACTATCTTAACCTATATTTGTAATAAAAAAGGATATAGATGTTATCTTTATACTAATGAATCCACATCTCCACAAGATTATTCTTAATGGCAATGAGTCCTTCAGCGCTCAATTAGAGATGGGATTGGATTTAAATAAACAGTGGCACTATCATTCAGAGATTGAAATAATTTACATCATCACAGGCTCTGGAATAAGGTGTATTGGCGACAACGTTGATATTTTCAAAGAAGATCAGATGTTTCTAATCGGCCCCAATGTCCCACACCTCATGCGCCCGGATAAAGAGTACGACCCTAACAATCCGGACGAAGCTGTGGTCATACATTTCCTGCCCGATATTCTAAAATCGTTTTTAGCCTTACCCGAAAACAGGTCAATAACCGACCTATTGAATAAATCTTCCTACGGCATAAGCATTCAGGCCGAAGCACTTATAGCCGCGAAAAAGCTTATCTATTCTATCAGATTTGCCAGAGGCACTGAAAGGTTTATCATACTTCTCCAGTTACTTAATCTGATAGCCGGCAATTCCAGCAATAGTTTCATCTCCCATACAGCTTTTGGAGCATCCTTTCATAAATTCGATGACACCCGACTTAACAAAATATACCATTACACTCTTAACAATTATTCAAGGGAAATAACCCTTAAGGAGATCGCTGATTTGGTTCATTTAAGTCCACACTCATTTTGCAGATATTTCAGATCAAGAACAAAAAAAAGATATTCATTATTTTTACTCGAAGTAAGAGTTAGCCATGCATGTAAACTACTTACAAACACCGATTTAAGCATAGCGATTGTATCTTATGAAAGTGGATTTATGAACTTCTCAAACTTTAACAGACATTTCAAAGCGATAGCTGGCAAAACGCCTTTGGAATACAGAAAACAATTCCAGAACTATGAGTAATCACAGCAAAAATCTCCCGATTAAGCTTATTTCAGGAGGGGCAGTGAAAAAACAAAATGCTCCCTTTAGAACCACTCTGGTGATCTCCATTAAAAATACCATTGATGATTTGGAAAACAAATCTCAAGTAAGAGTCATTACTTTAAGGAACGTTGTAATAACTCTTAACATGTATGGATGATCTTGACTCGCTGAAAACTGAAATCGCAGAACTAAAAAAAGAGAACGAATCTTTGAAAGCATCTGCTGTTCAGTCAAAGGAACAACACGATTATAACGAAAGCCAGGATCGCTTTAAAACTGTATTTGAATGTTCGAGGCTGGGCAATAAGATCATTTCTTCAGATTTAGTTATCATTCAAGTAAATCCCGCTATGGTCGAAATGCTGGGCTACGACCGTAAAGAAGAGATTATTGGCACCCAAATCACAGATTACACTCCGCAGGAGTTTCAGAATCAATGGAAGGTACTTCAGGATAATTTATGGAAAAAGGCGTCGCCATCTTTTACCCTGGAAACCTGCTTACAGAGGAAGGATGGTTCTATCATCTATTGCCAGGTAACATCCATTCTGTTCCAGGATAAAGGCGAAACTCTGGGATATACCATCATTGAAGATACTACTGAACAGCAAATTTTAAGAAAACAAAAAGAAGACTTCATAAGCGTAGCAAGTCACGAACTTAAAACTCCTGTAGCAAGTCTTAGAGCTTCGATACAATTACTGAAACGTATACTTGAAAATGGAAACAAAGTAACTGATAAGGTACTTGAATTATCCAAAAAAGCTGAAATCAGCTCAGTAAAACTCGGTAATCTTGTAATTAACCTATTAGACGCAACAAAGATTGAGCAAGGTCAACTCTCCTTGAATAAAACACCGTTTAAGATTTCCGGGCTTATTGATCAATGCTGCAACCATATTCGATTAGACAATAAATATCATATTTCACTCACAGGAGACTTGTCTATAGAAGTTTATGCGGATGAAGAAAAAATAGAACAGGTGATAATAAATTTAGTTAACAATGCAGTAAAATACGCTCCCGCATCGATAGATATTTTGATCCATATTGAACGGTTAAAAGAACATATTAAAATATCGGTATCCGACAAAGGCCCGGGCATATCAGCGCAAATTCTATCAAAGCTTTTCGATCGATATTTTCGGGTGAACGAGAACGGAGGCCATAGTTCAGGTCTAGGATTAGGTTTAGGTTTATATATTTCTTCTGAAATAGTAAGAAGACATAAAGGTGAAATTGGAGTTGAAAGTGAACCCGGACAAGGAAGTACGTTTTGGTTCACCATCCCGGTACAAACGCCAATCCCGCAAATCAACGCTGCCTTTTAAAACGGATAATGACATTTCGGAGGTGGATGCCCCGGCTAAAACAAAAGCCGCCCTACATGGGCGGCTTTTGTTTTATTGTTTATCTGGCATATGCTAAAGATCAAAGTTTCAAGACCCAGTTTATCGCCAGAAATGACGGATTATTATTTGGTTTTTATGGCTGTGCCAAGCCATAACCATTGGTAACTTTTCCTTTCGATTGTCTGATAGTTTCAGAAGGGAGAGGCCAATAATATCTCGGCGGATCACCGGCTGATGTTATTCCGGAAAGCGTATTTCTTTTATAAGCGGCCTCAAAACTAACGATATCAATTCCCCAGTTAGTTCTAACATATCCCTGACTTTGCAATAAAACAGCTTCTGCACTGCCCGGAGCGATATAGCGGAACAAACCTTGTATTGCTACGTTATGATTGGTTCCAACTACCTTACTGCTTACAGCGGCAAGAGTGCTATAATTGTATTGCCCTCTCCATCCCGGATAAAGAGCCGGGTTGGTAATATCCGCATCGTAGGTTAAAGGATTAGGTAAATTAACCATTCTGGTCCAAACATAAGCAGGTATTTCATTACCATTCGCAAAGCGGTGGTAGCCCTGAGTTCTGATATTGCTGATCATTGTCGTCATTTCCTGCTGAATGGCTATAGCCCGTTCAGAGAAATTCCCTGAGCGTATCATGTCCCAACGGCGTGTTCCTTCGCCAAGAAGTTCCAATTTACGCTCCTGCAGAACAGCGTCTTTTAATGCCTGACCCGCTAAAGCACCCAGGTTATTTGCTGAATTGCCAAAAGCCCTTTGACGAATTTGATTAACCAAATCAATAGCGTCACTTTCGCCCAGTTCAGCTTTAACTTCCGCAAGCATTAAAATAACATCTGCCATTCTCAACATAGGCCAATTCATACCAGAATTTCTTTGAGATGCAACGAAAGGAGGATTCATACGATTATCGTCCCATTTATTCGTTGATATTCCACCGGTAATTTTATTTCCGGGAATAAAAGAAATCATCTTCTCATTACCATCTCCGTTACTGCCGGTAACGGCAACACTAACATCTCTCCGTTTATCAGCATTGCTGTATTCGCCGTAATAAACGGTAGGCATAATACGAAGGGCTGCGAAAACTTTGGTAGGAGCTGCGTTGTTACTACCACCATCTGATGGCCTGCCAAAGGCATAACTATATTCGCTTGTGGTCAATGTCTGCCCACCTTGTATATTGCCAAGTTCAAATATAGATTCCGGACTCACCTGTAAGTCGTGAAAATATTGGAAATGGCGTTGAAACGGATTATTGGCAACACTTCTGTTATCCGAAGTAATTAATCCTGCCGTTCCCTTATTATCAATAGCCTTCTGAAAATATGTTTTAGCGATCTGGTAATAGTTCAGATAATCTGAACGGCGGGCATATACACATTTGCTGGCTTCATTTCCTTTTTTAATAAAAGTTAAACTTCCGTATAAATCAGGTACATCGGTTCGTATTGTTTGGTATCCACCGGAAGCAAGCGCGATTTGCCCTATCAAAGCATTGCAAAACGTTTTGGAAAAACGTTCGGCATTAATCCCTCCTTCTCCGATTTTGTACATGAGTGGCTCTGCTTTTTTAAGATCCTCAATTAGATTGTCATAAATAACAAAACGTGATGATAAGGAATAGTCGTCAACAGCTTTATTTTCATAACCATAGGGAACATCACCGAAATGTTTAACCAACTCGAAATAACAAAACGCTCTCATTGTAAGTGCTTCTCCATATAGATGGGTCCAATCGGAAGTTCTTCCTGCAGCAACATCCTCCTTAAAAGGCGCTTTTTCGGCAATCAGTTCAGCTACCTTAGCTGCACTTTTAAGCGAGGCATAAAGCCCGTTGAACCCACCTGCAACCGCATCAATTGGTAAAAGATCCGGGCGTAAAATGGCATTCAGATTATTGCTTGAATTATCCTCCGGGTACAACTCTGCATCCGATCCAATAGGATCATTCCACCTGTATGTTCCCATCACACTATTTTGACGATAATTTGCATAACACCATGACAGTATTTTGTACGTTTCAGCAGGTGTGGAAGTAACAAACTCATCGTCCACAGCCGAGGGACTTTTCGCATCCAGGAAATCTTCCTTACATTGTGTAAACGTGATACACACCGCAATTGCTATTAAATATTTTAAACTTTTCATTTTTTCTGTTTTAAAATTTAAAAATTAAGATTCAGCCCAAAAACAAAAGACCGGGCTCGGGGGTAAGCTCCGAAATCCATCCCGATAGTGGGAAATTTTTGGGTATTGAAATTCTCATTAGAGCTTACTTCCGGATCGAGTCCGCTATAACCGGTTATGGTGAGTAAATTATAAATACTGCCGTATAGATATAGTTTACTCAGCTTAACTTTTGACAGGAGCGATTTGGGAAGGCTGTATCCTAAAGTAAGTGTGTTTAAGCGAAGGAATGAACCATCTTCAATCCCCAGACTTGAGGTAGGACCGCCTTCACTGTATGCCAGGGGTAAAGTTGCCTTAACATTGGCTGCATTTAGCTGCTCAGGGGTATTTAGCCTCACAAGCTGTCCATTGACAACATCGTAAATTTTATAGGCATCGTTCAAAATCGCGAGCTTATTTTCATAAACACCCGCTTCTTTCGGTCCGAATAATGTCGCCAGTTTAGTTACATTATAAACATCATTGCCATAACTCCAGTTGAAATTTATCCCTAAATCGAAGTTTTTATACCCTACATCAAAATTTAAACCACCAGTGTGAAGCGGGGCCATTTTCCCAATCACAGCAATATCCTTATCGTCAATCTTGCCACTATTATCCAGATCTTGAAATTTCGGAAGTCCTGGATATGCAGTTTGTCCGGCAGGGCGATTGGCGGCACTCAGTCCATGAACAATGCCCATAAAATTACCAAGGTCGGCCACCCCACTCTTGAGTGTGTATAAGCCATTGTTGTAAGTAAAATCCTCGGGGGTATAAAATCGCTCATAAATCAAGCCCCTAACTAGGCCAACCGGATTGTCCTGCATCAGGATATAATCAGAAACCGGGTATGTTCCGGCACTATTCCAATTTGTTCCATAAAGCCCCGTTATATTAGGAGCGAGGTTATCGATATTACTTTTGTTAAAATTAATATTACCCCCGGCACTAACCCTCCAATCATTGGTTTTTAAAACTGTTCCTGTAAGAGAAAGTTCGACCCCTTTGTTGCTGGTTTGACCGACATTTTTAGTAGTACCAACAAAGCCGGTGATTCCGGGAATCGGGATATCTGTTAACAAATCCTTGGTAGAATTCCAATATAGGTCAACAGTACCCGACAATCGATTTCCTAACAAACCAAAATCGGTCCCGATATTACGGGTAATAGTTGTTTCCCATTTCAAATCAGGATTGGCTAGCCTGTCCCTTACCAGATATGCCGACTGACGTTGGTGGTTAACAGCATATTGAAATCTTTGATCTGTTACAGAGCCCCAGGTTTGGGTCCATGAGCTAGGATCAATTCTATCATTACCCGCTTCGCCATAAGACACCCTAAGCTTTAAATTGTCTAACCAGGTAATATTCTGCATAAAAGGTTCGTCTGATACTCTCCATGCGAAAGCTGCAGCCGGGAAATATCCCCATTTATTATTAGGAGCAAATGTAGAGGAAGCGTCTGCACGAAATGTCAGCGTAAATAGATAACGGTCAAGTAAGGAGTAATTTGCCCGTCCAAAGAAGGATTGCATACGGTTAGGGAAATCAACCGAAGAAGAAAACAATGCCGAACCAACTGTTGCATCATATTGGTTGATTTGGGCAAAAGCGGTTTCTTTATCAAAGTTTGCCGGGAAACGGTTTGCCTGTACAGAAAGGTTAGTTCCTCCTGAATTGGCAACTTCCTGGCCTGCTAATAAATTTAACTTATTCGATTCATTAATGTTAAACTCATAGTTTAATGTATTTGTCCACCGTGTATTCCAACTATCAGTTTTGCGATAGTCTGCTGCACCAGCATGAAGTTTTCTACTGGTTGCATCTTCGATATAATTATTATAAACAGCTCCTGACCAGTATTGTCTTTGACCCCAGGTGCCGCTTAAACTAAAATCAGTATGATATGTTAATCCTTTAATAATCCCCCAATTCAAAGACGTTATCGCCACCGCATTTTGATTTTTATTATATGGTTCATAGTCTCCGATACGAGCAACAGGACTGTAAGTATCCCACATCGAACTTTTTCCGTACTGTTCTATATTACCTGTCCTAACCGCATTGAGATCTCCTAAAACGTGAGCTGTTGCAATCGGACGGAAACGATAAGAAGTAGATAGCAAAGATCCGGCACCGCTGGTTGTTCCCTCATCTCCAAGTGTAGGGGTACGTGTATAACGGGTATTCAAATCAAAGCTTAGGTTTTCAAAGATTTTTTGACTAAGCTTAAATGCTGCATTTGCACGTTTGTAATAGGAGTTTATCTTCATTCCCTGATCATCGGTATAGCTAGCCGAAAACAGTATTTTTGTTTTGTCTGTCCCGCCCGTTAAGGTTAATGCGTGATTCATGGATGTAGACTCATTATATACTTCTCTTTGAATGTCGTCTGAGGCTAAGTTTCGGTAACTTTCAATGCCCCCTGTATTTGTACCCGCATTGGCCCCGAGGCCATAATATTTCTCAAAAGGCGTTTGATAAGCAACGCCATTAGCTGCCGCGTTGGCCCACACATATTTTAGATAATCATATGGATTCAGAGATTCGAGGTAATTAGTTGGTGTATTAAACTTCACATAGCTGGTATAACTAACGGTTGTTTTTCCGGCTTTTGCTCCTTTAGTAGTAACAAGAACGACGCCATTAGCCCCCCTGGCTCCATAAATAGCAGTAGATGATGCATCCTTCAATACATCAACGCTTTCAATCTGATCACCGGAAACATCTGCCAAATTGCCCGGAATTCCATCGATAAGAATTAAAGGCTGGTTGGTTTGTGATATTGAGCCTCCACCACGAATACGAATGGCAATATCTGCACCAGGCCGGCCGTCTTGCGCAGTGACTTTTACTCCGGGTAATTTTCCTTGCATGGCTTGCGCAATATTGGGAACCGGGGTAGCAGCGATATCCTGACCACTAACCGATGCTACTGAGCCAGTCAGATCCCGTCTTTTCACAGCGCCATAGCCGATAATAACTACCTCGTTTAAACTATTCTGACTATCCTTCATCGTGACATCAATAGTTGTACGATTACTGATTTTAACTTCGCTGGTGGCGTATCCTATAAAAGAAAACACGAGAGTGCCCTCGGTGTTGTTAACTTTTATAGCATAACGGCCCTGTATATCTGTGACAGTTCCCTTCGATGTACCCTTAATGATTATGTTAACGCCCGGCAAGGTTTGTCCGCTATCGTCACGAACGGTACCATTTACCGTCTTATCTGTCTGTTGCGCAAAGATTTGCGAGGCCGTGATGAGAACCAAAACGACACCGAGGAAAATGCGCCGATTAGAAAGTTGGATTATTTGTCGCCAGTGCCTGGCGTCTAATAACAGTTGAGTAAAGAAATTCATAATTAACTTAGGTTTATAAAAGGTTTATAAAAAAGGTCTGGCAGCTGCCTTGGGTCAGAGCTCCGCGTTCATAAGTAATGTATGCGTAGATAGGGTAACAATTCGGATTGATTATTAACTCCGCCGACCCATTCGCTTTTTAAGGTGATAGCCAAAGGCCACATCAAAAGCGGCATGGAAAAAAAGTAACGCTTTTTTCATAAAGTTAATTTATAGAGCCGGCAATTGGTTCCGGCAAGGTTAATAATTTGGTTATAACGATGGGTCGCTAAGACTAACAATCGAATCTCATCGTAATACAAAGTTAACCAAAATAGTGTTGAATCTGGGTCAAAATTTGACCGAAAAGGTTTAAAATTTGATTTCGTATAGCTCACATGATCGCCTCCCATATTGCATTAATTTCTTATTATAAACTGGGCTCGAACCAGCGACCCTCAGAAAATAGTTCTATCTATCTACTGCCCAACACGCACTTCCCATATTCACCGAGTCTGTCATTTATAAGCATATGACAAACCCATTAATAATAGAGTACACGAATATCAATCACGTGGTAATGTCCGGTGGATTATTCTAATTAGCTGGGTTAGCGACAAAAATTTTATTCAAAAAATCCCCCATATATTGTACTGATTCATCGACCCATGGATGAAATAACCAAAATGGATGAACTTTAACGTTGAATTTATAAACCTCATTATAAACTCCCCATTCTTTAAGCTGCCCGCATAACTCGTCCTGACCTGCATGGAATCTCGAAAACCCACTATTCAGGAAGAGCATAGGAACCATTTTTTCATTTGCCCAATATGCCGGTGAAGCTTCTTTCCAGATTGCTGGTTTCTCAACATAGGAGCCGCCCAACCACTCAACATCAGGCGAGTTCTTTGCCCGCTCTAAATTAAGAGATGCCGGAGCCAAAAAATTTATGACGCCATCTATGTCAATAGCGGCCTGAACAGAACTAGAATGAATTTCGTTTCCCATGTTTCCTTCAAAATATTTAATACCGTTGGTAGCAGCGACAAGTGCGGCCAATTGACCTCCCGCCGAACATCCTGATATCGCTATTTTGTCCGAATCAATATTATATGTTGAAGCATTTGCTCTGATCCAACGTATCGCAGCCTTAATGTTATGAACCGCAGCAGGATATTTTGCTTCAAGAGAAAGCTGATATTCTACCGGTATAGTAACAAACCCTTTGGCGGCAATCATTTGTGCCATTGGCACCTGCATTGATTTTTCGCCCGAACGCCAGCCTCCTCCATGGATCATAATTAATGCGGGATATTTTCCGCTCTTTCTTGGCTGAAATAAATCTAGATGTAGCTCGCGTTTTCCGTACGGCGTTTGAGGCAAAACAGCATAAACAAGATTACGGTAAGCTTTAACATTATCCGGAACTGAGTCAATAGCAGGACTGATATAAGGGAACTGCTTTTTCACCTGACTATAGACCCGCGCAACATTATAGGAAGTGTCTTTAGGAAATTTACTTTCCAACTGGGAAAAAGCATCGGCAGTTAGCCCTAAAATAGAAAGATTAAGAAGTAATATTTTTAATTTCATAGTATGCCTTTAAACACAAGGATAAGAAGACTGCGCATCGCAGCCTTCTTATCCATTATTTAGTTATATCCGGGATTCTGAGTAAACTCGCTTTTATTCTGGATCACGTCAATTTCAACCTGAGGTATCGGCCTTAAATTGTGATAAGACTTTACTGTTGCAGCAGCCTCTGGGTTATATTTATTAAGGCGCTCAACTAATTTGCCCGTTCTTTTAAGGTCAAACCACCGAAGCTGTTCTCCTGCCAGTTCTCTTGCTCTTTCATCCAAAATAAAATCGAGTGTAATATCGCCTGCAGCCACTTTAAAATCCTGGTACTTGCCAGGCAATGCCGCTCTTTGTCTTAATGCATTTACGAAGTCAGCAGCGGCCGCGTTATTGTTTAATTTCATGCTTGCTTCAGCCGCAATTAGGTACATCTCTGCCAATCGGAACACGAAAGCATCACGTTTACTCATATGCTCACCTCTGTCTGCTCTGGTTGGATCGGCAAACTTATTTAATTGAACATAGCGACTCCGGTCACCTTTAACCCGACCATCGGCTTCGTAGACATCGTTTATATCGTAAATCATATATTTCTTTGTCTGTCTTACTGCCGGTGACACAACATTCTTTGTTGCGAAAAGAATTGTATCTCCTATTTTAATTCCTGCCGGTAAAGATTTTGGCTCATTAGCCCACCATGCCGTTCTGAAAGTTCCGGAGTAGCGGGAATCTTTGGTTTCGTCATAAAGACTTAGCAGATATCTGGATGGTAAAAACTGATTAAGAGGACGTCCGTTTTCAATATCCCAGTCAAAGCCGGGAGAACCGAAATTCATCATACAGAAAACAGCGTGTCCGTGATGTCCACCTTCCCAAAGATAGAAATAACCCAGATCATCAACTCTTCCATAGTCATTTAATAAGGCACTAGATGAGTAATTTACGTACCAAACAACCTCCTTATTAGTATTGCCGTTGCTGTTAGCCATTTTCCATAAGTCAGCATAGTTGGTCATCAGAGAAAAACCATAGTTATTGATTACGCTATTCGCAGATGCCAGAGCCTCTGCATTCATGCCTCTTGTTAAGTACAGACGTGCCAGAAATGCATCAACGGCCGGAAGGGTAATCCTGCCGCCCTGCGGGGTAACAACTCCTTTTAGATTAGTTTTGGCCACATCAAGGTCCGCGAAAATCAACTTGTAGATTTCATCCACAGATGACCTGGTAGAGGTAGTTTCAGGCCCTTCAGTTTCCTTGGTTCGCAATGGTATAGAGCCGAAAGTTTCTACCAGATGATAATAGTAAAAAGCTCGTAAAAACCTAACTTCTCCTTCACGCAATGTCTTGATGTTGGGAGACAATGGCGACTCTGGCAATCTGCTGATTGCTGCATTACAGGCATTTATACCTTTGTAAAACCCTTTCCAGGCATGAATAAACCCCGGGTCAGCTCCTTGCAAACTTTTCGTATACTCGTGATACTGAGTGTAGCCGCCTCCCCAGCCTCCTCTTAAAATTTCGTCTGTACCTGCTTCTGTTAGTAAGTAGCCGATCATCTTACCATACCATATCCTGGTTGGAGCATAACAGCCGTTAACCAGGCTTTCCATGCCTTCCGGCGTTTTGTAAAATACATCTGCAGTGACGTTGCTACTGTTAGTTTCTTCCAGAAAATCGTTGCAAGAGAAGAGAACCAGCGAACAAAGAAGCAGTAGTTTATATCTAAAATTTTTGATGAAATTTTCCATTTGTCTTATTGTTGAGGTGAAACACTATAATCCTAAATTAATTCCGAATACGAGTTGTCTGGTCAACGGGAAGTCGGCAGAGCCACCTCGCTCAGGATCATAATTGTCCATCTTGCTAAATGTGAAATAATTTTTTGCCGTGAGGTATAACTGGCCGTTGACCGGAAACTTGCTGAACATCGTTTTCGGCAGTTTGTAGCTCAGTCTTACATCCTTTATTTTAAGAAATGATCCATCAATATATCGTAGAGTAGACAGATACTGATCATCATGTCCTACCCAAGGTCTTGGATACGCATTTGTCGGGTTTTCCGGGGTCCAGTAATCAACCTGAGATGTATTGAATATTCCACCAGTATAATAAGACCCTAAGTAATCACTATTTATCATTTGACCTACTCGCGCATAGATCAGCACTGATAATGCGAAGTTTTTGTAACCGAAATTATTAGTCATCCCGGCAGTCCATTCAGGAGATCTTTGTCCTAAAATAATTCGATCATCAGTTGCGGTTATCTTACCGTCGTTGTTTTGGTCTCGCACCTTAATTTCGCCAGGAACTTTTCCAAATTTGGCGGCATCGGCCTTTTCACTAGTTTGCCAGATACCTGTTTTCTCATAATCATACAAGATATTGATCGGACTTCCGACAAACCATCCCTTCGATACATCGTTACCACCTACACTTAGAGCAACAATTTTTTCTTTGAACGTTGCAAAATTTACATCAGTAGACCAGCTAAAGCTTTTGCGCGACATGATAGTTCCGGATAGAACCACATCAATCCCGTTAGTCTCGGTCTTTCCAACATTTGCGATGATCGAATTAAATCCAGTTAACGAAGGAAGAATTCTTTCCATTAACAAATCGTTTGTTTTCGTTTTATAAATATCTACAGATCCGGTGAGCCTGTTATTGAAAAAGCCAAAATCAAGTCCGCCGTTTAAAGTAGCAGTCTTTTCCCAACCCAGCTCCTTATTTGCAACTTGCTTTGGAAGATACCCGAAGGCGGCGGTTTCGTCAAAAGAGAACGCAATCCTGTTCAAGCCTCCATTGGTTTGATAGGGTTGAATTGCGCTGTTACCCGAAATTCCATAACTGGTTCTAAACTTCAGATCAGACAGGGCCTCAAATCCAGACAAAAAAGATTCTTGCTTGATGCGCCAGGCCAGGGCAACAGATGGAAAGTACGCCCACTTATTACCCTCGGCTAAAACTGAGGCACCATCAGCACGCAGTGAAGCAGTTAACAGGTATTTGTCATTAAACTTATAGTTTAGCCGGCCGAAAAATGAGTTAAGTGAGCTTTCAACCAGATTGCTTCTTGTAACAACATCACGGGCGTTAGCCCCCAGATTGTAGAAAAGCGCGGTTGAATACGGCTGATCTTTCCCTTCTCCTCCGAAAGAAACAGAGCGGTTACTTATCATACTGTTTCCAAGCATTAGATTTAAAGCATGCTTCTTTAGATCGAAATTGTAATTCATTACGTTCTCCCAGGTCCAGCTTCTGCCTTTATTGTCGTTTATAAGCGACCTTGAAAACCCCCCATTTCCACCAGCCAGGCTTGTGTTATTACCTTCGAAAATCCCTTGTTGTGAATTGTTTAGATCTACTCCAAAATTTGACCTGAAAGAAAGCTTTTTCAATACATTCCATTCAGCAAAACCTACCATAAAAACTCTCGAGCTGGTAGTATTATTTGAATAGTTATCGGTGCTTTCGTCCATTAACGGATTTATATCAAGATTAGCTGGCCAGGGATATTTGTTGATCGAGCCATCCTCGTTGTACGGCAAGCCGATTGGCAGAGCCTTTGAAACCGTCCAGAAACTTGTATTTCTCCTTTCCTGCTTTGATGAGTTGAAATTAAGAATCGTGCCTATTTTTAAGGCTTTAGTAATTTGATGATCTAGATTAAGATGTTGAACAAATCGGTTCAGCTCATCATGTTTTAATAAACCCTTTTCTTTGAAATATTCAGAGGATAGCCTGAACCTTGTTTTTTCATTACCTGCTGAAACAGCTATATGATTGCTCCAAACTGAGCCGTCATGCAACAGAATGTCTGCCCAATCTGTATCGATACCCTTGTTGATGTTATCGAGCTTTGCCCCAAAAATGGTAGCATCACCTGGTACAGGTTTATTGGTATTTTCAGCCAGAGCCCTGTGCGCCTCACGTGTTATAGCTACATATTGGCTGGTATTGGAAGCATAGGGATAATCGGAAAGAGTATTTAAACCGTAATAATTATTAAACTCAACTTTAGTTTTTCCGTTCTTGCCGGCTTTGGTGGTAATCAAGATAATGCCGTTAGCCCCTCTGGATCCATAAATAGCTGTTGACGAAGCATCTTTTAGCACTTCTATTGACTCAATATCATTAGGGTTGATGTCAATATATGATCCATACTGAATACCATCAACGATAACCAGCGGACTATTTGACGCGTTTAAAGAGCGGTTACCTCTGATTGTAAAATTCATTCCTGCCCCTGTCTCGCCACTGCTTCTTGTAAGGTCCATACCTGCGACCTTTCCCTGCAGTGTCTCAAGAACGTTTGTAACGGGGGTAGAAGTAATTTGAGATTGCTTGACAGATACCACAGAGCCAGTAAGATCAGAGCGCTTAACTGTTCCGTATCCGACAACAACAACTTCACTTAAGTCTGATACCGATTCCTTCAACACTATATTGATATTTCTTTGGTTTGAAATCGGATATTCCAGCGTCATAAATCCGATAAATGAAAAAACCAGCACACCCTTGGGTTCAGAGATTTTAAGACTGAACTTACCGTTATTATCGGTTACAGCATTTAAAAAGCTTCCCTTTAGTTTAACTGTTACTCCAGGCAACGGCTCAGCTTTTTCGTCAGTAACAATGCCGGTTATAGTTACATCCTCCCGCACATTTGTGGCAATTTCCGGCTTCTTTGAAATTAATATTGTTTTATTATTGATAACGTAACGTACAGGTTGCCCTTGAAAAATATTATCGAGCACTTCAAGCAAATCTTGATTTTTAACCTCTATGCTTACTGACGGAAGCTGTTTAAAAGAAATATTATTGTACAGGAAATCATATCCGGTTTGTTTTCTGATCTGAGCCAGCACCTGTTTTAAAGGGGCGTTTTTTGCAGAAACACTTACATTCTGAGCAAAGGTTGCAGCTCGAATCTGCATGAAAGTAAGTGCGATTAAAACTAGGGTTAGTTTCATTTTCAGAATATAATGGTTCGGTATGACTGGCATAAACGGGCTAGTCAATCCAGGTATTTTTTTATACATTTGGATGTAGGTTTAATTAGTCTATTGTTAGTTGCAATGATTTAAAACCTGAACAGCTAATAGCTGAACTTCCGGGAGTGTTGGTAGCATTCCCGGTTGGTTTATTTTAAGTAGGGCTCTTTTCTATTCTGTATCACTTAAATTAACATTTCTAGGTAATCAATTTGATACGATAACCCTCCTTCCTTTAACAGTGAAATGAACTTTTCCCAGCAACTCGAAATTTTTAAGAATTTCAGAGAGGTTTACAGAACGGGAGAATGTTCCAACAAACCTGTCATCGTTACTGCTAAGATTATATTCTACCTCTACGTCGTACCAACGACTGATAATCGTCATAATGCTCTTGATATCCTGGTTATCAAAAATGAAATAGCCACTTTTCCATGCAATAGCCTCTTCTGCATTAATTTGCGCGATGTCAATCTCTGATCTTCCTTTATAGCTGATTGACTGCTGACCCGGAACAAGCATTTTACTCTGCTTAGAATTCGCGACAGTTACACTTCCCTCAAGTAAGGTAGTGCTGACATGTTCTTCATTATGGTATGCTTTAACGTTAAAGCTAGTACCGAGCACCTTAACTTCTGTACCATTAGCAGATACTCTGAATGGCTTTTTCTTATTTTTCGCAACTTCAAAATATGCTTCACCTTCAAGCTCTACTGTTCTGTCCTTACCGCTAAATACAACCGGAAACGTTAACTTACTGTCTGAATTAAGCCACACTTTTGAACCATCTGGCAATACTAATTCGTATTCACCTCCACGTGGTATATAAATGGTATTTAAATGGGTGGCGGCACTTGCATTATTGGAATTATAGACAATTCTGCCATTTTCCTTAGATATCGCGGAAGGTCCTTGCTGTGCAACAAGGCCATTTTTAGAAGCTCCCAGATCCACCTGCGATCCGTCCGATAAAATAAGTATCGCCTTGTTTGATCCCGGAAGGATCGGGACAGGCTTAGGTTTAATCACTACTCTATTTTTAGTATCACCTGAAATACTGTTGAAATAGTACAAGCCACCAAGCATACAAAAAACAACACAAGCTGCTGCAACCCATCTTAGCCAGGGGTAAATTTTGACAGGAGAAGAGTTCTTAATGCTTTTAATTAAGCGGGTGTAGATTTCACTCTTAATTTCCTCTTCATTTCCCAACTCGCTCTCATCCCACTTGTTTACTAATGAAAAAGTATCCTGATAGTTTTCAAGAAGCAATTCTTCTTCCCTGGTACAATGGCCGGAACTGCACTTTTCATAAAGTGAAATGAATTCTTGTTTCGTCATGGTTATAATCAGTTATATGTATAGTTCCTAAAACACCGGGGCACACACATAAATTTTTTATATTTTTTTAATCATCCTTTTATATTAATTTTAAGGGACCGATTATGCTCAACCGCCTTTCACCGGATTCTGATTTACTTGACGCTATAAAGCTTGATGACGAAAAGGCATTTGCGTTGCTTTTTGACCGCTATTGGTCTAAAATTTATAGCACCTCAAATCGTTACCTTAAAGACGGGTCAGCATCATCAGATATTGTTCATGATATCTTTCTGGGAATATGGCTTAAAAGGGCCGAATTAAAAATCACTTCTCTTCAGGCTTATTTAACTACCGCAGCCCGATACCGGGTATATAAACAGCTGGAAAAAGGAAAGAAAAACATTTTAAAATACGAAAAAGATCTGGAAATACATGATACTTGCTTAATTAACAATCAGGCAGACTCCAACTTTATATTCAAAGATTTAGAGAAAGAGGTTAACACATACCTGTCTAAATTGCCTAACAGGTGCCGCGAAATATTTATTCTGAGCAGAAAGGAACACCTCTCAAATGATGAAATTGCTATTAAACTAGGAATCTCTAAACGGACAGTCGAAAATCAGCTCACTCACGCGTTGAGACAAATCCGCTTATCTTTAAAAGATGTTTCTGTTATTCTTCTGTTACTTTATGGAATTTAAAATCTGCCTGTATAATAGCTGCCAATACTGGGTCCTGCGACCTTCTACTCGTAGTTCCGAAAAAGTTATAATTTTGAACTGGGCTTTACAACTCTGTGATAAAGATCGAGATTTAGTTTTTTCATTTCATCAAGAACCAACTCTGCTAATAGACGCGCACCGTATTCACTGAAATGGGTATTATCGTTTACTCCATTCGGGAACTGAGGATTTGCGCCGGGCTCAGAAATATTAAATAATAATTTAGAATTCTCGGGACCAAATGATTCGTAAAGCTGGCGGCTTCTGGTATCAAGATCTACCATCGGAACTTTGAGCGCTGCGGAAACCTCTGCCACCACTTTTGAATATTCGACATGAGTTTCTGAAGCCTTACCATCTTTATCGAATTTACGCCGTGATACCGGAGTTACGAGTACGGGCGTCGCTTGTTTAGCTCTGGTTTCCGTTATAAACCGGATAAGGTTCTTTCGATAATCCTCAGGAGAAGTGTATCGCTCTTTATATATTTCCTCTTTCGCTTCATCATTATGGCCAAATTGCATAAAAACATAATCACCTTTCTTTAATGCATTTGCAACGGGCATCCAGCGATTCTCACTAATAAAGGTTCTCGTACTTCTTCCTCCTCTGGCATGGTTGCTTACCTCAACAGTTTTGTCGAAAAACACGGCGAAAGGTGTTCCCCAACCGGTTACAGGAGCTTGCGACACGGGTTGAGTACAAACGGTGGAATCTCCAATTAAATAAACGACTATAGTATCCTCATCAGACAGAGCAAAGGAAAAGAGAGTAAAAACTACTGCCAGAGCTACTATTTTATTAAGCATATGCATAAATTATATCTTTTATTTCTTAAGTGCAGGTGTGAAAAAATGATGGGAAATAACACCCGGATTAAGCGCCTTAAGTTCAGCGTAAACAATTTCAGCCATTTTACGGGCCCCAAGCTCACTGAAATGAGTATCGTCTACCTTTCCATCCGGATAATTAGGATGCTGCCCAGGCTTAAGATAATTAAACAGCCATTTAGAATTCTCAGAGCCGAACTCCTGTAGTAAAGCCTGGCTTTTCCGGCCTAAGTCAACTAAACCCACTTTTTTTCGTTCTGCAACTTTACGAACCAGCTCAGAATAGACTTTGTGAGTATCTTGAACTTTGCCCTCTGAATTAAAATTTCTTCTTGCTGCAGGAGTAATTAAAACCGGAATAGCCTTTTTTGACCTGGAATCGTTGATAAACTTTATAAGATTATCCTGAAACTCTCTCTTTTTTGTTGATTGAACTTTGCTGGCTACCTCATCGTTGTGACCAAATTGTATAAGGACGATATCTCCTTCCTGCAGGCTGTCGACGATAGGAGCCCAGCGATTTTCTGCAATAAATGATTTAGTACTTCTTCCGTTCTGAGCGGTATTGTAAACAAGAGTTGATGTAGTATCAAAAAACTTTGCGAACATCATCCCCCATCCGGTATCAGGATACGCGTTTAACTGTTTGACTGACATAGTTGAGTCGCCGACCAAAAACACCCTAAGTTTTCGTTGCTGACTTGTAAAGCTAAAGCCAACGAGGGCTAGCATAAGCAAAATATATTTAATGTGAAGCTTCATATATGTGTTATCTTGAACGTGCAGATTTTGATTTGGCATCATTTTCAACCACTAAGTATCCTTCATAACCGATTAGTTTCGTATTCATCAGTCTGATATCTTTACTGGTAACACCTCTCACTGAAATCCAACAAATTATCTGCTAAAATTAGCTATTGCAGTGGAGGGATCAAAGTGCATCAGGATTAAAAATTGTGGCATTAAAACAAAAGGATGATTTAATATTTGTTGAAGTTTTTCGAAATTATGGACACTGTTTGTTCGGCTTTATAAAGAGCATCTGTCTTAACAGTACCGTTGTGGAAAGTGAAGAGAACGAATGGAAACCAATGACTTCAGAGTCTCTTCGAAAGTAATCGACTACCAAATTAAATAAGCTCTGCTACAAGATTTTTCGTTATTTTCTTATATAAATGACTTGGCTCGAAGGGCTTCAAAATAAAGTCATTCATTCCCTTTTTCACAAACATTTCTTTACTTCCCTCGCCCACACTACCAGTCAACGCTATAATCGGCAATTCCTGGTATTTTTTTCCGGATAAAGCCCTGATTAATCTAACTGCTTCAAAGCCACCCATTACCGGCATATAGATGTCCATTAATACCATATCATAGCTGCCGGCTTTGACTTTTTCAATTGCCTCCAGACCATTTTCGGCAAAGTCTACTTTAACACTCCACTTGTCAAGTACTTTTCTGGCCAGCAATCTATTAATGGCATTATCATCAACAACAAGCAAGTGTTTGAAAAGTGGAGCTTGTTGTTCAGGATACAAAATTTTAGTAGCCGAGGTTAATACTTTTGGAAAGGTAATTGAAAAATCAAAGGTCGTACCCTTGCCCAATTCACTTTTTACCCCAATTGACGACTGATTAAGAAGGATAAGTTTTTGGGTTATTGCCAGGCCAAGCCCTGTACCTCCATATTTTCGGGATGTGTCCATTTCGGCTTGAGTGTAAGCTTCGAATATGCTATCAAGTTTGTCTGCTGGTATACCAATCCCAGTGTCGCTTACTTCAAATTTAACATTCACATCAGTATCCGTTTCTTCCTTTTTAATAACTTTAAGCTTAACCTCGCCCTTTTCAGTAAACTTTACTGCATTGCCGAGTAAGTTCATAAAAATCTGGTAAAGCCTAGTCGAATCTCCTAATACTTCTTTAGGCAGGTTGTCATCAACTTCAAAATTAACAACAACACTTTTGCCTTCCGTTTTAAACTTTAAAGATTCAATAGTTTTTGAGGCAAGTTCCCGAAGATCTACCGGCACGCTTTCAAGCTGAAGGTTGCCCGTTTCAATTTTAGTGAAGTCGAGGACGTCATTAATCAGAGTAAGAAGCTTCTGTGCTGAGAATTTAAGAATATTTAAATTATTTAATTGGCGCTCCAATGGCTCTTCATCAATCAATATGCTTGTCATACCGATCACAGCATTGAGAGGAGTGCGCATTTCATGGCTGATTACTGAAAGAAAATTCTCTTTGGCCTTACTCAAGCCAATTGCATCTTCACGCGTTTTGATCAATTGCTCTTCAGCATGTTTACGAGCAGTTATATCTACTATGACAGAAACCTGCTTTTCAACCTTGCCAGCTTCATTAGTAAGTGGGTTATTCGAAGAAAATATCCATATAGGTGTGCGGTCCTTTTTATAAAGCAACGCCTCTGTTTCATAGGGTTTAATTTGAGCCAGGAGCTGTTTCGCTTTCGCAAGCAGTGTTCGGTCAGTCTTTTCTCCTACAAGGAGGTCTCCAAATGTTCTGCCTTTAAGCTCAGTAAGTTTATAACCAATTATATTTTCGGCAGCTGCATTCAACCACTCTATTTCGCTCCTGGAATTTCTTATAATTACTCCGGCTGCTGACTTTTCAACTGCAACTGACAATGTTTTAAGCTTTTCTTCGCTCTCCTTCCTCTCGGTAATGTCCCTGCCGTTTACCAGCCATTTATCATCATTGATGACATCCGACCACTCGAACCATTTAACCTGGCCAGCCTTTGTTATCACGCGGGTTTCTAAACGAAAGGCAGTTTTCCCCCTTGCTATCTCTTCATATACTGCTGGCATCACCCGTTCACGTTCGCCCGGCAAAGTGAAATCCCAGATATTTTTTGACATTGCTTCCTTAACCGTATAGCCAAGTAGCGAATAAATTGAATCGTTGATGAATTCAATCACTCCGTCACTATTTATTATACAATGTATTTCTGTAGAGTTATTAAAAAGATTTTGAAACGACGTTGCCTGCTGCAATAATTTCTCAAGCTCACGATTCTTTTCGGCAAGTTCCAGATGAGCCATCACTTCGTTTGCAAGGATTTTCAATGCATCTTTCTGATATTGCTCTAACGCCCTCGGCTGATAATCAAGGACGCAAATAGTGCCAATATTAATACCATCGGTAGTTGTTAACGGATGTCCGGCGTAGAATCGTACTCCATCAGGACCCGCAACATGTGGGTAGTTTGCAAAACGCTGATCTTTCTGGGTATCGGGAACTTCAAGAAGAAAGTCATTCTGTATAGTTGTTTTGCAGATAGCAATATCAAGGGGAGCTTCTTTTACATCAATCCCCATAATAGATTTCATCCACTGTCTTTTATCATCTATAAAGCTAATTAACGCTACCGGGGTTTTGCATATATGGGACGCTAACCTCATAATGCTATCATACTGATGCTCAGATTCTGTATCTAAAATTTGATACTTTTTTAAAGCATCCAGCCTTTTTAACTCTTGATTCATAATTTAACGATACACAACGTTTTACGTTAAAAACGAACAAATGTTGTAAGAATGTGACGCTTATTTTTTACTAACCTGTTACATCTGAAAGGGTAATTTGAAATGCTAGTTCCAGGTCGGTTATTTGAAGAAGCTGAGCTTTGAAAGCTCTGTCTACCTTAAGTAACACAGCTTTTTCGCTAATTAAAAAAAGTTACCTCCTAAAAGCCTATCTCCTCTTGCGGATGTAGCTCAGAGAAACTTAATGTGTCACTCAATACGATTGATTTCGATTCACCAGATTGCCAGATCAAAAGGTTGTTATAAGCCAGATTTCTGTTACATATCTGCAACAAAACCTAGTGGAGTTCAACAAAATTGTCTGCTAAATTCGAAATTGCTGTGGACGCCTCAAAATCGTCAGAATGACAGAAGCATGCATAAACGCACTAAAAAGGCCATTTTATAGAAAGAAAGAAAGCCTCATATTTCAACATAGTTCATAGTAAGGGTACATTTAAATTCCTGAATAAGCAACATTCATAAAAAGAAAACTTTTGTTTATGCGAAATACAATTATTTCGAGGTTATAAAGTTTGGACTTGTCCGACTGTTCAATCATGTGATAAACTAGGTTTAGCATTTTGCTGTGGAGTTAGATTTGAAGGCAGTTGAACTACTCCTTTACCGCCCGCATTCCTAATTTTTTCTAATTCCCGGGGAAATTCCCCCCATACATTATTATAATATAGAGAGTTTTCAACGCTAACATCAGAAGAATTTTTTAATCCAATCAGTGAGTTGCTATCCTTGGCCTTCACCATTTTCACGCCAGATATCTTTGCGCCTAACACGTCATCCAGAAACACAACGTATCGGCTGTCTGGCTTTTCATAATTAAACGTGCTGTTGTTTACTGAAAGCTCTTTTACGTGTCTGGCCCACAAGCCATAAGATGGCTGTGTTTTAAGGTTGGACACATTATATTGTCCTACCCCAAGCTCTGGAGGGCTATTTTCTTTGTCGGATAATGGATTTCCGCCTTTTACAAGAACATGTACATCATTAAAAACAATATTTTTAATGTAGCCGGTATGCAGACGATTGGGTAAATTAAAATTCAGACCGCCTTCTACCACAGAAGACTCGGGAAGACTATAACCTGCTACGATCGGGGTTGCTCTACGTTGCTTGCCATCAAACGGTTTCCACCTTTTATCTGCCTCGCCGTAGGAGCTTCCTCCATAGACTTCGAAAATATCTATACCGTTGAGTATGATATTTTCAACCACACCAATATTCACATTATTTACCAGAAGCTCATCGTGCTTAACACCATTCTCATCAAATTTATGGCGGCTAACATTGGCACCCAGAATACGGCCACGATTAGATATGGAAATAAAAAACGGTGTGGTAGTTCTGTACATTTTCGATCGCGAGTGGATTGTGCCCGTATGTCCGCAATTAAGGTGTATATCCTTTATATGTGCTCCATCATTAGTTGAAATGGAAAAACCCGCTTTATTAGCGCCAAGTACATAAATGTTATCTACATGAGCATCCATTATATCATCAGCAGTTTCAGATCCGATCTGAAACAAATTGCAATTGGTATCGCCAATAATATTTCTCACCATAAAATGTCGCACAGGACGGGTAAATCCGAGGGAACAATCAGATCCGGGCTTCACGATATCATCAGAACTTACCTTACAATAAATATTGGTAACCGTAACATTATTGCAGGATTTTCGCAAGCTCCTTTTCAAGGTTATCTATTTTTTCTTTGGCTAAAACATTCCCAACGTCATCCACACCTATAGCAAGAAAGAAAATCCTTTCTAATGCTTCAATATATTTATCCCGATCATATAGATGATAATCAAAAAAGTTTTTTGTATGAGCAATTGTATCCTCAGACAAAGTGTTAAACAACAAAAAATACCGATATGAAATTTTAGAGCCAGCAGAAAGATGCTTACCGCCAAACGGTATTTTTAAGTTTTCGTCAATACCAAACTCTCTTTCAAGAATTGATTTGACTTGCTTTATATCGTTATTCTTTGCCAATTTTTCCGGGAAGGTATTATCACTGGAAAAGTAAATCTCATCTGAACCAATATTAATCACAGGGCTTTTTCTTGCGATTAAAAAATCTTTATCATTAATCCTAAAGTCTAAGCCATACCATGACACTGTTTCATTAATGACTTTTTCAGCAATGTTGGCTTTAGAAGAAAGCATACAATAATCAAATATGGATAACAAACTCGTTTTCCCCGTTCCACTTCCACCAGTAATCACATTTACTTTATTCGATAGAAAGTTTAATTCACGAGATTCAGCGCCATTTTTAAACCACAGGATTACTTTATTAATATGAAACTTCATAGCTCGATTTTCAATTTTAAATACAAAGAATTTTCGTTTTGACCTTTAAATAGGTATGCTAGCACTTCGATAGCAGGAAGAAAGTCAGTTGCTCTTTTACCAATGGTTCTTGAATACTCAGGACTAAAGTCAGAGGTATAGTTATAAACTATCTCATCTCTCCGGATCGTGATGATATTCATTTCGCTGAGAATTGTGATCGCATTTATAGACAACGGCAAGTAATCAACAAAACGAGCGTTAAAGCTGATAAAGCACTCTGGATTTTTCACAATAAACTCTTCTAAGCTTCTCTTTAAGGAACTACTTCTCAGTTTTCTTACTGTTGGATAATGTAAGATAAATGGCAAAACGAGTAGTGCTTTAGCAGATGTGATGCTACTAAATCCTTTTAAAAGATAGCCCAGAGCAACACATGCTAAAGCTTCATTGTTATTTATATAAGCTGAAGACTGTCTCATTGTTCATACCTTTTTTCCCAATCAAGATGCCATCCGATTGCTTTTTCTTCCGTTAATAAATAGAAATGTCCGTGGCTTAACTCCATGGTAAGTAGTGTTTCGTCAAATTGGAGTATTTGCTTTCTCATGTCATCCAACAACGACAAAGCTGATTCTTTTATCTCAGCATCAATATCACTAGATCGTAATCCTTGTTCCAGTTTAGCTTTAATCTTCCTATAAGTCGACTTGAAAGAGCTTTTGTGTATGAAACTTGTTGCATTATTAAACTTTTCACGATCCGATGATAAAAAGTCACCGTTTTCCTCCCAGTCTTTTAAATTATTAAGCAGTTGAAGCATTTGAGTTGTGTATGCTATTATCTCTTCTTTATCAGAAAGAGCTATATCTCCAATATCAATAAGTTGCTTAATAAACAGCTGTTGTTCAGGCTGGTCAGGCAGAATGTAAGGCAAGTCTCTTATAGGGAGCTTTGTACTAATCGCTACTTTGAAACATTTCCCAAATTTCTTATTGAAGGCTTCAAAGCTTATTACGTTTTTGATGCCTTTTTTTACGTTGAGATAGTTAGTATCTCTCAGTTCCG
Organism: Pedobacter superstes; assembly: GCF_037622515.1. Taxonomy (NCBI): domain Bacteria; kingdom Pseudomonadati; phylum Bacteroidota; class Sphingobacteriia; order Sphingobacteriales; family Sphingobacteriaceae; genus Pedobacter; species Pedobacter superstes. Next base: position 47,739 of record NZ_JBBJCN010000003.1, read on the forward strand.
AATGTAGTGCTCTGTAAACATCATCAACTCTCTGGGGGATGTGAATTTTTTCCAACAATCTCTGTTTAATCTTTTGAATAAGATCATCGTGATTAAGTTCGAATGTGATGTTGTTAGCAAACCCATTTAATTTGTCTGAAGTTAAGTTCCTAAAGACATCAATGTAAGCTTTAATATCCGAATCTTTAGTGGTATTGGATAGTACTTTCAGGTAGTCTTTAAGCTCCTTAACTTTAATATCGCCATTTTGAAGCTTTATTAATTGCAAAATGAACGGGTTTTTAATTGACTGCTTGTTCGTGGCTATCTGAAATTCTGTGTCTCCAATAAATTTTTTAAAATCTATTTGCTCATTAATGATTTTGCTCCAATTAGCTATAGTTTTCCATAAATCTCCATCTCTTTCTGTAAGATTTATACTATTCCTTGAAGCATTCTTCTGAAGAGTGTGTTTAGTTTGTATTAGGATCTGTTTACCACTAGCAAGCTCTACATGTACATCATCCCTTACTTCAATCCCTATTTCTTCACCATGACGTAAATCAAGCAATAAATAAAAAAAGTGATAAAACTGATACTCAAATCCTATGGAAGTATCTGCTGCAGACGTCTCCTTTTGAGTTTTAGAAATTGGCATTATTATTCATTGGCATAGCTAGATAATATAATAGTAGTGAAAGAATATCGTACTCAGATCTACTTGGTAACTCCCAAAACTACTTAATTAATTAAATTTATTTAAAATTAACATTTTACGAAAAATAATTTGTGATTTGAATGTCCTAGCATTACGCTTACTATATCGATACTACATTGAAATAATTGATCCTTTCTCGATTTGTTTAGTGGATATAATTTCATCCCTTTCAACTGTATCTTGCTGGACAGCTTCATTACCAGTAGTCAATTTTGAAATTTCGATATCAATTAATCTATCTATTTGACCTTTAACCATCTTGTAATTTCCTTGAATATCTTCCTCTGTAACATTTCCGAATAACGGCATAGGTTTATAGCTATCCTCCTCTTTTTGTATGGCCACATGGTCATTTTGAATTTCGCTGTGAAAGACCTTAAGCCGCACTTTGCAGTCTGGATTGTCCGCTACGATGCCCACAAACTCCCCCGATGAAAGTGCGACTATCTTAGATGCTGGAATAGCAAAGTCAAGCTGTGTAGCTCTAGTGGTTGAGGTATCATTACTATTAATAGTCATACTATTTTTATCCTGCACAATCTTGCCAAAGCTTTCCGATAAAGACTTTGCAGTATCGCCAGTCACTTGTCCACTAATAATATTCCCTACGATACCAGTAATTACATCTGCCTGTTCAGCACCATAATCCTTTTTAAGCTGGCTGAAATCCTGCACTCCAAGAGTCGTAGCCACCTTGTTGCTTCTTGCCGTAGCAATCAAGCTATCAATATTATTGAAATAGATTGTAGGAAACTCATCGAATACTAAGCTGCATTTATGTTGGTTCTTCCTGTTAACCAGCTTAATCATCCGGGAAATGTATAAAGAAAGGACTGCTCCATAGATCTGTAGCTTCTGAGGATTATTTCCAACACAAACTATCTTCGGTTCCTCTGGATTGTTTATATCAAGCGTGAAGTCATTTCCGGAAAGAACATAGTACAATTGGGGTGAAGATAACCTTGCCAATCCAATTTTCGCTGAAGCTATCTGCCCTTCCAGTTGCGCCATAGCTTTATTGTGGTAAGCAGATATAAACGGATTGATTAATACTTTTATCTCTTCCTCCTGCTCCAGGATAGCAAATAAGCGATCATAATCTACTTGCATAAGTTCGATAACATGTGGAAGCGTACAATACTTTCCACCTTCGTATTTTCGCAGATACCAGATTATCGCGGTCAGGAAATTCATCGGTGATTCAACAAAAAAGTCGCCCTGTTTTTTGATCCATTCACGATTGAGGCCGAGCATGATTGTTCGGCTGGCTTCTGTTGCATCTGTAATATCTTCCATACTTTCAGGATGTAAAGGATTGCAACGATGCGTACGATTCAAATCATCAAAGTTGATCACATAAAACTTGGGAGCTACTTTATAATTCTTCTTGTATTTCAATAGCTTGTTGTAAGCAATCTTGGTCAGATCATCATATTTAAAATCATACAAAAACATGGTGAATCCCTTCTTGATATGCTGGTCGATGATGTGCCGGATAACAAAATAACTTTTACCAGCTCCCGGAGAGCCAGCAATAAGGACTCCCCTAAACATGTTGATTAGATTAATCCAGCTCCGACGTCGTTTACCCTTTAAGTTGTAAACAGCAGGAAGATTAACCGAATACTCGTTTTCCAAAAGCCTTTCTTCCTGGGGAAAAGTTTCGTTCTCTGTATTAAAAATATCTTTATTCAAGACAGTATTTAGCAATCTGGTTAAACGGACGCCGCCTGAAAGGATCAGCAAATAACCTGTTCCTGTTATGCCGATATAGCTAATCGCAATAAGCTGCGGAGCTATTCGTAAGTAAAATGATAAAGCACTTATAAAATACAGGAACAAGCCTGCCCCTATGTACACCAATATTGTTTTTTTCTTGGTGTCCTCGTCCTTTTTACCCTTTGCTCCTATCAGTGATATAAGAAGAAATAACAGAGCTGCGAGCTTAGGTTTAAACATACCCATGAACAATCCGGTGGAGGAAATATTTGTCAGAATCCGGTCGGTGATGTCTGCTGTCCAGCCCCATTTTTGAAAGGCCAGATAGCAGGTTAAATAGAAATGGATGCTTAAGATGGTTAGACTAATCATCCTCGTCAAGTCAATGATTTTTCTGAGGCCCTGGGTATCTTCTCCTGTTTGCATAACTCTTTGATTATAGTGATTGCTGCTGATCGTTTTGCTGACCTTTTTTCTTCTTTTTCTTTTTTGGGTGTGCTCCAAAAGAAAAATCTTGGGCGGGTTTTGAAAGGAAGCCTTTCAGAAGATTCACTTCTTCTGGTTTGATTAAATATGATTTTGATTCGTCCCGCTTTAGGTAGTTGGTTGGAGTTGGAGGTTTAAGGTATGTTTTAAGCTCGGGCTTGATTAGTTTATCTGAAATACCGAATCGTTCCGTGATAGCTTTAACAGCATAACCTTTCCCTAGATCACTTCCATTAAATACTGTCTTTCTGTTGTTGTCAATGAAAGTGATTCCAAAAGCGAAGCCCTGTTCGTTCTGTCTGAATACCACGTTAATGTTTTGCTTTGCCAATTCCGAAATGAAAGTGGCTTTGCTTATCGTGGTATATTTATCAAACACATCGTTGATGGTTTCTTTTAAGGGTTCCTTAAGGGCTTGTCGCTTTTCGTGATTTTGAGAGAACCGTCTCTCTAAATTAGCCATGGTAGGTTTGTTATAGATACTGCTCGCTTTAATTGGCACTCCCACCTGTTCGCCTTTTTCATTGATGATGCTATACATCAAACCATTCTTCTGAAACATCAGAGTATTCTCTCTTCCACGATTAGCAATCACATTAAACTGTTTAAGAACAGCGTTCATTTCTGCAAGGGAAGTGAATTTATATGTACCGACTACAGCATTTACGATATTGGTGATAGCTCTCTTTGTGGGACTCTTACCATAGTCAACCTTTGCCAGGTCAGCTGGCTTTATCTTCAGGGAATTGCTTAATCTCCTCCCCTCAGCCCTAATCAATTTAAACTCAATTTCCAGTTCCTTTCGGGCCGGCTCTGAAAGCTTCCTGCCTATATCATGAATATCTATCCTTCTGCCATCAGATTTAATGTTTGTAGTAGCGATGTGTAAATGTGGATGTGCCGCGTCGTTATGCCTATAAACTAGATATGGCTGATCTCCGAAACCAATCTTCTCCATGTACGTGATGGTGATTTGTTGAAGCTGTTCATTATTAAGCTTATCCTGGCTATCTAAATTCAGTGAAATGTGGATAGCATTGGTTTTTACTTTGTCCGTAAGCATCGTTAAATGCTGAAATCGTTGCAGCTTTTGGTGTAAACTCATTTGAGCAACATCAGCAGCAAAGCCACTGGCTAGAAGAAGCTGTGCCATCGATTTAGAAACCTTATTCTCATTATACTGCAGCATCCCTCGAATACTCTTACCGCTTATAATTTTGGCAACCATCTTTCAGCTAGTTTGGATACAATGATTAGTAAACGATCAATTTTCTCATCAACCTTTTTGTACAAGTCGGCAGTCTTCATTACATAGAATGCCCGTTCAGCACTGCTTTGACTTGTATGGAAGTATTTAGTCTGTTGATTGATATTAATTCCAATAGCTTTAAGTTCCTTTCGGATTAAAGCCATTTCCTCCATAGGGCCGTTAAGGGAAATATCCCGATAAAAGCAGTTTATTTTTTTCTGAGCAAGAATCTTCCTGGCTACTTCCCCAACCGAACTGCAATCACTCTCCTTTTGAAGTTTCTCTAATCGGTTAAAGAGCTCTTCGTTTACTCTGATGATAATAGGCTTACTTAAAATATCTTCTGGATTTGACAGCTTCTTTCTGGCCATACAAAATATTTTTATAGAGTTATAAGACTTCGCAAGTTCCGCAGCGAAGTCCCGGCCTCGAGGACGGCAAGATATTTTCGTATACGAAAATACATCTTGCTGCCCGCTACACGAGGGCCAATGCTTACCGTCCGGCTACTGCGGATCTTGTTCAGACTTTCTAAATTGATAGCAAAGGTGAGAAGCTTGATTTATTGAAATACGCAATGGACACGGTAGATGCGAGAGAAAATAATTTCTGCATGTAGTCCTTATACCAAAGTCGTGAAGCTTTTAAAAACTACCGCCTTCGGAATTTACAAGTGATAAGGTTTCTTTAGTTTGATTTTATGTTTCATTTTAATCTTTCGCACCTTCCGTCATCCTTGCGAATACATTAAGCGAAACAGGTGCAGATTTGCTCTTTTAAGAAGAGAAAGGCGGAGATTTATGCCACAGGAAAATCGGTCTATAACCCCGGAAATGGTAGTTAAGATCCTTAAGGAAAAAGGTACAGAAATTTCTGTAAAGGATGCCGAAATCATTTTGGATTTCCTATATAAATTTGGTAAGTTAACACTAATTCAAGCTTTTAATCAATGAAGATCGCCGATTTATATATAAGAGTAAGTACTGACGAACAAGCCGATAAAGGTTATTCTCAACGAAATCAAGAAGAAGTTTTAAAAAGGTATTGCCAGATTAATTCTATTCAAATAAGAAAAGTAATTTTTGAAGATCATTCAGCTAAGACCTTTAATCGCCCTGAATGGAAAAAACTATTGCTAGACCTCAAGAAAACTAAAGGCAAGCTAACGGATTATGTCTTATTTACTAAATGGGATCGGTTCAGCAGGAATGCGGGCGATGCATATCAGATGATTAGCACCTTACGGAATTGGGCCATTGAACCGCAAGCTATTGAGCAACCCTTAGACATAACCATTCCTGAGAATAAATTAATGCTTGCAATCTATTTATCTACACCAGAGGTAGAAAATGATAGAAGAGCACTAAATGTTGTTCATGGCATGCGGCGAGCTAGAAAAGAAGGACGTTGGATGTCTCTAGCGCCTGTTGGATATAAAAATGTAACCTTAGAGAATGGAAAAAAATCTATTGTCCCCAATGAGCCCGCTGCGACCATAATTAAACAAGCATTTGAAAGGATTGCGTCCGGGCAATTTTCGACCGAACAAATTTGGAAAGTGTCGAGAGCTAATGGGTTAGCCTGTGGGAAAAACAGATTTCTTGTTGCAATGCGCAATCCTGTTTATTGTGGCAAAATCTTCATTGAGCAATTCAAGGATGAAAAAAGCCATATAGTACCAGGTCTTCATAAGGCCTTAATTTCAGAATCTTTATTCTACGAAGCACAAGATGCAATGGACGGACGGAAGAGACAGCAGGGAACAAAGGTGGTGTCCCAAGATGAGTTACCATTGAGAGGCTTTCTTTTGTGCACCAAATGCTCTAGAGTTCTAACTGGTAGTGCTTCAAAAGGGCGAAAGCAGTATTATTACTATTACCACTGTTCCTCAGCTTGTGGCTGCAGATACAAGGCAGAAGAAGTAAATTCTGCATTTCTAAATGAGCTTAAACGATATGTGCCGGTACCGGGGATTGCTGAACTTTGCGAAGATGTGATTAGAGACTTGTATAATCGTGAGTTTGCAACTAAAGGAGATGGCCAAAATGATATCATAAAATCTATTACTGAAATAAATGGCAAATTAAGCAGGGGCCGTGAATTACTGTTAAATGGGGACATAGACGGAAATGACTTCCGGCTTATTAAAACTGAGTGCGAAGATAAAATCACTAGACTCGAAGCCAAACTAGCAGAACTATCTGTTAAGACAATTAATATAAATTCCATCCTAAACAAAGCCATAAAAAATCTTACAAATCTGGCTTCAATGTATGAAAACGGCGATATTTCATTAAAACGGGAAATTATTGGTTCGATGTACCCCGAAAAATTAAGTTTTGATGGAACACAACATCGAACCACTCGTATCAATGAAGCAATCCAACTTATCTATCAGATTTCCAACAAATTAGTGGGTAAAAAAAGAAGGGCAAGCCATGATTTTTCATGCTTGCCCACTGTGGCTCCCGAAGCTGGGCTCGAACCAGCGACCCTCTGATTAACAGTCAGATGCTCTAACCAGCTGAGCTATTCGGGAGTTCCTGGTTATGAAACAAGTTTAAACTTGTGTCCCGTTTGGGAATGCAATAGTCGGGATTTTAAATTATTTATGCAATATTTGCGTACATTTTTTTTTAAAAATATTTATGAGCTTAGTTGTTATCGGCACTGTGGCCTTCGATGCCATAGAAACGCCTTTCGGAAAAACAGACAAAATAGTGGGTGGAGCGGCCACATACGCAAGTTTAGCGGCTTCTTATTTCTACGAACAGGTTAAAATCGTAGGCGTTGTTGGCGACGATTTCCACCAGGAAGATATCCAATCTATCAAGGACCATGGCATAGACGTTGAAGGATTGCAGATTAAAGAAGGCGAAAAATCGTTTTTCTGGGCAGGAAAATATCACAACGACATGAATAGTCGCGATACTTTGATTACCGAATTAAATGTACTTGCCGATTTCGATCCTATTATTCCGGAATCTTACCAGGATTGTCAATACTTATTATTAGGTAACCTTACTCCCCAAATTCAGCAAATAACCATACAGCGGCTAAAAAATCGTCCCAAACTGATTGTGCTCGATACCATGAACTTTTGGATGGACGTAGCTATGGCCGATTTACTCGAAACCCTTAAAATGGTGGATGTTCTAACAATTAATGATGCCGAAGCTCGTCAGCTTTCAGGAGAATATTCTTTAGTTAAAGCAGCAAATAAAATATTAAAAATGGGGCCTAAATATCTTATCATAAAGAAAGGGGAACACGGTGCCTTGTTATTTAGCGAAGACAAAATATTCTCTGCACCTGCGCTGCCTTTAGCTGAAGTATTTGATCCAACCGGCGCTGGCGACACTTTCGCGGGCGGCTTTATAGGCTACTTAGCTAAAGTTGGTACAATTAATTTCAATAACATGAAAAATGCCATTATATATGGCTCTGCTCTGGCATCTTTCTGCGTTGAGAAATTTGGCACAGAAAAAATAAAAAACCTGAGCAATGAAGAGGTTGAGGCAAGAATAAAAGAATTTATTAATCTGAGCAGCTTTGTAATAGAACAATAATATAAAATTGATTGGGCAGTGCTTTCAGACTGCCCAATTTTATCACTTACCTATAATACTTCCTAGCCTCCCGATGGCCTGAAACTTTTCAAACACCGACTCTGTGTGTGGGGCGTCTTTTAATTCATCGGTTAAGTCCTGTCCTGCCCAATGTTCGTAATGCTTCCCGTTTTGCCACAAGCGGCTTGCGGAAACATCATAAATAACCCCTTTGTAAGCTACCCATATTTCAGGTTTGTCCTGTCCATTCCGGAGTGCTAATTGGTTTTTTGTATAGAAAGGCAAACTCATCAGCTCAATTTCTGGTTTCTCTTCTTAAAATATTCGAAAAAAAGCATATTCATTAACAACATTGAAAGAGAATAAAAATGGTCTTCAAAAGGGATAGTACCGACCCTGAATCCCGCGTTTTCAGCATTATTATACATTACAATTGGGATACCGGTTAGAATTCCGTTCACAATATAAAATGGGATCAGGGACACAAAATAAGCGAGATAGAACCTGCTTAACTGATAAGGACGCCTGACCAGCACAAAAACACTTAGAAACAACAACAATCCAAAAGTTATTAAAGAATATACCCGGTCATAGTAAAACAGAAGCATACAACTCGAGATGGTTAGCCAAAAAATACTTATAAAAGTTGTCAGGCCTGCGAGAATATCTCGTTTAACATAATAATTGAGACACTCGTAAATAAACAAACAAGCAAACGGAACAGTAATAAAAAATAAGATCTCTTCAATCGGAAGATTAAAAAAATAAAGCCCGATAACATAGTCTGCATTGAAAGACCACACATGGTAAAGGGTAAAAATATAATCCCAGGCCAGAAATACCAATCCTGTAATGAGCAAGCCCGGCACAATGAATTTCCAGCTTTTAAAGAACCTCACCCGCTTATCAAATGATAAAACTATGGGAAAAAACAGCGTGAAAAAATTAATCAGAAGATAGGAAAAATGTTTATCCATGAGCAATTACCTGCTCTAAGGTAGCGATTTCTAACGGACTGCATCTTTTCGTTTCCTTCATAAAACCCACAAGATTCAATAACAGGGGCTTGTCCATAGCTCCGAACTTCTTTTGTTTCGCCAGCTCAATAATTTTCCTTTTATCTGCTTCAAGATGCTTACTGTAACCGAGGAAGGCGGGAATATAATGCTCAAGACTAAACCGGAGAAAACGTATTTCGAGGTTATCCGGACTTTTACTGACAGCAGCTTCTAGTGTTTTTAATCCACTCTTAAGATAAGAGATTTTATTATAGGGGTTAAATGCATGGCGTGCTCTTATTGCCTGAGCCGAACCGAAATAGGCCATTACAATGGGTTCGGAAGAATTTTGACTTTTTAAGCTCTGATAGAACCTGTCGGCCGCCTTTTCATCGTTTACCGCAGAATAGTAATCCTTTCTGATTTGTGGTAAATCACTCGCATTAAGAGTTGCGGAAGCAAAAAGCATAATGAATAATAATCGAACCATAAGAATGAAACGCAGGAGACCTGGCTAATAGTTTGCAAAATATAATATTCTTACAACTTCTGACAAAACCTGTTATCAAAGCTAAGTAATATATAAAAAATGCGCTTAAATTGAAATGAAAGAGTAAGAGTTAAAACAAGAGATCATTTTCTACATTTACCCTTCATGAATAACAAACTTATTCCGAAGCAAAATCTCTGCGCTCATTTACTAATCCAAATCTGCTGGAATGACAAAATCTAAGATCGCCATTATCGGTTCGGGGTTTGCAGGGCTGGCAGCGGCGGCTGTACTGGCAGATAAAGGTCATAATGTTACTATTTATGAAAAGAATGACCAGGCCGGAGGCAGGGCAAGAATTTGGGAAAGCGAAGGGTTCAAATTTGACATGGGTCCCAGCTGGTATTGGATGCCGGAAGTTTTTGAAAACTTTTATAATTTATTCGGGAAAACAACCTCGGATTTTTACGATTTAAAACGGCTTGACCCCTCCTACCGGATATATTGGGGCAAAAACGACTTCACGGATATTCCGGCAAAACTTACGGAATTAGAGGAATTGTTTGAAGAAATAGAACCAGGCTCCTCCCCTAAATTAAAAGAGTTTTTGAAACAGGCAAAGTTCAAATATGATACGGGAATGAGCGACTATGTCTTCCGGCCTTCAAATTCGATCAAAGAATATCTGGACCTCAGACTTTTAAAAGAGAGCTTTAAAATTCAGATGTTTACCAGCATGAGCAAACATCTGCAACAGTATTTTAAAAATCCAAAGCTGCTTAAACTGCTTGAGTTTCCTGTATTATTTTTAGGAGGAACGGCAAAAAACACTCCGGCCTTATATAGCATGATGAATTATGCTGACCTGGCTTTAGGCACCTGGTTCCCGACAGGCGGAATGAATGAAATTGTAAAAGCAATGGTATCCATCGCAACCGAAAAAGGAGTTGATATAAAATTAAATCACGAAGTTTTAAAAATAAAAACTGAAGGCAATAAAGCAATCGGAATTGAAACAGGCAAGGGTTTTTATGAAGCCGACTTAGTGATCTCAAATGCCGATTATGAGCATACAGATCAAAACCTCACAGCTATTGAAAAAAGAAATTATAGTCCGAAATACTGGGATAAAAGAATTTTATCACCATCATCCTTATTGTTTTATATCGGGGTAAACAAGAAGCTTAACAACATTTTACATCATAATCTATTTTTTGATGAAGATTTTGAAAAGCATGCCGATGAAATATATAAAACCCCACAATGGCCTTCAAAACCTCTTTTTTACGTCTCCTGCACATCAAAGACTGATAAGATGTCTGCCCCGGAAAACGGAGAAAATCTTTTTTTTCTGATGCCTTTAGCACCGGGATTAGAGGATAACGAAGTGTTAAGAGAAAAATATTTTAACGCTTTATTAAATCGGTTTGAAGATATTACAGGAGAAAGAATCAGAGACTCTATTGTGCTTAAACGCAGCTATGCAATAAACGATTTTGTGAAAGATTATCACTCCTTTAAAGGAAACGCTTATGGTTTGGCTAACACCTTAATGCAAACCGCATTTCTCAAACCCAAAATGCGCTCCAAAAAACTGATCAACCTTTTATTTACTGGCCAGCTTACTGTACCTGGACCGGGGGTACCTCCTGCGATCATTTCCGGGCAAGTTGTTGCTTTAGAGGCATTAAAAATTTTAAAATAAATCGTTCTTGATTAATTTTTTTAACTTCAATTAAATTAAAAATCTAAAATCATGAAAGCCTTAAAAATCATCCTACTTGTTATTGTTTTTTTAGCTGCGTTCTTTTTTATCGGAGGCATGCTTTTGCCGAAAACCTATCAGGTAAAACGGTCAATCAGTATCAATGCACCAGATAGTGTGGTTTACAACAATATTGCGGATTTTAACAATTTTTTGAAGTGGAATCCGTGGTATAAAATGGAGCCGTCAGCCAGGATTAAGATTGCCGGTACTGCGGGCCAGCCAGGTCACTTATATACATGGGAAGGCGAAGAAACCGGCACAGGGCAAATGCTGATCAAAAATATTGTGCCCCAAAAGTTGGTAGATATCGAGTTAAAGTTTATAAAACCTTTTGAAAATACGGCCAAAACAAAATTTCAGTTAGATGCTAAGGAAAACACCACCGTAGTAACCTGGATAATGGAGGGTGAAAACAAATCGAGCATGGATAGATGGATGGGTTTAGGAATGGACAGTATGATAGGAGGAGATTTCGAAAGCGGATTAAAGGAGCTGAAATCCCTGTCTGAAAAGTAAGCATAAAAAAAGAGCGTCAGGCTGGCACCTGTACGCTCTTATGTATGATGAGTTTTAGAAAAGGGGCAAATTAATCAAGCTCTGCGTACATCGGCTTTTTAACACCGTTGTCGTATGGTTTTAAGCTCTTCTTAAGAAGCTTACGAGCTACGTGAATGCGTGTTTTTACTGTTCCTATTGGAATAGCTAAATGATCTGCAATCTCATGATATTTAAATCCTTCGAAGTACATACTGAAAGGAACATAATATTCTTCAGGAAGTTTGCTTAAAGCTAATTTTATATCATCCATAATAAATTTCGACTCCCCCTGGTTCTTAGTAGAACTGAAAACAAGGTTTGCTGAAGAAATTTCGTCGGATTTAGTAACAAAAGAGCTTATTTTAACAAAGCGGCGATAATTATTAATGAAAGTATTTTTCATTATTGTATACAACCACCCTTTCAGGTTAGTACCCTCTTTAAATTTATTGTAGTATGTGATGGCTTTTAGTAGAGTATCCTGAACCAGGTCATTTGCGTCATCTGCATCATGAGTAAAATGTAATGCATACATCTTTAATGAACTTGCCTGACGCATAACCATTGTGTTGAATTCTATTTTAGTCATGTTGTTAGAGTTAAAGTTATCGTTACCAGTTTTTCATATTCAAACTTGTAAATATCTTTACAACAATTATGCTAATTCGAGTTCAGCACGGTCAAGATCTCCCGGCAGGGCTAAAAATTAACAGTAAATTAATGCTAAATTATGTTCACTTCGCGCTCTAAAGTAACACCGAATTTAGCCCGAACATCCTCAATAATATGCGTAGATAATGCATAAACCTCTGATCCTGTTGCATTTCCGTGATTAACTAAAACTAAAGCTTGATTCTTCCAGGTACCTGTTTCACCAATTTTTTTTCCTTTCCAACCACACTGTTCTATGAGCCAACCGGCGGCTAATTTCACTGTACTGTTTGGTAGACAGAAGTGAACAGTGTCCGGAAAAACAGACTGTATTTTCTTAAATTCATGCTCCGAAATTATAGGATTTTTAAAGAAGCTGCCTGAATTACCGATGGTCGAAGGATCAGGAAGTTTGCTTACCCGTATATGAGACACAACATCTGAAACATCTTTTATTGTTGGATGGTTTATTTGACGCTTTTGCAGTTCCTCACCTATTGCTCCGTAGCTAATATTCAGTGATGGGCGGGTAGATAAAACAAATGTGACCTGGGTGATTATTATCTTCCCTTTTAGCTGATTCTTAAAAATACTTTCCCTGTATCCAAATTCACATTGCTCTTTATTAAATTCCAGTATCTTTCCTGTTTCAATTTCAAATGCTCTACACGAATGAAATACATCTTTTAACTCTACACCATACGCTCCGATATTTTGAATTGGCGAAGCACCCACAGAACCTGGTATTAAACTAAGGTTTTCCATGCCTGCAAAACCATTATCAACACAATACATCACCAGTTTATGCCATACCTCCCCGGCTCCAGCTTTAATTATAACCGTTTCACCTTCAACCTTCGCCTCTATACCTTTGAAATTTATGCGAATTACAAGCCCTTCAAAATTCTTAGTAAGCAACAAATTACTTCCACCTCCTAATACTAAACGAGGTACCTGTTTCCATTTTTCATTATCAAAAAGCTCTGTTAAATCTTTTTCAGAATTTATTTCTGTAAACCATCGGGCAAATGCTTCTACTCCAAAGGTGTTGTAGCTTTTTAAAGAGACGTATTCAAGAATTTCGGGCATGGTGCTATGTTTCTGCGCCAAATCTCGCAAAATATTTTTAACGATAGCGAGTGGTGGAAAATTCTTTGCGTTCGTGTAATTATTTAGAGTTAGCCCTCGTCTATAATATAGTAGTCAGATTATTTGCTTTATTATGAGAATCTTATTTTTAGGCGATAGCATTACCCGGGGAACACAAGGTGTTAATTGGATTAAAATGATTGAAAAAGATCATCCCTACTGGACCTTAGAAAATGCCGGTATAAACGGAGAGACCATGAACAAGCTTTCAGGAAGACTTGAAACCTACCTGAAAAATAATTCGAATTATGATGTAATTGTTTTCCAATCAGGTACGAATGATATATTATTACCTATGTTCAGGCATCGTGGATTTTGGTTCAGACAGTCATATCGCCAGCAAATAAAATCCGGCAATATTCCTTCATCTCCAAAAGAGTTTGAAATTGTCTTAAAACACAGTGTAGAATATATTCAAAGGCATTCGGAGGCTCAAATTATCCTCCCCAATTTAGGTTGTATTAATGAATATCTCCTGGCCGAAACCAATGCCAAACTTTTCAGTTTTAACAGTATCATTAAAAAAATCGCTAAAGAGCACAGTTGCATTCCGGTTGATATTTCTGAATTATTTCAAAATGAGCTGAGTCATATGAAAACCATGGATTATTGTGCGGATAATTTCTCAGACACCGCTTTCCTTGACTTAATCACCTGCAATTTAGGCATGGCAGATAAATTAAGTAAAAAACGCAAATTGCATCTTACCATAGATGGCATACATCTGAACAGCAAAGGAGCTAAAATTTTTAAAGAAAAAATCGAGAATGCTATACTTTTAACGAAGGAGAAATCACTCTTATTTATCTGACATTAAAAAACATCAAAAAAAGGCTTAGCGCTGTGCTAAGCCTTTTTTTCACCTTTAACCTTTACCCGTTTTATATATGCAAAGCCCTGTTTTCAGTTGCCGCTAAAGCAGCTTCTTTAAATGCCTCTGTATAGGTTGGATGAGCATGGCAGATACGACCGATATCTTCTGCAGAAGCTCTGAATTCCATGGCTACTACAGCTTCAGCAATCACATCTGCAACACGAGGACCAATCATATGCACCCCAAGAATTTCATCCGTGTTTGCATCAGCCAGTACTTTAACTAATCCATCTGTATCCATACTGGCACGGGCGCGCCCACTTGCCTTAAATGGAAAAGAACCGGATTTATATTTTTTACCCTGCTCTTTTAATTGTTCTTCGGTATAACCCACACTTGCAACTTCCGGCCATGTATACACTACACCCGGAATAAGATTATGATTAATATGTGGTTTTTGTCCTGCTATAGTTTCCGCTACAAAAACCCCTTCTTCCTCGGCTTTATGCGCAAGCATAGCTCCGCGCACTACGTCACCAATAGCATAAATTCCTTTTACAGGTGTTTCAAGGTGGTCGTTTACCGGAATTTTCTTTCCGCGTTCTTCTAACGATATGCCAATTTTGTCTAAACCTAAACCTTCAGTATAAGCAGAACGGCCGACTGCAACGATGCAATAATCACCTTCAATACTTACTTTTTCTCCCTTTGAGGTCTCAGCAGTTACCGTAACATTTTTACCTTTTACGGATGCTCCGGTTACTTTATGACTTAATAAGAATTCAAAACCCAGCTTGCTTAAAGATTTTTGGAGTTCTTTTCCTAAAGTTTTATCCATGGTGCCGATAATGGCATCCATAAATTCAACCACAGTAACTTTTGCTCCTAAACGTGCATATACAGAACCAAGTTCCAGACCGATAACGCCGCCACCTATAACAATTAGATGCTTTGGAACTTCAGTCAGATTTAAAGCTTCTGTAGAAGTTATAATTCTTTTTTTATCTATTGGCAGAAAAGGCAATGCAGTTGGCTTAGAGCCAGTCGCTATGATCACATTTTTTGTGGTGATTGTTTCTTCTCCTCCATCAATCTTAGCAATTTTGATAGTATTTTTATCCACAAAAGAGCCCAGACCGTTATAGGTTGTAATTTTATTTTTCTTCATCAGGAAAGTAATTCCTGCTGTATTCTCCTGCACAACAACATTCTTACGGGCAATCATCTGACCGATATTCACTTTTAAATCTTTAAGGTCGATACCATGGGTTTTAAAAGTATGGGCAGCATTATGGTAATGCTCAGATGAATCCAAAAGCGCTTTAGAGGGAATACAACCTACATTCAGGCAAGTTCCTCCCAATGTACTGTATTTTTCAATTATAGCTGTTTTTAACCCTAGTTGGGCGCACCTGATGGCAGCTACATACCCACCCGGCCCGCTTCCTATTACCGTAACGTCGTATTGCATGATTGTTTTTGTTGTTTGGAGTCCAAAGTTAAACGATTAATACTCTTAAGGAAAACTATTTAAATTAATTCCTGATCAATTAAGTAATATTAGCTTGTATTTTCATTCCTGAAAGCTCAAAACATCTATTAATCTAATTAAATTCAATTAAATATGGTCCGACAGAACAATCCGTGACGCTTTTTCGTTAAAATCAACCGGAAAGAAACGATAAACTTCTTAATCAGAGTAAGCGTTAATAAAATATAGTGAGCCATCATGAGCCATTAAAAGGCAAATATATTCTGATGAAAAATGCATAAATATTTCAGTATTATACTTCTTATCTTTAGCGTTACCTTTTCAAAAGCCCAGCTTTTAAAAGAACAAAAGTTCTTTAGCAGAGCGGATACATTAAGAGGGATGCTTAGTCCTTTAAGAACATGTTACGATGTGAAGTACTATCACCTGAATATAGCGGTTAATATCAATGAGAAAAAAATTAGCGGATCAACCCTTTTTCGATTTATTTCACAAGCTGATTTTAAGCGCCTGCAATTCGATCTCTTTGATAATCTAAAGATCGAAAAGATTGTTTATAAAGACCTTGAACTTTCGTTCAGCAGAGAATTTAACGCAGTATTTTTAGATTTCCCTGATACTCTCAGAAAAGGATCAGTAAATGAGTTCACAGTTTTCTATTCAGGAGCTCCACTAATTGCAAAAAACGCACCCTGGGATGGGGGTTTTGTATTTTCAAAAGATAGGAATGGTAAACCCTGGGTAAGTGTTGCCTGCCAGGGAATAGGTGCGAGTTTATGGTGGCCTAATAAGGATCATCAGTCTGATGAACCCGACAGCATGTTAATAAGTGTTACCGTTCCCTCGGAACTGATGAATGTCAGTAATGGCACGCTTCGGTCCGTTGATAAATTAAATAATGGTAATACCATTTATAACTGGTTTGTTTCTTATCCTATAAACAATTACGGAGTAACCCTTAATATAGCAGATTATGCTCATTTCTCTGATTCCTATAATGGATTGTCCGGAAAACTTCCCCTAAACTATTATGTACTCAAAGAAAATTCAACCATCGCCCGTTCACACTTTAGGGCAAATGTAAAGCCAATGCTCAAATCTTTTGAACAATGGTTTGGCCCTTATCCCTTTTACCGAGACGGCTATAAATTGATTGAAACCCCATATCTTGGATTAGAAAATCAGAGTGCAATAGCATATGGCAATCACTATGCAAATGGGTACAAAGGCAGCGACTGGTCGGGAACTGGTTTGGGCCTGACCTGGGATTATCTCATTGTTCATGAATCCGGCCACGAATGGTTCGGTAATAACATAACCTCAAAGGATATTGCTGACATGTGGATCCACGAATCCTTTACAACCTATTCAGAAGGGCTATTTGTAGAATCAAAAGCCGGAAAGCTCGCCGGAGCGAGATATATCAAAGGATTGAGGAAAAACATAATTAATGACAAACCTATAATTGGCCCCTACAATGTTAATAAAGAGGGATCTGGTGATATGTATTTTAAAGGAGCAAATATTCTTCATACTATCCGGCATATTATCAACGATGATGAAAAATGGATCAGAATTCTTAAGGGACTGAATACTAGTTTCGGTCTGAAAACAACTTCAACAGCAGAAATTGTCAGTTATATCAGCAAATCTTCCGGTAAAAATTTAAGCTTAATCTTTGATCAGTACTTACGTCATACCCGAATTCCGATTCTAGAGATTAAAAAAACAGGACCTATGTCTGCACAATATCGCTGGAAAGCAGATGTTAAAGACTTCAAAATGCCCGTAAGAATAAAGACAAGAATTAATTCCACGGAATGGAAAATGCTTCATGCTACTTCGAACTGGCAAACACTTAAAGCCGGCTCAATTATACCAGACACTGATAATTTTTATATAAATGTGAAAATTCTTCCGGATTGATGCAACTTATTCAGCCCCTCAGCGTCTAATCAAAAAAACACTGGTTATGAACAAGTTATTATCATCATTTGGCTGGATACTACTGCTGCTTCCCTTTATTAGCGTTGCCGGAACTAAATCCATTTTACACACCATTCAGGGTGAAAATAAAATTGAAGAAAGGCCGGTTTCTAATTTCACGGGCATCAGCAGCAGCGGAGCCTACGACGTTTATGTAAAAATTGGAACCACTGAAGATCTCAGGATTGAGGGAGAGAAAGATTACATCAAAAACATTGAGACTAACGTGGAAAACGGAACATTAAAAATCAGAAACAGTAAGTCGGGTAGCGGATGGAGCTGGACTAACTTTGGCAAAACCAAGATTTATATAACCGCGAAATCGCTTAACAACCTTACTTTAAGCGGTTCAGGAAATATGATAATTAACAATACAATTAAATCGGACCAATTAAATACCAGTGTTAGCGGTTCAGGTAGTATTCGTTTAAACATGATAACTACCAACTATAATGCTGCTGTAAGCGGATCAGGAAATATTAATGCCATAGGCCATGCGAAAAAAGCAAGTATTGCAATAAGTGGTTCAGGAGGATTTGAGGGACAAAACCTTAAAACAGCAACAACGGATATTAAAGTCAGTGGTTCCGGAAATGCTACTATATATGCCGATGAACAGTTAAATGCTCATCTTAGCGGGTCCGGGAATATCACCTATTCGGGGAATGCACAAGTTAACCAGGCCAAAAGCGGGTCGGGTAAGATTACTAAAAACTAATTCAATTATTGTAGCATAAAAAAAGCCTGGCATATGCCAGGCTTTTTATGTTTTATCCGGGGAGATTAGACTCCCAATAACAACCTTGTTGGATCTTCCAGTAATTGTTTTACTCTTACCAGGAATCCTACTGATTCACGACCATCAATAATCCTGTGATCGTATGACAAGGCAACATACATCATCGGACGAATCACTACTTGTCCGCCGATAGCGACCGGGCGCTCAATAATATTGTGCATGCCTAAAATAGCAGATTGAGGCGCATTAATGATTGGAGTCGACATCATAGAACCAAATACTCCACCGTTAGTGATCGTAAAAGTACCGCCTGTCATCTCTTCAATAGACAGTTTATTTTCGCGGGCTTTAAGGGCAAGTGCCAATACAGCTTTCTCAATACCATCAAGCGACAGTGCATCTGCATTACGAATAATCGGAACAACTAATCCTTTCGGAGCCGATACCGCAATTGAAACATCTACAAAATCACTGTAAACGATTTCTTCGTTTTCTATCCGTGCATTTACTGTAGGGAATTCTTTTAGAGCCTCACAGACTGCCTTAGTAAAGAACGACATAAAGCCCAATCCAACACCATGCTTTTCTTTAAATTTATCTTTGTATTTGGTACGGATGTCCATGATCGGTTGCATATCTACTTCATTGAAAGTAGTTAACATTGCCGTTTCATTTTTTACCGTAACTAATCTTTTCGCAATTGTTTTGCGTAATCCGGACATCTTTTCGCGGCGCTCATTTCTTGCACCGGCAACCGCAGGGGCAGACGGAGTTGCAGCGGGAGCAGCTTTCGGGCTTTCAGCCTTTTTAATTTCCGCTTTTTGCGCGTCTTCCTTGGTAATCCTTCCGGCAACACCAGTACCGTTTACAGATTTTGCATCAACGCCTTTTTCAGCTAAAATTTTAGCAGCGGACGGAGATGGAGTTCCTGCAGCATATGATGAAGCCTTATCAGCCATTACAGCAGGTTTTTGATCTGCCGCCGGAGCCGAAGCTTTTGGCGATGAACCAGCACTTGCACCAACTTCAATATTACATACCACCGAACCTATCTCAAGAACATCTCCTTCTTTAGCAACTCTTCTTAAAACACCTGCTTTTTCTGCGGTAAGTTCAAAAGTTGCCTTATCGGATTCAAGCTCTGCTATCTGCTCATCCATTTCTACAAAATCACCATCGGCCTTTAACCAGCTAGATAAAGTTACTTCTGTAATAGATTCGCCCACAGGCGGAACTTTGATTTGAATAGTTTCACCAGTACCTGAAACAGGCGCTGCTGATTCATCAGCAGCAGCCGGCGCTGAAGCAGGAGCAGATGATGCGCCTCCTTCTTCAACAGAACATACTACTGCACCTATTTCCAGTGTATCACCTTCCTTTGCTATCGTTCTTAAAACTCCGCCCTTTTCAGCTGTAAGCTCAAAAGTTGCTTTATCAGATTCAAGTTCAGCAATAACTTCATCCATTTCAACAACATCTCCATCCTGTTTTATCCAGCGGGATAAGGTTACTTCTGAAATCGATTCGCCTACCGGCGGAACTTTGATCTCTAAACTCATAATATTCTATTTAATCGATTAATCTACTTTAACGGCTTTGTTGGTTGTATCAACCACAGTTTTCTTAACTTCTTTACCTGCTTTATCTTCAAAAGCTTTTCCAATAATATATAACTGCTGAGAAATATGCTGCTTAGCGTATCCTGTAGCAGTACTGCTGCTCTCTTTTCTGGAAATAACTTCAAGATGGATATCAGAATTTCTTAATTTACGGCAAAGATAAGGCCATGCTCCCATGTTCTCAGGCTCTTCCTGAACCCATACATATTCCTTTGCTTTACCGTATTTATCTTTAATCTTTTCTAACTGAGCATATGGAGTGGGATATATTTGCTCCAATCTGACGATCGCAACATCTGTCCGTTTGTCCGTTTGTTGTTTCTCAAGTAAATCGTAATAGATTTTGCCTGTACAGAACAATACACGTTTTACGTCATTTGCTTTTACGAATGCATCATCAATTACTTCCTGGAAATGACCATTGGTAAATTCATCAATTTTACTTACACATTGCGGATGACGTAACAAACTCTTCGGAGTGAATACAACAAGAGGTTTACGGAAATCACGCTTTAACTGCCTGCGTAATAAATGGAAGTAGTTGGCAGGTGTTGTAACGTTGGTAACCTGAATATTGAAATCAGCACAAGCTTCCATAAAACGCTCTATTCTCGCCGAAGAATGTTCGGGACCCTGTCCTTCATAACCATGAGGAAGAAGCATAATCAAGCCATTAGAGCGTTGCCATTTCGTTTCGGCACTTACTACAAACTGATCAACAATAATCTGGGCACCATTAAAGAAATCTCCGAATTGTGCTTCCCAGATGGTTAATGACTGAGGATTAGCTAAGGCATATCCGTATTCAAACCCTAATACACCGTATTCGGAAAGGTGTGAGTTATAAATATCAAATTTTGCCTGATCGCTACCATGTTTAACCTGAGTTAGCGGGATATATTCCTCTTCAGAATCTTCAAATTTAACTACGGCATGTCGGTGAGAGAAAGTTCCGCGCTCTACATCCTGGCCGCTGACACGCACACGCAAACCTTCACTAAGCAAAGTTCCGTAAGCCATCAGCTCGCCCATGGCCCAGTCAAAGGTCTCATTCTCGACCATTTTCTTACGATCTTCAAAAAGTTTTTCAATTTTTTTGAAGAACTTTTTATCGGAAGGCAGCTTGGTGATCTGTCTGGCAATATCAAGGAAAACCTCTTTGGACACAGCAGTTTTAGAAGGTGCAAATATATCTTCTATCGTTGCCATCTTTAAACCGGTCCATGCACCGGAGTACATTTGATTCGGTTCGTAAAGATTACTTTCCTTCGATTCATTTAATCTCGCCTGCAATAATGCGCGAAACTCTTTTTCCATTTCGGCAGCAAGGTTTGCATCCACGCTACCATGCTCCATCAATTTTTTATTATAAATTTCCCTTGGATTTGGATGCTGCTCGATTGCTTTATATAATAGTGGCTGAGTGAACTTGGGTTCATCAGCTTCATTATGGCCAAATCTCCGGTAGCACAGAATATCTATAAATACATCGTTATGGAATTGCTGACGATATTCCATTGCCATGTTAACCGCATAAACCAAAGCTTCTACATCATCACCATTAACATGAAATACAGGAGACAATACTACTTTAGCAATATCGGTTGCATAGGTTGATGAGCGTGCATCTTTATAGTTGGTGGTAAAACCAACCTGATTATTGATAACGAGGTGAATTGTTCCGCCAGTTTTATAGCCGTCAAGTTTCGACATTTGTAAAACTTCATAAACAATACCCTGACCCGCTACAGAAGCGTCACCATGGATTAAAATCGGGGCAATTTTCTTATTGTCTCCACTGTACTTGAAGTCAATTTTAGATCTTGTGATACCCTCAACTACGGGGCCTACAGCTTCAAGATGAGAAGGATTTGGACAAAGGCTCAAGTGGACTTTTTTACCAGCCTGCGTATCAACATCAGTTGAGAAACCCAGGTGATATTTCACATCACCACCAAAAGGTTTGGTTTCATCGTATCCCTTACCCTCAAATTCAGAAAAAATATCGCGGTAAGTTTTGTGCATGATATTAGCAAGCACATTTAAACGACCACGGTGGGCCATTCCGATCACAAACTCTTCAATGCCAAGCTCGGCACCTTTTTCAATAACCGAATCCAATGCCGGAATAACACTTTCGGCACCCTCTAATGAAAATCGTTTCTGTCCCAGGAATTTCGTACCCAAAAAGTTTTCGAATACTACGGCTTCATTAAGTTTTCTTAAGATGCGTTTTTTAGTATCGACAGAAAAATTCGGAGTGTTACGTTCTCTCTCCATCCTATCCTGAAACCAATTAACTTTTTCAGGATTACGCATGTAAGTAAATTCTGCACCTATCGACTGGCAGTAAGTGTCTTCCAGCAGTTTACGTATATCACGCAGAGTTGCCGCCCCCAGGCCTACTTCAACCCCTGCATTAAAAACGGTATCAAGATCGGCTTCGCTTAGCCCAAAAGTCTCTAATTCTTTCCCCGGAAAGTATTTACGGCGCTCACGTACAGGATTTGTTTTTGTAAATAAATGGCCTCTATCGCGATAGCCATGTATCATGTTAAGAACATTAATTTCTTTAAGAAAATGCTCAGGAGTGTCAGCACCCGCTACATTTACTTCAGAACCCCGACCAAAGTCAAAGCCCTCAAAAAACTTCTGCCAACCAAATTCAACTGAATCCGGATCTTCTTTATACGATTGATATAAGGAATCTATATAAGATGAATGTGCGTTACTGAGATACGACAAATTATCCATGGAATGTTATAATTTTTCTAAAAAGTAGCCGCAAAAATAAGAGTTTAGGCCTATATTTTTTAAGTATTTCCTTAAAAAATGATTTATATCGAACTTTATTACAAAAAAAAGTTTATCGGGTCTCATTTACCATATCCAGCCACTTCTTAATATATTGCTCTTCTATGAGTGGGTCGGCCTTAATAGTTATTGGCCGGTTTACCGACATAACACCTTCGCCCGCTATGTATGTCCAGTTTCCCCAATTACTGGCAGGTGAATAATCAATTAATTTATCTTCAAAGTAAGCTGCCCCGGCTCTCCAGTTCACCCCCAATTCAATTACCAGGTTCAATGCCACATATTGCCTGCAACGGTTATTTATATATCCCGTTGAGTTTAATTCTGACATACAGGCATCCACAATTGCGTGACCTGTTTTTCCGGATTTCCACTTTTTAAATACTGAAGATTCTGCCGCCTTAGGTTCATGAGAACTAAAAGTGGTTTTGCTGCCATGTTTCTTAAGCATAAACCTGAAATAGTCCCGCCACTGAAGTTCTAAAACAATATGAGCAGCAATATCCCGGGAAGGATGTTCACGTTCATATTTTTTCACCTGCCAGTATACCTCACGCGGAGACAAGCATCCTAAGGACAGCCATGGCGAGAGTAATGAAGTTTGGGTTGTAACATTTTTGTGCGCCTTTACAGGCACCTTGTAATTTAACAAGAAATCAGAGAGATGAGCAAGGCCTTCGTGCTCCCCTCCAATAAAACGGCATTGTGCGCGCTCATCGAATTGAGGAGCAGAGATCCCCAGATCAGGCAGCGAAGGAAGTTCACCACGTTCCATATCAGCGGGAATCTGTATCTTTTCCGGACTTGCAAAACCGGGTCTGACGCTACTATCCCGTTCAATTTTCTTTTTAAAAGTCACGAAGGCATCAGGAATATCCTTTATCGGAAAAGGTAAATCTTCTTTATGATAGAGAGTGTGACCGATGAAATGCTTCAGATTAATTTGCTGTTTCCATAAAGCCGACTCCACATTTGCTGAAATTTCGGTTTCTTCGGCAGCTACTTCCCGATGGTGGTAAACTTCTGACGCGGAATACTTTAAGCAAATCTCAGGCAATATCTCTTCCGGCCGCCCCAATTTAATCATTAAATCGCCGCCAAGGCTTTGCAGCGATTGTCTCAAACTATTAACACTTTCCAATAAAAACTTTGCTCTGAATGAGCCCGTTTTTTTTGTCCCGTATTTAGTTTCACTAAAGTACCTGGGATCAAAGCAGTAAACCGGAATAATATAATCGGCACGTTTCACTGCTTCCAGTAAAATCTCATTATCATGAACCCTTAAATCATTTCTAAACCAAACAACTATGGTTTTTCCATTCATATATCCACAAACCTATTTGATGCAAAATAGTTAAAAATGTGTTAATCCATTCTATTGTCACAAAATTGGAAATAATATTGACATCATGAAGACAATAAAAAATGAAGAAATTAAGATCCCTTAATATCTATGCTTTACTTTTAATCTATTAAATGTAACAGAGGAAAATTATCGTTAACTTTAAAGAAACAACAATTATGATAACAGTCAACCACGTTCTTTCAGGCAAACCGTCTCAAGTATTTTCCGTAAGTCCGCAAACCACCGTATTTGAAGCACTTGAAGTGATGATGAATAAAAACATAAGTGCATTGGTTGTGATGGAAAAAAATGAACTATGCGGCATTTTCACTGAAAGAGATTACGCCAGAAAGATCGTTCTTAAAGGGAAGTCATCGAAAGATACTCCGGTTAGTGAAATCATGACAGCAGAATTGATTACTGTTGATCCTGCAGATTCAATTGATTACTGCATGAAGATCATGACCGAAAAACACATCAGACATTTGCCGGTTGTTCAAAACACCCAGGTGCTTGGAATGCTTTCTATCGGCGATGCAGTTAAGTCAATTATTGAGGTACAACGTTCTACAATTGAACAGCTTCAAACTTACATAAGCAGCTAAGCTTTTGTTTGATCCTGTTTTTTTTTATACCAGGGTAATTCATTGAAATTCATGATAAGCCTCTCAACAGGTTTATTATTTTGAAGGTGTTCAGTTACAATTTCTTCAACATCACTCAATTGAACTCTGCTATAAAATATCCCTTCGGGATAAATAACGACAGATGGTCCTGCTTCGCAGGCCTCCATACAGCCCGTTTTTTGTGCCCTGATCTCCGTGTTCAGACCTTTTTCCTTAATCAGTTTTTTAAACTCCGCAACCAGATCCATCCCATGTGACTCGCCGCAACTAACTCTCGAACCTGCAGGGCGCTGATTCGTACAAATAAAAACGTGTTTTGAATAAAGCATATTAAAACCAAAAATACATATTAGAGTTTAGAAGACTATGAGCAAAACAGTTTTAATAACCGGAGCAAGCGGACTGATTGGAAAACCACTGACCCAACGCATGCTCGAAAAAGGTTTTACTGTTCATCAGCTGAGTCGGAATCTTTCAAAATCAATCGATGGGGTTAAAATTTTCAAATGGAACATTTCCCAAATGAAAATAGATGTGAAATGCATTGAGAATGTTGACGCTATTATAAACCTGGCAGGCGAGGGTATAGCAGATAAAGCCTGGACTCATAAACGAAAGCAGCAGATAATTAAAAGTCGGACAGGATCAGTTAAATTATTACACGACGTTCTTAAAGAGCACCCAAATCATACAGTTAAGACATTTATTTCACCATCTGCAGTTGGCCATTATGGTGACAGGAACGATGAGATTTTAACAGAAGAAAGCGAACCTGGAACTGATTTCCTTTCTAACACCTGCCTGGCATGGGAACGAGCAGCTGACAAGATTGAGAATTTAGGCTTAAGACTTATAAAGTTAAGAACCGGGTTTGTTTTATCAGACCAGGGAGGAGCTTTACCTAAAATTGCAAAACAAATTAAACTTGGTTTTGGGGCCGCCCTTGGCAGCGGAAAACAATGGATTCCCTGGATACATATTGAAGACGTTGTGAATATATATTTGCACGTGCTGGAAAGGGAGGAAATAGAGGGTGTATATAACATGTCGGCTCCTTTTCCTGTAACGAATAAAGATTTAACAAAAGCAATTGCGAAACATTTAAACAAGCGTTTATGGTTGCCAAACGTGCCCGAATTTGTCCTGAGAATCGTTTTGGGAGAAATGAGCCGACTGGTCCTGAACAGCACGCGAACATCTGCGGAAAAAATTGTTGAATCCGGGTATAAATTTACATTTCCCGAACTCGAATATGCACTAACGGATATATATGGATAAAAAGCCAGTTGTCAATATCTTCTGGTTCAGAAGAGATTTAAGACTGCAAGATAACGCAGGTCTGTATTATGCACTGCGATCCGGCGTTCCAGTTCTACCTCTATTTATATTCGACAGAAATATCCTGGATAAACTCGAGGATAAGAACGATGCAAGGGTTACATTCATCCACCAGGCACTTAGCGAACTTAATTGCACCTTAAAAACATATCATTCTTCGGTGCTGGTAAAATACAGTTCACCGTCCGATGCCTTCAAAGAGCTTTTAAAACAGTTTAACGTTCAGGAAGTCTTTACAAATAACGATTATGAACCTTATGCCCGAAAAAGGGATTCGGATGTGGCCTCTATTTTAGAAAAACATGAAATAAAATTTAATCGGTTTAAAGACCATGTCATCTTTGAAAAATCAGAAATAGTGAAAGATGACAGCAGTCCATACACCGTTTTTACCGCTTATAAACGAAAATGGGTTCAAAGCCTGCAAGCCGGTTTTCATTTTAAACCCTACCCTACCTTAAAATATTTTCATAACTTTTTAAACCTGCCCGGTTTAAAAATTCCTGAATTGTCGGAAATCGGATTTAAAAGAAGTCTGATTGATATCCCGTCAGCGACATATCTGCCAAAGTTGGGCAGTTACGCCGACCTGCGTGATTATCCTGCTATTGATGGAACTTCCCGGATTGGCATACATCTCCGCTTTGGCACAATCAGCATAAGGGAGGTAGCTGCCGATGGCAGTCAACTCTCCTCTGTGTGGTTGAATGAATTAATCTGGAGAGATTTTTACAGTATGATATTATGGCATTTCCCGGAAACGGAAACCCATGCTTTTAAAAAAGAGTTCGACACGATTAACTGGCGAAACGACGAACAGGAATTTGCAGCATGGTGCGAAGGAAAAACCGGTTACCCTATTGTTGATGCCGGCATGCGCCAGCTAAATGCTACCGGATGGATGCATAACCGCGTTAGAATGATTGTTGCCAGTTTTCTGTGTAAGCATCTTTTAATTGACTGGCGCTGGGGCGAAGCATACTTTGCACGCAAGTTGCTCGACTATGACATGGCAAGTAATGTTGGAGGCTGGCAATGGGCTGCCGGTACCGGGAACGATGCGGCACCATATTTCAGAGTATTTAGTCCTGATTTACAAACAAAAAAATTCGACCCGCAACTTAATTATATAAAAAAATGGATCCCCGAATTTGAAGATCCATTTCTATATCCTAAGCCCATTGTTGAGCATAAATTTGCAAGAGAAAGAGCATTAAAGGCTTATAAATTGGTCAGACATCCTGCATAAACATCCTTCAGCTTAGCCTATGGCTGCGCTACATCAATAACCTTTATATCAAAGTCGAGACATGAAAAAGGAGGAATGGAAAAACTTCCGAATTGGTCTTGTCTTCCGGCCGTTCCATATCCCAGAGCCGATGGAGCTAATACCCTCATCGTTCCCCCACCTTTAATTAAAGGCAAAGCTTGTTTCCAGGCATCAATAGTTTCTGATAGGGTAAGAACCGCATTATCGGTGCCTGTTTGTTGAAATATACTTCCGTTTAAAAATTTACCGGTGTATTGAATAGTTAATATAGAATCAACATGTATAGGGCTTCCTGTACCTAATGCAGTTATTTTATAATATAAACCAGCTGAAGTTTTAGTAAAACCTGATAGGTTGTTAGACTGCATATAACTATTTATACTTGCGTCATCATAGGCTGGTATAGATTGTTCATCAAGCAATTTAACTGTATAATCAAGTGAGGCATTTCCAGGAATAGCACCACTGCCATTTCTCCCATAAGCCAGATTGGAGGGAACGAGAACCCGAATCTCCCCCCGGCGTTTTTTTAACACTTCCTTAATCGTTGTCCGCAGAGCTTCAGGAGTAAAGTATCCGAAAAATTGTCCTGAACCACCGTAATGATTGGCAATAGTATCTGCATTAATATAAGTTCCGTCAAGTGAACGAACAGTGTATATCAACGGAATTTTATCAGAATAAGCAAGATCGCTACCCGTACCCGCTTTTAAAACTTTGTAATATATACCATTAGTGCCCTTTTCAAAACTTAAGTTATTCCGGCTTATATAGGATTCTATATCTTTTGCATCCAGCTCCTGGATAGTTTCATATTCTTTTTCACAAGCTGAAAACAGGAAAAGCGCAATAAACAACAGGCAAAACGATTTATATAAATTTAATTTCATTCTATAATTAATTAACATCTAGTAAGTCAATATCAAAATCCAGAATTGAGTTAGCTGGGATACTGCCTTGAGATTGCTGACCATAAGCATACACTGATGGTACAAACAACCTGATTTTACCGCCCTTTTGTATTAAAGGAACCCCGATCTGCCATCCCGCAATAACACCACCCAAGGTTAATTCTACAGGAGCTGTTGGCTGTGGAATAACCTGACCTCCAAGTAAGCTTAATGAATAGGTCACAGTAACGTTAGTCGCAGTAGTGTAGGTTACTGACCCCGTTCCCGGCTCTGTAATCACATAATATACGCCGGTGGAATGTCTCTGGGCAGTTATATTATTGGCAGCTAAATAATTTTTAATCAGTTCTTCCTCTTTCTGTAATTGCTTTGCAGGATCATAAGGATCGCTTTTTTTACAAGCGGTAAAAGCTACAGATACAAACAGCAAAAACAATAACGTTTTTCTTAGATTTTTCATAACCGGCACAAATTTATCTTTTTATAATTCAAAAACTAGCGATTAACTATTTTTAACATAACGACCAAGCCTCGTCATTCGATACATTATAACCAATAATTAAAAGCGTTAAGAAATTAACAAAATTTTTCATCAAAAGCTCTTTATATTTGCAACCTTCTGTTTAGGCATGCAGTCTATGCAAAAACAAACCATCACGTAAAAAACGTGATTTTACAGAACTATTTTTAACTGATATTGTAATTAGTGTTATGAAAAGATTTTTATTACCATGCATGATTTTGGGCCTGATGTTCACTTCAGCCTCAACAGTAAATGCTCAGTACAAAAATGCATTAGGTGTGCGCTTAGGCGATGCCTATGGTATTACTTATAAAACATTTATCCGTCAGGGCCGTGCGCTGGATTTTATTTTAAATGTGAGAAACCGAAAAAATGATTCTCATTTTAATTTAACCGGCTTGTATGAGGTTCACAACCCGATAAATGGTGCACCCGGATTACAGTGGTATTATGGTGGTGGTGGCTCTTTAGGAAGCATCAATTATAAGAATGATGATGACAGAGATAATGATATTTATTTAAGCCTTGATGGCGTGTTGGGATTGGATTATGTAATACCTAATTCGCCATTAAATCTTTCTTTAGATTGGAAGCCTGCTTTTGTTTTAACTCCCTACTCTGGCTTTTATGAAAGAGGCGTAGGTCTCTCAATTAGAATTATTCTATAAGGATAGATTTAGGTATCAAGTATTTAGTATCAGGTATCAAGACTGGATGCAGTTCTGATACTTGATACTAGATTTATTGTTTACTGCTGTTTTTTTCAACCTTTCACCTTTCACCTTTCACTTTTATTCCCTACCTGCTCTGTGGCATATCGTTGGTAATATCTACTACTGGTCTTTTATCCCGGTGCACTATATCCCAGGCAGTATAAAACACTAACTGTGCTCTTTTAGTCAATAAAGGGAAGTTAATTTTGCTTATCTCATCACTTTCTTTGTGATAATCCTCGTGCACTCCGTTAAAATAAAAAACAATCGGGATACCGTGCTTAGCAAAATTATAATGATCTGAGCGGTAATAAATCCGTTCGGGATCATTCGGGTCATTATACTTATAATCGATCTTAAGTTTAGTATAGGTTGCATTTGCATTCTCAGAAATCTGATGCAATTGCGTACTTAGTTTATCGGATCCGATCAGATAACAGTAGTCTGCACTATCCTTATGAGCCGGGTCAACACGCCCTATCATATCTATATTTAAATTGGTGACCGTACTCGTTAAAGGAAAAACAGGATGCTGTGAATACCATTCGGATCCCAACAGACCTTTTTCTTCACCAACTACGGCTAAAAATAAAATACTTCGACGCGGACCTTTACCCTCTTTTTTAGACCTGGAAAAAGCTCTGGCAAGTTCAAGCACAGCTGTTGTACCAGAACCATCATCATCAGCACCGTTAAATACTTTGTCGGGGCCGGTTGGGTTCATACCTACATGATCATAATGAGCAGAAACTACCAGGAGTTCATTTTTCAGATCTGAACCTTCAAGATATCCCAATACATTCACGGCTTTAACATCTTTTACTTTTTCACCGTAAGATGCTTCAAAATCAGATTTGCACACCCTGCTTGCGGGAAGCCCGGCAAGATTAATCTCAGCACCTAGCTGATCTATGGTTTTACCTGTTTTCTGAAGAAAAATATTAGCAGTTTCAGGAGTGATCTGAATTACATCGGGCACAACCGGAACCTTAACCTGTACCGGTTTCTTTATAGAAATAACAGCATCTGCTATATGACCGTTTAGTTGTGACAAATACCTGGTAAGATCAGGATTTACTGCAAGAATTAAAGCCGGGTGCTTAGATTTAAGGTTTTGGATACGCTTATCCGTCATTTTTGCCCAGTCTGAAGGTTCACTGGTGTTTGAAATAACAGAAACACCATTTTTTTGCGGTTCTCCTTTACCAATAATCAATACAACCTTTCCTGTTATATCAATTCCTTTGAGATCATCGTAGGCTTCGGTACTTATTCCATAGCCTGCAAATATGATTTCTACGGCTTTGATTTTCTTATCGTTTGCACTACCCCTTAAATAGAAATGCTTTAAACTTTGAAGCTGATAATTGTTAACCTGAAATTTATCGACAATAAATGAGGATTCAATGAGACCGACCTGCTGAAAATAGGATCCTTTTACCGGGGCTTTCAAACCCAGTTTCTTAAATTGACCGGCTATATAGTTCGCGGCAAGTTCAGCTCCGCGTGTTCCTGTCTCCCTTCCTTCAAATTTATCGGAAGCAAGGATGCTTAAATGCTTTCGGGCCTCTTCAGGTGTTAATAAACCTGCATACTTAATCGCGGAAGAATTTTGCGCAAAAGCATTAAAAGACAGTATTCCCGTCAGCAATAACCCTAGTATTTTATGCGTCATAATATTTTAGCATGAAATCTTATCTACCCGGTTAGCATGTCTGCCACCTTCAAACTCAGTAGTTAAAAATTTCTTTGTTATAGCTTTAGCCAGATCTTCAGATACAAAGCGTGCAGGAATACATAATACATTGGCATTATTGTGTTTTCGGGCCAGTTCAGCAATTTCTTCGGTCCAGCAAATGGCAGCCCGTATTCCCTGATGTTTATTCGCAGTAATAGCTACCCCATTGGCGCTTCCGCAAACAAGAATTCCGAATTCAAATTCTCCAGACTCGACAGCATCAGCCACCGGATGAGCAAAATCAGGGTAATCCGCAGAATCTGAGCTATAGGCTCCAAAATCTTTAATTTCAGACCTGGTTAAAAAGTCTCTTAATAATTCTTTGTATTCAAATCCTGCGTGATCTGAACCAATGGCTATAGATAAGTTTGTTTCCATGAATAATGAAAATTGAATGTATAGATTATTTAGCGGAATAGAATTCCAATTCTTTCTTTTTACGGTTTCTCTCTACCCGGGCCGAAACAATTATACTCAGCTCATATAACAGAAACAGGGGAAAGCTAACCGTTAACATTGTTAATATGTCGGGGGTAGGAGTTACAACTGCTGCAATAATTAATATAAGAACGGTAGCATATCTTCTTGAAGAACGCATAAATGCTGGTGTCATTATGCCCAGCTTCGATAATATAAATATTACTATAGGGAGCTCGAAAGTGATTCCGGCCCCAATACTTAGTGTTGCAACGGTGGATAGGTAAGAATCAATAGTTATTGTGTTTTTTATTATTTCACTAACGTTATAATTCGCTAAAAAGTTGATGGATAGTGGCGCAATAATGTAATATCCGAATAACAGCCCTGCAGTAAACAGCAGGGTGGCATAAAACACGAACCCCGTTGCAGAACTGCTTTCTTTTTCTGTTAGGCCGGGTTTAACAAAACGCCACACTTCAAAAAGAAGATAAGGAAAGCCAAGTATCAGGCCAATTAGCAGAGATGAGTTTAACTGTAAGGTAAACTGACCTGCCATTTCGGTATTAATAATGCTGAACGGAATATCTTTAATACAGAAATCAGGGCCTAAATTGAACCGTTCACTTAAAATGCACATCATTCTGTAAGTCCAGAAATCAGTCTTCTTAGGCCCCATTATTATGACGTCAAAAATGAAATCATAATATACAAATGCAAATACAGTAAATAAAACGATGGCGATGGCAGAGCGAATAAGGTGCCATCTTAAAACCTCTATATGATCAAAAAAAGACATTTCGGATTCAAGAGACTTTCCTCTGTCTTTAATTGTCTCTACAAGATCTTTACGTGGTTGCTCAGTCATCGTTTAAAAAACAAAATACCATTCTCTTTATACGAGAATGGTATCTATATGGATTTATTTTATGCCTTATCCTCGACAAATACAAAGCTTTCCATAAACTTTGTGGTGAAATTTCCAGCTCTGAAATTCGGATCTTTCATCAGTTTTATATGGAAAGGAATTGTTGTTTTTATTCCTTCAATTACAAATTCACTTAATGCCCGTTCCATAGTTGAAATAGCCTCGTCACGGGTTTGACCGGTACAAATCAGCTTTGCAATCATAGAGTCATAATGAGGAGGCACATGATAACCTGCATATACATGGGTATCAACCCGCACACCGTGTCCTCCAGGGGAATGGAAATTTGTAATTTTTCCGGCAGCAGGTCTGAACCCCTGATAAGGATCTTCAGCATTGATCCGGCACTCAATCGCATGCATCTGGGGGAAATAGTTTTTCCCTGATATAGGAACGCCTGAAGCAACTTTAATCTGCTCCTTAATTAAATCATAATTAACCACCTCTTCAGTAACAGGATGTTCAACCTGAATACGGGTGTTCATTTCCATGAAATAAAAATTCCGGTGTTTATCGACCAAAAATTCGATAGTTCCGGCACCTTCGTAATTTACAGCCTTCGCTCCTTTCACAGCGGCTTCACCCATTCTTTCGCGCAAGTCATCTGTCATGAATGGGGATGGTGACTCTTCTACCAGCTTTTGGTGCCGGCGCTGGATAGAACAATCGCGTTCTGATAAATGACTTACCGTTCCGTACTGATCTCCGATTATTTGAATTTCGATATGTCTGGGGTCTTCAACAAATTTTTCAAGATATAATCCGTCATTCCCGAAAGCCGCGCCAGATTCCTGACGAGCAGAATCCCATAAATCTTCAAACTCTTCATCCTTCCAAACCACACGCATACCCCGGCCACCACCTCCGGCAGTTGCTTTAAGTATAACAGGATAACCAATTTCATTCGCAATTTTAATACCTTCTGCAACATCGGTCAGTAAGCCTTCGGAACCCGGAATAGTAGGAACTCCAGCTATCTTCATGGTTTCCTTCGCGGAAGCTTTATCTCCCATATCGTTTATTTGCTCTGGTGTAGCACCAATAAACTTAATCCCATAATCTCTGCAAATAGCTGAGAATTTGGCATTTTCCGATAAAAAACCATATCCGGGATGAATAGCATCAGCATTGGTTAATTCGGCAGCAGCGATAATATTGGGGATATTGAGATAAGAATCTTTGCTCGCCGGCGGACCAATACAAACAGCCTCATCAGCAAAACGAACATGCAAACTTTCACGATCGGCGGTAGAATAAACTGCGATAGTTTTGATTCCCATTTCTTTGCAGGTACGAATAATACGTAGTGCAATTTCTCCGCGATTTGCAATTAATATTTTTTTAAACATGAGATTTTATGATGTGCAATTAAACAAATATGCAGATACGAAGATGATTGCATACCTGCACATCCACATATCTGCACATAATTTAAATCTATGCTGGTTCTACCAGGAATAACGGCTGATCGTATTCTACAGGGCTTGAATTTTCAACCAGCACTTTTACTATACGACCAGATACTTCTGATTCGATCTCATTGAAAAGTTTCATTGCTTCAATAATACAAATCACCTGTCCAACTTTAATTTCATCACCTACATTAGCGAAGAAAGGTTTATCGGGACTAGCTGAGCGGTAAAAAGTTCCAATCATTGGAGATTTTACTGTAATGTATTTAGAAGTATCATCCGCTGCAGCTGTAACTGCTGGTACAGTGACCACGGGCGCAGAAACTGGTGCCGCTGCTACGGGAGCTGCAACCGGAGCCGCTG
The DNA here is from genome assembly GCF_037622515.1 of Pedobacter superstes. Lineage (NCBI taxonomy): Bacteria > Pseudomonadati > Bacteroidota > Sphingobacteriia > Sphingobacteriales > Sphingobacteriaceae > Pedobacter > Pedobacter superstes. Next base: position 82,100 of record NZ_JBBJCN010000003.1, read on the forward strand.
CTACAGGGGCACCTGAAAATATTGGCGGCTGATTAGTTTTTATGGTGATTTTAAAGTCTTTTTCTTCAATAGAAACTTCGTTTACACCTGATTTGGAAACAAATCTGATAAGTTCCTGAACCTGTTTAATATCCATTTTTCCGATTTGGTTGATTATAAATTTCAAAATTCAGAAATAAAACTCAAAATTAGAGAGTCTTAAACTTTTATATTTTTAGCTGTTGTAAGCCCATTTTAAGTACACAGATCCCCACGTGAATCCACCGCCAAAAGCTGCAAGAATTAAATTATCACCTTTTTTTAGTTTCTTCTCCCATTCCCACAAACACAGTACTATTGTGCCATTGGTTGTGTTTCCGTACCGTTCGATGTTAATCATCACCTTTTCAGGCCCGACTCCTGCCCTGTTGGCGGTAGCATCGATTATACGTTTATTAGCCTGATGTGGCACAAGCCATGCAATATCTTCGGATTTCAGATTATTTCTTTCAATAATCTCGCCTGCAACATTTGCCATATTTGTAACCGCAAACTTAAACACTGCCTGACCTTCCTGGTATGCGAAGTGCTCTTTATTATTTATCGTGTCGTATGATGCGGGTCTTAAAGATCCACCGGCCTTGATATTCAGGAGATGTTTTCCGGAGCCGTCACTCTTAAGTATTGAGTCAAGCACGCCATATCCTTCAGTATCCGGTTCCAGCAAAACCGCCCCACAACCGTCACCAAATATTATACATGTAGTCCGGTCTTCGTAGTTCACTATAGATGACATCTTATCGCCACCTACAACCAATACTTTTTTATGTTTACCCGATTCGATAAATTGTGCTCCTGTTGTTAAACCGAAAAGAAATCCAGAACAAGCTGCCTGCAAATCATATCCCCATGCATTTACAGCTCCGATTTTATCAGCAAGAATATTTGCAGTAGCAGGGAAAGGCATGTCGGGAGTTGAAGTACAGAAAATGATGAGTTCTATCTCTTCGGCGCCTATGCCTCGTTTTTCAAGCAATCCCTTGACAGCCGGAACAGCCATATCTGAAGTAGCAAGGCCTTCGCCTTTAAGGATTCTTCTTTCTTTTATCCCTGTTCTGGTAGTGATCCACTCATCATTAGTGTCCACCATTGTTTCCAACTCGTGGTTGGTTAACACATAATCAGGTACGTAACCATTAACCGCTGTAATCGCAGCGTGTATTTTTTGCATAATCCTGTCTGAATTACTTAAAGGCAGAGGTTATTTTTTCAATTAGTTTAGTTTCAATCATGTTTCTTGATAAAAGAACCATGTTTTTTATTGCTTCGGGCGGTGAAATTCCATGACCTATGATAACCGGAGCATTTACTCCAAGTATAGGACTTCCCCCGTATTGTTCATAATTAAATTTAGCAAAAAAATCGTCTTTAAATCCTTTCTTAAGAGTCAGGATATAAAAAGTTTCGGCAAGCTTTAGCATTACATTACCGGTAAACCCGTCACAAACAATAACATCGGCCTTTTCATTGAATAAATCTCTTCCTTCAACGTTGCCAATGAAATTAAACATGTTTGTATCTTTCATCAAAGAATATGTAGCCTGGGTTAACAGATTACCTTTTTCTTCTTCTTCACCAATATTAATTAAGCCAATCTTAGGATCTTTTATACCAAGAATATTTTCAGCGAACAAACTTCCAAGCACTCCAAACTGGAGAAGTGTATCAGGTTTGCAATCGGCATTAGCGCCAACATCAAGCATAATACCGAAACCATCTTTCAGCTTAGGAACAATAGAAGAAATTGCTGGACGAATTACTCCGGGAATAGTTTTAACGCTAAACATAGCGCCAACAAGCATTGCGCCTGTATTTCCGGCAGAAGCGAAAGAATCAATCTTTCCTTCTTTCAGCATACGGAAACCTACACAAATACTGGAGTCAGGCTTTTGGGTAATAGCCTTTGTAGGGTGTTCACCCATGCCTATTACCTGGGTGGTGTGGATAAATTCCAGTTTATCAGGATTGAAACTCTGTTCCTTAAAAAAAGGAAGAGCCTGCTCCTTATCACCAATGAGAACCAAATGCTGATTCGGTTCTAACTTTTCATAGGCTGCAATCGCACCCAAAACTGTTGCTTTGGGGGCGAAATCTCCGCCCATTATGTCTAAGCCAATTTTCATCAAAAGAAATTATCTTTTTTAGGAAATGAATTTGCCTTTCCGGCTGCTTTTAAGGCAGACAGTTCAGGCAGAACTATCACTATATTCAGATTCGATTTACCGGACTGAACATATGATGGTTTCATACTTGAAAATTTAACTTATCCTATAGAAGTGCTTTCAACTAGTAATTTACCTTTGTAATACAGATTACCATCTACATTATATGCTCGGTGAGGCAAGTGAATTGCGCCTGTGGTTTTGCAGGTAAACAAGGTTGGCGCCTCAGCTTTGTAGTGAGTTCTTCTCTTATCTCTTCTCGATTTGGAAATTTTCCGTTTTGGATGTGCCATCGCGTCCTGTTGTTTTAATTATCGTTTTTTATATTCTTTAATGCTTCCCAGCGTGGATCAGCATCGGTATTCTCTTTTTCTTCCTTACCAGCCGAAAGGGCCTTTAGCTTTTCAATCACCTCTTTATCGCAAAATTCTGTATTACCTACATCTTCGCAACGATTGAACAAAGGTACTGCTAAATTAATATACTCATATATAAGTTGAGACACATTAATTTCATGCTCATTTTTACCGAGCACTATTATCTCATCTGTATTGTCTTCAAGATTCTCATCATCAGAGAACTTAACAATTTGTCTTTCATCTACATTCACAACCGTCGGAAAATCCGAAAGACAAAAATCGCAGTTTGAAAAAATCTCCCCCTTAATTTTGAATTGAAGTATAAGCATCGTTTCCTGCTTATCCAACTCCATATCAACTTTTAGTTTCCCATTTTTAACTAACGAGTATTCAAACTCGTTAAAAAAGAGATCATCTATATCAAAATCGAACTGATGCTTCCCGATTTTTAATCCCGTAAATGGTATTCTGTATTCCTGTAACGATTTCAAAGCACGGCAATTGAGCCTGCAAAGATAGGTAAATTAATTATTCGCAGAAAGGATTTTTTCAAAGGATTTTTTAAGTGCCGAAAAGACGGGAAGACTAAATGAAATTATCAGAAAAACGAGGCACAAAATACCCGAGGATTTTGTGCCAAAAGCCTTCTCTAATCCCTGTCTTTAGACAATTTTGTAATTTTTAAAGGATTGGAAGTAAGCTCCTGAAGTTCCTTTCTTCGTTTCACAATATTTATTGCCATAAACAGCGCTTCACGGAAAGAGCTTTCTGAAGCCATATTTTGTCCTGCAATATCATAACCTGTGCCATGATCAGGAGATGTACGAACCACCGGAAGGCCTGCAGTAAAATTCACTCCATTATGAAAAGCTATCGATTTAAAGGGAATTAATCCCTGATCATGATACATGGCAAGCACCGCATCAAACTTCAGATGAGAACCATTCGCAAAAAAGCCATCCGCCGAATAGGGACCAAAAGCAAAAATCCCCTTGTCTTTTGCTTCTTCAATTGCGGGACTTATTATTTCAATTTCCTCTTTGCCTATTAGTCCGTTATCTCCTGCATGCGGATTTAGTCCTAAAACAGCAATCCGTGGCTTCTGAAGCCAAAAGTCTGATTTAAGACTATTATGCATCAGCTGAAGCTTTGATATAATCGCATCTTTAGAAATACTTTGGGCAACTTCTCCAACAGGAATATGTCCGGTAACCACGCCAACTTTTAAATCTTCGCCAATCAGAAACATCAGGGAATCTGCCGAGTTCGTCTTATCCTGTATATATTCTGTGTGACCAGGAAACTTGAAATTTTCGTTTTGTATATTATGTTTATTAATAGGAGCTGTTACCAGGGCCTGGATGTTTCCTGCAATCAGATCGGCAACAGCCCTATCCAATGACAGGAACGCATATTTTCCGCCCGTTTCATTTATTACACCGGGCTCGATTCTCACGTCTTCCTCCCAGCAATTGATCATATTCGCCCTTTTGGCGTTGGCCTGGTCGGGATGAGTAATCACGTTAAAACTAAAGTCGTTTAACCCTAAAGACTTGCGATAAAAAGAAGCCACCTTGGTATTTCCATAAACAATGGGAGTGCAGTAATCCAAAATATTCGCATCGGCAAGAGTTTTTAAAATAACTTCCAAACCAATACCATTAATATCACCTATGGAAATTCCAACTTTTATTTTTTCGCTCATGAGGTTTCGATCTACCGGACCAGCCGGAAATTCCTGCAAAATAAAGAATTTGAAACGGTTTGCCGTAATCGCATTTAAAGTTTGCGTAATTTGCGCCAAATTATCCCCTGATGAGTTCTGTACGCGCAAAAAAACACTTAGGCCAGCATTTTCTAACCGACAAAAACATTGCTGCTAAGATTGTGGAGAGTTTGAATCCGGAAGGAAAATACAATCAGGTTCTTGAAGTTGGCCCCGGCATGGGGATACTTTCTGATTTTTTACTGCAAAAAAAAGAGTACGAAACCTTTCTGATAGACCTGGATTCAGAATCGGTTGAGTTTTTAAAAAGAAAGTACCCTCAACTTGGCACCAGGCTTATTAACGGAGATTTTTTAGCATTAGATTTTAAAGAAGTATTCCCGGGTAAACTTGGAATTATAGGCAATTTCCCTTACAATATCTCCTCTCAAATCATTTTTAAAATACTGGATAACAGAGATCTTATCCCTGAAATGGTGGGGATGTTTCAAAAGGAGGTGGCAGAACGTTTTTCTGCTAAGCCCGGAACTAAAGCATATGGAATATTGACTGTACTTATCAATGCTTACTATAAAGTTGAGTACCTTTTTACTGTAAAAGCCGGAGTGTTTAATCCTCCTCCAAAGGTACTTTCTGCGGTTATCCGATTATCCAGAAATAAAGTTGAAACACTGGATTGCGATGAAAAACTTTTCTGGAAAGTGGTAAAAGCAGGATTTAATCAACGAAGAAAAACATTAAGAAATGCCTTATCATCATTGATTAATAAAGAAAAAATGACTGATGAGCCGATGCTTGATTTGAGAGCTGAGAGACTTAGTGTTGATGATTTTGTGGCGTTGACAAACAGGATAAGTACTTCATTAGTGTAATATCAGCATTAAAATTTAAATCCGGCTAATAAACCTATTCTGCCATCCACGAAACCGTTTTGCTTTTCATTATTGGAAATATCCTTTTGGGATATAAATCTCCCATAACCAGCACCGGCAAAGGTTTCAAGATTGAAAAATCGGCTTTCCACCATGGTTACACCCAATAATAGTCCGGAAGATAATCCTTTGCCTTGAAAATCTCTGGAGCTTATTGAAACGAACCCAGTATTGTCCACATATCCTTCTCTTTTCACTTGTTTTTCTATATATCTTAAATAAGTCCCTACATACAGAAACTCAAATACTGTATATTTAAGGTCAAGAATACCTGTTTTGAAACTATAGGTCTGATTAAAAGGAAGATACCTGAAATCTCCGGCTGAGCCATAAAGCTGGAAACTTAACCTTGAATTCTGTTTGTAATTAAGCGCCAAAGACGGACCGGCAACAGCCAGGTTTAATAAATTAGTACTAATTGTGAATTTCTTATCCTGGGGATAAGCGGAGTACGCAAAGAATAGACCAATCAGAAATAAAGGCACATGCTTTTTCATTAGGCTTCAACTGGATTTCCATACAAAGTACAATTAAAATTTATTTAAACAGCAGATTGAAAACAAGTCCTGATTAACTTAAGATCAGTTTCAACACGGAACTTTAAATGATTTGGCCGTATTACCAATAAGATGCACGATACTTTGATTATGATTCAAATCTTTATAAATTTTCAATAATCAGAAAAGCAGAAGAAGTACCTTTACGCTGCTGAAGTCAAACTAACCCTTAAATGCACAATAAAAAGATTTTAATTGCTGATAAATTACATCCTGTTTTTAAAGAAGAAGCAGAAAACCTTGGATACATTGTTGACGATCTACCCGCTATTACAAGAAAAGAAACACTGGATATTATTCATGAATATACTGGAATTGCGATCCGCACAAAATTCAATATTGATAAAGAGATTATAGATGCAGCCGGTAACTTAAAATTTATTGCCCGTGCTGGGGCCGGTATGGACAATATCGACATTGAATATACCAAAACAAAAAACATACAATGTATTAATGCCCCCGAAGGGAACAGTACGGCCGTAGCTGAACATACGATAGGAATGCTATTATCTCTCATGAATAACCTGAGAAAGGCCGATATTGAAATCCGCAATGGTATTTGGGATCGGGAGGGCAATCGCGGTCATGAATTAAAAGGTAAAACAGTAGGCATTATTGGCTACGGTTTTATGGGAAAAAGCTTAGCCAAACGGCTAAAAGGCTTTGATGTTGATGTAATTGCTTTTGACAAGTATAAATCTGACTACAGCGATGAATATGCGTCCGAAGTGAGTATGGAGCAGATTGTTAAACATTCGGATGTTTTAAGTCTGCATATCCCTCTGAAAAGGGAAACAAATCAATTGGTAAATGATGAATATTTACTTCATTTTAAAAAACCCATTTTCTTTTTGAATACGTCCAGAGGCGAAATAGTAAACACACAAGCTGTTTTAAACGCTATAAAGAGCGGGAAAATACTGGGGGCCGGACTTGACGTACTTCAGGTGGAAAAATTTCCTTTAATTGAGGATCAATCGTGGTATTCTGATCTAAAAAATGAAGGCCGTATTATTCTTAGCCCGCATGTGGCAGGATGGACAATAGAATCGTACCGAAAGATATCAGAAGTTCTTGCTGAAAAACTGAAAGTGCTTTCGGTATGAAACTTTTTGTAGTCGCCACGAATTTAATTCAACACAATATTAGGATGGAAATTCATAAATTCTTCATAAGCTTTGCTTAAATCTTTAACCGAATTTATTTCAACATCATCACCCCATGGTGTCCATGAAGTAAATTTTAATTTTTTATCAGATAGAGGTTCAGACTTTTTTATCGGTGTTATTTCTTCATACACACCAAAATTTCCTAATGTATAGTACTTGATCTTTTTTGTACGGCGTTCGAGCAAATGTGATTTGGTTAGCTTAAACCCCATCCCTTTTATCCAGCTTTTAATTGAAAGTGCATTATTTCGTGTCATGACTAAACAAGTTATGATTTCAAATTCGGTTATTTACCGTTACCATAACATGTTCATTTTCATCTGGTTCTAATTAATAATTATTTTTTCTGCCATTTGTTAACAACTTGTGTTAACAACTAATGTTATTCAAATATTTCCAGAGTATCAAAAACTCCATGGAAAGCAGGATAATGATAGCAGAAAGTTATACCCTGTTGGTTTAATCACCAGAATTAAATCATTTTTTCCTGTAAATATTTCTTAATTGAAACTTAAGGCTTAAAAAATCCTTGAAATAATACTGCACTTATAAAAATAGTATGGGCAAAACAATCATTATCTCAAACAGACTTCCGGTTAAAATAAGCAAGACCAATGGCGAGTTCGAGCTAAAACAAAGTGAGGGAGGCTTAGCCACGGGTCTTGGGTCGATATACCGGCAAGGTAATAATGTTTGGGTTGGGTGGCCTGGACTTGAAGTTTGTTCAGAAGATCAGGAGGAAACTATCAAAAGCAAACTTTCCGAAATCAATCTCTCTCCGGTTTTCCTTTCGCATCAGGAAATATCCCTTTATTATGAGGGGTTTTGCAACGAAACATTATGGCCTATTTTTCATTATCATCCAACCTATGCAAAGTATGAGCAAAGCTTTTGGGATAGTTATAAGGAAGTAAATAATAAATTCAAGGAAGCAGTTTTACAACTAACAGAGCCTGACGACATCATATGGATACATGACTATCAGTTGCTGTTGTTACCAGGTTTAATAAGAGCCGAACTCCCCGACATTACTATAGGTTTTTTCCAGCATATTCCTTTTCCCAGTTCTGAATTATTCCGACTTATTCCATGGCGGGCAGAAATTCTTGAGAATATGCTTGGAGCCGACCTGCTGGGTTTTCATACTTTTGATGATGCAAGACACTTCCGAAGTGCCGTAACCAGAGTTTTACCTATTCATTCGTCATCCAATGTAATTACTTACAACGACAGGCAGGTAGTTATTGAGTCCTTTCCAATGGGTATTGATGATAAAAAATTTGAGTCACTAACTTCTGACAAAAGGGTTCTGGATAATATTTCTGAACTTAAGGTAAGCTTTGACAAAAACAAAATCATTTTATCGATAGACCGGCTTGACTACAGCAAAGGAATTTTACAAAGGCTACAGGCCTATGGTTTATTGCTTCAAAACCATCCTGAACATCTTGAAAAGGTAATTCTTTATATGATAATTGTCCCCTCCCGGGATAATGTAGCAAATTACAAAGAATTAAAGGATGAAATTGACAAGATGGTTGGCAATATAAACGCCAGATACAGAACCTTAAACTGGATTCCGATCCATTATTATTACAGGTCATTTCCAATTGATATACTGTCTGCGCTATATAGCATCGCCGACGTATGCCTTGTAACACCCATGCGAGACGGCATGAACCTTGTAAGCAAAGAATATGTCGCCAGTCGTACAAACAATGATGGAGTACTCATTCTCAGCGAGATGGCAGGTGCCGCTAAAGAGCTGGTAGATGCCTTGATCGTCAATCCAAATAACATCGGTGAGATATACCAGGCAATTATCCAGGCTATAACCATGACCAGGGAAGAGCAACACAGAAGAATGAAGCAGCTACGCAATGTAGTAGCTAAATTTAACATCAGGCACTGGGTGAAAATTTATATGGATCGCCTAAAGGAAGTGAAACAATTACAAAAATCTATGAAGGCTAAATATCTTGAGAATTACAGACAAATATTATTGGAACAAGAATATGCGGCCTCTACCAACCGGATTATATTTCTTGATTATGATGGCACACTGGTCGGTTTTCAGTCAGACATTGATTTAGCTTTCCCGGACGAAGAATTATATGAATTATTAGAGCGCCTGTGCGCTGACCCTGCAAATCATGTCGTCATGATAAGCGGACGTAAGCATGAGACTTTAGAAGAATGGTTTTCTAAATTACCGATCGACATGATAGCTGAACATGGTGCATGGACAAAGGTTTACAATGAAGAATGGGTAAAATTGCCAGGATTGGAGAATCATTGGAAAAACGACATTATCCCGATTCTGGAAAGGTATGTCGACAGAACACCAGGTTCGTTCATTGAAGAAAAAAGTTTTTCGCTGGTGTGGCACTACAGAAAAGTTGAGGAAGGGTTGGGAGATTTGAGAGCAAATGAAATAATAAACGACCTGCGCTTTATTATTGCTGATAAAGGACTTCAGATGCTTCCGGGAAGCAAGGTGATTGAAATCAAAAATATTGAAGTTAACAAAGGGAAGATGACTTATAAATGGCTGGAAAATAAACAGTATGATTATATCATGGCTCTTGGAGATGACCATACAGACGAAGACATTTTCAAGGCGATGCCCCCAAAAGCCTACACAATAAAAATTGGCGGCAATATTTCTGCCGCCAGATTTTATCTGAGAGATTTTAAAGAAGTGCGCCGCTTATTAAAATCTTTAACCAAGATTTCATCCGTATCTAACTAAAGAAATACTGGTCTGTCTAATTTTATTGCAATACGGTATGCGGCATTCATTAATCCTACATGGCTGTAAGCCTGTGGGAAATTGCCCCATTGACTTCCTGTATTTTCATCAACGTCTTCGCTGAAAAGCATCAGGTGATTCGAGTACTGAATAATATTTTCAAACTCTTTAATCGCTTCATCAACCCGCCCGACACAAGCCAGGGCTTCCACATACCAAAATGCACATATCAGGAAAGTAGTTTTAGGTTTCCCGAAATCATCTGCATGTAAATACCGATAAAACAGGCCGGTAGGTGTTTTAAGCTCAGCTTCAAGAGCTTTCAAATGATCTTTGGCTCTATCCGATGCCGGATCAAGGTAATTCATCATGATAAGCTGCAAGGTACTCGCATCCAGATGAGTTCCTCCCGCTGCATTCGTATAAACTTTCCTTACGGGGTCATAACAGCTTTCTATATGATCTGCAGCTTTCTGCTGTAGCGCCAGGGCCCGGTCTTCAAGCTCTTTATTTTCAATTGTACGGGCCATTTTCGCGGCGGCCGCACAACCTGCCCATTGAAAGAGATTGCTGTAACAATGAACATTGGCAATATTTCGGAATTCCCAAATACCTGCATCCTTTTCATCTATGGTGCGCTCGATTTTCTGAAGCACAGACTCTATCCAGCGAATAGAATCTTTTCGCTCACGAAACACAAAACGGTAGTCAATATAAAGGGGCATAATGGAAATCATCACCTGACCGTAGATGTCGTTCTGGATATGCTCTGAGGCCTGATTTCCTACCCTTACAGGCTTGTTTCCCATATAGCCATCAAGGTGCTCCAGAATCGTTTCATTAAGATCGCTTTTACCGTCAATGGCGTACAAAGGCTGATACCTGTAATTCTCTGAAACTGAAATGCCTGCTACGTAATTAAAATAGCGTTCCATTTCTTCAAAATGGCCAATGTGGTTCAAAGCAGAAATCACGTAATAGGTATCTCTTAACCAGCAAAACCGGTAATCCCAATTTCGTCCGCTTCCGTCGTACTCAGGCAAGCTGGTGGTGCTGGCGGCAATAATCGCTCCGGTATCTTCGTATTGATGTATTTTTAGAGCCAAAGCCGAGCGGATTACGTATTGCTGATAGAATCCCGCCATATTTGAATGCTTTATCCAGGTTCGCCAATAAGTAATGGTTTCCCTGATAAAGGTTTCGCAGGTGCTTATTAAGGGAGCCTCCAAGGGCTGACCATAGGTCAAAACAAGGTATTTAACCTCATTCAATACGAAATATGTATCATCATCAGATAGATAACTGATAGGAATATTTGTAGTCAGCCGTAAGGTGTCATCACAGCCCTCGAAATCAATATGATTGCTTCCGCGATGAGCCTTCAGTTTTTTCTTTCCGTAATCGCAAACAGGCTGGCACTTCACATTGATCCTGAGATTACCCTCAATAGGCTCAATTTTACGGATCAGCATTAAGGGTTTAAAAAAACGTTCGTGCTGTTGAAATCGGGGGGCAACGTCAATTATTCTATACCGTCCGTTCTCGCAGGTAATTTCTGTGCATAATACATTTGTATTTTCCAGATAAAACTGATTGGATGTATAGTTGGTGGCCGGAAGAATTGAAAACTCTCCGCCTTTTTCCTTATCCAGTAAAGACCCGAATACAAATGAGCTGTCAAACCTTGGCCAGCACATCCATGAGATATTTGTATTTTTATGCACATGCGCAAGAAATGCACAGTTACCTATTATTCCGGTTTCATAAACATGTTTTTTCATTGTTTTTATTACACAACAAAAGCAAACAAGTTTTAAAAATTTACAAAGAAGGTCTCAGCGTGAGATGAAAAGGCACCTCAATATGGGCTCTGGAGTTGTCTAATATCATTTTTGCAGCAATTGCACCCATTTCCTGAAAGTCTGTTGAAACGGTAGTAATACCATTTAAAATTATTTTTTTAAGAGGTGTTTCATTATAAGAAATCACACCAACCTGCTGCCCAACTTTTAATTTAAGTGAGATAATTTTCTCAATCAGTTTAACCAGATCATCCTCCATAAGGTTGATATAAACCTCCCCTTCTTCAATGGGCTCTGTACTGATATCGCTTACTACTTTATGACTAAAGGCATACTGCTGACAAAATCTTAACAGGCCCTTTTTAATCTCTTTGGGATAATAGCTCTTTTCAGGAAAAATTAATTTTATAGTATGATATTTACTTAAAACGTCCTTTGCCTGTTCCAATGCGTTATAGATATCGTCTTCAAAGTTTTCGTATACCGCAGCATACTCGCCTTCAACACCGGGGATTTTTTTATCGAGCAGCACCAATTTCTCTTTTGGAATTGTATTGATAATTTCGCAGGCATTTTCGCCCCCTTCGATAAAGTGAGGCACAACGATGTAATGACTATAACCTTCCATTTTGTCGGCCAGCATTTTTTTAAACAACTTAAAATCGTTGTTATAAATGTAAAAATCAACGGCTACATGATCACCAAGGGCAGCAATAAAGGAATCGTAAACTATTTTTTTATGGGAGCTTAATTTATTAAACAGCATGCAAATTCTAAGCGTCTGCCTGAAATCTGTACTTGCTATGTAGTAGCCTTTACCGGGAATTGAAGCCAATACGCCGATTTTTTTTAAATACTTATAGCCTTTTTCCGCAGTATCGCGTGATATTTCCAGTTCATAACTTAATTCGTTAATAGAGGGCAGCATATCATTTCTATTGATTTTGCCTGATTCTATTGCTGTTAAGATAGAATTTGTTAACTGTAGATATTTTGGAGTAGCCGAATATTCGTCAATATGAATAAAATCAAAAAACTTAAACGACTTAAGTGAGGACTTGGACATATATTTTACTAAAATAGTAAGATTAGCGGAATTATCATCCGCTAATCACTTACTGCTTTAAGTAAACAAGGCAGTTATTGCAATATAATCAATAATGAGTATGATTTACAACTTTAGATTTGAGATAGTTTAAGTCGGATTTTAAATCTTTATTTGAATGTGATGCAGTTTTAGAGCCAAATACACGTAATGTTCCCCGCGATAAGGTGATTACTTCTTCTGCTCCACGGCCTGTAAAATCAAACATATGAAAAACTCCGTCAGGGAAATATAGGTCGCCTTCGCCTTTATCATCCAGTTTAAATTTGTACCAGAACAGCTCTGGTTTGCCTTTACCGTTCCAGTTTCCGACAACAAAATCAGGGTTACCATTTAAAGGATAGCCATTGGGCCACATGGAAATAAGCGTCCCTTTATTATCGAACCAAAACAGCTGGCTGGAAAGACCAGGTTCGGTAGTTTGTTTCAGCCCATACGTTCTACCCCCGACAACCACCTGCGGACCGGGCACTTTTTTTAGAAAATCTCCGACCTGAATTTGCTGACTATGCTCGGCTACATTCTGCCAGATTATTTCTTTGGTCATAGCCTTTAGGGCATAAACACCAGTTTCGCTGTTAGAAATTAAAATATCAAGTTTTCCATCCTTATCTATATCAGCAAACTTATAACTATCCGCATGATCGTGATTATCGCCAAGCAGATCAAAGCGGTTCCATATCTCTTTCCCTTTAGAATCAAGCAGTAAAGACCCTACAAGCACTTCATCAATGCCATCTTTATTGAAATCTACCGGATAGATATAATGCCCGAGATTATCTTTTTTCCGGTTCTCGGTATGTTGCCATAGCAAGGTCAGGTCAGATTTATAGGCATTAATATTCATTACACCACCATAATCTGTAAATACAACAAGTTCATTTGGAGCATCTTTGGTAAGCTTGGCAATAGCCATCCTGAAATTATTATACACATGAGGAAGAGCTTTTGTGGGCCATTCGGTTTTACGAATCTCTTTGCCTGTACGACCATCGGCAATTACCAGCCACTCTTTGTTATCGATGAACCTCCAATGTACTATTTCTGAGTTTCCGTCTTTATCAAAATCCCAAATGACACCGGGAGCTTCGAACTCGGCACGTAACCGGGTATTCTCTTCCGGGGCTTTCCATGACCATAATTGTGCACCTGAATTATCGAACACCGTTGTCGTCCAATCGGGGCTAATAGCCATCAGATCGGTTTTCTTATCTCCATTCACATCCCCGAATTTCACGATGCCGTTTCCAGGAAGTTTATATTCTTTTATAAGCGTAACATCCGAATTCAGCTGATAGGGTTTTATATCCTCCTCTCTCAGATCGGGATTAGTGCTCAAAACGAGCACGTCCACTACCGGCGATGGATCGATTCGGGTGATCTTAAAATCCGTAATGCCCTTGTTCAGTTCAAAAGTCCCGGCTTTTTTCCAGCTTAAAACATCCGAACCGAAAGTTTCGGCGCTAACCTTACCTCCTACCGATACTTTAAAGCCGTTACCACGGGCACCCTGACTTCTCACATATAAATAATACAAGCCCTTAAGGGGAACATTGATGCGTGTAATCAAGTTGGTTTCGGAGTTAAGAACAAGGGCGGTGTTATTGAATATCCATTCGGCCCGTAAGGTGCCCGCATCCGAAATGACATTACCTTTGGGGTTTCTGTCAAGAAAATCTGACGCCGGAATTATGATTGTACCTGGCATATCTACCGGGTGACTGAGCTTTTGAGCGAATGTATTCAGGCTAATTAAAGCTGCAATGAAAAGAAACAGATTTCGCATGTATGTAAGTTTAATAAGTTTGAGATAATTGATACATCGTAAATCCGCCTACAGCCACCGTACCTTAATACTAACCTGTTCGCACCGGATTTCATTCACACTACTTTTTGTAAGGCGTAATCGTTACCGGACCAATGAGCCCGGAAGGCTGCGGCTGCCAAACAGCAGCATTAAAATCCTTATAATTAATATTTACAAAATTAATTTCATGGTATTTGCGCCATTGCAGACCTTTTTTATCCATATCCCTTATCCTGTTTGCCATCAGGTTAGCGACTTCAATTTTAATAGTGTTATTTCCTTTTTTCAGATATTTGCCGATGCGGGCCTGAAATGGAATACTCCATAAAATGCCTGCATCCTGTCCGTTTACCCAAACGTGCGCACTTTCATGAACCTTACCCAGATCCAGAATATATTCTGCAGCTTTAAGCTTCGGCATCTTGAACGTAATCGAATATTCTGCCCGTCCCGAGTAAGCAACAGCAGAACTGTCACCCATATCTGTCCACGAAATTAGTTTAGACAGCTTTTTATCCTGAGGAACTTTTGGGCCTCCATCGGTAAAATGTAATACCCATTCTCCTTTTACTTCTACCGGCTTTAAACCATTATTCAGATATGTCCATTGAGGGATACCCGAAGCTTTATCAGCTGTTTTGAGAATCACTGCCTCACCGGGAAGCATTTGAATTTTAACTTTAGTGATATCTCCTTCCTGTGTGCTGCTCGCGATACCAGAGTTTCCGCTTTGAGGATCCAATATCAGAACCTCAGAAGCCCGGGTATTAATTGGCAAATCAGTATCTATTGTTTTTGAGGTATGATTGACCAGGTAATAATATTTTTCGGGCCCAACCTGGCGGCGTATAAATTTAAGGCCTGTGGCCGTTAATTTTTCAGAAACAATCCCTTTAAAATCAAGCGCTTTTTGAACGTCCGCTGATAGCAAAATCTGTCCGGAACCGGTCTTTAATTGCTTTACACCATTACCGGCATCTGTAAAAGACAATCCGGAGACAAGCTGAAACAGTTTATTTCTGTTAGCTTCGAGATTGCTTAATCCCGGAACATCTGCAGGAAGCTGCTGAATAATGACTGTGGCACCATCTTTTGCTAAATCGATAATTTTCTGCAAGGTTGCTACAGGCATCATATCCGCTTTGGGAACAATCAGGGTTTTATAAGGCGATGCGTTGGCAGAAGTGCTTATAGCACCATTTTTAACAGCTGATTTTTCAAGTAAGGCGTCTGAAACAAAATCCAGCGAATAACCAACCTCCTGTAAGGATTTTACATTTTTATAAAATTCACTTGGATGAAGCCAGACATCCACATCGTGAACTTTAAGAGGCATATCCATACCTTTTGCATTATTCCATACATCGTAAATTGGCCAGTAAACCAATAATTCATTATCAGATTTACCTGCCTGAAGAACAGACTGAACACGAGTGATATAGGTATTTAATCCCGGCAGATGAGCCCACCAGCTATTGGCAGGAACAAAATTTACCGAAGCGTAAAACAGCCATCCCGGGAAAGGAATATCCTGTGGTGAATACGTTGTTCCGTGGAAGAAGGTATGGTTAACACCGGATAAGAACACCTGTTCCAGTTCTGGTTTGGTTTGAGATAAAGAAGTTTTAAAGTGCTCGGTTAACCAGGTAAACGTTTCACTTGAGGTCAGATTTTTACCTGTAACATGGGCAGCTGACGATGCAAATTTAAGCATGATCGGGTCAGGATCTACATTACGAATATCCGCGCTGTCGCGTCGAAGACCGGGAATAGGAAAATAGCTTGAGCCAAAGGTCTCGCATTCAGGAATATCCACAGCAGCGTACAAATCAAGCAAATTTCCCGGAGATCCGTGAGCCTGGTTTTTTGAAATACCCTTGTATTTATGAGCCCAGTTAGTCCATGGTATAGTAAAATTATTCAATAACATATCCGACATTGTTTCGCGGTAATCTGATTTTAACCGGGCGATCGTTGAATTCGAATCTTTACTAACTAATTCCCGGATATGGGGTCGTAAATCATAGCCACGCAGGGTCTTAAATTCATCAAAAAAATTAGAGGACCAATCTGCATTATATACTTCGTAACTATCGTTATAAAATGCCCGGATATTGGGAGGGTTATTGGCGAATACTTTATCATAACGGCTCAGGTATTCATCAAGTGCAGGTCTCGAAAGGTGGTTTAAAGTAAATCCTTCGCCTCCGGGAGCCGCTCTTTTCACCATCTGACGGGTTTTTCCGGTAAATGCAGCATAAATATTCCAGCTTCCCGTTTTTGGCTTCCAGCTCAGATTTCCATCCTTATCAACCTTATCGATAAGTTGTACCACTTCGCCATTATCATTGTAAGCGGTTAGAGATTGCAAACGTGCAACACCAGCCCTGGGGTCGGCAATAAGGATCTTTTCAGAGAGCGATTTCCAGGCATCCACCTTATAGGTTTGAACAATTAACCTGGAGGCAGCATGCTCTGCAGGCACCTGGGGCCCGCCAAAAGGCCAGCCTGTACCATTTGTAAGATCCACTCCCATGCCTAAACTGCCAGCCTCCTTAACGGTATGGTTAAGCATTTTTATCCAGTCTGGAGAAAGGTATTGCAAATACCGGCTTTCATAACCGATTGCACCGTAAATTGGGGCAATTTCGACACCACCAAAGCCTGTTTTATTGTAATTGCTTAAAAGGGCCGAAATATTTTTTTCATCCACGGCGTTACCCATCCACCACCAGCGGGTCCATGGTTTTGTTTCTTTTTTAACTTCAGGCCATGGGTTTATCTGGGCCTGAATCGTATTGAGAAAGCCAATGATTATGAGTGATGCTATAATTGTGCTTCTTTTCATTTGATTTTATTTTTTTTGAGATGAAGCTATCATGAGCTAAAGTCGTAGCGTCATACTTAAACTGTCGAAGTAAAGCGATTTTGTCCCACCCAAACCCTTCGACAGGCTCGGGGTGACGCCAACGCATGGCATGTCACCGATCTAATGTCGAATAACAAGAGTCATATTAATCCATATGAAACACTTCAATAAGTGGTTTGCTTACTGGAGAGTTATCCGAATTGGTATCCATGATATCGGCCATGTAGGCCCACCATTTCTGAACAATTTCTGTTTGACCCAGATCTTGTGAAGACATATTTCCATCCTGCTGCTGTACCGCGAATAGAATATTGGTCTCCTCGTCAAGAAAAATGGTATAGTCACTTATTCCATTTTCTTTTACAAGAGCTTTTAATTCGGGCCAGATTTCATCATGACGCTTTCTGTATTCATCTTTAAAGCCAGGCTTAAGCTTCATTTTAAAGGCTAATTTCATATTTATAGAATTGAGATATGAGACATTCGATATGAGAACATACTACTAATTAATTAGATTTGAGGAACTACGTTTTGATAAATCTCTGCTTCAATTATACTTAAAGTTCCTTTAGCGTTGGCATCGTTCCTGGCTACGCCGTCATCAAGCTTTTGACCGCCCATTTCTACCCCGATAGCCGAATCATCTTTTGCAGAAGCTTCATTCGCAAGTTGAACAGTTACGGTTTTTCCCTTTGTTGGCTTACAAACAAGGGTACAATAACCTAAAGACCTGGGAGTAACTCCGTTAAAAACCACAACATTGTCTACCAGGATTTTTACCGGGTAGCTACGGCTTCTGAAATTGTTTAATTTCAGAGTTACCTCATTTACTATTGATTCGTTGGCAAGGTTATATTTAACCCAGGCATTTGAGATTTTGCCGTCGTTTACCCAGTCAGAAAGTTCATTGTCATCATAGCTTAATGCTACCCGATCTGTATTGGAACCAGCTGTCGCCGATACTATTTTGAGCGCGGTTCTTTTAGGGGTAAATGAAGGACCCTGTGGTGTCGGACCTCGTTTTAAACCCGGAGTTAGTCCGTCTGCAGGCATATTTAATGACAAACCATTTGTCACCTTTACAGGGACGGACTTAAAAGCTACCGTTGCCGATTTCAATCCTTCGGACGATGCTGATAAAACTATCTGGCCCGGCTTTGGGGTCGATCGGATAAATACCCGGTTAACGCCTCCTTCTACAGGAAGGCTTTTTGCAAGAATATAATTATCCGGTCCCTGTGCAATTCCACCTCTCCACTCTGCAGGGCCCTGGAGTTTAAAATCAATCATGTTAAGAGCTATAGGACAACGGTTGCCTTGCGCATCCACTACTTCGACCTGAGCCAGAACAACGTCTGCACCATCGGCTTTTAAGCCTCCGGGAGCCTGCACTGTTGTCAGACGCAAACCCGCAGGTGCTCCAGCAGTTTTAATTTCAGCTTCAGATAATTTCTTATTCTGAACATCATAAGAAACTGCTTTGATTGTTCCGGGCTGCCATTCTATACTTTTAAAGGTAAAGGCGAAGCCATCCTGGCGTTCTCCAAAACCTTTTGAATGCCCGTTGATGAACAGTTCAACTTTCGCGCCGCTTGATACAACATGAACATTCTTTTTTGTGCCAGGCTGGTAATTCCAGTGCCCTATAATATGCGTACTGTGGCGATCAACATCAACCCATCCATCCCACATTACTTTATGGGCATAGAACCCATCTTTAGGAATCCGCATAGCATCAACCTCTCCGCTCCTGCGATAGTTCTCTGCACCACGATAATGTGTATTTGAGTCAGAGAAAATGATATTAACCCCTCCGGCGCTAACACGTTCCCCAGTTCCGGGGCGCTCTTTCCAGAACTCATACCAGCGCGCTACATTTTCCAGTGCGTGAGTATCCTGGTTACGGTTATAGCTGCTGGCATCCTGGTCCTTGTACAAAGGACCTTCCCCATTCTTATGAAAAGGAGGAGAAAACTCATCCCAATACTTGCGCAATCCCTCATCGCGGGAGTATTCTGTAGCCCATAATGGTATATCGGCGCTCTTATTGGTATACAGCATTTCGCCGCCATATTCAGCCACTTTACTATCGAGCATTTCGCGCGAACCAATAGCACGCCAGCCATTTGGATCATATTTAGATTTAATGGCTTTCATCTCGGTCATATGAGGCTCACTGATCGACTCATTCCCGCATTCGTAAAATAAAATACTGGGATTATTCCGGTTATAAATAATGGCATCACGCATTAATTGAGTGCGTTGAGTCCACCTGGCGCCATCAACATCTTTCTCGGCATCGCCGGCAGGCATCGCCTGGATCAGACCGACACGGTCGCATGATTCTACATCCTGTTTCCATGGTGCGATATGCATCCAGCGAACCAGGTTTGCATTACTCTCTACCATAAGTCCATTACTGTAATCGCTCAACCATGGTGGTACAGACATTCCTAAAGCCGGCCATTCGTTGCTGGTTCTCTGTGCATAGCCCTTTAATACCAGAACCCTGTCGTTAAGATAAACCGTACCATTTTTGAATTCGGCTTTTCTGAAACCGGTTTTGGTATTTACTTCATCAATAGCTTTTCCATTTACTTTTAACCTGGTACTAACTGTGTACAAATAGCCATAGCCCCAGCTCCAGAAATTAAGGTTGCTCAATGAGGCACTTGCGCTTACTGTTTTGGTTTCGCCAGGCTGAATAGTAGTTTGTCCGCCATCAAATACTTTCACACTTTTTCCGTCCAGGTCCTTTACTTCGACTTCGTATTGGAACGTTTTAGGTACAGAATATTCATTCCGGACTTCCGATTCGGTTACAATTGTTGCCGTTTTGCCGGGAATATCAAAATCTTTTGGATAGATGTAAACGCCCGTTGTTTTAAGGAACGAATACAATGGCAATGTCTGATACAGCTTATCGGTAACATGTAACCAGGCATTTTTAGGTAAGCCGCCATAATTCGCATTGAAGTTTTTATCGCTCCATTGAAACTTGGTTTTAGTGGCTTTCTCCTGGTAATTCCAATCGTTATCAACCCGAACTGCAATAACATTTTCGCCAGATTTGACAATATCAGTAACATCGAACCCAAAAGCCATAGCACCATTCTCATGTAAGCCAACGGATTTTCCGTTAAGATAAAATTCTCCAGCCTGACGAACACCTTCAAACTCCAGAAAAATCTTCTTACCGATATCTGAAGAAGGGACTTTGAAACGTTTGCGGTACCAGACTATTCCGGTCGGGTGTTTATCGATAGAAACCTTAAAGGCTGCATCTTCGTTCCAGGCGTGAGGCAATGTCACGTTCTGCCATGCCGCATCGTTAAATCCCGGTACTTCGGCTCCTTTTGCATCGCCAATATAAAGTTTCCATCCGGGGTTAAAATTATATTTAATCCGTGGGCTATCTGCTGCACTTGCCATAAGCACAAAAACAGACAGAATCAGCAAAGAAATAATCCTTTTCATTTTAATAGTTTATAATTAATTCAATATTAGATTTATTGGTACCCGAAGACTTCACGTAAACAGTCCGTTCTTTCTCATCATAAAAATATTGTCGGGCAGCTAAAGCAGAATCCGGGCTTAAGGTCATTTCCTTTCCGTTTTCAGTAACTGCAGTTGGCTTCCGGCCCTCAATAAGGCGAATCCGGGCCAGATAAGTACGCTGCAGCGGATCAAAGCTCCCCGTCGTTTTGCCAATATGTACTTTAAAGTTTTTTGCCTGAGAAGTTGTGGTAATTCTGGTTAAGGCAAACTTTCCGGTTTGATAATCAAGACTCAAACCATCATCCTCATATAAATCAAATGCTGAACTTTTGCCTGGAAAAATATCCAGTGTAATTTCATTAACCGGCATCTCAGCAACATATTTCATTTCTGGTTGCATAGGTATAATAGCACCGGCTTTCGCAAAGAGAGGGATTGTATCTATAGGGCTAACTACATTAACATTTTGTTTCCCTGTATATCTTTTGCCTGTCCAGTAGTCGTACCATTCCCCTTCCGGAAAATAAACAGTTCTGGTTTTCGCGCCCTTTGTAGTTACCGGCGCAACCATTAAATTATTTCCAAACATGTACTGGTCGCCAATGTCGTATACATTTTTATCGTTCTGATACTCAAGAACGAGGGCTCGCATTAAGGGCATTCCGCTTTGATACATGGTATGTGCATTGCTGTATATGTAAGGAATTAATCTATATCTTAACAAATCGTATTTTTTGAAGTTGGCAAGTGCAGCATCGCCATAGCTCCAGGGTTCTTTATAATTTGGATGCTCCATTCCAAAAACCAGGGCGATCGGGCTAAACATTCCGAACTGAACCCAGCGCATATATAATTCGGGATCGGCAACATGCTCGAAACCGCCCATACAATGCGACCAATAGCCAATACCTGAGATTCCGATATTAATCCCGGCTTTGATTACAGGAGCAAAATATTGCCATTCACTCGGCCAGTCGCCAGCAAAAATGAAGGGATAACGCTGAATACCGGCATAACCTTCGCGTGTCTGGTTTAGGCCGCGCATTTTGTTCAACGTCTGAAACTTTTCGAACGGGGCCTTGGCATATGCCAGCGGGAAAATATTATGGAGTTTTTGCGCGGCTTTATCAGTAGGACCAGTTTTATCGCTTTCGTTTGCCAATCCTCCAAAGGCACTGCCTTCATCCGTTTTTAAAAACATTGCACCCTGACTGGCTACTTTCATTACACCGTTGTCCCACCACCAATCGACAGATTTCTGGTCAAAAAAATTAACAAACTCACCTTTACCTCCCGGTTCAGGATAAACTAAACCCTGTTCACGAGCCTGGTCCAAAAGGTTCATTGTATTTCCATTATCAAATCGCGGGCGCAGGTGCAACCCCACCATTTTATAATTCATCGCATACAAGCTGTCAAACATTCCTTTCGGATTTCTGAAAGTTTCACGCCATTCGAAAGAAGTAGCGCCCTTTCCCCCGTTTTTACCGAAAATTCTCCAGGTAGAGTCCAGCCATAACAAATCAACCGGAATACCTAAAGTTCTGAACTTACGGGCCAACGCAATCACATAACTGTCGGACGTTTCTGCTTCATGCCCCCAGGTTCCGCCACTGTATGTCCCAGCATGCAGCCCAAAAGCAAATTGAGGAATTAAAGGCGCCTTCCCGGTTAATGCGGTATAATCAGCAAGTATGGATGGAAAAGTCGGACCATAAATAAAATAGTAATCGAGCTCACCATCAACTGCTTTAAAGCTGTACTGATCATCCAGGCTGGCTCCCATATCCCACTCTGTGGCAAAAGAGTTGTGGAGAAAAATGCCATAACCCTGAGTACTCATAAAAAATGGAACCGGTGAATAATTTGCCTCCAATATATTGTAAGCGCCAACTGCATGAGGCAATCCTTTTCCACGACCTACATTTAGCTTAAGCTTTTTATTTTTCTGATCAATGAAATCCATTCGCTCCCCGAATCCAAAGAAGTGTTCGTCCGACAGCAGGTTTTTCTTTGCAACAACGGCTTTGCCTTCTTTAAAGGCACCGGCATTGTTTTCGGAAGACAGAAGTTTACCCTGTTTATTATAAACATCTATTCTGAAAGGCGATTTATATACCCGTACATCAAGCTTAGATGACTGAAGAAGATAATGATCGTTATTTTCAGCCGAAATTATCTCCTGGGAGGACCACTTATAATTGGAAACCATCCATGGCTCATTTTCTTCGAATATTCTGCTCCATGAGGTTCTTACCCGAAACATTCCGGGAGTACAAAACTCTATTTTGACATCAGAATTTGTATTCGAAAAAAAGAATTCATTGCCTTGTTTTTTATACCCCGAGCTATAGCTCCCTGCAGGTTGGGCATTCACTGTGAAAAAAAATACAGCAAAAAACAAAAGAAGAAGCCAGAACTTATAAAAAGTTGACATAATTGATTGTATATAAGACAGCGATTGTCCCAAAATGGATTTTGTCATTCCGAATCTTGCCTGAATCATGAAATGGGCTAAGACTTCTACTGAGGCCGAAATGACAAAATCCGTAAAAAGAATTAAGTTTTTTATTTCATTTTGTAAACTTCGCTTCCTGCCATTAAGAAACAACCAAGACCATAATCTTCAAAATCAGGTTTGCTTGTATAGCTTACAGGCTGGCCATCTTTTGGTTCTTTGCCCGTTCCCTGAACGTAACCTAAAAATCCGTTTTTATGAACTGCTTCTTTAGACATTGCATTCCATGCTTTAACAATTACCGGGGTGTACACCTCTTTGCTCAATGCTCCGTTATTAACACCCCAGGCCATTCCGTATACAAACAAAGAAGTTCCGCTGGTTTCTTTGCCGCCAAAATTGTTAGGATCGTGTAAACTGGCATTCCAAAAACCATCAGTTCGCTGGAGGGGAAGCAGGGCTGCCATCATATCTTTGTAATCCTGCATGTACTCATTGTAATGAGGATCTGATTTCGGCAACATAGACATGGTACGAACCAGGGCTGCGATTACCCAGCCATTTCCTCTGGACCAGTAGCAATCCTGACCGTTAGGCTCTGTATAGGGAGGATCAAAATCCTTATCTCTCCACCAAAGCTTGTCTGCAGGGTTCCAGAGGCCTTTATCGCCATGTTTAGTTTTGCTGTAATTATACAGCTCGTACATTTTATCAAAATACCTGGTATCGTTATACACTACACCTAATCTTGTAAAAACAGGCATAGCCATTTGTAAAGCATCTATCCACCACCAGTCGTCAACTTTCTCACTAACCAGCATCCCATCAACTGCAGTTTTAATATCTTTTATTCTTTCTTCTTTTTTATCAATAAGATAAAGATCGATATAGGTTTGTCCGCAGGTTTGATCATCAGCATTCTGACGGTCTCTGGCAGTACCGCTTCTCAGGCCCCATTTATGTTTTTCGCCCCAATCTACAGCATAGTCATAATACACCTTTTGTTTTTTAGTACTAGGGTCTAACCGGTAAAGTTCCATGAGTCCCTCATAATACACACCTCTGGTCCAGATATTACTTGGCCTTTCTCTATTGGTAACAATAGATTTTCCGGGATCGGGCCATTTATTCATAAAGTACTGGTTTGTTAATCGCATTTGCTTCAGCACACTTTTCTTTTTAGGAAGTTTCTGTGCCTGGGCTTCTGAGAAAACTGATGCTATAAGAATGAAAGCAATCACTTTAAAGCATGAACGGAAATTAATCATATGCGTATGTATTGTTCTATTTTGTAATTAAATACTTTTTAAGAGGATTAGGTTTCAACTGATTCAGTCCTTCCACAACCGATTGAGCATTCAGCCTCGCACCCGCCTCAATGGTGTGCGTTCCATCTGTGGTATTAAAGTACGTTGATCTCACTTTTTGTTCACCTTCCTTATCGTACTGATCGGCAGTGATCTTATTCAGGTCTACGAAATAAGCCCCGCCCTGTTGAGCCGCCTGCTGCGCCCATTGAGCATAACTATCAACCGAACGATTCACCTTACCATTATTCCAGCCATTTCTGGGAATCAATGAGGCTACAATCGGAGTTGCTCCTTTAGCTTTTATATCAGAAATAAACTTCCTTATATACCATCCATAAGAATAGACAACTTCTTTTTGTTTAGTGATAGGGTTATATATTTCTTTACTCTCATCGCCATTACCTTTTATCGTTCCGCGCGCACGGGCAGAATCATCCAGAGGGCTGCTGTCATTATGCCCGAACTGCATGATTACGAAATCGCCTTTCTGAATTTTGGGAAGCACAGCTGCCCATCTTCCCCTGTTCATAAACGTACGGCTGCTTGTTCCGCCCAAGGCTTCATTTTTCACAGTAATTTTTGTAGTATCAAAATAAGCGGCAATTATGTCGCCCCAGCCCCAACGACCACCGTCGCCCATGCCTTTTGCATGCTTTACAGTAGAATCACCTATTAAAAAAAGTGTGGGTTTTTGCTGCGGCTTCATGACCAGGCATGAAGAAATAATTGCAAGCGTTGCAAGTAAACTAAGGGTATAGGTTTTTTTCATCAATATATATTTTTTAAAGGTTACGAAGTCCGCCCGGCTTCGTTCGGACGGGCTTTCATGACTTACATCAGAGAATAATTATTTATTACCGGCTATGAAGCGTGTTAAGACTTTTTTTTGCCGACTACTTATGCAGTTTCATAAATTAAAGAGAGTCTAACCCGATTTAACGGACCAGACTCATAGAAATACAAATTTAACAATTAACGCAGAAACTTAGCCAACGACAATTTTTTCTGTGCTTTAATTCCTTCTGCCACTGATGCGGCATTGACTAAGGCGCCGGCTTCATTTGTGTGTGTATGATCGCCGGGAAAAAATTCTTTTACTTTATCGGGCCCCATAGCATCATACTTATCTGCAGTTAGCTGATTCAGATCAATAAATACTACTCCTTCAATTTCTGCTGCTTCTTTTGCCCATTTGCCAAAATCATTATTGGCCCGTTTAACTTTTCCATCGGCCCATTGATTTCTTGGAATCATCGAAAGTACAACAGGAGTTGCTCCTTTAGCTTTAGCTTCTTTAATAAACTTACGCAGATAGGCCCCATAAGTAAGCACAACTTCCTTTTTACCATCCGGCCAGGTTAACTCTTTTGTTTCATCACCTATACCTCTTAAAACCCCACGATATCCGTTTCTTGTTGTATCGGGTGCGCTTCCTTCATTGTGGCCAAACTGCATTAACACAAAATCGCCGGGTTTTAATGTTGAAAGTACTTTTTCCCAACGTCCTTCTTTTATAAATGTCCGGGTACTGCGTCCGGCCATAGCCTGGTTACTCACAGATATACGGGTTGTATCAAGATGGTTTCCTAAGTAGGCTCCCCAACCACGCTGAACATTATTAGAGTTTCTTACAGTCGAATCGCCTATAATATAAACCACGGGTTTATTCTGCTGGCGAAAAGCAAACGCCATTAAAAGGACTACAAGTAATGCGGGCCAAAATTTCTTAACTGATCTATTGTTCATCTTTAAGGTGTTATTAATTTTTTGAGAATACTGTTTTCTTAGGAGCTTTCACCTCAATATTAGGTTTAGGTGCAGGTTTCATATCCTCTCCCATATAGAAACCCGGGTGAGGAGGCTGATTGTACGCTACATTTTGCCAGGCAATTGCCATTCTGTACTGCGGATCATGCATCAGGGTATACATTTTATGCTGAGTAGGAATAGTAGTAGTAAAAATCCTGAGCTCTTTATTATCTGTGGTTCTTAAAATTACTTCTTCTCTCCAGTCTCCCAGGATATCTGCACTTAAAGCCGGAGTAGATTTGGTTCCATTATTTGAAGAACAACCAGCGGCGGTGAATATCCGTCCTATCTTATACTTATCGATTCCGTTACCGTTAAGAAGTTCGCGGGTTAAATCCCCATCCCACCAGCAAAGGAAATTCGTCGAAGTTGGATTTGGACCAATTTTCTCGCCTTTAAGATTTAGCAAACCATTCGAGCCGGAGAACCACATTTCGGCCCCCGGATTTTCGGCATCAATATTTGCAGCTACACCACGGCCAACATCCTCGTCGTTATGGCCGGACCACAATATTTTACCGGTTTTTGCATCATATAAAGCGGCTCCCGGCCCCTTTGTTCCTTCTTCAATTTCGTGAACCCCAAAAACTTCCAGTCCCGGACGTGCAGGATCCAAATCGCTTACATGCAGGGCGTCTCCATGACGAAGGTTAGTTGAAAACATTCCTTTCCCATTGTCGTCAATAACCATTGCACCATAAATAACTTCATCCTTTCCGTCATTATCCACATCGGCAATGCTCAGGCCATGGTTTCCCTGACCGGAGAAAGGGTTCTCACTATCTTTGCTATCGAAAACCCAGCGCGAGGTTAGTTTCCCGTTACGGTAATCCCAGGCAGCAATTACAGATCTTCCATAGTAACCGCGACACATTAATACACTGGGAAGTTTTCCATCTAAATATGCTGCTCCGGCTACAAAACGATCAACACGATTTCCGTTGTTGTCGCTTCCGCCATTTCCGCCATGACCGCTCCATCCGTCGGTTGGATAGCGGTTTGCGATATAATCAGTTGTCGCTAAAGCCTCCCCGGTCTTTCCGCTGAAAACCGTGAAATATTCGGGGCCCTGCAGTATTTTTCCAAAGAAGACACCACTTTTCGGATCAATATTCCTCCAGTCTTTGGTAGAATCTCCTATCACTTTTCCTTTTCCGTCAATGGTGCCATCGGCAGTTTTACAGGCAAACTCCGCGATCCCGTCGCCATCCATATCAATTACTATAAACTGAGTATAATGAGCGCCTTCGCGGATATTTTTACCAAGATTTATTTCCCATAATAATGTACCATCCAATTTATAGGCCTGAAAAATGGGGACATCGGTAAGACCGGGTGAAGGAGTATCTCTCCCTCTGCCGGTTTGATGTAAAATAATTTCATATTTCCCGTCTCCGTCTAAATCGCCTACAGAGGCATCGTTTGGAGTATATCCCGGAATAGTTTTTAAAGGAACTGACAAGTATTGTTGTGCAGGTGCATTGGCAGCAAGAGTATAGGTCTCTCCGGTTTCTGTTTCTTTCCCTTTCGAAACAATTTTTACAAAATAAGCATTCGACTGGGTTGTGTCCACACCTTCGTCGACATAATTTGTACTGTTTGAAATAGGCTTACTATTTAATTTCAGCGCTGTTTTAGAACCTGTAGAACGGTACACGTTGAACGCGATATCTTCAGGATCGGTCCCCAGCATGCGCCATCCAAGGTAAACTTTGCCGGCTCCCTGATTAATGGCAATAGTACCCCTGTTAAGATATTCCATTTGCCGTTTTTGAGACAATGCCGAAAAAGCAAACAGCACAAATACAATAAGCAAAACATTATTAAGTAAAAGTCTTTTCATTATTGGTTATAAAATGGTAGCATAAAGTAAACGATTTGAACAGGCTTAACCGTCATGCACCATCATGGCATTTTGCGTGATAAATCTCAAAAAAAGGCCTATCGGTTATTAAACAGCGATTTTTGGGAGACAAAGAGTTTAGGAGTAATACACATGTTACATTTTAGAAGAGCCCCTAAATCAGCTTTTATTATTTCTCTCCTTAGTTTGTGTGGCACAAGCCAGGTCTCTGTCCTTATAATGTCCGCAACCCTGCACGGTCCAAAGGTCTGTGTCTCTCATTGTGAAGACACAGACCTTTGGGCCCAGGGGACAATTTACTATTTCGCTGAAGATGTCACTTCTAATGAAACTGATCCTTGTGCCAATCCAGGGCTCGTTGCCAGTATATCCACCTTTCCTTTAGGCGCGTTTGCCTGAATAATGGCTACTGCCTTTCCCATATTAGCGCTTCTCTCAGATGTCTTGTACATTTCTGTACTTATAAGGCTTCCATTATCAACAGCATTTATCATTCCCTGGCCTGAAACTTTAAAGCTTATAGGATTATCGCTATTGGGGCAGGGGACTCCATTTTCATCAACTATAGTTGCCGTAATTATCGCTGCATCATCAAAACTGTTGGTTAGTTTCGGCTGGCTGGCAGTTAACCTGATTTTAGCCGGCTTGCCTGCGGTTTTAAGTTCCTGCTCTACCACTACTTTCCCGCCATTTTTTCCTACAGCTTTAATGGTTCCCGGGGCAAATGTTACGCTCCATGTAAAGGGCGATGCATTTTTAGCAAGTGGCTTTACGCCCAGCGACTTTCCATTCAGAAACAATTCCACCTCTTCACAATTGCTGTACACCTGCACCCTGCCTTCATCATAGGTATCAAAATCATCCGGAGTCCAGTCGGAAACTAAACGTCCTGAACCGGCATTTCCAGCGCTCCTTGTAATATGCACCATGGGCTTGTCAGACCACCAGCTTTGCCGTTGAAAGCCCTCGGGTTTAATTGCTCCGGTACGATCGAGAATTCCGGATCCATGACCAATGGAAGGCCAGTCTTCTTCTCCAAAATAATCAATACCTGTCCATAAAAACTGACCGGCCATATAGGGCTTATCGCGCAATGTCAACCAGGCATTTTGGGTATGGCCGTTCTCGGTACCGATAACTTTACGGGCGGGTTTGGATTCATGAGCCTGAACCAATTCGTTTTCGCGATAGTTCTGACCAACCACATCCATTAATTCCACAAAACCATTGTCGTATACTTTTGCAGAATTGGGTCGAAACAAAGCCATAGTAACCGGACGTGTTCCATCCAGTTTATGTATCAGGTCCTTTTGATCAGTAAAGGTTTTAAAGCCAGCCGGACTATTTAAATCGTCGCGAATTTCATTTCCCACACTATAAATCACAATACTCGGATGGTTGCGGTCGCGCATTACCATGTCGCGGGTATCGGCTTCCCACCATTTATCGAAATATAAATTGTAGCCGTTTTCTGCATTTCCTTTTTTTGCTCTCCATGTATCGAACGATTCATCCATCACCAATAATCCTAACTCATCACAGAGGTCGTAAAACTCCGGAGCCATGGGATTATGAGCTGTACGAATACCATTCACGCCAAGCTCTTTAAGCGTCAGTAATCGCTTTTTCCAAATTGCTGCCGGTACCGCAGCTCCAACGGCTCCACCATCATGATGCAGGCAAACCCCTTTGATTTTCAGGTTTTTTCCGTTTAAGTGGAATCCGCTTGCGGCCTCAAAACGAATATCCCTGATTCCGAAAACATTGGTTTCATTGTCAAGGACCGTTTTGCCTGAAAGCACTTTTGTCACTGTTCGATAAAGATTAGGCTTGTTAACATCCCACAATAAAGGATTTGACAACGAAATATTTTGCTCGAAAGCAGCCGGTTTTCCGGGCGAAATTGATTGAGTAGTTTCTGCACTTTTCAGGGTTTTACCATCCGGGCCCAGTACTGAAGTCTGCAAGGTTATCTCCTGCGGAGCAGATGATTCGTTTTCAATACGAGTTTTTATACTAACAGTTGCCGCTTTATCCGTTACATCTTTTGTACTTACAAAAACGCCCCACTGAGCAACATGAACAGGATTACTTGTAATTAAGCGAACATGCCTGTAAATGCCGGCACCAGTGTACCACCTTGATGCAGGCTGCACCGAATTATCGGCACGAACCGCTATAACATTGGGCCTACCAGGGTTTAGATGCGGAGTAAGATCGTATCTGAAACCGATATATCCGTTAGGCCTCTTTCCAAGATGTTTGCCATTTATCCACACATCACTATTAGCCATAATACCATCAAATTCAATGAATAATTTCTTTTGGGCATCTGCCTGAGGAACGGTAAAGGTTTTTCGATACCAGCCGATACCACCCGGAAGATATCCTCCCCCCCGACCGGTTGAATTATTTCGATCATAAGGACCTTCAATACTCCAGTCGTGCGGAACACTTAAGGTTCTCCATGTATTATCTTTGAACTCTGGCTTTTCGGCTCCTGAAACATCTTCTTTAATAAATTTCCAATTGTCTTCAAAGGCTGAAACTTTTCTGGCAATTCCGTTTTGAGCTAAAAGCGCAGAACTGAAAAGGGTAAAAATCAGTAAAACCAGGCCATTAAATAGATTTCCGGTGTTCTTTTGAATTATTGTTATTCTCATGTAATGGATTCTTTGGGCTTATTTACCTTTATATTTCACTAAGGTGATATTTGGTTTTGGAGGTGCTTTCATTTCGGGACCAATATAAAAGCTGGTATGCGGCGGCTGATTATAAGCCACATTTTGCCATGCAATGCTTAGACGGTAATGCGGATCGTGCATAAAGGTGTAAAAGCGGTTTGCGGCCGGAATTGTGGTAGAGAAAATTCGCAGTTCTTTTCCATCGCGGGTTCGGAACATCACTTCCTCGCGCCAGTCGCCCAATATATCGGCGCTTAATGCAGGTGTAGATTTTGTACCATTGTTATGAACGCAATCATATTGTGCGGCATTTAACAATACATCTGTCTTCTGATTCATATAATCCCATTTGCCGACAGTTGTTGAGTTAAGTATTTCACTCAGCATATCGGCATCCCAGAAAACACCAAAGTTAACTGCCGGAGTGCGCTCAGCAATTTTATTGCCTTTAACGTCAAACATTCCGGTAATTCCGGCTCCGGCAACCCATGATTCAAAACCTTTGTATCGCGGATCGACATCTAAAGCCAAAGCACGGCCGGGGCCTTCACCGTCTTCACCTGCTTTAATAGACCCTTTTTTCCAGATCACTTCTCCGGTGCGGGCATCACGGAAATTTGCCCCGGCATCACCAAATCGTTCCTGGATACTAAAAACCTCTAATCCGGGTCGTGAAGGGTCTAAGTCGCTAACGTGCAATGCATCAGCGTGTCCGATTTTGGTAGTATACAAACCTTTGCCATTATCATCCAGCGTCATCTGACCATACACAATTTCATCTTTTCCGTCGCCGTCAATATCTGCAACGGATAAATTATGGTTGCCTTGTCCACGGAAAGGCCGGGTCTCTTCACTGGCATCACTGTCGAACACCCAGCGTTCGGTTAGCTTCCCGTTCTTTAAATCCCATGCGGCAATAACCGTGCGGGTGTAATATCCACGGCACATCACTAAGCTGGGATGAACGCCATCAAGGTAAGCCACTGCTGCCAGGTAACGGTCGCTGCGGTTGCCATTTCCATCGCCCCATATCTCTCTCAACTCCTGGGTAGTAGGTTCCAGTTTAGTTGGATGACGCGGAGGATTATAATTTGTGGTATGTATTTCCGCTCCTGTGAAGCCATTAAAAACGGTGAGAAATTCAGGGCCTTTTAAAATCATGCCTCGCTCATCGCGATAATCTTTAGTAGAATCGCCAATCACCTTTCCTTTGCCATCGATGGTTCCGTCGGCTGTTTTACAGGCAACTTCTGCCCGTCCGTCGCCATCCAGGTCATAAACCATAAACTGGGTATAGTGGGCTCCGTCACGAATGTTTTTACCAAGATTTATTCTCCAGAGCATGGTACCATCAAGCTTATAGGCTTCAAGTATCGGCGGATCCGTAATACCGGCTTGTGAATTATCTCTCGCCCGGCCAGCCTGGTGCAATACAATTTCATATTCACCATCGCCGTCAAGGTCTGCTACAGAAACATCGTTTGGATTGTATCCTGCCAGAGTTTGTAATGGCACGGATAAATAAGGTACTGTGGGAGCGTTCGCTTTTAAAACAAAGGATTTACTGGTTTCAATTTCTTTTCCTTTAACTACTGCTTTAACGAAATAGGCATTCGATTTAAGGGAATCTCTTCCCGTATCAATAAAGTCTGTAGTTTTTACAAGGGCTTGCTTATTTAATTTTACCGGACTCCCGCCATTCACAGAGCGATAGAGGTTAAATGCGATATCTGAAGGATCTGTACCAAGCATGCGCCATCCTACATATACTTTTCCACTTCCCTGATTTATGGCGACCATGCCACGACCCAGGTTCTCCATCTGGCGCTGTGAATACGCTTTAGAAAAGCTGAAAGGAAGAATAAAAATTAATAAGCATAGATGAACAAGTATTTGTCTTTTCATAAAATGGAAATAATTGGTTCTTTAAATTAAGTTAAAGAACTATTATTTACCATCATGGTCTGTCATGCTGCGTTTTTAGCTCCAAGAACTAACCAGCCTCTATCATTCTAAATAGAGCTTTTATATATTTTTGAGCATACCGGGTAATGCAGATGTTACAAATTGCGATGTAATAAGCTCATTACATGGAAATTGAAAGTTTAGAAAGAATCCATAAATTTTTTATTTCGTTGGCCGGCAGCCGAGATTACATGGATAAATTTTTCACCTTTGGTCTGTGTCACATAGACCAATATCTTTAAATCGTTTTTTTAAATACCTAAATGGTCTGTGGAGACACAGACAATGGCGTACGAGATGATTTGAAAAAAACAGTATTTAATTTCAATTCCAACATTTAGCCCTTTTGCTATTGTCTGCTTGTGAGGGATCATTTCTGAACTTGTGGGGTCATCAGTGAAATTTTTGGCTATATTTATACAGTCTATCCAAATTGGAGCTTGCCCAAAAAGTAATTATTACAAGCATAAACTATCCCTCTATGAATCAATTTCTATCAATCATACTATTTTTAATAGTTGTTCAAAACGCATCAGCAACTTCACCTACAAAATATAGAGTTCATATTGTAACCTGGGATGGAAGCAACGTTACTGGCAAACTTAATGCGATCAATGATAGCACCATAACAATTAAAGATTATAACGGTAAAATCTATACTTTCTCTGCCAGACAAACGAAAAATCTGAAAATATGGAGACCATGGATAAAGCTACCTGCTGCGGTTGCGGGCGCAACAGCTTTAGCTGTTCTTTTAACAGATAATAGCTCGAATCGTACCTGTCTTCCTGATGTAAAAGGATTGGCTGGAATTCCGCTTGGCTTCATTTCAGGATTAATTGCAGGAGATTTGATAGCTGCTAAATTCAATAAAAGAAAAATGCATATATCAGATTTCAATAAAGTAAGCGGCAAATTATAGCACATGCTTTTTTTTGACAAGATTCCATAAAAATGGTCTGTGGAGACACAGACCACGGCGTAAATGGGCTAAACCATGAGTAAAAACGTTTATCTTATAATGGCACTTCCCTGTGTGGCCTGAAGCTAAAGAGTTCTTTATTCAAAACCTTTTGAGTATATGGATAAATAAAGGTGGTTGTTTTTACTGAAAAGGGGCTGCGAGCTGGTCTCGCACTTAATTGTTTCAGTACTGTACTACGCGTGGCTGATGACTCCTTCAGTTTTTTTAACAGCATGGCTTTTTTTTGAGGGTCGGCACTTTGATCTGCCAACTTTTGAATCCGGACAGAATCACGTTGAAACCCGGATCTGAGCATTGAATCAACATTCGCATATGTTTTGGGATTTACTATTCTATCATTCTCTACTTTACGAATCAGGAAATCACTTTTGGCAACCCAAACAGTAATTTTCCCTTCCAGCCTGTCTTTTCCTGAAATCTTATAGCAAGGCAGCCCATTTACCATTTCAAACCCGCTTGAATCAGGCACAAAGCTATTGTATATATTTCTTCCTGGAGACAATTTCTTAGGGAATAAAAGTCGCGGGATCAGTGTTGCAGCTCCCGATGAGACACCGGTCATTGAGGCTATTGCCATACTAAAAGTTTTATCAGTTGTTAACTCGTTGGTAACACCCCACCATGTTTTTACTGTTTCTCCTTTTTTGTTTAGAGTATGCAAAGAGTTAGACTTGTTTGGTTCAAAATATTCAAAGTTAAAACCTTCAGTTGCGGAATATGCGGTTCGGAAAATCTTGGCGCTTTTATGGGGGTGGCTGCCAGAATAAAAGTCGCTGATAACCTTGCCCGAATCAAGGTATGTTTTCAATGACGCGTAGCTTTGTTCTGATTTTTTAATTACAGAATCTATGCTTAAAGTTTCATCGGCTTCATTTGAAACGTTTTTTGACTCTCCGCAGCTACTAAACAGAAAGGATATAATGAAAATCAGAGGGTATGTCATTACAGGCAGGTTTAATGTTAATATATTTAAATGAGTATACTTCAGCAAGATAATATTTTTCATATCAAATAATATCTTTTCTGATATGTGTGACATACGAAGGTTAAAAAGTTTCCCTACCCCTTGGTCTGTGTCACACAGACCAATATCTCTTAATCGCTTTTTTTATCTAATAATCTGTGAAGACACAGACCATGCGTGGTTAAGCCATCATTTATATTTAAACAGACTTTAAACGGACCTTGTTCGCACCTTAGTCGCATATTGGACGCTAAAATGCGAATAAGGTGCGATTAATATTTGATTTAAGTCTGTTCAATTTAGGTTTATATTAAGACGTTAGTATACCCTGGGGCTGTTTGAGTTATTAATAAATCAGATAAATCTATATGACTAACTTAAGGTCGGGCGGGTGATCGTCGGGATTTTCGATCCAGCTATAATATTGACTTTTAGCATTGGATTTCTCACCCTCTGTGAGACAGACAATTATCTTTATCGGTATAGAACAAAATACAAAAAGCCACTGACGATTAAATCAGCGGCTTCTTTTTACACTTACAAACCCTATTTCTTCGCTTCAGCTAAGAATTCAGTGTTTAAACGAACGTACTCTTCATTTTTTAATTCGGAAGCTAACTTAATACCTGCTTCGGCAGTTTGAATAGCTCCTTTTTTATCTCCGGCTTTCAACTGAATTTTTGCTTTCGCCAATTTTATCCAGGGAGCTTTTTGATCTTCAGCTTCTGCAGCATTCACCCATTCTAATGCTTTAGCCATGTCTTTATTGTTGTTGTAATAATATTGGGAAGCAGCAAAATAAGGTTTCTTCTCCCCTTTCATGGCCTCGTTTATGCTTGCCATCACCCTGCTGTCGATATCAGCGGTTAGATTAACAGAAACCTGAGTATTTTCCCACATAAGCTGCAATTGAGCTGATGTTTGATAGACATTTGCAAACTGCATGGTAAATGTTTCCACCTTGTCTTTAAGACTTTGCGGCTTAACGCTAAAGCGGGCTAAATCATCTGCTTCTTTGTATGTGTAGGCTCCCCATTGCTGTGATCCCTTACTTATAATTACGGTCCAATCCTTTTTACCCGGAATGGTGAATAATCCATACTCTCCCGCCGGAATGGTTTTCCCTTCAATGATCACTTCATCCGAAAATTTAATAATAGTTGCGCTGTTTGCGCCTGTACGCCACACTTTATCAAAAGGCACCAACCCTCCAAAAATCGCGCGTCCTCTAATACTCGGACGAGAATAAGTTAAGGTAATATTCCCAAGCGCAAAATCCTGGATAAGCGTTTGGGTGCTGCTTGGTTGTGGCAGTTTAATACCCTGAGCGTTTGTTTGTGCTGCAAAACACAGACTACAAATAATAAAAGCGAATAATCGGTTTAATTTCTTCATGATTTGGTACGAAATAAGGTCTAAAAGTACGAATAAATATGATCGCAGGACTCACGATTAAGTAAGGATGATAGCAGCGGGGGCCATGGCTTTCATTTAAGTCATCTGCGGAAGTGTGACGCAATTCTCGAAATTTTCTGTTTTTTAGTAACTTTATTGCTCCTTAACACGGACGTTCTTTTAGGGCACCGTTTAGACACCTAAAGTTTAACGATCAGGCTAAAAACGGCACGATAAATACTTAATCAGAGAAGAGCAAGATATGTCAATCACAACAGAGTCAGAACTAGTGGGAATGCAAAAAGCAAGTGAAGCTGTTGCCTACACTTTGAAAGAAATGAGAAACTATGCCCAACCGGGTATGACGACGAAGGAATTAGACAACTATGGCGGACAAATCCTTAACGACATGGGAGCTAAATCAGCACCATATTTGACTTACGGTTTTCCTGGCTGGACGTGCATAAGTATAAATAATGAATTTTGTCACGGCATACCCTCTGACAAAAAAATAATTAATGAAGGTGATTTAATTAATATTGACGTTTCAGCAGAATTAGATGGCTTTTGGTCGGACAACGGAGGGTCATTTGTTATCGGGACGGATGTAAACCAACACCAAAAACTTATTGAGGCTTCAAGACAAATTTTACATAAAGCAATTCATAATATAAAAGGTGGGGTTCGTATTTCTGACATTGGTTTTTTAATTGAAACCGAAGCTAAGAAAAGAGGTTACAGAGT
Organism: Pedobacter superstes; assembly: GCF_037622515.1. NCBI lineage: Bacteria > Pseudomonadati > Bacteroidota > Sphingobacteriia > Sphingobacteriales > Sphingobacteriaceae > Pedobacter > Pedobacter superstes. The sequence continues at coordinate 119,055 of NZ_JBBJCN010000003.1, forward strand.
TATTAAAAATTTAACGGGCCACGGAGTAGGAAGAAGTCTTCATGAAGAACCAGCCGAAATAGCGAATTACAGAGACCGTTTTAATTCGACAAGATTTAAGAAAAATTCTGTAGTTGCTATTGAAACTTTTATTTCAACGACTTCCACTTACGCTGAAACTTTACAAGACGGCTGGACAATGGTTGGTAACAGGGGCGGTTTTATGGCACAACACGAACATACTATTGTTGTTACTGACGGTAAACCAATTGTACTGACAGAGATGAATGAAATTTGGAATTAACAAAGCGATAAGCCCCAACCTTGGTCTGTGTCAATAAATCAGCCTCTTTTACCCATTAATTCGCATGATCAGTAAGGCAATCTCATGGTCTGTAAAGACACAGACCATGAGATTAAGATATCAAAAAGAAACCCCTTCATGATCTGTGAACAGAGCCATAAAGGGGTTATATGTTTTATTTAATTTGTGAATATTAAGGCATCTTTTTAAATCCTTCAGACTTCACCTTCCATTTTCCGTCTTTCGGGAAGCCGGGGTTTAAGCCTGTGCTCCCGTCCCATCCGCCGGCCATCATAGCTACAGTTGCCAGTACACCGCCGTTGCCTGGAAGATATATACGGAGACGTCCGTCCTGGTAATTGTGACCGTTTTTTAGATAGGTATTGGTCTGTATCTTCATAAACAGGGCGTCAATTGCTTTGTTAGGGTTTCCTAAACGGGCAGCAGTCATGGCGGTCATCGGAAAATCCCATCCCCATGTATCGGGCCATTGCCAAACTTTCCAAACGGTATCGAACGTGCGTTGCATCGTAGCCTTATCTAATTTTGCTGAAGCCGGTACCATACCTAAAGCGCCTAATACCGAAGGGTGATCGCGCAGCCATTTTTCATTGGTAAAAGAATCCTTATTGTTTTCTGTAGACAGGTAAACGCCGTTGTATTTAGGAAGCGGAGCAAGTTTATTAATCACTTTATCCCATTCTGCATCCCTTGGCATGCCTAAACGCTCACGCCATTTCTGGGCAATTCTAAGGGCCCAGTCCCAGTAAGCCAGCTCATAGGTCGGATTATAAGTATCCTCCGCTTTAAAAACTTCCTGTGCAGGAATTAATCCTTTACCCAGATTATATTGATTCTTTAAACTATCATATGAGGGAAAAGAAGCCATAAACTCGGCTGTTCCGAACACAATGTCCTTGTATTTCTCTAAAACTTCTTTACTGTTTTTATCCCTGTAAGCAAGCTCGGCCATATAAATGGGATGTGGCTGCTGCCATAAAATGAAGGCACCTACAGAAGAGGGGCTTTCCAGACCTTCATGGTCGGTCATTTTCTGCCAGCGATTCCCTTTAAAACCTTGTCTCTGGGCAATCTCTTTTGCGCCATCCCGTACCTTGAAATACCAGTCGAGCGTATTGGTCATTAGTTGTGGCCTGTTCCATAGAGCGAAATGCACAGCATGCCACCAATGCATTTCCAAATGCGGTTTTCCAAACCAGCTGTTAAATGTTAAGCCTGTTTCCTGCGGAGGGAATGAACCGGCACATTGGATTTTAGTAAGGTATTGTGATGTGATTACTCTCCTTTCCAGTTCCTTTGCTCTCGGATCGGTACTCCCTGTGAAGTCGATTGCAGCACCGCTCATCCAGAAATCTTTCCATTTGCTGTTACTGTTAACTTTGGTTTGAACAAAAGAAGGCAATGCCGATGGTTCAGCTTTCACAGGAGAAAACAAACAGCTCAATTCAAATACCTGTGCTCCTTTATCCGGGGTAATTTGATAATAATGAGGCGTTGATGTTTTAGCGATAGAGGCTGCACTCCATTTCAAACTATTGAAATAAGATATCCCCTCTAACTGGTGCTCAAGAACAGCTCCGTCGGCAGATGTGGTTCTGATCGCTGAGGTATGTTTCTCAGGGTTTTTATAATTCACCCCTTCGTCGAGAAAATCGGCGGTGGGATACGGATACACCATTTTCACTTTTAGACGACCCATTGTAATTAATGGCGATTTTACCTGGAAAGCTACAAGATCCTGCTCCTGATGTCCGAGTGTTATCACATCAACGGGAACACCTTCTACTGTAAAGTGACTGCTTAGTTCACCTGTCCACATATTTAATGTTTGACGGATGTCTTTAATATCGGCAGGTTTCGCTAAAGACCCATCTTTTTTATAAATGTCAAAGCCCATGTTTCCGAGCTGCACACGGTGAACGCTTTTGCGGAACCAGTCGGCGGCACTTCTTTTCCGTAAAGGCTCTGAATACTGAATGGAATAGGTCGATTTCTTTCCGTTTAAAGTATACTCTTTTAAGGTTTCTTCAAATTTATATCCCACGGTATCTTTCCAGCGGTTCCAGCCCCATTCTGACTGGGTGCCTAAAGAAACGCCTTTGGCATATCGTTCAGGAAAGGTTTGCAGACCTGTAACATCTGCTGTAAAAGCAAATTTACCGTTACCCAGAGAAAGGGATTCGAGGGAGTCAATTTTAGTGTTAACAATGTTGTGCCTCACTACCAGGGCCTGCCTGTTAATAGGGGTTTGCTGGGCCAGTGCTGAGACCGAAACCAAAAGGATGAAAGCTAATACTGCGTGTACGGTTTTCGTTATAGGTGTTAAATTCATAATCTTATTAAATAGCTTTCGCCGGCTTCATAGCTAACGAATTTAAATAGTGTTCTAATTGGGTATAATGAGAGCTTTTTACCAGAATTTTTCCATCATCAGGATTTTTGGGGTTGAGTTTGTTAGTCAGCTCCCATGAATCTGGAATGCCATCGGAATCGATGTCCTGATTGGCACTGCCCCCGACAAGCTTGCCTTGACCGCCGGCCTCTGTCTCTGTTCTGAATATCCGCCCTTGTCTACCGAGCGATTGCAGGTAGGAAATAATCCGCCTGTCGATAGAATCTCGTTTTATGGATGATCCGGCTTCAGCCATAACGATATGGTAAGCCTGCGTTGCCGACTGTGTAGTTACTGCCGCAGGAGAAACATTCTGGCGCTTAGAAACTATATCTGCTTTCTCTGCTTTAAAGGTCTCTTCGTTAACGAGACTGCCATTTAATACCCCGTCTTTGTTCAGATCGGCATAATTTCCGCTTTGATATACATGATCGGTAGCGGTGAACATGCTCAGAAAATTATCCGTGGAATTAGGCCCGGCGATGAAATAATTATTTATGATATCCTGGTGATGATTGGCAGCCGAATGTCCGCCTACAAATCCGCTCACGCCCCAATTATAGACTACATTATTTACATACTCAATATCTGCCTTGGCTTTAGGATTACGGCTCTGGTTATCGATCCAGAGTGAGTGATGTATCGTTAAATTTTTAGGACGTTCGAGCAGTGCACCGAAACGTTGAGGGTCGATAGCCTCTCCGAACAAACAATACTGAAAAGTGATATCGCTGCTTTCCTGAACATGAAGATTATCCCACCTGCCCCACTCAATGGAAAGGTGATCGAACATCATATTTTTGGCACTGTCTGCAACAAAAGTGCACATTCCCCTGGGCATGTCGATGCTTCCGCGGAAGCGGAGGTAACGCATTATCACATTTTCCTGTTTTGAGAGTGTAATGCCATATCCAAAAATCACGATCCCTTCTCCGGGAGCGGTTTGCCCCGCTACTGTTAAATTGGATGCGGCGCTGATTCTTGATTTAGCTTTTATAACTCCTCCTATATCAAAAACTACGGTACGGTTGGGCTTGCTCACCGCGTCACGGAAAGAGCCTGCGCCGCTATCGTTTAAATTAGTAACGTGGTAAACTGAACCTCCCCTGCCTCCGGATGCTTTGGCTCCATAGCCTTCTGCCCCTGGAAAGGACACCTGCTGTGCTGAACTTAAAAAAGGCAGAAGCACCAGGCTGAATATGAGACTTAGGTAATGTGTTTTATAAAATGGGGACTTAACTTTTAAAGTCATGATATAAATTATTATCGTGTTTGTTTTTTATCTCTGAAGCGTTAAACTCATCAGGCCTATCACCACGTCGTTTGCAAGTGTTTTTAGTTTTAACTCTTTAAGTTCTTTATCAGGATTCAGCGGCAAATCCAATACTGTTGCGGCACCCCCGTCTATGCCATAGTTGGAAAATCCTTTTATGGTATAGAAGTTTTTAAAATTGCGGCTTACTTCGGCGGTTTTAAGGTTAACCCGATATGGCCGTGGATAAGCGATATTAAACGCATAATCATCAGTATAATAATCCTGTTCAATTGGCCACCAGGTTTCCGGATTTCTCAGGGCAAGACGTTCTGAAGTTCCGTCGGTATAATTAATCAGCACCTCCCCATTATCCAGCCTGCTTTGCATAGCATTTGTTGAACCGGCCATCAGCAAGTATGCATGTGATGCTTTTCCAGTTAATGGGATACGAACCGAATCAGGGTAGTTATCCCACTGAGAGGTAAACACAATGTTTTTTTGATTATTCGATGAAGGTGTTAAAAATGCAACTCCATTTGGAATAGTAAACTCATTTTTAGATCCCGCTGCCTTCCTTAATCCCGAATCGTCGATATTCGCTGTGGTTAGAGGATAACACCAGTTTCCAATTCCCTGTAAAGGAAGCTGCAAAGTCGGTGAAGTCGGGCGGGGCGACAGGTATTTATTTTTATAGATATTTGTCACCATATCGTTATACGACGAACTCAAATCTACTTTTTGCCATTTAGAGCTTGCATCAGGTTTAACCGTCCAGTTAATTATCTTTTCTTCAACAAAATGCTGGCCGGCAAATTCGAACCGAACCAGGTTGGTACCTGATGCAAGAGCAGATGCGGGAATCTTAATATCAGCAGAAGAATTGGCCGTTAAATTTAAATCCTTTGCGAAGGAGTTTTTCCCTTTATTGACCATCAACTTTCCTTTAAGCGCAGCGCCCTTATTTTTCAGGCTCAGCACTACTTCGCTTCCGGTCTGCTCTTTTTTAGTTATAATTTGCACAGGTTCGGCGACCTCAATGTTAACCGGGGCCCACCATGTAAAATCACCCTGCTGTAATTTTGCAAAAACCGTTTTATTTCCAGGTTCTGATTTTACTGTTCCTGCAATAGCAGAATTGCTTATCACTTCTGCATCAAGCACATTTTGAGGATCGAAAACCTGCAGGGCCCTGGCAGATCCGAAATTTAATGTTACCGGAGTATTCGAAGCGAACGATTGATCTTCCGGTTTAATCAGCGCATTTCCGGCCCACTCCAGTTCTATATCATATTTGGCCGCCTTTCCTGCCATTATTTCTACTGTTGGATTATTAACAGCTGCCTCCAAAATCTTCCAGCTCACTTTTTTACCATTAACGGAAACCGATTTGAGTTTTTCCGCCCGGGCTTTTAAAACCAGGCGCAGATTCATAAATTTCGGGAAGTCCGGACTAATGGAATACTTGTCTGTATTACCCGTCCTTTTAAAGTCAAATGCTATATCTGGAATTATTAAGGAGGCGTAGTTCCATTCAGCCGGAAGTCCGGGTTTGATCGTTAAAGTATCGTTTAAGGCATCGGGCAAAACCCCAAACAAGCCTTCAACCAGGGAACGGCTTGCCATGCCGATTGGGTCTGCGAAATCGCGGTAAAGCTCTCCGCGGATAGCATCGTAAAACGAAAGCTGTTCAAATCCGCCGGGGCTTGAACTCAGGTACATACTTTCTACCATCATACTTTCCCAAAGCTTAAAGGCTTCTTCGCTTCGGCCGGCCTGCCAGTAAGCAAGGGCCGTATGTAAAACTTCAGCTAAAGCCACATTGTTCAGCGACCAGGTATAAGGCTGCCAGTTTGTAGTCGAAATGGTATAGTAATTCTTATCCGGCAGACCATTTGCCTTTATTGGAATATGAGGAATTTCGGTATCGACGTATCTCAGAGCCTGGTAAGCCTGGAAGGGATCCGGAACTTCAGAATCCAGAGCATGATATATGGACCATATTCCTGCATAGGGATGTACCAGTTTTAAACCCAGTAAATCTTTATACTCGGCATACCATCCTTTTTGGGGCAGCCATAAGTTTGCGTTTATTGCTTTTAAAATTTTATCCGCTTCCTGCTGGTAGGGCGCTGGGTTATCACCTAAAAGTTTTGCCAGCTTAGCGGCTAATTTATTTGCCCTGTAATTGTATGACGAGGAATGGGTTACGCCTCCTCCGCTATATTGCAGTGCATCACTTGCCCAGATTGCACAATAAGCATCGTACAAACCATCGCCATCCATATCGAAGTTCCGCTTTTCCCAGGCAAGGTGGCGTTTTATTGCGGGCCACATTTCTTTAGCGAAAGTTAAATCTCCATTCCAGTTAAAATGGCTCAGCATCTGGTCAAAGAAAACCAGGTTCATATCGTAATGGTGAGCGACTTTATTGTTATTCGGATTGCGGGAAATATAACCGCTGCTAAAAACAGCGGTCCCCATTTTTTCGGCCTGACGGGCGAAGTTCAGCGCAGTATCCGGTGTAATGGGTCCGCTTTCCGGACTTAAAACCTGTGAGTTTTCGTAACTGGACAAATGTATTTTAGCCCTGTCGTGCCAGCCAAGCGGGTCGGCAGTTGAGGCGCCCCTCCAGGCATTCAACCGCATGCGCCAGGCTACCGCTCCATGCAGAAAAGTCGGATCTTCCCAAATTGCGTCGGCTGCTGTTCCAAGAGCACCACCCAGTGTATTGATATATGGGTCGGGAGTTTTTACCTTAATGCGATCAGCAAGCTTTGCTCTTGCAGCTTCGGCTTTGCCAAATATTCCGGGTAATAAAGAATAGCTTAAGGTCGGAGTTTCTTTAGGGCCCTGAATTAAGAAATATAAGGATTTAGCAGCAGAGGCCTTGATGCGCCCTGCAAGTACAGGCTGTGCATTCCCTTTTGAATCTGCGAGGGCTAAAGGCGACTCTTGTTTGCCGGCATCTGCGATGTGCAGCGCCGAGCCTAAGGGAAACAATCCTGACAATTGCTTTTGGTTCTCAACAATGCCCTTTTCTTTAGTGTTATCGGCCACATGCTGAATTTCATAGCGTTCTTCTTCGGTTAACACCCTGCCAGATCCAAAATTCAGAACGAAGTTGTTTTTGCCTAATTTAAAAGCGTTATCCCTGCAGTATTCGGGTTTCAGATAAAATGAAGATTCGGGATCTGCACCAATATCACCATCGCGCGAAAACTTTTTACCGGTAGCTCCACCAAAAGTCCAGAACAACTCAGTTCCCTTAGGAGTTCCAGCAAACTCAGCTTTAACAATCAGGCCTTCTGCATCGGCCTGAGCGAGAACAAAAAGATTAAGAGTACCTGAGCCTAAAAGAGGGTCCTTAATTTTATAAAGCATGGAACCCGGACGGTAACGGCTTTCTATTTGCGATGCGTCAATTATCCATTTACTGGTATTTCCAGAAATGATTCCGAATTTCAGATTTCCTCCCATTCCCGGAAGGTAGAGCGCAAATTCAGGAAGATCCCCGGTTTCTACTCTGAAGCCTGTATTGGTTCCATAAAGCGCCCGATTGAAACGTTTTGTACCATTTACACGCACAAAGTCATTTCCCTCCGGCCGGTAATGAATGCTACGTTCTTTACCATGCCATAAAACTTCAGTACTCTTTGGCGACTGGCTAAAAGCCGCCTGACTAATCAGTAATAAAGAAGAAAAAAAAAGGACTTTATAAAAGCTCATTTTTGTTAATATGTACGAGTCGGAGACTCTTTTTTATTATTAATCCCGCGTATCGTCATTGCCGACCCGATCGGCAATCCTAAAGCGCCATACCGGATTATCTTGCTCAGCATAAAGATTCCTGCCTGCCCCTGCCCGTTCGGTCAGGCGGGCGTTCCGTTCAGGCGGGCCTGCGCAGGAATGACGATCAGTGTAAATTCTTTATTTATTCTTCAAACTATCCGGTACCTGAACTAAGGCACCATTAATCCTCACGTTTTGGAATTGCAGATTTTCAATATAATCGACTTTCATCGGCACCTTAACACCTTTAATATTCACATTAATCATTCTTACGTTCTGTACCGGTGATGATTTATATGCGGCTGAAAGTAATCCGTACTCACCGCCACGTTCCACTTCAAGATTCTCAACCCAAATATTTCGGATGGTAGGAATGAAATTACCCGGCTTTTCATAGAACATATTAAACTTAACTGCTGCCTCTCTATATGTACCGACTTTGGTATCTTTCATAAAAACATTCTCAATAATACCTCCCCGGGAAGAACTGGTTTTTATTCTCAAAACTCTATCCAAATCCGGGCTGTCCATAGAATTATTTAATGCATAGATATTTCTTGCTCCCCCGGCAATTTCACTCCCTATCACCACACCTCCATGACCATCTTTCATGATGCAGTTCTCGATGATATGGTTCTCGGCAGGCCTGCCGATATTTCTGCCGTCTTCGTCACGGCCAGATTTAATTGCGATACAATCGTCTCCAGTGTCAAAATAACAATCTTTTATAAGTACATTTTTACATGATTCCGGATCGCATCCATCATTGTTAGGGCCATGGGAAATTACTTTTACCCGCTCAACAATTACGTTTTCACACAATACAGGATTAATACACCACATCGGTGAGTTAATCAGCTTAAAATCCGACATCAGAACATTTTTACAGTTGTACTGCTGTATGAAATTAGGGCGGAGATAGAATCCATCTCCAAAAACACGGGTTTTCGGGTCAGTTTCCTGGTGCATTAATTTGTGTAAAGAATCGCGTGCCGGGGTTTGCTTAGGCATGCCGGCTTTCCATCCGTAGCGTGGCGCTCCGTTCCAGTTCCACCAGTTGTTATTATCAGCGTTCCCATCTAAAATACCGTTCCCTGTAATAGCAATATTCTCTTCCCCATAAGCATAAATAAAGGATGAATAATTCATCACTTCCATGCCTTCCCAGCGGGTAAATACAATAGGGTAATCTTTAAAATCGCGGCTGAAAAGAATTTTCGCGCTATCCACCATGTGCAGGTTTACATTACTTTCAAGATAAATAGCACCGGTTAAAAATGTACCCGTAGGAACTATCACGCGGCCGCCGCCGGCCTGACTGCAAGCCTCAATGGCCTTTTTAAAAGCCTCCGTATTTTTAGTTTTCCCATCGCCAACAGCTCCATAGCTGGTTATTAAAAAATCTTTATCGGCAAATTTTGGCGCTTTGATCGCTTTTCTCAACTTCTCAATCTCCATTAACGGCTGAGAACTATTTTGCCAGACAGTAGCTTTTTTAGTTGCACACGAGTGAATGAATAGTAGCGCAATAACCGACAATACAGTTACTTTAATCCCTGCTGCGCTGCGCTTAATAATCGAATTGCTCATTATATCTCCTTTATGAATTTATTTTAAATATAAGTGGTGAAGCCGTCATATGCTTCCCGCCCTGTGAAGTAGTGAAAAGATAGGCCGGCTTATCTTTGATAAATAATATTTGAGGCCGCTCCAGTCTGCCATACTTCTTTAAATGCGAAGGAGCAGGTGCCTGCTGCAAGTATTCTTTTACCGGTTTATATGCGATCTCAGGTTCGCTCCAGTTTAAGCCATCTTTAGATTCCATAATTAAACCTACATCATGACCGTAAACTCCCATATCACGGCAAATTAATTTGAACCGGTTTTTTTCATGCCAGATAAAAGCATCCTCAAACTGTTTGTTTCCGCCTTTACCGGAAAAATCTATAATCGGCTTATCTGAATAACGCACATATGGCCCCTCAAGTTTATCAGAAATTGCTAGGCCATATTTACGGTTACCCCTGATGAGCGGGTCCTTAGAATTGTAATAATCGTTATTGTTCCATGATTTATAATACAACCAGTATTGCCCGTTGGGATGCTTTATAAAAGCAGGATTAGTGGTACAGTGATCGTCCCATGCTCCTTCGGGCCCTGCTTCGAGAAGCGGTTGGTCAGGGCGTGTCCATGGACCGTTCAAAGAGTCGGCTGTGGCCATTCCGATGCGCTTAGTATTGGTTTTACCATTGGAATTACCCATAAAGAACAGGCAATACTTGCCATCCACAAACTTTATAAGAGGATTATGGCAGGTCGTGGCATCCCAAAAACCCGGTCCGCGCGGTGCCAGTACCGTTTCAATGTATTGATATGGTCCTTCGGGTTTATCTGCCACTGCGTGAGCGATCTCGCAACTGTTGATCCATCCTCCCATACCCTTTTTTGCCGACCAACGTGAATAAAACACATGAATCTTCCCGTCCGGTGCCTGTATCGGACTGTTGCACCAGACATAAAAGCCTTCAGATTCAAGAACCCTGCCTATTGGTCGAAGTTTTTTTGCAAAAGCCGAAAGATGATCTTTCAGGTACACTCCCGCAGCAAAAACTGAATCCGTCAATAAGGTGCATGCAGAGATGATAGCAATTTGCGTAAGAAACCGGCGCCTTTCCATTAAGAATGATATGATTGATGTAATAAGGAATACAGGATAAATTTCATATTAAGCTGTTATTGGCGTACCTAGTACATAAGTTAAGGTGTTGGTGAGGACACCTTCCCTGGTTTATTTAGTTAATTCATTCAGATATTCTTCAAGGTTGGTATATCCGTCTTTATCAATATCGCCATTACTATCCGCTTTTGCAGAATTGAATTTATTTTTTTTCTCCCAGTCGTCCGGCATACCGTCGCGGTCTGTGTCTTTTAACACTTTTCCGCCTTTGATTGTTCCAGGACCTTTTTCAGAATTTTCTTCTTCACTGCTGATAATCTTACCTTCTTTACCTAATGATTTAACGGTGTTTACTAATCTTGTGTCTACCTGGTCTCTGTGTAAAGATGCTCCTGCATTTGCCAGCACAAAATCATAGGCCTGCTGAGTTTGCAGCATAACTACTTTAGGGAAATCATTGGCAGCTACCCAATCAACAACGGTATACTGAGCTTTAGGAATATCCGCACCATCAAGCTTGCCATTTTTATTTCCGTCATGAAAATTCGAAGCAGCAAAAATGTGAAAGTTGGTATTGCCGCGTGTAAAGGGAGGCGCAGAAGTTTGCGGACCATCAATAAAATAATTATTTACTACATTGGCATAAGAGTGTGATTCCGAATCGCCTAGAATATACGCTCCTACCCGCCAGTTATATACTACATTATTTATGAATTGATTTTTGCCTTTTACCTTAGGATTACGGGTATGATTGTTCACGTAAAGGTTTTTCAGCAGGCTAATTCCTCCTGTAGTTTGTATAAGTCCGCCGGCCGAATGCGAATGAAGACCTTCTGCGATAATCGAGTTTTGGATGGTTATATCTGAGACCGTCCCGCTAACAGAGAATGTTTCATCCCTGCCCCATGATACAGAAAGATGATCGAAAATCATGTTTGAACCTTCGGAAATAGTCACAGCATCTTTGCCCTTTTCGCCATTAATGCCCATACGGATTCGGATGTATCTGGCAATGGTATTTTCAGCTTTTGAAAAGGAAAGGCCATTTCCGTAAATGGTAATGCCATCGCCGGGAGCAGTTTGTCCTGCTATCGTGAGGTTTGGAGCTACCTGAACCCTTGATTTTATTTGAATAACGCCACCGATATCAAAAACTACTGTACGGTTCGGCTGGCTAACCGCATCTCTGAAAGAACCGGGGCCATCATCGTTAAGATTAATAACATGATACACTTCGCCGCCGCGTCCGCCTTTGGCGAAACGGCCAAAGCCTTCGGCTCCCGGAAAAGCAAGCTGCTGGGCACTAACCTGCATACTACCTGCTAATAATGCCGCTATAATAATTGATTTACAGTTCATGATTTATTCTCTTTATAAATTAAAATCCGATTGATTACGAATTTATCTTGTTGACATAAATAAAGATAGCGCCAGGAAATTGCACCGCATCGTCATCATCGTTCTAACCCCAATCAGCATCTTCCAGGTATCGTCATTGCCGACCCGATCGGCAATCCTAAAACGCCATACTGGTACCAGATTATCTTGCTCTGCATTAAGATTCCTGCCTGCGCAGGAATGACGTATCGGGCTATCAAAGATCAATATGTCCATATCAAAAACTCATTGGGGACACAAAGCGCGCTTTAAAACGGCCTATTTTATTAATGCTTATCATTTCTAAAATTTAAAAGGAAGAAACAAGTCTTCTTTCTTTGTGATCTGTTTAGACGCCGATGTTTTAGCTTTCAATTTTGTATTAATAAAGTCGAAACCGGTTCCTGCAGCTTCTTTCTCTCTTCTTAAAGTAATGCGGACAAGATCCTGCCAGCGATTCCCTTCGTAAGCTAATTCCAAAGCTGATTCATTTACTATCGCATCTTCCATCTTCATCATTTCAGAATTATCCTGCAAACCGGCATCCAGATTGGTTGTAGCAACCCTGGAACGTAAACCTAAAGTACGGTGGTACTTGCCGCGAATTCTTGGTGCATCCAGCTTTCTCGCATCAAAATCATAAGGGAATTTAAGATTGGTTATACGCCTGTCCACTTCAGCAGGTTTTGTCAGATCATTATATGTACCTTTTATACCATTATTCAGTAAAGCATAAGCAATTTTAGTTTCCCCGTCGCGGTTGGCAGCTTCCGCGAAACGCAAATGAAGCAGACTGGTTCTATACAAAAACCACTTACCATTTTTCTCTAAAACATTAGCAGGTAAACCCGATGTTGCATTCAGATAGTTATATAAAAATTTCATGATTACAGGCTGCCCGTTAATGATTTTATAGCTGTTATCCGCTCCCCGCAAATCAGAAGGAGTTCCGTCTGATTGAACCTGGCTATTCCAGTTATCAATAGCATTTTGTGATGGTTTGACTAAATACCGGCCTCCGCTGTTAGAAAACAGGTCTATAAAAGGATTTTGTGGCTGATAATTCTTATCGAAGTACATGGTCCATAACCACTCCCACTGATACTGATTATCCTGGGGAGAACGGGAAAAGAAAGTTTGCCAGGCAGAAGGGGTTGCCGCATCATTATCGCCACCGCTGGAGCCGGAATAAAAATTCCAATAGGCCCCGCTCGGCGCACCTTCACCTAAGGGAGTTGTCGTTTCGAGAACATATTTATAATAAGTAGCGGCTTTATTATACTGGTTGATCCATAAATACATATCCCCCAACAATAAATTTTTATTAATGAATATCATCTTACTTGGATAGCCATCAATCTGGCTGATCAGCGAGCTCGCATCAGCATAAGGCTGGAGATATGGCAAAGATTCCATATAAGTTATCAGTTCGGGAACTAATTCATCCAGCTTCTTTTTAGGAAATTTCGATTCATCCTTCACATCGTAAATATTAACAATTGGTTCTGTTACATAAGGAATTTCTCCGTAATGAATGGCCAGCTGAAAATATAACCAGGTACGCAAGGCGCCGATATCTGAATAGCGTTGCTGATAATTGCTTTCGCTGATCTTTTTCGTATCATACATATCTTTAAGGTTTTTAAGCACATCGTTACAATTGGCAATAATGGCGTAATAAGGCTTCGGATCAATGTATGGATTGTTTGCTGAAATATTGTTGGTGTTTAATTCTCTTAGGTGTTCATCTGCATTAACAGTAACATCCATTAAATCTGCCCTCAGTTCGTTAAGAATTTCATACTGTTTCGCAATGCTTAAAAACTGTCCATATATTCCTAAAACAGCTGCATCGGCATCATAAATATTTTGATACACTTCCTTAGAATCGATGGCGTTTTCGGGGCTAATATCAAAAGTTTTTTTGCAGGAGTTTAAGCTTGTAAAGCTAATTGCTGCAAGCAAAAAAACACTGAATTTGGTTGATATTTTCATTGAATATTAATTTAAAAGCCAGGTTATCCCAGCCGTATTTTTTCTAATTAATTATAAACCAACACGAATTCCTAACTGAACAGATTTGAATTGCGGCTCTAAAGCAATATCAACACCTTGTCCAAGCGGACTTCCTGAAGCGCTAAACTCCGGGTCGTAACCCAAATAACGGCTAATAGTAAACAGGTTATTTCCAGTTGCATACACTGTAGCATTTTTAAGGAAACCGGGTTTGAAAGGAAGCGCATAAGCAACAGATAAATTTCTTAGTCTGATGTAAGATCCATCCTCAATCCAGCGATCTGCAAAACGCGAATTGCCCATCGGATCGTTAAATGACGCTCTTGGCACATCTGTAACCTGTCCTTCATAAGTCCACCTGTTTAATGCATTGATGGTTTGATTCATTGATGAGGATACCGATTCCAATATCGCTCTTGTACCGTTATACACATCATTACCAGCGCTAAAAGTGAATAGGGCGTTTACAGAAAATCTTTTATACCCCAGGTTACTGGTTATGCTTCCAAACAGATCGGGATTAGGATTTCCAATAACCTGCCTGTCATTTTCATCAATTACCTGGATTTTGTTCGCAATATCCGACGGACTATCATAAGTATTTACAAAACGAACATCACCGGCACTCACAGGAGTTAAAGCACCGCCGGCTGATTTTATAAAAGTTTTAGATGCCTGAGCTTCGGCTGTAGTTGAATAAACCCCGCTTGTTTTGTATCCATAGAACTGGTTGGCTACCTGGCCTACAGAGGAGATGAATGAAGCTCCGCCAAATTCGGTAATTTGTCCGTCCTGAGGCAATGCTGTTATTTTACTGTTATATGATCCTAAATTTATGCCCAAGTCTAATTTCAGCGTTCTGTTTAATATCCTGCTGTTCATTGCCACCTCAAAACCATTGGTTTTCATACTGCCGCTATTCGCAACCATATAATCAAACCCAACGGCTGTAGCCATAGGCAAAGCAGTAAGCATATCCGACGTATTACGGCTGTAAGCATCGAAACTTAAACTTACCCGCTCATTAAATAATGCTACATCCAGGCCCACATTCGCTGTTTTAACAGTTTCCCATTTAAGGGTTGGATTGGCGATGTTTCCTCTTATAATGCCCTGATTTCCAAGAAGATTCTGTGATACATAATATTGTCTTGCTGAATAGTTGCCGATATCATCATTTCCTGACAAGCTGTAGCTTGCACGCAATTTAACCAGGTCGATATTATTTGCTGAAGCCATGAAATTCTCGGAAGAAATCAGCCAGCCTGCAGCAATGGAAGGAAGCAGGGCAAACTTGTTTCCGTTGATTGTTAATTCATCCTCTATCTGGGTACCAAATCTTGATGAACCATCGGCTGCAAGGTTTAAAGACAATAAATATTTGCTTTGGAAAGCATAATCAACATTTAAATAGGTGTTCAGCCAGCGGAAATTACCGATATCGCCACCAATTCTCCGAAGTGAATTTACGCCGGAACCTACACTGATAAAATCATCAGTGGGTGAATTAAAGCCTAAAGCTGCGTCTTCTTCGCTTTCGGTATTATTGAAACGAACACCAGCATGGGCAGAAAGATCATGATCGCCGGTAAAGGTTCTTTTATATGAAAGATAAGAATCATTATATAATGAGAACAATCTCTGCACCCTGCTGCCTAACCTGCTGTAAGCGATAGCGTTATCCAGAACCTCTGGAGTAATACCCAGACGGGGCATGAATGTATTTTCTCGTACTTTATCATATGTTACACCTATTAAAGAGCTTAAGCTAAAGGCTTTCGTAAAGGCATAGTTAAATTTAGTAGATCCAAAGAAACGGTAACTCTTATTGGTTTGCTTAGCATCTTCTATAACTGCAAAAGGATTGCTCCGGCCAAAAACATCCGTATCTGCCAGGTTAGGAGATTCAGTTCCATCATCAGACACCTGATTCACAGGAAGAAATGGTGATTTCGTAAGTCCTAACAGAATTGGGTTGGTAGAAAAACTCCGGCCCTGATCTTTTAGTTGTTGTTCAATATTAGTAAAAGAAAGATTTGCCGTTGCCGTTAACTTTGAACTTAAGTTCAGATCGGCATTAAAATTAGTATTATATCTGTTCAGGCTGGTGTTATCTATAGTTCCGTTATTACTTAAATAGCCCATTGATAAGGCATATTTCGCGATATTATCACCCCCGGTAATTTTCAGAAAATAATTTTGACTGTAGTTATTCCCCAGAACTTTATTCTGCCAGTTTGTATTGTAATGATACCTGCTGTATTCCGGATTTTCGGTATCATTCATATACGGCTGAGCCTGTATCTGGGCATTGGTCATTCCCGAACTCTGAAGAACATCAGAAAGGTAAAGTCTGTAATCTCCCACACCCAAAACAGGTAAATTTTTTGGAGAGGAATTAATGCCACCATAAGCAGCAAAATCTATTTGGGTAGCCAATTGTTTTGCGTGTGCCGTCGTAATGATAATAACACCATTAGCACCTTTTGTACCATATAATGAACCGCCGTCTTTTATAACCGTTATATTATCAATATCCTTTAAATCAATATTTGAAAGAGGATTAACAACGTGGCCGCCAATTAAGGAAGTTCCATAATCATTGGTATCGTAGATCATTCCATCAACCACTACCAGAGGCTGATTGCGGGTATTGAGAGAAGAAAAACCACGAAGAAATAAATCAGATCCAGTTCCGCTTGTTCCCGATCTGCGAACTACATTTAAACCGCTTACCAGACCCTGCAGATAATTATCCGGAGTTTCTGCTGAACGCTCCCAGTTCCCGGTAGTATTAACTGAGGATACAGAATAAGGTATCTTAGTTTTGGTTATGGGTCCGAACGGCATTACTGCCAGGTCATGAATTGAGTTCAGATCATCGTTATTCAACGCTACAGTTAGTGAATTGCGGCCCTTTAAAGCGACATTAGTAGTTTGATACCCCGGCGCAGAAATATTAATAACTCCTGTGTATGAAGGCACTGAGAGTTTAAAAGCTCCGTCTTCTCCGGTTATTGTTGCCGAGTAATTGCCAGATTTAATACTTATGCCTGAAAGAGGTTTTCCTGTTGATGCATCTTTTATAAGTCCTGATATCCTGCTACCGTTACGGTTCTGGGTGGTCATTACAACCGAATCAGGCTTTACAGCTTCAGTATTCTGAGCCAGCAAACTAAAAGACGTTAATGTTATGACAGGAAAAAGGAAAAGTTTTTTAACTGCTATTTTCGTAAATACGTGCATATCTTCTTAATAAAATAATTCCTTTATGGAAGCTGTGGCTCCAGTCTGAAATAATCAAGGTTTATAGAATTCGTTGCGTCAACACCATTATTGGCAGCAATAACAAATGCATTGTAATCGCCATAATTGCTGATTGTATACTCGCCTACATAAACTTCACTGAAGTTTTTAAGGTTAACCTGGGTTTCTGCAAAGCTGGTAGATGCAGGATCAGAAATGGCAAATCGCTGTTTAAAGGTTAATGTTTGAACATCATTAGGTGCTACCCAATAGACTTTATATTTTATACTATAAAGATCTTTAATTCTGTATCGGGCATGAAACAATGGTATTTTATGATTAAAAATATAGATATCATCAAAAAGCTCCTGGGTAATCGGATTCCTTCTCTGACGGTATTTTATATTTGCCGACTTATCTGTTCTGCTGAAACCAACAGGAGTTTCTCCTTCCTGTCGCACATCACGAATTTTATTTCGTAAAGGAACATTTACCTGGCTCATTACATATACCATTCCGTTGCTGGTTTCATAGCTATTCTGAATCGAGCTTTTATCAATAGGAACCTCTACGCCATCTTCAGAAATAAGGATGTTCGGTAAATTGTTAAGCGTGTATTTTCCTTTAAACACCAGGTCTTTCATCACCATTAAAGAGGCAAGGCGCTCGGTGCTATCCGCATTTTTGCCCTGGGTATAGGGTTTAATTTTGGTCCTTTCTGTTTCCAGGGATGCGTCGGCAAGAAGAACAACAGTGTATTCCTGATCTTCATCTTTGAGACTTCCTACTCTGTCAAATAAAAGATTCTTTTGAACGATACCTGTCCCCGGTTTGTACACAGGTCTTCCGGTAACAGGGTCCACTCCCGTTTGTTCTGCTACTGCAGAATCAATAACCTCGTAATTCAGGCTTGTTAAATACTCTTTTTGCTTAAATGAAGAAGCATTTATAAAATCAAAGATATTTTGCTTTGCGAATACTGCTTTGTTGACTGTATGCAAAATACCATTACCGGCATGCTGATCGATAGTTACCAGACCGGCATCCTCAAACTTTGTTTCACTAAAGTAAATGTACTTTCCATTTAGTGTTTTTAAGCGAAGAGTATTGGTTGCAAGAGCTGTATTATAAGGCAGTTCA
The DNA here is from genome assembly GCF_037622515.1 of Pedobacter superstes. Lineage (NCBI taxonomy): Bacteria > Pseudomonadati > Bacteroidota > Sphingobacteriia > Sphingobacteriales > Sphingobacteriaceae > Pedobacter > Pedobacter superstes. Next base: position 137,251 of record NZ_JBBJCN010000003.1, read on the forward strand.
ACAATGTAATATCCAATAAAGTCTTTTAGCTTCTGTTCATCATTAAGAACATCAGTACTCAGGTTTGCCAAAGCATCATTCGAAGGCGCCCATACCGTATATTTTTTTGACGAAGCAAGCACTTCGCTATACTTCGTTTTTATCAACAGTTCCGAAAACTTGCTTAAAGATGGTTCAGCCTGAATTCTTTGAAACAGGTTTTGACCTAAACCGGCATCCTGCAGTCCGGCATGCTCCTCCCACTTATCCTGGCAGGCTGTTAGTATGCTGATTAAACTTGCAATCAGGAAAACAAACGTTTTAATTCTAAAATTCATTTCTGTAGTTTATGTAGCCTGGTGGTAAGACTTATAATGATCTTACCTTCGGCTTATCAGATTATCTAATTATGGTTTTTGTACAACTGTTCCGTCCGGATTAAATTTGGGCCACAGCTGATCTTCCTTTTCAGGAATAAAGTGGATCATATCGAACTGCACATCACCGCTTCCTTCCCAGGTTGCATCAAGCCTTAATATGTGTCGATCGGTTTTCTTTACATCAATGGTTCCGGCAAGCAGTCCGTAACTGTCTCGGTAGTAATCAATGGTTTGACCGTTCTTTAAATAGTAAGGAGATTCTGCGAAGACCATTTTTTTACCTAAAGTCTCCAGCGACTCCGGGGTTGTACCTGAAGGGTAAGTCCATTTATTACCAACCAGAACCTGGGCCGGTAAGCTTTCGCGAAGGTTCAGAATTTTAGGCAGCAACTCTCCGTTGAAAGAAACGGCTACACCACCACCACCACCGCGACGGATAAAGCAAATCCAGACTTTATATCTTCCTTTTACTAAAAGAGGTGTTTTAAACTCAATCCAGCTATTGGCTACCACATTCGTTCTTAATGACCCAAACTGTAAATAGTCATTATTATAAACATAAAACTGTCTTGCTTCAGGGGCCACTTTATACTGCGCCGAACCCTGTTGCCAGTTAATATCCTGGAGTTCTCCCGGAACAAACGACTTACTTGACTTATTTGTCACCCTGAAAATTCCGTTTAAACTGGTAAACTCTGGCTGATCAGTAACCTCCCAGTAAACAGGAATCGGGAAACGCACTTTAATAGCATAGGGGTCAGACATTACATGCAATACACCATTAGCTGCCGTGGCATCACTCAGGGTCCTGTTTATCAAAGCACCCTGTTCATGAATACCATTAAAGGTATCGTCATTAATTAGTACAGTTGTACCCAATAGCTTTGCTGTAACTACATCTAAAGGCGATAATGTTGTATGAGATGAGGCCTTAAAAATATCAGGCATATATTTTAATCCTGGTAAGATATGATAGGCTACAAACAGGTGTAAACTATCAGAAATCAGTTTTGGATCTCCGGTATTTGAGTATTTGGCTTTTAAAGCGGCAAAAGATGTAATTTTCGGATCTTTTTCTTTCATTACCGCATTCGATTCTGCCAGCACTGTAAGAAATCTGCGGGTGGTATCCGGATTGTTTTGCGGATGAATATTTAAGGAATCATAAAAACCCGTTGCTTTTAATGCCTCGGTAAAAATTGAATAATTATCATCCTGATCTATCATTTCGGCAAGCGTTAATTTAGCCGGACTCAGCACATGGTCGATAACATGGATAATACCATTTCCTACACGGATATCAGCCTGCTTTAAATTTGCCTGCCTGTTAATGGTTATTAAAGTAGTTCCATTAACATTTTGTGCACCTGTAATTAAGTATTGACCGTACATGGTTTTCGTACGAAGCTTGCCATCATTAAATAAAACAGAAGCGATTGTATCACGTACCAAATGAATTTTGACAAGATCCTTTAAATCGTTAATATCTAAATCGCTTACAGATGATTTGCCCTTCGAACTAACATAAGCAGCAACGGCATCGTTAGTTGGAGCAAATATGGTGTAGGTTCCATAAGCTGCCAGCACACCTTCATTTTCTGTTATTTGCAGAATTTTGGAAAACTCAGAGAATTGCTCAGGCAACTGAAGTAAATAATCAGAGATATTTACATCCGAAGTTGTATTTACTTTAAACTGTTCTTTTTTACAAGCTCCAAAAACCATCAGCATAAACAGCAGAATTAACCCTGCTGTGCTTTTTTGATATACATTTTTTTTCATAACGCTTATTTAGTTTTAACGTAAAATGGATTCTGTACAAGTTTTTTATTAGTTTCCAGCTCGGTAAAAAACACTGGAAGGTAATGGCTGTCATTATCCTGCAGTTTTGCAACTGCCGATTGCTGGTTCTCCGGAGATGCTGTAACCACAACCACATCGAATAATAAACCCCGCTGAGAATAATCATTACGCTTAGCATTTCTTAATAAATCAAACCAGCGCTTCCCTTCGTAAGCAAACTCGCGGGCTCTTTCTTCGAGGATATACAATGCAATACCGTCTCTGTCTGTAAAATCCGTGAATGCCTTTTCGGTGGCAGGCAGGGCATTGGCCCGGTCTCGAATAATTTTGACCAATTTCAGTGCTTCTTCACCCTGACCAATTTGATTCAGCGCTTCAGCTTTCATCAGCAAAATATCAGCGTACCTGTAAACAAACCAGTGCGCAAAAGAAGTTGATGAAGATCTTCCGGTACTTGAGTTTACACCCTGGTATTTCCAGATGCTGCCTTCATTGAATTTTAAAGCGGCTCCATCTCCGCGTATATCCTTATTTTCCAAATCAAGCAAATCGATGGTATAAACCTCTTCCGAAACTTTTAATGCCGCGGAAAAACGTTTACTTGATTCGGCAAGCATTGAGTAGAACGGATTCAGACGATTTTGATTGAAATAGAATTCAAATATGCTTTCGTTTGAACCGCCTTCGTAAAACACGGTACTAAACCAGCTATTGCCCTCTACTAATCCGAACTGATTGGAGTTGATTACCTTGTCGCAATACGTTATGCTATTAGCATAATCTTCTTTCCATAGGTAAACATCCGCAAGTAAAGCCTGTACCGCATATTTAGTGATCCTGCCTTTGTCATTATCCCGGTTACCGTAAGTGGTAAAAGTATATTCTTCGGCTAATTTTAAATCACTTACTATCTGGTCTAAAACCTGGGTATCGGTGCTTTTCGGTATTTGCAAATCATCGTCATCGCTGGCCGTCGCCTTTAACTTTAAAGGAACATCTCTAAAAGTGCGCACCAGATAGAAATACATCAGGCTTCTTAAAGCTAATGCTTCTCCCACATAGCCATCCACATCGCGTTGCTTAAATGTATTATCGGTTTCTAATACTTTCGGAGCGAAATCAATTACAGTATTGCAATTATTTATGGTCTGATATACTGCCGCCCAATTTGCTATGCTATTAGTTGACTGAATATTGACATTAATAATATTAAAATCATCAGCTTTTGCCCGGGCACCGGTTTGCAGCATATCTCCTCTTAATTCACCCCATAAAAATAGATTTTCAACCAGAGGCGGAGCCAGCAAAGAGGCATAGCAACCATATACAGCAGAAGCAACCTGCTCCTTAGTTTTCCAGAAATCCTGTCTTACTATACCGTCCTGAGGTTCGAGGCCAAGGTATTTTTTGCATGATGATACCGAGATACCAATGATGCCAAGTAAAAGGATATATTTTATTTTACTAATCATTTCTGTTTCTTTAAAAATTTAAAACCCTGCAGTTAAACCGAATACCATATTTCTTGTAGGTGGAGTCATTGAATTATCCTGGATCAGCGCAAAGGGATTACCCAGTCTTGGTGATACTTCAGGATCCTGGCCGGTATATGTGGTAAATGTCAGCAGGTTCTCCGCTGTAAAATACACTCCCAGATTTTTCAATTTCATTTTGTCAAGAAGAGGCTTAGTGAAATTATATCTCATCGTAAGAGTTTTTAATCGCACAAAAGAAGCATCTTCAACATAACGGTCAGACCCTAGCCAGTTGTAACCCGAATTATACAAGGCCCTTGGGATGTTTGTAACATCGCCCGGATTTCTCCAGCGTCTTAACACCGCAGTACTTTGGTTATCGTATTCGTACATATTGGTGCTGATCATCTTTGTCTGATTAATCACATCGTACTTATACCTGAAACTGAAAAATGCTGTCAGCTTTAAATTTCCTTTAAATGTGATTTCGGGACCAAAACCTCCAATAAATTTTGGATTACCGTTACCCAGGTACACTACATCCATGTAATTGATATTACCATCATGGTTAACATCCTCGTACATTGCATCTCCAGGCTGAAATACATAATCGGTGTTCGGATAATCAAAACGCATAGGAACCTGAGTACCATCAGCGCTAATTAGAGGTTTATCATTTTTATCGCGGGCAACAGTTGCATCGGCATCTGTGTATACTCCTTTAAAACGGTATCCATAAAAAGAACCAAAGGGATTATCTACCTGAAGGAATCGTTTATACTGCCCGTTAGTATTCGTATTTCCCGATTCTCTGGGATAAAACTCGGATATTTCGCGAATAACGTTTACGTTACGAGCAAAATTGAAACTTAAGTTTAAGTTCCAGTTTTTGGTTTTTAATGGATTGGCCCTGAGGTTAATCTCCCAACCCTGGTTATCCATGGTACCCACATTCATATCAAGGTTGTTATAACCAGATATAGACGGGATGCTTAGGTCGGGGAAGAACAAATCGGTTGTGCGCATCCTGTAAACGTCCACATCAAAATCAAGCTTATTATTAAACAGAATTACATTTAAGCCTAAATTTCTGCCGGTAACGGTTTCCCATCTTAGGTTTCTGAGCTCTATATTACTGGAATATACAGCAGGGTTTCCTAAATAATCCCAGTCATAGTTGTTATATATATTATAAAAGCCATAGTTTGTTTTAGGTGCCCGGCCGCTTTGTCCGTAGCTGGCACGCAAACTAAGATCATTGATCACCTTCACGTCCTTCAGGAAGTTTTCGCCCGAAATTCTCCATCGGGTAGAAATTGAAGGGAACAGACCGGATCTGTTTGCAGGACCAAATTTTGAATTAGCATCGGCACGTAAGCCTGCATTAACAATATACTTGTCCTTATAACCATACTGTCCGTTAATTAATGCGGCAACACTTCGCACCTGTGAAAAGCTGGAAGAAAGATTTTGCGTTCTGGAAGGGGATGTAGGATCTTGTAATTGAGGAGACGCAGAATTTGATGTCAAAGATTGAAGACTGGTACTTCTGTCATCATTACTTAATAAAGAAACCAGACCAATAAAACTGTGATTCTCTCCAAGCTTGGGAGTGAAAACCAGGTTGGTTTTAGTTTGAAGCCTGAAGGCATCTCTGTCACCATCGTAAGCACGATTAACATTTACTTCATTAATTGGACGGCCGGTAGCAATTTGTGGCAGGAATGATTTATTTTTTGAATTTTCTATATCAAATTGAACATCTACCGTAGCTTTTAAAAATTCCGGCATAAAGTCGTACTGCAAATTAAAATGGGGAGTAATCCGCTCACCAATAACTTCATTAGTTGCTTCATTCAGCATGGCAACAGGATTATAAGTTCCTGCATAGGCACCCTGTATATTTTGAAGCGGAGATAAATAAATACCGGTATTATTGCCTTGGGCATCATATTCATAGACACTCATATTCGGCATCTTATCATAAGCTATGCGTCTTGCATTGTCACTGAAAATCTTATCTGTAATGGAATGCGTGTAAGCGATATCCGTTCTGAACTTAATTTTATTGGACACGTTATAGTCAAGATTGATACGGGTAGAAATACGGTTTAATCCGGTTCCTATTGTTGTACCTTTCTCCCCCAGATATCCAACAGAAGCATAATAACGGGCCTTCTCGCCTCCGCCATTTATAGAAACATTATGGTCCTGTTTAAAACCTGTCTGTGTAATGGCATCTATCCAATTGGTATTATTACTGTAGTTATTAAAATAGTAAGGGTCGCTGATGTCATATTGTAATTCCTTTACTGTTTGAGTATTTAATGGAGAGCCGTTCCTATTCATAAACGCTTCCGGAATAAGCATAGAAAACTGATCTCCTGACAACATTGGAATGGCAGCAGGTTGATTGGCCATCGTGCCTTTTACTGCGTAACTCACCACAGGTTTTCCAAGGCGCCCTCTTTTGGTATTAATAATTAAAACACCATTAGATGCTCTGGAACCCCATACGGCAGTTGCAGCTGCATCTTTAAGCACACTTATATCCTGAATATCCGAAGGCGCAATGTTCAATAAAGATGCGTAACCCTGTTCGTCGGCAGTTCCGAAATTAAAATCCTCAGGAATCTCAGTTTCATAAGGCATACCGTCAACAACTATCAGAGGTTCTGTAGAACCATTAATTGTCGAGGTTCCCCTGATCCTGATCTGCATACCCGCTCCCGGATCTCCTGAATTTGCTGCGAAATCCACTCCGGGTAAACGTCCCTGCAAGGCCTGATCAATGGAGGTTGCAGACATTTCTTCCAGATCTTTTGCATTAACCCTAGCAACACTCACGGTAGAGCTTCTCTCATCAATTTCCAGCAGCCCATTGCTTGATGTTTTGCGTCCGGTTACAACAACTTCGGTAAGTTCGTTGCTGCTTCCTTCAAGCTGCACATCAAGCACGGTACGGTTGCCGACATCATAGGTAGATGTTTTATAGCCAAGAAAAGATACTGATATTTTATTTTGAGGATTCGAAACTCTTAATACAAAGTTCCCGTCAATATCAGTAGTTACACCGTTAAGCGTTCTTTTTTCTTTGTCGATTTCGGTAACAGTTGCACCTATTACGGGCAACTTGTCTTTCTTATCTATTACCTTACCACGTATCGCTCTTACAGCATTCTGGGCCATTGCAAATTCAGTCTGAAATGCAGCAATTGCCAGCAACACTAAACAAAATGCCAAAGGCTGAGTAATTATCTTCTTCATTTTAATATTCAGGTTTCAGAATTAATTAGTGTCGAATTTTAAAAAGCCATCAATGAGATGGATCACTGCCCGGTTGGAGAGGTTGTTACTGCTGGGAACAACAACATTTACTGTTCCGGCTTTCATATCTGTTACCTGCATGCTTCCCGGTGAATTGGTAATTGTAAAGGCGGTTGTAGCGCCATTATCCTTTTGAAGCAGGGTAAGATACCCGCCTTCTTTTTTCCCGTCAGGAACTACGGTTTCTTTTTGCAGAATATGATACCTGATAAAGCTTGCAACTTTTTCCTTATCAGCGGCTACCGTTGTAGTAGGTGATGCAGGTAAATACTTCTGAGCAATGGCAGCATCAATAGCTGCATTATTAGGTACAAATATGGTATTTACAGAACCTGCTGAAATCCCTAATATCTCACCATTAGTTGTATTATAGAGACTCGAGGCCTTGAGGTAATCAAAAAACTTTTTAAAATTAGACGAAGGAGTTGCTGCCAGTTTTTCGATATGCTTGCCGATAGACAATGCTGATTCATTTAGCAAACCATTTATGTAATAAACTGATCCGTTTACTGCCGGGTCTCTTTCGCTAACTGTACGGGTAAGGTTAGCATCCTGATTACCTGCAGAATAAACAGAACCTCCATTATATTTAATGTATTCTCCGTTATAGGTTTCAATTATACCATTTCCGGAAAGACTGGATAGATCCTGACGAACCACGTGGGTATTTAGTATCCTGTTTAACTTATCCCAGGCAGAAGTACCAGTTAACTTTGCGCCGCCCCCGGGAGGGTCATACTCCCATCTATTGGCATCCAGATTATAAGTATATCCTGCGGCAATTAAATCAGTGTCAGAAATAAGAAACAGGGTATATTTTGCATTTGAATTAATGATATTGGTTTTTAAAGCAACAGATAGTGCCCTGGTCATCAATGAATAATTGGGGTTCAGATATGCTTTCCCAAATACAGAACTGAAAACATTGGCTTCCTGAACTTTATTGGTACCATAAAAAAGGCCGTTACTTAACACTTTCTTATCTACTACATCTGTAGCAGGATCAAATAATGCACCTTGTCCCTGATTGTTGTTGGTTGTAGCGAATTTACTTGGCCAAACAGTCGTTCTCCACATATGGGCCATTAAAAAATCGACAATGATTTCTTGTGGTAAGACTTCAAAAGATGCATAATGCTTAAGGAGAACATTCTTGGTATAAGCTTCAAATGCTTCATTTGTGGGAGCAAACATGGTATATCCATCCATTTGTCCATCATTATCATCAAGCTTTATAAAATTCTCGTTATTAGGCGAATAAGGCAGACTACTGTTGTATACTTTAACATATACATCCATATCAGAACCGGTAATCTCTTTGTTTTTTGCGGTAGCAGAGGCATTGATTAAATAAGAGACCATGTAGTCCTCCAGTATTTTTTTAAACTTACTGTACTGCGGCGCTTTATTTAAGTACTGATCAATGCTCGGAAGGGGAAGAATTACTTTATCGATCTCATGAATAATACCATTCTCCGCAACAATATCTTTATTAACTACCTGCGCATTTGAAACATGAAACCCTGAGAATGTTGTACCAGGAAACAGATATGAATAATCACTTGCGGAAATTCCCTTAGCGGTAAAATAAGTATCCAGAAAAAAAGGAATATACTTATTGTTATTATCCGCTGATACATAGTAGGAACCGCCCGTATTATTTCTGTTGGATGCAGCTACCAGAACTTTTTTACCCCCTATTATAGTGGTGTCTAAGGACGCATAAAAAGTAGTGCGTCTTTTAAATGCGTTACCCGGATCCCAACCAATTCCGGATTGGAAATCGTCTAACCTGTCGGATTTGAATGAATTATAAACCAGGGAATATCTAACGATTTGGTTTGCTACAGAATCCTTAATCTGATTTACATCGGTCAGGTTATTTTCCCCCATATATTTAGCTAATGCTTCGTCGTTGGGTGCGAATATTGTCCAGTAACCGGCCTTGCTTAAAATATCTTTGTAACCTGCTTTGTCTACAAGCACCAAAAAGCTTTTGAAGTTATTTTTCGATTGTAACTGCTGATAGATCGGATCAGCCAGCATTTCCGGCCTGCCGTAATAATTATCCCACTCTTTCTTATTACATGCAGTTAGCACAGTAACTAAGCCTAATAAGACTAACGAGGTTTTGATTGTTTTATCCATTGAATGTCCTATGAACCGAATTGAATCGAGTCCGGCTTTATCAAGATTTACTAAGGCCCTGCATTTTTGGATATAGCCCTGAACTTGTAAAAGTCTGCCCATAATTTTCTAAATAAATTAAGCTAATGTCAGATTTACTGCAATCCATTTTGGCTAAAGAAATAATTGAAATTCACCTTCTGCTGACATCGGGAAGACGGCAGCGGAAACTTTTCGAATTGATTTATTAAATCAAAATCCGGAGAAAATAATGCGGCTGGATCAATGTAAAACTTTAGAATATACTGGCTTGCTTGATTATTAATAAATTGGTTTGTTGAGTACAAATCTATCTGAATGCATGCCTCAAGACATGCAAAAATTGACGTAATTCATTTAAAAATTGGGTTATTTTGAGCTATAAGCTCTATTTCTGCCGGGATGAAGGTATTTATTCCGGGAAAGTAAGGCTCGGCATTATCTCTTACGTTTTTTGAGAATGAGCGTTATTACTCTTCTTATTTTTCATGTATTCTGAAGGAGACACTTTGTACTTTTCTTTAAAGCAGGTGCTGAAATATCCTGAACTGCTGAACCCGGTCATATAAGAAATTTCGGAAACCGTATATTCAGCAGCATCGAGTAATTGCATAGCACGTTTTAAGCGCATATCTCTAACAAACTCGACGGGTGCAAGACCTGTAAGGCTCTTTAATTTCTTATAAAATGCTGTGCGTCCAACTCCTACCGCCTCTGCAACATTGTCGATATTAAATTCGCTTTCCAGTATCCCCGCTTCAACAATCCGGATAACATCCTTTAAAAACTCTTCATCTCTGGAGGTAATAAGAATTTCATCAGGCTTTATCTGAACAAGCTTTTTGTCATGACTGACTAATGATTCGAAAAGCTTCTTTCGCTGGCTTAAAAGATTTTCTACAGATGCCAGAATATGATCTGTATGGAAAGGTTTAGTGATATAAAAGTCGGCTCCATATTTTAATCCTTCTATCATGCTTTCCACAGATGATTTCGCTGTTAACAGGATAACAGGAATATGGCTCGTATGTGCATCCGTCTTTATTTTGTCGAGCATTTCTATACCATCCATATTCGGCATCATCACATCGCTGATGATGAGATCGGGCAAATTATCACAGGCAGCTTTAAAACCTTCTGCTCCGTCTGCAGCTTCAAGCACTCTGTAAAATTGAGAAAGCTGCGCTGCCAGGAATTTCCTCAGTTCAGAATTATCTTCCACCAGCAGCAGAGACTGCATGTCGGGTTTTGCATTTCTGCTTACTGCTAATCTATCGCTGATTTTATCAGAAACAGCATCTGGATAGCCTGAGTTAATAAAAGCTGATAATTGGGGCGTATTTACAAAGTCCGCTTCCCCGGCTTTAAAATGCTCTTTTCCGGTTTTAAGTTCAATGCTAAAAATCATCCCTCCCTCAGGGCTATTATCGGCAGAAATAGTTCCATAATGCGCCTCTATAAGTTCTTTGGAAAGAGCCAGCCCAATACCTGTTCCCTTCAGATTGTTATCGCTGATTTTATCGCCTTCATAATAGAGCTCAAAAATCTTGGATAACTTTTGTTTCGGTATTCCATGCCCCTGATCTGTTATGGTAATCGTAAAATCCCTATTCCTTTTTATTGCGCTTACATCGATGCGAATTGTTTTATTCGGAGGACTGAACTTAAAAGCATTCGACAGTAAGTTATAAATAACAATATCAATTTTCTCTTCATCAAGCCATGCGTAAAGTTCATCAACATCAGAATTAATCTGCAAGTCGATATTCTTTTCCTGTGCCAGCCCGGTAAAATACTTGCTAATTTCTTTAAGCAAGCCGACGATCTCAATTTCAGATAATCTTAACCGCATTTTTCCGCTCTGCACTTTCCTGAAATCGAGCAGCTGGTTAATTAAACGTATCATCCGGTTGGCGTTCCGGTTTACTATATTAATATTTTCCCGTCCCCGGGCAGATATGGGTTCGTTTTTGGATATATCTTCTAAAGGACTTACGATTAAGGTAAGCGGGGTTCGCAGTTCATGAGAAATATTGGTAAAAAACTGCATCTTTAAATCTGTCAAACGATGCTCGACAGCAACATTGTTTCTTAATTTTATCATTGTTGAAATGACCCTCCTGGCCATCTCTATCAAAATCACAAGCACAATACAATAAGCTATATAAGCCCATATCGAAAGCCAGGGCGGCGGAAGCACAGTAATTTTCAGGCTTTTAGCTGGGATATTATTAAAAAGCTCAGTACTTGTACCCTTTACAATAAACTCATATTTTCCCGGAGGAAGATTAGTATACGTAGCTTTATGCTGATTTTTTACATAGTGCCACCCCTTATCGTATCCTTTAAGTATGTAGGCATAAGAAACTTTTTGTCCTGCCCTGTAATCCAGCACAGTATAATCGATACTCACTACATCCTGATCATAGTCAAGCGTGATTAGTTCTGTGCTATTAAGGGAAAACTTTAAAGGAGAACCGGGAGTTCCTGGTATAATATCTTTATTGTATAACTGAATATTGGTTAATGCCATATTCGCGTTTAACTTTTGATTCGATAAGCGGGCAGGATTAAAATATATATATCCCTTAACGCATCCAAAATAAAGATGTCCCGAACGTGATCTGAAACAGGCAGCTTCAGAAAATCCCACCGGAGGCAAGCCATCGTAGGAATCATAATTTTTGAAGGACTGTGTTAAGCGGTTAAACTGAGATAAGCCATTTTCTGTTGCCAGCCATAAATTCCCTTTGTTATCATCTACTATACTGAGTATAATGTCATTGGGTAATCCTTCATCCCGGGTATATATGCGAAACTTCAGTTTTTTGGTAGCCGGATCCAAAATAGCTTTATTTAAACCGCCTCCAAAAGTGCCCACCCACATTTGCCCCATGCGGTCGCGATGAATGTACTGCACATCATTATTCCCCAGGCTACTGCGGTCGCCGGGGATCTTACTATATTTTAAAAACTGGTAATTCTCAGGACTTCCTTTATCAGGATCGAATAAAACAAGGCCGTCGGTTGTAGCTACCCATATCTTTCCATCAGTACCCTGCTGCAAATGCCTGATCACATTACAGGAAGCAGGATATTGTTTGAATGCATTTTTACTATTCCGGAAGAGCATTTTACCGCCAGACGGTATAGCCAGATTTAAGCCACCACCGAGTGTTCCAACCCATACTCTGCCTCTGTTATCCTGAAAAACAGAATATACAAGATTACTGCTTAAGCTATGCTTATCGCCGGGATCAGATACGTATTTTGAAAGCCTGTATCGTGAATGCTCTTTATCAAGCGGCCGTGCTATAGTTAAACCATTGCCCTTTGTTCCCAGCCATATACTGCCTTCGCGATCTTCGAATATTGAATAGACGCTTCCGACTTCCAAACCCGGGGAATTTTCAAAAACACTGCCTAGCTTCTGGCCATTTTTAAAAACATGAATCTGTCCGCCTTTGGTGCTAATCCACAATCTTCCTTTTTTATCTTCAAGCAATGCTCTTACTTCATTCTCTGATTTATTCTGCGAATTATTAACAAGAAGTTTATAGTTAAAATTATTCCCCGGAAAGGTGATCTTATTAACTCCTCCATCAATAGCACTGATCCATAAAATACCTGCAGGATCGGCATACAGGGCAGTAATTATATTTGAAAACTGCTGTTGCGGGGATCCATGTTCGTTATAAAAATATTCTATTTTATCGGCGGATGGATTAAAATATCCCAGGCCCCCTCCCTTGAGGCTGGCCCATAACACCCCGTTTATATCTTCGAATACTGCGTAGTTTTTATTTGGGCTTACTACATTCGCATCCTTTTTCTGACTAAATAGCTTAAAGGTTCCGTTTGCCGGATTAAATTTTATAATACCATTTCTTTCAGGCTCGAGCCAAATTAAACCAGACTTGTCTTCATAGATTGAATAAAATGTATCCGCTCCGGGCATGCTGTTAAACCTGACCGCATTCGTCTCAGGACTTAGGGTGATAATACCTTTACCACTGGTGGAAATGTAAAGCTGGCCCTTTTTGGAAGGACGCAAAGCGTTGAATTTTGTACCTGCCGAAACGGGAATGATAGAAAAATCACTTCTCCGGTTATCAAAAGAAATCAGGTTGCCATCAGCGGTCCCAAAATAGATCTTTCCTTTAAACTCTGCTGCACAGGTGAAAGAATAATCAGGACGGAAAGAATCCCTGCCATTTTTGAAAATTTGCTTTTCATAGTAACGCCCGTTCTTCTTAACCAGGCAACTCAGGCCAGTGCCTGTCCCTATCCAAACCCGCTGATCTGTATCCTCAAATAAAAAATTTATGCTGTTGCCGCTGATGTGAAAATCGCCGCGGATTTCTGAACTGTACCTGTATATTTTGGGGGCAGATGAGGTATTAAGATTTACTGCACATAAAAGGCCCTGGTTCGTTGTAAGCAGCCAGGTATCGCCCGTAGACACAGGAGCAATCCTGTCTATAATAAGATCTTTAAATTCTTTTTGCGTGCCGGGAACAGACAAGAATTCCTCTTTCTTTTTATCAAACCGGTAAACAAGGTTATCGTATGTTTTGACCCAGAGGAAACCGGGTTTATCTTCAATAATAGTTCTGATTTTGTTGTTTTTCAGATTGGAACTATCGCCTGGAAGAGATTTATAAGATGTAAAAACATGACCGTCAAAACGGTTTATACCGTCCCATGTGCCAAACCACATGAACCCTTCTTTGTCTTTTGTAATGCACAATACCCCGTCATGCGAGAGTCCGTTCTCAGTAGAATAATGTTTGAAATTCGCTTTCGGCTGGGCAAAAGCAAAGTTCAGAAAAAATATATGGCTGCTTATTAATAAAACAATAGCCGTTGCCGATAACCTCACCCATCTTCCTGCTCCCAAACTTTCTTTAGTACAGATAATTATCCTCCACATATCTGTTATAAGCAATAATCAATTTACTTAGCGCAAATTCATTTCATCTTAGATGAAATGAATTTAACGCCCCATGTATCTAAATAAATATTTAATTAAAATGTCTCATCCCGGCTCCGAAAACCAATAATACCAGCGTCTATGGGTTAACGTTTTGCGAGCTGGTGACCTGTATCTTGCTGTTATCTTTTGTTTGAATAGAGACATTCTTAAATGTCCAATCACTTGCATTTTTTATTGAACCAGCAGTATTCGCTGTGATATTAATATCAGTAAAGTTAAAGTTCCTTAAAGGCTCCTGATCTAAACCATCGGCAAAAACGGCTTTACGTGCACCATCGGCTTTAATATTTGAGATATAGACATTTTTGAAGTGAGGAATGCCCTTGACCGGATCAACTCTTTCTACCATTTTTTTCCAATGCTCCGGAACGGTATTGATATCATATCCTTCGGGAAGGGTTGAATAGCTATAGCTCGGGTTCCAGTTAGGGGTTATTTCAAGGGCAGTTCCAACTCCCGACATTTCAATATTATCAATATAAATATCCTCTATTGTACCTCCACGATTTGTGGCAGATTTAAAGCGAATACCAACACCTGTACCATTGGCTTTAAGATTTTTAGCCAGAATATGACGCATACCGCCGGAAGTCTCACTTCCGAAAGTAATTAAGCCTCCCCCTTTACGGGATATACAGTCGCGAATTACTATATATTCAGCCGGACGGTTTACTCGCAAGCCATCCCAGTCTCTGCCAGACTTGATACAGAAATTATCATCATTACAATCGATATCTGAATTTTTCACCAGAATCCAGGAAGAAGAGTCGATATCAACGCCATCAGTACTTGGACCGTGTCCGCCAATATTGTTCTGAATAGTTATCCCATCAACCGTAACATATTTTGAATATAGAATATGAACTGTCCAGAACCCGGCCTGTTGAAAAGTCAAGCCTTTAATAAGGACATTTTCCGACTCGGATACCAGTAAAGTACGGGGACGCTTAGCATCATAATCCACAATCCATCTTAATTTTTTAGGTTCATATTCTTTTCTCAAAGCCCAGTAAGAATCCCAAAATGGTTTGCCCTGAGCATTTACAATTCCTTCGCCACTAAGTCCCGCGTTTTCCTGTTTAATAATATTAATCAATGCGGCAGGCCATTTCATTTCTATGCCGGCAACACGGGTATCAATATCCGGATAATCACTAAGATTCTGACTTCCTAAAATTTCTACCCCTTTATCAATTTGCAGAAATACATCTTCCTTAATAAACAGCGAGCCTGTTAAATACTGACCCGGAGCGAATACCACTTTCCCTCCGCCCTTATTAGAGCAGGCATCAATCGCTTTTTGAATGGCCTGTGTGTTAAGAGTCTTTCCGTCATTTATAGCGCCATAGTCTTTTACATTAAAGACCCTGGCCTTGATTTTCAGCTTTCTTACACCAACTTTTGAGGCCCAGGCAGGATCTGCTGCAAAAACAGTTACAGCTGTAAGGGTTTGAATGACCAGGAATAATAGGATTACTCGCTTCGCTGCTTGAATCATGTTTATTTTTAATATGGTTATATTGCTAAAACATGCTTTAATTGGGCTTAACCAGCAAAAATGAATTAGCAGAGATATTTGATAATTAGTGCCCAAGATTAATAAAAAAAAGGGGATTATGCATCCTGCAAATCCCCTTTATGGAATACCATTCCAGTAATAAATCAGTTACTTTTTTAATCCGTCAAAATATTCTCCTTCGGCATAGTAAACTGCTTATTATCATCAGATGGCTTAGGTAGGCCAAAATAAAATAACAAGGTCCTTTTTTTGCTTCCATTTATGTGATTCAATTCGCCCAGGGGACCAAGATTCCGAGCATTCGGGCTAACTCCCAGCGCAAGCTTAGATCCCATAGGAGGAATAGCATCCAGGAAGGAAATATTTCCTACAGGAAGTACAGGATGTGAAACCGGACCGGTCAATCCATAAAAGTCGAACAGACGCACGAACATATCATTGTCAGGCGATGCTACCGTGAATTTTCCCTGCACGGTGCTTAGTTCCATCCACGCTATTTCTGAGAAATAGCCTTTAAATTCAGGATAAATCCATGGTGCACTTCCGGTTTGAGTATTATTATACCTGTTTTCCCAGACATTCAATGTCGCTCCGTGCAACCTGTTTTTCCAAACGCGGCTCGGGCCCTTTCCTAACCATTTTGCACCTAACACATAATTTTCAGGATAGTTGAAACTTACACCTGCAAATTGATAATCACCGTTTAAAGAATATTCGTAAGTCATTTCAAGCCATCCGCTGGGGTTCATTTTCCAGCGTACATACTTCATATCGCCTGTATATGAAGATTCAACAACATAACTGTCACCTTCTTTAAAATGCTTTAATCCTGTAAAAGATGCATTTCCGCTTACCAAAACAGGGCCATCTTTAAAGGATAAGGCGGCACTGCTTTCATTGGCGAGGCTATTTAGCTTGCCGGTTTTCTTATTTATGCTTACCGTAATACCGGCTGCACGCAGGGTGATTAATGAATCAGTTTCATTTGCAGCTACAGCAGCACTACCTATCGCCGGAGAAAGTGTTTTTTCCAATAAACGCGCGTTACTCCCTGTCTTCCAAACCCATCTGTAAATTTCATTTTTAAAAGGGTCGAAGGCTGATACTGCCAGGCCATCGTAATCTTTCCAATCTGCAGGAAGGCTTATCTTTAAACTTCCTTTTGCTACCGGGGCGATAGAGGGAGCATTAAAATTTCCCTGCTTAACAGAAGTGTAACCAGACCGGGAAGCATTCTGCTTGTTAAAATTGATCAGTTCCCATTTAAAGGTACACTGGTTTAAATTAGTAAAATGATACCGGTTCTCTACATCTATTTCTCCATTGAAATTTGCAGGAAGTTCCTTTAATGTTATTCTAACTGGCGAGTAGATTTCACGTATAGCATAAAAACTTCCTTCTTTTTCCCTGTGCGGACCAACAATTCCGTCAGGAGCATTTACACCATTTACGTCAATAATATTATTCTGATCGGTACGAACAATTCCTTCATCCGCCAGGTCCCAGATAAAGCCGCCACCACCTTTTTTAGCGTTCCAGTGCAGTTCCCACATATCTGCAAGCGAAGAAGCAGCACCGCCATCATCCTGCGCATGAAGGAACTCTGTAACCATATAAATATTCGTGTCGGCAAGAATTTTCTGAGTGCTGTAATAATCCTCATAATGATTTGCGTCGATGCCGTTAAATGCATTTCCGGGGCGATGGTGTCCATGAATTACTGTACGATTTGATAAATCATATTTTCCGTAGTCATCATCCAGATCAAAGTTATGTCCGCCTTCATTACCATTGCTCCAGAAAATTATAGAGGGATGGTTTGCGTCGCGAATAACCATTTCTTTTACCAATGGGGTACCAGCTTTTGTGCTGTAAGCCTTTTGCCATCCGGCTAATTCATCCAATACATACAGTCCCAAAGAATCGCAGATATTAAGGAAACTCTTATCGGGGGGATAATGCGAACAACGAACAGCGTTCATGTTCATTTCCTTTATCAACTTCACATCCATCAGATCTATTTTAGCATTTACAGATCGTCCGCTTTCGGGCCACCAGACGTGACGGTTAACGCCCTTCATTTTGATTTTTGTCCCGTTTACATAAATACCGTCCTGCTTTCTGACTTCGATAGTTCTGAAACCAAATTTTTCCGTAGTGCGGTAAACATTCTTACCGGCATTTTTTATATAAATGTTCGTACTGTAAAGATTCGGTGTTTCGGCGGTCCACAGTAAGGGGTTTTGAACTGAGGTTCTCAGATTTACCATTGTATCCCTTCCCGAAGTTTTTCCTCTGGCTGTGTTTATAATCTTTCCTTTAGAATCTATAATCTCCGCCACGATATCTCTACCCGCCTGTGCATTTTTCAAATGAACATTCACCCTGAAAGAACCATCCGCCTTAGCATCAATAGCTGTCCAGGAAATATGTTCTTTAGGTACCGCTTCCAGATAAACAGGGCGGAAAATCCCACCAAAAATCCAGTAATCAGCAAGGCGCTCTGCATTATTAACAGAGTTATCTGCCGACATTTTGCTTACGATTGCTTCTAACTGATTTGACTTTCCATATTTCAGCTTATCGCTGATATTGTATTTGAAACGGTAGAAAGAACCCTGATGAACCGGACCGGCTGATTTACCATTGATTTTCAGTTCAGTATCGGTCATCGATCCTTCAAACACAATAAAAACGTCTTTACCCTGCCAGCTTGCAGGAACATTAAAGCTGTGGCGATAAATTCCTTTTTCATCTGCGAAGCGAAAGTTTTTACCGAAGGTTACATAATCACGGCCGTAATTGTATTCGCCGAAACCTTGCTGTTCCCAATGCGAAGGAACCTGTATTTTGGACCATACCCCACTTTTACGTCCGCCGGTCACCCAAAAGTCCCATGCAACGGTTTTTTCATTATCTGTACCTGACAGGTATTGTATTTGTTTAGTTATTCCCGACTGAGCAAAAACCTGGACGGCAGTTAAGATTGAAAACCCAATGGCTAAAAGTCCCTTTTTAAAATTCATATTTGGTATTATTTTTTCTTTTTAAATTTAACATATACAGGCTTATCTCTGTCTACAGAAATCACACCTTCTTTATATTCCAATTCTGCTACCTGTATTAAACTCCTGCGCGTTTCCACGCCATCGGCTGCAGGTTTTTTCGTCCTTCCGGGATGAGTAAAATAATAAACATAAGCTCTGTCGCCGCTTACAACTACATCTGCATGACCTCCAATTGCCTGATCTTCAGGCCCCTTGCCAGGTTCTTCCAAAATACGTTTGGGCTGGCGTGTCCATTTGGTTAAATCATCAGAGTAATACAAACTCATGCCTGCCCAATTATCAACCAGCATCCAGTATCTATTCTTCCATCTGAAAATTTTAGGCCCTTCTCCCCCTCTGTCTCCTACGGCTCTGCCCTTCAGATCCCAATTTTCAAGGTCTTTACTATCCGCATAGTAAATGGATTTCCCATCTTTTTCATTATTGTACCACATGCGCCAGGTACCATCATTCAACTGATATAAACTGGCATCAATTACTTTATCATTAATCAATGCTGCTGTCGATTTATAATCCCAGTTAATCAGGTCGCTGCTTGTTAGATGCAGGATATTCCGTGGATGGCTCCAGTCGGTAAAAATTCCGGGAACATAGGTAAGAAACATGTGGTAAGTCCCCTCAGACTCAAAAACATCGGGGGCCCAATGGGTATAATCTTTTGTCGGACGAAAATTAATATTTGCGGTATCACGGTATTTCCATGTGGCACCGTCTTTGGACTCTGCAATTCCGATTCTTGTGCCATGAACCCAGGTTACGCCAGTTTCCTTAACAGCATTGGCACGTCGGTTGGTGTAAAACATAAACCATTTTTTCTCTTTCTTATTCCATACAATAACAGGGTCTGCAGCTCCATCGAATATGGGGTCCCGGAACAAGGGTTTATCAGCCAGTTTACCTTTCTTTTTCTGAGCAAAACACACATCAGAAATTAACACCACACCACATACCACTAAGGTAAGGGCAAGAACTTTTCTTAGCTGAAAAGACGTAAGAGTTAAGTTTCTATTTTTTATTTCTGCGTATGTTTTACAAATCATATCACTCAATTCTTTTTTGTTTCCGGGATAGCACTATACCCTTTTTTTAATCCACCGAAGTCTATTACAATCCTATCCATAATAACTCCCGGATCTATCATATAAATTCGTAAGGTATGCTTACCCTCATTTATGGATTGTCCTTCGACTTTCCGGATGGCGCTATTTCTTAAAACATTCTGTTTCCACTCTTCGCTTCTTCCTGCCGTTTTAAAATCAACAATTTTTACCGGGCCATTATCAACAGAAACAGCATAGCGCATACTGTAATTGCTATTAACCGGATGGGTTGGTAAGGTAAAAATATTTATTACCGGAAGGCCGGATGTGACTGAATAAAAATCGTATTCAACAGACGGTGCACTATTTATCAGATCCCCGGGAACTTTTAGTGAAGGAATATTGACTCCTTTAAGAGGCAGGGCCATGAGGCTTTTATCAGTAGAAAAGCCATCAATTAGCTGCCATCCCTGATTTTTTTTATTGGTATTTCTGCTGAAATCAGACGCATTTATAGATATGAATCCATCCTCTTCTATAAACCCTTTAAAATTAGCCAGTTGTGGCGGAACAGAATTATTGGCTCCGACATTCACGTCCAGAGTTTTACCATCGGCTGTAAAGCTGATTTTACCATTCTGTCTTCCGTTTCGCGGAACTTTATTCCAGTCCACACTAACCCATATCCGGATTTCTCTTTTTCCGGCTTGAGGAATCAAGGAGCCGGAGCGCTGAGAAAGGCTTATCCAGCCATCTGCCCGTGCGGACCAGTTAAGTGTTTTATCTTCACTAAGAAAAATATCTATGAAGTATTTTTTATCGCTTGTACGATTAAATACCGGGAGCACAAACTGAGCGTTTCCTTTAGTTATTAAGGACGAATCCTTAGTCACAAAACCTTCCGGCGCGATGCTCCAGCCTCCTGTTTTGCCTAAAGATATCTCTGGTAACACAGGTTCTTTATACACAGGTAAATTCCGCGGCTCCATAGACATTATATGTTTCCATTTACCATTTACCAATTGATTGTTGTAATATTCTGTCTCTTTTACAATATCATTATATGCCTGTTTTGACATGGCAGCATAATCAGATGCGCTTGCACGGCTTTGTTTAGCATAGAGAAAGGCCTTATCCCTGTAAAGGAATTTTTTATTCATCAGCGAAGCGCCAATCACCGGATAATAAACCAGCTGATAAAACGCATCAGCATCCTTTGCGCTAATCTCCGGACGTAGTGTTTTCAAGTCGGAAACCAATTTCTCATAGCTATCAATGCGGCGCTGCGCTTCATCACCATAATAGAAATGATTATAATCAGAATATTTTGTTTGAGTTGTTGGTTCAGTTTGGCTCCAGCCCATAAACTCCGGACGGCGTTCAAAAGCGAGCTGGTAGTAGTTCCAGAGAATGGAGCTGATCCGTTCAGCTTTAGCGGCACCAAATACAGAAGCCACCCAGTTTTTTAAGTGTGTTTTTGAATAGGAGCTTTCTTTAAATGGCTCGGCCTGGTAAGCCATATCCATAAATTGCTGGATATTATATTCCAGCGGCTTAATATCGCCCACATTCAATACCCATAAACGGTCAGACCCGGTTTGATAAGCTTTCATCATCTCTTCGCGGATTAATCCCGGATGGGTGGAGCTTAGCCATAAATAATCGTGCGGACGCCCCCAGTAAGAAGCATGATAATAAACTCCCGAACCGCCAGAGCGCTTATTCTCTTTCTCGTCGTTTAATCGCTGAATGTATCCGTAATTGTCATCGGGCCATACCACGGTAACATCATCAGGAAGTTTGATATTGCTGTCGTATATTTCAAGAACCTCTTTATACACTGTAAATACCTGTGGGATGGCCGCCACGTTAGCATTCACATGCTTTTTAAGCATTCCCCGCTGCTCTTCAATAATTTTTTCCAGTAACGGAACAGCTTCTTTTACACTTTTAACACCCTCCATACCACTGTCGTGAACTCCACGCATTCCAAGGGTATAAATGGCATCATTGTCTTTGCTTTCTTTTACACGGCTGTCCCAATAATTATAGATTTTCTCTTTGTTGGTGATGTAATTGAAGGCGCCCATGCTCTTATCCCATTCGCCCACATTGTTACGAAGCATAGGTTCGGCATGAGATGAACCAACCACGATGGCATAATCGGCAGCTACTTTTTTGTTTCCGGGATAAGAATAAAAAGCTTTTGTACTTGGGTGCATGGCCGGCCATATAAGATTAGCCTTGAGACGAAGTAAAAGTTCGAATATCTTAGCGTAAGTCTTTGGACCAATATCGCCTGTTTCGAGCTCGAACGTTTTGGCTGCCCAGGGTTGCAATCCCCAGTCTTCGTCATTTAAAAATATGCCGCGGTATTTTACAGAAGGTGTTGGGGAAGTAAAGCTGCTTTTGCTAAAATAAATCTCATTATGTTTTACCGGATTAACATCAGCCCACCAGTAAAAAGGTGAAACACCAATCAGCCTGGATAGTTCAAACACGCCAAAAGCAGTTCCCCTGGGGTCGCTTCCGACAATAACCAGAGCCTGTTTGACATTCGGCGCGGGATTGTCTACGATGGAAATTGTGAAAGTTTCCCATCTTCCCTTAAGGTTATCGACTTTGAGTTTTTTACTTTCAATTAAAGCATCAATAATTCTGGAACTTCCTAAGGTACCAATTAGAACCTGCTGAGAACCGGCATCTGCATTTATCGTTCCGGGAGCGACTCCGCTAACAAGTTTTACATCATTTCTAAAAGCCTCAGCCGCAATTCGTACGACTTCCGCATCTGCTGCATCACTATAAATTGCAGCGGCCTTGCCTTTTACAACTAATGGAAAAGAATTGCTTAATGGTTGGAATGAGACAGAAATCTGTGCTATTGTACTTTGAATACTAAACAGACACAGTAGAATTATATAGTTCTTTTTTTGCTTGTACATTATCTTTAAATCCCTTCAACGCCGGTATTTACGGGTTGATAATTTTTGAATTTGCAAATTTAATCTCCAATTATGGCTTAACGCCCAACAAAGGAGTAATTGTCACCGGACCTAACAAACCCGATACTCTGGGCTGCCATTTAGCAGCGGTGAAAAGTCCGTCGGCCCCACGGTTTGCCCCCATCCTTGCAGGCATATTGGTATTATAAAATTTCTTCCAGAAAATATTGTTTCGATCCAGATACGCGGCTCTGTTAGCCATAGAATTGGACACCTCAATCACCAGTGTATTTAAACGCCTTAATTTATCAGAGGGCACTTCCAGCTGATATACCGGGCCCAGAACCGTTCCAATATATTCTCCATTAAGCAGTATCCTGGCGCTTTCTTCCACTTCTCCTAAATTTAACAACCAGGTTTTAGCGGATCCTTTAGGTTTTTTAAAGGTAATTGTATAACTGGCAGTTCCTGAAAAATCTTTCACTCCTTCAGAGCTAAAGTTCGTCCATGATTCAAGTTTAGAAACATTTAAAGCAGCAGGTAAAGCTGGCCCGCCATTCAAGAACATGACCTTCCATTTTCCTTCAATAGGATATGCCTCTCCCGCTGCAACAGTATAGGGATGGGTGGTGACATTAACAGAAGAATCAGAAGTTTCCAAAATCATACTTTCGCCTCTGGCTATCTGCAGGTAAACTTCGGTTCGGTTGTTTCCTTTACGGATACTTCCATAGCCTGTTTTCTCCGTCATTGGGTTAAATAATGCAATTGAAGAAACCGTATTCTGCAGAGGAATCCACCCGTTTATGTCTTTATTGCCAGAGTTTACTATAAAATAATAAGACCCCTTCTCATGTTTCCTGCGTATCAGTTGCAAACCATTATCCACCATGCTCTCGCGAATAATATTCATCGAGGTTAGGGTTTTGTCTAAATCATCGGCAATTAAAACGCTTCCACTACCCAGAACTGCTTTTTTAATTTCACTTGCTGATGAAAACTTTAAAGCGGACATCAGCTGTCTGAATTCCGCCTGTTTCTGTTCCAGATTTCCCAAACCAGGAACACCGGACGGGGTATTTTTATAAAATACAATGGTGGCCCCGTTTTGTGCCAGAGATATTAATTTTTGGAATGTAGCTAAGGGCATAAATTTAGTCGCAGGCACTACTATCGTTTTGTAGTTAATTCCCCCGGTTTGAACTGATCCATTAGCCGCAGAGGTATTCAAAATCTGCGCATCAGAAATGAAATCAAAACTGTGGCCTTTAGCTTGTAAAAGCCGGGCGCTTTCTTCAAGGCTTGTACCTTTAAAACCATGGTCTATTCCGTCAAAATGCTGAAGAAGCGTTCTTCCGGGAGTAGCATAGGTATCATAAATAGGCAGATAAAGCAAGACATCATTATCCGGCTTTCCTTTTTGCATAAACGACTGCACATGCGCTACATAATTATTCAGCTTTCCAAAATCTTTCCAGAACGTGTTATTTGGTGTAAAATGCACTGCTGCATAAAATAACCAGCCTGGCCATGCTTCATTTTGAGGTGTATAATTTGCTCCGTGATAAAATGTATGATTAATTCCGCCCAGCAGAAAGAGGTCCATCGCCTTTTTTACGTCGCCAAGCTTCGATAGAAAATGTTCATTTTCCCATGTGGCCGACTCGGATGAGGTTAATAGTTTTCCGGTAACGTGAGCCGCCGAAGAGGCAAACTTCAAACGCAAAATATCAGAACCTTCTGTTTCAGGGATATCAGTAGCGGCGTACAGATCAAGAATGTTGGCAGGTGAGCCATGTGCCTGGTTGCGAATTATTTTTCCATGGGTTTTAGCCCAGTCGTGCCATGTTTTGGTATAATTCTCAAGAAGTAGATCTGAAATAGTTTCCCTGTAATCCGTCAGTACACGGCTATTCTTCTCCTCAGTGTCTTTAGAAAATAAGGCTGGAAGATAGTTCCTCAAATCATAGCCTCTTCGTTTCTGAAACTCTTCAAACAACCTTGGCGTCCAGTTTGCTTCACCCTGGGCATCATCAACTTCATAGGAGTCGTTGAAGAATCCCCTTAATCCGGAGATATCTGATTTTTTAAACGCTGAATCGAAATATTTCAAGTAATTGTCTGTAGCTGCTTTCGAAAAATGGTCAATAGCATAACCCTCACCACCCGGACCCGCGCGCTCCACCATTTTACCATGCCATCCCTCAAAAGCCGCATAGATATTCCAGTTTCCGGCAGGAGCTGTCCAGTTCAAATTTCCCGAGGCATCCACTTTTTTGGTTAAATTTATCACCTGCCCGTTATCAGAATACGCCATTACAGCTTGCAAAGGCAACGGTTTTGGGAAGCGAACCTGATCGAACGCGTGTAGCTGCAAATCAGGATTTGAGGCTATAGGCTCTTTTAATTTTGAGATATCGATGCGCTCTCCCACAGTTCGAACCATGGCAGGCTGCATGAATTGAACCGCCTCCTTTAATCTTTCCCCGGTTTTCAGCGAATAATTCTTGTAGGCTATATATTTACTGGCATCATCATCGGTAACCCATGGACCGCCAAAAGGCCATCCTGATGCCTGAGCCATATCAATGCCTAAATCCAGACGCTTGCCTTCGCTTAAAGTATGCTTCAGCATTCCCAGCCACTTGGGTGATAAAAAATCTATAAATTGTTTCTCATAGCCTTTAACTCCATATATGGGAGTAATTTCCAGGCCACCCAAACCAGCTTTCTGATATTCCCCCATTATCCAGCTAAGGTCCTTTTCATTTACCGCACTTCCCTCCCACCACCAGCGTGTCCATGGTTTATTCTGCTGAGTAATTTCAGGCCATTTGGGTGCTGTTTGTGCAAAGCCGGTGAAAGAATTTGCAATCAGCGTTACCGTTAGTGAGCTTATTATAAATTTGCTTTTCATGTGAATTCCCTTAATGAATGTGATCCTCTTCGCCTTTGGCTATTTCGACGGCGTAAACCTGACTATCGCCTTCAAAATTAGCCCTGAATATTACCCATTTCCCATCAGGCGAAAAATGCACATTGGGTTCTAATTTATAGCCATGAGCCTTCATGTTAACCAGTCGCTCTGCTTTAAACTTGTCGCCTTCAGGTCTGAAGAGGTAAATCCACATTCCATCCGGAGCTTTGGCAACCTGGCCGGCATCTCCGCCATCACCGGCGAAAAGTTTTTGATCTGGCGAAACATTAAAATGAATAGACCACTCATTTCTTTGAAGCTGATATTTTTTCTCCTGCCCCGATTTTAAATCCACGCCTGTTAAATAAAATGTGGTACTCCTTGGCATCTGATGATCAAACCAGATAGTTTTACCATCAGGAGAAAAGAATTCGTGGCCAGCGATCTCCATATCCATAGTGCGGGTGTGCCGTTTTACAACCTCACCTGTTGAAATATTAATTGTCCAGATACGATCCACTTTATGCCATGGTCCTTCCTGACAGAACATTAAAAGATTTTTGTCTTCCGGAGAAAACTGAACGTGACCAAGCCAGGTATTTTCTGTATGGATCTTCTTAAGTTCACCTGTCTTTATGTTTACGGTAAATAAAGTATTCGGAATATTCGCATCGTAAATACGGTTAAAATACTGACTCTTTTCCGGATATTGTTTTAAAATTTCCTTTTCGGTACTCCCATCGCTATATCTTCCGGCTAAAACTGTTTCATCCGCGTTGAGAGTAGATATTGTTGCCTTAAAATCCGCTGGAAACACATAAAGCAGCCGGGTCTTCTTTGTTTTCGCACTGCTGGCAAAAACACTGTCATTGATCTGGTAAACAACTTCCTGAGCTTTATGGGCAACAATTTCTCCACGCATAGGTGAACTTTGATTAGTCACCTGTTCTGTTTTGAACGTTTTCAGATCAACTGTATAAACCTGTTTACTATTAGAATTGGTATTATAAAAAAGCATTTTATTGCCAAAGAAGGGATTATTATGAAAATAAAAGCTGGCATTACTTCCGGGTACGCGCGACAATTTTACTATTCTATGTCCGGTATCTTTGTCTATCCATTCGTTTGGCATAGGTTTTTTTGCACCGGTTTCTAAGCGTTCCTGAGCGACTAAGCAGAGGCATGGTAATAAAAACAGTCCGGCTAATACAGCAATATTTTTCACTTTCATCTCATTTAGTGTTAGTAAAATTGGGGGTTATCAGATCAAAGGCCTTTTTTGAATTTATGTATTTCTTCAAATCACGTAAGGCGATGACTTTATACTTATTATCGTGTAAGTATTTCAGATATTCTTCAAATAAATTTAAAGGTGTTGTTACCCATGGGTGCGCCTCATCAGGAACGCCGTGAATAGTAAGCACCACAATCCGGCCCTCTTTTGCCCTGTTAAATGCTGCATAAATATCCTTGCTGTTATCGCCCGAGGTACTATAGCTCGGAATCAGGTAAGGATGATCTTTTTCTGGTTCATAGGGTCTTGATCCTCCTACTCTGGCAAAAAGGTATCCTTTATCTTTTAACACCTGAATGGCGGAAGGATGTGTATCATAACCCGGATAAGCGAAACTTGTTAATGCTTGTTTAACTTTTACATCTTTAGCCTTATTCTCAATATAGTTTAATTCATTAATAAAACGTGCCCGGTCCATTTTGTTAACATGGGTATGGTTTTGTGTATGGTTAGCGATCTCAAAACCCATTTTATTCAATTCTCCTATTTGTTCCCAGCTCAAATATTTTGTTTTATCGCTAAATGCGGGCTGCAAGAACTCAGCGATAAAAAATGTAGCCCCAAACCCATACTTTTTTAAGAGCGGCGCAACGTTAGAATAATGACTTAAAACCGCATCGTCAAATGTGAGAACTACCAGCTTATTGGGTACAGATCTCTTTATAATTTGAGAATACCCGGTCAAACCTGTAAATATCAGTAACCCTATAATCAGCTTATTAAGCATTTAAAAACTTTTATCCTTAACCGTATTTATTTTGGTATTCTTCAACATATTCCCTCCTGTCGATTCAAAACCCGAAACATCTTTTAATACCAAAACAGGAGACGTTCCGGCCTTTTGCGCCCTTACGTTATTCAGTTGAATTCCCTTAACATCAATCAGCATAAATGCGGGCCTTATTTCCCTGCCTAAAAAGCTTACCTCAACATTGCTGATTTCAAAATTCCTGGCATGGCGGATATAAAAACCATAAGAAGGTATTACACCAAACTTCTCGGGTTCAGGGTAAGCTTTTTCATGTTCAGGAACTACTTTTTGAATCTTCGATTCTGCCGAATCCAGAGGTCTGTAAAATATGCGGATGTTACTCAGCTTCACATCCTCGATATCGTTACCGGGAAGGCCGCTGATCAGGGAGGAGAAATGCGAATCGGCATTATAAACCATTAAGTTATTAATGGTCACTCTTCTTAATTTCCCAACAGGCACTCCGGCAGGGCCACGCATCCGGCCACCTAAACGCAAAAATATCGGAGAATTCACTATATCTCTCATGGTAATATTACTGATGGCAATATCTTCGAGTAAGCCGCCATCTACGGTTTCTAAAGCTAGCCCCCGGCAAAATTCGAACACACAGTTAGAAATAGTGATATTTCTGAAACCGCCGTTAGACTCTGTACCAAATTTTATTCTTCCGGTAGGCCCTTCTCTGTCGGGAACCATTTTATATTCGTCGCGTTTATAGGTTCCGTTAATAAAAGTCCCCCTGTCAAAACCGGTTACCTGGCAATTTGTAATCGTTACGTTTTCTGTAGCCCTTGAAAAACCCAGGGCATAAGAACTTTTCAGACAAATAGCATCGTCCCATGGCGAATTTATACTGCAGTTTGAAATCCGCACATTGCGGCAGCAATCAATATCCATACCGTCACGATTGGTATCCATCTTTAGGTTGTCGATGGTTAGATTATCTACACCCGTTGCAAGGATTGCAAAATGCCCCCCGTAAAGGACTGTGAAATCTTTCAGTATTACATTTTTACATAGCTTCAAAGCGATGGCCTTATTTCCGACGGGATTTCTCGCAGAAGCATTTCTTACCAGCCCTTTGCCGTAAATAGTACCCGGTCCGAGAATTGAAATATTCTCTAAGTTCTCGCCCCAGATTAAGCTATTACGCCAATGACTATGGCCAAAATCCTGGTACTGATATTTATCTCCCCATTCATTTGGCTCGGGAACATCGTACCCAATACCTCCCTGCGGACTTGCAGCAAGAATGGTGGCACCTTGTTCAAGGTAAAGAGTAATGTTACTTTTAAGCCGGATAGAATAACTTAAATAAGTTCCTGCCGGAAAATTTATAGTACCACCTCCCAACATTGCTGCCGCCTCTATAGCTTTATTAATTGCCTCCGTATCTAAGGTCGTACCGTTCCCGGCAGCTCCATAAGCTTTAACATCGTAGGTTGCTGCCCATACCGCATTCGATGCAGTTAACAGAACTATTGAAAGAAACAGCTTTAGTTTCCTCATCTTTAATTTCCGTCAGGTTTAACGATACTAGCCTTTGGACTGGCCGGCCAATTGAACGTTTCAAAGGAATCTGGCCTGGCAGGATCAAATGCAGGCATATCTACTACAAATTTCGAGATGCCCAACTTTTTATCCTTAATAGCGGATGCAATAATTTTAGCGATCTCATAAGCACCATATGTATTAAAGTGGGTATTATCATTTAAATTCAATTCCGGATATATAACAAACGCCTTTTTAGAATTTTCGGGGCCTAATGTTTCAAATAACCTGGTCGTTAAAGAAGTAAGATCGATTAAGGGAACATTCACTTCCTGTGCTACCTTTTTTGCTGCGTCAGGATAATCGCCATGAGTATTATTCATTTTTCCATCCTGGCCGAAAGAACGACGGGCGGTCGGGGTAACTATAACCAGATGACCACCTTTGCTCTTAACTTCTGTTGCAAAAGTGCGCAGGCGTTCACTATACGATTTATAGGGCCCATCATTCGGCCCTTTCTCTTTTTCATCGTTATGACCAAATTCTACAAATAAGTAATCTCCCGGTTTCATAATGCTCAGAATTTTCGCGAGCCTCTTGCTGCCGATAAAACTTCCTAAAGACAGACCAGACTCAGCGTGATTGGAAATAGCCACACCAGGCTTAAAGAAACGGGGAATCATTTGCCCCCATGACGCCCAAGGTTCGTCGTCCTGGTTTACCACTGTAGAGTTTCCTGCTAAGAAAACTGTGATCTGGTCATCAACCTTTTCAATTTCAACGGCATTAACAGCAGTTTGAAGGTCGAATTCAAGAGTTAGTTTATCATCCCAGTCGAGCTTGGTAAGCTCTCTCGGCTTTAAGCTCACCTGGCTTGTTCCATTTATATTACGATCCTTGACATGAACAATGAAAGTTTCTGTCCTGAATTTCCCTGTTTCGGTTTGGGCATTCTCAAGCATTAATCTGCGTGATTCTGATTTCACAGTAGTTGCTGTTTTTCCTTGTGAATCTCCCAGGGTTAAAGTCACTTTGTAATTCCCTTCAGGCACTTTAACCGAAAAATAAAACGGCTTATCGCTTTTTACAAAGTCGCTTTTCAGTAAATCATTTCCGCCACGGTCAACAGACTCAGGACCTGTTCCTAAATCGAAACCGTAACCTTTTTCCGCCGAATAAATCGTACCCGGAGTTACTGCGGTATAACCCTTTGCTGCTTTTTCGGTTCCGAAGTCAAATTTTAAAGAATTTGACACCTGGCTTTTTGTCTGCACAGCACATGCTGTAAATAAAACTGCTGTTACTGCTAACAGAGAAAACTCTCTCTTCATAATTACTGTTGTATAAATAATTCGTATTTCGCTCCCTTCTTAGTTGGGAAAGAAGTTAGGTATTGTGTACTGTTATTTAAGTTTACTGTTGAAGTGGTTAGTTCCACACCTTTCACCTGAATTTTTTGGATTGTGCGAAGCTTAATGGTGTTACCCGCTTTAGAAGTAACAAATGCACGCGCCAACTTGCCATCAGACCAAAACATGTCAATATCAAAAGCACCTCGCGCAACCATTCCTGTAACATGTCCGTTTTTCCAGGCTGCCGGCAAGGCTGGCAATAATTGAACTTCACCTAAATGACTTTGGAGAAGCATTTCCGCAATTCCTGATGTTCCACCAAAATTTCCGTCGATCTGGAATGGAGGATGGGTATCAAACAAATTATTCAAAGTCGAGCTCTTTAAAAGTTCCTGGTACACTTTATGAGCATGATTGCCATCTAAAAGGCGGGCCCAGAAATTAATCTTCCATGCCTTGCTCCAGCCTGTACCTTCATCGCCACGAACTTCCAGGGTTTTACGTGCTGCATTTGCAAATTTTTGATCTATGAGGGGAGAGATTTGGCGGCCAGGATGTAAACCAAATAAATGTGAAACATGACGATGTAGCGGATCGGCATCTTCCCAATCACCATACCATTCCTGCAGGTTGCCCTTTGCTCCAACTTTAAGAGGACTAAGCATGCTTCGCTTTTCCTTAAGCAAGGCAGCAAATTGTTTGTCTGTACCTAAAATTTCACTCGCTTCGATGATATTAGTGAAAAGGTCCCAGATAATTTCCATATCCATGGTAGATGCAATGGTTACATTTCCCTTGGTGCCATCAGGCATTACATACACATTTTCAGGTGAAGTTGAGGGCGCAGTTACCAATTTGCCATCTTTTTCAACAAGCCAATCCAGACAAAACTCAGCAGCTCCTTTCATCAGCGGATAAGCAGTTGCGCTAAGAAATTTTTTATCTGAAGTAAAGCGGTAATGCTCATACAAATGCTGGGATAACCAAGGGCTGCCTAATGCCCAACTGGCATATTTTGGATCTCCCTGCACCGGATTAGTCAGAGCCCATATATCCGAATTATGATGAACCGCCCAACCACGCATATTATAAAAGTTCTTTGCTGTGGCTCTGCCATTGATTGCCCAGCGGTTTATGTGTTCAATTAATGGTTGTGTTAATTCAGAAAGATTAGTTTGTTCTGCCGGCCAGTAATTCATTTCCACATTAATATTCGTAGTATAATTACTTCGCCATGAAGGTCTGATTTCCTTATTCCAGATACCCTGAAGATTTGCAGGCATTCCGCCGGGCCTTGACGAGGATATCAAGAGATACCTTCCGAACTGAAAATACAATTCTTCTAAAGGAACGTCTGTAGATTCCTTCTTATAATTGGCCAACCGTTGGTTAATCGGAAGATTCGGCGCAGCTCTATCAGTTAATGAAACTGTTAAGCGATTAAAAAAAGACTGATAATCTTTAATATGCGAATCTAACAACTGAGCATAAGTTTTCTTTAATGCAGGGTTTAGAAAGCTGATTGCCTTTTTTTCTTCATCAAGTCCCTGCCGGTCCGGATATTTATCAAAACCATTAAAACTGGTTGCAGCCGACAAATATAGAACTGCTTCTGTAGCACCAGAAACGCTGATAGTGCTATCCTGGGCTAATATTTCCCCGTCTTGAGAAACTGCTTGTACTCTAAACTGAAAGCGCATTCCATCATTATGTTCTGCATCCTCATAAATTAAAGGCTTAGGTGTTCTTCTGGCATCGTTCGTAATCCGGGCTTTTCCCTTTAAAACAAGTTGATTATGGGCGGTTACGGAGGTTGAAAACTTTAATGGATGACTGGCGCCAACTTTAAAATTCAAAGTTTTTGCTTTATTTGACTTTAATCGAATTACGATCACCTGGTCTGGTGCAGATGCAAACACCTCCCGTGTAAACGTCACCCCATCAACGGTAAAGCGAGTTGTCGAAGTAGCATTGGTAATATTCAAGTCCCTGTAATAATCTGTAGGTGTGCCGGTATACTGCTGGCTTATTTTAAGGTCGCCTAAAGGCTGATACATCTCAGTATCCGGGCCCTGCATGTTTTGCAAAGTCCTTGAGGCTTTTGAGATACTATCCTGAAAAAGCAAATTCCTTACCGTAGCTAGATAGGCAACCGCTTTAGGATTAGGATTGGGATCAACCGGGCCCCCAGTCCATAAGGTTTGTTCATTTAGTTGTATGAGTTCTTCATCAGGCCTTCCGAAAACCATAGCACCCAACCGGCCATTCCCAATAGGCAAGGCTTCGTTCCACTCTTTTGCAGGCGTATTATACCATAAAACATACGATTTTTGCTGAGCAAAAACCGTATGTGCTGTTGTTAAAAAAAGGACTAAGATTACTATTTTTCGTGAATACACCATTCTATTTATACATCTGAACAGAACTGTCATTGATCTCAAACGGATGCTGCTGAAGCATACGGTACATTTCGGCTCCGGCTAAAAGTACCGGACCATAACTATGGGCAGCAAATACATTTATCGGGCGATAATAATAGAACGCCGGATCGAAGCCCATTCCTGTTCCCACACAAGTACCCTCAACCTGACCTTTTGCATTTACTTTTGTACTTACGGCGTTCCAGGCAAGCAACGCCATTGGACCATAAGCCTTTGCATCCAGCCATCCTTTATTAATAGCCCTGGAAATACAATATGCATAAATCGCTGTGGCGGAAGTTTCAAGATATGAATCATTGCGGTCAAGCAGCTGGTGCCAGAAACCTGTTCCATTCTGACGCATTGCCAAACCATCGACATGTTTTTTCAGCATGGCAACTATGGCAGGGCGACCCGGATGATTTGCAGGGAGGGCATCTAAAAGTTCTACTTTAGTCATGATGGCCCAGCCATTTGCACGGGCCCAGTGAAACTGCGGATGCGGATTCATATCCTGAACCCAGCCATGCATGTATAGTCCTTTTTCGTTATTAAACATTCTTTTTGAGAACAGCTGATACTGCTTAACCGCTTCATCAAAATATTTTTTATCCCCTGTTAAAACACCCATCTGAGCTACAGCAGGTAAGCTCATATACAAATCATCCAACCATAAGGTATTGGGTTGGGGTCTGTTTCGGGCAAGTGTTCCGTCTTTTAAACGAAACTCTTTTGTCATTATATAATTCAGATAATTATCAATAACCGGTCGCAGATCCGATTTGATTTGACCTGTTCTTTGTGCTTTAATCATAGCAGCTGCCATAGATCCTGCATCATCTAATGCATGAGGCTGTAAAACCGAACGAACAGGGCTATTGGCTCCCACATCCGTTTTCAATAAGTCTTTATACCTGGAAACCACATCGGCAATGTAATTGATGCGATTTATAGTATAATCTGTATATTTTTTATCCCCTGTGGCAGCTCCGGCTTCCAGCATACCGGTATAGGTTACTCCCCACTCATAGCTAATTAAACGATAATCCCCCTGTTTGAAAATTGAGTTAATGTTAGCCGATTTCAAGTCCACCTCTGCTTTAGAAGTTTTATCAACCAGCTGCATAGGAGTCCCTGCATTGAGATAGTTGTAGACCCTGTCAAGTACCACTTTAATATCCGCTGGTTTCGTTTCTCCGTAAGGAGTAACATAATCCGGTTTCAAAAGATGCAGGGGAGTAGTCACATCGTTACCTGTTCCGGTGGTGTATTGAGCGAAAGAAGGTGCAGTAGCGGATAATATCAATCCGCAGGTTATAAAAACTTTATGCGCCTGATTTTTAGGGAATTTTAACATGAAATAATATTAGGTTTATAGAAGAATTTAACTTTTTTCTGGATAGCATGTTTCCATAAGAGCACAATGTACTATAGTGAAGCTTTTCAGCCATTAGAAAATTTGCCCTCATTATGTGGTATAAAATGGTTTAACTTAGGGATCCCTAAGCTAAGGAGTTTTTGCATTATTGCTATCCTGCTGCATCCTGCTTTGTCATTTATTATGGAACAAAAGGCATTTCTGAAACAGAGATGTTACTTTAGAAAGCCCAATAAATATGAAGTGTATGCTATAGGTGTTTCTTAGCGAAGAACCTGGCAAGATTTCGTGCATACTCAAGGAGCTATTCGAAAAGATCAAAAGGATAACGCTGCCTCGCATTATCCTGAATAATAAACTTATTGTTCGTTTTTTAATTATCCGTTCGGAAAGGTGAGGCTGGCAATCCAGCTTTATTATATAAACTTATTAAAGGATTTTTACCCCATGCATAGCGAACCGCTACAGGCCTGGCAATGTCCGGACTTGACACAACTATAGTATTTCCTTCAATCTTTGCATCGGCCCAAACAAATTTTTTATCCTCACCAGCTATTGCAAAGCCCTTTAATAAACCGCCCTTAGCCTCTAAACCACCGTCTGTATGCTTAAATTGCAGTCGAACGGTATTACCTGCGGTCTGCATTTTATCGTATACTGGCCCTGAATAGGTAATTTTCTGGCCATAAGCAAGAGCTAAGCCGGCAAGCGACAGTCTTCTGCCTATTTCCTGCTTATTTTTCGGATGGATATTTCCCGGGTTGTTAGAGTCCGCATTATCAATGGCGACAACCATAGCCGTATTTGGAATGGAAAGATTCTGCAGTTGAGCATGGCGAACAGTCACCATTGGATCCTCTTTTACCGGTTCTGTAATCAGTGCCTGATGATTGGCAAGCTGAACGTACAGGAAAGGGAAATTGCCCTGCCCCCATCGCTTTCTCCAGTCGGCTACTAATGTTTCCATAAGGTCCTTATAAATATCTGCGGTGGGACCATTAGATTCTCCCTGATACCAAAGCGCTCCTCGTATTGCATAAGGAACCAGGGGAGATACCATCCCGTTCCACAGTACACAAGGATTATGCTGATCTCTTTCAGGATTTTGCATAGCGGAAGGTTTTTTAGGCAATGTTTTCCCTTCCGCGCGGGCCTTGGCCGTATCGATCTTCCATTGTGCTACTTCGCGCTCTGATTTATTCCGAAGTGAAGTATCTCCATATCGTTTCATTTTATCATCAAAGTTGCTTAGCAGCTTTGTATATTTCGGATTGGCCTCAAGCGCAGGCTTACTTATCCATGCCTCAGCAGTGCTTGCACCAAAAGAAGTAACCACAAGCCCAATCGGTACGTTTAGCTTTTTCTGAATATCACGGGCAAAGAAATACGCTGCTGCGGAAATATGGCCAACTGTTTTGGGAGATACGATTTCCCATCCGACCGTTTTAATTTCCTTCAGTACAGGGATACTTGGAGTAAAGTCGGCATCTAATACTCTGATAAGAGGATAATTCGCGTTTGCTACTTCTTCCGCTTCATTAAATACACCTGCCCATGAGCGGTCTTCTTTAGCCACTGTCATATCCATATTCGACTGGCCGGAACAAAGCCATACTTCACCTACATATACATCTGATACAGTTATGGAATTATTCCCCTTAACTGATATTATAAATGGCCCGCCTGCAGAAAGTTTATCGAGATACAGCATCCACTTACCTTCCTTATTGGCGGTGACTGATTTATTTTGCTTTATAAAAGTTACAGATACTTTTTCTCCGGGAGCGGCCCATCCCCAAACCGGAACGGGTTTATCACGCTGGAGAACCATATGGTCAGAAAAAGGGCTGGCAAGTTTAATGTCGGCATAGGCCGTTAATGAAGCGGCAATTAAAAATATAATAGTTAGAATTTTTCTGAAATGCATATGAAAAAATTGGTTATAAGGCACAATATTAAGCGTATGGGTTTTAAGTCATGTACAGAACTATATAAATCACAAGAATTTTACTGAAGAAAATGCTATCAGTCGCCCAATCCCTCAGGGACTTTTAATGGATCAACTTCATTCATCACCTGCGACATAGGGATATATTTATTTCCAACTACTATAGCATATCTCCAGCCTCCGTAACTCATTACAGCATCCCAAATATCAGTCCCGATATAATATCTGTTACGACCCTTAATTTCCAGGTTATCCGAATACAAATCATTACTTGCCTTTGGGTCATAGCACTCGAAATACAAATTTCCATCAACTTTTTTATACCCTTTGACAACTATAAATTGAGTACTTAAAGGGGTATTTAAGAGATAATATCTGTGTGTATGTTCTAAAGGTGTAGGATTATAACGAACTCTGGACATATTTAATTCCAGCATCACCAGATAGCCCTTATCAATACAGTCAATAATCTCGGCATGTGAGGAAGAGAGTGACACCAGTTTCCAGCCGACAGCAAATTTAGAGAGGCTATTTGTGATATTTTTCGTTGAAAATGGATTGGCATTGGATACACCCATCGAAAAGTATTCAGGATTTTCGCTATCCCGTAAAGATTGTACATCAAGGGATACAAATTCAGTTCTATGACTAAATTTCATAGCCATGGCGAGGCAAGCGGCTCCGCCGTTTATATGAGAATACTTTCCTGAATTTTCTTTACCAAAATACCACTCATAATTCCGGGTAATCCTGTTGTCTGCTTCTAAATTATTGCCAAGTCCTATTCGTTTATGGTTGGATGTAACTTTAACTGTCCAGTTAGCATTTAAGCCATTTGCCGCTATAACTGTGTAGATTACAGGGTTAATAAAATTATTTTGGGTAGCGCTGCTTTTTTGTTCAATATCATTAACCCTGGCAGTGGCGCCTTTGGACAATTGAAATACCGCGGTGAGTCGATCACGTGGAATATAATCTGCTATTTCAACTACAATTTCCCTTTTCTGTTTATTAATTGCCGTAAAGCTCCCGTTGTTAAAAGAAAAATTAATAATCTCTGACTCTTCAGTTGAGATTGAACCGGATTTTTCTTTTTTACACCCTAAGGAGAATATCAATAGAAATGCGAGAACAATATGCAACAACCTGATTTTACCTAAAAAGAATATAGCCAATGCTTTCATAGGAATCTTCTGTTTTTAATAATTGACATATCTCAATGGTCCATTTGCATTTGTTAGTCCTGCAGAAATTAACGACAACCCGCTTATTAATAAAAATCAAAAATGGCCCACTTACAGAGGGCCATTTATATTTAAGCAATTAATTGAAAGAATATCACTGCCATTTAAAAGGCAAATACCAATTCGCTTCATTAGATAGCTTGACCCTTACTTCATTTGCAGTAGCCATATCGCCCTTCGCTTCGAATTTAGCCGCTACTTTATTTGCCAGGTAGTTCGGATCCTCAGCTCTTCGGCGTTTAGCGATACGTAATAAATCCTGCCAGCGATTACCTTCAAATGCCAGCTCTAAAGCAGCTTCTTTAATAATTATATCTTCCATCGCCCGAATAAATCCGGGTTTATTTGTAAAAGCTTTACGTGGATTCCCTGGAGAGGAAAAATCAAAAAACTGTACAGAATCAACCTTAGCTGGCGCTAAACTGACTCTTCCCCGGATTCCGCTGTTGCGATACCATGCAGCTCTAAAACGCGGAGCTTCTCCATTACGGCCATCAAAATAATATGGAGAGCTGAAATTCGGGAAGTCAGACTGCATAATATTGGTAACATTGGAAGGAAGACTAGCGGGTCTGAAAGTACTTGAAATGCCATTATTAATCAAAGCATAAGCAAGGCTGTCCTGATTATCATGGATCGCTGCCTCAGACATTCGAAGATGTAATAATGCCGCTCTGTAAAGGGTCCATTTACCACCTGTCTCAAAAGGTGTAGTAGGGTTATAAGTGGCAATTAACTTATCAATTACCGGACTAATTCTTCCAACATAGCTATTCCCCTCACCCCTGTGTATATCCCTTGGGGTACCATCACCTAGTGTTTGTCCATCCCAGTTTTGAATAGCATTGGCTGAAGGTTGAATTAAATACTTGCCACCAAAATAAGCATACATCTCTATAAAAGGATTTTTGGGACTGAACCGTTTATCGAAGGGAATATTATTAAGAATTTCATAGTATGACCCCCTTTCGCCAAAAGCCTGATTAAATGCGAGATCCCAATTCGCATTTCCGCCTCTTGATGCAGTAAAGGAAGACACTTTGTAAGTCTCATACCATTGTTCACTATCCATAGCAGGATATTCCACATCAGCATAATTCATTACATCATGATAATAAGTAGCCGCCTTTGTCCAGTTTCCTTTCCAAAGATTTAAATCACCTAAAAGAAGTTTTTTATTAATAAACATCTTGGTAGTATTATAACCATCAAGATTTATCAACAATGAATTTCCTGCGGGAATAGGATTCATCCTGGGAAGAGCCTCAGTAAACTGAAGAATATTAGTAAGTAATTGGTCGAAAGAGATAAGAGGATATTTACTCTCATCCTGTACATCCTGTATACTTTCTAAAGGCTCGGTAACATACGGTACGCTCCCGTAATGAATACCTACCTGCAAATAGACCCAGCTGCGCATTGCACCAACTTCAGAATAACGAATATCATATTCCTCCTGAGTGAGACGCTTATCTGCAAGCATACGGTCGAAATTTTTCAAAGCATCGTTACAGTTGATAATAATCTCGTAAAAAGGTTTTGGATTAGCCCAGGGATTGTCAACGGTAACGGAATGGGTATTAATCTGCCTCAAATATTTATCAGAATTTACAGTAACATCTTCAAGATCTGCCCTTAACTCATTTAAAACCATGTACCGGTCGGCGATGCCCGCTAGCTGGCCATACAGCCCGATAATAACTGCATCGGCATCGAATACATTTTGGTAAGCTTTATCATATTCCAGTGCATCCTCGGGTGCAATGTCTAACAGTTTCTTACAGGAGATTGTGCTTATGCTAAGCGTAAGCAATAAAACGCTTTTGAACAACCAGCCTTTTATATTTCTTTTCATACTTTCTTTTTTTATAACCTATAAATTATAATCCAATTCTAACACCAAGCTGTACAGTACGGAACTGAGGTTCAAGACCGGTATCAATACCCTGCGTAAACACACTATTGGTTGCGCTAAACTCGGGATCGTAACCTAAGTATTTTGTACTGGTAAATACATTATTTCCTATCAGGTATAATTTGGCATATTTTAAAGCTTTGGCATTAAATGGAACGTCATAGGATAAAGATATAGTCCTTAATCGTATGTACGAACCATCCTCAATCCAGCGATCAGAAAAACGGGAATTCTCATTAGGATCACCAAAGGTCGCCCGGGGCACATTGGTTACTTGCCCTTCGGCTCTCCATCGGTTCATAACCATAGGAGATTGATTTTGTGTACCGTTCATAGATTCCAAATCACGGCGAACAGCATTGTAAATATCGTTACCCTTAGAGAAGCTAAACATTGCATCGAACGAGAAGCGTTTCCATGAAAGGGTATTGGTATACATCCCTACAAAATCTGGGTTTGGATTTCCAATTACCTGTCTGTCGTCTTCATCAATAAAATTATCTCCATTGGTATCTACAAAACGAACATCACCAGCTTTAAAGGCTAATACAGTTCCGTCATTTCTTCTGCTGGCTAAATTAGCAGCAGTTGCTTCGGCACTTGTAGAATACACTCCATTGGTCTTATAACCATAAAACAGATTTCCTTCCAAACCCTTTTGAGTAAGAATAGTACCACCTGCGTAATTAGTTAACATTCGATCGCCCGGGATTTTGGTTATCTCTGTTTTATAGGTTGAAACATTCAGCCCCATATCCCATTTAATGGATTTGTTTAAAAGTCTTCCATTTAAACCCAATTCTACACCATTGGATTTCATACCGCTATTATTACTAAAGGCGAAGTCGAAACCAGTAATTGTATTAACAGGCTCCTGTACAAGCATATCATGAGTAGTATTATTGAACAGATCTGCGGTAAGATTTAGCCTTTCATTTAAGAAAGACGCATCCAAACCAATATTGAACTTTTCTATCGATTCCCATTTCAATGCGGTATTAGGAATATTTCCTCTTACAAGCCCCTGAGCTCCAAGAAAATTTTGGGTACGGTAGTACTGTTTAGCGGTATAATTTCCAATATCATCATTACCTACCAAACCATAACTTGCCCTTAACTTTAATAATTCTATAGCTTTATTATTGGCAAGGAAGTTCTCGGAAGAAATTAACCAGCCCGCAGAAACAGATGGCAAAACAGCAAAGCTGTTCGATCCTAGTTTTAAGCCGTCAGAAACATTTTTTCCGAAACGGGATGAACCATCCACCGCGAGATTGACATTGACAAAATACTTATTAAACAAATCGTAGCCTGCGTTAGCATACATATTTAACCAGCGCCAGCTTCCATTCTGACCGCTGATTTGTCTTAAAATGGCCTGTCCTTGTCCAACAGTAACATAATCATCTGTTGCCGAATTATAGCCCAAACCATAATCAGCTTCCATTTTATTATCATTAAATCTGAACCCTACATTTGTAGAAAGAGTGTGGGTATTATCAAAGGTTTTATCAAATGATAAACGTGTATCAGTAAAAATAGAATACAGACGCTCAACATTTGATCCTGAGCGGTTTCTGGCCACACCCTGGGAAAGAGTGTCAGACAAAAACCCTTTTTCAGGTATAAAAATATTCTCACGAACCTTACTATAGGTTATACCACCTAATACCTGCAGACGAAGCTGTTTAGTGAATTCATAATCAAACCCTACTGATCCCTGGAAACGATAGTTTTTATTTGTTCCCTGCATTGTCTCAACAGCTGCAGCAGGATTACTTCTATTGAAAATATCTACATCAGCATAATTGGGCGATTCCAAACCTAGCTCCGAAACTTCTCTTGCGGGAAGAAAAGGAGATTTGGTTAAACTAAGATAAATTGGATTTGTATTATTAGCCAGGCCCTGATCTTTTAATTCCTGCTCATTTGACACGAATGAAAGATTTGCATTTCCTTTTAACTTAGTTGTAAGGTTAAGGTTAGCATTAAAACGTGTTTGATAACGTTCAAGGCCGGTATTTCGAATAATACCTTTATTACTCTGGTAACCAACTGCCAGTCCGTATGTAGCAATATTATCCCCCCCCGTTACTTTCATGTAATAGGTTTGGTTATAGGTATTAGAGATTACTTTATCCTGCCAGTCGGTATCATAGTGATATCTAAAATAATTGGCGTTGGTCGCATCATCATTCATATATGGCTGCGCCTGAATAATGGCTTCTGATTGAGTAGCCGACACCCCGTTATCTGCGAGATAGCCTCCCAGAGCATCGGATAAATAGGTCCTGTAACTACCCGCTCCCATTACAGGGATACTAGACGGGCGTCCGTTGAACCCTCCAAAAGCTGCAAAATCTATTCGGGTAGCCTGTTCCCTTGCACGGGCCGTGGTAATTAAAATTACTCCATTAGCTGCCTTAACGCCATAGGTTGAAGCAGTGGCATCTTTTATAATCGTAATATTGTCAATATCCTTTAAGTCGATATTTGCTAATGGATTATCTACATGGCCTGAAATCAATGAAATTCCATAATCATTATTATCATACAAAATTCCATCCACCATTATAAGTGGCTGATTGGTAGTAAATAATGAGGTATAACCACGAAGAAATAAACTGGCGCCTATACCAGGGGTGCCTGATCGGCGGATAACATTTAAGCCGGGAAGCCTGCCCTGCATATAAGAGGCGGCATTTTCTGATGACCGTTGCCAGTTATCATTAACATCCAATGAATTTACAGCTCCGGTAACGCGACTGAATGGTACATCTCTGAAGGGTAAACGAGCCACATCATATACGGAAGTAAATGCATCTTCGTATAAACTCACCGAAACACTTGTCCGCCCTTTTAATGCAACTTCCTTAGTTTGAAAACCAAGTCCCGAAAGGATTAAAACGGCATCGTAATTAGGTACCGATACGATAAAGGTTCCCTTCTCATTTGTAATAGAAGCCGAATACCCTGATACACTTATGCTAATACCATCTAAAGGCTTGCCGGTTGATGCATCTGTAACGGTTCCCGTAGCTTTTTGTCTGCTGTCATTAACCCGGTTAACAGAATCCTGAACATTTGTTAATGTATCTTGTTGTCTGGCCTGTAAATTAAGGGCAGCTGTTACCAGTAGTAAGCCAGGCAGAATTATTTTATTTACTAATTTTTTAAATATGTGCATAATTCAGGTTATTAATTTATAGTACCGGTACCAGTTTAATGTAATCAAGTAGCAAGTCGTTAGTTCCATTGGCGGTTGTAGTATTACCCACGAGGAATACTCCAAGAGCTCCTGCAAGTCCCGACTTAAGATTGGAAGCATAATACTTTGATGGAGTATACTCTCCCAGGTAAACTTCATCATAGTTTGGACGAAACACCTGCTTGCCTCCTGCATCAAGCATCGGAGTACCGTTCGGATTTTTAGCCCGCACTACACCTGGCTCGGGTTGATAAGGAAAACCGGGTGTTACAACAAGAGGATTGTTAAAAGCCACCCGCAAAGGGAAGTGAACAATATCCGTAGCAGTAGCCGCTACTGTCAAATTGTAATCTCTTACGATGCGCCAGTACACTTTATACTTAACAGAATTTACGACAGAAGGCCGGTATCTTGCCCAATAGGTGCTTGTTGTATGGTTCTGTACTAAAAGCTGAGTATAAATACTACCGTCCGGGCTTCTCCTGGTTGGTCTTGAGTTCGTTTTTACCGACCTGAAATCTGTAGCGTTATTTATATTTTCCCCCTCAAGCTTAACAGGCTTTAATTTGGTGTAGTTATCAAAGGTTCCATTTCCGGTTAAATCGTAATTGATGCTGCTCATAACATAAACTACTCCATTACTCACCTGATGTGTTTCGACAATGGCGTTTTTATTTAGATGAAACCTTACGCTATCACGGAATGAATAGACATCAGCAGGTAAATTGTCAGGATTTAATACTCCCCTGAATGCAAGGTCCTTGATAACACTATACTTAGTCAGGCTATCTGTACTATCCTGGGTACCCAATTGATAGTAAGGCAAAAGCTTTGCTCTTTCAGCTTCAAAAGCAGCATCAGTTAAAATAACATACGTAAAGAGAGAATCCTCATTGCTGATATCGGCTGATTGAAGATATCTGTTAGCCTGAACAATACCGGTACCCTCTTTATAAATTGGGCTTCCGGTTTGAGGGTCAATACCAATTTGCTCTGCAAGAGCAAGATCTCTGAAAGTAAAATTTAAGGACTGAAGCTCCTGCTTCTGTTTAGTTGAAGTAGACATCAAATATTGCCACGCACTTACTTTTGGCGTAATTGCCGTGCTGATGGTATGCATTACACCATTACCAACATAGCGGTCTTTAAGTACCAGAGGCGAACCGTCTACACTTGAGGCGGTAAACGAAACGTTTTTGCCATTTAAAGTTTTAATACGTATAAAAGGTTCCAGAGCCTGTGTCGTTAAAAAAGACTGATTAGCGATGTGATTTCCCACAAACAACTTTAATTCTTCGGGAGTATCGAGAAGAGCAGGATCCACGGCCTGCAAAGCCTGATTGGTAGGCGCCCAAACGGTGAAAGTTTTAGACGATGCCAGAACTATATCATATCCTGTTTGAATAAGATATTCATTGAACTTACTTAAGTCAGGATCCTTATTGATCTGGGCTAACAAATTTTCCGACAATATCGGATCTCCAATTTCATTGTGCTCGTCCCATTTTTTATCACAGGAAGAGAACAGGAGTCCTGTAAAAAGCAAACACAGCAGTACAGTTCGTATTTGTAAATTCATTTTGTTAGTTTCTATGTTTATTTAAACTTTCCGGCTGGATTACCAGCCGGAAAGTTTTATTTGGTTAATTAAACAATTAATGTGTTCCCGGGTAATTAGTCCAGTCTTCTGTGCCATCCGGCATAAATCTTGGTAAGATCTGCGATTGGTAATCAACAGGGATAAACTGAATCATATCCAAATTATTCGTACTCTGAGTTCCCCGGATAGCCTGTATAACAACGGTATGAACATCCGTAGATTTAATGGTTACAACCCCAAGGCTTTTCGCCACCCAGGGACTATTCGATGTTTCACCATTGCTGGTAAATGTTGCTTTTAA
This sequence comes from Pedobacter superstes, assembly GCF_037622515.1. Taxonomy (NCBI): domain Bacteria; kingdom Pseudomonadati; phylum Bacteroidota; class Sphingobacteriia; order Sphingobacteriales; family Sphingobacteriaceae; genus Pedobacter; species Pedobacter superstes. The sequence continues at coordinate 181,771 of NZ_JBBJCN010000003.1, forward strand.
AAAGGGAGCGGCAGCATTACCGTTGGAAGTGTAATACTTCCAGCCCAAAGACTCAAGCTCATTGGTAGATCCGGTCGGAGGTGGTTCTGCAAAGTAAAAAGATTTAATGGTCGGATCTCCGTCAATAACCAGCCTGGCTTCCGTTCCAATACTTGTTGGCCATCTACCAGATTGATTTTGCCTGCGATAACATACCCAAACATTATACCGGCCACGCACTATAAGCGGAGACTTCATTTGAATAAATTCCTGACGGGCATTACCAGACTGGTTACCTAAAAACAGATTAAGATAATCTTTAAACACGTAGCTAGCATCGTTATTGTATGTAACCCCATCGCCTGTTTTTGGCCACCACCAGTCTTTAATTGGCGAAGGGGCTGAGGCTGATGATTTCCTCCAGGTAAACGTTCCGCTTTTACGGAAAACAGATAAGAGAGCCCTGCTTTCAGGAAAGTCGGCAACATCCCAATACACAGGAAACGGTGAGCGAACTTTAATCATAAAATGCCCGGTGGTGGCAGCAGTACTTGCCGGCGCGTAAGGAGCAGTTAAATGCAAAACGCCGTTAGACGCAGACACATCGCTGGCATCACGATTAAGAGTAAAACCAGGCTCGTACGATCCGTTAAAATCAATGTCATTTATAACTACTTGCTGATTAACCAGTTTTGAGGAAATAACTTCAGGGTTTGCCAGCGTAATATGCCCCTGAGCTGACACGATATCCGCCAGATACTTTGCGTTATAAAGAATATGATAAGCCATAAACGCATGCATTCCGTTCAAATGACTTTTCATATCCGCTACTCCTGTATTATACTTTGCCTTTAGTGCTGCATAAGAGTTGAAACCCGCAGCCGCAAGAACCTGGTCGGATTCGACTAATACAGTTAAAAATTTCTGTGCAGGGTCTGTATTATTAACAGGTAATATATTTAAGGTATCGTAAAGACCTGTTTCTTTAAGTGCTTGTGTAAATATCGAAAAATTAGGATTCGCTTCAATAGATTGAGCAAGCGTTAACTTTGCCGGTGTTAATACATAATCAATAACATGCACATAACCATTACCAAGACGAATATTAGATTCCTCCAAATTTGCCTGTCTGTTAATCGTAATCTGAGTCGAACCTCCCACATTACTTGCACCTGTTACTAAATATTGTCCGAACATAGTAAGCGCAGGCAGCTTACCGTCACCAAAATCTGTGGTAGCTACGGTGTCTTCAATTAAATGAAACCGAACGATATTCTTAAGTTCCTGCAAATCCACCTGGTCAACAGAGGTTTTACCATTATCTTCCAGGAATTTTTTTACCCCTTCATTAGTTGGTAAAAACATAGTGTAATTACCATACGCCTGAAGGTATCCGGCATTTCCGGTCAGGTCCAGAATTTTTCGGAACTCTGAGAACTGATCAGGATTTTTGTCTAAATAACCGGTAATGTTTACCTGATTACTTACAACAGAAATAATAGGCTCCTTTTTGCAACCTGTCAGGCCAACCAGCAATAATGCCAACAGCATTATGGGTGCCTTAATCCATTTATGTGCGAGAATATTTTCCATATCTGTGATTACTTAATTTTATTTATAGAAAGCGTTTTGTTCCAAAAGTTTATCAGCCTGCAATTCAGAAAAGGCTATAGGAAGGTAATGGCTCCTTACATCCCTATATTTTGTAATCATTGACTGCTGAATATCAGATGGAGCTATTGTCGCAATCATATTCGTGATCAGATCCAAACGTGCATAATCATTGCGTTTAGCATGGCGAAGTAAATCGAACCACCTTTTTCCTTCAAACGCAAATTCACGCGCTCTTTCAGCAAGGATATAATCCGATAATTCCTCAGGTGAAGCAATATCAGGCGACTGCTCTGTTACAGGCAATGCATTTGCTCTGTCTCTTATCACATTGATCAGATCCAAAGATTCCTGTCCTCTGGATAACCATGCCAGAGCTTCTGCTTTTAACAACAGTATGTCTGCATAGCGATATAAAAACCAATGCCTGTTAGAACTATTTGCAGTAACAGTATTGTTGATATTGTTGGTACCAATATGTTTCCAGATAAACTTATCATTTACTCTGAAGGATGCTCCATCACCTCTAACATCTTTAACATTCATTGGGTCAACGGCATCTGTTCCATACAACTCATCCGTTACCAATGCGCTGGCTACAAAACGCGGCACATTGGCAAATGTATTGTACCATGGATTAAGAGCTTGATTGTCGAACTGAATTTCAAAAATACTTTCGGCCGAGTTACCCTGCACAAATACCGTATTAAACCATCCTGCGTTACCTCCTTCAATCAAACCAAAGCGTCCTGAGTTAATTACTTTATCACATGCAGCTACACATTCTTCATATTTATCCATCCATAAATAAACATCCGCCTGTATAGCATAAACAGCATAAGTGGTTATACGTCCTTTGTCCATCGGCTCATTAAGCCGGGTACCATAAGTGGTTACCGCATTTACAGCAGCAAAGTCAAGATCAGAAACGATCTGGTTAAAAACCTCCTCCTTAGAACTTTTAGCTAATTGCTCTATGTTAGAATCGCTGGAGCTGGCCTTTAACTGCAGTGGCACCTCGCCCCATACTCTTAATAAATAGAAATACATCAAACCTCGCAGGGCTCTGGCTTCGGCCAGGTAACCATTTAACTGCTGCTGGGTTAAAGTCGGATCGGAAGCAAGAACCTGAGGACCGAATTCAATTACTGTGTTACAATAATTAATAGTGGTATACAAGGAGCTCCAGTTGACAAGCGCACTTGTCGGCAAAATTTCAGCTGTGGTATAATTAACATCCTCAGGCCGCTGACCTGCGGAAGGATTGAGCACAACCATATCGGCCCTCAGCTCTCCCCATATAAACATATTTGTTACCAGAGTTGGATTGAGCAGGGATGTATAACAGCCTATTACTGCTGATTGTAATTGTTCTTTCGTTGTCCAGAAGTCTTCTCTTACAATACCATCCTGAGGTTTTAATTCTAACCATTTATTACATGATGTGGATGAGAGAACCAGCATCACCAAAAGAATTTTATATTTTATATTCTTAATCATCTGTGATATTTTAATTATTAAAAACCTACTGTTAAGCCCAATACAAGATTTCTTGTTGGAGGAGTCATCGCATCATCCACAACAAAACTGAAAGGATTATTTGGCCCTCTCGAAGACACATCAGGATCTACTCCTTTATATTTTGTTAAGGTGAACAAATTCTCTCCGGTAATAAACAAATACCCGCTCTTAACTTTCAGCTTGCTGGCCAGACCCTTGTTTAAAGTATATCGTCCTGTTAAAGATCTTAACCTTACAAAAGAAGCATCCGATACATACCTGTCAGATCCAAGCCAGTTATAGCCAGAGGCGTAAAGAGCACGGGGAACATCAGTTACATCACCCGGATTCCTCCATCTCTTTAAAACTATGGTACTTTGATTGTTATAATTGTACATATTGGTGGTATTCATTAATGTCGTATTAATCAACTCATACCCCAGTTTATAACTAAAAAATGCCTGGAGCATGATGTTACCTTTAAAAGTAATTCTCGGCCCGAAACCTCCGGTAACTTTAGCATTTCCATTGCCCAGGTAAACAATATCATCTTCATTAATATTTCCGTCTTTATTGATATCCTCATACATGGCATCACCCGGCTGGAAAGTATAGTCGACCACAGGGAAATTATAACGCATGTTGATAATCTGACCATTCGGCCCTATAATCTGATTTCCATTGGCATCAAGAGCGATGGTTGCGTCCTGATCGGTATATACACCTTTGTATTTAAAGCCATAAAAAGACCCGAACGGATTACCCGGTTGCAGGTAAGATCTGTAAACCCCGTTTCCAATAACTCTTCCATCATTACGTGGATAGTATTCAGATACCTTATTAATAATGTTAAGATTCTGAGCGATGTTAAAATCAAAACCCAGAACAAGGTTTTTTGAACGATAAGGAATGGTATTTAAACTAACTTCAAAACCCTTATTGGTCATGGTGCCAACATTCACAGAAAGGCTGTTATAGCCTGTATAATTAGGGATCCGAAGATTATCAAAGAAAAGGTCTGTAATTTTATTATGATAAAAGTCAAGGTCAACCTTAAACCTGCTTTTAAAGGTCCATAGGTTAAATCCTAAATTCAATCCGTTAGTGGTTTGCCACTTTAAATTATCCAATCCGATATTTCCTGGAACAACGCCGGACATTCCCATATAGGAAAGCGAGGTAGGATTATACGTATTGTAGAATGAATAATCTCTGCCGGGGCGACCACCACTTTGACCAAAACTAGCTCTGATACTTAAATCATCTAACCATGAAGAAGTATTTTTCATGAATGGTTCACCAGAAACTCTCCATCGTGTGGAGATAAAAGGAAATACGCCGTATTTGTTATTATTACCGAAACGTGAACTTCCGTCAAGCCTGGCCCCAACATCAATAAGGTAGCGATCAAATAAAGAAATCTTATGCGATGTAGCTACGCCAACGCTTCGTGTTCTAAAAAGAGAGGCGCTTAAATTCAGGTCTCCATTCTGGGTACGAGCAGGGTTGGATGGATCCTGCAGGAATGAAGAAGCCGTATTAGATGTAGTAATATTCTGGCCAAAACCCTGACTGTCGTCCGTTTGAAAACTTAACAAGGATGTTAATGTCGTATTCTCCCCTAATTTTGGAGTAAAAATAAAATTCAGTTTGGTACCAACACCGAATGCATCCCCGTCATTATCAGAAGCCCTGTTCACCACAGTTTCTGTCGCCGGCCTACCTGTTGCAACCTGAGGTAAAAAGGTTTTCGATTTGGTATTATTAATGTCAAATTGTAAATCAAAAGTAGAAATTAACAGTTCGGGAAGGATATCATACCTTAAATTGAAATGCGGAATTATTCTCTCACCCAAAAGCCTGCTGCTTGCTTCCTGAGCCATAGCAAGAGGATTATATGTTGATCCATATTGTCCCTGAATGTTAAAAGCCGGCGAGAAATAATTAGGTGTTTCATTACCAAATTCATCGTACTGATAAATAGCCATATTAGGCATTTTGGCATAGGCTATATTTCTTACACCGCTGGTATAAAGCGCTGTGTTATCAATATGGGTATAAGTAAAGTCAGACTGGAAACGGATACGATTGGACACCGAATAATCAAGATTAACTTTTGCTGTGATCCGGTTAACATCCGTTCCCATAGTAGTACCTTTGTTATTTAAATATCCTACCGAAGCATAATAACGGGCTTTCTCACCACCACCTGACATCGAAAGGTTGTGATTGTGCTGAAAACCCTGACGAGTAATAGAACCAACCCAATCACTATTGTTGCCATAATTATAAAATGAGAATGGCATTAATGGATCGTATAAAAACTCCTGGTTGGCGCTTATATTTAGTGGGAGTCTGTTCATATTGTTAACAGCCTCAGGAATCAAATTCGAGTATTGATCGCCGGATAACAATGGTATGTTTTCTGGTTGTTTTGAAAATGTTCCGGTAACGTTATAAGACAGGCTTGGTTTACTTACCAATCCACGTTTGGTATTAATCACCAATACACCATTCTGAGCTCTTGAACCCCAAATTGCAGTAGCAGCGGCATCCTTTAAAACTGTAATATCTTTGATATCCGAAGGAGATATATTTAATAATTGAGCATAGCCCTGTTCATCGGCAGATCCAAAATTAAAGTCATCCGGAATCTGAGTTTCGTAAGGCATACCATCCAAAACAATAAGAGGCTCTGCAGAACCATTTATAGAGGATGTACCCCGTATACGAATAGACATCCCTGCACCCGGGTCACCCGAAGTTGCTCCGAAATCCACACCTGGCATTCTCCCCTGTAAAGCCTGATCAATTGAAGCAGCAGAAAGCTCTTTCAAATCATCTGCATTTACTGTTGAAGTAGCAACAGTAGAATTACGGGCCTCTACATTTAAACCTGAACCGTTACTAATTGTACGCTGCCCCTGTATAACAACATCCTCCAAAACACTGGATGAGGAAACCATTTGGAAATTTATTGTGGTTCTTCCGTTAATAGCCTGCACGATACTTCTGTAGCCCAGATAAGAAACCTGGATTGAGTTGGCTGGATTTGATACCGGTAAGGCATAATTTCCATCAATATCTGTAACCACACCTCTGATAGTCCTTTTATCTTTATCCAGCTCAACAACTGATGCGCCAATAACACCCAGCTTGTCTTTTGAGTCGATAACCTTGCCCCTTACAGTAATCTTCGCTGTGCTTTGAGCAAAAAGGGTATCACTGAAAAGAAGACTTACCGTAATAAAAAAACAACTTATATATATATATGTATTTTTCATACCCGTTTATTAAAAATTTAAGACCTTGTCGATTGAATGTATAAGTGCCCTGTTACTTAGATTATTACTATAGGCAACAATTGGTTTAGCAATAACCGGAGTAGCCGTATCATCTAATAATTCCATTGTTGCGGGATCAGGATTTACATTACCATTGTATCTTACGGTAAGAATTCTTGAATCACCCACAGCAGTCTTTAATAATGTTGGATAACTTCCTGGTTTTTTACCATCGACCGCTACAGTAGCTTTGCTGATTACCGAATACTGTATGAATTTTTCAACCGCAAGTTTTTGCGCAGGCGTAAAAGTAGCGTAGGCGAAATTTGGCACTCCTGTTAAAATATTTCCAGGAAGCTTTCCTGCTCTTACCGCATCAGATATTGCAGCATTTGACGGAATAAACATCGTATGAAATGAACCCTTTTCTACGCCGGTAATAACTTTATCGGCATTAGACCATAAAGGCGAAGTGATCAGATAATTATAAAAATGAGAATAATGGCTCCTGAGTGTTAAATCTGTTGAGGTTGCCAGCTTCTCAAGGCTGTATCCAGGCGTTATATCGTCTTCAGCAAATTTTAAAGACCCTGTGGTTGTGTAGGCCCGGCCATTAAAGGATAGTTTAGTACCTGTAACGGTAACAAATGTATTGTCAACAACATTTCCACTTGCATATACCTTGTTGTTTACAAACTTAACGTACTCCCCATTAAAAGTTTCTGCAATACCTGTACCTGATAAATTATCAAACTCCCCAAATGGTGTACTTAACACAGAAGTCTGAGTAAATCTGTTTACCCGACCTATTGCGACCGTAGTATAATCTGTACCAACTCCAGGTTTGGTATATCCCCATAAATTGGTTGTTTGGTTAAAGTTATAACCTGCATTTCCCATCTCAGTATCAGAAATCAGGAACATGGTATATTTAATATTTGGAGATGTAATAGCTGATCGCAGATCTGATTGATTAATTGCCCTGGTCATTAGCAAATACTCAGGATTTAAATAGGCATGACGGTAAATAGTTCTGAATACATTCGCTTCCTGAACTTTATTTATGCCATAAAAGTTACCATTACTTAAAACAGTTCTATCGATTACGTTCCCGGGAAGAAAGGTAGCCGGCTCTTGCTGAGAATTTAAATTATCATCGATCAAAGAAGGCCAAACAGTGGTTGTCCACATATGTGAATTCAGGAAATCAAGCAATACTGAAGGTGGAGCCGCCTGAAAGGTTCCATAATACTGCAATAGATCGGCTGTGTATGCCTTTAATACATCATTGGTCGGAACAGCGATGGACCAGGCCGATGCCTGACCATCAGTGGTGGTTAATGCCCGATAACCCTCATTGCTGGGAGAAAAAGCTAAAGCCCCGTTGTATGTTCTTAAATAAACAGAGTCTAAGCTACCTGTAAGTGCCCGATACCGTTTTGTAAAATCTGCATTGGGCAGATACTGCACCTGAAGATCAAGAAGTTTTTTAAATTCGCTATACTCAGACTTTAAAGCAATGTATTGACTGATATTTGGGATCGGAAGGATTACTTTATCTATCTCATGAATTACTCCGTTTTCTGCCGGGATATCCGCTGTCACAACTTTCGCATCAGCAACCATAAAACCGGTTAGAGTTTTATCAGGATAGAATGCTGTATAGTCGCTGAAAGGAATACTGTTATAGGTAAAATAAGAATCAATAAAATAAGGGATGTGCTTGTTATTATTTTCATTAGCCACATACTGAGTTCCATTACGGCTATTGTCTACAACCTTTCTATTGTTTTCAGTGTAAACAAAATCATAATATGCAGTTTTTCTTCTATAGGCAGAATTTGAATCCGGCCCAGCAGAAGTCTGATAAAAACTTAACTGATCTTTTCTGTATGGATTATAAACCAATGAATAAGTCGCAATTTTACGCGCTGTTTCATTATCAATAGCATCTATACCCGCTAGTCCTTTTTCCTGGAAATACTTCGCAAATGCTTCATCGTTAGCGGCAAAAAGTGTCCATGAACCGGCTTTCCCTAGAATTTCTTTATAACCAGATCTATCAATTAACGATAAAAGGTTTGTAAAATTCCCCTTCGCTTGAAGCTGCTGATAAATAGGGGGAGCCAGATCAGCAGGCCTTCCGTAATAATCGTCCCATCCTTTTTTCTGGCAGGCAGAAAATAACAGGGCTAAAGATAAAAAGCACAATAGGCCATTTATAGTTCTCTTCATATAAATTTTATTGATATGTAAAAAGTATTTGATTTATTGGGATCTAAATTTCTTCACTAAACAAGAACTGAATAACAAAGAGATTTGAAGTAAAGGTTCTGCCATAACATGCTATTAAGAGGTTAAAAAATTGGTTAAGATATAGGCTGGCTTAGGACCAACCATTTTTATAATAATGCAAGTTAAATGTTAAAAACTCAGTCGGCAACCTGTAGTGTCCTGTTGTATGAAAGTTGTGTCCGACTTTCCTCTGTTAGCAGGGAAATAATACAGAATGAAATTCTTAAACATGTAATATTCATAATTTATCGTTCAGAAAAATAAAAATTCGATCAATATTCAGCGTACATCCATCGATGGTGAATAATCTTTTGATCTGCATTGTATTTAAAATTTTACATTCATTAATTATCATACGCAGAGCTTAATATATCGGGTAAATAATTGGTTATCGGGCTAATTTATGGAGAGGAACGGGGGCGGGCAACCTGTGGTGTCCTGCTCTAAGAAATAGAGTATCAGGGGGAAAGGGGTATTAATCGCGCAATTTTCCTGAAATAGCAAATTCGCGAAAACTCTATTGAAGATATTTCAACAAATCATTCATTAGACTGATAAAAAAGCAAATATGAAATTCCTTTCTTTTCTAAATAAAAAAGCACCAGCCGCTGATTTCGGGCGGCTGGCGTAAATAATTAATAACCAGGATTCTGGTAGGCTGCTCTTGCAGAGGCATCTAGCGGATTACCATTAGCATCTGTTAACTGCACAAGATACGCGTTGGGCCATGCTCTGAAGGTGTAATGCTTTCGCATCTGCCCTTTCCCGTTTCCATTCTGGCCATTTCCACTTTGTGTATTAAAGGCGACGGGCCACAATCCGGTCAAAGGCGATGCCATTTGATTTAAGTATATGACGCGGTCATATAAAATCCCTGCATTATGTAAATCTTCCCATGCTAAACCTTCTGACAGAAACTCCCGAGCTTTTTCATTATAAATAAAATGAATAAACATCTCCGGCTTCGATGCAACAGTAGGGATATATCCCTCTGCTATGGCCTGGGGTGTACCTGGTGTAAAGTGATTTTCCGATACCTGAATTGCGGGATAAGCTCCAGCACCTGCAGAATAGGGCGCTTGTCTTTCCGCAGCTGCCAAGGTTGCCGCCCTGGGCTCAAATTCCACAAGAACCCTGGGGCGGGCCTCGCCCGACTTGTAAGCTGCTCTCAGGCGCAAAACATTAATATCACTTACTGCCAGTGCGTACTGAGCTTTCCGACCGTAGGCTTCTGCACGAATTAAGTATGTTTCGGCCAAACGCATTAAAATAATATCGCGGGTGCCGCTTTCACTGTTAAAATTGGCTTCATCCGAACTGCCTCCCCTCAAAGGATCTATATATTTCTTAGAGGATAGGTATGGTGCTGTTCTGCCTGTTGCGAGCCCCATAGAAGACTGGTCTATAAAGAGCCTGTAATAAAATCGACCGGTGGTAGCAGATCTTATCCAGCGAACCATGAATTGAAATGGCATACTCATCACCATAGCAGAATCCAGCGCTTCATTTCTTTGATTTTCCAGGTAAATAAGAGCCCGTTGTCCGGTTAATATTCTCTTGCTGCCCGCCGTCACTGCCGGCTCTCCGGCTGGCTTATTTGCATTCCACCAGGCTGCCGCGGCGGCACTCCAGGTATAGGATGAACTGGTAGCAAGAGGCATATTACTGATATATTCGTATTGGAAGGTTTTATAATAGCGCGAGTCGTTTACTTTATCTCTAAAATTATCGTATCCCCAATCGGTAGGTTTATATGTACCAAACGGCCGGCCGTACGCCATAGACCGGGCAACTCCAGTTTGAAATGTGTAATCGCCGATATGATAATTTATTGAGCGATTTTGAAAACGCCCGTTTAAGGTAGTGTTTACATCAAACTGTGCCGACCATAGAACTTCTTTATGCGGATTTGTTTCTGAAACCCGGGGATCAAACAGGGTCCAGTAATCCGGCGCAAGACCAGCCACACCGCCCATTGCGTTGATAACAGCAGTAGATATACTGATTACTGAATCGAGGTCTGTAGCTACGTTTCCTTTATATAGCATTTTAAGATGCACTTCGGCGTTATTTTGAAATCCCGCGGCTTGCGCACGATTAAGGTATAGTTTAGAAAGGAAATGTCCGGCGGCCCATTTTGAAGCACGGCCCTGATCGGTTGTTCCGGGCAGATTATCGTATGCATACCGCATGTCAGCAATTATCTGTCTGTATATATCTTCAAGTTTCGATTTCGGATAAAAATAAACACCCTGATCTGCCCTTGTCGGGGTTAATAATAAGGGCACATCTCCCAATTGATTGGAAATTAAATAATAGGCCCAGGATCTTAAAAACAAAATTTCTGCCCTTCGCGCCTTTCTGAAATTCTCATCAGTACCAAATCTGCCCGGCCGGATATTATCTATAACGTCCAGAGCAATGTTACAATTATTAATATGCGGATACGCTCCCATTGGAGCAAAACCTGCGTTTGCACTGCCTATGTAATTATTTACATTCGGCGCGATTCCTGTAATATCAGAGCCGTACTGCTCCGGACTCATTGTTGCAAAACCCAGGGCGGTATGCATGTAGGCATCTGTTTCCGGTTCTATTAGTTTGGTTCCATTTCCGTCCCATTCATGCTTCACCCGTGCATAAACATACAGGCCGTTAATAAGTGAATTCAGCCCGCTTTCGTCCTCGAAATATTCCTGTGTTAAACTTGCAACCTGCTCCTCTTCCAGGAAATCTTTGCAAGAACCTAGGCTAATCACAATCATTACAGTCAAAATTGAAATATATCTTTTCATAACGATCTTTTTAAATAAGTTTTACAAACCCGCGCGTATCCCAAATACAAAACTTTGAGGCTGAATTGTATTATTATTCGTACCGCCTAAAGGCCCCCCATTACCAGAAATCCTTTCCCAATTAGTTTCATCATCAGGATTTATTCCCCATTTAACTAAATCTCCCCCAAAAAGGAAAGGGTTTAGCATCTGAACATTTAGCTGAACGTTTTTTAAGGAATATTTTTCAATCAGCTTTGACGGAATATCGTAGGTAAGAGAAATATTCCTGACCGCTACAAAAGAACCGCGGTTATATTGCATTGCTTGTGAAAAGTTGCTCACTGTAGCCCCCATAACCGGCATTGGCCAGCGCCCGCCCGGATTGGTCCATGACCACATATCATTCTCTACACGTCCATTAGGAAAAGTACCACCATAAGAGTTAGGGTAGCCACCAAAATAAGTCTGTCCGATACGTGCGTAAACAAATGAGCTTAAACTAAAATTCTTATAGGTGAATGTGTTAGTTACACCAGCCGTCCACTTCGGCCGGGCAGAACCTCTGATGACCATATCATTACCATCGATTCTATAATCTCCGTTCTGATCTATTATTCTAACTGTTCCGGGATAAAAATTAAGGCCGGCGGTAGTTTTAAATTTGGCCATCTCGGCAAGGTCTTCCGGAGTGTTTTGCCAAAGACCATTATAGTTGTAGTAATAAAACGCCTGCAAAGGCTGCCCTATGAACCAATTATTTGCAAGCATATCTTCCTTACCATTAATCAGCTCAACTATTTCCTCCTTATTCGTTGTGAAATTAAGATCGGTACTCCAGCTAAAATTGCTCTTTTTGATATTATCAGATGAAAGTGTTATTTCTAAACCCCTGTTTCTTGTTTTGCCGATATTTTCAAATTTGGTAACATATCCCGTAGTTGCAATCAAGGTTCTTGGCATAATTATATCAGATGTCCTGGAATCATATACTTCGACAGCTCCGGATAAGCGCCTGTCAAGAACATTGAAGTCGAGCCCTAGATTCCACTGCCCGGTTTTCTCCCATGCTAAGTCCCGGTTCTGTATCAATTGCGGCAAATAGCCAACTGCAGGAGAATTACCGAATATATAGGGGTTTCTGCTTAACGGACCTGTAGTAGTATAGGGATCCACTGAAGAATTACCGGTTACGCCATATCCCAGGCGAGGTTTCAGCTCATTTAGCCAATCAACTCCATCTAAGAATTTCTCTTCATGCATTTTCCATGCTAATGCGAATGAAGGAAAAAAGTCCCATTTGTGCTCAGGGGCAAGTACGGATGCCCCGTCAAATCGACCGGAAGCAGTAAGCAAATACTTATTCATCAAAGAATAATTTGCTCTGACCATGTATGAAGACAAGGTATTTTCTGTAAAACTTGAACCGTAGCTACTGGGCACGCCGTTTGAATTAGAAGCAAGATCATACCACATACTTAGCGGGATAGTTGTACCGGTCACGCTTGCGGCAACATTCTCTCTTCTGGACTTTTGAGAAGATTGCAATAGGGTGAGTCCCAGTACATGATCGCTTCCGAATGTTTTATCGAAATAGAGAAGATTTTCTGCTACCCACGAAAAGTTCTCATCTCTGTTATATCCCGCGGTATTTGGCCTGTTAGTCAAGTGATTTGTGGCTTCCGGGCCAGTCCATGCTCCTATTCTGAATGTACGGAACTGTGTTCCAAAATTCAGGCGGTATCTTAACCAGGGAGCAAACTTCACATCAGAAAACACATTGGCCATAGCCGATGCCGAACGTCTCTCGTTTACTGACTGGTCTATATCGATAATTGGGTTCCACAAATTAAGGTTCCCTCCGGGATTTCTGATCCAGCCGCCGCTTTCATTTGTTGGAAGCGCATAGGGAAATTGATCTAAAGCCCTTGAATATAAATCTTTAGAACCTGTATTGCTGGTATTAGGACCAAAGATCCCGTAATTTTGATTCGAGAAAGATCCCATTATAGAAGTTCCCAGCGTCAACCATTTAGTGGCAGTGATATCGCCGTTCAGATTTATATTATACCGGTTAAAATCCTGATCTTTTTGAACACCGGTGACATTATTGTAGCCAAGAGAGAGGTATAAACGGGAAATATCTGACCCTGCGCTGAGCGCTATTTGATGATTTTGGTTTATGCCCTGACGGGAAACATCATTAGTCCAGTCGTAGGACCTGATATTGTTTGAGTTATAAACCGGAACCTGAGCGGGCCATCCCATGGCCTGTTCTTGAGCAGTTGTTGGACGAGTTTTTACGGTTACCCCAAAATCATCCCACTCATATCCCATCCATACAGAATTTCGTGCCACAAGATCAGATCCCAGCCCCATTCTCCTGACATCTTCAAAAGGATCAGGATACCAGACAACGGCGGGTTTCGATAAGTCTGCGTTATTGATCGTAGTAGGAATATTTCCATACTGACGGCCATTAATTAGTGATTCCCGCCAGCGGTCTATATATTCTCCGCCATTCATCCAATCGGTTAAAGAGTTATACCAGTCCAGCGCAACCGTACTGCTATAGTTTATGGCAACTTTTCCTTTCGATCCCTTTTTTGTTGTAATAAGGATCACCCCATTGGCTCCGCGTGACCCATAAATGGCGGTAGCTGAAGCATCCTTTAAAATTTCCATTGATGAAATATCATTCGGATTGATATCATTGATAGAAAAGGAAGTCACTCCCAAAGCGGATACAATCGGAATACCATCAACTACATATAAAGGATCATTCGACGCTCCTAACGATCTGTTACCTCGAATGCTTACACTCGGCGTTTCACCGGGCTTTAAATTGGTCGTAACGTTTACTCCGGCCGCTTTACCTTGTACTGCCTGCAACACATTGGTGACCGGCCGTTCCTGAATCGTTTCCGCTGAAACACTTGTTAAGGCACCCGTAACATCACTCTTTCTCTGAGTACCATAACCAACAACAACAACCTCTTCAAGAGCCTGGGTATCGTCAGTTAACTGGACGTTAATTGTTGTCCGGCCGTTAACAGCAACTTCCTGAGTCACGAAACCGATATAAGAAAATACAAGCACCGGATTGGTGGCATCATCAGGAACCACAATGACATAATTCCCTGAAACGTCTGTTGCCACTCCGGCCGTACTCCCTTTCAACTTCACACTAACACCGATAAGCCCTTCACCGGCAGCATCAGTAACCTTTCCTGAAACACGTATACGCAATTTTTCCGCAGAGATGGTACTGGCATTATTTCCCCCGAAAGCAACTCCCGTTAATATTATAGCTAGCACCAGCTGACTTAATGTTATCCTTAAAACTCTCTCTAACTCGTTAGAGATTTGTAGATAGAATTTCATACATTTATTTGTTTTATATCTAAAAATGAGACAATAAAAACCTGGCCGTGGTTAGGGAGTGCGGGCGGCACTTCCTGAATTTTCAATAATCTTTCTCTCGTTTCCTTTTTTCATCCTGTTACTTTTTTATGTTTAATTTATTATGAGGCTTGAGTTTTCGGTATTTTAAGATCGAAAACCAAATAACATTATACATTTTATGCTTAATCACTTAGTTAATAGTCGAAAATATACATTGGTTAAAACTGGTCTTCAAAGCACATCTACAAACCCGCGATTTTCACTATAACATCCTTATTTTCAAAGTGTTTAAACATTTTTTTTAAAAATTAAAGGACGATAATTCCATGAATTTACGTGAAGCTTTTTGCCTGTTATCGCATTTTTTATCTCATCTCACCCGGGCAAGTACGACTGAATTTTTTTTTGAAAACACACCTGATGTAAACCTGTCTGAAGCCGGCATTTCTGCTTCTTTAAAAATGAGAAATGGGATCAGGATCAACTCCCATATTAAAAGGCAATAGTTAACAAGGAAGACCCATGACTCTGCCGATTCCTGGATGCTAAAACCAAAGCTTTCGGGGCGGAGTACCGGCGAGCAGGAAAATTTTTTGCTCATTTGTAACAATATTCTTGCGATTCAGGTGTTTAGACATTTAACAAATGCATTAGCTTTGTACATCTAATAAAATCTATGACATTTAAAATTCTATCAATTTCAACAGTAATTTTAGCCTTTCTGGCATTTAAACCTGTTGCCACGGAAACTTTCAAGGTCGATACCAAAGCCTCTTCAATAGAATGGGTAGCCGGGAAAATCGGCGGAAGCCATAGCGGAACAATTCAGTTAGCCTCAGGAAGCCTGGCATTTGAAGGCAAGAGCCTAAAAAGCGGAAACTTTGGAATTGATATGACAAGTATTGTAATAACTGATTTAAAAGGAAATTCCAACCAGAATTTGTTAAATCATTTAAAAGGGGATGATTTCTTTTCAGTAGCAAAAAATCCTGCTTCTTCGTTTCAAATCACCAAAGTAACTTCTGCCGGAACAGACAGGGTAAATATTACAGGCAATTTGATTATAAAAGGAATCTCGAATGAAATAACTTTTCCTGCAACAGTTAAAAGAGCAAACAAAACTGTTGTTGCAGTAGCTAAAGGTGTAAAAGTTGATCGTACAAAATATGATATAAAATACCGCTCTAAAAACTTCTTTAGCGACATAGGTGATAAGGCTATAGATGATGAATTTGAGCTTTCGATTAATCTTGTAGCAAAGAAATAAAGAATTTGATTTTGGTTAATTTTGGTTAAATCCGGAGCTTTACTCCGGATTTTTTTTGCTTAACTAGCTAAGGTAATTATCTTAAAACTGCCATCCTGTTCAGCAACTTTCGATATAGGCTGGCTTTTCGCATGATAATACAAACAGGTCCAATCATTTTCTGCAGCAAGCTTTCCATACTTTTCGCGCAATTCCATAGATCTTGCGCCGTCAAAATCGTATTTAGCTTTAAACTTCCGGAGGAGTTGTTCTGGCTCAGGCAGAATATCAGCTCCGAAAAACACAGTCTCTTCCCCGTCTTCAATTAAAAAAACCTGGTGAAACTCGCAGTGCCCACCCGTTAATTCGTAACTAATTCCTTCGGTTAATTTCCCATCTCCCTCAACAAAGTGAATGCTTCCGCTTCTCTGCACCACATCAAATATGTCAGTATGATAGGATTTAGAATGCGAACTAAAAGCAGCTTCCCACTCTCCTCTTTGAATAACATATTCTGCATTTGGAAAGGTAAGCTCCATCTTGCCATCTTTTTCATAAATCATCCCACCCGAGTGGTCGTAATGAAGATGAGACATCAGCAAATAGTTAACATCACGATAATCGTATCCTGCTTTTCTTATATTCTCATGTATAATTAATTCGCCCTTTTCGTTTTTAAAGCCCAAACCGGTATCAAATACGATTAAACTATCGGATGTTTGAAGTAAAAAAGGCTGAACATAGACAAATAAAGATGCCGGACGATCTTTGGTATGATGAATTGCAGCATCGAAGGGTAGAAATTTCTTTGAACTATCTACCGAATACGAGCCTTCATATAGCGCATGTACTTTCACAGAAAAAAAATGATTATTGACAATGAATTACTTATAAACTGAACGAGGATAAATTTCCATTTATATAGTATATTTACCCGTTAGACCTTAACAAAGATATGCAAAAAAGGTGGGCAGAGCAGGAAGTAACTAACCAAAAAGCTATTCAGGACTTAATGCAATCGCTTCAGATTGACGAAGTATTGGCTAGACTGTTGGTAGGAAGAGGTATAACCACTTTTGAAGATGCACGTTGTTTTTTCAGGCCGGACTTATGTCATCTCCACGATCCATTTCTTATGCAGGATATGGAGAAAGCAATTCTTCGCATCGAAACAGCTATCAATAAGGCAGAAAAGATTTTAATTTACGGAGACTATGACGTTGACGGAACCACATCGGTGGCACTGGTCTACAGCTTCTTCCGAAAATACCACAAACATCTTGATTATTATATTCCCGATCGTTATAAAGAAGGGTACGGAATTTCTTTCCAGGGAATCGATTACGCTGCGGAACACGGATATAGTTTAATTATCGCATTAGATTGCGGAATTAAATCGGTTGATAAAATTGACTATGCCAATATTTTAAATATCGATTTTATCATTTGTGACCATCATATGCCCGGCAGTATTTTGCCGGATGCTGTTGCTGTTCTTGACCCAAAACGATCTGATTGCCAGTATCCCTACCTTGAACTTTCCGGCTGCGGAATTGGCTTTAAACTGGTTCAGGCTTACGCGCAGAAAAACGATATTCCGTTTGAAGAGATCTTCTGTTACCTGGACCTGGTTGCCGTAAGTATTGCATCGGATATTGTTCCTATCACAGGAGAAAATCGCGTACTGGCATGGTACGGCTTAAAAAAGCTTAATGAATCGCCCTGCAACGGACTGGCAGCACTAATAGAGCTTTCGGGCAAAAAACAGTATACAATTTCGGATGTGGTGTTTATGATCGGCCCGCGCATAAACGCTGCCGGACGGATCGATGATGCAAAACATTCCGTCAGCCTGCTTATTGCAGACGATGAAGTTTCGGCGAAAAATCAAAGCCTCGTTATAAATATCAAAAACACTGAACGGAAAGAATTTGACAGCTCCATTACTGAGCAGGCCCTGGCAATGCTTGATTCTGATCCGACACAGCGCCATCGTAAAACCACTGTAGTTTATGATGAAAGCTGGCATAAAGGGGTAATTGGAATTGTTGCCTCCCGGCTTACGGAAAAATATTACAGGCCAACAATTGTATTAACAAAATCTAACGGACATGCAGCCGGTTCGGCACGTTCTGTTTTAGGGTTCGACTTATACGAAGCATTATGCTCTTGCAGCGATTTGCTCGAACAATTTGGCGGACATAAATATGCCGCCGGGTTAACTATAAAACCAGAAAACATTCCGGCACTTCAAAAACGTTTTGAAGACGTGGTTTCACAAACTATTCCCGATGAATTATTGGTTCAGGAAATAAGCATCGATGCGGCCATACAATTAAAAGACATTAACGGGAAATTATTCAGAATTCTAAACCAATTTGCCCCGTTCGGCCCCCTGAACCTGGCCCCGATTTTTTTAACTAAAAGCGTTAACTTAAAAGGACCTGTTGCTGTGGTTGGAAATAATCATTTAAAAATGAATATCTGTCAGCAAGATTCTGCCGTTTTTGAATGCATAGGGTTTAATATGGGCGAATGCCTTCCATTAATTGAAAAAGGAATTCCATTTGATATTTGTTATACGATTGAGGAGAATGTTTGGAAAGAAAAACGTTCTGTTCAATTAAACATTAAAGGAATTCGCAGCATCTTAGATTAAGATAAATGATACTCAAAGCAGAGAACCTGGTAAAAAAATACAAGCAACGAACTGTTGTAAATAACGTTTCTTTCCATGTTGAACAGGGTGAAATAGTCGGACTCTTAGGTCCCAACGGTGCAGGAAAAACCACTTCATTTTATATGATAGTAGGCTTGATCCGCCCTAACGAAGGCCATGTGTACTTAAATGATGAAGAAATAACAGAAGACCCGATGTACCGCAGGGCGCAGAAAGGTATCGGTTATCTGGCACAGGAAGCTTCGGTTTTCAGAAAACTCAGCGTGGAGGATAATATTCGCGCCGTGCTGGAAATGGGCAGGTATACCAAAGAAGAGCAAAAGCATCAATTAGACGAACTGCTTACAGAGTTTGGCCTTCACAGAGTGGCCAAAAACAGAGGAGATCTTCTCTCGGGCGGGGAGCGCCGACGGACAGAAATAGCGAGAGCACTTGCCGCAAATCCCAAATTTATTTTGCTTGATGAACCATTCGCCGGCGTTGATCCGATTGCTGTGGAAGAAATTCAAACAATAGTGGCTAAACTGAAGCATCGCAATATCGGAATTCTGATTACGGACCATAATGTACAGGAAACCCTTTCTATAACCGATAGAGCTTACATACTTACCGAAGGAAAAATTATGTTAACCGGCACGCCAGAGGAAATTGCAGATAACCAAATGGCCAGAAAATTTTATCTTGGACAACATTTCGAACTTAGAAGAAAGAACCTAATTAAACCATCATCTCCTAATGACAATAGTTAATTCCATTGCTACCTGGTTCATTAAAAAAAGAATGCACCAGATAGATCTGTTCATAAAATATCCACACGATGTGCAGGACGAACTTTTTGGCAACCTTATTAACCAGGCCAGGGATACAGAGTGGGGTAAACAATATGGATATGAATCGATCCGGAGTCAGGAACAGTTTAAAAATCGGGTTCCGATCCAGAATTATGATTCATTAAAACCCTATATCGAACGGATGCTTCAAGGTGAGCAAAACATCCTTTGGAATACAGAAATTAAATGGTTCGCCAAATCATCCGGCACCACAAACGATAGAAGTAAGTTCATTCCAATTAGCCAGGAATCTTTAGAAGAATGCCATTTTAAGGGCGGGAAAGACATGCTTGCAATTTATTGCAATAACCGTCCGGATGCCCAGATATTTACAGGAAAATCGCTTACTCTGGGAGGCAGCCATCAGGTTACTCAAAGCGGAGAAATATCCTTCGGCGATCTGTCTGCTGTCTTGCTTAAAAACCTGCCAATGTGGGCAGAGTATATCAGAACTCCGGAACTTTCGATCACTCTGATAGAAAATTACGAAGAGAAGATTGAAAAGATCGCTCAGGCCACGATCGGGGTTAATGTGACCAATATGGCGGGTGTTCCCACATGGACCGTTGTACTGGCTAAACGACTGATGGAAATCACCGGAAAGCAAAATCTTTTGGAGATCTGGCCCAATCTGGAGCTCTACGTACACGGTGCAGTTAACTTCACACCATACCGGGACCAATTCAAGAAATTAATCCCTTCCGATTCCATGTATTACCTTGAAACCTACAACGCGTCTGAAGGTTTTTTCGGAATACAGGATCAATCTAATTCTGAAGAAATGCTGTTGATGCTTGATTATGGCATTTATTATGAGTTTTTACCTATGGAGCACTTCGGGGAGGAAAATCCTAAAACTTTAGGATTGGATGAGGTGGAAACAGGAAAAAACTATGCTCTGATTATCTCTACCAATGGCGGTTTGTGGCGTTATACTATAGGCGATACAATAAAATTCACTTCTCTTTCTCCATACAGGATACAAATAACAGGCAGGACTAAACATTTCATAAATGCCTTTGGTGAAGAAGTTATTATAGATAACGCTGAAAAAGCTTTAGCTAAAGCCTGTGAAGAAACTCAGGCTTCTATTCGCGATTATACCGCCTGTCCGATTTACTTCCGGGGAAATGATGCAGGGGGGCATGAATGGATCATCGAATTTGACCAGAAGCCTTCGAACATTGAACTCTTTACAGATATCCTGGACAATACCCTCAGAGAAATAAATTCAGACTATGATGCGAAGCGATTTAATGATATGGCTCTGCAACGGCCTACCGTACATGTCGCTCCGGAAGGTACATTTTACAAATGGTTAAAACATAAAGGTAAACTAGGTGGTCAGCATAAAGTGCCAAGACTAGCAAATGAAAGAAAGTATGTTGAAGAGATTTTGGAAATGATAAAATCTGCTTAAGCTTCAACTTACTTAGCCTAACAATCGGTTAAGTAAGATTTCAGGCATTAGGCCATAAGAAATAATCATTTCCTTAAATCAGTGGTGCTTTTAATTCTAATGAGGATGCATTCTTTTCTTTGGAAAAAGTAAAGAAGCTACAATACTTGTAGTCAGAATTAACATAATTATGATTAAAGAATGCGAAGTGGTAAATCCCCATTCTTTGAGCCAGTGGTGTCCAAGCATTTTTATTCCTATAAAAACCAATAAAAAGGCCAGGCCGACCTTTAGATAATGGAACTTATGGATGATGTTAACCAAAAGGAAGAACATTGATCTTAGACCTAAAATCGCAAATATATTAGAAAAAAATACGATATACGGGTCTTTGGTAACGGCAAAAATAGCCGGAATAGAGTCTACAGCAAAGATCAGGTCCGTGAATTCTACGATTAATAAAACAAGGAATAAAGGAGTAACCATTCTTTTCCCATTTACGCGAAGAAAAAACTTATTGCCCACAAACTCGGGATGAATGGCAAAAAACCGGGATGCAAACCTTACCACCTTGTGATTTTCAGGATCAATTTGTTCATCATCATTCCGCTTTATGAACATCATTGTGCCCGTATATATCAGGAAGGCACCAAATATGTACAAGATCCATTCAAACCTGTTAATAAGAGTTGCCCCAAGGAAAATAAACACAAAGCGCATAATAACGGCTCCAATAATCCCCCAGAACAGAACTCGGTGATAATATTTTTCATTTACCCCAAAGGCGCTAAAAATAAGCACCATTATGAAAATATTATCTACAGATAATGCGTATTCAATAACATATCCGGTTAGAAATTCAATAGCGAGGTTTTGATTGTAAAGATGCAGGCTGCCGGTGAAGTCATTCGGATTAAGCTCTATATCGTGCTTATGTTTTGCAGTAAATGCAAAAAGTTGCTCAAAATCTTTTATTCCATGTAACTGATTCCCTTCTGTAAGTAACAGGAAATAAAATCCTATTGCAAAAGAAACCCAGATAAAACTCATAATTGCAGCTTCTTTTAAACTTACAACATGGTCTTTTTTATTGAAGAGACCTAAGTCAATCGACAACATCAGGATTATGAAGATTAGAAATCCTCCAAAAAACAAAATTTCGTTTGGCATAGATTATTTCTTTCGCTCTGTGGTAAACCGAACAAGTTGTTCCAAAGCAGTTCTTGCTTCGTGCTCCGGAAATGTGTTTAACACATTAAAGGCTTCTTCCTGGTATCTGTGCATCTGCATCTCAGCATAAGCAAGTCCCCCGCTGTTTCTAACAAAATGTATCACTTCCTGGACTTTCTGAGCATCCTCGTTATGGTTTTTAACAAGATTAATAATCCTATGTTTTTCGGTCCGGGTGGATTTACTCAGTGCATATATAAGCGGCAGCGTGATCTTTTTTTCCTTAATGTCTATACCAAGAGGTTTCCCGACATCGTCAGTCCCAAAATCAAACAAATCATCTTTAATCTGAAATGCTATTCCGGTCTTCTCTCCAAACAGACGCATCTTCTCAATGGTTCCAGGGTTAGCTCCGGCAGAAGCAGCACCGCATGCGCAACATGAGGCAATCAGAGAAGCAGTTTTTTGGCGGATAACTTCGTAGTAGACGGCTTCATCAATATCCAGCTTGCGTGCTTTTTCTATCTGCAACAACTCCCCTTCACTCATTTGTTTAACAGCTTCAGATACTATTTTAAGCAAATGAAAATCATCGTTATTTATAGAGAGCAACAATCCTTTTGATAAAAGGAAATCGCCAACCAGTACCGCGATCTTATTTTTCCATAAAGCATTTACTGAAAAGAACCCACGGCGCTCGTAGGAATTATCAACCACATCATCATGAACAAGGGTGGCCGTATGTAATAATTCTACGAGGGCAGCCCCCCGATGAGTAGCTTCTGATATACCACCTGCCAGGCTCGCCGAAAAGAAGACAAACATTGGTCGTATTTGCTTCCCCTTTCTCTTAATAATGTAATGAGTGATTCTGTCGAGCAAGGGTACAGAACTTTTCATTGAAGATTTAAACTTATCTTCAAATAAATCCAGTTCCTTTTCTATGGGTCGCTTTATCTCGTCGAGTTTTGACATGAAATTCTTACAATCATGCTATAAAACATGTGCGTATTTGCTGCAAACATAGGCTAAAAATTGCAGATCTTAAACACTCCAGGGAATTAGACACACCAGATCTGAAAATTTTATCGCATTTTGACTGCTTCGGTTTATATTAGATTTACAAAATATTTCACATCGGCAAATATGAAAGAAGGCGATAAATTAGTAGATTCAGAAGGCACCCATAAATTATCAGAAAAAATATCAGAGAAAATAAATGAAATACACGAGTTAGCTACTGATTTTCCCTGCGTAATCATCATTCATCATGTAAAGGATTTTTCTATTGAATACATGTCGCCCAAAGGTTTATCTCAATTAGGAATCAGTCTGGAGGAATTACGATCGATTAAATCAGAAGAATATCATGCCCGATATTTCAACGAAGAGGACTCAAAAGATTATGTACCCAAACTTCGCAAGTTAATGGAGCAAAATACAGATGAAAGCATCTCCTTTTTTCAACAGGTTAGAATTAATCAGGCAGAAGAATGGATATGGCACTGTAGCAGCATGAAAATTTTAATGAGGGATGAGAACAACAATCCGTTGTTAACAATAACAACCTCATCGCCAATAGATCCAAAACATCATAATACTACAAAAATACAACGCCTTCTTGATGAAAATACATTTCTAAAAAAGCATTACCTGGAGTTTTCCTCCATGACAATGCGAGAACGGGACATTTTAAGGGTCATAGCTGTAGGAATGAGTTCGGCTGAGATAGCCAAACAAATGAATATTTCAGTGGCGACCGTAGACACGCACAGAAGAAATATAAGACGTAAACTGAATGCCGGCAGCTCCTATGATTTGGCGCAGTATGCCCGGGCTTTCGACTTAATTTAAATTTTAAAAAAAAATAAATTCTTCATCTTCTCTTCATCTTACTGGAATAGTTTCGTATTCATAATACTATAGATTTAATTATAAACACTTAAATTTTAACAACATGAAAACGAATACATTCTTAAAAGGACTATCTTTTGTTGCGGTGGCCGGACTTCTTGCCTTAACCTCCTGCGACAAACAAACTGAAGGGCCTGAAACTAATGAGGTAGAAGAAAGTCGTGCGATTCTAGTAGCTGAAGCAACAAGCTCATCAGATGCTGTTTTTATCGTAAATACTGTCCCTGCCGGTTGCGATAAAGATTCGATAGCGACAACAGAATTACATACCTCAATTGGAACTTATCTGGCAACCAATTATAGCGGGTACACTCTCGTAAAGGCTTTTAAGATCAAAAAGAACAGCGCTGTTCAGGGATATATCGTAGTTATTAAATTTAATGATAAACCAGTTGGTTTGTTATTCAATGAAAACGGAAACTTTATAAGAATATTCGAGCAACGGGAACGCGGTCAGTTAATTGGAAGAGGATGGAAAAGAGGCGGTCGTTTTGACGGGCGCGATGGTCAGCACCGGGACACTATCGCATTAAGTGCTTTACCCTTAGCAATCAAAACTTATTTCCTTGTTAATTATACTCAAGATACATTACTTGCTGCACATGCAGGAAGAAATGGGGATGTTGTTGTAATATCGGCAAACAATGGCTTATACGCGACCTTATTTACTGCCAACAGTTTATTTGTTAAACGCGCCCAATTAATATTAAATGCCGGAAGAAAAATTGCGATCAGGCAGGCAGACTTATCAGCTAACATAGCTACCTATTTAAGTACTACTTACCCTGGATATGTCTTCCACAGAGCATATGCTGTTAAAGTAAATTCGGTAACTCAAGCCTATGTAGTATTTATTGATTCTAACGATACTAAATACGCTTTACAATTTGACTCGAGCGGGAATTTTGTAAAATCTGCCGTAATCCGATAGTATCCCACACACACATATATATATCTAAACAGCATCCTTTTTCAATATGGATGCTGTTTTCTTTTTTTACTCCTTTGAATTCAAATTATACCGACTTATTTCTTACTTTTGCAACCTTCAAAGGAGAGATGTCAGAGTGGTCGAATGAGCCAGCTTGGAAAGCTGGTGTACTCGCAAGGGTACCGAGGGTTCGAATCCCTCTTTCTCCGCAATGTTTTAAAGAATTGGCCGTTTACGATATGTAGAGGGCTTTTTTTATGAAATGAAATTTAGGTGGTGCAATTAGTGGTGTAATTCGAAGGCTTTTATCTGCGATTATTTAAGTCTATTTACAACCATACTAATTCAGGGTTAAAGTCAATAGTTATTGCGCTCGTTTAGAAATGAGCAACTCAGCTGAATAAATCCATTAACAAATAGCTTAAAATTAATGTTGAAATAGGTCATCGTCCAAAATTACATAGGCTGGTAGTAGTATGGATGCTAACTGGGAGAAAGTAGCCCGACTTGCAGCTCCAATCTTCTGAGATAATTTAGACTTGTTTGTCAACAAATCGGCTGTTTCAAAAATTTTTTCACCCTCCACTTCCCATCTAATTGAAAAATGCCAAAAGTTGCATTTAGTAGGGGTATGTTGGACATAACTCTTTATTTTCTTTTTAGTCTTACCAGTCATAAACTCAAATTCTAGCCCCACAATATCCTCGATCTTTACTGTCCAATAAACCCTTTGGTCGTTAAAATCAAACTGCTCAGGATATAAAGGAGCGATACCGGGAAAGCTTGGGTCACAGTAGGTGTTGAAGTCGTCAGAAAACACCTTCTGTATCATGATCTTGATATGCTCTTCTGTATAATGACCTAGCAAATTCGTTGACAGGTCTATTAAATGCTCTTTCGGAGAGCAAATATAGTTCACATTAACAGACTGCCCATCGTGAAGTGGGACCCCTTCTTTCAAATCAGCATACCTAATTAGAAAGTGGTCAGTCAAATTTTCAGTAATATACTTGTAATTCTCTTTCGGAAGTAGAATTGAAGGATAATCTGTGGACATTCGGAAGGTAAGTTTGATGATCTTGCTTTGGGAAAAGTTGTTGTACGTTACCTATCCCGGAAGCTAAGGAACCAGAAAAATCCATTTTTAGGATTTTTCCCTCAAAGCATGTAATTATACATTCCTCAAGTTCATCCTCTTTCCATTTAGGGAAGTATTCAAAGTAAACATTAAGTCCCTTTTTCCTGAACTTTATCAGCACACTCATGTCGTAAGTTGCTTCAAGAGACAAATGTTCTGGCGTTATCAAGCTCAGTTGATTGATAATATACTTCAGTGACGTGAACAATACGTCCTTAATTTCAAATAACGCTTCGAAATCTTTATCTTTTGAATACTGACGTTCAAACTTTTCTAACGGAGATTCTTCGTCATTGGACGCCTTCTCGAATGTCATGTCGTATTTTTCAGGCAAAGAAAAATCAGCTAATGGAGTTGAATCAAACCAATTAGATATCCTTACGAAGTCGGGGGTACTTACTTTCTTTTCTCTTGTACGGATCATTGATTTTGTTCAGACTCAACTGCTTTTGAGGATTTTTTAAGTTCGTGTTCGGCAATATGCTTTTGCATCCATTCTACTATCGATTTAGCTGTATTCAAGTCCACCAAAATACCGAATGGAAGTTCTCGAATAACAGTCACATCTTTTTCAGGAACAATTGGCAACGGGGAAAGTTTGCCATCTTGGAGCATAATGTGTTCTGTAGATTTCGGAATTTCATGGGTCTCTACATAAAAATTCATCGCTAAATTTCCACGAGTATTTACCCCACCGAAAATTCCATTCACTATTACAGAGCGGAAGTCATGGGACTTCATGTATTTAAAAGTAATTTTTCGTTGTTGTTTTGCCATTTAAGCGGAACAAAATTATGATGGAGACATAAATGCTTCTTACGATTATACAATAATAAAATAAAACATTGTATTATTCTTCAGATTAATGTTAAAATAAGTTAATATTTCCCACTGGTTAGACTTTTCTAACGCAAATTAGGCCTATCCTAAAAGACTACTTTTTGTAGTTATCCCCCCATTCTTTTGAGTGCATAATCTTGAAAACATTGAGACGGCCACCGAAAAACAGGCTTTTACCTACAAATATTAAAGCTTATCTTTGCATCGTTCCTTTGTCGTTATTGGAATAATCTAGAAAGGGCGCGGTCTTAATTTATGAGCCCTTTTTTACTGATCCATACCTAAATTTTCAATCACTTCCTCTAATGCTTCATAATTTACCAGGGAGTTCCTTCTTCATCCACCCACTTAACAGCTATTAAACTACCTTTCAATTGGATAAATCTGTCGTCATCAAATTGCAAGACCCGTTCTAGTTTACTGAAGTCATATTTAAGTATGATCATTAATCGAGCTGCCGTTACAAAAAACGGATCGAACGCCGACATGTCAATTGATTCGATCGCATCCTCAGGCTCTTCTTCATCGTCCTCCACTTCCATCATTCCATCACCACCATTTTCGTAACTTGCGATAACCCTTCTACCATATTCCTCTGTCTCGATGGTCCCGAAACCTATCCTTTGCAAAAAATCAAAGAATTGAATGCCTTGTTTTGTAGAAGCGATTGCGTCTATTCCACCGTCACATTCAGATACAAATAAATGGCCTAAGCCTTTCATTACGTCAATGACAGAATAATCTCGTGTACCTCGTTCAATATCAACCTCCACCCTTTCTTCGACGATAGGTAGAGATTTTAGTATAAAATACATGTCCCAATAATGCACACCGTGAATTTCACTCATTTTAGAAGGATTAGAAACGTAAGGTAATTGATGTTTTATAGGTAAACATCTTGGCTTTAAAGCGTTTGCCAAATCTAAAAAACTTATCCTAATAAAAAAGCCGGGCAATACGCCAGCAATCGAGCACTGTAAATATTTTCGTCCTGTTTTTTTTTCAATTCTGCACATTAACTGTATACACAGGACTCACCTCTAATCGGATTTATTCTTGTTTTAATGAGCGGAAATAGAGAAACTCGAAATGGTTTATAAAAAAAGCCCAGCCACTATTACAGCGACCGGGGCAGATAAATATCATTAAAATTTATCCAATTATTTCCCACCCTACACCGTCATCATATTCGCTCCCTGGGGGCATAGGAGATACGGTAAATTGTTTACTTTTATCGAATGACTATTCAAGAACTTGAAGACTATTTTAAAGTTAAAGATCTACCACAAGAGTTTTACCTTCATCCATCTGTTAAAATAGTAGATGTTCCCAAGTTTGTTAAAACCCAAATGCTACAGATCAGGGCTCAGGGTGTTAAGACTCCTTCTTATGATAGGCTAATGGAATTTATAATAAAGTTCAAGGAGAAAGCGGAATAACACACTGAGGATAATACGGCATTATTTTAGGTGCTTCACTGTGGGATTACCGAACTAGAGCCTATACACGTGTATAGACTGTTAGAAAACCTTCTATACACGTGTAATGACCGTGTTAAAACCTTACGTATACGTGTAGTGACTTCGAAAAAGTCTTGCTAAATACGTATGACTGTAGAAAAACCTTTAATAACAGGTGTATGATACTTTATTCTAACTTAGTATAACAAAACTTACACTAATGAAAAAAATCCTACCTCTCCTATTTCTCTCAATACTTTTTACCGGCTGCAAAAAAGAGACTACTTACTGCTGGCAATGCAAAACCTATGCAGTAGCAACCGAAGTTACAAGCACCTCAAGAAAAACAATAAGTAGTGGCAATACAGAAAGTGAGGTTTGCGATAAAACACCTGAAGAAATTGAAGATCTTATTAAAGCTACCAAGACACTATCAACTGGCATCTCCGGCAATGTTACTTTAGAGCAAAAAACTTTCATGACATGCATTAAGCAATAATTACAGCTACTATGAGCATTACATTAGAAAGATATGAATTGCTAAATCTTATTGAAGATTGCATGGAAGTAGCAATTAAAAGATACAGGGTTGAAATTGGAGAGATCCCAGCAATGATAACACTCGCTGAAGCTTACAGACGGTACACTCAAAGGAAAGTTGATATGTGGATTAAGCTTGAGTTGATAATCCCAATTAAAAGAGGCTCAAGTAGGAACTCAAAAGTTGAGGTTGATTACATGAAATGTGAGATCTTGAATAAAGAAACCCAACACAGTTATTTAACGATTCTCAATAAATCAAAAGGATAACTCCTAATAGATCTATGACTGTGATAAAATCTTCCTTATCTAGTACAAAACAGGTTTATTTGAACCAATCCTGTACAGGCGCCACCTATACCTAAAGGTGACACCATTACATTCAAAAACTCGCTTTACAATGCTTTAAACTAACATTTTGAAAACTTAGGTAAAACAATGGTAAAACACTTAGTTTTTCTTCCCTATACTGACTCGGAAAACTCAGGAATTCATCTTTTCGGGACCATCTCACCCTCTTCATTTGGTTAAGCGTGGTTAAGCAATATAGATCTTGAATTCTCCCCTTTGTTATGGACTCTAAAAACTCAGGAAATTGAGTGAATACGAAACTTTGAATGGGTGTTTTCAGAGCGATAAAAAAAGCCCTGCAATGCAAGGCTTTTTAAGGTTGTCAAAAAGTTAAGAATACTTTAACACTTTCATTTCCTTTTCAGTCAACCATTTGCCACGCTCACCTCCCTTGAATACTTTTTCCAATGGTATATCTTTTTCTCTGTATGAAAATAATGGGTTGAAAGTGTTACCTGGCAGGATAGTGCCAACATCTACTTTAAATTTTGCTATTTGAACCCAAAAGCGGGTTAAGCGATTTACATATTCCTCAAGGAGTATAGCAGCCTCTTCATAGGGCTCAGACCACGAAGTATAAAATGGTACAAACATTACAATTTGAGATGTCTCCCCGTTTAAATGGAAAAGTGTAGCCCTAATAACTGTTTGATTCGGGCTATTTACGCTTGTCACTTCTGCAGTTGGAGAAACAAAGGTCTCTGAATCTTTACTTTGATTTTTTGCTTGATAGTTTCGCATAATATTTTGAAATTATACTCGGAGGCTGCGAAACTATCTATACCAGTTAAGGCACTGAGAAAATTGCCGGTCTTAACGGCTCCTCCGAGTTGTGTAAAAATAAATAAGTTTATGGAATTGTCCATTAACATTGTTGTATAAAATAGTTTCGCACTACTAAGTAACAAATAAAAATTATCAAATCAAAAGTTAATCTTTTACATTTAATGTAAATATGAAAGATCCTGAAATCTTAAAAATTGATTCAATTGCTGTATTCCACTCTTCTCAAGTCAGTTATTCACTGATCACTAAACTAAATGAGGGGTGGGTACATTTTCTCGAAGGGGTGGCGATGGGGACTAATGAAGGAAAATTCAATACTTCCATACCGCCTGAACATCTGTTTGATACTGATACCCTGAGTGATTCTATACTTTCTATTGATGAAACTATAAGAGAAGAACTGCAAGAGTTAATACAAGTATGTGCAGAGGCAGATTGCCGATATTTTCAGGTAGTTTTTGATGACTATGAAATCATATCTGAGGAAGAACCACAGTCGTAGATCAAAGGTTTAGCACACTTAACACCGTTATGGAGAATCACATAACGACCCAAAGTGATTATATTCACCTTCACTATTATTTAGGTTAAGAGGGGAAATCTCCTTTTGAAAATATACCCAAACTGAGAAATAGCAGTTTGTATTGAAATTAGGTCAAAGCGGGAATTCCCACTTTGGGAATAATCCAAACCGTTAATTTGCGGACTGCTCTAGAATGCTATTTAACTTCTTTTCTTTCTATAGATGTTAGATAAGTATGTCTTGTAGATGCCTTGGAAAGGATTTCTAATGTTATTCGATCTAATCGGATACTTGAGGAGGTGGTTCCGTCTTTAATAGCCTTTAAATTGCCTTCTTTTATCCACCGATCTACAGTTCCCCGTCCATACTTTTTATAAGCTTCATTTTTGGAAAGAAAAGGTTTTAAAATATTTAATTCAATTAGCGTACTCTTCGTTCCTAGCTCCACACAATCTGTCATAAGTTGTTTAAGCTGATTGAATTCCATTGTGATTAACATAAGCTTTTAAATAAAATCAGGTAGTAAGTTCTACCTGATTGATTATAGTGGTTATTTCTTTCGTATCAATTTAAATAAATCATTATTAGGCGTTAGAAGCCCCCTGAACTCTTGTTCTTTGTTTTTTGCTACATCAACAGAAGCTTCCAAAATAAAAAGCTGAAACTCATTCCCGTTGAAAGTAAATTTAACAAAGCCTGTTGGAAATTTATTTAGTAAACTCAGGATATTTCTTGGATATGCAACAGTAAATGAAATTATGTAGGGTAAAAACATTTTACCTGGCAAAGTCGACACATCTAAGTCCCCCCTCTCGCCTGTTCTTATCCCGTTCAGATCAACTGTAACAAGCTCCACATTCTTATCTGCTGACTGGAATATTATCTGCTTAGAATCCATCCTGTCAAGGATACTATGTAAATAATCCCCGTGACGTCTTAAGCACTGCTTAGGGCTTAGTTTCATATTAAACACATAAGTAGTCGATATCACCCCGGCAACGCTTGTATAAGCCTCTGAGCGTTCAGGATGGTAGTACGTTTGTCCTGCTTCAACACCCGGCTTTAAGTAGATAAAAAACGTTGCGTTATCTGAATTTGAATCAGTGCTGTCTTTCCCTGATAAATTAATCCTGGTAAACTCTATTCCAAAACAATCGGCCCGATAAGGAGAAACTAAATTAAGCTCTTTTTGAATACGTGTAACCGGCAAAGAATAAACCTGAGATGCGTTAAACTCATCTCTCCCGTTTAGCTCGTCATAATTCTGGTTCTGATAGCCAATTTTAACTGAATTATAAACGAATTCGTTAGCAACTATTAGTGAGAAATCTTTAATGCTCCCAAGATTTGCAGCCAGTAAATTTGATTTATAATAATAGGATTTACTTTCCAGTGTTGGTTTCCCGTTCTCAATACCAAATCCAACGTTTAATACGCTGTTCATTGCCGTAAAGAAATCCCTGAACGATGTTTTAAGCTTTGCCCCTGATATTTGCCTAATCGCATCCCCTGAAGTAATGGTTAATTGCTTCCATTCCTCCAGTAAAAAGCTTTGGGTTTCAATAGCAGACCCGTTCATTTTTTCAATTAGCTTATTAAAAACATATTTAGGACGTAAAGCTTTGCATTTAGAAGCTGGAGCCGGGGCGCCGAAAGAGCATCTTATAAGACCCTCATCAACTTTGAATATACCAGAAGTGCCACCAGGAGATGACGTAGTCACATAACCTACAGATAAAAACACCTTTTCACCAGGCACAATAGTAAAAGAATCTTGTTTTGTTATTTGGCTTCTAACGGTAGTGAACTCTTGTATAATCTGGGATTTAACCACCCCAGAGTTATTGACAATATTTATTCCCAGCCCTATCCTATTAAACGCACCCTTCAATTCAAATTGATAATTGATATTTATCGCCTCCGATGATGTATTTTCTACAAACCATTTATCAGAAGTGGAATAATTAGGGGTCGCTCCTTCTCCAGGGAAGTTTTCCGCCTCTACTGCTTGCACTCCTACGGGATTAGTTAATAAATCCTCGAGTATGATCTCTAATCCTAAAAGGTAGGCTTGAAACCCTATGCCTCCAGTTATCGGCACTACAATATCCGTAAATGTCTGTTGTAATGGGATGCCTGGTAATTCAATTTCTATTGCTTCCGGAACATCTATATCAATTTCATAAACAATGTTCTCATAGGCTTTAACTTTACTGCTAAGCCCTGTATCTATGACGTTTACCTCTACAATATTATCCCTATCTATAAAATTTGAAAAGTCTAGCCCACCTACAAAAATCACTTCGTAATTCCAGGTAAAAGTATTTAGTTGTTCAATCTTAAAATTAACCTCCGCTTCAAAAGAATCCTTATAAAATACCATTCTTAATAGTTCTGCGCTCTCTGGCGGAAACTGTAATGGCACTGACAAGCTTCTTAATAGGCCGAAATATGTTTCGTTTCTTAGCCATTTAATTTCTGTTGAATTTTCCCATCCAACAGGGGCAAATTTTAATACGTGATCAGCTCCCTTGTATGTAAGAGTGTATCTGAATTTATCTGGTTGAACTCCCATTATCTTTTTACACCCCTTTCATAGTCTTTCCAGTTGCCCGGCCTACTTGATTTATAACTTATACCTAACATTCTTGCTTCCTTTTGGGAAAGTATCGCTTTTTTAAGCTCATTAGTGCTATTCCTTTGAGCCTCTATAAGTTTACCTATGTCCACTTGCTGACCTCCCACATATTGAACATGGTCCGGCTTGGCTATCATGCGCTTTAAATTAGCATTGCTAATAAATTGAGTTCCTTTTTCAACTATTCCGACCTCTGGAGTAGACTTTGTTAATGAGTATTTTCCATCAGGATCGATTCTTAACTCCGTACCGTGTCCATATTCAGCAAGTCCGGTAAACCCCATTTTACCCCCTTTTTCAAACTTAGGTATTGGAGTAGCAAGAACCTTTGCAACCTGGGCAGCGCCAATAGCGGCGACCAAAATAGATAGTGGAGTTATGGCGCCATATTTCATCACATTCTCCGCCGTGAGCGCAATAATCCTTGCAATACTGGCAGCCTTCTCAAATCTGGCCCTTGAAATCTCCAGGGATCTTTGGCGTTTCTCTATGGCTTCCCGGTCAACTTGCGCCTTAGCTTCGATCTGAGCTATTTTAATGGCTTTTTCATCCTGAGTAAGAATCTGAGTTTCTAAAGCTTTCTTTTGCCTTTCTTCCTGCTTATCAATATCCTCCAGGGCTTTAGTATTCCGGGCTTCTTCTCTTTCAAACTGTGCCGCAACTAACTCTTCGCCTATCTCAAATAAGGCGTACGCAAGTTCTTTCTCTTTCTCTTTAAGTTCTTTTTTAGCCTGGTATTCCTTTTCGGCATTCTCGATAGCAATCCTGGTAGTCAGATTAGAGGCTTCTATTTCCAGATCAGCTAACTTTTTAACATCAATCCCTAAAGCTCTATTCGTTCCTATTCCAAATTTTAGATTTTCCTCTTCAAGCTTAATCTCTTCTTTTAAAGCATCAATCTGAACTTGCAACCTATCTGAGGCGGCGGCTGATTCAATATCATACGACTGCTCTCTATACTGTTTTTCTTTAATTAAGCCTTGTGCGTATTGCTCGCCTAAAGCGTTTAGCGCTTCCGAGCGATGCTGTTCAATCAGCCTTAATCTGTCTTGCCCGGCCTCCTGAATGAGAAGAATCTTAGCTTGTTCTGCATCTTCAAGATCTTTAGCTCCTTTTTTTAATCTTAACTCCAGCTCATTTTCGGCAACTTCGGCGATATCTTTCTCTGTCCTATTTTTATCCCGCTGTATCTGGCTAATCTGGTTCGCCGATTCTTGGGCTATAGTCCTCTTTTTAGTTTCAGACAACCCAGCCTCAGTGAGCTGAATAGCTTGGCTGTTCCTGATTAAAGCGATTGAGGTTTTTTCGTAAATTTCAAGGGAATTCAATCTTTTTTCAAGGCTATTCTTTTCATCCTCATAGATGTTCTGAGCTGCTGTTTTTTGCGCTTCGAGATTTGCCTTTATAAGTTCTAATTGCTCTTTACGACTATTGTCAGTTTCATCCCCGTCGGCATTATCAAAAAAGTTAAATTTAAACTCCTTTGATATAGTTGCAGCCTCAGCCAGTAGCTTCGATGAAACAGATTGAATCGAGTTTACAATCTTATCAAATGCCGTTTTATTCTCTTTTACTTCACTATCTGCGGCTTCTTTTGATGCTTTAGATCTTGCTTTTGCCGCTGCCTGAGCTGCAGCACCATAAAGCCTTACGTTTTTAGCGCTATCCTGAGCTACCTTCTGTGTTTTTTTAATTTCTTTCTGCTGTTCTTCTTCAGCTTCAATAACATCCTTTGCCGCATCAGCTAAATCCTCGGCACTACTACTAATCACCGCCTGGGCCGCAGCTTTTAACAGCATCATTTTTATGTAAGAGGGAGCGTTTTTCTGCAAAGCCTTTTCTGCTTCGTCCAAAGACCCTACTTGTCCGGTAGTTTTTCCGATAGTTTCATTATATTGTTTTAAAGCGCCTTCTTTAGAGATAAATCCCTTTTTAGCAAGGTCAATAACATTCGTTAACTCAATGACATTAGAAACGGCTGTTTTGTATTCGCCGGACTTTAATCCCTCATTAAGGGCTTTTTGCTTCATGGAAAATTCATCCATTGCACCTTTGCCTTTAAATAAGGTAGAAACAAAGCCGCCTATTTCTTTCCCATAAACAGTGAAAAGGGTAATCCCAATACTCAGGGCAGTTCCCCATGAAAGTACAGAACTTGTTAATTGGCTGAACAGTCCAGGCACCTTTTCGCCTTGTGCCCGTAATGCTTTAATCTCAACTTGCGTTTGTCTTATCTGGTCAAAGAATATTGGTAAGTTATTCGACAAGGCCATAAAGCCGGTTTGAACCGAATATGTAAATGCCGGGAATTCTCTGGTTAATTGATTGATCGAGTTACCTAACCCGCTGAAGCCTCCTGCGTAATTCCCTACGTTTCGCTGGAATTTACCAAGTGGCTGCTCTATAGCATCTACTTGCTTTCTTAATGCCTGGACATTTTTAGTTGCATCAATAAACTCCTTTGAGGTAACACCGAAAGTAACGCCTAAATCCATCGCCTCTTTTTCGGCTACGGATAAAGATTTGGCGAGCACATTAAATGCCCGTGATTGCTCGGCTGTTCTTGCGGCCTGCTTTAAAGCGATCTGTTCGTCTTTAGCGATACGAGCTAAACTCCTTTGGTGGGCCTTTTCTGCCTGAGCCTCACGTTTGCTAATAGCATCAGATTCTTTTTTAAGAGATTGTTCACGTACTTGTTGCAGGTGTGTTTCTTGCAGCCTTATTTTTTGTTGTTTAGATTCTATTACCTGTAAAGCTTTTGTCACATTCTGCGTATTTATGATAAGCTCTTTATGCGTTTTAGAAGAACCAACAGAATTACTAGCCTTTATTCCTAAAAGTATAAATTCCGACAATTCACTTTTGGCTGCTTTTAAATCTGTAGTTAGTCTTTCAATCTGCTTAAACGCCTTTTCAGATACTAATTCATCAATAGTTTCATTCTTAGCCATGTTAGTTATATTTTGAAAGGTTATACTTGTTCATTAATTCTACAAACCTGAAAAGGCTTATAGTTTTATCATCAATTGAATCCCCAATGAAATTTGATAAATCACTCAAGAGACTATAATAGCTGCTCGGATTTGGATCTGAATGTTGAGTACTTGGCTTATCTAAGTCTACAACGGCTGCTTTAATAGCGTCAATTATCAGATTTAAATCCTGTTCTTTAGTTTGCTCGTTGTACTTGTAGTCATACCCCATTTGATTTATTGAATCGCATAATGCTGGATCATAGCTTCTTTTAAGTGGCTCCGCTATTAATTCAATTATCTTGAGGTTATTATTTGACATAGAGATATTTTTTACTATTGCCAGTACACTTCCTTGCGTTGCTTCGCTTGCGATTGCAGAGAACTCATTTAAAATTGTTTGCCAGGCTTCTTCTAGTTGCACTGGAGACCCTTTCCCCATCAAAGATTTATCACCGGAGGTAAGTACTTTAATGAAGCTGTAAAGAGGCATTTCAGAACATGATTTATAATACTTGCCTTTGCCTGATTTGAAATTCCTTTTCGTCATAATATTTAAGTTTAAAGATGTTTTACTGTTAACCTTTTCCACGTATAGTTAAATGTGGAAAAGGTGCATACTTTGTGTTTTTGTAGTCGTGGAAATAGTGCATACTTTTACACTGCGCATTAATTGCAAATATTTAGTTTTCATTAGCGTCAAAACCAGTTCCTTGTCATTGGATATAGAGTACTTTGCGAGTACCTTATAAAACTGTATCCTTCGCTTATTTTTTTTTGCTTTGGTCCATAGTTTCCAATTTTGAGAGTTGATACACTCCAAATAAACCCTTTCCTCATTCCGGGTCAATTCGCTTTGTCTGATATCTTCGTTATAAATGACCCCCTCTACTCTTTTAAATAAAATCTTGCGCGAGCAGTTCAATTGAAGAAGCATTTACAATATCAGCCAAGATTCTAATGTCTGCACTTTCAAATACTCTGCTTCGGAGGTATTTAACTTCTAGCCTAAGAATGTTTATCGGCTGTCGATATTGCTTAGACTTGTTATAAATCTTTATCCAATAATCTGTACTATTAAAAGAAATGCCCTTATCATACCCTTTAAGATCATCTCTAACTATTGGCATACGTTCTTTACTAGAATGACTTATACACCTATCAGTAAACCTTTGAGGAGTAAATGGAGTATTTACATTTAGGCCAAATTCAAGCCCTGTGACAGCCATTTTTAATATACCCGTACCAAACTTGCTTCTTAAATCTTCAATGACCTGCAGTAGCTGCATGAAGTCGAAATCATTATAATTATGCATCCCTTCATTGAAGTACTTGTGAAGGCTTCCAAATATGACCACCCGGCCTGTAGTGAAGAGTTCAAAGGTTAATCCCTGGTATTTTACCTTAATAGTGCCTAATACTTCCGCAGTATCATGATTATAGCCGGAAACTTTATTTTTCAATATAGGGGCCTTAAGAAGATCATGTAAAAAACTTAGCGATTTGGTTTCAAGCCTAATGAAGTCATACATAAATTATCCCTTCTGAATAGGATCCAGTTCACAGGCAAGCCTTAACACTTCCTTACAAAACCGCCTATTGATCTTGGCTTTGATTCTA
Source organism: Pedobacter superstes (assembly GCF_037622515.1). Classification (NCBI taxonomy): domain Bacteria; kingdom Pseudomonadati; phylum Bacteroidota; class Sphingobacteriia; order Sphingobacteriales; family Sphingobacteriaceae; genus Pedobacter; species Pedobacter superstes. Next base: position 219,657 of record NZ_JBBJCN010000003.1, read on the forward strand.
ATCACCTTCGCTTTTAACCTTGGAAGTTGATTTGTTGATCCTTCCATTAGTTCTGTTCAAAAAGAGTTAATTGCTTTGGCCTAGAAAATAAATCAGGGTTTGTAGTATAAAAGCCGGCTAGGTGATTTGTGAACGGGCATCTACCGACCTTATAAAGCTGTATTAGCCCAAGTTCTCTCATTTTGGCTACATATCTACAGATCGATGGCCTAAGCACCCCTGTGTAAACTTCTACCATTCTCATAGTGGAAGGCTTTTCAAAGAAGGCGTCTCTAGTTTGTAGTAATTGCTTATGGAAATAATTACCTTTGGATTCTGAGTTCAAGGTATTTAAAGGAGTTGCGGCATTCATGCTTTAACTCCTTTCTTTTTACTTACCTCAATAGCTTCCAACACTTTATTAAAATCATACCGGATGGAGCTTCCTACTTGAAGGAATGGGATTTTACCTTTTTGCCTCCATCGGATTAAAGTTTGGATAGTTAAATCAAGTCTTTTGCAAAGCTCTTCACCTGTTATTACTTCAGCTTTAGGCGCCGTAGTGTGTGCTTGAAAGTCAGGAAAGAAACTCAACAATTCTTCCCTAAACATTTGCCTTACTTCAGGAGTTGTAAGGCTTGTTAAAAATACATTTTCCATTATGTTCGATCATTTGTGAACACAAAAGAATATAGAAAAAAAGGGCATAAACAGTCAGGGTAACCCTAGGGTAACTACCCTAAATATTGCAAGATTATTTTTAGTTAATCATAGCTATCAAGTTATCAATTGACTTTTTAATATCAGGGTGTCCGTTTAATGCTAGTTGTACGTTTTGAAACTGCTTTTTATTTGCCAAAGGCTCCCCATTCCGATGACGGGCCTCTATAGTGGGAACAGCCTTCCTAATATTATCGTGACTGTTGTTAAACATTATAGAGTATTTATCCGCAACTTGTATAGGAGTTAAATTAGCCTCTTTCCCGGCTCTAAATAATATGAAATACATCAAAGCACTTTCAAAAGCAGAAAGTGAACTCCCATTATTTGGTGTATTAGAAATTATTTCAAATTTATCTATAAATTCAATAAGAGTTTGGCAAATAGAGGCAAGAGTATAATTATCGAAGAGATAACGAAACTCAAGTTCTTTTCCTCTAATAATCCTATCCAACCCAAAGTAAATGACACCTAAGAAATTATTGTAAACTGTGACTGCAGCTGAATAATATTCGATCCAACTAAACTTCTTACTTGGATGCAGTTCCAATTCCGCTTTTTTTCTGCTGTCAATATCAAACTTAAATCGTTTAAAAACATCGCTGTTACCAGTTAGATTTTCGTTGAATAAATCTCTTACATACACAGCTTTGTTATAAACTTCAATCAATTGGTTTTTAAGTAATACAGGATTTTGTACAGTTTCAAAACGTTCTGTTATCACGCCTTTAAACTCTTGGATATTAAATAACTCTTGATCAGAAAACAAATGAATTTGATTAATAAATCGCCCAGTCATCAACATATCACCTTTTTCATTCACTAGGGTAATATTTGGGTCTATTCCATTAGATGAGAATTGGCTCTTAAAAATAGTCTCAATGATCTGTAATTCCCGTAAAACTTTATCTATTGCTGTTGTTTTCATCATTTAAATTACCTTAAGTTTTTGAACTGGCTCTCCCCATGCCTTAAGCATCACAACCTTTTTACGCTTCTCTGTTACTTTTACGTACCTGGCAAAAGACTTGTAATCTTCATGGCCGCTTATAGTCATAACCTCTTCAGCACTCATACCCTTTTCTAAAGATAGAGTTACAAACGTTTTACGAGCCGTATGGAAGTGTATTAATTCGTACTTAGGGTAGGTATTCACAACTCGCTTTTTGCCATGAAAACGAACAATTTCAATAGGTTGATTAACTCCAGCTTCCTTACATAGGTCCTTTATGGAAATATTTAAATTCTGGTTGCTAATCATTGGTAAAGGCTTATGCAAATCCTGGTATTTCTCAAGTATAGCCGAGGATACTGAATTTAGAGGCACGGTTAATTCTGTTTTAGTCTTTTTTACCGTTAAAGTGATAACGTTATCTTTTATGTGCTCCCGTTTCAGTTGTGCCATATCGGAATACCTAAGTCCAGTAGCGCAAGCAAAAACAAAGATATTTCGCGCTTTATCGAGCCTTTTATTTTTTGACAGATCAAGGCTAACAATACTATCGAACTCTTTTTGATCTAATGCAATCACCTCCAGCTTCTCTTTTTTGATCGTAAAGTCTCGATAGCTCTCATTTACTTTAATGCCGTGCTTTCGTGCGTAACCTAAAAAGGTCTTAATCGTACTCAAGGCTTTTGCAATAGTCGTATTATTCAGCATCGGGCTAACATTCCCCTCCTTATCTGTTTTGGTTCTATTAATAAGAAAAGATTGCAACTTATGAAAAAATGAATAATCGATTGTTTCGAAGGTCACCTTATTCCCCGTTGCATCCTGGTAAGCTTTTAAATGATTTTTTACTGAATTATAAACCGTTAAACTCCCTTTCTCGCGCGTTGCTTCATGGTCTTTGATATATCGATCCATAAAATCATAAACCAATCCAGTAACCTCTTCTTTTTTCGTTAACTGGTTTTGATTAGCCAATAATGAATCAATAATCAGTTTAGAAGAGAATGGGGTTTTCAAAGCAATAAACTTATCTTCAATATCTTCGATACTCGCTTTAGCTTTATCAACGGCTTTATTGATATCTTTTATTTCAGTCTCTGTTAACAGGGAATTAACTGACAATGACGGAAATAATCTCCGTGCCTCTTTTTGAGGGATGTAAACGGCTCTTTGGTCTTTAGTATCCCAATACTCAGGATAGATAGATAGATTCAGACTATAACGTTTGCGAACGCCTGCTAGAGAATAGATGAGACTTAACGGAGTCATACCGTTTTTGGCAGATACCCCTTTTCGAAGCTCTATCCTAATTGTACCTATCATGTCGTTATTTGATAACCTAATTCAAAAGTAACGATTATGTTTTAGTGGTGCAATTAGTGGTGCAGTTAATTTGTTAACGAGGTTTAATTGGTTATAAGCCAAAATAAGCTCCATACCTAACTTTTATACACAACAATCGGTTTAATTATCAAATACAACCTATGAAAATCATACGATCAAGTCCCTCTTTCTCCGCAATGTTTCCATATCCAAACACACAAAAAGCCTGCAAATCAAATGATTGCAGGCTTTTTATTTTTGATTAAAACACCGATTTATACACCATTTATCATAAAAATGGGAGTGATTCGGCAAGTAAATAGCCGACTTTTCCCAACTCACGAGGGGATACCGTCATTATCTGTATCCTTTTAGGGAGTACCCTTATATTTTCGGGTAACCGCCTACCTGACTGATACCAGTAATGATACCATTCTTTTAGAGAAAATATGAACAATAAATTCCTCTTCTCGGCTTAGATTTAAAAGCGAATTACATTTTAAAAAACACCTTTTGTCCAGTTCATCGGGCTAACCTTGCTCAGCTCTCCACGCAAATCGGTTTCAAGGAGGGAAGAAATACGATCATAAGTAAAGCCACGCCCTAAGAGGAACATTAATTTGGTTACAGCCGCTTCGTAGGTCATATCAAAACCGCTGACAACACCCATATTTTTTAGCTCCCGGCTGGTTTCGTAGCGCCCTAATTCCACACTTCCTACCTTACATTGAGAAATATCAAGAATTACTTTCCCTCTTTTGATTGCGGATTCAAGGCAATCCAGAAACCATTTCTCGGTATTAGAATTTCCGGCGCCAAAGGATTCTAAAATTATAGCATCTGTGGCAGAACTTACTATTGCGCCAACAGTTTCTTTACTGATTCCGGGGTAAAGCTTTAAAACAGCAATGGCATTATTTAATTTTTTGTGCACCCTGAAAACGCAATCGTCGCATTTACGTATACTGCTATCATTAAAGCGTAAATGAACTCCTGCTTCAGCCAGAACCGGATAGTTCGGTGATCGAAATGCTTCGAATTTAGCAGAGTTATATTTGAATGAGCGGTTTCCGCGAAATAACTGAAAATCGAAGTAAATACAAACCTCAGGAACCCTTGCCTTACCATTAGCCATCTTAGCAGACGCAATTTCAAGAGCGGTGATCAGATTTTCTTTAGCATCGGTCCTGATTTCGCCGATCGGTAATTGTGAGCCGGTAAAAATAACAGGCTTATTCAAACCTTCCAGCATAAAACTTAATGCAGAGGCTGTAAAAGCCATAGTGTCAGACCCATGAAGGATTACAAAGCCATCATAGCCCTCATAATTTCTCTCAATCAACTCAGCCAACTCTATCCAGATAAGCGGCGACATATTTGATGAATCAATAATTTCATCAAAAGAATGTACCGTGATCTGATATGGAAGACGCTGTAATTCGGGAACATTTTCTGTAATATGTTCAAAATCCAGAGGCTTTAATACACCCGTAACTTTATCGTGAACCATTCCAATAGTTCCTCCGGTGTAAATAATCAAAACCTTTGTCATTCCTAAACTAAATTATTGTCTAAAGATATAAAAGGAAAGCCGCCGTCAAACCCCAAAAATATTTTTTGAATTTTCTGTGGTAATCTCAGCTACAGTTTCTACAGAAACCTCCTTGATATCCGCTATTTTTTCAGCTATATACGTAAGATAGCTGCTTTCGTTCGGTTTTCCTCTAAACGGCACGGGCGTTAAAAAAGGCGAATCCGTTTCAAGAACGATATTTTTTAATTCTAATTGTCGCACAACTTTATCAAGACCCGAATTTTTATAGGTCACTACGCCTCCGATACCAAGATAAAAACCTAATTCAATGATTAGATCGGCTTGTTCTTTGGTCCCTGTAAAGCAATGAAATATTCCTTTTAGCTTTTCATCCTTTTCAGAAAGTAATAGCTCATATACTTCACTAAAAGCATCCCGGCAATGTATAACAATGGGTAGATCTAATTCTTTTGCCCAGGCAATTTGGGCGTGAAAAGCTTCCTGTTGAATTGCCAATGTGGTTTTATCCCAATATAAATCTATCCCGATTTCTCCAATAGCATATATTTTAGTTTTGGATATGGCCTGTCTGATAATTTCAAGCTCTGCAGTAAAATCGCCCTTAACATCGCACGGATGCAAACCAAGCATCGCAAAACAATTTTCAGGATATTCGGAAACCATTTCAGAAACCATTGAAATGGATTCTGAATCAACATTGGGCAAGAAAAGACGGTTCACCTGTTTATCCAGACAACGTTGTAGTAATGCCTTCCTTTTCTCGACATCTCTTTCGTAATAAAGATGTGTGTGTGTATCGGTAAGAATCATTTTTACAAATATAAGAAAAGATGGTTTTGATCGGGCTGGTAAGGAATATGCTAAAAGATTTCTCGTTTCACTCGAAATGGGTGAATTTCAGCTTTCTTCCAGACAAAACATTTATGACAAATACTTCCCTACAATCGGCATTCTTCTACCCATGCCAAATGCTTTGGGAGAAACCCGCAAAATAGGAGGAGTTTGATAGCGCTTAAACTCGGCTTTATTTACCATCGCTATAACTTTTCTAACCAGATGTTCATCAAAACCCTGCGATATGATTTCACGGGAGCTCTTTTTCAATTCGATATACTGGAAAAGAAGTTTATCAAGTACATCATAATCAGGTAATGAATCGCTATCCTTTTGATCCGGTCGTAGTTCCGCCGAAGGAGGTTTAACAATACTATTTAACGGGATTATTTCGCGTTCTCGGTTGATAAACTGAGCCAACTCATATACCTGCGTTTTATAAACATCTCCGAGCACCGCTATGGCGCCAGCCATATCACCATATAAAGTACCATAACCAACAGCACACTCGCTTTTATTTGAGGTGTTTAACAAAATATACCCGAATTTATTTGAGAATGCCATTACAATCACTGCCCGGCAACGTGCCTGTATGTTTTCTTCCGCTACATTGAAAGGCAGGCCTTTAAACACTGGTGCAAGCATAGAATCAAAAACATCGGCGGCATCTTTAATCGCAATTACCTCATGATTACAACCCAGATTCTTTACGAGATCCAAAGCATCCTGCACAGAATGGTCCGTAGAATATTTTGATGGCATCAAAACAGCCATAACATTTTCAGGACCCAGCGCTTCTGCAGCAAGGGCACAAACAAGGGCAGAATCTATACCACCGGATAAGCCCAGTACCGCTTTACTGAATCCTGATTTATAGAAATAATCCCTGATTCCCAAGATTAAAGCATGGTGAATTTGCTCAATATCGGGAAGCGGATTATGCTCTTTCTTTTGATGTCCAATTATCTCACCCGCTTTGAATTCATAAATCCTGACATCTTCTTCAAAATAATTCAACTGATCCAGCATTTCACCCTGAACATTAAAAACCAGCGATCCGCCGTCAAAAATTATTTCGGTTTGAGAGCCTACCTGGTTTACATAGAGTAAAGGCAAATGATATTGTTTACAATTGTCGCTTAATATCTTATACCGGTTATCGTCATGATCATAAGAGAATGGCGAAGCGGCTATGTTTATCATCAAATCTGGCTTCTCCTTGATCAATTCATCCATCGGCGCAGAGATGTACAGCGGATTATCGTTAATATTCCAAAGATCCTCACAAATAGTCAAAGCTATCTTATTGCCTTTGAAGCTTATACACGAAAAGGTTAAGGATGGCTCAAAATAACGGTACTCATCAAAAACATCGTAAGTCGGCAATAATGCTTTATTAACGACACTGCTTACTCGTCCATTTTCAATAAAATACGCAGAATTAAATAAATCCTTTCCCTCTATCCTTGGGTTCTTTGTCGGAACTCCAAGAATACAGGCAATGTCTGAACAGGCCGCCGCAATCTGTTTTACAGCATCCTCACATAATTCAATAAATTCAGAAAACTCCAAAAAATCTCTCGGAGGATACCCGCAGATAGCCAGTTCCGCAAAAACCACGAGGTCGGCCCCCTTTTGCTTTGCCTCATTAATGGCTCCAATAATCTTCTTTGTATTTGATTCGAAATTACCAATGTGGTAATTTAATTGAGCTAATGCGATCTTCATTGCTGTTTATAGAAATTATTAAAAAAACACACCCAGATTTAAGGCAATAAAAGGATTACGCGAGTCATAATCCTTAAAAACTTTTGTAAATCCGTTATTAAAACTAAGGCCGGTAAGAATAGTTAAATTTTTGCCCGCATTCCATTCGGCCCCTGCTCCCATGATTAATCCCAAACGGAAAGTATTTACGTCCGATGATATTGAAATATCCTTTACCAGGATATTTGACCCAACACTTTCTGCATCCTTTTTAGCAGAAATATTAATTCCTGTACCCAGACCAAACTGACCGTAAAATCTTCCCTGATCTGTCGGATTACTTTTAAGTTTTAAAGTAAAAGGCACTTCGATAAATTGCAGCCTGTACTTATCGGCAGAAATACCAGTTCTCACAGCTTTACTATTTAATGCTGTTACCGTAAAAGCTGTTGAAAAGAAATAATTTTTTGCGAATCCGATATCTGCAAGTACACCATATGAAAATCCAGCCTTACTTCCGTCGGCCGCCAAATTATTCCCATCATTTGTGACCCAGCTTAAATTAGGTGATAAGGTAAACCCTAACTTAAAATTCTTCTCAACTTCCTGACTCTGCCCCGCGAAAGCACCAAAAAGCAAACTGGAAAGTATTACTATGTATCTCATACGCTTTATTTTTAGAGCTGTCTCTTTACCTGTTTTTGTTATTTTCGCTTTATATTTTAAAATGAATATCAAAAGCACTTTCCAAATCTACCTGTTTTTTTTAATTGGCATCTTTGTATTCGGATGCAAGAATAAAAAAGAGGTTGATGTAAGTAACATAAATCTTAGTATAAAGATTGAAAGATTTGATAAAGAGTTAAGTTCGCTCAATCCTCAAAATTTTCAGAATCAAGTCGCCACCCTGCAGAAAAAGTATGGTTTTTTTTATGAGGATTTCATGAATGGCATGCTTGGCGTAGGAAATACAGACAGCCGGGAATATTATCAAAACCTCAAAACGGTACTTTCTGCTCCCGATTACAATGCTTTAAAAAAGGAAGTCAGCGAGAAATTTCCGGATCTGAAAAAACAGGAGGAAGAATTAACTGATGCGTTTAAACACGTTAAATATTATTATCCTAATCAAACTATACCAAGAATAATTTCTTTCTTTTCCGGATTTTCTGTTCAAACGCCTATTGGCAATAACTATATTGGTATTGGGCTGGATATGTTTTTAGGATCTGATTCCAGATTCTACCCGGCGCTGAGGAGCAGTATACCAGCATACATTTCAAGACGCTTTACACCGCAGAATATTACTCCAAGGGTTATCGAAACATTCACGCGTGAAGAATTATTTCCAGAACCCGATGCAAGCACATCTTTAATGCAGAAAATAATATATAATGGTAAAATTTTATACTTTATGGATGCCATTATGCCTGAAGTTCCGGATTCGGTAAAAATCGGCTATACCAGCGAACAGCAAAAATGGGCGGAAGAATATGAAGGGGGTATTTGGGCTTATTTTCTTGAGCAAAATCTTTTATTTGAAACTGACTATTTTAAGATCCAGAAATATCTCTCTGAAGCCCCATTTACACCAGGCATCGGCGAGAAAAATGAATCTGCACCAAAGCTTGGATTATTTATTGGCTGGAAAATAGTAAAAGAATATATGAGAAAAAATCCTTCAGTTACATTACAGGATTTAATGGGTGATATGAATTTCCAAAAAATCCTGGATAAGTCTAAGTACAGGCCGGATTAATTCAGCAGGGTATCCACTTGTTTGATTGTGGTGTTACCATCCCGCCCAATACTTCCTGAATGCGCCCGACCGTTTGGCATGCCCAGCCGTCCGGGAGAGCCAGTTCGTATCTGAATGGGATTTAGTTTGCCCAAAAGAAATTACAGGCAAAAGCAGAGCAAGGAAAAAAAATAAATTTTTCATTATGCTCTAAACGCCCAAAAGCATGCTTTTGGTGCAATAAAAAAATCGCCTACAGAGCTTTTAACACCCTATAAGTCAGGAATTTATTTAAGGATGTTAGATACTGCTTTAAGGCAAAGTACAACACCTATAACCAGAATAATATTGGAAAGTAAATTTACAAATGTCCAGTCGGCCAGGAAGCGTAACACCGCGCCCAAAACAGCTACAAAAACACCCAGAGCCATTAAAGTGTAATGACTAGGATTATTAGCGTTATCGATATTTCTTTCGCTTTTATTATACGTTTCTATTGGATTCTCCATTTACAATAATTTATGCCGCGAAATTACAAATCTGATTCAATACAAAAAAGCTTTTAATCTTTTAAAACCATTTTCGATTTCAAAAGCTTTTATTTTTTAAAAAGTTATGGCAAAGTATTCGAAAAAGGCAGGCGAGAAAGTTGAAGAAGTCATGCATGAAATGAAAGAAGGGAAACTTAAAACCGGGACAGGAAAAAAAGTAACATCAAAAAAACAGGCTGTGGCAATTGGCTTATCTGAGGCACGGAAAGAAGGAGCAAAAGTCCCCAAAAAGAAGTGATTCACAATACTGTTTCACGCAAAGCTTGCAATAACATACGCAAAGAACACAAAGTTTTCGATTAAAAACATCGTCTTTCCGGCATAAATACTTGCAAGCTTTGCAATTTATCAACTTCTGGCTTTGCGCGAAATATGCGCTGAACATATAAGAGCTATTCAATTACCAACTCATCCAACTGCATATTAATATAATTCATCTCATCTGCGGATAAATGAACATCCGCTGCTTTAGCATTTTGAATAGCCTGACCAGAATTTCTTGCACCGGCCAAAGCAATAGTAATCCCAGGCTTCTCAATGGTCCACTTCAAAGCCAATTGACCCAGAGTAATTCCTTTATCATCGGCGATACGCTTTATCTTATTCAAAAACACATTAACCTGCACGAGATTATTTTGAGAAAAAAACCTTACGCCAGACCGGTGATCTCCTTCAGAAAATTCATGGCCGGGCTTAATTTTTCCTGTTAATAAACCTCTCTCCATCGGGCTATAAGCCAGAATAGATCTCTTGTTAGCAAGGCAATACGGAATCACCACTTCTTCTATTTTTCTATTGACCATGCTATAGGGCACCTGGTTAGAAACCAGCTTAACTGTTTTTTCAGCTTCTTCCATCTGGTCTGCATTATAATTACATACGCCAGCATATCTAACCTTCCCTTGTTGGATCAGCATCTCTACAGCTTCCATTGTCTCATGGATTGGAGTTGTCGGATCAGCCCAGTGAATTTGATACAAATCAATATAGTCGGTTCCCAAAAGCTTCAGACTAACTTCACATTCTTTTATCACACTTTCCTTCCCGGAAAATTTATAAATATCAATATCCTTGCCCTGGTTATTTTTACTCTTAAAATAAAATTCACCTGTCGGTGTCTCCCATTGCAATCCGTACTTTGTAAGAATTTGAATTTTATCTCTGGGCAAGCCCTTTATAGCTTCGCCAACAATTTCTTCACTTAGCCCCTGGCCGTACACAGGCGCAGTATCTATGGAAGTTACACCATTCTCATAGGCAGCTCTTATTGCATCTACTGACTCTTTACGTTCTGTACCGCCCCACATCCAACCACCCGCAGCCCAGGCACCAAAAGTTATTGTCGAAAGTTCCAAATCAGATTCTCCTAGCTTTCTATATTCCATACTTAATTTTATTGTTGAAACATGATTTCTAATAATATGTTTAGCTTATCCCTCACATAAATTGACAAACTAACACGTCTGCAGATTAAGCAAAATCAAAGGTATCGATGTAGCAAATTTAAACCTGTTTGCGTAATTAAATTATGAGCATCAGGTTTGTCATATTATTATTCATTATATTTCTGATATCCGCATGCAGCGTGAAAGAAGATCTATGTGCTGCCTATTTATGTGACGCTCCAAGGGTTCATCTCAAGATTAAATTTAAAGATTCAAACAATCAGGATCTTCTTTTCTCATTAAATGCGCCATACAGCCCGGGCGACTTGAAAGTTCGAAGCACACTTTTCAATGAAGATCTGCAATTTTGGGTTGATAGTGCAGACAAAAGCAATAAATATATTATTCTGCCTCTATCCTACTCACAGCATCTTACATTAAAACTGGGTGATAAAACAGAAGATGTTATAAAAATTGAAGCATCAGTTAAAGAAGCGGGATGTTGTGAAACAATAAAGATTCTAAGTTTAAAACTGAATCAAACAACAATTTGCACTAACTGCAACAGCATTGAACCAATTATTCTTATAAAGTAAAAGTCCCGACTATTTAAATAATCAGGACTTTCATATTGTTTATTCTTAAACTATTACCCTCCGGTCAAGGCTGCAGCTCCACTTACAATTTCCGAAAGCTCGGTAGTAATAGCTGCCTGACGTGCCTGGTTGTAAGAAAGTTTTAAAGCTTTCAACAAATCACCGGCATTTTCAGTCGCTTTATCCATCGCAGTCATACGTGCACCATGTTCAGATGCATGAGAATCTAAGATAGCTTTGTATAGTTGAGTTTTAACTGATTTAGGGATCAGCTCATTCACAATTTCCTCTTGCGAAGGCTCTAAAATATAATCAGTTTTCGAAGCGGAACTTTGGGTAGTTTGCTGAGGTCGAGGTACCGGAAGCAACTGCTCTGAAACCAGAACCTGCATTGCAGCATTTTTGAACTGGTTGTAAACTACTTCAACCCTGTCATAATGACCATTCACAAAGCCTTTCATTATTGCTTCTGAAATAACCGAGGCATTTTCGAAACTCAAAGCAGAATACAATTCATTGTTGTTTCCAACAACACTGTATTTGTTTTTCTCATAAAAATCCTGGGCTTTCTTTCCGATAGCTACAATACTGACATTCCCATTTCTTAATTGCTCAGAATACTTCTCGGCAATCAGTTGATTGGCGGTTTTAATAACATTGGCATTAAAAGCTCCGGCCAATCCACGGTTTGAAGCTACAACAACTACAAGAACCCTTACAGGCTCACGCTCCTGGATTAGCGGAGAAGTTGATTCTTCTAAACTTGCAGAAAGATTTGACAAGATATCCCGAAGCTTATTAGCATACGGACGTAACTGTATAATAGCATTGGTAGCCCTTTTTAACTTAGCAGCCGAAACCATTTTCATAGCTTTGGTAATCTGCTGGGTAGAACTTACCGATGCAATTCTATTTCTTACTTCTTTTAAATTAGCCATTCTTTTTTTAGATGTGAGATGTGAGATGCGAGACATGAGACTTTCGTCGCATGTTCTCATATCTCATATCTATTGTCTCAAATCTCTATTAGTATCTTCCTGCTAATTCCTTAGCAACTGTTTCAAGAACAGAAGTTATGCTATCATCAAACTTACCGGCTTTAAGGGCCTGTAAAACCTCCGGATTACGCACTTCCAATTGCTGAATATATTCCTTTTCGAATTCCCGTACTTTGTCTATAGGAACCTGACGCAATAAACCTTTGGTTCCGATATAAATAATAGCAACTTGTTTCTCAACCGCTACCGGAGAAAACTGGCCTTGCTTTAAGATTTCTACGTTACGCGCACCTTTATCTAATACCGACTTAGTTGCAGCATCAAGGTCTGATCCAAATTTAGAGAAAGCCTCTAACTCGCGGTATTGTGCCTGATCAAGTTTTAACGTTCCGGCAACCTTCTTCATAGACTTGATCTGAGCATTACCACCCACACGTGATACAGAAATACCTACGTTAATAGCCGGACGAACACCTGCGTTAAACAAATTAGACTCAAGGAAGATCTGACCATCAGTAATTGAGATTACGTTGGTTGGAATGTATGCGGAAACGTCACCTGCCTGTGTTTCGATAATAGGAAGGGCCGTTAATGAACCACCACCTTTAACTAAATGTCTGATTGAATCAGGCAAGTCATTCATACTCTGAGCAATCTCATCAGATGCATTGATCTTAGCAGCACGCTCTAATAAACGGCTGTGAAGATAGAATACGTCTCCAGGATATGCTTCGCGACCCGGTGGACGACGAAGTAACAAAGATACTTCACGGTAAGCAACGGCTTGTTTTGATAAATCATCATAAATGATCAAAGCAGGACGTCCTGTATCACGGAAGAATTCACCGATTGCCGCACCAGAGAAAGGAGCAAAAAACTGCATCGGTGCAGGGTCTGCTGCAGAAGCAGCAACAACTACCGTATAAGGCATTGCACCGTTTTCGTCAAGTGTACGAACAATCTGAGCTACTGTTGAACTTTTCTGTCCAATAGCAACATAGATACAGAAAACCGGCTGACCAGCTTCATAAAATTCTTTTTGATTGATAATTGTGTCGATGCAAACTGCTGTTTTACCAGTTTGACGGTCACCGATAACCAGCTCACGTTGGCCGCGACCAATCGGAATCATCGCATCGATTGCTTTGATACCAGTTTGTAATGGCTCAGTAACCGGCTGGCGATAGATTACCCCAGGAGCTTTACGCTCAATTGGCATATCATAAGTTGCACCCATGATCGGGCCCTTTCCGTCAATTGGTTGTCCAAGCGTGTTCACTACACGGCCCAGCATCCCGTCACCAACCTGTATGGAACCGATCTTATTCGTACGTTTGATTGTATCGCCTTCCTTAACCTCACTATAAGGTCCAAGCAAAACCACACCTACGTTATCTTCTTCAAGGTTCAATACAATACCTTGTAAACCGGTTTCAAATTCAACCAGCTCGCCCGATTGAACTTTGGTAAGGCCGTAAACACGAGCGATACCATCACCTACTTGCAAAACGGTACCAACTTCTTCAAGTTCGGCCTCTGATTTAAAGCCTGACAACTGCTGGCGCAATATTGCCGAAACTTCATCTGGTCTTACCTCTACCATAGTTTTATTTATGAGTTTTTATTGTAAATCTTTGTTATGTACTCTTTTGTAAATTTTGTCCTGCTTTCCGCTTCAAGCCGCTATGCGGGCTTTCCGCTTCAATCAGGTTTAGATTTCGGGGTCTGTCTCCCTTTTGTTATTGTCATGCTGAGCCTGTCGAAGAACTAAAACACCTTTTGCGAAAACTCCTTTTTCAGTTTACTCAAACTGCTTGAAATACTTGCGTCAACCTGCCTGTCTCCAACTTTCAATATAAATCCTCCAATCAGGTCAGGATCAACTCTGCTCTCTAAAACAACCTGCGCATTAGTAGCTTCAACCACTATTGAAGTTATCTTGCTTTTCTGCTCCTCAGTAAGTGGTGCAGCAGAAGTTACAAGAGCATGGAGTATTCCTTTACGTCTGTTGTATTCGTTAACAAATTCTTTGGCTGTTCCGTAAAGAATTCCGGAACGTCCTTTTGTCACAACAATCTTGAAAAAAGTCATGATAACTTTATGGAAACTGCTGCCGAATAATTGATTAAGAATTTTAATTTTCTTATCAATTCCAACTATCGGGTTACGTAAAACTGCCTGCAATTGCGAATTTTGGTGCATAACCTTAATAAACGACTCAATATCCGCTTTTATCGCTTCTAAAGAATTTTGCTCTTCAGCCAGGTCTATTAATGATTTTGCGTATCGTGATGCTACTTGTATTTCAGACATCTTTATTTATTTGTAAGTATAAAGTATATAATATCAGGTATCAAGTCTAGCTAAACTTTATACTTGACACATTGTACCCACCACTAGTTCAATTTCACTTCCGTTAGCAATTCAGAGACCAATGCTTCCTGCTTGCTTTTGTCCTGCAATTTATTACGCAAAACTTTTTCAGCAATCTGAATAGAAAGTTCAGCAACCTGTCCTTTTATTTCAGCAAGAGCCGCAGTTTTTTGTGTCTCAATTTCATGCTGAGCTTTTTCAAGCATTTTTGCGCCTTCAATTTGAGCACTGGCTTTAGCCTCTCCGATAATCTTATCTTTAAGCTCCTTAGCTTCTTTTAAAATCAAATCACGTTCTGCACGTGCCTGCTTTAATAATGATTCATTCTCGCTGGTTAAACGAGCCATTTCTTCCTTAGCTTTTTGAGCAGATTCAAGCGCATTCTCTATAGAGCGTTCACGATCTGTTATAGCAGTCAGAATAGGAGTCCAGGCAAACTTCTTTAATAAAATTAAAAGAAGTAAAAATGCGATAGTCGACCAAACAACAAAGCCAAGATGATGATTTAATATACCTTCAAATAATTCTTCCATTTTTTACAATTTCTTATCAGTCAAAAACAAGAGCCGGAAAACAACCAACCGTTAAATTTCCGGACTCTATGAGTTCTTATTGTGGGTTATTACCCAACAATGCTACTACCACACCGAACAAAGCAACACCTTCTACAAGTGCAGCTGCGATGATCATAGCAGTCTGAATTTTTGAAGCAGCCTCTGGCTGACGAGCAATACCTTCCATTGCTTTTCCACCAACCTGACCAATACCGATACCTGCACCGATAACTGCTAAACCTGCACCAATTGCAGCGATTGAACCTACCATAATTGTTTAATTTATATAGTTTTTAAAAAATGATACTAGTGATGTGCATGCTCATCAACCGCTGTTCCGATAAACAGGGCGGTAAGCATGGTAAAAATAAATGCCTGAAGAAATGCAACTAAAAGTTCCAGAACATCCATGAATAAAACGAAAGCAACAGAAACAGGAGCGATGGCCAGAGATTTGAATATAAATATCAATGAAACCAAGCTCAAAACAATGATGTGACCCGCAGAGATGTTAGCGTACAAACGAATCATCAATGCGAAAGGCTTAGAAATAACTCCGATAATCTCCACAGGGATCATGATCGGATATAACCACCATGGCACATCCGGAAGTAAGATATGTTTCCAGTAGTATTTGTTTCCGTTCAGGTTTGTTACCAGTAAAGTAATAAACGCAAGAACAAAAGTCATGAAAATATTCCCTGTAACATTGGCCCCACCAGGGAACAATGGAAATAAACCCAATAGATTATTGATCCATATAAAGAAAAACATAGTCAATAATAGCGGCATAAACTTTCCGTATTTATACCCGATATTTGGCTTGGCAATTTCATCGCGAACAAAAAGAATCACAGGCTCAATAAGAGACTGAAAGCCTTTAGGCGCCATTCCTTCGCGTTTTTTATAGGCTCTTGAAACCGAAGTAAATATCAAAACCAGTAAAATTACAGCCAGCCAGATAGCCGCCACATTCTTGGTAATTGAGAAGTCATACACATTCGAAGAACTTTCCTTGTCAATTTCGCCGGCAGCATTTACAGCATAAATCTTATCTTCGACAAGCTTATAGCTGTAATATTTACCCGCATAAACTTTTTCTCCATGATGAAACTCGGAGGAAGAGAAAAACTCAGATCCCTTATTAGTAATAAGTATAACAGGTAGCGGCAAAGAAGTGTGCCCCCAAAGGTGCCAGTAATGAGAATCTGCAATATGCTCCATGATTGCAGACGTCGGATCGAATTTCTCGTGTTCACCCTCACCTTCGGTGTGCTCAACTGCTGGAATATGAGCGTCGCTTTCAACACTTGAAGAAAATGTAGTATCTGTTAAATCACGATGCCCTGAATCTTGAGCTGTTGATACTGTCTGGAAACTAATAAAAACTAAAAAAAGTGCGAAAACAACGCTCAATCTAATTTTTTTTGAATTCAAAATGTGGGTAAACGACATTTATTACAAGTTTTTTACGTTTTATTTTGGTGGCGCAAGTTACATAACAATGCATAAACTTCAAAGGACGTAAATGAGAAATATAAAGAAAAAAATTCGATGGCAAAAAAAAGGCCGTTTACCTTGAATTTCAACAGGTAAACTACTACAAAACCCATGGAGAAAAGCAACTTAATTATTATGGCTCCCATAATAACAAAAACAGAGTTCTCCCCCCCGTTTTTTATGCCGGCCATTGATACGATATAAGCAATTATGGTGATCACTACGAGAAATCCGAAAATCACCCAAAACTTCGGAACCAGAATAACTCCTGAAGGATTATTTGCTTCGATTAACCATGCTGTCAAACCCAATACTCCAGCTATAAAAAGCAGGATTAAAATAAAGTTTCGTAAACTCAAGATTTCAGTTTTCTAATGGAACGAACAATTATATATAAGGCGATAAGAACTCCTGCCAAGCTTAAGAAAGCCGTGGCCAAAGGTGTTTTTGCCTGTCTTCTTTCGTCAATTTTATAACCGGCATAAGTAAAGGCGCCTATTACAACAAACATTTGGAAGCCCATTGCCGAGTATTGGGCATAGCTACTCAGCAATCCTTTTCCCTTTTCTACCGGCTTTTTATCCTCTTCCTCTTGCATAACAGGTTTAATTATTTGCAAAAGTACTACTTTTATGATCTTGAACACTATATCTTATCATTAGCAATTTCTAATATTAATGGGTGAAAGCAAATTTATAAGCGGGCAGATTGTTGACATTGAAAATAAAAGGATTTATCCGGGTACTATTTTTATTTTAAATGACAGAATCGAAAAAATAGAAGAAACACCAGAAGCAGAAAATCAATATATCCTGCCTGGATTTATTGATGCACATGTACATATAGAAAGCTCCATGCTTGTTCCTTCAGAATTTGCCCGCATTGCTGTAATTCACGGAACAGTTGCAACTGTTTCCGATCCTCATGAAATCGCGAATGTATGTGGCATTGATGGTGTAAAGTTTATGATTGAAAATGGAGATCAGGTTCCGTTTAAATTTTACTTTGGTGCGCCTTCATGCGTGCCTGCTACAACATTTGAAACCGCAGGAGCAGAAATCTCTGTGAAAGAAATCGAAGATCTCCTGAAATCCGACAAAATAAAGTATCTGGCAGAAATGATGAACTGGCCAGGTGTTTTATTTAAAGACCCTATGGTGTTCGAAAAAATCAATATTGCAAAAAAATACAATAAACCTGTAGATGGACACGCTCCCGGCTTAATGGGCGAAAAAGCCCAACAATATATTGCCGCCGGAATAAGTACAGATCACGAATGTTTCACCAGGGAAGAAGCTTTGGAGAAATTAAATCTGGGAATGAAAATTCTGATCCGTGAGGGCAGCGCCGCTAAAAACTTTGATGCTTTAATCAGTCTTTTAGACGATTATGAAGATCAGATCATGTTTTGCTCTGATGACAAACATCCCGACAGTCTGCTTTTGGGACACATCAATGATTTGGTAAAGAAAGCTATTGAAAAAGGCATTGATCTTTTTAAAGTACTTAAAGCTGCCTGCGTGAACCCTGTAAATCATTACAACCTTGACGTAGGCTTACTACGCAAAGGAGATTTCGCAGATTTCATAATAACTGATAATCTAACATCCTTCAAAATAAAAGAAACTTATATAAATGGGAATCTGGTTGCCACTAAAAGCAGATCCACTATCGACTCTGTTAAAGTAAGCCTGATAAATAATTTTAATTGCACGGCAATAAGTGCCTCCGATATCCGGATTAAAGCTTCAGGCAAAAATATTTTAGTAATTGAAGCACTTGATGGTCAACTTATCACAAATAAAATAAAGGCTGAGGCATTTATAACAAATGGATTTATAGAATCAAACCCGGAAAAAGATATCCTAAAGATCATTGTAAAAAACCGTTATAAAGATGTGCCACCGGCTATTGCTTTTATAAAAAATTTCGGTTTAAAAGACGGAGCCATCGCTTCTTCCATTGCCCACGACTCGCATAACATTATTGCCGTAGGCTCAAACGATGATTTTATAATTGAAGCAGTTAATCAACTAATCAGCTGTAAAGGTGGAATTTCAGCAGTTTCAACTTTCGATTCAAAGGTTTTACCTTTACCTGTCGGTGGGATCATGACTACCGCAGACGCCTATGATGTTGCTGAGTTATACACAGAATTAGACACTCTGGCCAAAAAAATGGGTTCCAATTTATCATCGCCGTTTATGACCCTATCCTTTATGGCCCTGCTGGTTATCCCGTCATTAAAGCTAAGCGATCTGGGACTTTTTGATGGTGAAACATTCGAATTTACAAAATCCGAATCTTCCTGATTAAATCTGTCAATAGTTTATCTTTGAAAGAATATTAATATAAAAACTAACATTCGCTAACCGGAAATAAAATATTTTTGCCATGAGCTTGTTAATGTATTTAAGTCAAATAAAATTCAGCCTTGAAATCTAATTTTCAGTTCCTGTCCAGTTGCGCCATTTTCGGTTCAATACTCGTCTACGCTGGTTGCATCACCCCAAAAGACTCTGTTACCAGTCGTGGAATGCAAAACCTTACTGCACGCTATAATATCATCTATAATGCAAACTTATTATTAGAGGAGAGCTCAGGAAGTATAGAAAAAGCGCATATCGACAATTATGATCAGCTGTTAACCATTTATAAGGAGCCGTCAGAGGCCATATCTGCAGCAGAAGCTACGAATCTTGATTCTATAATTAAAAAGGCAAACTCAATAATTAATGAAAAGCTTCATAGCAATTATGTTGACGACGCCTATCTGTTAGTAGCCAAAGCAAATTATTTAAAATCCAACTTTTTTAACGCTACAGAATATTTTAGTTACCTCTACAACAACTATCCTTTAGAAAAAGATGTAAGGCAAGAATCACTTGTTTGGAAGGTCAGAGCTCTTTTACAATTAGAAAACATAGCAGAGGCCTCGAATACAATAGATACCGCTTTAAAATACATTGAAACCTCGAAAAAAAACATCGCAGATGTCTATGCAAGTTATGCCCAGCTTCTAATTACTACTAACAAAGAGTCTCAGGCAATAGCCGTTTTACAAAAGGCAATAGATGCTGGCACCTCCAAACACAACATAATCAGATGGAAATATATTCTTGCCCAGTTGCAGGTTGAAAATAAGCTATATGAAGATGCCTACAAAAACTTCTCGGCCGTTGTTAAAAGCAATGCATCATTTGAAATGGCATTTAATGCAAATCTTAACCGCATAAGAATTGAAGAGGAACAAAGCGGAGCATCTTCCGACAGGATCACCCGCTTGAAATCTCTGTTAAAGGATGACAAAAACAAGGATTTTATAGACCAGATTTATTATCATATAGGCAATATCTATCATGAGCAAAACCTTGAAAATGATGCCATTAACAATTATAATATCTCAGTAAAAAAGAGCACCTCAAACCTCGACCAAAAAGGAATTACATATTTAAAACTTGCCGACATTTATTTTAATAAAGCTGATTACATCAAGGCAAAAGCATATTATGATAGTACCCTAAGTACATTATCCCCAAAATACCCGGGCTATGATTTAATAAAAAAGAAAGGCAGCAATCTCGAATTGCTAGCCTCCCGCTACCGCACTATCGCAAGGGAAGACACTTTGCAAACTTTGGCAAAATTGCCTGAAGAACAAAGAGAAGAACGAATTGGTGAACTTGTAAGACAACAAACAGAACGTGCTCTTTCACAAGTAAACCATCAGGAAGCAGTGAATAACTTAACTGCAGGCATTGATGTCCCTGCTTTATCCAAACCCACAGAAGGAAAGTTCTATTTTAATAATTCTACAGCTCTTAGTCAGGGACTTTCTGACTTTAAACGTAAATGGGGTAACAGACGTCTTGAAGACAATTGGAGGCGGGTCTCTAAAACTGCTGCAGAAACAACAATAAGTATGTCTGCCGATCCGGATGCAACTATAGGAGCATCATTGCCAGCAAGCACAACAGCCTTAAGTGCAGAAACAATCCGAGACAGCTATTTAAAAAATCTGCCTTTAACAGAACCTTTACTGCAGCAATCCAATCAAAAAATTGCAGAAGCATACTATGATATCGCTAATTTTTATAAAGATGAGCTGAAAGATGAAGAGATCGCAATCAGAACATTTGAAGAATTATTAGGACGTGCACCTGAAAGCTCCTACAATTTACCGGTATATTATAATCTATACAGATTGTATCAACCCAGCAACTCTGAAAAATCCACAGCTTATAAAAATTTAATACTTTCAAAGTTCCCTGATTCGCCATTTGCCAAAGTAATTCAGGACCCGAATTATTCCCGGGAAGCGGATGAGAAAGTAATGGCTTTAAATAAAGCGTATAACGAGGTGTTTAACCTTTATACAGAAAGAAAATATACTTCTGTTTTATCGGCAATTCAACAAATAGATCAAATTTATGGGCCAAATAAGCTATCTCCGCAGTTAGCTTACCTAAATGCATTAGCTACAGGCCACCTTCAAAAGCTCCCTCCGTTTGAAAATGAACTTATACAGCTGGCAGCCAATTATCCTTCAGATGAATTAATCACACCATTGGTAAAACAGCATTTACAATTCATAGAAACTAACAGAGCCCAGGTGGCTTCCAGAACAACTGCTCTTTTAGATTATGATCCGACCATGCCGTTTTTTGTTGAAGAACCGGTTCCTGCTCTTGTACCGGCAGCAGCACCAGCACCATTAACCAGTTCTGCGCAGCCTCAAAACGCTTTAGTTTCAAAAACAGATAACTCAGTCCTTCCAGGACAGCAACCGGCAAAAACAGATGGTATAACTTCACCAGTAATTTCGCAACCACAACCTTTAATTGAAGTGCCTGAAACCACCTCAACGGTTGAATCGCCTGCTATTAAGGCTAAAGACAGCCCTTTTAACTTACCTGGTGCCGCAGAATACTATTTTGTAATTAATGTTACAGATATCCGTTATAACTTAAGCTCCTCCCGGTTTGGTGTTGGCCAGTTTAACAGATCCAAATATTCGGGTTCTTCCTTAAAACATCAGCTCCAAGAGGCCAACAATGAAAATCAGTTAATTTATGTAGGTGTTTTTCAGACTTTTGAGGACGTAAAGGCCTATGAAAGGGCGATTGTACCTCTTCTTAGCGACATTATGAAGGTTCCTGCTGAACAATATACTACCTTCGTGATCACAAAAGAAGGCCTTGAAAAATTACAAAGCAGGGCAGTTATCAATTCATACACTGAATTTTACAAGAACAGTAATTAAAATATGCAAAAAAAGACTACCGGTTTAACAAAACATGAAGTAAACCGTTATACCGTTACTTTTTGGAAAATTGTTATCGGATGTATCTCTTTTGGGATCATACTTCTCTTTAGTATAGGTTTGGGAATTTTTGGTGCACTGCCAACATTTAAGGACCTTGAAAACCCTAAAAGCAATCAATCTTCTGATATTATATCCGATGACGGTATCGTTATTGGCAGCTATTTCGCTCAAAACCGCTCTACAGTAAGATATGACGAGATTTCTCCGAATGTTATCAATGCGCTGATAGCCACTGAAGATATTCGCTTTTATAATCACTCCGGAATTGATTTCAAACGAACCTTTACCATTCTATTTTATAATTTGATAGGAAAGCAACAGGGTGCTAGTACCATAACGCAGCAACTGGCATTAAATCTGTTTTCAGAAGAAGGCCGTTCCAAGGTATTCCTGAAAAGGGTTGTGCAAAAACTACAGGAATGGATAACTGCAATTAAGCTTGAGAGACAATATACCAAGGAAGAAATTATCACCATGTATCTTAACACGGTGAATTTTGCATATAACAGTTATGGCATTAAATCCGCTGCCCGCACATTTTTTAATACCACTCCAGACAAACTAAGTCCCGAACAAGCGGCTGTTGTTGTAGGAATGTTAAAGGGCCCCTCTTTGTATAATCCGGTGCGCAATCCTGAACGCTCTCTGGCAAGAAGGAACACGGTTTTGACCAACATGTATAAAGCAGGTTATCTAACTGCAGCAGATACCGAAGAACTTCAACAAAAACCCTTGGTTCTTAAGTTTAATCCGGCCGATCATAATGTTGGCTTAGCGCCTTACTTCAGGGCTGTTCTTAAAAAGGATATTCAAAAGATCTTTGAAGTTCAAAATATCAGAAAAGCCGATGACACTCCATACGATTTAGACCGCGATGGATTAAAAATTTATACTACTATAAACTCGCATATGCAGCGTTATGCTGAAGAAGCACAAAGAGAGTATATCGCGCAGTTACAAAGACAGTTTAACAGATCATGGAAAGGCCGGGATCCGTTTAAATTTCAGGAAGCTGAACATTTGCTTGAACAAGGCATAAAAAGATCAGACAGATATCAGCAACTAAAAGAAGACGGCCTTACAGAAGGGGATATATTAAAGAACTTCAGGACAAAGACCAAAATGACAGTTTATAGCTGGAAAGGTGAAATTGATACCATGATGACACCTCTTGATTCTGTCAAGTATTACAAGCTCTTACTTAGAAATGCCATGATGTCTATGGAGCCGAGCGGACCAAATGCCGGTTACGTACGGGCATGGGTAGGCGGAATTAATTTCGAACACTTTAAGTACGACCAGGTAAAAATGGGGTCACGTCAGGTTGGTTCTACGGCTAAGCCCTTTACCTATGCTGTTGCAATTAATGAAGGCTACTCTCCCTGCTACCAGGTCCTGAATGAGCCTGTTACGATTGATAACTGGACACCACGGGCTCATTCTCCCCGTCCCGGTGCCTTAACTCTAAAAACCGCGCTGGCCCATTCAGAAAACTTTGTCACCGCTTATATGATGAAGCAAGTTGGCGCAACCGCTGTTTCAACGCTGACTAAAAAGATGGGAATCACCACAGATGTCCCTGCCTACCCGTCAATTTGCCTGGGAACCTTTGATGCAAGCTTATACGATATGGTTGGAGCATATTCAACCTTTGTAAACCAGGGTGTGTGGACAGAACCAATTTATCTTTTGCGTATAGAGGATAAAAACGGCAATATTCTATATGAAAATAAGCCGCAGGTACGGGAAGTTTTAAATCCACAGGTTGCTTATGTAATGGTAGATATGCTAAAAGGTGTAGTTCAGAATGGAACTGGCGTCAGATTACGTTACAAATATAATCTGAATAACCCTATTGGAGGTAAAACAGGAACTACGCAAAATAATTCTGATGGCTGGTTTGTGGGCATCACACCGCAGCTGGTTACAG
Source organism: Pedobacter superstes (assembly GCF_037622515.1). NCBI lineage: Bacteria > Pseudomonadati > Bacteroidota > Sphingobacteriia > Sphingobacteriales > Sphingobacteriaceae > Pedobacter > Pedobacter superstes. Next base: position 243,678 of record NZ_JBBJCN010000003.1, read on the forward strand.
GTGTGTGGACCGGGGCCGAAGACCGTGCAATTCATTTTAGTTCTACTGATCAGGGCGAAGGAGCAAATTCAGCCTTACCCGTTTTTGCTTTATACATGAAGAAAGTATATGCAGATCCCAAGTTAAAATATACCAAAGGTGATTTTGAAACTCCTCCGGGTGGTGTAAGCACAGTTTTAAATTGTGATGCATATGCACCGAAAGTAACTGATTCCAGCACTGTTCAGCCTGCTACTACAGTGGCACCTTTATCGACGGTGATAAAAAAATAGACATTTTTGAGGTCGTGGAAGTATGGATAAATTTGATCATCGGGAAGCTCTGCGTAAAATTCCACCTAAGCCCGGCGTATACCAGTATTGGGATATATCAGGTGACTTAATCTATATTGGTAAGGCAAAAAATTTAAAAAACAGGGTTAGTTCCTACTTCAATAAGGATAACTATCGCATAAATGCTAAAACCAGAGTGCTGGTTAGTAAGATTGCTAACATTACTTTTACCCTTGTAGATACTGAGATTGATGCTTGGCTTTTAGAAAATAGCCTGATCAAAAAGCACCAGCCAAGATATAATGTAATGCTCAAAGATGACAAAACCTACCCATGGATTGTCATTAAGAATGAGCGCTTTCCCCGTATTTACTGGACACGTAACATGGTAAAGGATGGCTCGAAATATTTAGGGCCATATGCATCCGTAAGCATGATGCATACGATTCTTGACCTGGTAAAAGAACTCTATCCTCTACGCACCTGCAACCTTCCCCTAAGTACTGACAACATCGCTGCTGGGAAATTTAAGGTTTGTCTCGAATATCAGATAGGCAATTGCAAGGGGCCATGTCAGGCTTATCAGGATGAAGAAGATTATAACAAAAGCATAGAAGATATTAAAGATATTCTGTGCGGGAAAACAGGCGTAGTTATACGAAAGCTCAAGTCGCAGTTAGAAGAGGCCATTGCGGAACTTAACTTTGAGGAAGCCCACCGGTTAAAGAAGCAATTTGATCTCCTGGAAAAATATCAAAGTAAATCAACCATAGTAAACTCTTCTATTTCGGATGTGGATGTTTTCAATATAGCAACGGATGAAAAGCATGCCTTTGTAAATTATTTAAAAGTGATGAATGGCACGGTTATTCAAACGCAAACCCTTGAAATTAAAAAGAAGCTGGATGAAACGGATGAGGAACTGTTAACTATTGCTATTTCAGAATTCAGAACAAGATTTGAAAGCACCTCAAAAGAGATTATTATTCCGTTTGACCTTGAGATAGATGATCCAAAATTAAAATTCACGGTTCCAAAGCTGGGAGAGAAGAAAAAACTGCTTGATCTATCCCAAAAAAACGTTGCCTTTTTTAAGCGTGAAAAACTCGATCAGTACGAAAAGCTTAACCCGGAAATCAGAACAGAGCGTTTATTAACGCAAATGATGAAAGATCTCCGGCTGAACCAGCTTCCGCGGCACATTGAATGCTTCGATAACTCAAACTTCCAGGGGAAATACCCGGTGTCTGCAATTGTCGTATTCAGAGATGCAAAACCCTGCAAAAAAGATTACAGGCATTTTAATGTTAAAACAGTAGAAGGGCCGAACGATTTCGCGACAATGGAAGAAGCGGTTTTTCGTCGTTACCGCCGAATGCTGGAAGAAGGAACTCCGCTCCCGCAATTGGTAGTAATTGATGGTGGCAAAGGTCAGTTAAGCTCAGCGATTAAAAGTCTGAAGCAGTTAGGCATCGAAAATCAGCTAACGATAATAGGTATCGCGAAACGCCTCGAAGAAATTTTTTATCCCGGTGATCAGTATCCTATGTACCTTGATAAAAAGTCAGAAACGCTAAAAATCATTCAGCAGTTACGCGATGAAGCACACCGTTTTGGAATCACTTTCCATCGAAATAAACGCGATAAAGGAACATTAGTTACGGAACTAGAACGTATACCCGGAATTGGGAAAACAAGTTCGCAAAAGCTCCTGACATACTTTAAATCGGTAAAGAATATAAGGGAAGCAACAGAAGAAGAATTAAGCAAAGTAGTAAACACCAAACAGGCAGCAGCACTGCTATCTTATTTTGATATTAATAAAAAATCCCCTGCTGAATTTTAGCAGGGGATATTTTTATGTCCGGATCCTGAAATAAATTCAGTATCACACCATTCTAATATGACCACAAATCGTGTTCGTAATCAATCATTTCTTTCTTAATTCTTTCAGATTCATACAGCTTATCTATGCCCTGCGCGTAATCTTTAATACGCAGATCATCAGGATTTGAAACTTTCACAATATAGCTTTCGAAGAGCCGCTTCATAAACATATCGTCGTAACTTAGGCCGGTTGCATCATTTGCACGACTCATTACTTCTTTTGTTACAAAAGTATGTCTTGCTTCTGGGAAATAAATCCAGAAAGCGGGCTGCTCTCCTAAATCCTGCCCTGCTGCTTTAATTTTAACCATTGGAGCTATACCGATAATCCGCGGTTCGTAGATTGAACGTTGCTTATCAAAAATCCAGTCTTCTTTAATCTGGAATTTAACAATACTATCAGGGTTGAATTCACCAGCAACCATAGAACCATTACCAACAGGATCGCCGTTTGCATCAAATTGTTGTACCAAAACACTATCCGCAAATTTCCCCTTAGCTTCTTCAGGTTTAAGAACTGTAGAAAATTCATTTATAGATGGATCCCCACCAACGGGATGAGCATATGCAGTCATTTCACCTGTTGCCACGGCCTCCATAATTACATCAATAAGCCTTGCTTTGGGAGAAGAAAAAATACGGTTCATTTTCTCCCGAAGATCCATCTCTCTGTAAACACGCTTCTGAAACATAACATCAGCTTCACGAAGGTTTGCATAAGGTGTAACCTTTGCATTTAAAAGATTGTCTTTTTTATAATGGCCATCTAATGGCTTCTCTTTTTGAACCGGTGTGGTTGAATTGCCCAAATTTGGTTGTTGTGCAAAAAGGCTTGCAGTACATAAAAAGGAAACAGCCAGCAAAAACATCTTTTTCATAATCTTTTTAATTTGCGGTTAAACCAATTGAACCTATCAATCGTGTTGATCCATCCGGACCGGATGCCGTAATTTCATCGAAAAAAACTCTGGTACCAGGAGCCACTATCTTCATTGCGCTTTGCATAGCAGGGGTTAAACTACTACCGGATGCTTTTAAAACCACAGCATCTGCACCTTTCTTAGCGATAACTAATGTAAAACCAGTAACCCTGAATGTTGCATCAAAATCAAAGCCAATTAATTTTGCAAATACAGTATTTTGACTCTTAATTGCAACAGAACTCATTATTCCTCCTGATTTTCCTGCGAATTGAGGAACAGGATCGGGAATTCGCTTCACTCTAAACTCCTGACTTCCTATAGTTTGTGTTTTTCCTCCGATTTCGGCAGAAACATTAACCTTTGCAGTACCTGCAGAACTAACTTTAACTACATATGTTCCGTTCGAACCGGAGATGCTTCCACCAGACATACTTACCCTTAAGCTTTCTTTAGGGATTCCAGGCGCTGAAATTGAAACAGGATTGGGTACACCGATATAGAAAACATTCATTTTTGTGGGTGATACCACGGCAGATGGTCGGGCCACCTGGTATTTCTGCTCAGTTGTTTCGTAATATTTAATGGTTCCGTCAGTTTGCTTAACTGCGATTCTTCCTTTCCATGAAAATATTCCTTCACGGCCGGTCGAAACGGTATATGTACCTTTCCCATTTCTCACAGGAACACCTGAGCCATTTATTGAAATTGAAGGATTTGACTTTGAATCATAAGCTGTCAAAAACACCTCGGCAGTATACGGTTGTCCCTGAATCAAATAAGAGGTGGGCGCAACAGCGACTGCAGCAAACTGATCCAAATTAACAACGGCCTGATCCATTTTACCAAATAATTTCTTGATAACATCTGACTCGGCATTTTTCACATCCGACTGCACTTTACTCAGAATAGTCATTGCAGCCGTAAGAGGAGTACCTTCACCAAAATTAACTTCTTCCCAGGATTTCCTTACTCCATTTACCCTTTTCTCTGGATCTTTGGCTTCTAAAGAAAATGTTACACTAGCCCGATCTTTAGGATCAAGCAAGGCTAACAGACTTTCGCGGGTTTGATTTATTTTAGTTTTCAATTTTTCCCCCTCCTTCTTGTTGATCATTATTCCAGGAGCAATGTCCTGATTAGAACGTTCAACAAGATCTCCGGTCTCTGCGTCAATTCCCTGACCGGCAGTTGTAAACTGAGTTTTTAAATTCTCAATATAACTATTTAAATCTCCTGCAATTTTCCGGGCCTGTTGAGCCTTTTCAAAAATAGGCCTTGCTCTGACAGGTTCATCTTTTAATTTGGTATTTTCGAATGACGCCACTAATTGGCCCACACTCGCTTCAACATTTGTTCTTGATGCCACCAAACTATCGTTGATATTTTTAAAGGCATTCAAAATTGTATCAGAAACGTTTAATGCAAGCATCGCGAGCAATACCAAATACATGATATTGATCATCTTCTGTCTTGCGGTCTCTCTACCTCCAGCCATGCGTTATTTAAATTTTCTTATAATCAATTAAACAATTAATAATTAAACACGTGGCTGATTCATTGCCGAAAGCATGTTTCCGTAGACAGAATTTAAAGAAGACAGGTTTTTAGCCAGGCGACCCACCTCCTCTTTAAATTGCTTAGAATCATCCATAGACTCATTAAAGTTTTGCATGGTCAATGAAAGGTTCTGATAAAACTTGTTCATTGATTTTAAATGAGCGCTTGAATCTTGTAATTCAAGCTCGTATACTGCGTTTAATGCAGAAAGATTTTTAGCAAGGCTATTCACCTGATCGTGATAGGCTTTTGAATCGGTATTCGAATTAGCCATTTCCTGAAGGTTAGAAGAAGCTTTATCAAATGACACACTTAACTTGTCAAAACTGGCACTTGCCGTTTTAACCTTTGTGGTAAATTCATTTGTAGCTGTAGAAGCATCGGCAACCGAGGAGATTGTCGCTACTTTGTCTCCAAAGGTTCTTAGACCTGTACCTAAGCTTTGAATCAATTCAGGACCAATTTTAGCATCCTCAAGCATTTTGTCTAAAGCTGCTGTTGATGAATGAGATGCGGAAACAGAAACAGCACGGGGACTCACTTTAGGAAGTTCCCCATCAAAGCTCTCGTCTAACTCGGGATATACTCTATGCCATGCTGGTTCTTTGGCCGGAGCAAAAAATCCTGTCAGGAAAAACAAAAATGCCTCAACAGCCAATCCTGCACCGATCATATAATTACCCCAAATACCTCCCAAATGCAGGATTTTAAATAATGCACCAATGATTACCACGCTTGCACCCCACGAAATTGCTGTGTGGAGCGGTTCTAATTTGAAAGATGATTTACCAGCCATAAAAATTCAAGAAGAAGTTAGAAATTTGATTTTAAAATAAAAAGTGTGTACTTGTGATTTGTTTAGTTTTTATCTTTTATGTCTCTTCCCTGGTATTTTGTTACGCAGCGGAAACCAACATAAGATTTCGCGGTATCCTGATATTCGAAAGAGCGGGTTGAATTTTGAAGAAAATAGCCAATGTCCTTCCATGAGCCACCGCGTACTGATTTACGTTTTAACACTTCAGGATCGCCCCCTTTTGCTTCATAATTGAATGTTGGATTCAAATCATGAGTAAATGTATTCGCCGATTCATCATAAGCAGAAGAAGTCCATTCAGCAACATTGCCAGCCATATTATACAAGCCGTAATCGTTAGGGAAATACGATTTTACATTCACTGTGAATGCTCCTCCGTCGTCAATATAATTACCTCTTCCCGGTTTGAAGTTAGCCATTAAACATCCTTTAGCATTTCTGATATATGGACCACCCCATGGATAATCATTACCAACCCTTCCGCCCCGGGCTGCATATTCAAATTCAGCTTCAGTAGGCAACATATAATCAGACCGGATATATTCAGGAAGTTTTCTGCTGGCAGCGTAGGTGGCATATAAACGTGTGCGCCAAACTGTAAATGCACGCGCCTGACGCCATGTTACCCCTACTACAGGATAGTTTTTAAACGCAGGGTGTGAAAAATAACCCTGAGTCAGTGGTTCATTTGCTGCATAAGCAAAATCCGAAAGCCATACCAGGGTATCAGGGTAAATAGCTACTGTATCGCGAAGAATATTATCAGACCGTGTTCTTGTTTTATCACCGCGATAGTTTGCAGCTTCACGGAGCTTCATAATTTCTAAATTGTATTTAAGCAAGCGAACATCAATCTCATTTCTGTCAAAAACGCGATCGTCGCCCTGATAATACATTGCCTGTAGTTTCGAAGCATTTGCAGCACCGCCTTTTTTATTACTCCAAATGGTTTTTGCTTTTTTCCAATCAATGTATTGTGGCCCGCCGGCATCTGCCGCTGCTCCCTTTTTAGGCTTCAAATAATAATTAGGGTCTTGCAGATAATCTTTAATCGCAATGGAATCTCTTACCCAATTAACAAACTGGCGGTATTCGCTATTTGTAATTTCAGTTTCGTCCATGTAAAACGCCTGAACTGTAACCTGTTTATTTTGAGCTATTTGAGCATATGTAATATCCTGATCAGTTTGGCCCATAACAAAAGAGCCGGCAGGAATATAAACCATTCCAAAAGGAATAGTTCTTGTAGAGACTTTTTTAGTCTTAACCCCGACCAACTCACCCCCGGATTTGTTTCCACATCCGCTTGAGAGAGCCGCAATAATTGCGAGAGCGATAACGTAAAATTTCTTCATTGTATTTAAAGGCATACCTTTTAACTATCGATGTTATTGATAATAAATTTATTTATTAAAAATGATTATCCAAACAGTAAACTTATGAAAATTTTTATGGTTAATTGTTATAACTCATAAACTTTCAGACACCTTGGTACGGATAAAAAAGGCAAATGTTACTGATAATTAAAGATTTTTTACGGATAGCCTGGTTTTACTTATTCACCTGCTTAATATACTGCTCGATTGCCATGGTCATACTGGGTGCAATTGGGGTTGGACCAGGTATATCAACTATCAGGCTTCGGTCGGCAATAGCTTTTTGAGTACTCACACCAAAGGCTGCAATCCGGGTTTCTTTTTGCTCAAAGGTTGGAAAGTTTTTATAGAGAGATTGAATACTCGATGGGCTGAAAAATACTATTATATCATAAAAAACATTGGCAAGGTCGGAAAGATCACTGCATACTGTTCTGAACAATACAGCCTGCGTGAAATTATAACCGTTCTCTTGTAAGAATTTCTGTGTTTCTTCTGCAGAGACATCAGAGCAGGGGTAAAGAAATTGCTCTGAAGCATGTTTTTTAAGAACCTCAGCAAGGTCGCTGGCGGTTTGTTTTCCAAAAAAGATCTTACGTTTTCTATATTGAATATATTTCTGAAGGTATAAAGCGATGGTTTCGGACAAACAAAAATACTTCATCTCAGCCGGCACTTCATAACGCATCTCTTCGCATACACGAAAAAAGTGGTCAACAGCGTTTTTACTTGTGAAAATTACGGCAGTAAAGTCAGCAATATTTATTTTGTCTTTCCTGAATTCCTTTGCCGGAACGCCTTCTACATGTATGAATGAGCGGAAATCTACCTTTATGTTGAATTTCTTAGCGAGATCATAGTAAGGCGACTTATCGTTCTCTGGCTTAGGAAGGGTAACCAGTATACTTTTTACCTTTTTCTTTCTTGCATCTGTTGATACCATATATTTCTAGAACCTAAGGGCTTTTATCAGAATTAATAATGGGCAAATTTCGAGGGCACAAAGATAGAAAATAAAATATATTAAAGGAAACCTATAGTTCGATAAAATATTTGTAGCCGCCCGTAAGTATTGAAAGAAGAAAATTGCTGCGATTAATATCAGCGACATATAAATATATATTGGGGCGAATCGTGCTGGTGACAGGCAAAATGCAATAACGATCGGCAAAAACAAAAGAGCCGCATTAAAATAACTCAGAATCAATATGGAAATATATTCTTTGACAATCTTCCCTGCATTGAATAGAAAACCAAGCAGTCGAAGGATAATGATCTTAGCTGTGAATAAGGCAATTACGATTATTGAAAGATGGATAAATAAATTAAAACCTGTATACCCATAAGAAAGTTGGAAATACTTTCCGCACTGATAAAGGTACATTCCTATTGTAAATCCGAACAGGAGATAAAGAAAAATAAATGGCCATGAATTAAAAAATTTCTCTTCTTTATTTATCTGACCTAAAACCCTGTTACTGTAAAAGGCATGAATTATTGCAGATAATTCTTTTGCGAAAGCATTTTTCAGTACTGCAAAACAAAACAGAAGCAAAAACACAAAAGCAATTATCCATAGCTCGCCTTTAGGACGCGGCTGTCCTTTATCATACCGTTCTACCTTTTTGGGAAACTTATTTGTCCATTCCTGAAAGTTTAGATTTTCTACTGAATACAGCTTTATCAAACTGTCAATAAACTGGTTGGGCCGATTTGGATCGGGCCTTTTTATCCAAAGAAAACTAAGTGAATCGCCTACTGCCTTCAAAGAATCCTTAAGATGTTTAATAGAATCTTTTTTAGCCTGCAATCTTGCTAAATAGGCCGAATCCCGAAATACCGGTCTTCTATATTGTGGTTCAGAAAGCACTGGCACGCGCGCGGATACAGAATCAACCTGAGCAACAGCTGCAGCACTCCAGATCCAGAATCCTAATAAAAGCAGAAAGTTTTTCCCCGGCATTAAATTAATCAATATCTCAATCGAAACTTTGTTTGCAAATTACCTGATTATTATCTTGTTTTCCTAAATCTTTATTATGCATTTATACAGTCAAAAATCATACTAAGATTTTCATTGCTGCTTACTTGCTAAATATAAATCATCACCTATGGATGTTCTCAACAGATGACCCAAATAAAGATTGCTTTATTTAAAACTCTACCTTTAGAAAACGGTTATTAAATCGAAGACAAAAATTATCATGGAAAGATTTGATTTTCAGGTGCTGTTAAGCGATGGTTCGTTTGCAGATTATGAAGTACAAACAGAGAGACATTCTGATACATTTGAAGTTTTTAAAGATAACAACGTTTTAGCAACATTTAAGGCTACAAAAGACGGTGGCTGGGAACTTGAAGATAATCCCGGTAAAATCGATAAAGATTTAGAACATCGAATATCGCTGCAATTGAATAGCTACCGCATCGACAGGTAAGCTTATTTTGATCTAACTGCTGTTATACGGGTGGCATCTTGTTCCATTGTTTCAAAAACAAGTTTTTCAGAAGAAATTTCTTTGATAAGAAATGGAAACTCTCGGGTTATTCCTCCAGAAAGATTTTCTTTATAACGAATCATATTATCTTCCATTCTGAATTTGCCATACGAAAGGCGCTTTCCACCCCACATGATCACCAAATCGTTAGCATTTGAAAATTGAATAGAAGGATTTTCGGCTTTCAGTTCTTCATCCGGCATTATGTATGCAGGGTTTTGATGAAGATTTTCAACTTTGACATATTTCCATTCTCCGTAAAGCTGTTCTGGTTTAACCGATTTAGTACAAGATGAAAATAATATTAATGTCAGGGCTATAGCAGAAAGGCTAAATTTCATATAAGGATATTCCGAAAACATAATATTCATACTTAAACCTGTTTAAAGTATCGCCCCCAAAGCTAATTATTTACGTGATGATACCATATGATCCACCATCAATTGGGAAAAGCCTTGTTTTGATTCACTCTTCTCATCTTGCCTACAGGGGGCTTTAATCACAGTTAAATACCATCAACTCCTCTTAATACTTCCAGGGGAGGACGGTTTAAAATTCCGCGGCTATTAATTAATCCGATTATTACTGTTAAAGCAGAAATAAGGAGAAAAAGAAGAATTAATGGACTTGTCTGAGGATTAAAAGACGTTTTAAAAGTATAAACAGCCAGAGCCCAGCTTGCTCCTAAAGAAAGGAATATCCCCGTTGCAGCTGCTAAAGCTCCAAGAAAGAAATACTCAAGTGCTGTGATGATTAAAATTTGCTTTTTGCTGCCTCCTAAAGTGCGCAATAGCACACTCTCCTGTATTCGCTGGTATTTGCTGATAAGAACTGATGCGATTAAAACTACCAGCCCTGTAATAATGCTGAAAGCAGCCATAAACTGAATAACAAAGCCTATTTTTTTTAAAATATCATCCAGTACACTTAGCACAAGTGCCAGGTCAATAACAGATATATTAGGAAACTCCTGAACAATTACTTTCTGAAATTTAGCCGATGTTTCGCTGTCCGGAACCCGTGTCATCATAACATGAAACTGCGGGGCTTCTTCTAAAACACCTGTAGGAAATACCAGTCTGAAATTTGTCTGAATGCGATTCCAATCGACTTCGCGAAAGCTGCTGACAACTGTTTGAATGAGTGCGCCTTGCACATTAAAAGTTATGGTATCTCCTATATTCACATGAATCCGGTTGGCATAACCTTCTTCTAAAGAAACATTAACCACTCCATTTGGCGTTATGTTTCCAATCCATTTTCCTTTTGTAATCCGTTCGGAGGTAGTTAACGTATCCCGATAGGTAACTCTCAGCTCGGAGTTGAAAGCTCGGCGCGAAACTTTTAAAGTACTATCTTTTTTCACGTCAGCAGCAGTATACCCATTTACCTCTTCAATTCTCATCGTCACAATGGGAACTTCACTGATTACAGGCAATCCCTGTTCCTTCGTAATTACAGCAACTTTTTCCTTCTGATTCGTCTGAATATCAAACAAAACCATATTTGGCTGATTCCCGCTGGCAGAAATAGTTACCCTGTTTATAAGAATATCCTGCACAAGGAAAAGCGTACTTATAAATGCTGTTCCCAAACCTATAGAAACAATTAATATTAGAGTTTGGTTATGGGGCCTGAACAAATTTGCTAAGCCCTGCCGCCACAAATAACTCCAGGAGACAGGAAAGAACTTTCTAACCATCCAAATTAAGAGTGAGGCTGTGGCTGTCAATATTATAAAAGCAAAAATAACTGCGCCTGTAAAAAAGGCTGCCTCTCGCCAGCTATTTAACTGCAAATAGGAAAACCCTATAATGAAAATCAATATCAGCAGATAAACGATCCATTTTACCGGATCCTTAAAAAGGCTGGTTTCATGGTAAGTTATCCGAAGTGTATTTAAAGGAGAAATATTTCTGACAGATACCAGAGGAAGCAGAGCAAACAAAATTGAAATGATTATACCCAGCAGTACCCCTTGTAATATTGCGGTCCACGATACAATTACAGATATTTCTACGGGCAAAAAGTCTTTCAGCACTACAGGTAGTATCTGCTGCACTATTGTACCGAGAAAGGCACCGATGACGGAACCTATAAAACCTATCCCTACAATCTGGATCAAATAAATTAAGAATGCCTGATAAGCTTTTACGCCCATACATCTCAAAATAGCGATGGTAGCTAATTTCTCGCGGATATATATGTGAATTGCGCTGGCGACACCTATACACCCAAGTAACAGGGCAACGAACCCAACAAGAGAAAGGAAACGTGTTAAATCTTCAAATGATTTGCCGGTATCGCGTTTCTGTCCCTCTACAGTTTGATAGTCAAGGTCAGCTTTATCTAAACGTGGTTCAATCCGCTTGATGAGTTTTTCAACTTCGTCTGCATTTTTAAATTTATAGAAATACTGGCTGTTAATTCTGCTCCCCTTTTTAGATAGACCAGTTGGTTCGAGATATTTGAATGGTATGTATACTACCGGCGCAACAGAAGCAGATATACCAGTTTGTCCGGGGGCCTTTTGAAGTATCCCGGCAATTTTGAAGGTAACCTCTCCCACCTTAAGAGAATCGCCCACTGCTGCATTAAATTGCAGCATCAGCGTTTTATCGACTATGACCGTCTGGGAATCTCTGAAATTTTTTCCTCCCTGAACCGGAATAGTTTCCAGGCTGCCGTAATAGGGAAAATCGCCTTCCAGTGCCTTTACCTGCACCAATCGAGTACCCTGGCTTTTTGGAAAATAAACCATTGAAGCAAAACTTCTTTGCTGCGAGCGCTCATCGCCTATTGAATCCAAAAGTTTCTGCATTTCTTCAGAAACAGGCTTATTACTGGAAATTGAAAGATCTGCACCTAATAAACCCGCAGCCTGCGCGTCGATATCCTTTTTCAGATTATCTCCGAAAGAATAAATAGCCACCAAGGCAGCAATCCCCAGAATAATGGAAGAAATAAAAAGAAACAACCTTGATCTGCTTCTCCGGCTATCGCGCCATGCCATTTTAAAAAGCCAGCCAACATTAACCCGCATATTCGAATTTATATTAGCCATTTAAGTTTATGCTTAAATCATCAGCAATGATAACTCCACCTTTAATTCTGATTATGCGTTGAGTTTTTGATGCAAGTTCCATGTCGTGAGTGACTAAAACCAAAGTAGTTCCGGCTTCCTTATTCAAATCAAAAATTAACTTAACCACTCGTTCACTTGTTTCGGCATCCAGATTCCCGGTAGGTTCATCGGCGAATAAAATTTTCGGACTATTAGAAAAGGCCCTTGCCAGAGATACGCGCTGCTGTTCACCGCCAGACAATTGAGAGGGATAATGGTGACTACGGTCAGACAATCCTACTTTATCCAAAAGTTCCATTGCTTTAGGTTTAATGTTTCTCTCGCCCCTCAATTCTAAAGGAACCATTACATTTTCCAATGCAGTTAATGTAGGAAGTAACTGGAAGTTTTGAAAAATAAAACCTACATATTGATTTCGAACCTGCGCCCGTTTGTCTTCGCTGAGCTGATCGATACGGATATTGTTAAGTTCTACTAAACCTGTTGATGAACGATCCAAACCTGCGCATAAGCCTAATAGTGTTGTTTTACCACTCCCCGACGGGCCGACAATAGCCAAAGTCGATCCCGCATCTACAGAAAAATTTATCTTATCTAAAACTGTTAAATTGCGGCCTGCACTCAGGTAAGTTTTACCCAGATCTTGTATATTCAGAATTTTCTCCACATTCGTAAGTTATGACGCTTTAACAAAAGCGCAAAAGTTTGAGTAAAAAAGTTTAAAATTATTACAAATCAAATGTATTATGCATAAACCAAACCTAAGAGAACATGTTTAAAAATACTACCGGAACAAGATAATACTAAACAAGGAAGGTTTAAGCGTTATTAAGTTAATGCAATGAACTTTCGGTATTGAATATCCATAAAATAACAAAATGAGGCACACACTATCAATTTTCTTTTTAATGACCATACTTATGACCAGTTGCAGTAATGAAAACCAGGGAGGGCGCAACACTAATAAAAGCGGCCCGGCTGCATCTAAACCACGAAAAACTATTTTATTTTTTGGAAACAGTTTAACAGCAGGTTATGGTCTGGAGGATCCTGAAGAAGCCTTCCCGGCGGTGATTCAAAGAAAAATAGATTCTTTAAACCTTCCCTATAAAGTTATTAATGCAGGTTTAAGCGGCGAGACAACCGCCGGTGGAGCAGTCAGAATAAATTGGTTATTAAAACAACAAATCGATGTTTTCGTATTGGAATTAGGTGCTAATGACGGGTTGCGGGGCCTTAAAGTAAGCGAAACAAAAAAAAATCTCCAATCAATACTTGATACTGTAAAACTGAGATTTCCTAAGGCAAAACGTATTTTATTGGGGATGGAAGTCCCTCCAAATATGGGAGGAAAATATGTATCTGATTTTCGTGTGATCTTCAGGCAAATTGCAGAACAGAACAAAATACCTTTTGTACCCTTTATGCTGGAAGGCGTTGCAGGCAATGCAGAATTGAATTTAAGAGATGGTATTCATCCTACCGGCGAAGGGTATAGAATTGTTGCCGAAAATGTCTGGGAGGTATTGAAAAACGAATTGTAATCGGGCACCTCTAAAAGAGAGATCTTAGGAATAACATCTATTGATCTCTCTTCTTCAGCGAAATAAATAATTATTGAGAATATTCTGCGTGAGCTAGACCCAGTATTTCGGTGCTCCAGCTTCTTACCTCCTCCAGCAGTTGAGCGTCGCCGGCAAGAGATTTACCATATGACGGAATCATGGTTCTTAACTTATTCTGCCATTCAGCAGATACTAAGCGATCTTTAAAGCACAAACTCAATAAGTTTATCATAATAGAAACCGCCGTTGAGGCCCCGGGTGAGGCGCCTAACAATGCCGCTATTGATCCGTCTTTGGAGCAAACCACCTCAGTTCCAAATTCCAGAATACCGCCTTCAACGGGATCCTTTTTAATAACCTGAACTCGTTGCCCGGCAATTTCCAGTTCCCAGTCTTCTAGCCGTGCTTCGGGGAAAAACTCGCGTAAAGCCTCTATACGGTCCTCCGGCGACTGGCGTACCTGATCGATCAGATATTTTGTAAGAGGCATATTTTTTAAACCCGCCGCAAGCATCGGAACAAGGTTGGCGGCTTTGATTGACAATGGCAGATCGAGTATCGATCCATTTTTTAAAAATTTAGTTGTAAATCCGGCGTAAGGGCCAAAAAGAAGCTCTTTCTTGTCTTTAATAATTCTAGTATCTAAATGAGGTACAGACATGGGAGGCGACCCTACAGGCGCCTTTCCATATACTTTAGCATAATGCTTTTCTATGATTTCCGGATTCGTGCAACGCAACCATTGTCCGCTTACCGGGAATCCGCCAAAGCCTTTTCCTTCAGGAATGTCTGATTTTAACAACAATGGCAACGAACCTCCTCCGGCACCTATAAAAACAAAATCAGCTTTTACTTTTCGTTTATCCCCGCTTTCCAATTCCTTCACTTTCACTTCCCATACAGCCTTCTTTTGCTTAAGATCCCGGACTTCATGATTAAAATTTAAAGTAACCCCGGGTAAAGATTTCAAATGATTAAACATGCAACGGGTCAGCGCACCGAAGTTAACATCTGTTCCAATATCCATCCGTGTGGCTGCCAGCTTTTCTGAGTTATCACGCCCCTGCATGATAAGGGGCATCCATTCCCTCAATTTACTTTCATCTTCAGTGTATTCCATTCCATGAAAAAGAACACATTGCTGTAAGGCATCAACGCGTTTCCGCAAAAAGTTTACATTTTTATGCCCCCACACAAAACTCATGTGCGGAATCTTCTGGATCCAGCTTTCAGGAAGTTTAACCCTGTTATTTTGCACCAGGTGTGCCCAGAATTGTTTTGAAACTTCAAAAGATTCAGCAATTTTTATTGCTTTGTGTATTTCTACCGACCCATCTACAAGCTCCGGGGTGTAATTTAATTCGCAAAAAGCTGAGTGTCCGGTACCGGCATTGTTCCATGCATCCGAACTCTCCGCCGCCACGATATCCATACGTTCAAAAATCTCGATGGTTAGTTCAGGATCAAGTTCCTTCAATAAAACGCCCAATGTGGCACTCATAATTCCGGCACCAATCAATACTACGTCGGTGTTCTTCTTTTTACTTTTATCCTTTTTTGTCATGATTGTTAAGATGCAAGCTTTCAAAAAGCTTTTCATGAATAAATAAAATTCAAAGTAAAGTGTTTTTATAACATGAAAAGATTAAGCAATCATAGAAAACGCAGAAAATCAGCCTTTTGAAAGCAAACATTTTGAAAAGGCATATTTAAGAACAGTCTAATCTTCATCCTGGATCTTTCGTTCCTCAATTTTTGTTACAATTCTTCCCTTTTTCAAGCCTATCCGGATAAGTGCGTACAGGCTCATATAAAAATTGGCTATCCAAACAATGGAAAAGCCTGAAAGCAGATACCCTCTCCAATCGGTAAAAAGAAAATGAAACTCTGTAATAACAAGAAAAATAGCTGCCACATAATGGCTAAAGCAATACTCGCACGTGAAAAGATAAAAAAGCTTCCTTTTCAATAAGCTTTCACAGTCTTGAGAACGCGCAATACAATATTCACGGGGCTCCTTAAATATTTCCTCTTGCGTAACTGTCCAGGCAATACAAGCTACCGGAATAGAAAGCATAAACAGCCAGGTAATTTGAGTTGATAAATCCATTGTTATCATAGACAACATCATGATTAGTATTGTTTTAAGATATATTTCTGATTCATTAGCAACAAATCAGGGTATCGGACACGATTAACTAAAAAAGGCCAATATTCTATCTTGAATCTAATTTTTACACTAAATGGAACATGTTAGCTATTAAGCTGTTGTAAATATGATCACTTATAAATAATAATTCTTTTTTATGATGTTTCCTTTTTATTCTTTATCTAATTTATTATGCCCAAACAGATAAGGATCCTTCTAAAAGTCATAGGTATTGCTTTAGGAATAATTCTTGTTCTGTGGCTTGGGCTTGCGGCCTATATTACAATCAATAAGCAAAGTTTGTTAAAGGCTGTATCCTCAGAGTTAAACAACAGCATTACCGGAAAGCTATCTATAGAGAATATGGAACCTGCGCTTATACGGGGATTCCCAGGCATTTCTGTTTTATTAAAAAACGTATTGCTTCGCGACAGTTTATTTGAAAAACATGGGCATAATTTAATAAAGGCCAATGAGGTTTTTGTTGCACTTAATATTTTTTCTTTAGTAGGAGGAAATACTGAAATTCAAAAATTAACCATAAGGGATGGCGAAGTTTATCTATTTACCGACAGCCTTGGTAAGAGCAACAATTCTGTTTTGGTGAGGGGAAGCAAAAGCGATAAAAAAGGAAAAAGAAAACAGATAAACCGTATTGAGTTTAGGAATGTAAATTTCATTCAGGACAATCAACAAAAGAAAAAACTTTTCAACTTTGATATACATTCGCTATCTGCAAAATTCGATTATAATAGTAAAGGCTGGAAAGGCGACATTCAGGCTAATATTAAAGTAAATTCATTAGCTTTTAATCGCGCCAGGGGAAGCTTTATACAAAACCAGAACGTAAAGGCAGACCTTGAAATGACCTATGCAGAAGCTTCAGGAATACTACACATCCCATTACAGAATATAAAAATCGGGGAAGAGAAGTTTGATATAGGAGGTAATTTCCGATCGACAGAGAAAGCCTCAGACTTTAAGCTCACAATAGTTGCACCAGATATAAAGTTTAAAAATATCATTCCTTTTCTAACAAAAAACATATCAACTAAACTAGCCATCTACGACCTTAAAAAGCCTTTTTTTGCCAAAGCCGTAATCCAGGGAAGTTTAAAAAAGCGGGGCGACCCTAAAATATTGGTCACCTGGAACGTAAAAAATAATGATTTGACAATTTCTGGCGAAACAATTAATAACTGCAGTTTTACAGGGTATTTCAACAATGAGGTTAAAAGTGGTTCAGGCTATAATGATATTAATTCTGCCATTGGTTTTGCTAACTTAAAAGGGAGCTACTACACTATTCCATTTACATCTGATACATTAAGGGTTGTGAATTTGAAAAAACCGGTTATAGAAGGCCGGTTCCAATCGAATTTTGCGCTTGATAAATTAAACAATATATCGGGATCAGAAAGCTTTCATTTCCACAAAGGTACAGCCCGGTTAAATATATTGTACAGGGCTCCTTACAATAAAAGCAAAAGCATTGAACCTTATATTAACGGCACATTAAAGTTAAATAATGCAACCTTAAATTATCATCCAAGAGACCTTACTTTCTCAGGAATTAGTGGAATATTCTTATTCAAAGGCCAGGATCTGTTTCTGCAAAACCTTCAGGCAAAAAGCGGCAGCAGCAGCTTTGTCATGGATGGTTCTCTGAAGAATTTTCTTAATTTATATTACACCGATCCCAAAAAAATCATATTAGACTGGCATGTAAAAAGTCCGCAGATTAACCTCAGCGAATTCCTGGTTTTTCTTGCCAGGCGAAAAACTGTTCAAAGAAAGGTCTCCAACAACCGATCAACAACACGCCTGTTTAACCAGCTGGACAGGGTACTTACAGAAGCAAATATTCATGTTGAGTTGGAAGCGGGTAAACTAATTTATCGCAGATTTGAGGCTAACAGGGTCCATTCCAGTATTTTGATGAAAAAAACCGGCATAGACCTTCAGGATGTCAGTTTTAATCATGCTGACGGAAGATTGCAGATTAATGGCCTTATTGATCAATCAGGGTCCATTAATCGATTTAATATTGACACACGGATCATTAATGTTAATATTACTAAACTGTTTTATGCCTTCGAAAATTTTGGCCAGGACGCAATTGCCTATCAGAATTTAAGAGGAGTATTCAATTCCAGAACAATGGTTTCGGGTGTAATAAGAGACAACGGACAAATGGTTCCAAAATCCATTAATGGCTCTGTGATCTTCGACATTAAGAATGGCGCTCTTTTAAATTTTGAGCCTATGCAAAAAGTAGGAAACTTCGCTTTTCCAAACCGAGATTTTTCCAACATATTATTTTCCAGTTTAAAAACCACCCTGGATATAAATGGTAGCAAAATAACAATTCACCCTATGTATATCCAGTCCAGTGTGCTGAATTTATATATTGAAGGAATTTATGGAATACCCACCGGGACAGATATTGCACTTCGAATACCTCTTCGTAATCCTAAGAGAGACATCGGTCTATCGGACAGCTTAAAAAGGGAAAGGTTTGACAATGGAATTGTAATTAATTTAAGAGGGCAGGATGATGAAAACGGCAACGTAAAATTTAAGCTCGGCAAAAAAGAAGAAGAAGGAGAAATTGATGAAAAAGAAGCAAAAGAAAGAGAAAAACTGGATAAAGAGAGAGAGAGAACATTAAGGAGAGAGGAACGAAAAGAGAGACGGCTTTAAATAACTTAAAGGCGAGAAATACATTTTGCGCCTTCTTTACCCATTTATTTGGCATACCAAACTAAATTTCAAAACCACAAAACACTCTCTAATTTACAGGGTTATTATTAAAACATTTCAGAACTATGGAAAATTCAATAATTAACAGGCTTTCAGATACTTTAAACAGTTCCATTCTTCAGGAAAATGAAAATGCCAATGTTGGAACATCAGAACGCATTATTTCGGTAGGTGCCGGAGCTTTTATAGCTTTAAAGGGTATAAGTAATATATTTTCACATCCCTTATTAGCTTTAACAGAATTAGGATCAGGTGGGCTGCTTCTGTATAGGGGTCTAACAGGTTATTGCCCGGTGAAAGATAAATTTGAAAAAATGGAACATCACAATATCCCGCTAAGTTCTCCGACAGTACCCGTTACTACGATGCCTATTGAATCGTATTAAAAACATTAAAGCCTCCCTTTCGGGGAGGTTTTTATTATAAATTTTCTCCAGGGTTCATCACAAAAAGCTTCTTAGAAACCATTCTTGAAGGGGTAAATACTGTAAATATCTGTAATCGTTCGGTAATTAACCTTTGCAAACAGAAGCTGTTGTGCCAAATAAGGTCTTGATAATTCGCCAAGTAATAAGATGTCTTATTTAATTTGCAATACTCGATAGTACTACTCTCAAATCGCTATTGAAGACTAAAGACAGAGTGCTTTGTAATTAATTTTCTTTCAACTGCATTTCTTTTATACATTTATAAAATCTATTGAATACAATTCTTATTTGGCTTTTTCACATATGAAACCTATAACCTTAAAACATTTTTTTATACTGTTAGCAGTAACATTTGCAATATCCTGTAAAAAAGGCGATTCGCCTGAAACAGAAAAGATCACAAATGGTCATGGAAACATATCATACTTTGCCAAAGCTTTGGTTACAGGGGTTAAAACATCTGCGTTGAAGTCTAACACCATTTTGTCAACGGTTTCTGTTGACTGGTCCTCCGCATCTATTTATGTAGAAAAAATATCGTTCGTGGGTAAGAGCAGTAATCTGCTTGATACTACTATAGTGATAGAGAAGAACATGAACATTTTTAATTTAGATGCTATGGCAGGAGTAATCAAATTACCCTCTGGTTCTTATAAGGATGTAAAAGTTAAACTATTCTTAAAGAAATCGCCAAAATCTGCATTAGCATTCAATCTTAGGGGGACATTCATGAATACTAAGGGTACAAAAGACAGCTTGATAGTGGCAAGCTCATTACCTTTCGAGGCTAATCTTGGAGTTAACGACATTACGCTTAATCCTTCCGATAATTATAAAGTCACCGTCACCTTTGATTTAAATAAAGTATTGACAGATATCTCAGCTTCTTTAATAGAAACTGTTAATACCAATTTAGGTACCAATGGACTCAGAACCTATGTTATCTGGAAAGGCGGGTCTCAGGATGTGCCGTTGTTCAACAAGGTTACTACGAACTGGCAAACTGTGTCTAGTGTTGTTATTTCCAAATAACCCGATACATAAGCACACTCGGCATTTTGGATAACCTCCTTAAATAAATAAGTTCGAAAACGCTTTAAGAAAACTTCGTGAACATCGTTGAACACATGATTTTTGTTAGTATGGCATTATTAAGATGAACAGTTAATCACTCCAGCTTATAATTGCACTTATTTCCAGGCATTCATCCAGATAGTCCAGCAGGTTGTATTTATACTTTCCGGAGGTTTGTATCCATGCTGCGAAATATTCAGCTGATCCCCTCTCTTATTCCTGATTGAATTAGCTCTAACTTTTCATTATCTCCCTCTGCAATCCGGGTTCCTTTCTCCGAGCAATCCTTTCCTACCTGGATTCTTCAAAACCCATAATTGCGCTTACCTTTGCTATTATCATTTTTGGTAAAGCTACTAGCACTAAACTTACCAGATTTAAGTTTTTTATATCGTACCGTTACCATTTTACTTTGTTACCCGAGCTATTCAAAAAGCATCACACGAGGGAAAGAAACAAAGTTTAAAATTTTACAACAAATCAAAGCATGGCCGGAATCTACCTCCATATCCCCTTCTGTAAAAAAGCATGTCATTATTGCGATTTCCATTTCACTACGTCGCTTAAATACAAAGATGAGCTTTTGCATGCCATGATGCGGGAACTTGACTTACAAAAAAAGTATCTCGGTCCGACAAGCATCGAAACAATTTACTTCGGCGGTGGTACTCCTTCCCTCATTGGGGCGGGTGAAATTCAACGATTAATTGATAAAATCCATCAGATTTATACCGTGAGTTCTGATCCTGAGATCACACTAGAAGCTAATCCGGACGATTTGGATACTGCTTCGGTTCAGGCTTTAAAGTATACCACTATCAATCGGCTCAGCATCGGAATCCAGTCGTTTTTTGAAGAAGACCTGCTTTGGATGAACAGGGCCCATAATGCCACGGAAGCCGACAGTTCTGTGAAACGAGTTCAGGATGCCGGGTTTGAAAACATCACTTTGGATTTGATTTATGGCTATCCATTATTAAGCGATGATAAGTGGAGGTCGAACATGCAAAAAGTCATTGCCATGAAAATCCCCCATGTTTCGGCTTATGCTATGACTGTTGAAGCGAAAACTGCCCTCGCGTCATTTATTAATAAAGGTAAGCAGCCGGCAATGAATGAATCCCAGAGTGCCAGAAACTATTTGTCTCTTATCGAAACACTTTCAAATGCGGGCTTTGAACACTATGAAACTTCAAACTTTGCAAAACCCGGCTGCTATTCAAAACACAACACAAATTATTGGAAAGGCGTTTCTTACTTGGGCGTTGGTCCCTCAGCACATTCTTTTAATGGCGCAACCAGGCAATGGAATGTAGCCAATAATGCAAAATACATTGATGGGATTCTAAAAGGAAATATCCCTGCCGAACAGGAAATTCTCACTATCACAAATCGGGTGAACGAGTACATCATGACATCCTTACGAACGCAGTGGGGCATGGATCTGATTAAAATTGAAAATGAATTTGGGCCTGATTATAAAAAACAAATTGAGGCCCCGTTGAAACAGTTTATAGAAAAAAAACATATCATTTTAAAAAACAATACGGTAATTCTTACAACAGAGGGTAAACTTTTCGCAGACCGGATCAGCTCCGAATTATTTTTATCGGAGTAGTAAATGAACGCGAGTTGCATCTTCCATCCTGATTATTAGACCAATATCGAAAATTTCACTACAATCTACTTTCAATCTTTATAGGAGCGGGTTGGAAAAACTCCCTTCTTCGCTGCCTGCCTTAACTCATTTTTTAGACTTACGAAGTCATTGAGACTTCGTTAAGTCTAAGTATTCGAATTTCTCTTTAACAGCAGACACTTATAAAAATACGCGGCCCAAAAAATCCAGGCCACTATAATTCTCCGTAATTCTTCATGACTATAAATTAAACTATACATCATGAAGAAAATTTTTACTGTAATAGCATTAGCAGCTAGTGTAATTACATCTCAATCGTTCGCGCAGAAAACTAAAATGGTAGGCGGTGCAGCAATGTATCCTACAAAAGACATTGTAGATAATGCTGTCAATTCCAAAGACCATACTACATTGGTTGCTGCCGTAAAAGCTGCCGGATTGGTGGAAACCCTTAAATCAGAAGGCCCGTTTACCGTATTTGCTCCAACCAACGCTGCATTTGATAAATTGCCTGAAGGAACCGTTGCCACTCTGGTTAAACCAGAAAATAAAGCGATGCTTAGCTCTATTTTAACTTATCATGTTCTGGCCGGCAAATTGAGCTCTGCTGAAATTGCTGCAGCTATTAAAGCAGGCCGCGGGACTGCGGAATTTAAAACCATACAGGGTGGAAGAATTTGGGCGATGATGAAAGGAAAAGACCTCATTTTAAAAGATGAAAAAGGCGGAATGTCTAAAGTCACAATAGCCGACGTATTTCAGAAAAACGGAGTAATACACGTTATTGAGACAGTAATAATGCCTTAAGTAATTTAGGATGACCCGAAAAAACCCGCCCCACAGGTGGGTTTTTTCAGTTTAGAATTCGCCAAATCCCAAGCAGAATAAATCATCTGAATAAACCATTGAATTATAAACTATACATTTGTCGATGCAGCAGGTAGTTTGTTTTGGAGAAATATTGTGGGACAATTTCCCAAGCGGAAAAATGGCAGGCGGAGCCCCTATGAATGTGGCGTTACATCTTCATAAGCAAGGTACTGGCAGCCGCTTAATCAGTAGCGTGGGCAATGATCAGAACGGAAAGGATCTAATCGCATTTCTCGCTGAACATGGCTTATCAACTGAATTTATTCAGCAACATTCAACCCTACCTACAGGGATAGTTGAGGTAAAACTTGACGAAAACGGGCAAGCCACATACACCATTGTAAAGCCAGTTGCCTGGGATGAAATTGTTTATCATGAAAACTTAACCTCATTGATCAAAACCGCAGATGCCTTAGTGTTTGGAAGTCTGGCCTGCAGAAGCGAAATAAGTTACCACACATTAATGAAACTAATTGAGACTAGTAAAGTCTCAATTTTCGATATGAATTTGCGCCCTCCGCATTTCAACATGAGTATCCTGGAGAATTTAATGAACAAAAGTACTATTCTGAAAGTAAACGAACATGAACTGGAATATCTTACAACTCATTTGTCGCTTGCAACAGAAGACATTGAAAAACAATTAAGTAAACTAAGTAGTATTACCCAAACTTCGACCATTTGCGTAACACTGGGTGATAAAGGGGCCTGTATTTTTCATGAAGGAGAGTTTTATACTCATCCTGGTTTCTCAATAAAAGTGGCCGATACTGTAGGCGCGGGAGATTCATTCTTGGCTGCCTTTATCAATGGCTACTTACAAAACACGCCAATGCAGCAAACATTAAGCCGGGCCTGTGCCGCGGGGGCCTTAGTTGCTTCAAGACATGGCGCCAATCCACCGTATACTATTGATGAAATAGCTGAGTTCATCAATTTTTAATTTTACAAACTTATAACATCCCCTGCAATACAAACTTTTAAATTCGTTATAACATATATCAATAGAAAGGGCGAATCATGCGGGGACACTCATTTTCAAAATATCTACCAAATGAGCTTCCAAAAGGAGGGTTTGAGGAGCTATTGAAATTATTTCTTGAGCTACTAAATTATACATCCGGCGATGCTAACGAAGCACTTACCTGGATGAATGAATTAGACAAGCAATATAATCTTACCAGCGATGAATATGGAATGGGAGATTTTATTGATGATCTGAAGAACAAAGGGTATTTAGATGCAGCCGATACTAAGGGCGGGTTTAAAATTACAGGAAAAACCGAGCAAAGCATTAGAAAATCAGCTCTGGAAGAAATATTCGGAAAACTTAAGAAGTCGGGTAAAGGAAATCATAACACGAATATCTCTGGAATTGGAGAAGAAAAAAATGCCGACAGGCGTGAGTTTCAGTTCGGCGACAGCCTTGATCAGATAGACATGACCGCGTCTATACATAATGCTCAGGTTAATCATGGCATAGGCGATTTTACTCTTACTGAACGCGATCTGGAAGTTGAAGAAAAGGATTATAAATCAATTTCTTCAACTGTATTAATGATAGACATATCGCATTCCATGATTTTATATGGTGAGGACAGAATAACTCCCGCAAAGAAAGTTGCCATGGCACTCGCCGAATTAATCAAAACCAAATATCCTAAAGACACACTGGACATTGTAGTGTTTGGAAACGATGCCTGGCCGATAACATTGAAAGAACTGCCTTATTTACAGGTAGGTCCTTATCATACCAATACTTACGCCGGACTGGAGTTAGCTGCCGATATACTACGAAGAAGAAAAACGCATAACAAACAGATTTTTATGATTACCGACGGGAAACCCACCTGTCTGAAAGAGGGTAATAAATATTATAAAAACAGCATTGGCCTTGACCGAAAGGTGGTGAATAAAACACTTAACAAGGCGGCAGAATGTAAACGTTTAAATATTCCAATAACTACGTTTATGATTGCTAAAGATCCTTACCTGCAACAATTTGTTCGTAAGTTCACCGAAATAAATGGCGGTAAAGCATTTTACAGCTCGCTTAAAGGATTAGGCGAATATATATTTGAAGATTACATCAGAAACAGAAGAAAAACAGTAAGATAAAAACCAGGCATGCCACATTAAATATGGCATCGGCCAATGAATTACTGATCTCGGATCTCTCTACAGAAAAATGAAGCAACACGAAATAAAAACCTTAGGTGAACTAAAAAAATCAGGTTATCAATCCCGTTCCATTAAGCAGGAATTAAGAGATAATCTGATCAAACAGCTAAAAAACAAAGAAGTTGGATTTGAAGGCATAATCGGTTATGAGGATACGGTTATTCCTGATTTGCAAACAGCCATTTTATCACAACATAATATATTGCTGTTAGGCTTACGCGGACAAGCAAAAACTCGCATTGCAAGGCTAATGGTAAATTTACTGGATGAATATATTCCCTATGTGTACGATTCGGAATTATATGATGATCCTCTGAATCCAATTTCATGGTTTGCACGCGAGCAACTGGAGAAGCATGGCGATGACACACCCATTGCATGGTTG
The DNA here is from genome assembly GCF_037622515.1 of Pedobacter superstes. Classification (NCBI taxonomy): domain Bacteria; kingdom Pseudomonadati; phylum Bacteroidota; class Sphingobacteriia; order Sphingobacteriales; family Sphingobacteriaceae; genus Pedobacter; species Pedobacter superstes. The sequence continues at coordinate 269,147 of NZ_JBBJCN010000003.1, forward strand.
CACCGCGATGAACGTTATACCGAAAAACTAGCAACTCCCGATGTAACGGTAGCAGATTTAATAGGCGATGTAGATCCGATTAAAGCAGCTTCCTTAAAACTTCATTATTCTGATGAACGGGTTATTCATTATGGATTGATCCCCCGGGCGCACCGCAGTATATTTGTAATTAATGAGCTTCCTGATTTACAGGCAAGAATTCAGGTGGCATTATTCAATATACTCCAGGAAAAAGACATACAAATACGCGGTTTTAAACTACGTCTTCCACTCGATGTTCAATTTGTATTTACGGCAAATCCTGAAGATTACACTAACCGGGGATCGATTGTAACCCCATTGAAAGATCGTATCGAAAGCCAGATATTAACTCATTACCCCAGAAGCGTGGAGATTTCCCGCAAAATCACTCAGCAGGAAGCAAGACTTACTGAAGAGCAGATAATAAGCGTCGAGTCGGATGGCCTGGTTAAGGACCTTATCGAACAAATCGCCTTTGAGGCGAGAAACTCTGAATATATTGATAAAAAATCCGGAGTATCCGCAAGATTAACCATTACAGCCTACGAAAACCTCATCAGTACTGCTGAGCGCAGAATGCTGATAAACAACGAAGAAAGAACCTTTGTCAGGATATCCGATTTTCTTGGAGTAATTCCGGCAATAACCGGTAAAATTGAGCTTGTATATGAAGGCGAGCAGGAGGGTCCGGCTAAAGTTGCAAACATTCTGGTAGGTAAAGCGATCAAATCCCTGATGTCTCAGTATTTCCCCGACCCTGAAAAACTAAAACGATCAAAAACAACAAGTCCATATACCGAAATAACAGGTTGGTTTGGTATGGGTAATAGTATAAGTATTGTAGATGATCTTTCTGAAACAGAATACAGCAGCATCTTAAACTCTGTTCCCGGCCTACGCGATTTGGTCAAACTGTTTCATCCAACATTAATCAACTCCCAGCAATTACTTTTAATGGAATTTTTATTGCATGGTCTTTCAGAGTTCTCACAGGTCAGCAAATCATACCTTGATAATGGTTATGCGTTTAAAGACATGCTCGGCAGTTTATTTAATGCCAAATTCGATGAAGATGATGATGACGATGATTTCGACAATCGCTAACCATCATATTTTTAAACATCTTCGTTAAAGAATTTGCCAGATCAAATTCCAATTTCAACATTCGTTAAAAACATTGCATGTCCGACAGGTTAATTCCATTACTAATCATTAGTGTCTTACTTCTAATTATAGACTGGTATATTTTCAAGGCACTTCTGTCTTTGAAAATAAAAGCCATAGAAAAAAGAAGGAACACGTTTAGCTATTTATATTGGGGATACAGCGTTCTCCTTATCCTGGGAGTTTTCCTGGGAGTATATTTAAATATAAAACTTACGGCAAGGGCCATAATATTGGTGGCATTTTTCCTGACTTTTGTAACTAAATTTTTCTTTTTACCTTTTCTTTTTATTGATGATATAAGAAGAGCTTTTATTTGGTTAACACGGAAACAAGCAAAAGAAAATCCTCTGGATCTTCCTTCAGATGACAATAAAATCCCCCGCTCAGAATTTATTGTTAAGTCAGGTTTACTGGTTGCTGCAATTCCTCTTGCCTCTTTAAGCTGGGGCATTGCTTCGGGTGCATACGACTATCAATTGACGAGAAGAAAACTGTATCTGAAGAACCTGCCGAAAGCTTTCCACGGGCTTAAGCTGGCGCAGATCTCTGATATACATTCGGGCAGCTTTTACAATAAAAAGGCTGTGTTGGGGGGGGTTGAGATGGTGCTTTCCGAAAAACCTGACCTGATTTTATTTACCGGTGACCTGGTAAATAATCTGGCTTCCGAAATGAAAGAATATCAGGACATATTTTCTAAAATCAAAGCCCCTCTAGGAGTGTATTCCGTTCTTGGGAATCATGATTATGGAGACTATTACTTTGGCAAAGAGCCGTCAGCAGCAAAAGCAAAAAACCTGGAAGTAGTAAAAAGCATTCATGGGCTTATGGGCTGGGATCTGTTGTTAGATGAACATCGAAAGATAAAAGTAGATAATGAAGAAATAGGAATTCTTGGCTGCCAAAACTGGGGGGCTGGCCGCTTTATTCAAAAAGGCAATTTAGAAAAAACACTTTGGGGTACTGATGAGCTTCCTGTAAAACTTCTCATGTCTCACGACCCATCTCACTGGCGGGCCCAGGTTCTGCAACATCCTGACATAGATGTTATGTTTAGCGGACACACACATGGAATGCAGTTTGGTGTAAAGACGAAGGAATTTCAATGGAGCCCGGTTGAGTACATCTATAAAGAATGGGCCGGTTTGTATACAGAAAAAGAGCAGCAACTTTACGTAAATGTTGGATATGGTTTTTTAGGGTATCCTGGAAGGGTTGGAATTCTACCTGAAATTACGATATTTGAGTTGCATCGAACCTAAGTCTCTTGTAAACAAAAACTTGCATGCCGGAAAGCCATTCGAGAATATTAAAAAACACATTTAGTCAGGCACTTGACTTCCTGCTTTTCAGCAACATTTTTATTGCCCTTTGTGCTGTAGCTCAGGCAAAGGTTACGTATCACTTACTAGGTGCGGAATGCGATAAGCATGTATTAGGCATTTTATTTTTTTCAACAATTGCGCTGTATAACTTCAGCACGTTTATGTCCAAACCGGCGCAACCCCAAAAGTCACCATTCAGAAGGGTACGCTGGGTTTATGGAAACTACCGCTTAATAATTACCCTTACGCTGATCGCTATAATTTCTTTAATAGTCCTGACCCTGTTTTTATCCGCGGCTTCTCAGGTATTACTGTTATTTCTTGGAGTTATTGCTATCTCATATAACCTTCCATTATTCAGCATTGGCGACAAAAGGTTTGGCCTGCGAAACGTTCCCGGATTAAAGCTCTTTCTTATCGCTCTCATATGGTCATTAAGTTGTGTGCTTTTACCCATTGTAGAACTGGGAAACAACCAGTCTGTAATGATATCCGCAAATGACACCATACTTCTTATTGCCAAACGTTTCCTGCTTATTGCGGCCATTACCGTTCCTTTTGATATCCGGGATTTATTTCAGGATAAAAGCTACGACCTTAAAACAATTCCGGTTATTCTCGGAGAGAGAAAATCCTATTTGGTTTGCCAGATACTCCTGGCTGCTTATTTAACTTTATTGTTTTTATTTACCAGGCAATTTAACGCAGATTTCTTTGCGCTTACTCTTACTATTTTCCTGACGGGATGGTTAATCTTTAAATCGGAATGGAAGAAAAATGAATACTATTACTTCCTGTATCTCGACGGAATAATGATATTGCAATTTCTAATGCTTTATTTATTTAGTCTGCCTAATCAGTACTAAATTCCTTGGAGTGCTCGGTTGAAATTCAAATGCATCGCCGGGCGATCTTTATCCTGCTTACTCGTTGTAGGCAAACCCCAATACATACCTGCTTATCCGAATCCATTTATATGTCAAAACCCCGCGTTTTTTCAACGCGGGGTTTTGCACTGGATATTTTTTTAACAAACAAACTTATATCCTATCCCTCTGACAGTTTGCAAATATCCCGGAGAATCTGGATTATCTTCTATCTTTTTGCGCAATCTTACGATATGCATGTCCAGGGTCCGGGTGTTAACATCCGAATTATATCCCCAAACAACCATCATCAATTCGTCACGATGAATTACTTTATTTGCATTTTTAAGAAAATAGAGCAGTATTCTATTCTCCAAAATGGTGAGTTCAATCTTTTTGCCCGCTTTTAAAAGAGAGTGAGTATTGGGATGATGCTCCATATTTCCGAACCGGTGCATTTCGGTTTTTTCATTATTAATAACAAATTTCACCTTGTTTTCAATCAGAGCAACCAAAACATCCATATTAAAAGGCTTGGTCACATAATCGGACACCCCAAAGTTGTAAGCGTTAATCTTATCAACATCCTGAGCTTTTGCAGTCATCATAATAATAACACCTTCGAATCCCTTATCTCTTACGTTTTTACAAACTTCAGACCCCTCCTTTGATGGTAGCATCCAATCAAGCAGAACAATATCCGGATTCTCTTTTAAAATTATTCCTTCCGCTTCATCACCATTAGAAGCCTCGAACACGATATATCCCTCAGCCTGTAAACGATGAGAAACCAGGAAACGAAGATTTTCGTCATCCTCAACAATAGCAACTTTTATGTCTATATTCATATTTTATGGTTCGTATGGTAAAACTATAGTAAACTCAGAGCCTATTCCGACTTTACTTTTAACAAAAATATCACCCTTCATAAAGTTAACCAGTTCCTTACAAAACGCCAACCCTAAACCCACGCTTCCCTGCTGATTGTATTGACTTTGAATTCTGTAGAATTTCCTGAAGATATTTTCCATTTCTTCTTTTGCGATTCCAATTCCCTGATCGGCAAACCTTAGTACAATCTTACCCCGTTCTAAAGAAATATCAATATGTAATTCTTTCTGTTTAGGCAATGAATATTTATATGCGTTTTCAATAAGATTTTGAAAAATACTTGACATTAAGACCGGGTCGGATCTAAAATTTTCAACCTTACGGATGTTGTAAGTTATCTGATAATCGGGATATTTAATCTGATAGGCATCTATCAGATTCTGAACAAACACCTCAAGATTAATATCTTCATTCTTTATTTGAATGGATTGATTTTCTATCTGAGTAAAAGACAAAAGTTTATTCATCAGATCATTCAGCTTATCAGCCTCCTCATCCAATATTTTCCCGTATCTGAAACGTTCCTGATCAGAAATTTTGTTCGCACTCCTGATATTATTCCCCGCAATTTTAATTACACTTAATGGTGTTTTAAATTCATGTGTGAAATTATTTATAAAATCATACTGTAGCTTAAACATCCTGCTGTTGATATTCAGATTGCGATAAATTAAATAGGCGATGAAACCTAAAATACCATAAATAATTAATATTGAAAAAGCAACAGGCATAAACCGTCTGGTGATTTCCCTGGATAAAAAGCTTCTGGAAGAGCTGAAAAATAATTTATAATCGGCAAATGCACCAGAAAGTGCTAAATCGGTATTCATTAAATCGGGATCTGTATCTACCGATTCAAAAACTATGGGCTGAATGTTTATTTCCTGGTAAAGTTCCGGATGATTGTTCTTTATGCTTAATTTATATGGATTTAGCCGAAATGACAGAATGTCCTGTTCATAGATTGGTGAAGGGCCCTGATCTTTATTTATTAAATCCCGAAAAATCTGCAATTCTTCATTCCGGGGATTATTCATGAAAGTTATCCGGTTATGAGTTATATTATAATAAACTTCAAATAAGTTGTTCTCGGAAAGACTTTTAGTGGTATCAATGGTTTCTACATAAGCGGAAAATTTTGACGCCATACGGTTAAATTCATCCATAGCCCGGTTAGAGGGTATTTTATCCGGACTTTTATATAACAGTACGGAATCTGCGGGGACGTCTCGTCCTAACTGATAAACGGCTTTTGGAACAATTGAGAAGTTATTTATTCTAAATGCATTTGGAATAGAATGATTGCTTACCTGGGTGTCAAAAAAGATAATCCGGCTAACAAAGGGATATTTTCTTAAGACTGTATCGGAATACTTTACTACTGAAGCTGAGTCAAGATACCCTTGATAAAAAGAAATTTCAGGAATTTTATTTAGAAAAAAATCATTATAGGGCTTAACTGTTTCTTCGAGAACAGAAATCTTTTGGGTGTTAAACTCATTTTCAACATACTTTTCAGTGAAATTCCGCGCAAGCACCAGAGCGATTATTAGCGAAATAGTAATAAGAACTAAAAAACTGGCATTAAGGAGATGATTTTTACGGTAATAATATGCCTTAAAACTTCCCATACGGCTAATTACTTCTTAAGATTGGCACTGAAGAATTTCTCAAGTTCATTGAAAAACTCCACGCGCATCTCAGCATTTCTAAAGTTATAATCCCTGCCTTCCTTTGTAATATAGGTAATTGGAACCTTACGCTTCTTTAATTCTTTTACAAATTGATTAGTCTCGTTAACATTCACCCGCGAATCTTTAATATCCTGTGCTATTAACAGGGGTGCCTTGATTTTATTGGCATGAAAAACAGGCGACACAGCCCTTAATTCATCCATCTCCTTCTCTGGATTACCGACCATTTCGTAATACATTTGTAAGGTTGGCTTATAATGTGGCGGCACCGCTTTTATATACGCGAACAAATTAAGAAATCCTGACTGTGACGCCCCGCAGGCATACAGATCGGGTTGAAAAGACAAGGCATGCAGAGCACTGTAGCCACCAAAGCCAAAACCATAAATACCAATTTTTTTCTTATCAGCAATCCCTTCCGCGATTAACCAATTTACCCCATCTGTGATATCGTTTTGAATATCTGTGCCCCATTTTTTAAAACCTGCTATCCAAAACTTCTTACCATAGCCTTTGGAACCTCTGAAGTTCACCTGAAATACAGCATATCCCCTGTTTGCTAAAAATTGCACTTCCGAGCTAAAGCCCCATGAATTTCTGGACCACGGGCCTCCTCCTCCATGAGGAATTACTATTAACGGGAGCTTTTTAGCTTTATACCCCAAAGGCAATGTTAAATATCCATTTATGATTAATCCATCGCGTGATCTAAATGAAACGGGCTTCATACTGCACATCTGATCTTCAGGTATAGTTGGGTTAATATCACTAAGCTTTACCAGCTTTTTGTTCCTAACCGAATAATGGTAGAAAGCGCCAGGTGTTTTATCTGTAAAGGTTCTGATAACAAATTGCTGCTCATTTAAATCTCTGTCTGCAACCCTGATCTCATTATTTGGAAGAAGATTTTCCAGGTGTTTATACACAGCTTTTACAGAGTCATTTAAATAGATCCGATCCTTTTTCCATGTCTCAAAACCTGCAAATAAAAGCTTATGGCTTGAAGTAGAATAAGCCGCTTCAGATATATCAACATCCGGATGAGATACAATGATTTTTGTCTCCTTTCCTGTTATGCAATCAAATTCAACCAGTGCTGTTTTATCTCTGTTTAAATTTGATAAGGCATAAATACGACTCTTTATCTTCTTACAAAAGCCAACAGGGGTGATTTTATTCTTAAAGTTATTGGTTATTACCGGCCTGAAACTTTCCTTTTCTGAATTTCTAAAAAGCAACGTTTCATTTACGCCATCACTCGCCAGCGCCATCCGCAACATTCCATATTCATCAGCAAACCATTGTATAATATTTCCAGGATTCTTCTCTGCCAGAGTCAGCTTTCCTTCCCTTATGTTTAAACGATATGCATCAAATATGGTCGAATCCCGCTTATTAAGAGCGATTAATAACTGATCATTGATAATATTATCTGAATTAATAAGCCGTACACGCACCGAGTCCACTGGTAATAATCCCCGAAAATTTTTGCCTGCTCGGTTAACTGCATATAAATGGGAACTTTTCTCCTTTCCGTTATCATTCATAAACAACAATTCATTGTTATTGGCCCAGCAATAAAATGTGGTATTGTATTGCGTTTCGTCGGTTATTCTCGTTACATTTTTTCCATCTATAGACTGTACAAAAATGTTCATCCTGTTTTTATACGGCTGCTGATAGGATATGTACCGACCGTCGGGTGAAATTTTAAAGGAGGTTTTAACAGGATTTCTAAAAAAATCTTCAATAGGAATTTTCTTTGCAGTACGTTCATACGAACATGCCGCCAACAGGAACAACCCGATAACACTTAACAACTTCAACTGTTTCTGCATAAATAATATAACGACCCCTTCCATCAAGAATAATAAACGAAGGGTTTAAAATACTAAAATATGCCTTTTCTAAATCCCAACAAGTAACAATTAGAATACAGCTGATTTCGAATAGCTCAATAGTTTTCGATGCAATAATAAAAAATTACATTAGAAAATGAAAAGTAAGCAATTTCGTTATCTTTATTAATGCGGGGCGTAATACATCATTTTTTTAGAAGATTCGCTTTTGTAAACATCATGAAATCACTCCTATTTACATTGTTTTTTGTATCTGCTTTTTTCTTCTCTCATGCTCAGGTAGCTTCTGAAGATGTACTGGCTTTACAATATTATCAAAGTGGAGAGTTCGAAAAAGCGCTCAGTATTTACCAAAAGCTATTCAGCCAGAGTAAAAACCAAGCTCAGTATTATGATGCTTACTTTAACACCCTGATTAAGCTGAAACATTATGATGATGCCGAAAAACTGGTAAAAAAGATGTCCAGTGCCAACAAAGGCAATTTTAGTTATCAAATAGATCTGGGAAGGTTGTTTAGGGAACAGGGGCAGCAGGAGAAAGCTGCCGATATCTATAATAATCTGATTAAAAACCTTCCGAAAGATGAAGCCGCAATCAGAGATCTGTCAATATCTTTTTACAGAGCTGATGCCTATGACTTTTCAATTAAAACTTTATTAAGCGGTCGCAAAATACTAAATGATGAAGAGGCATTCGCTTTTGATCTGCTTGCACTTTACAGATATCAAAAAAACAAAGGCATGCTGGTTCAGGAATACATAAATCTTTTTAGTAAAGAGACAAATGTGCAATTAGTAAATCAAGCCAAAAGTGCTTTTTCATCTCTTTTCGAATCTTCAGAAGATTATGATATCCTTAAAACAGCTTTACTGAGAAAAATTCAGAAAGATCCTCAGAACATTGCCTTCTCTGAAATGCTGGCCTGGCAGTATATTCAGCAAAAAGAGTTCGATATGGCTTTAAAGCAGATTGTGGCCCTTGACAAACGACTGAAAGAAGAAGGCGACCGCGTTTATGATTTGGTATCGATTTTTCTTGCTAATAAAGCATACGAACAGGCTATTGAAGGATTAGAATACCTCCTAACCAAAGGGCCTTCCAGTTCGCATTATGTGCCTGCAAAAATGCAAATTCTGTATACCAAAAATCAGCAGCTGATTTCTGGAAAATTTAGCAATGCGGAACTATTGCAGCTCGAAAAAGATTATTTATCCTTGCTGCAAGAGTTTGGAAGAACCCGAAATACGGTCTTTGCCATGCGTCAGCTGGCTTTACTTCAGGCATCCTATCTTAACAAAGCAAAGCTTGCTGAAACATTACTCGAAGAAACACTAAAAATTCCGGGACTCACCGCGACTCTTACCGGCCAGACAAAATTAGAACTTGGTGATGTATATATTTTAACGGGAGAAGTGTGGGAAGCGGCCTTAATTTACGGACAGGTGGAGAAAGAATTTGCAAACGAACCAATAGGGCAGGAAGCTAAATACAAAAGCGCCAAGCTTTCTTATTACCAGGGAGACTTTACCTGGTCCAGAGCGCAGCTGGATGTGCTTAAAAGTTCTACTTCTCAGCTCATAGCAAATGATGCCTTAAATCTAAGTTTACTAATCGCTGAAAACACTGAATCGGAAGCAGACACCAATGCTTTGAGAAAATATGCAAAGGCCGATTTTCTGATCTTTATCAATCAATACGATAAAGCATTGAAGACACTTGATAGTATAAACATCCTTTATCCTAAAAACTCACTTGAGGACGATATCCTGATGTCTAAGGCACGGATTTTCCAAAAACAAAATCTTCTTGATAAATCAATCGAACAATTAAATTTAATTGTGGCAAAGCATGGTACGGATTTATGGGCTGATGATGCTTTATTTATGCTGGCAGAGATCTATGAATTATCCCTTAATAATAATGCGAAAGCATCTGAGTATTACCAGAAAATCATTATAGACTTTCCAGGGAGCCTTTATGTAACAGAAGCTCGTAAGCGTTTCAGGGTATTAAGAGGTGATAATCTTGGCTAAGAATAAAGAGGATTATCTATCTTCGCAGCATGATTCTTTACAACATTACAGTTATTATTGAAGAAGGTATTGAAACTGACTGGCTGAAATGGATAAACCAATATTTTGTTCCCGAAGCCTTGTCAAGTAACTTATTAGTATCCAGTCGTTTACTAAAGGTTCTGGACTCTCCAAACGAAGGCAGCACTTTTTGCCTGCAATTCATTGCAGATAATATCCAAAATTATAATGAATTTAAAAACTTACACGCATCAGCTCTTTTAGATGCACATGCATTAGAGTTTAAAAACAAATCCGTTTTTTTTAGCTCTGTAATGGAATTTATAAATTAAGATGATATTTAAAGAAACTTCAATTCCTGGAGTAATTATTATTGAACCCAAAGTATTCAGGGATGACCGCGGATATTTTTTAGAAAGCTATAATAAAAAAACGTTTTTTGATGCGGGCATTAACGCAAACTTTGTTCAGGATAATCAATCATTTTCACACCGCGGCACATTGCGGGGTTTACACGGACAAGCAGAACCCTTTGCACAAGGCAAGCTGGTAAGAGTTATTCAGGGTCGTGTTATTGATATTGCAGTCGATATTCGGAAGAGCTCTCCCACCTATGGCCAATATGTAAGCGCCGAATTAAGCGGAGAAAACTTTAGAATGTTTTGGGTTCCACCGGGTTTTTTACATGGCTTTTCAACACTTGAAGACAATACTATATTCGCATATAAGGTAACCAACTTATATGATAAGGCTTCAGAGATTGGAGTAAAATGGGATGACCCGGAATTAAATATTGATTGGGGCTTAGAGGCTGATGAAGTAATCCTTTCGGATAAAGACCGGCTGCTGCCTTTGTTTAAAGACTTCACCAGTCCGTTTTTTTAATAAATTAAACCTATAAGGATTTAAAAAGCCCTATAGGTTTAATTTATACTCTTATTCTTCTTTTATCAGATTATACAACTCGTCCAGTTTTGGCGACAGAACTATTTCAATTCTTCTGTTACGACTTCTCGCATCACCTGCATTACCTGCAGCAATGGGTTGAAACTCGCCTTTTCCAGTAGCAGTAATCCGATTAGATTCGACGTTTTGCTCATCTGTTAAGTAACGTACTACAGATGTTGCACGCAATACGCTCAAATCCCAATTGTCCTTTATCTGACCAAGATTTACTACCCGCTGATTATCCGTATGTCCTTCAACAGAAATATTAATTTCAGGCTGTGTTTTTAATACTTTCGCAAGCTCGGTAAGTGCTTGCCGGCCTTTTTCATCTATTACAATACTTCCGCTGGGAAATAATAACTTGTCGGTTAAAGAAACATATACTTTCCCGTTTTTTATGTCAACGGCTAAACCACTTTTCTGAAATCCTAATAAAGCTTTTTGAAGTTTTTCCTTTAAAGCATTGGTAGCGGCATCGCGTTTACGCAAAATATCTTCGACCTCCTTTAAACGGGCTTCACGGCGTTCAAGATCTGCCGCCAATCTTTTTATTTCAGAGGAACTATTAGCGCGAAGTGAAGCATAATTGGCATCAAGGCCGGTCAGCTTGGATTCAAGATCCACCATTCGGTTATTTATTCGGGATGTATCGCCTTTTAACCGGGCTATTTCTTCCTCAAGAGTTTCAATTTTCACATTTGCGTCACTCCACCCTACAGATAGAGAATCTCTTTCTGCAATTAATGACTGATATTTTTTTGTTGATAAAACAATGCAAGAACTTAAAAACAAGGTTCCGAACAACAAACAAAGTATTTTATTCATATAGCAATATTAAGAAATAGCATTTCGCAAAAAAACCATTAAAGGAAATAATTTTTTAAGGCTTGATAAAATCGAATCGGCAGATAGTTGCCGGGTTAAAACCCTATCAGTAATAGGGGCAGTTGCTGTAAAGCTTTTAAGCTTTAGATATTCGATATCTTCATGATCTGAACTATAGCCCTTAGGCGTAGTTTTAAGAACTCCCTCCCTGTCTAATTCTCCAAACTCTTTAATAAATGAGGGTTCGTTTATAATCAACCGTAGTTCGGACCCATTGTAATCAATTTCCTGACGTATAGCCTTAAGTTCTTCAGTTTCCGGGAACCATGAACCACCGGCAACGAAAGATTTTCCAGGCTGAATATGAACATAATATCCAGGCCCTTTAAAATTCTTCCCGTTAGATGAAATGGCAATACCGAAATTCGTTTTAAAAGGTGTTTTATCTTTACTAAAACGTATATCCCGGTAAATCCTCATTACACAGTCTTTTGGATTCAAATCTGCAGGAATCGTAGAATCAAACTCTGATAAGCCGGCAATTAGTTTGGAAGTAAATTGAAGAACATTTTGACGGGCAGTTTCATAATCAGCTTTGTTAGCAATAAACCACTCCCGGTTATTATTCTCAGATAATTTTTTTAAAAATTCCAGGGTTGATGCTTCAATCATTCCGTGCAATTAAAGGATCATTATCCTGTTAATTCAAATTAATCTTTTCGTCTTTTATATCTATAAGAATATCTTTTCGACGGTACTTCTTATACCAGATAAATCCAACCGCGGCAACTGCCAGGTACGGCATTGCGAGAAGATATAGAATTCCATCATTCAAGCCATTCCCTTGCGTGTTACCATTTTGTACCGAGTTTTCGGCATTTAATGTACACATGGAGCATTGAGCATCAGCGCTTGATGATAGACTCAACACAAAGAGAAAACAAATTACAACCGCACAATACTTCACAAATTTCATATAGAAGGAATTTGAAAGATGAGACACCAGTTTTTGAACATGGCACCCACCAAACCGTAATAATACAAAGGTAATTAAATGTGTTATGAGCCGATAATTTTAAATGTTAATTAAATGCAAAAAATCACAAGAACAGCCCGGCCTGATGACAATTTCAAAAGGTATAATAAGGCGCTATCATTAAATAAACTATTACTCCTGTAACAGTTACATAAAGCCATATAGGGAAGCTCCAGCGAACCAGTTTCTTATGTTTGCCTACATTTAATTTCAAGCCGCTGTAAAAGCTTAAAAGGACTACAGGCAAAACAAGCGCAGCCAGAATAATATGAGTAATCAATATAAAATAGTAAATATACCGTACAACACCCACTCCCCCATAAGTTGTTCTGATGCCGGTTGCATGGAAGATTATGTATGAAACCAGAAAAAGCGAAGAAAGAATGAACGTGGTTATATTAAGGATTTTATGAGTTTGTATATTCCCTCCTTTAATCTGGTATAAAGAAATCAATAATAGCACACTACAGGTTCCGTTGATTATTGCATTTAATTTGGGGAGAAAGAAGACCCATGAGGGAACTGTAGTTCCCTGGGGGAAAATAGTAATAACGTGGCTTTGCAGCACAAGCACAACCAAAAACACAACAATGGAAACCGCGGTGATCAAACGGACAACAAGTTTATCGTTCATAACTCATTTTATTGGTTTTAATGCTGTAGCCTTTCGAAGCTCCTCAGTAATCTGTACTTTAATTTCATCAATAAGTTTATCAACCTGCTCCTTACTTGTCGAATCATAATAGCCACGAATCCTCTTATCGGCATCAATAAGAATCAACAGCGGACTATGAACGATACTATCAGCGGAACTGCCTGAATATGCATCTACGAGGAAATCCTTCCTTGCCAGTTCAAAAATAAACGCCTTATTACCTGTTAGAAAACTCCATCTGACAGGCTTAGCCTTATACGTCTTCGCATATACGTTCAACACGGAAGGACTATCGCGTTCAGGGTCAACGGAAATTGAGTAAAACTTTAACCTTTTGTTGTTTGGATACTCGGCCACAACACGGGCCATTTGCCTATTCATCTCTTTGCAAAAAGTATTACAATTTGTAAAGAAAAAATTAACTACTGTAATTTGGTTGCTATCTGTAGGAATTCCAATGCTATCACCGGTATTACTTACTAATTTAAAGTCTCTGATCGTATGATAAAGCGTATCAGGGATCTTTTTACCATGCTTTGTATGAAATGTTGAAGCAACCTGTTTGGGCCCGAAAATATCTAAAGGCCTGTACCTGTTTTGACCTTTTTCGGTAAGCAGATAATATAAAAATCCTGGTACCGCTAAAAGAGATACCAGGATCAGAATTTTTTTAATAGAAAACTTATTGTTCATTAATTCATATGTACATTCAGGTATGCCCCTTCTGTAAGCATTAAGACTATAAAGTAAACAATAAAGATCAATGCAAGCACGATACAAGTTATGAACCCATACTTCTCAAACTTAAGGTGCATAAAGTAAGCTACGATATAGAATGCTTTAAGTAAGGTAAGGCCTATATAAATAAAGTTACCCACTCCCTGACTCATATAACCTCGTGGAATTAAAACCAAGGCTATTATAAATTCAATTGCTGTTATGCCTAACAGATAGAAGAATACGTTCCAAATTTTCCTCTTAGTCATACCTGCATGTTCACCATGCACAGCTTCTTCTGTTGTATGTGTTGTATGTTCTGACGCCATATTAGTTCTGATGATTAAACAAGATAAAAGAAAGTAAATACGAATACCCAAACTAAATCTACAAAGTGCCAGTACAAGCCAACCTTCTCCACCATCAGGTAACTTCCTCTTTTGTGGAAAACATTACCAATTGTCATGAATAGAATAATAATATTAATTATCACTCCACTAAAAACGTGGAAACCGTGAAATCCGGTTATGGTAAAAAACAAATTTGCAAACTGTGTGGCACCAACCATATCACCTCCTTTGTAAAACTCAGGAATACTTCCCCACCAGTAACCTTCATGATGAAGATGTGACCATTCTGCAGCCTGGCATCCTAAAAAGGTTGCGCCACCAATAATTGTCCATATCATCCAGGTAATTACTTCTTTCCTGGAATTACGATGTCCGGCTTCCACTGCCAGCACCATAGTTACAGAGCTCATAATCAGGATAAAAGTCATTATTCCCACAAAAACAAGTGGAGCGCCATGATCTGTTATACCGGGGATTGACTGAAACACATCATCCGGATCGGGCCAGGTAAGTTTGCTAAAACGTTGTGCCCCGTAATAAATTAAAAATGCAGAGAATGTGAATGCATCAGAAACAAGGAAAAACCACATCATTATCTTGCCGTATTCGACATCAACTGGTGATTTTCCACCGTCCCAAGCACCGGTTTTTACTTCGTCTAATTGTGAGATAGTAGTACTCATTACGTTATTTTATTGGTTCAAAAGTAAGAAAACATATAAATAAATCCATAGTATATCTATAAAATGCCAAAATATAGATGTCGCTTCCAGCCGGAAGTTATTTCGAACCGGAGAAACGTTTGTAAGCTTCCCGGTAAAGGCTCTGAAAAGTAAGATTATTCCTACAATAATATGCAGTAAATGTGCGGCAGTAAACACATAAATAAAAGAGTGCGATGCATTGGGATTTACAAAGGTGACACCCTGATTAAACAGCGTGATCCATGCCTGTACCTGGAACAACAGGAAGGCAATTCCAAGAATGATCGTTATTGAAAGGTATAAATTTTGTTTACTGAACTGAAGCCTCTTTCCTGAAAGATAAGCCCAGTGCATGCTAATACTGCTTAATATAATAACGGCAGTACTATATTTGAACACTTGCGGAAGCAGGATTTTAATTCCTCTTGAAGGATCCCCGGCTGTATAAACTATAAAACCACTGGTAAGTCCTGCGAAAAAAATAAATGAAGAGACAAGAAATAACCACATCATGAACTTCCTGGCTTTGAGGTTCTCTCTATCCTGATCTATATGCTTCTGTGTCATAGCAATATCCATATTTATTACCTTATAAAATCAAACAATAATACCAACTGTACGAGAGGAAGGTAAAAGAACGATCCAAACATCACTTTTTGTGCTGAAGGAATATCTAACTTCCTGTAAAGATCAAATGCGAACCAACAAAATATCAATCCGGCTACCAATGATACAGTGCCAATGATGTAACCCCCAAAACCCATTATAGTTGGTAACAAACTTACCGGCACTAAAACAATGGTAGATAAGAACGTTATTAAAGCACTCGTCTTATCGCGTTTGGTAGTAGGAAGCAGCCTGAAACCTGCTTTCTTATAATCGTCATCCAAAACCCAGGCTATAGCCCAGAAATGCGGGAATTGCCACACGAACTGTATCAGAAAAAGAATGATGGGAATCCAGGATATTTTAGGGTTGTCAAATGCCGCGAAATATCCTATAAGCGGAGGTAAAGCACCCGGGAACGCTCCAATGAAAACCGCTATCGGAGATTTCCTTTTTGAAGGGGTATACAAAAAAGCATATAAAAATATTGAAAAGACCGAAAGTACTCCGGTGAGAAAATTAAGTCTTACGAGGATTAATGTACCGGCTATACCCATAAATAAACTAAGCACCAACGCCTGACCGGTAGTCATTCTTCCTGCAGGAATTGGACGGTCGCTGGTACGCTTCATTAATTTATCAAGATCCTTTTCAATAATCTCATTAAACCCATTTGCTGCACCTGTCACCAAAAAGCCCCCTATTGTTAATATTAACCAGTTTGACCAATCGATAAAACCCTGCTCTTTACTACCGATTAAAAACGATACAGATGCGGAAAACACTACCAAAAAGGTAAGTCTTAACTTAATTAATTTTTTAAAATCTGAAATAAAACTTCCTTCTGCCACTTATCTTACAATTCTGGATTTATATAATTTGTTCTGCTTTAATAATAAAAGCAGGTAATATTGGGCCCCAAAGATTAAACTTGCCAATAATAAATGCACTGTTTGAGCAACCGGAGGCAAAGCATAATGGGAAAGGATAAACCCTGTGCTAATCTGTGCCACGATCAATACCATGATATAGGTCATATACCTAAAATGATACGTGCTTCCTATAAATTTCCTCCGTATCAGTACAAGAAGTACCAAATTGAAGATGAAAACCACAATTGCCAGGTCGCGATGTATGTTGAATTGAAATCCAATCTTTTGCACCCAGCCTGAACGTTGCATATAATTTAAAGAATCAGCAATAGCATCGATCTGTTCGCGTACTTCCGTCCCCAATGTAATTTGGAAAATCGTTAGCAATAATGCTATAATGGTTATTATCCGTAGTACGCCTGCCTGCTGGTTTGCCAATAAACTTCTGTCCCTTAAAATTCGGGCCTGAAAAAAAGTGTAAATACTAATTGCGACAATCGCCAGCGCGACTAACATATGTATTGTAACCACCCAGGCAAGCAAATTTGTAGAAACCACAATTGAGCCTAACCATGCCTGAAATACCACCAAAAAAAGATTAAACAGACTTAAAAAGAATATCCTCTTCCTTGACTTTAAATATGTTAATGAAAAAAGAGCACATCCAAGCAACAGGAAACCAGTAATAGCTCCAATTAAGCGATTTACATATTCCGTCCAGGTTTTAGCTGCATTGAACTCTTCCGGTTGCAAAATACTTTTGTCCTCTCTGATGCGGGAAGCCAAATCAGAAAAACCCAATAAATCAAGACTCTTTGCAAATCGCTGATTCTTAGCTACCCGATGCTGAACAAATTGTTCCTGGTAATTATTGGGAAGCTGAGACGTCTCTGTTGGCGGAATCATCCGGTCGAAACATTTTGGCCAGTCTGGGCAACCCATTCCTGATCCAGTACTTCTAACTACTCCCCCGGCAAGAATCAATATAAAAAGAGAGATAATGGCAATCCTATTTGTGACCAGAAATCTTCTTTCGCTTGAGGGATACATAGTTTATAAAAAAATTGGGGTATCCCAGTAAGATAAACTTACAACAGATACCCCAAATTCTATTTAAATTAATTTAAATGCTTTGTTGAGCTTCCACCTGTTGTTTTTTCTGCCATTCAAGCTGAATTCTTTCAGCCTCAGGATTTCCTTCGAAATCATGGGGAAGATTTGAACTCATTGTTTGAGAGAAAGGTGTTGTTTGCGGGATAAAATCGTCTGAATGACCCGGCTTGCTATAATCATATGGCCAACGGTAAACGGTAGGAATTTCCCCGGGCCAGTTACCATGAAGATGCTCAACAGGTGTGGTCCATTCCATAGTATTTGAATCCCATGGATTTTGAGTGGCTTTCTTTCCGTAAAAAATTGAGTGAAAGAAATTCCACAGGAATGCTACCTGCCCTAAAGCAGCAATAATAGCCGCCCATGA
Organism: Pedobacter superstes; assembly: GCF_037622515.1. Classification (NCBI taxonomy): domain Bacteria; kingdom Pseudomonadati; phylum Bacteroidota; class Sphingobacteriia; order Sphingobacteriales; family Sphingobacteriaceae; genus Pedobacter; species Pedobacter superstes. The sequence continues at coordinate 287,197 of NZ_JBBJCN010000003.1, forward strand.
AACAAAGGTATTAACCGTTAACCATTCCTTCATAAACTCAAACTCCGTAAAGGCGTAGTAACGGCGAGGAACGCCGTCAAGGCCCATAAAGTGCATCGGGAAAAACACTAAATATGCTCCGATGAATGTAAACCAGAAATGCAGATATCCCAACTTCTCGTCCATTAATCTTCCAAACATTTTAGGATACCAGTGATACACACCACAAAGCATTCCGCAAATTGCAGCAGATCCCATTACCAGGTGAAAGTGAGCAACTACAAAATAAGTATCATGTAAAGGAATATCTAAAGCAGCATTACCCAGGAATATACCCGTTAAACCACCTGAGATAAAGAACGAAACTAAACCGATGGCAAACAACATAGCCGGGGTAAATCTGATATTACCTCTCCAGATAGTAGCCAGCCAGTTAAATGATTTAACCGCTGAAGGTACCGCGATAATTAATGTAGTTATCATGAACACCCCTCCTAAAAACGGATTCATCCCGGTAACAAACATATGGTGCCCCCAAACGATGAAAGAGAGAACGCTGATTCCTATTAAGGAATAAACCATGGCATGATAACCAAAAATAGGTTTACGGGAATTGGTTGCCATTACTTCAGATGCAATACCCATTGCAGGCATAATAACGATATACACTTCCGGGTGACCAAGGAACCAAAATAAATGCTGGAATAAAATAGGGCTACCACCTTGTTGAGGTAAAACCTGTCCCTGTATAACGATTTCAGATAAATAAAAACTTGTTCCGAAACTTCTGTCAAATATTAATAGCACAACCCCTGCCACAAGCACAGGAAATGATAGCACACCTAAAATAGCTGTAAGGAAAAACGACCATATTGTTAAAGGCATTTTCCACATATCCATACCTTTTGTACGCATGTTTAAAATGGTACTGATATAGTTTAGTGCACCCATTAATGACGAGGCAATAAAAAACACCATACTAATCAGCCACAACGTCATACCAGCAGCCGAGCCCGAAATTGCCTGAGGCAAAGCCGACAAAGGAGGATAGATTGTCCAACCAGCACTTGCAGGCCCGCTCTCAACAAAGAAAGAGCCCATCATAATCACACAGGCTGTAAAGAAAAACCAGTATGATAGCATATTTACAAATGGAGATGCCATATCCCGGGCTCCGATTTGTAAAGGAATCAATAGATTACTAAAAGTTCCGCTTAAACCTGCTGTCAGTACAAAAAACACCATGATAGTCCCATGAATGGTGACCAAAGCAAGGTAAAAATCGGGCTTAATACGACCTCCTTCAGCCCATTTGCCTAAAAAGGTTTCCAATAAAGGAAAACTTTGATCGGGCCAGCCAAGCTGAATACGGAAAAGTATAGAAAGAAGCATCCCGATAACCGCCATAATAATACCGGTAATAAGGAATTGCTTTGCAATCATTTTATGATCCTGACTAAAAATATATTTAGTCAGAAAAGTTTCATGATGATGACCATGATCATCGTGGCTGTGTCCAGAATGCTCTAATGTATGCTGAATCGCTGTGCTTGCCATATCTCGCTTAATCTGAAATTATTTATTTAATGCTAATTTATTATTTGCTGAAGCTTCGCTGTTATCAGCCATCTTCAACTCCTTCTTCACATCGTCATTGAAGAATAAAGGTTGTGTTACTATCCACTCGGCATATTCTTTTTCACTTACAACTTTAACTGTGTATTGCATATTATAATGTCCTGCACCACAAATTTTAGCACATAATAACGTGTATTTAAAGGCTGCATTGCCTGTTTTCTCGCGCATCTCTTCTGTGGTAAGACGAGGAGTTAACTGGAAGAAAGTTGGCATTCCCGGTACAGCATTTATTTGAGCTCTGAACTCAGGCATATAAAAACTGTGCAAAACATCTTTTGAGCGAATAGTGAAGCGCACCGGTTTATTTACCGGTAATACGATTTCGCCGCCTAACCTATCATCCCAACTTTTAGGATCCTTAAAATCAATACCAAGAGCATTTGTAGGACTGGTAAGCTTATAATTTCTTAAACCTAATTCGTTATTCTCACCGGCATATCTAACATTCCATTTAAATTGCTCACCTGTGATCTCGATATTTAAAGCGCTTTTGACTGCATCTTCCGATGGACTTGTAATAGTTCTCCATGTAAAGAATCCGTATAATACTAACACCGTTAATGCAAGGGCTGGAATAATTGTCCAAAGCCTTTCAATAAAATTATTGTGAGGATAAAAGTAAGCTTTACGATTATCATTCGCAGAGTATCTGAAAGCAAAGCCAAACAATAATATTTGTGTAATAACAAATACGATTGTTGTTATCACAATTGTAGTCAACATCATTGAATCAAGAACTAGCCCATGCTCAGATGCCGACTCGCCTGACGACATATTTCCCCAAACTTTATAAGACCAATACGTACCATATAGTCCTAAAACAAGGGTAATTGCAAACAAACCACCCTGAATTTTATTCCAGTTCAGCTTACCCTTTTTACCGTGAATTTCAGATGTTAATTCATATACTTTTAAAACCTTTCCAATGATGGCCAGGAAAACACACAGTAGAAAGAAAAGCAAAAGGTAATAACTCACAGATTTATATAAATCTGTATTATCCTTAACTTCCTCAACTGCTGCAAGAGTGCTGGCATCATCATCAGTTGCTTCTAAAATTTCAACCGGAGTATCCGCAATAGAACCTGTTGACGAATTAATCTGCTGCGCTGTATCAGCTGCGACTTTATCTCCTGGAACTGTCTCACCTAGCTGGCCCTGAGCAAAAGCAAGTCCCGAGACTGCCATCAGGCAAACAAACATTGCTATGGAGAATACCCTGCCTTTTATTAATTTATTAAAACTCATTTTCTTATCTGCAATTCGTTAATAAATATCTCTGTCTTAAATATGATGGTGCAAGCTTTCCTCCAATAATGGGTGATTTTGAGGTACCAGAGGTTTGCTGGCAAGTTTCGTTAACATCAGAAAGCTGAACAATCCCGCAAAACCAATCGCAATACCTACTTCAGTTATTCCAAAATCACGATGACTTTCTAAGCTCCCGGGCATAATCATCATATAATAATCCAACCAGTGACCGCATAATAATAAGATACATACAAACATTAGTGTATTTACCTGACGTTTAGCCTCCCGTGACATTAAAATCAATACCGGAGATAAAAAGTTTATGAAGATGTTTAACCAAAACCAAAATTTGTATTCTGGTTCCCATCTCTTATAAAAATAAACAGTTTCTTCAGGAATGTTCGCGTACCAGATCAATATAAATTGAGAAAACCAAACATAGGTCCAGAAGATAGAGAATGCAAATATCAGTTTACCAAGATCATGCAAGTGGTTAGAGTTAATCCAGGTAAAATACCCCGCTTTTTTCAATAAAATTAAGGTTAAGGTAATAGCGCATAAACCACTCACCCACATTGCAGCGAAATTGTACCAGCCAAACATAGTTGAGAACCAGTGAGCCTCAATAGACATAATGGTATCGAACGACCAGATCGGAGTGGTGAATCCAAATATTACTAAAAAGATAATAGCGATTTTGATACTTTTTTTATGATTAATTAATCCGCCAACCTGATCCTCATTATTAGAATAACGAGCAAGTAACAAAGCAAACGTGCTGTAAATACTTAAAAATATCACCTGACGTATTAAAAAGAAAGGAACATTAAGGAAACTCGCCTTTTTAGCGATAATCGGGTCAAAGTTTTCATTGCCTTCTTCAGCTATTCCTTCCAGATGCCAATGATGGTAAAGGTTATGACTAAACAGACCTGCTATTATTATAATGAGTAAAACTACTGATGCAATAGGTAAAACCTTGGCAAAAGCCTGAGGTATACGCAGTAATCCTGCAGACCATCCAGCCTGTGCTACAAATTGCAAAGCAAGAAAGAAAGCTCCGGCAGCGCAAACACAGGTAAAATAATACCCCATTAAAAGTAAATTAGCAAATGTCCTTTCAGAATGATGCTCAGAAGAATCTATTAAGAACCCATAAGCAATTGCTATTATACCGATTAGTATAGAAACGAGGCTCCAGGTTTTTGCTTTACCCGAAAATTCGAATTGTTCGTTAAAATTATGTGTTGTATGATTGTGAGTTCCCATTTTTTGGCTAAAACTTTAACTATTGAGCTTTTTGCAATTCATGAACATACATTACGATTTTCCATCGCTCTGTAGGAGAAAGTTGTGTACGATGGGGTCCCATAAGGTTAACACCGTAAGTTATTGTATGGAAAATTTTCCCATCTGTTAAATCCCTCATTGCTCCGCCCCTTGAAGAATTTCCGGTAGAATATGATGGAGGAGGAGGAAATTTCTCAAGTGCAATAATGCTTCCATCACCCTTTCCTTTTGCACCATGGCAGTGAGAGCACATATTACGATAAAGAGCTCTTCCTTCCACTAGAGATGCGGTCGTTACCGGTATCGGGTTTTTCAAGCCAGCACTTGCAGCATTATATCCTTCAATTGTATTTGGATAATTTTCCACAACTCTGTCATATCCAACTGGTGTAGTACCTTCAGGGGGTAATTGCGCCGATTGTTTGTTGGCAAAGTTTTCATTTGGCTGATCCGGATTATAAGCGATCGGATCATACATATTACGGGCGTATTCCCAGCCTGCGCCTTTGCCACCACCGCAAGATGATATTAAAGCTGCAGATGCTACAGTCAAAAAAGTAAGGCTTAATATCCTGAGCTTATTCATAACTAACATATTTCCTTTCGTTGTGCATAATTTCTACAGCACCGGCTTCGTTTAATAAATCGACAATTTTATCAGGGTACGGATTTGCTTTTGCATCAATAGCTATAATAAATCTATCATTTGTTGCCCGAAGATCCATAACTCTTGGCGCACGTCCGGGGAAAAAGTGATTTGCGAAAAAGAAACAAGCCATCATTCCAAAAGATGCGAACAATACCGTAAGTTCAAAACCAATAGGAATATAGTTAGGCATTGAAAATGCAGGCTTTCCCCCAATGTTCATTGGCCAATCATATACCATTGTGTAATAAATTAATGAGAAGGCTGTCAACGTACCCACACAACCAAAGCAAAAAGCTGCAATCGGTAAGCGTGAACGCTCGTATCCCAATTTTTCTTCGATACCGTGAATAGGCATTGGCGTATAGGCATCGTAGACGCTTATATTGTTCTCCAGTAACTTGTCTATCCCGTGCATCATATCATCAGGATCTTCAAAATGACCTAAAATATATTTTGTGTTGCTCATTGTTAAACTTTTAGATAATCTACACTATCGTACTTTTCCAAAGATTCCTGATAGAACTCTCCTTCTTCTTTCTTCACATGTCCTTCCCGAATCTGTTTTTGTTTTACCTGATCACTCGCACTCTTAAGGATGAGTTTTACCTCTGCTATCGCTATCGCAGGCAATACTCTTAAGAAAAGAAGGAATAGAGTAAAAAATAGCCCAATCGAACCGAGGAATATACAAACATCTACTACAGAAGGATAAAACATGGCCCAGCTTGAAGGAAGGTAATCGCGGTGCAATGAGGTTACAATAATTACAAAACGCTCAAACCACATACCTATATTAACTACAATCGACAGGATCCAAGATGCAAGAATGCTCGTACGAATTTTCTTGAACCAGAAAAGCTGGGGAGAAATAACATTACAGGTCATCATACTCCAATATGCCCACCAGTATGGTCCGCTTACACGGTTTAAGAAAGCATATTGTTCGTATTCCACACCAGAGTACCATGCGATAAATAACTCTGTTAAATAAGCCACACCAACTATGGAACCTGTTACGATAATGATTTTATTCATTGATTCGATATGAAACATAGTAATGTAATTCTCGAAGTTCATTACTTTACGTACAACCAATAACAATGTTTGTACCATAGCGAACCCGGAAAAGATTGCTCCTGCAACGAAATATGGAGGGAAAATTGTAGTGTGCCATCCAGGCTCCAGGGATGTTGCAAAGTCCATAGATACAATGGTGTGTACCGAAAGTACTAACGGAGTTGAAACACCGGCAAGAATCAAAGAAACTGACTCAAAACGCTGCCAGTTCTTAACAGACCCAGCCCATCCGAAAGACAGGATAGAATAAATTCTTTTACGAAGACCTGTAGCCCTGTCGCGTATAGTTGCAATGTCTGGCAATAAACCTGTGTACCAAAAAACTAAGGATACAGAAAAGTAAGTTGAAATCGCAAATACGTCCCATACCAATGGCGAATTAAAGTTAACCCATAATGATCCAAATTGATTTGGAAGAGGTAGTGGCCAATAAGCCAGCCATGGACGCCCCATGTGAGAAACTACATAAGTAGCAGCACATATAACGGCGAATATGGTCATCGCTTCAGCAGACCGGTTAATGGAGTTACGCCAGTTCTGACGAAATAAAAGTAGTACAGCAGAAATTAGTGTTCCGGCGTGACCAATACCTACCCACCAAACGAAGCCGGTGATATCCCAAGCCCAACCTACTGTTTTATTTAATCCCCATGCGCCGATACCTACATAAAATGTATAGCCTACAGAAACTACCCATAATAATGCAAACAAAGCTGCAACTGTAAAGCCAATCCACCAGGCTTTATTGGGTTTATTCTCAACGGGAACTAAAATATCTTCAGTGATCTTTGAATAGGTAATATTCTCACCTGTGATTAATGGTTCCCTTAATATTGATTCCTTATGTGCTGACATAATCTTTTAAAACTCTTAATAGTAATCAATTAAGCTTGTGCTTCTGCTGCTGTATTTCTAACTTTTGTTTGATAACCTACACCTGGCTGAACATTTAGTTCCTGTAATACATAATAGGTACGCTCATTACCCAATGCTTTACTCACTGCAGAATTCGGATCGTTCTTATCTCCAAAGATTATAGCATTTGTTGGACAAGTCTGCTGACAAGCTGTTTTAATTTCCAGGTCCCTTAAAGGACGTTTGTCGATTTTAGCTTGCAATTTTCCGCCTTGTATACGTTGAATACACATCGTACATTTTTCCATTACTCCCCTGGAACGAGTCGTAACATCTGGATTAAGCACTAACTGCGTAAACTCATTGTTCATGTAGTTATCGAAACGAGAATCATTCCAATAGTTAAACCAGTTAAAGCGGCGAACTTTGTACGGACAGTTATTCGCACAATAACGAGTTCCTACGCAACGGTTATAAGCCATGTGGTTCAAACCGTCTGATGAGTGCATCGTTGCAATAACAGGACAAACCGTTTCGCATGGAGCATGATCACAATGCTGACACAACATTGGCTGATTTACCACAGTTACATCCTCAAGGGTATTGCGTTCTGCAAGCTCTCCGATTTCAGCCTCTTCTGTAATATTCTTGCCTTCTTCCTGGAAGCTGTAATAACGATCAATGCGTATCCAATGCATTTCACGACGGCGGCGAACTTCATCCCGACCAACAACAGGAATGTTGTTTTCAACATTACATGCAACTATACATGCTCCACAACCTGTACACGCATTTAAGTCGATAGCCATAACCCAGCTATTTCCTAATTGCTTGTGTTCAGGCCATAAATCATATGTCTTATGTTCCGTTTCATGCTTACCGGTTCCTGAATATGAATCTTTAACATACTTATCAAAAGTAGTTTCGCGGATTATATTCCGTCCCTCGTAAGAATGGTGCGTTTGTGTTTGAGCTAATTCATATTTTCCACCTGCAGCTGTCACTTTAACAGGAGCGGTCGTTTGTAGTGAACCGTTTGCAAATTTCATGAAAGGGAAAGCATTCTTCCCTACTTCATTACCAACCTTACCAACTTTCGCCCGGCCATAACCTACCGCAATAGAAACTGTACCGATAGCCTGACCTGGCTGATAAAGAGCAGGAAGAACAACAGAGTAGCCATTTTCAGACTCAACCTTTACCAGATCAAATTCTGCAACCTTTAACTCATCAGCGTATTTCGGATTGATAGCAACATAGTTATCCCAGGTTACTTTGGAAACCGGATCCGGTAATTCTTGTAACCAGGCATTGTTTGCATACTGTCCGTCACGGATAGCAACAGATTCATATACAGTTAATTCAGTTGGACTCTCTCCACCTTTTGCTAAGGCAGCTGAAGCCGCAAGTATTGCCTGAGCAGCATTGCCGGCATTCACAGGACTCGCTTGTCCTGAAGTTGAAGCAGGAGCAGCAACAGCGGAAGAACTTACAACACCTTTTTGCAAAAGTTCTTTCCAGGTAAGACCTGCCGAAGGAAGAAGACTGGCTTCCCAGTTATTTTTAACGTACTGATAATAGTTCTTAACAGCATTATCAGACCACAATAATAAACTTTGCTCTGCCTGGCGGGTATTGTAAACCGGGTTGATGGTTGGCTGTACAATTGTATAATATCCAGCTACAGCATTTGAATCACCCCATGTTTCTAAGTAATGAGGAACGGGAGCAACCACGTCACATTCTGAAGCGGTTTCGTCAGGACGATCAGCGAAAGAAACCTTTAATTTTACCTTTTTTAGTCCTTCTGTAAATTCTTTCGAAAGAATAGAACTGTATGCCGGATTGCTATCGATAAAGAATAACGCATCAACCTCACCACGTTGCATTTCAGCTACCAGGGCTACGAAATCAGCATCATTACCTAAATATTGATACGACGGATTTGCAATATCAATAGTGGTACCGTAGCTACCTAATAGAGTATTGATTCCGTTTACTACTGTTTGAGTTGCAATATCATTGGATCCGCTTACAACTAAAGCTTTTCCTTTTGCAGCCAATAATTCTTTTGCGACTAATCCCAAAGCTGTTTCAGCTTTAGCGTTTGTTAACTTTTTGGTTGATCCACCGCCGCCCAGAGCTGCATAAAGGTTCAGCAATGCAATACCTTCTTCGGATGGTTTAAGAGCGATACGAACATCGGCATTGGTTCCAGTTAAGCTCATTCCAGCTTCAAACTGTACGTGTCGTGACATCTTTTTATTTTTAAGAGATGCCATATTACGATTCACCACATACTGGCGGTTAAATTCCAGGGGTGAGATCCATGTACCAAGGAAATCCGCACCAAAGCTTACAATAACGTCTGCCCTGTCAAAATGGTAATGAGGCAAAACAGCTTTTCCAAAGCTCGCTTCATTAGCTTTTAAAATGCCGGAGTAAGAAACAGCATCTAACTGAATATGCTTCGTATTCGGGTATTTGGCAATAAAGTCGGTGATAACTTTTTGAGATGAAGGGCTATTGATAGTTGAAGAAACAATTCTGATCTTCTTTCCACCAGCCTGGATTTTGTTTAACTCACCCTTAACGAATGAATCAACGCTGTTCCATGAAGCATTTTCACCTTTTAATTTAGGACCTTTCAGTTTTGAAACATCGTATAAATCAAGGATTGAAGCTTGAGTTACTGCATCCAATCTCCCCTGACCGAGAATACATGCGGGATTTCCCTCCAGTTTTATAGGACGTCCTTCGCGGGTTTTCACTAAAACACCATGCCCTTTAAAGCTTGATACATAATAGTTTGCCACACCAGGAGTCACTTCCTCGGGCTTGATTAAATAAGGAATTGATTTGTGAACAGGAGCTGGCTGACATGCCGCCAGTGTAACGGCACCTAAACCAAAACCCATAGCCTTTAAGAAATCACGGCGCGGAGTTGGGGTTTTTAAACCCGCTTCACTTAGTAATTCCTCAATAGGTAATGATTCGGCAAATTCACCTTTATTATTCTCCACAAATTCCGGAGTTGTTTTCAGCTCTTCTAAACCTTTCCAGTATTTCTTATTGCTTTCCATTTAAGCTATATAAACTGTTGCGTAAGTTCTATTTTGTAATTTATTAATAGTGACATTTACCACATTCGATACCACCCAATACTGCAGGCGTAACTTTTTGACCTTTTGTAAACTGGTCATGAGCGGCAATAACCTTGTCGTAGTAAGCATTTCCCTTAAAGTTCACATCTTTTGTTTTATGACAATTGATACACCACTTCATCGTCAAAGGAGCATATTGGTAAACTTCTTGCATGGTCTGAATTGGACCATGACACTCCTGACATTTAATGCCAGCAACTTTTACGTGTTGAGAGTGATTAAAATATGCTAAATCCGGCAAGTTATGAATCCGAACCCACTGAATTGGCTTAGGATCATCTCCGTAAGTTTTAGTCTGCGGATCGTAATCTAAAGCTTTATAAATTTTCGCAATCTCCGGTGAAGTTTCGCCATTATATTTATCGCTCGCTGTTACATAATTATGGCAGTTCATACAAACGTTTAATGAAGGGATTGACGCGTTTTTAGACTTGTACGCACCAAAGTGACAGTACTGGCAATCAATTTTTAATGTACCGGCATGTAATTGGTGAGAGTATTTAATTGGCTGCTCTGGCTGATATCCTTGATGGACACCAGTATTCCACAAACCCATCCAACCCGCAGAACCAAGAAAAATAATTAAAAGCAATACAGCAAAACCAACGAACTTCTTGTTTTTTGCTAGCCTTCTAAAACGAACTGAGGTACTTTCACCTTCAACTTCATCAATTGCTACTCCCTGCTTTTGCAGTAATAACCTTTCTAAAGTCTTTATCACACGGTTTAAGACCAGAATGATAAACAAGGCTACAAGAACTAAAACGATCAGACCTCCTAAAAGATAATCACTGACCCCTTTCTTCTCCTCACCGTCAGCGCCTTCGGTTCCCGAAGCCTTAGCCGCACTTGCAGCAGGTTTATCGCCTTCAACCTGGATATAAGTTAGAATATTGGTGATATCAGCATCCGTCAACTCCGGAAAAGGGGTCATTACCACCTTTTTATACTCGTTAAAAACTTTAACAGCAGCCGGATCTCCTGAAGCAACCAGCGCCTGTGAGTTCTTAATCCACTTGTTCAACCATGCCTGGTCATGCCGATCCTGAATGCCTTTTAAAGCTGGACCAACCACTGCCCGATCAATACCATGACAGGCTGTACATTTTTGCTTAAACAGTGCTCCACCAGCAGCAGCATCTCCGGCAGCGGCAGCAGGCGCTCCGGCAGCAGCCGAACCTGATGCACCTTGTACTGCAGCGGTACTCGTATCAGTGCTATTTTGCGCATAAGACTGAATACCAATACTTAAAGAAGATACTAAGATTAATGATTTTGCAACACTTCTAAAAAACAATGAGATGCTCCTCATATTATATTTTACACTTAAAATTAGATATGTATTCGAAAGCTGAATGAGATTCCCCCAACATTTTCGGAGGACAAAAGTATAATTAATTCATCTATGCATGACACTCCAATGACCTATATTAACAATTTATAATCGTTCTAAATAATAGCAAAACAGCCTCATAGCTTTTGCAAAGGGCGTTTTTAGAGAAAAAAGAGAAATATCCGTTTAAACAGATTTTGCATTTAATCTTAATTTCTTTAAATAATGATTTGCATCAATGGTTAATATAGATATAATTTGCTATCACTGCCGTAAGATCCAGGCAAATATCAAAGGGACGACAATCGTCGCATCCGATTCAACAATAAACTTGGGTGTATGAATATCTAATTTCCCCCAGGTAATTTTCTCGTTCGGAACTGCTCCTGAATATGAGCCATAAGAAGTTGTTGAATCAGAAATCTGACAGAAATAACTCCAAAATGGAATATCATGCATTTCCAAATCCTGATACAACATCGGCACCACACAGATAGGGAAATCACCGGCAATACCTCCCCCTATTTGGAAAAATCCAATTCCTTTACCACTGCTGTTATTTTGATACCATTCTGCCAGCCAGGCCATATACTCAATACCGCTCTTCATTGTGCTGGCCTTAAGCTCCCCTTTAATAATGTAAGAAGCGAAAATATTCCCCATTGTACTATCCTCCCATCCAGGAACTATTATGGGAAGATTTTTTTCTGCGGCAGCAATCATCCAGCTATGTTCAACCGGAATTTCATAATTTTCCTTCATCACTCCGCTTAACAAAAGCTTGTACATAAACTCGTGCGGAAAATATCTTTCGCCTTTATCTTCAGCGTCTTTCCAGATCTTATAAATATGTTTTTGAATCCTCCTGAAAGCCTCTTCTTCAGGAATGCAGGTATCAGTTACACGGTTAAAACCCTGCTCTAACAAATCCCATTCTTCCTGAGGGCTCAGATCACGATAATTAGGTACCCGTTTATAATGCGAATGCGCAACAAGATTCATTACATCTTCTTCCAGGTTGGCACCTGTACAAGAAATTATAGCGACTTTATCCTGCCTGATCATTTCTGCAAGCGAAATACCAAGCTCTGCAGTACTCATGGCACCTGCCAGGGTAATCATCATCTTTCCCCCCTCTACTAAGTGAGTTTCGTAACCCTTAGCTGCATCTACAAGGGCCGCTGCATTGAAGTGGCGATAATTGTGTTCTATAAACTGGGATATAGGTCCTCTTTCCATTATAAATTTTTAAAGGGGTAAAAATACTATTTTTTGATTGCGAGCTTAATTTAGTTTTGCAAACATCGCTGAATTACTGAATTTATAAAGGAATTGTTCTTCTTTTTTTCACAAAAGCTATATTCGCCCACAATGAAAAAGTTTTTAGTTCTGGGCATTATCCTTTTTAGCTTACAAAACAACAGTGCATTTAGCCAAAGAAAAATACTTGGAAGATTTTTCGGGAACGAAAACGATAGTACAAGCAAGGGCAGATTTATAATTTTGCCTGCTCTTGGCTATGCCCAGGAAACGGGTTTTGAATATGGCCTGGTCTCCTTAGCGTCTTTTTATACAAATAAAGATACAGTAACCAGAAACTCAAGTATTGCCGGATTAATTGCTTTTACAACAAAAAAACAATCGATAATTACGCTAAAACCAGATATATGGTCGAAACAAAACCGATATCATTACATAGGCGATTTGAGGTATCGGGATTTCCCTTTCAATTTTTATGGCATTGGAGACGATACACACAAAGCAGATGAAGAGAGGATTACCCAAACCTTAAAGAAGGTTAGTGTAGAAGTAGAAAAACTAATGAAAAGAGGGTCATATACCGGAGTCAATACCAGTTATGAAAATTACAAATTTATTGATAAAGAGCCCGGAGGAGTCTATGAAACAGATCAATTTATACATGATAAAGATGGCGGGGCAGTTCTATTTCTAGGAGTCTCGCAAATCATCGATTCGCGGAATTCAAATGTCTACCCAAGTCGTGGCACCTATCTAAAACTTAATTATTCTTTTGCACCAGATATTTTCGGCGGTGAAAACTTTACAGGAAGCACGGCAAAACTGGATTTCAGAACTTTTAAAAGCTATAATCCCAAAACAGTACTTGGATTTAACTTAGCATACCAGACTATCCAGGGAAGCACCACTCCCTTCTACTTATTACCACAATTAGGTAATGACCAGGTTATGAGAGGATATTACACCGGTCGATACCGCGATAGAAACTTACTGGCCACCCAGATTGAACTTAAATACAGAATTATTCCAAGGTTTGGTGTGGTTGGTTTTGCGGGAGCAGGTTCTGTATACAATACTCGTATAAATCTGGGTAATTTTAAACCTAGTTACGGTGCGGGAATCAGATATTTCTTCGATACGATAAGAGGGTTGAGCTTAAGAATAGACTATGCCTTCGGAGAAAAAAGGAGTGGTGAAGAGAGACAAAAAGGATTCTATATTGCCTTTGGAGAGGCGTTTTAATAAAATATTTTCACTAATCTCTTTTTACGAAATAGATCTCAACCCTTCTGTTTTTCATTCTTCCCTCATCCGTATCATTTTTTGCTGCTGGCTTCAGATAGGCATCTTCGGTAATTTCAATTGGAATATCTATAGTTCGAAGTTTCTGTAAAGCATCCATCACCGACTGATTCCGCTTTCTGGATAAGGCCATATTGTACTGCAAATCGCCGATACTATCGGTATGTCCGGCAACACGCATTGTATATTTATTTTTAACGCGGTCGAACGTTGAGGCAATACCTTTCAATTTATTCAATTCGCTGTACACTATGTCGGCCTTGTCAAACTCAAAATAAATATTCGCATCCATGTATACTGTATCCGGCAGCAAATCTTCGAGATTTTTACCCGCCAGAATTTGCCGTGCATCTATCAGCTTACTTAAATCCGGATAATCAACAAAATCAGGCTGCATTGTATCGCGTTTAGCTATAAGACTCCTGTCTTCAACAAACACTCCAGAATCATAAATATTGTCGGCAACATCAGCAATGATAATTTTCAAATGGTATTTTTTATAAGGGACCACATAGGTTTGTGCAACCAGCTTTTTCGTTACTCCATCAAACTGTAAGAACCGGTATAAGGCAGGCCTGGCCTTTTTAACTAAAGTCGGATCTGTACGGATATATGCCGTTTCAGCAGATTCTTCGGGCCGGGACGAGAAGAAGTTTTTGATGCCGTGCCAAATTGAAGGAAAAAAGCCCATAGGTCGTCTTTCAACCGATGGCGCTTGCCTTTTAGTGACAGCGCTTGAAAAAACATTATTGTCAATAAAAAACTCCTGGTTCGTCTTATGGTTTACCGTATTGATACTCACTGGCTCAGATTTTCCGGGAATCAGAGCTATATTATTTTTTGTATTTTCATCCGAAACGAAAAAAGCAAACACATCATTATAAGCCGAGCCAACATATTCAGGATATTCTTCTGAACCAAACTGATAATTGAACTGCAGGCTATTTCCCATTGGCACAAAATCAAACTCAACCATGCTTACGTCGTAGACATTGGGCTTCACGATCTTCTGCAAATCGGCATCCTTTTCTACATCACCAAAGGCATAAGTTTGATTGTATTTGTTATTCATACCGGCGACGTTATATGCCGAGCCTGTTGAAAGCACTAAACCTTTTTGCAGGTCTAAAACATTTCCTGAATTGCTAAATGACCCAATGGATAAGAAATTCCCATGAAATTTTATATTTCCGACTACTACCCCCTGACCCGTAAAATTTTCCTTGATCCACTTATTAACATCAACACGCGATACACGTATTTGAGCGGTGCTTGTAAACCCGGCTAATAACGAAAACAATACGATGGTGTAAAGACGTAAGCTCATGGTAATGGTTTAAGGTTTTTGGCTTTTTCTAATATAACCAATATCTATCAAAATTTTATTCGAAAATGCTCTTTTGCATGACCTTTCCTAAAATAAACTAATCCGATCCAGAATAAATCTACTGTAAGGCTAACCTGTGGATTGGCTTTGATCTCCTCCCAGGCTTCTTCCATACCTTTACTCCAATAAATATCATCAAAAATCAGGACAGTATCGCTATTCACCTTTGAAAGGCACCAGTTAAAATAATTTAAAGTGGCATCCTTGCGATGGTTCCCATCTACAAACACAAAATCTAATGAATCTGTTTCGTCTATAATACCTGGAAATATTGCGTCGAAGTTTCCCGTAAGTAACCTAACGTTACCGATTTTTAATTTATCCAGATTCTCCCGGGCGATTTCTGCAGTTTGCGGACAGCCTTCAATTGAGATGATATTTGCCCCTGGCATAGCTTTCGCCAGATAAGCAGTTGTTAAGCCCAAACAGGTTCCCAGTTCAATAATATTTTTAGGCTTATTATCGTTAGAAATTCTATAGATTAACTGAGCAAGTTTTTTAGGCTTTAAGGCATTTTTTGCAAGTTGCCGTACCAGTTTTTTCTTATTGTTATTAACGTGCGAACCTGCGCCTAGATCGGTAATGGTAATTTCCCTCTCATCAGACAATAAGCTTTTTCGCAATTGTTCTATTTGCTTATAATCGGTTCGGGGTTTAAAATCATAAATTACTTTGTCGACCAGGTTGTAAACAAAAGGGGAATGTATTCCATGACGTGTTTTGGCTGTAAGCCGGTGTCTGATATATGATTTAAACAGTTGTGAATTGATCATGCAAGAGCAAAATTAGACAAAGCATTGTTATATTATATGATAGAGCCAAAAAAGATTACATCTTAGATTCAGACAATTCTTAATACAAGGTGTTATCTTTTTTATATTTTAGTAAAACACTATGAATGATAAAGAATTAGAATCTTTGATTAAGTTACTTGATGATCCGGATGCAGAAGTTTCCCAGCATGTTGAGGAACGTCTGCTTTCTTACGGTAATGAGGTAATTGAATATCTTGAAAGTGCATGGGAACAATCCTTCGACGCACTTTTACAGGAGAGGATCGAAAACCTCGTTCATAAAATCCAGTATAATTCTGTAAAGAAAGAACTAGAATTATGGTATCATGGCGGTGCTTTTGATTTATTGCAGGGGGTGATTATTATTAATAAATATCAGTACCCCGATATGGACCCATCTAAAATCATCAACCAAATTGAAGAGATTAAGCGTGAAATCTGGTTGCAAATGGTTTATGATATGAGTGCTATTGAAAAGGTAAAAATTATAAATCACGTATTATACAGTATTTATAACTTTTCGGGCAATACCACCAACCATCAGGATCCACAAAACTCATACATCAGCCAGGTGCTGGAGAGTAAAAAAGGCAACCAAATTTCTCTCGCCATTATTTATTCCGTGATCGCACAAAAACTGGACATCCCGATTTATGGTGTAAATCTCCCTCAGCATTTCATCCTGGCGTATATAGACGAAGCTAAAGAATACATTTCGGAAGAAGGTGTTTTGTTTTATATAAATGCGTTTAACAAGGGTTTCATTTTTAGCAGACGAGATGTAGACTCCTTTTTAAAACAATTAAACCTGACCCCTGCTAAAGAGTTTTACGAGCCTTGCAATAACGAAGATATTATTCGAAGGATATTAAGAAACCTGATTTCTGCTTATTCAAAATTAGGGTATGATGAGAAAGTTAGAGAAACCGAAGAATTATTGCAGGTATTGGAAGCTGAGAAGTAAAACAAATGTCCGGACTCCAATTAGTTCCGGACACGTCAATCTTTAAAATTCCATCAAATAGGCTTTAATAAAATCGTTTAAATCGCCATCTAGTACCGCCTGTGGGTTTGAAGTTTGATGATTAGTACGGTGATCTTTCACCCTTCTGTCATCTAAAACATAACTTCTGATTTGCGATCCCCATTCAATTTTCTTCTTGCTTCCTTCGATAGCTGCCGAGGCCTCCTGGCGTTTCCGCATCTCAGCTTCATACAACTGTGATTTAAGCAAACGTATGGCATTCTCTTTATTCTGAAGCTGTGATCTTGACTCCTGATTCTTGATAATAATACCTGAAGGTTTGTGATACAGACGAACGGCTGTCTCTACTTTATTTACATTTTGGCCACCAGCTCCACCCGAACGGAAGGTCTCAAATTCAATATCTGCAGGATTTACCGCTATTTCAATCGTATCATCAACAAGAGGATACACATACACTGAAGCAAAGGATGTATGGCGTTTTGCATTGGCATCAAAAGGTGATATACGTACCAGGCGGTGAACACCATTTTCACCCTTTAAATATCCGTATGCAAACTCTCCTTCAATCTGAAGAGTTACGGATTTAACACCGGCAACTTCGCCTTCCTGGAAATCCTGTTCAGTAACTTTACACCCATTCTTCTCCGCCCACATAATGTACATGCGCATTAACATCTGAGCCCAGTCGCAACTTTCTGTCCCGCCAGCACCGGCTGTGATTTGAAGCACAGCGTTCAGCTGATCTTCTTCTGAACTGAGCATGTTTTTAAACTCAAGTTCTTCAAGCTTAACCAGAGCAAGCTGATATTGCTCCTCAAGCTCTTCTTCAGTTGCATCACCTGATTGGAAAAACTCATATAAAACGGCAGTATCTTCCACAGCAGAGTTTACATTAACAATGCCGTCGGTCCAGACTTTTTTAGCTTTAATGGAATGTAACACCTTTTCGGCGTCTTTTGGTCTATCCCAGAAATCAGGGGTAAGAGTTAATTCTTCTTCTATATGGAGTTCATCAAGTTTCTTGTCGATGTCAAAGATGCCTCCTCAGGGACGTTACTCTGTCCCTTAAATCCTGTAACTGTTCTTTAGTCATGGAACAAAAGTAAGAAAATGGCTTAAAAAGAGCTGTATTGTTTTTCGCTGAGAGAAAGATTCACATGCGCATTTCTTTTTTGCGCCACTTAAACTTAGTATATTTGAATCAAGGTTGAACATACCGAAGTACAACATTACTCTACAAGAATGTATACACAGGAAAAGATTATAAATATGCTGAAACTGCACAAGCCCGCGCTAATTCAGAGATATCCTATTTCTGAACTTGGTTTGTTTGGATCTTTTGCCCGGGGTGATTTTAATGAACAGAGTGATATAGACATCCTTGTTGACTTTAACGGAAGAATAGATGGATTCGATTATATTCGTTTTGCTCATGAGTTTGAAGATCTTTTCCATCATAAAATTGACATGGTTTCCCGAAGAGCGATTAAGCCGCATTATTTACCATTTGTAGAGCGTAACCTAATCCATGTCTGAACGAAATATACCTTTGCTTCTATCCGACATCCAAACCTCCAATTTTATAATCCATGAATATTTCGGAATTGATAATCTAATAGTTTGGGATATTATAAAAAATCGCTTGTCAGATCTATCAGATGACATTTCAGTTTTGCTTCGATCGGAGAGATAATTTAATACTGGCTTTGAAATTGAATTTCTTACTTATAAAAGTTAAATGTTAAAAGCTTTCCAAACCTGCAGAACAATTAAACACATCATTGGTCTATACTAGATATTGATGTTACAGAGAAAATATATTCCTTTTCTTACTCTGCTTTTTATTTTCTTTGCTTGCAATTCCGGCAAACAGATGAAAACTGTTGAAGATTCTGTTGCGATCGACACAATGCGAGCCGAAGGCCAGGCTTTAGACACTTCTTCTATCCCGAAATTATCGAAGCAAATTAAACCATATAAAGGACTTTTTATTCTGGGAAATGAAGTTAGCGCTTTTACCGATTGCAATAACGGAAAACTTTATTGGCTGGAAGACAAGAGTAAAAAGCTTTTGCCGGCTTATAAAAAATCCACCCAATTTCTCTCCTACCCTTATGAAAGTGTGTATTTAGAAGTAAAAGGATACCTGAAAGGTAAATCAAACATGGGTTATGCAGGAGACTATGAAAATGTTCTGGTTGTCACTGATCTTATTACTTCAAAGCAAAAATCTTTTCATACTGATTGTTTCAATTATGAATTTATTGGCTTAGGGAATGAGCCTTTTTGGTCATTAGAAATAATTCCATCAGAAAAAATTATAGCCTTGAAAGATGTTGGGAACGATAAAACCTATACATTCCCTTACAATCCAGGTAAATCCTCCGCCTCAAGCACAATATATGAAAGCTACAATGATAAAAAACAGAGTATAAAAGCTATCATTACAAAACAAAAATGCAGCGATGGCATGTCTGACAGAATATATAACTATGCTGCTGAGGTGACTATCGATGGCAGAACACTTAAAGGTTGCGCTATTAAAAAAGGTGATAATATTAAATGAATCGTTAAGTGTCAAGTTTAATTAAACAGGATTTTTATCTTAGTCCAAATTTTCGTGTATGCTTCCAAAAATAAATTTTACTCAAACTCAGGCTTATCAATATTTAACAGATCATTTTGTTGAAGTCAATAACCAGCATTTACGTGGTTTATTCGCCGAAGATCCAGACCGTTTTAATAAATTTTCTCTGCAGTGGAATGAAATTCTTTTAGATTATTCTAAAAACAGGATCACGGATAAAACTATGGCTTTGTTAATTCAGCTGGCTAAAGAATGCGGACTTAATGAAGCCATTGATGCAATGTTTATTGCTGAACAAATCAATGAAACCGAAGGCCGGGAGGTTCTGCATACCGCGTTACGAAATCAGGGGACCAAAAAAGTCATGGTTGGAGGCATTGATGTAATGCCAGATGTAAATGCTGTTCTTGATAAAATGGAACTTTTTTGCAATTCTGTAATATCCGGAGAATGGAAAGGCTATTCCGGGAAACCGATCACAGATATTGTGAACATTGGCATCGGTGGTTCTGACTTGGGCCCGGTAATGGTTTATGAATCTTTAAAATCTTACCGCAATCATTTAAATCTTCATTTTGTATCAAATGTTGATGGAACACACATCGCGGAGGCCTTAAAAAAAGTAAATCCTGAAACTACACTATTTCTTATCGCCTCTAAGACTTTTACCACGCAGGAAACTATGGCAAATGCTCATAGCGCACGTAACTGGTTTTTAGAAAACGGGGGCTCTTCAGATGGAGTTGCCAAACACTTTGCTGCGCTTTCTACGAACGCAAAAGCTGTTTCAGAATTCGGGATAGATACAAAAAACATGTTTGGTTTTTGGGATTGGGTTGGAGGCCGCTATTCTTTATGGAGTGCTATCGGCACCTCGGTAGCCTTAGGAATTGGATTTGATAATTTCAAGGCACTTTTAAAAGGTGCACATGACATGGATAATCATTTCCGAAAAACAGAATTCGAACAAAATATACCTGTAATTCTGGCATTGCTAGGTATCTGGTATAATAATTTTTTTGAAGCCGAAAGTCACGCTATTTTACCATACGATCAATATATGCATCGCTTTGCGGCATATTTCCAGCAAGGAGATATGGAAAGCAATGGCAAAAACGTCGACAGAAATGGAGATCCGGTAAATTATCAAACCGGCCCTGTGATCTGGGGAGAACCCGGAACCAACGGACAGCATGCATTTTACCAGCTAATCCATCAGGGTACAAAATTAATTCCCTGCGATTTTATCGCTCCCGCTCAGTCACACAACAAAATCGGATCTCATCATACGCTGTTACTCTCTAATTTCTTCGCCCAAACAGAGGCCTTAATGAACGGGAAAACGTACGAAGAAGTGGTAGCAGAATTGAAAGCTTCCGGAAAACCGGAGATAGAAATTGAGAAGCTTGCGCCATTTAAAGTGTTTGAAGGAAACCGACCGACGAACTCTATACTTGTGAAAAAGGTCACTCCGGAAACTTTGGGTGCGCTAATCGCGATGTACGAACATAAAATATTCGTTCAGGGTATCATCTGGAATATTTTCAGTTTTGACCAATGGGGAGTGGAGCTGGGAAAACAGCTGGCTAACAAGATTCTGCCTGAATTGGAAAGTGAGTCGCCAATTAGCACACACGACTCCTCAACCAACGGCCTGATTAATCAGTATAAAAGCTGGCGTAAGGAGAATCTATAAATTAATTTAGATATTTATACTAACATTTAAGAGGGGCAGGAAACTGCTCCTTTTTTATTTATAGGGCAAAATATCCCACATAACCGGTGGTTTATGCAAATAACCAAAGAGCTTTTAAATGAAATATTAAAACTGGGTGCACCTTTAAGAGTTGACAAGAATTGTTCTTAAATACTGTAGAAAACTTTTGCGTTTGTTCCGTTAAGAATAATTGAAAATCAGTGTTGAATTGTTTAAACAGTTCAACGAGTTTTTTTCCTTAGCTGTAAGAACCGCTGAACCGCCGCCTTTTCCACCCCGTTTTGAAATTACCAGGGGTGTTTTATTACGTTTGTTCATTTGCTCTACAATTCCCATGCCTGCTTGTAAGAAATTTCCATTTCCAGGGCAGCTTGCGTGATGGAACCATGTTTATCTACTTTTTCTAAAAGTTCAATTCTGTCGGAACCCAGGAATGTCCCTTCCTGCGCATCTACCCAAATCCTACCGTTTGCTATTAGCTTAATGTATGCCTTAATATTAAGAAATAAGAAACATATAATTCTGGTCTCAGCTATACCAAAACTACAATTGAAATCTCGCTGATATAAGAAAAATGTTGGCTAAATGCCATACAAAATTTCTCTTAAAAATAATTCTTTCCACAAGCAACCTATCTGACATATCTCCGTACTTGTGAGTATATTGAGTTAACTATTGATGGACTCATCTAACATTCAACATATCATATCAGGATGTAAATCCCGCGACCGTAAAAGTCAGAAGGAGCTTTACAGGCAATATTTTGGGTTTTCGATGAAGATCTGCTTTAGGTATGCTGAGCACAAGGAAGAAGCTATTGAAATAGTAAACGACGGGTTTTTAAGGGTATTTAACAACATTCAAAAGTATGATCCTGAGCGACCCTTCAAATCATGGATCAGCACCATAATGATCAATACCTCGATAGATTATTATAGAAAAAGAATAAGACGTACGAAGATGGAGGAATTAAACAGCAGCCATGAGCTGGAAGAACACGAACATATTTTATCCAGGATAAATTATGATGAATTAATAAAACTGGTACAAAAGCTTTCCATAGGTTATCGCACTGTTTTCAATTTATTTGTAATTGACGGGTACACGCACGAAGAAATTTCGGGCATGTTATCGATATCTGTTGGCGCATCAAAATCCAATTTATTTAAAGCCAGGCAAAAATTAAGAGAAATGTTAAGCTCGATGGAAGATGATACATCGGGACATATGAAGTTTAAGATATCATGAAAGAATTATCTGACAAGAAATTTGATGAGCTGTTAAAGCAAAAAGCAGAATCCTTTGATTTTGACTTTGATGAGTCTGCATGGAACAAAATGGAGCAAAAGCTTCGAAAAAGAGACCGCGCTATTTTCATAAGAAACAGCAGCTTTGTACTCATCTTATTATTGCTTGCCGGTGGAATTTATTTTTTCCTTGATAATAAACCCCTTAATGAAACAACTAAAATCGCAAAAGGTGCGAAATCCACTCAGCCACAGCTTACTTCCGTAGATAAAAATGAACAGAGGTTACATATTGATGAAAACAACACGGTTACGGTTTTAAAAGACGCGGTAACCCTCCCTCAAAACATACAGGAAATAAAATCAGTTAACCGCACTAGTGAAAAGAAGGTTTCCACGAATCCCCAATCCGCTCAAAATAAAACAGTTACAGAAACTTCAATAGTTGAAAAACCCGACGAATTGGAGGCATTAGCAAGGAATCAACCAGAAGTTCCCGGATCAACGGTCCCCATATCAGATATCACGAATGGTGCTTCAAGTTTCAATCCGGGTGATACAAGTGTAAGTAATAAAGAAGCCGCCAGTCGATCAAAGAATAAAAAACTCGCATTCAGTGTAACCGCTTTAGCGGGACCAGAGTTCAGTTCAGTTAAGTCAATTGCCGGCAAGCAAGGAACAATAACTCTTGGAATTCTTTTAAATGCTGCGATTTCAAATAAAATCACGGTCAGCTCGGGACTTAAATACGGCTTAAAAAATTATCAAGCTGGAGCATACGATTATCAGATGCAAAATCAGACCCGTGCGGGGATGCTTTCGGGCATTGATGCCTCTTGCGCAATTCTTGAAATTCCTTTACAGGCATCGTATACGTTATTAAACAATAGCAACAAGAGGATTTCAGTGTCGTCCGGCTTATCTTCTTATCTGATGCTTAAGGAGAAATACCATTTCAAGTACACCCCTCAGTCTGGATATAATGATTATTTGTTAGAGAAGAAAAATGCCAATCAACATTATTTTAGTGTGTTAAGCCTTTCGGCAAGTTATCACATCCGGCCAAAAGCATCCCAT
Source organism: Pedobacter superstes (assembly GCF_037622515.1). Taxonomy (NCBI): domain Bacteria; kingdom Pseudomonadati; phylum Bacteroidota; class Sphingobacteriia; order Sphingobacteriales; family Sphingobacteriaceae; genus Pedobacter; species Pedobacter superstes. The sequence goes on from NZ_JBBJCN010000003.1 coordinate 310,792, forward strand.
GTTGAATGGGCTATTGAGCCTTATGTAAAATTACCTCTTGGTGGTGTCGGGGAAGGAAATGTAAGGTTAAAATCAAGTGGAATCTCCTTAAATCTTAGCTATGATCTTGGTAAAAAAAATAAGTAACGTGCTAATCTATTTATTGGCATCTACATCGATATACACGCCATCCTATGCTCAAAATCTGACAACGAAAGCAGCAAAAATTCGTTTTTTTTCATCCACTCCTGTTGAGGACATTAAAGCAGCGTCGGATAAGGGTGTAGCCGTGCTAATGGGCAAAACCGGTGAGATTGCGTTCCAGGTTCCTATTAAAAGCTTTGAGTTTGCCAGGGGCTTAATGCAGGAACACTTTAATGAAAATTATATGGAAAGCGACAAATATCCATACGCCAAATTTAACGGAAAGATAAACCAGCCGCTGGATTTATCGAAGGACGGCGAATATAAGGTCACTGCCACAGGCGCACTTTTAATTCATGGAGTTACCCAACAGCGAACTATTCCAGGTGTAATAAAAATAAGAAGTGGAAGTATACAATTATTATCTGCCTTTGATGTCGCCTGCGCAGACCATAAAATTAAAATCCCAAAATTGGTATTAACTAAAATAGCTGAAGTTATAAGAGTAAATGTTGATGCAAGCCTAAACCCATAACCTTTATGAAAAAGCTCTTCTTAACCATTATCGCTTTTTTGCTTTTTATTTGCGGCTCTTATTCGCAGGAAGCAGATTCCCTTTTACAATCACTTGACTCCTCCAAATTTTCTGGCGGCAAGACCTTCTCAACGTTTAAGTCAACCAGGGTGGTTTTATCGCATTCAAGCGAAACACAGAAAAAATTTGATCTCGATTTACGAATTCGCCATCATTTTGGTGATATAGGCGGAGACTTTGGAAGTTCTCATACCCTTTATGGACTTGATATAGCCACAGATCTGTACATAGGATTAGATTACGGACTAACTAACCGATTAACTGTAGGAGTTGGCAGAAGTAAACATGACGAACTCTTTAACTTCTTTATCAAACATAAGGCTATAGAACAATCTAAGAAAACTGTACCTGTAACGATAAGCCTGCTGGCACAGGCCGGTGTGATTGCAAGGGAAGAAAATTTCGATAAAGAGTTTAATTCTGATTCGACGAGAAACAGCTATTTATTACAGGCTATTATAGCCCGTAAATTTTCTGAACATCTTTCCTTACAGGTTTCTCCTTCGTATTTATTACGATCTGAACATGTTGCTTTCGGGGATCAAAAAAATCTTTTCAGCCTTGGCTTTGCCGGGAGGTTCAAACTTAGCAGACGCCTCTCTCTAATCGGCGATTATCAGCTCGTGAATGCTTTCCGACGACCAGATAGTTTCTCGGACACCTATTATAACCCATTGGGAATTGGCTTGGAAATTGAAACCGGAGGCCATATTTTCTCACTCAATTTCATGAATTCTGAATATATAATAGAGAACAATTTTTTACCGGATACTAAAAAGTCATGGTCTGATGGAGGTGTTCGGTTCGGATTTACAATATCCAGAAATTTCAGTCTTTCAAAATCAAAAAATCCGGACGTCCAATCTAAAATCTATTAATCAAATGTTATGGAAAGAGACGAATTTTTAAAATCCCTTGGCATAGGCCTGGCAATGGTTTGCACAGGAACCTGCCTGCAATCCTGCGGAAAAGGCGGAAGTGATGATACCGGAACTCCGGGGAATCCACCCGGTGGCGGTGGTGGAGGAGGAGGCGGCAATACCGCATCTGTAGACATTTCATCTATGACAGCAGTAGGAAGCCAAAATACCGTAAACGGTGTTTTGTTTATAAGAATGGATGCGGCTAATGCAGCATCATCCTTTGTTGCTACTGAAGCTGTTTGCCCGCATGAACAAGGTGTATTAACATGGCAACATAATAATTCCAGAATAATATGTGGCAATCATCAGTCTACTTATAGTTCTACAGGAGCAGTAACCGGCCAGCCAGTAGGCGGTGGAACAACCAGAGCATTAAAAATATACACGGTTAGTTTAACAGGAACTACATTAACTGCAACTAAAACCTGATTATTAGGGAGAATGATTCATGCGGGGTGATCTCAACGATCATCCTGCATGATTTTTTGTAAAGTTGAGTTCTCTACTGAATTTTAATTTCAAAGAGTTTGTTCCATTTCTTACCGGTAACAAAGAGGCGTTTTCCATTTGAATCCCAGGCGATGCCATTTAAAACATCGGTAACTCCTTCTACATGATCTCCGGGAGGCAACAAACCCGCTAAATTAATATAAGATTCTACCAGCCCTGTTTTAGGATCTATTATAGCAATGTCGCTTTTGAGATATATGTTGGCATAAATTTTCCCATCAACAAGCTCCAATTCGTTCAAATTACTCACAGGCCCTTTATTATCATATACCTGCAATGTATTTTCCTTTTGATAGGTATCTCTGTTCAAAAAATAAATATTATTTGTTCCGTCTGTATTTAAAATTTGTGTGCCGTTAAATGCTAATCCCCAGCCTTCCCTGCCTGCTGTATAAGGAAACTCGGCTATCTTTTTGAAGGTTTCCTTATCGTAAACAAAGCCAACCCCTTCTCTATAGGTTAATTGAATAATCCTATTACCAACCACAGTTATTCCTTCAGCAAAATATTTTCCGTCGATATCAACTTTAGCTAAAATCTTACCGGTTTTTAAATCCGTTTTTCTCAAACTAGATCCTCCAAGATCTGCGTATCCGCCATCACTTTCATAAAGCACTCCATCATGAAATTCAAGACCCTCAGTATAGGAGGTGGTATCGTGGGGATAAACATTTACTATTTTAAAGCTATGTATTACCGGAACTTTTGAAGGGAGCAGTTGAATATTCGAGCTTACTTCATAAAAATCAGAACCACTATAAATTTTGGCCGTTATTACCCGTAAACCGAATGATAAACCTTCGACAGAATATTTTACCCCCTGAGTATCTGCACGACCTGCGATATATTTTGAATCAATAAAATAGGCAATAGAATCGAATCCACCCGGCTTTGCATCGGTTTTTAGAATGATCGTTTCACCCGGGGTTACATTACCCCCTTCTATGGGTGAAATAAAATATACGGGCTTTTCTGGAGATCTTTTGCAGGAAGTTAATGCCAGCGTGATAATCCCAAATAGATAAAAAGTTTTAACTATGCTTTTACCAAAATGCATCTTCAATATGTTTGAGTGTATATTCACCATTTTTTTGAAAAAGAATTGAAATAATATCAAAACGAATTTCTCCTTTGAAATTCATGAGATAAAGGTATTCTTCTGCAGCCTTTTGCAAAAGTCTTTGTTTCGATTCATTTACAAAATCTTCAGGCTGTCCAAATCCGGTTGATGACCGGGTTTTTACTTCTACAAAAACAATACGCTTATCGCGATAGGCAATTAAATCAATTTCAGCTTTACCAAAACACCAATTCTCATCAAGAATTTCATAGGCAATTTCTTCAAGAAATTTTCGGGCGATGACTTCGCCTTGCTGGCCAAGAAGATTATGAGTTGCCATTATTTTAAAATAACCGACCCTAAAAACCCGGAAATACCTTTTTCGACCTCCTTAACCCTTAAATATCGCTGCATTAAAATAATCTGATTATCCTCATCCGTTTCCTGTTGAATTTCCAGTCTGATATTTTTCAGAATTCTGTCCACCTTTCTCTTCTTTAAGTGAAATATCCCACCCAGAATAGTTGCACGCATATTTTCCGTTTCATTGCGTACATAGATTTTCCGTTTAACGTACCAGTTTTCACTTAAGTTATAAGGTGAAGAAATAAGCGAGATAGCCAATTCTGAAATCTTTGGGTCTTTGTGTTTAATAAAATCCTGTACGGTAGGTAGCTCCCCGTTTTCAATAAGTTTGTTGTATTCCTCCAACACACTTTTACATTGGGGATTATCGAAGCTTACATCCGCAAGGTTTGAAATGACATAAGGAGCAATGTAAGTATCTGTAATTCCATCCCAATGCACCAGCTCATGGCCGTAGTTTAATAATAAACGTACGATCTCTTTTTCCTGAAACTCATCGTTATCTGTATAATTCTCCGCTTCAAGAAACCCGTCTGGTGGCGGCAATTCATCAGGTCTTCCTGCCGGAGCTTCGGGCTTATTATTTTCTCTTTTATTTTTATTGAGCCTTAATTTGTTTAATTCAGCAATTAAGACCCGCTCCTCGATCTGCATTAAAGAACTGCACTCCCGAACAAACACAGAAGCCTTTATTCCATCCGGAATTTTGGCGATACTATCTACAACATCATGAATGATCCCTGCTTTTTTAATAGGATCATTTCCGGCGTCTTTTAAAAGGATGGATGTTTTATAGAGGATAAAATCTTTCTGGTTCTTTTCTAAGAAGGTTTTAAACGCTGAACTACCCAATTTCTGGACATATGAATCAGGGTCATTCCCTTCCGGGAAGAGAACAACTTTCACGTTCAGACCCTCCTCTAGAATCATATCCAAGCCTCGCAGAGATGCCTTTATGCCTGCAGCATCTCCATCAAAAAGTATAGTAATATTCTTTGTAAAACGGGAGATAAGCCTTATCTGCTCTATCGTTAGTGAAGTTCCTGAGGATGCTACTACATTCTCGATGCCGGCCTGCTGAACCGAAAGAACATCTGCATATCCTTCAACAAGGTAGCAGTTATCCAGGTCCCGTATAGCCTTTTTTGCGAAGAAAAGTCCGTACAGAACATTCGATTTATGATAAATCTCGCTCTCTGGCGAATTTACATATTTTGGTACGTTCTTATCCGTTTTAAGAGTCCGGCCGCCAAAACCTATAATTCTTCCTGTAAAGTTATGGATAGGAAACATTACCCTGCCACGAAAGCGGTCATATAAGCCCCCTTTATCGTTACGGATGGATAAGCCTGCCTCCTCAAGAAACTCTTCTTTAAACCCTTCGCGAACCGCTTTCTCGCCTAAGGCTCCCCATTCATCAGGAGAATAACCGAGTTCAAATTTCTTAATAATATCATCACGGAAACCACGCTCCTTAAAATAACCCAGCCCGATAGTTTGTCCGGCCTGAGTTTCCCACATGGTATGACTGAAAAATTTGGCCGCCCAGGCTGAAACTACGAAAAGACTCTCTCTTCGGGTATCAGCTACCTGCTGCTCAGGCGAAGCCTCAATCTCCTCAATCTCAATATTGTACTTATTGGCCAAGTACTTAAGCGCTTCCGGATACGAGTATTTCTCATGATCCATGATGAAGCGGGTCGAATCGCCCCCTTTACCGCAGCCAAAACATTTATAAATGCCCTTGTTTACCGATACGTGAAAGGAAGGAGTTTTTTCATTATGGAAAGGGCAGTTCCCAATTAAGCTGGTTCCCCGCTTTTTTAAATGCACGAAGTCGCCAACCACCTCTTCTATACGGGCAGATTCTAATATTTTATCGACGGTTTCTTTGGCAATCATCAGTAAAAAAACAAGAGTTTAAAATAAGAAGAATTTCGGCTTAGAGCAATCTTACTGCTTACCTATTTTATATCCCTTATGCAAAATCAAAAAACTGGCCTTTTCCTCTTTCTTCAAAGGAATGTCCCAATCACCCTGATAACTTATTTTAGTCGGAAGCAACACCTCACCATTATCAAAATAACCAAGCTCTATATTCATTTGCACATCAAAATCAAAGGCCAGATTATCATACTTCATATCAATATACCTTCCCAGAATCTGGAAATTACGCTTATCAAAAATGGTGGTTAATTCTTTTATCATTAATCCATCCTTTGTCCAGTTCGTTATATCAGGCTTAACTTTAATTGTAAACTTATATACCGGTATAGAATCGAGGTAAGTGCTTGAAAAAAAAGAATAATTGTAATACTGGCGCATGTTTGCTGTAAAAATCTGAGTTTTCCCCCCAATAATAGGAACGCCTTTAATAGGTCTACCGGGAGCAAAAATCAGTGTTTTTAATTTATCCTTATACGATTCATTAGTCCCACCGGCCTTGCCTGAAGCGGGAGCGGAAGATTCAAAATCAGAATTATATGGATTCATAAAAATGTAGTCAAACATTTCCACTGTGTATAACTGGAACTTACCATTTTTCTTATAAAGCTTCCCGCTATCCTGCTTTGCTAAAAGCTGCATTTTATAAGGACCATTATTATTATGGTAGATTTTTCGAAAAACCCTCCCTTCCACCTTGTTCTTTTTATCGTATGTAAACACCCTGTTCTCAGCTGTAAAACTGTACTTTTTCATATTACTGAAAGCCTCATAAAAACTGGTATCTTTCAGCATTTCGTTAATAAAGGTCTCGACATTAAGTCTTTTGGCTGTAATATTTATGACCGTATCAAAAGTTACGGTGAGCACCGTGTCGGGATTAAAACGAGGGATTTTCTGAGCTTCAGCGCTGTATGTTATTATAAAAAGGAGTACTACTCCGATGATTATTTTCATTTGTAGAATAATTGCTTTTATCGGCGATGAAACTTGCATGAGCTTCCTCCCTTAAACTTGAATGATAGTTTCGGTTGCGAATGCTGAGAATGAATTATCGCAGGCCATTTGCGAAGCTTTTCAGCACTTCTTAATTTCCGAGCTGCCTTAAAGCAGTATAAGACATTAAACCCACACTTGTTTTTAAGGCATTTTCATCAATATCAAACGTAGGTGTATGTACTGATGATGTAATTCCCTTTTCCTCGTTTCGAATCCCGAGACGATAGAAACAGGCATCGGAAACCTGAGAATAGTATGCAAAATCTTCCGCGGCCATCCAGATATCAATATCGATGACGTTGTCTTCTCCGAGATAGTCTACGGCAAATTCACGGACTTTAGCGGTTAAATTTTCTTCATTCACAAGGAATGGGTAACCATTTACAATATTAAAATCGCAACTTGCCCCCATACTCTCAGCAATGCCTTCCGCCATCTTTTTCATCCGCTTATGCGCTTCCGCACGCCAGGCTTCATCCAGGGTTCTGAAAGTACCTTCTAGGTAAACTTCATTGGGTATAATATTAGTCGCCCCATTAGCAATTACCTTGCCGAAGGATAATACAGTTGGAAGTTTAGGATCTGCAATACGGCTAACGATCTGCTGCAGAGCAATAATTATATGTGAAGTGATCACAACAGGATCGACATTCTGTTGTGGCTGGGCACCATGCCCCCCTTTACCTTTAACGGTAACATACAATTCGTCTGTCGAGGCCATATATTTACCAGACCGAATGCCTATTTTCCCAGAATCAATAAGGGGCATCACGTGCTGTCCGATAACCGCCTGCGGTTTAGGATTTTGAAGGACCCCTTCTTTTATCATTACGCTTGCACCGCCGGGAAGTTTTTCTTCGGCAGGTTGAAAGATCAGTTTTACAGTGCCTCCAAATTCGGATTGTAGCTCTGTAAGTATTCGCGCCACTCCCAGTAATGAGGAAGTATGGACATCGTGACCACAGGCGTGCATTATCCCAACATTCTGAGATTTATAAGAAACTTCATTGGCTTCAACAATCGGTAAAGCGTCCATATCTGCACGCAGTGCTACCACAGATTCTGAAGGCTTGTCTCCCTTGATTAAACCCACTACACCCGTGTCAGCCATTGAGACCCATTTAATACCAAGGGCATCAAGCTGTGCTTTTACAAAGGCTGATGTTTGATATTCAGCATACGACAATTCAGGATTTTGATGTAAATGCCGGCGAATATCAATGACATCGCCGTGAATACTTTCCGCTAAAGCCTGAATTTTCTCTTTTAACATTTAATGTTTAGTCGAATTAAAAAATCAAAATTAAAAACTAAATAAGCTTAATAACACCAAATTTATTCTAAACCTGCACCATGGCAGTTTTTATATTTCTTCCCACTTCCGCAAGGACAAGGATCGTTTCTTCCAATCTTAACTTCGGCACGTACCGGCATTGTTTTTTGGATTTCGCGTGTATCTTCCATCGGAGCTCCCCCGGCGCTTGCTAATGCGGCAAGCTGAGGCTTTGACACTTTCAATTTTGACAGGTCTTGCTTGGGTTGCGGACGGGCTTCTCTAACTTCTTCTGATTGCTGAGATGGAATACCGCCCTTAAATAAGAAACTTACCACGTCCTTATTCACTGTAACAAGCATCTGTTTAAATAAATTAAACGCTTCCATTTTGTAAATAACCAATGGATCTTTCTGCTCGTATACCGCATTTTGAACGGATTGCTTAAGTTCATCCATTTCACGAAGATGTTCCTTCCAGGCCTCATCTATCAATGCCAGAACTACGGTTTTCTCGAAAGACTTGAACACTTCTGTTCCTTGACTATCTACCGATTTTTTAAGATTGGTAGTAACCTGCATTCCTCTTAAACCATCTGTAAAGGGAACAATAATATTCTCGATGAATTCACCGCGTTCCTCATAAACTTGTTTAAGTACCGGGAAGGCTTGCTGAGAGATCACTTCAATTTTACGCTGATAGTAATCCGTAACCTTTGCAAACATGCGATCGGTTAACTTTGCTATTGATAAACTGGTAAACTCATTTTCATCAATTTCAGGATCAATTGAAAATATTCTTATAAGCTCTAACTTAAAGCCTTCAAAATTTGCGGTTTCTTTATATTCAGTAATAATGTCTTCAACGGTATCAAAAAATGTATTGTTCAAATCCACTTCCAGACGTTCGCCGAAAAGAGCATTCTTACGTTTGGCATAGATAACCGAACGCTGAGAATTCATCACATCATCATATTCTAGCAAACGTTTACGTATACCAAAGTTATTTTCTTCAACCTTCCGCTGGGCCCGTTCGATCGATTTGGTAATCATGGAGTGCTGAATTACCTCGCCTTCCTCAATTCCCATCCTTAACATGATGTTTGAGATTCTTTCTGAACCAAACAAACGCATTAAGTTATCTTCAAGAGAGACAAAGAACTGTGAAGAACCCGGGTCACCCTGACGCCCTGCACGACCGCGTAACTGCCTGTCGACACGACGAGACTCATGGCGTTCTGTACCCACAATGGCCAAACCGCCAGCTTCCTTAACCCCTTCACCTAGCTTGATATCAGTTCCACGACCTGCCATATTTGTAGCAATAGTTACAGTACCGGCTTTACCCGCTTCCGCAACAATATCCGCTTCTTTCTGGTGTAACTTCGCGTTCAACACATTGTGCCTTACGCCTCTCAGTTTAAGCATCCGGCTTAACAGCTCTGATATCTCGACCGAAGTTGTTCCGACCAACACAGGACGACCAGCCTGGGTTAGCGCGGCAATTTCATCGGTTACAGCATTATACTTTTCACGCATGGTACGATAAACCTTATCCTCCATGTCTTTACGCTGCATCGGAACATTGGTTGGAATTTCAACCACATCCAATTTATAGATCTGCCATAACTCGCCTGCTTCAGTTGTTGCGGTACCTGTCATACCGGCAAGCTTATGATACATTCTGAAATAATTCTGAAGCGTTATAGTTGCATATGTTTGCGATGCATCTTCAACCTTCACATTCTCTTTAGCCTCTATAGCCTGGTGCAAACCATCAGAGTAACGACGGCCTTCCATAACACGGCCGGTCTGTTCGTCAACAATTTTAATTTTACCTTCATCAATGATATATTCTACATCATTTTCGAATAAAGTATATGCTTTTAATAATTGATTAACAGAGTGTATACGTTCAGATTTCACTGAAAAATCGCGCATCAGTGAGTCTTTTCTGGCAAGTTTCTCTTCCGTGCTAAGTGTTGACTTCTCAATGTCGGCGATTTCAGAACCTACATCAGGCATTACAAAGAAGTGAACATCTTCACCAGAAGCTGTAATTAATTCAATTCCTTTTTCGGTTAGTTCAACTTGATTTTGTTTCTCATCGATGATAAAAAACAGCTCTTCATCTACCTTTGGCATTTCCTTACCCTGATCCTGCATATAGTAGTTCTCAGTTTTATTAAGGATTTGCTTAATACCAGATTCACTAAGGTATTTTATCAAAGCTTTACTTTTTGGTAAACCGCGGTGCGCTCTCAGCAAAGCTAAACCACCGTCACTAACACCAGATTTTCCTTCTGATATCAATTTCTTTGCTTCATTTAAAGCAGTGTTAACGAAACCCTTCTGAGCATTCACCAGACGTTCAATCCGCGGTTTCAACTCATAAAATTCATGTTCATCACCTCGTGGTATCGGTCCGGAAATAATTAAAGGAGTACGTGCATCATCAATCAAAACTGAATCGACCTCATCCACCATCGCATAATGCAGTTTTCGCTGCACCAGGCTCTCCGGTGTCTGTGTCATGTTATCACGTAAGTAATCGAAACCAAACTCATTATTGGTACCGAATGTAATATCTGCTAAATATGCTCCACGGCGACCCTCAGAATTTGGCTGATGTTTATCAATACAATCTACACTTAACTCATGGAATTCGAATAATGGCCCGTTCCATTCAGAGTCACGTCGTGCAAGATAATCGTTTACTGTTACGATATGCACCCCCTGCCCTGCAAGAGCATTAAGGTATGCGGGCAATGTACCAACGAGAGTTTTACCTTCACCTGTGGTCATCTCAGAAATCTTTCCCTGATGCAACACGATACCACCAATCAACTGAACATCATAATGTATCATGTTCCAAACAACCTCGGTACCAGCAGCCAGCCACGTATTACTGTGAATAGCTTTATCACCTTTTATCTGTACATTATTTTTACGTGCAGCCAGCTCGCGGTCAAATTGAGAAGCGGTTACTTCAAGTTTTTTATTTTCGGTAAATCGACGTGCTGTTTCTTTTACTACGGCAAAAGCCTGTGGCAAAATCTCAAGCAAAATAACTTCAAGCTGCTTATCGCGGTCCTTCCCCAGTTTATCTACCTTATCGTAAATATCTGTTTTATCATGGATGGATAGTTCGAGACCTTCAGCCTCTTCCTTTAAATCATGAATTTGCTTATCAATATCGGCTAGCGCCTCTTTAATTTTAGCTTTAAACTCAGCTGTTTTCTGCCGCAATTCATCATCACTTAAAGAAGCTAATTTGGGATATTCTGCCTTAATCTGTTCAACCAGAGGTTGAATTTGTTTTATATCGCGTTCGGACTTGCTACCGAATAGTTTATTTAAAAAACCTAACATGTTGTATAGAATGAACTCTGTTTTAATCAATAATTACGCCAGCACTGCCAATAAGCCAATCTGACACAACTGGATGCAAAATTAATTTTATTTGCTGAATAATTGCGGGGAAAATCATTCTAATAAATAACTTATCTAACTACAGAAAATTGTCTGTTCACAAACCTGAATATTCATCTCAAAATCCTTTAATACCTTCTGTCAAAGATCATCATCATCTAAATCAAACCAGTCGGTGTCAGGATCATCATCATCATTATAATCCTTCCCTTCTTCAGAAACCATTTTCATTTCAAAATCATCGGTAGTATCAATCACATATCTTATAGTCCAATCATCTTTGCAATCATTAGTGACATCGAACGTTCTGATCCATGCAATAAAAATAACCCTGAATTCTTCCACTGCATTTCGCATCAGAGTAACGTAATCGTTATGATTTATATTTATTAAATGCGCAAAAAGCACGCCTTCAAACATCTCCTTTATGGCGAATTTAATCTTGATAGCATTCTCCATTTTTAGCGAATACGCGTCGCAACCAACTGCGCCAGCTATTCTGGAGCCTATTATCATGGCATTACTTAATATCTGATGTTCGATATGTTCTCTCTGATCATCATCTTTTAACGCTTCACAGATATGCTCTGCCAGAAATAATATTTCCTTAGCCTTTTGATAAACCGGCAATTTCTCTACGTCATCAAACATTTCAAAAATTTTAATGAATGGATTTACAATATTCTTAATTCCCTTTAACAATATAGAATTTTATCTTTGCGCAATGAAAATCCTTTTACTTGGTTCTGGCGGAAGAGAAAGCACTTTTGCCTGGAAGATATCTCAAAGTCCGCTTTGTAAAGAATTATATATCGCACCCGGCAATGCCGGTACTGGTGCATATGGAAAAAATATTAATTTATCAGCGACAGATTTTAAAGGCATTCGTCACTTTGTAATTGATAACGGTATTACCCTTGTAATTGTTGGACCAGAAGAACCTCTTGTAAAAGGAATTCATGACTATTTTCTTGCCCATGATGATTTAAAAAATATTCCTGTAATTGGCCCCCAGCAACAAGGCGCCCAACTAGAAGGAAGCAAGAATTTTTCAAAGGCTTTTATGAGGCGACATAATATTCCCACCGCTGCGTCAGCTTCGTTCACTATTAATTCTTTGAGCGAGGGTTTATCATATTTAGAAACTCACAAACTTCCGATTGTACTTAAAGCAGACGGTCTGGCTGCGGGAAAAGGTGTACTGATCTGTCAGACCCTGGATGAAGCCCAGTCAGAATTAATAGATATGCTGCAGAATGCAAAGTTTGGTGAAGCCAGCAGCACAGTAGTAATCGAAGAGTTTCTTACAGGAATAGAGCTGTCTGTTTTTGTATTAACAGATGGTCAGAGTTATAAAATATTGCCTGAAGCTAAAGATTACAAACGTATTGGAGAGGGAGATACAGGCTTAAATACAGGAGGTATGGGTTCCATATCACCGGTTCCTTTTGCCGATGCTGCTTTTATGAAAAAGGTTGAGGAATCAATTGTAATTCCAACTATTCATGGATTAAAAGCGGATCATATTCCTTTTAAAGGATTTATTTTTATTGGCTTGATGAATGATAACGGAGAGCCGAATGTGATAGAATATAATGTAAGGATGGGCGACCCGGAAACAGAAAGTGTTCTTCCCAGGATAGAAAGTGATTTTCTGGACTTATTACTGGGAGTTGCAAATGAAAACCTTGCCGAAAAAGAACTTATAATCTCTCCCAAGACCGCAGCAACGGTTATGCTTGTTGCAAGCGGCTATCCGGGTGAATATATGAAAGGGAAAGTTATTTCAGGTCTTGACAATATACGGGAATCACATGTTTTTCATGCCGGAACGACACTGGATGACAGTTTAATCAGAACGTCCGGAGGCAGAGTTCTTGCAATTACTTCTTTACAGGACACAATGTTTGATGCCGTTCAGCAAGCTGTAGCCGATGCCGGAAGAGTATATTATGACGGACGATATTTCAGAACCGATATTGGATTTGATTTACTTTAAATTGAAAAAGCTCTGCATTGACAGAGCTTTTTCATTCTTATCTGAATCTTTCCGATCAATTCTTCTTATTTAAAATATCATTAAGCGCTGACTCAAGTTGCTCTCCCCGAAGATTTTTCGCAATTATTTTTCCTTCCGGATCGAGAAGAAAATTTTGAGGAATACCGGTAACGTTGTACATCACAGCAACTTCATTCTTCCAGAAATTCAGATCAGAAACCTGGGTCCAGGTTAATTTATCATCCTCGATAGCTTTAAGCCAGGCAGATTTAGCTCCGGGTCTATCCAATGATATCCCTAAAACTGTGAAGTTTTTGTCTTTGAACTGATTATATACTTTTACCACATTAGGATTTTCCTGCCTGCAGGGACCACACCAGGAAGCCCAAAAATCCAACAAAACATATTTCCCTCTAAAATCAGTAAGTTTAACCTGCTTTCCTTCTACACTGGCCTGAGAAAACACCGGCGCCGTTGCGCCTACCGCAAGATTTCTTTCCTTTTTAAAACGCTCACTAATGATCTTTGCCGATGGCATTTTCTTAATATCACTGCCCAACAAATCGTACAGAGAATCTACCAATTTATAATTTTGAGAATATTCCGCGATCTCCGGCAACAATAACAAACCCATAAAGGTATCCGGATTTGTCTTTAAAAAACCTAACCTCGCATCGTGCATTTCTTTTTTATAATTTTCATATGCATTTTGAAATACAAGCTGTAAGGAATCGCGATTACCGCCGTTCATTGCTTTCTGTCTCATTATTTCGTAAAACTCATTAAACCCCTGGGTACTGGGTGCTGTTTTACTTAAATATGCTTTAAAATCTTTGTCCGCTTTTGATCCTGAAACTTTAGCAGAAGACAATTTATCTGCTATAGCAATATTTATAATTCCTTTATCAATTAATAGCGAAAGTGAAGCAGTATCAGCTTTAGCGTCCTGACTAAAAGATAAGAAAGCTTGCTCAGGCTCTTCAATTTCGCCCTTAATGGAAAATTTTCCATTAACAAAAGATATAGGCACAACTTCAGGCTTTGGCGTGCCGTACATCTTAATACGGGTGAAGTATAACTTTTTGTTTTGAAGCTTTTGACCAACGCTTCCCTGTATTTCAAACTTTTGTTTTTGGGCAAAAACATTAAACGACAGGAACAGAAGCAGAAATAATATTTTAACTTTCATTTGAATATAATTGTTTTTTACAGGCTATGAAGCTATCATGAGCAAGTTCATTTTTATTATGCTCATGAGGTTTCATTAATTAAGCTTTTGATAGGTGCGCCACCATAAATCCGGCATCTCTCCAGAAACGGCAATTTGGTAATCTTCGTATCTGCATGGAATTAAATGATAACGCTCATTTTTTGAAGTACCCACAGGATAAGGCACCTGCATCCACCACCTGTCAGTTTTCTTGCTTTTAACAAATACCAGTTCGTGACTATTATCTTTTAAGGAGGCGCGATAGATAAGATATTGAGATTTAGGCTGAAGTGGAAAATCCTTTTTACGATTATAAAAGCCATCCACGAAATACCAGATCATTTGAGCCAGAAGCATGGCTGTTTGTCCATTAGTATCATAGGCAGGATTAAATTCATAAAAGCCTATCGAAGTTAATTTATCGTTCATGCCAGCATACCGGCAAATCTGACAGGCGTCTTCCCCGTAAAAACCATTAGGGCCGGCATTGGCATTACCCCCGCCATCCGAAGAGCGAATTGCAGCTATATCAAAACTTAATAAATTAGCATTCCGGATGATTGGTTCGGATGTAGATATATTTCCGGAAAACTCGCCCAGACGATGTATGTCAAAAAACAATTTCTCCATTACCCGCAAACTATCCTGATTAACATAATATGTTTGATACCCGATATTACTAAAGTTAAACAGGTAGTTTGGCTGATGCAGTAATATTTTATTCAGGTAAGATGTCGAAGTTGTTTCGATTGACGTATCCCTTGCCGAATCGTCCAAATCGAATTTAGGATCTATAATTACTACATCAACCTTCTGTTCTAATGACTCGTAGGCAAGATATTGAGCGTAGGTCAAATCTTGTCCTCCTCCAATAATCAGAGGTACAATATCTTTTTTTATCAGCTCAGCTACTACTGTTTTCAGGGCAAAATAAGTGTCTGAAACGGTATTACCAGCTTTAATATTGCCTAAATCCACTATCCTTACAGTATTTGTTCCCTGAAAAAGAGAATAAAATTTCTCCCTGACATAATCAGGTCCCAAAGCACACCCCTGGTTATTTAAAGCATTTCTGTCTTCCAGAACCCCTACAATCGCTATATCAAAAGTCTGAGTTTCTATATCAGGAAAGCTGTGCATATGTATTTCAACCTGCGAACCTAACTGACTGGTAAAAAACTCTTCGTGAGCACCCACTTTATTAGAATCTACAGGTGAAAAAAAATCGGCTAAAGACATTTAATTTTATTAAGTTGGAATTTATAAGCGTTGAGGGCCTTAATCCTTTGTCCAAATATCAACTTTATAATTTAATTTAATAAATGAAACTAGTTTTTCAAATGAGTCAGTTGATCGAAATAAGTCTAATCGTCTATTAATCTTGCAGATCAGATAAATATTCAGAACCATGAAGCCGTCAATTACTTTAGTATTATTTATGGCTTGCTGTGTATTGTTTGCCTGGGCACAGCCGTCAAGTCAAGGGCAACCTGGCGGATCTGTTAATATCAGGATATGCACTCCTAGTCGGGCGCACCTGGTCATTAGGAAACCGCTCTATGTGGTATTTTCTCACAATAAAATTATTGCAAAAGGAGATTCAATATTGCCTTCATTGCTACCTGATGCAATTAAATCGATAAATGTGGTTAAAGACAGCATCGCGAATTTAAAATACGGTTCTGCAGCACAACACGGGGTCATTGAAATTTTTCTAAACGACGACAAATATCCTGAGGCATATAAGACCTTCATTAAAGGTGATTAAAAAAATATGTAAGTTTGACATCAATTTCAAACTTCATCTTTGATGATACTGGTTACCGGCGCTACTGGATTTTTAGGTTCTGAATTAGTTAAACAACTGCTCGAAAAAGGCCAGCAGGTACGTGCCATTAGACGGGCCTCATCGGTAATTCCGGCTATTTTAACCAATCAAAGTTTATTAGAATGGGTTGAAGCAGATATCCTCGATTATTTTGCCCTTGAAAGTGCCTTTGAAGGAATTTCACAGGTTTATCATTGCGCCGCATTCCTCTCCTTTGCCTCCGAAGACAAAAAAAAGCAGCTAAGTGTTAATAAAGAAGGCACTAACCATGTGGTAAATCTTTCTCTGGAGAAGAATATTCAAAAACTGGTTTATGTAAGTTCTGTAGCAGCGCTGGGAGATGCTAAACAGGGTCTGCCGGTTACTGAAAATAATCACTGGGAATTCAACGGGACTCAGCAGGGCTATTCGATTTCAAAATATGAAAGCGAAATGGAAGTGTGGAGGGCAATGGCAGAAGGGTTAAATGCAGCCATTATAAATCCCTCTATTATAATCGGAAAAAATGCCGGAACATGCGGTAGCGGGCAAATCTTTGAAACCGTTAGAAAAGGATTAAAATTTTATACAAGGGGAAGTAACGGTTTTGTAGACGTAGCCGATGTAGCCAGAGCAATGATCACACTAATGCAAAGCGAAATATCGGGAGAACGGTTTCTAATAAATGCCGAGAATTGGACTTTAAAAGATTTACTAACTGAAGCTGCCAGAATTTTTAATCTTAACCCGCCAACAATAGAGGCAAGGCCCTGGATGATGGCTTTAGGCTGGAGAGGTGCCGGCTTGCTTTCAACATTAAACGGTAAAAAGTATGGACTGACTAAGGATACTACCCGTAATGCCTTCAGAAAAATGGTTTACTCTGACGATAAATTTCGTAGATATTTCCCTGATTTTAAATATAAACCTATTAAAATCAGTATTAAAGAGGTGTGCAATGCCTTAAACAAATAAGAGGTTTGTTACATTTGCAGCAATTTAGAGATCCTTCTAAGCATAATAATGAAACCTGCAAGAGCTTAGCACTCACAAAGTGATGAATAAGCTCGTGCAAGAGCACTAAAAAATATACTCTGATGAAAAATTATTACATCATAGATTTCGATAGTACGTTTACTCAGGTTGAGGCATTAGATGAATTAGCACGTATTTCATTAAAAGACAACCCAAACCGTGAGGAAATTTACAAACAGATCGAAGACCTTACTAACGCAGCCATGGAAGGCAGGCTTTCTTTTCGCGAAAGCTTAACTCAACGTGTAAAGATACTTGAAGCCAACCGGGATCATTTAAAATTACTGGTGGCCCGCCTAAAAAAGCTTGTCTCCTCTTCTTTTTCAAGGAACAGAACTTTTTTTAAAAATCATGCGGATGATGTTTTAATCGTTTCCGGTGGTTTTAAAGAATTTATTACCCCGGTAGTTCTGCCGTACCATATTAAAAAAGAAAATATTTATGCCAATACCTTTCTTTTTGATATCGACGGAAACATTGTTGGATATGACGACGCGAATCCGCTATCACAGGAAGGAGGAAAAGTTAAACTTTTACAAGAATTAAAGCTTGAAGGAAACCTGTTTGGCATTGGAGATGGATATTCTGATTTTCAGCTTAAGGAATCGGGTCTCATTCAAAAGTTTTATGCATTTACCGAAAACATTTCCCGTCAAAGTATATTGGAAAAGGCCGACCATGTAACACCAAGTTTTGACGAATTTTTATACATTAACCAGTTACCAAGAGCCATTTCCTACCCAAAAAACAGAATTCTTTGCCTGGTAGTAGGTGATGTCCCGGAAGAGGTAATGCAAATCCTGAAAAAAGACGGATTTTCTATCCGTCATAAAACAAGCTTTGAAGAAAAATACGTAGCGGATGTGGGAATGCTTATTCTGGCAAACGGAGAAAAAGTTGAAGATGATCAATTAAAGCAGGCTGTTAAACTTAAAACTATTGGGTATTTAGGTAACAGCAGGCAAAAGTTTTCCCATAAAATTGCTACGGAAATGGGAATAGTCGTTTTTGACGATCCAAAACACAACCCCAGAAACGCCCAGTTTATTTCAAAGAGGGTGGCCGACTTCATTAACCGGGGAGATACCTATTTAAGTGTTAACTTCCCGAATCTGCAGCTGCCGAAGGTCGCTAATGCTCACCGCCTTATTCATATTCATAAAAACGTACCGGGAATAATGGCCCAGATAAATCAGATTTTTGCGAACCATAAGATTAATATCGTAAGTCAGTTCTTAATGACTAACTCACAAATCGGATATGCTATTACGGATGTCAGCAACCAGTATGATAAACAGGTATTAAAGGAACTGAAAGAAATTTCTGACACGATTAAGTTTAGAATATTATATTAAATTTGAAACTACACCTCAGATGATTACTCTATTCAGCTGATTTAATCTGATTAGGGGCTTTAAATACAATGTATTCGAAAACTCATCTTCACATTCTGGCTTTTACCTTTAAATGGCTTTTATTAGCCGGTCTTGTGGGTATATTATCAGGAAGCGCTTCGGCATTTTTTCTAATATCCTTAGACTTGGTTAGTAATTACCGGGAAACGAACTTTTGGGTTTACTACTTTTTACCTGTAATTGGTTTAACAATAGGCTTTTTATACTATTATTTAGGCAAATCGGTAGAAAAAGGAAACAATCAGATAATTGACGAAATTACCCGGCCCCAAAAAAGAATACCATGGCATATGGCCCCGCTCGTGTTAATCGGTACACTTTTAACCCATTTAGGGGGCGGCTCGGCTGGAAGAGAAGGGACCGCAGTACAAATGGGGGGATCTCTGGCAGATCAGCTAAACCATATATTTCCTTTTAAGGCCAGCGACCGGAAAATTCTTCTTATTTGTGGAATAAGCGCAGGTTTTGCCTCAGTTTTTGGCACTCCATTAGCCGGAACGGTATTTGCCCTTGAGGTTTACATCATCGGGAGGATGCGATACGAGGCCCTCATTCCATCCCTCTTCGCAGCTATTATTGCCGATCTCATATGCAAAATGTGGGGTGCAACCCATTTAAACTATACTATCCGTTCGGTTACCGAAATATCTTTTCAAAACCTGCTTCTCGCCCTGCTGGCTGGTGTTATTTTTGCTTTTGCAGGATGGCTGTTCAACAAGTCTATTCCTTTTTTAAAAGGTTTTTTTGATAAAATCTCCTATCCTCCATTGAGACCGTTTATCGGAGGTTTGATAATTTTAGCCTTGCTATTCGCGTTTGATGATTTCAGGCTTGCAGGTCTGGGTATATCAACAATTGTTGAAAGTTTTACCGTTCAACAACCATCGTACCTTTTTTTGTTTAAGATAGTATTAACCGCTATTACTTTAAGTTCCGGATTTAAAGGAGGTGAAGTAACTCCACTCTTTTTTATCGGGGCAACCCTGGGAAGCGCTCTTTCTTTCATTTTACCTTTGCCTACCGATTTGTTAACTGCCATGGGTTTTGTGGCCGTATTTGCCGCTGCAGCAAATACCCCTTTGGCTTGTGTGTTTATGGGAATTGAGCTATTTGGAAGCGAATCCGGGCTATTTATCGCGATAGCATGCCTCATCGCCTATTTATTTTCTGGTCATAGCGGCATTTATAGTTCTCAGATTATCGGCTCACCAAAACATCTGATCTGGACCCGGCACAAAGGAAAAAATTTAAAAGAAATAAAATAACACCAATTATTAGCAAGATATCTAAAAACCTTTATCATTAAATCGCTCAAATTCTGTTTATTTGTATGATTTTTATTAAAGCCAGGCGCCGTGTCACAAACACTTGATATTAAAATTACTAAAACTTTAGCTTCACGATTAAAAGAAACGGATTTTAACGACTTGCCTTTCGGACGTATATTTTCGGATCATATGTTTGTTGCGGATTATGCGGATGGCGAATGGAAGAATTTTCAGATTTTGCCTTATGGTGATTTATCGTTGAGTCCTGCAATAGCCTCATTGCACTACGGCCAAACGTTTTTCGAGGGCTTAAAGGCATATAAACATCCTGATGGTAAGATAGTGGTATTTCGTCCGGATAAAAATGCGGAACGTTTTAACCTTTCTGCGCAAAGGATGTGTATGCCAGAGTTACCCCGCGAAATTTTCATTCAAAGTATTGCGGCACTTGTAAATTTGGACCAGGACTGGATTCCTACAGAATCTGGAACCTCTTTATATATCCGTCCTTATATGTTTGCCACAGACCCTTATCTGGGAGTTCAGCCATCTAAAACTTATAAATACATTATTTTAACCTGCCCCGTTGGAGCTTATTTCAGCAAACCTCTTAAAGTTAAAATTGAAACTAAATATTCACGTGCCAGCGAAGGTGGCTTTGGCTTTGCAAAAACCGGAGGTAATTACGGCGGTTCTCTATACCCTGCCCAGGAAGCTTTGAAGGAAGGTTTCGATCAGATTATTTGGACCGATGGCCGCGATCACGCTTATATTGAAGAACTTGGAGCTGCGAATGTAATGTTTATGATTGACGGGACGCTTATTACACCATCCACCCGTGATACTATTTTGAAAGGTGTGACCAGGGATACTGTTTTAACATTAGCCCGCAAATGGGGAATCCCGGTAGAAGAACGCAGAATTTCTGTAGCAGAGGTTATTGAAGGATTAAAAAGCAAAAAATTAACAGAAGCGTTTGGCGCCGGTACCGCTGCAACGATTGCCCCTATTGCGAGCATTGGTTTTGAAGGAGTAGTTTATACCCTACCTGATCAATCTAAAGCAGAGTTCTCTAACAAAGTGCTTAAAACACTAAACGATATCCGCTATGGCTCCGGTCCCGATGAAATGGGCTGGAATTATGTGATATAAAACAATTAAAAACAGGCAGCGTTTTAAACGCTGTCTGCCTTTGCAGTGCAGGAAGGCCTTTCACTCAAAGGGTTTCCAATCCCTGAATATCTTTTCTAAAGTATATTCCTTGACTTCTTCATCGCTTAACTGGTGCGACCATTTTACCCGTTTTCCAGGCTGATACCCTTCACCACTATTTTTATATTCGGCATAATAAGCCGTCTGCTTGTTAGACTCTTTACCCCAGTGATCCCAACCTTCGGGCTTTATCATCTTACCCAGATCAGATTTAATAAAAACTGTTTTTGCACTCGGGCGCCATGGCCTGCCTAAATAAAAGGACTTTTCAGGCGCATCACCTCCAATCTTACAATTAAAAAACACATACCCGTATTTAGTAGTATCTGGTGTAGAAGCTGCCGTAATATATCCGTTTTTCTTAGCGAAAATATCACACCCATCAAATACAGCAGTGGAGGAGCCGAAAATAAAATCAACTGTACCCTCGATATAACAATTTTTGTAGAATTGCCTGCTCCCTCTTCCATAAGTATACAGTGTATCCTGAAACCCTAAAAATTTACAGTTTTTAAAGGCCGCCTTATCTCCTGCTACCCAAACCGCAACTGCCTGACCTACGGGTCCTGAAGAGTTTTCAAAAGTTATATTTTCGGCAGTAAAACCATCTCCATATATATAAAAGCTAGCCGAGCCAGAAGTGCCTTTTTCCTCACCAAACGAATTCTTCTTCTGAGCAAAATCGTCATAAGTTAAAATAGTCTTATTGACATCTTCGCCTATAAGCTTTACCAATTGTTTAGAACCAGCGAGTACGAGTTTCTCTTTGTAAACTCCTTTTTTAATGAGTATCGTTGTAGCCTTTTTACGAAAATCGGGCACAGCGTTTATCGCTTCCTGCACGGTTTTAAAATTTCCGCTTCCATCCTGGGCAACTACAAAGTCATAGGGAGCAGAACTCGCAAACAGAAAATTTATAGAGAGTAAACAGAGTAAGGTGACGGCTAAAACAGGTTTAAGATGGTTAAGAAACATTTTTAAATTTAATGAAATCTATAAAGAAACTGCTGGATCAGGCCTATGTTTTTTAATAAAAATTTCTCCAATTAACAATGAAAGAAAACTTATGGTGATACATAAAGCAATAACCAGAGCCATAGGCCATGCGGTACCGTTATGGAGATAACTTACCGAAGCTGATGAAAGACCAGCAAAAACCATTAGCATGCTCCCGCTTAAAGCCGATGCGATACCAGTATTCTTTTCAAATGGCTCCATAAAAAGAGATGTCGCATTCGGGGTAATAAACCCCTGCATCGCCAGGTAGATAAAGATGAGCGCAAAGGTTCCGAAAGCATTCATGTTGCTCGTAAGGGTTCCAATAAAAAGCAATACTCCGCTGCTAAACTGTACGATTCCTGCATGCAAAACAATCTTTTTACTGGTATATTTCCTTAATACGACGCGGTTTATCTGACTGCATAGAATCAGTCCAAAAGCATTCGCACCAAAGATCCATCCGTATTGTGTTTCCGAAAAACCAAATAGCTTCATAAACACAAAAGGCGAACCTGCGATATAAGCGAATAATCCGGCTGACCCGAACCCGCTGGTTAATGCATAAGTTAAAAATGCAGGTTGTTTGAAAACCAGCAAAAAGCGGCTGACTACTTCTTTGGGATAGAGAGAAGCTGATTTATCCGCACCTTTACTTTCAGGCAACACACGAGCTGATGTGATAAGCTGAATAGCAGCAATCGCAGTTAATGTAACAAAGATATATCGCCAGCCTAATCCTGCGCTAATAAACCCTCCCATCGTAGGTGCTATGATAGGCGACACTCCCATTATGAGCATCAGAATCGAAAATATTTTTGCGGTTTCTGAAGCGGGAAAAAGATCGCGTACCATCGCACGGTTAATTACCATACCTGCGCATCCGCCCAGGGCCTGGAAAAACCGCAAAACGATTAAACCATCCACTGATGTTACAAAGGTACATCCCAGGGAGGAAAGAAAGTACATTGAAACGCCCAGCATCAATGGTAATTTCCGACCATAACGATCTATAATTGGTCCGAAAAACAACTGTCCGGCAGAAATACCAATAAAGTAACTTGTTAATGAGAGAGCGACATGAGAAATATCAGTATTCAGATCATCAGCTATAGCCGGAAACCCTGGCAAATACATGTCTATCGACAATGAACTTGTAGCGCTAAGCAGGCCGAGAGTTAAAATCAGAGCCGTGGAATTTTTATTCTTCATAGGAATTAACCAATAAGGCTTAAAAACTTTATTGGCTCTTTAAAATTTTCCTCTGATACTTGGCCTTATTTCTTCTTCGTACAATTCCAACAATTTACGGTGCGTATCAACCGAAAGAGGATGCAGATTTGATGCTGACATATTACTTTCTACCTGACTTACTTTGGTGGCTCCGGGAATAACAGTAGTGACCTCGGGGTGATCCAGTATCCAGCGGATAGCCCACTGAGCAGTATGATTATCAGGAAGCATATCTGCTATTCGGTTTGCTAAATTCACGCCTTTCGAAAATTCAATACCCGAAAAAGTTTCTCCAACATTAAACGACTCGCCATTTGCATTGTAGTTACGATGATCATTTTTTGAGAAACTACTGCCCAAATTATATTTTCCACTCAGCAATCCGCTGGCAAGCGGAACACGAACAATTATAGCCACATTCTTTTCTTTTGCTTTCGCAAAGAATTCTTTGGCATAATGCTGCCTGAAAAGATTAAATATTATTTGAATTGATGCGATACCCTCCTGCTCAAGGCAAAGCATTGCCTCTTCGGCGGTTTCTACGCTTGCTCCCCAGTTCTGAATCAAGCCCTCATTTTGCAGCTTGCGCAGATGATTAAATACCTTTCCGGCACGCAATTCCTCCTCGGGAATACAGTGCAATTGTTCCAGAAAAAGAGACGATTCACCGAGATTTTGAAGTGAAGATTCAACATGAGTCCTCATGCTACTATAGGTAAAATTTTGCGGCCAGCCATTTAGCCCATCACCGCGTCGACCAAGTTTTGATGCTACAATCAGCTCTTTATCGGTCGTTTTAAGAAATTTTCCTATATAAGTTTCGCTGATTCCCATGCCATAAACATCGGCCGTGTCAATGAAGTTCCCGCCCATGTCCACAAACTTGTTTAAAATAGCAAAAGCTTCTTCTTCATTAATATTCCCCCAATCGGCACTACCTAATTGCCAGGTTCCTAAACCAACTTCCGAAACAGTTACATTTCTGAATTTCCTATAGTTCATCGTACTTCTCAAATTACTTCTTATTCCTAACCGCGGCTACTTCTGCGGAGGTAACAGCGCTCGCTTTGTTGCCAAAATTATTACGAATATAGGTAAGTACATCAGCAATTTGCTGATTAGTAAGAAAACTATGGGAAGGCATCACGTTTGAGTACGTTTCGCCATCAATTTCAACGTCCTGCATACCTTTAAGCAGAATATTTATAAGAGGAGCTTTGGCTCCCAAAACATACGAGGTTTTAACGATGGGGGCATTCATACTTGGAACTCCCCCTCCATCAGGCTGATGACAAGCAACGCAATAGGTATTATACACAGCTTTACCTTTTGCTATAGAAGCTGGTGAAACGGCGGCAGATTTACCCTGTCCTGATTTAGATATTGCTACAGGCTTTTTGGTTTGCGCAAAAGCAGAAATTGAAATAGCAATAATAAATAGAGTTAATGATTTCTTTTTCACGATGTAATATTACTTTTTATATGAAATTTTATAGATAGTACCCTTTAAGTCATCTGTAATATATAAAGACCCATCCGGCCCCATAGCCAGGCCGCAAGGTTTATGATCAGCACGACCGGATGCAGTTTTTTCAGGAGAGCCCGAAAACCCATCTGCAAATGTTTCCCATTCGCCGGATGGCTTACCATCTTTAAAGGGAACAAATGCCACTAAAAACCCTTTTTGAGGTTCCGGAGAACGGTTCCATGAGCCATGAAATGCTACAAATGCTCCGTTTCTATATTTTTCGGGAAACATATTTCCTGTATAAAATAACAAGCCATTTGGGGCCATGTGTGCCGGAAAAGCGACTACAGGATCAATAAACTTTTTATCTCCCTCTTTTCTTCCGTCACCACCATATTCTGGCGCTACTATTTTTTTCTTTTGAAAAGGATCATAATAAATATATGGCCAGCCGGCGTTGTCGCCTTTCTTAATCATATACATACACTCGGCAGGCAATTCTGCTGATTGCTTGGTATCATAAAGCTCAGGGAACATAGTCAATTGATCCCTGCCATGTTGCATCACATATAAAGTATTGTTTTGCGCGTTCCAGTCGAGTCCAACCACATTCCTTAATCCGGTTGCATATCTTACACCTTCCGGATAGCTTTGGTTAAGTTTATCGATTTTAAATTGCCAGATTCCACCAGCGGTTTCCAGGAGGGGGCAATTATCCTGACCAGGAGAACCCTGTTTACGATCTTCAACCTGGCAGGAGTTTGATGGAGCACCGACGTTGACATATATGTTTCCATCATTATCTAAAACCAAAGATTTGGATTCGTGTTGCCTTTTATTAACCAGGCCTGTTACAATCTTTTCTGGTTGATCAGGATTGATAACATGCTCATTAGCATCTAATTTATATCTGAATACTTCTTCGTCTGATGAGGTGTAGAGATAGCCATCTTTTAAATAAATACCGGTTCCGATATAGTTACCAAAACTTGTTTTAGTTTCATATTTACCATCGCCATCTTTATCCTGAAGCATTAAAATGCCCTTTTCTTCTACCTTTCTGGCCAGCTTCACATAAATATCACCGTTTTTTGTTACTACTATATGACGAGGTCTGCCTGTATTCTCTGCAACAACCTCTGCTTTAAACCCCGAAGGAATAGTTAGGCCCGCAGTCTGAGCTTTGGCCTGAAATGCGCTTAGCGCAAGCACAGCAGCACCAAGCATTATACCGGATATGTTAATTCTATAGTTCAAGTTATAATTTTTAAAGTTCAAATATCCCAGTTTTATTCCCAATCAATTTTTAGTAATGACACTCCCTGACGAGGTAATGTTATAGTTAACACAAAATCGCCGGTTTTAGTCTTGATTTTTTTTGATTTACCCAAAGTTTTTAATTGGCCCGCATTTTCAAGTTCTTTTATCTGCGCTGAGCCTGGGCTTTGCGGAGCCCCCATTTTTTTCCATACTTCGTAAGAATTGCTGTGCTCATTATCGATTCTATAATGAGTTAATTTTAGCGATTTATTAGGCAACTTTTTGAAAGTGACTTCTATCGGCTCCGCAGGACCTTGTAAATCATCGTCATGATAATTCCAGATCATAACAGCTGCGGTCTTTTCATCTTTTGAGGCTAAGGCACCAATGTCGGTTTGCGGACCTCTGATGCTAGACTCAAGGGCTGTTTGTAAAGGATACATTCTATTGGAAGTAGCCTCAACTCGCTGGCCTGACATTTTGCCAAACATTCTAAAAACATTTAACACAGGCTTGTCTACTCCGTTGGTCGCCAAATCACGAAATCCATAAAACCAGGGTTGATCTTCAAATTCAAAAGACCAGGATACCGCACCAACAAAGTTCGCATTATACTGATCGGCCAGAGCATATTTTCTGGCAAAAGTTGCCGCAGTGTAGCTTGAATACATAGTGCCATTGCGGTATGCATTTGAAGGGTTGGTTGCCATTCCACAGGCGGCACAACCCTCGGGATCTGACTCACCAATAATCAAAGGCAAGTTCTTTGTTTCCGGATAAGAAGCGGCAATTTTAAAACCTGCTGCAATATCTTTAAGCTGAGGAGCCATATTCATTCTTACCCTGCCATCAACCAACCGCGGACTTCCCTTTGCATGAAAAAGTAAAGCCTCTATAGGAGAACCTATTTTACCGGTTGCATAATTGGTACCGGAAATGCAGTGCTTTATAAATGCATTCATCCATTGGGTTGCACCGGTGCTGGAGGTGCCTGCAATATTAATTCCACCGATTCTAGCTGTAGGCAGGGCCCGTTTCAAACCATCTGCTGCGTAATCATACAATTTAAAGAATTCTTCCTGAGTACCCTTCCAATATCCGTTCGGTTCATTCCAGACTTCCCAATACCAGCTTTCAACTTCCTTTTGGCCATAGCGATCAACAGAGTGCTTAACCCATTGATATACGAGCTCACGCCATTTATCATAATCTTTTGGCGGGTATGCCCAGCCGGTCAGAATATTACCATATGGATCCCCGGGTTTCCAATTATGCTTATATGGTTGCGGTTTAACAGACAGCGCTTCAGGCATGAATCCAATCTGGGCAAGAGGTTTCATTCCCCGTTTAATATATGTATCAAATATACTGTCGATAATCTTCCAGTTGTAAACCGGATTCCCATTTGCATCTTCGGTATAAGCATTGGTTGATCCCCATTTCAATGCGGGTGTTCCGTCACCTGTAACCAGTAAACTGTGAGCCCGTACATATACAGGCACCGGACTCAAAGCCTGCAGCTCGGTAAGCAATTTTTTGCCGTCTTTCATGTAAGTATAATTGGGCTCATCGTATCCAAACCAGGCCCAAACCGGCGTCATTGGTCCAACAGCCCTGGAAAAATCCACTTCAATTTTTGCAGGCATTGCTGAAGTACTCTGAGCTTTAACTGGGTGATGACTTAATGCAATCGTAAAAAATAACAAAGCAGAAAAAAACAGGCGGTTCATCATATATTGGTTGGTTAATTTATTCAGGTTATGCAAAGACATCAATGCAGATAAGCTGTTCTGAACACTTTACTCCATCTCTTTGCAATACATTAAAATAGGGAGCGACACCTACCTCTTAATTTTACCGGTCGCCCTTACTCAAGGCAGCTGCCAAAATCTAAAAAAACAATTGAATTTGATTCAACAATGTTGAATGACAAATGTATTGCATAGAAATGGGATTCTAAAATAAAATCCAAGTTAAAAGTTGAGATTTTTTTAGGAAATAGGTATCGACAAACTTATTGCGAAATTAAGCCCTAATCATTCGGTCCGGAGATTCGGAAGCTTATTTTAAAGAATTCTGGTAAATGGCAGGACAAGACAGGTAAAGTAACAGGGGTACCTAAAGAATCTTCCGGAAAATTCTCTAAATATCCCTGTCAGGCTGTATTAAATTGACCGCCGGAAAGTACAAATCAATCTATTGTTAGCACAAGAGGGTTTACTATTCAGCCCATGATACTAAAAGTAACTATGTAACTAATCAACTTCGATCATTGCTTTTATCACTCCGTTGGCAGGATTCAGCCAGCCTTTAAACTCATCTTTTACCTGATCAAAGGTTACGCGGTGTGTTATATATGTTGCAGGATTAACCAATCCGTTTTTCATACAGGCAATTACATGTTCAAAATCATCACGAGTTGCATTCCGGCTGCTCATCAGCGTTGCTTCGCGCTTGTGGAATTCGGGGTGACTAAAACTTAAGTCTCCTTTTTGCAAGCCTACAAGTACATAACGAGCGCCATGGGCCATATACTGAAAACCATTGTTAATAGCTTTAAGACTTCCTGTTGCATCTATTACAACCGTAGGAAAATCGCCATTTGTTATCTCTTTAAGCTTTCCAATAACGTCATCAGTCATTGGGTTAATAGTATAATGCACATTTAACTTCTCCTTGCAGAATGCTAAACGCTGATCATTAATGTCCATGGCAATCACCTTCCCGCCAGCAATTCGGGCAAACTCCATAATACCCAGCCCGATTGGCCCCGCACCAATTACCAGTACAAATTCATCTTTTTTAACGTCGGCTCTTCTTACACCGTGTGCTCCAATAGCTAAAGGTTCTACCAGGGCTAATTCATCAAAACTTAAACCTTCACCATGGATCAAAGAATACGATGGAACGGAAAGGTATTCGGCCATTCCTCCATGGGTATGTACGCCGCACACTTTAATGTTAGCACAGCAATTCGACTTTCCTGAACGGCAAGCGATACATTCTCCGCAATAGAAGTAAGGGATAAAGGTTACAGCCTCACCTGGTTTAAATCCCGAAGCATTATCTCCCTCAACAAATTCACCGGCAAGTTCATGGCCAAGAATCCGTGGGTATTCAAAGAACGGCTGGGTTCCTTCAAATGCATGAAGATCAGTCCCACAAACTCCGATTCTTTTTATTTTTAAAATAGAGTGATCTTTTGATGCTACCGGGTGCTCACCCTGTTGGTATTCAAAGTTTCCCGGTACAGTACAAACTAAGGTTTTCATATATTTATTTCTTAAGCATTCGCTAAAGCGCGATCCAAATGCACATAACCACCATCAACATGAATAAGCTGTCCTGTTGTATGGCTTGAGCATGGCGATAATAGAAATGCCGTTGCATTACCCAGTTCTTCAGGTGTGGTCATTCTGTTCTCAAAGGGGATTTTATCTGTAATTTCCTTTAATTTCTCTTCTGGGTTTGAAAGTGTTGTAATCCACTTTTCATAGGCTGGGGTCCACGATTCTGCAACAATTACTGCGTTAACGCGGATGCTGTATTTCAACAATTCAACAGCCCACTCGCGTGTCAAGGCATTTCGACCACCATTGGCAGCAGCATAGGCAGAAGTTCCACCCTGACCTGTTTCAGCTGTTTTCGAACTTATATTTACAATCGAGCCCTTTGACTTTATTAATTCTGGCAAAGCATAATGAGCCAAAAGATAGTAGTGGACTACATTTTTATGAAGTGATTCCATGAATCTCTCATAGGTTCCGTTCTCTAAACCAACGCCATCGTTTACCCCCGCATTATTTACCAAACCTTCGATTCTACCGTATTTAGCGACTACCTCTTTAATAACACGTTCGCATTCCTCAGGTTTTGTAAGTTCAGCAGCAACCTGAAAGCCTTTCCCCCCAGCAGATTCAATTTCCGAAAGCATTTTTAAGCTATCCTGTTCGTTTCGGCCCACAATAACAGGGATAGCACCTTCACTGGCAAGAATTTTCACAATGCCGGCACCAATCCCCTTAGCGCCACCGCTTACTATAATTACTTTATCTTTAAGTTGTAAATCCATAAATGCAAAATTATCCGCCTCAAAAAGAGCGGAAGGTTAATTAGTTAAGTTGTAAAAATCAATAGCATTCTTTCCCCAGAATAGCCCCTGCTCATTTTCTGAAAGTTGGGATGTGTAATTTTGTACCAGACCAAGCATTTTCTGATACCCTCCCGCTACTTCACAAACAGGCCAGTCTGACCCGTACATTACACGTTTTATTCCAAAAGCTTCAAAAACAGCATCAAGATATGGGTCGAAATCATCATTCCTCCAGTAATTCCAGTCGGCCTCCGTCACCATTCCTGATATTTTGCAACTTACATTAGGATGCTGAGAAACCGCTTTGATGTCTTTTTTCCATTCATCAAGCTTTTTATCTTTTATGTTTGGCTTGGCAATATGGTCTATTACAAATTGCTGATCCGGAAAAGCTTTAACAAACTCTTCGGTATATTTTAACTGGTCTGGATATATAAGAATATCATACGTATATCCATAGTCAGCCAATAAGGAAATACCTCTTTTAAATTCAGGTTTGAGCATTAAAGCTCTGTCTTCTTCTCCCTGAAGAACATGACGAAAGCCTTTCATCTTTTCGTATCCCTTATAAAATGTGAGACTTTCCTTAATATTTTCAGCACGTAAATCAACCCATCCAACAACTCCTTTTATAAAAGAATTAGCCGCCGCAAGTTCGAGCAAGAAAGCATTTTGTTCTTCCGATTGATCTGCCTGAACAGCCACACACCCATCGATATTATTTTCTTTTAGAATGGGAGCCAGATCTTCCGGCAGGAAATCCTTTCGGATAACCTTCATATCATCATTTATCCAGGAATCCCTTACAGGGTCAAAGCGCCAGAAGTGTTGATGTGAATCAATTTTTTTCATCAGAATATTGCCTATTAATGGCTACGAAGCTTTTACAGACATGACATTTTAAATAATGATCTATGATTTTTCATAGGCAACAACCTTTTGGGTCGAAGTTCCTAATCCGTCAATTCCAAGTTCAACTATATCTCCGGGTTTTAGGTATACCGGGGGTTTAAAACCTAAACCAACACCTGCAGGAGTCCCTGTTGAAATAATATCCCCCGGAAGTAATGTCATAAACTGGCTTAGATAAGAAACCAGGAACGGAATTTTAAAAATAAAGGTTTTAGTATTTCCATCCTGCATTTTCTCGCCATTTACATTCAGCCAAAGACGAAGATTATCCGGATCAGCTATTTCATCCTTAGTGGCCATAAACGGACCAATTGGTGCAAACGTGTCGCAACCTTTTCCTTTATCCCATGTTCCATTTCGCTCAAGCTGGAAAGCCCGCTCAGAAACATCATTATGCAAGCAATAACCCGCAACATAATCCATTGCCTCAGACTCTTCTACATAACTTGCTTTCTTACCAATTACAAAAGCGAGCTCAACCTCCCAATCAGTTTTAACTGAGTTTTTAGGAATAACTATATTATCAAAAGGACCAACTAAAGCCGTTGTTGATTTCATAAAAAGTACCGGCTCAGGAGGGATCGGAGCTCCTGTCTCCAGGGCATGATCTGCATAGTTTAAACCAATACAAACAATTTTAGAAGGGCGGGCTACCGGTGATCCGATACGGCTGCCTGAAGGTATTTCCTGAAGTTTTCCCTGGTTCATTTCCAGGTAATTTTCAAGCCTTGAAAGACCGTCACTTTCAAAAAATGCTTCATTAAAGTCTTCGCCAAATGCAGATAAATCGTAATACACACCATCGATTATCAACCCTGGCTTTTCTTTATTTAGTTCTCCGAATCTAAAAAGTTTCATAAATATATCTCTTCCTAATTATTAAGTTTAATAAATCCTCCGTCAAGCGGATAATCACAACCAGTCACAAACCCAGCCTCATCCGAGCACAGATAAAGAG
Source organism: Pedobacter superstes (assembly GCF_037622515.1). Taxonomy (NCBI): domain Bacteria; kingdom Pseudomonadati; phylum Bacteroidota; class Sphingobacteriia; order Sphingobacteriales; family Sphingobacteriaceae; genus Pedobacter; species Pedobacter superstes. Next base: position 342,882 of record NZ_JBBJCN010000003.1, read on the forward strand.
CCAGTGCCGCAACTTCTTCTGGTTTACCCATTCGGCCGATAGGCTGGCTTTTCGATAATTTTTCAAAAATCTCATCTTCCTTACCAGGATAATTCTTAGCAATAAACCCATCAACAAAAGGGGTATGTACCCTTGCCGGGGAGATGGAATTACTTCGAATTTTATCATTTATATAATCACGGGCTACAGACATGCTCATAGCGTGTATAGCCCCTTTACTCATCGAATATGCAAACCGGTCGGCGATACCTACAGAAGAAGCGATGGATGCCATATTCACAATTGCACCTCCCCCCTGGGCCTTCATTAACGGGACAGCTGCATAAAGACAATTATATGCTCCTTTAACATTTACATTATACACTCTTTCAAAATCATCCTCCGAAGTACTTTCTACTCTTCCGACGTGGGCAATACCAGCATTATTTACCAGGATATCGACCTTGCCAATCTCCTTGAAAACAGATAAAATCTGATCCTGCCTGCTTACATCTGCACTATAAGCGAAGGCTTCGCCTTCCGCTGCTTTAATTTCTGTTACAGCCTGTTGGGCATTGTCGGAACTTAATTCAATAATATGAACGACAGCACCCTGACGTGCAAAAAGCAATGCAATTGCTTTCCCTATTCCACTGCCACCGCCTGTAATTACAGCATGTTTATTTTTTAAACTGAACATTATTCAAAAACTATATTTTGGGTTTAACTACTTTATATCCTCTCAGGCCAAATATCGTGATCACAATAAAACAAACTAAGGGAACTATATAACCATTTTGAATGTCATTTGTTGAATCGCTGATAATACCAAACAGTGGCGGCAGCAAAGCGCCTCCAACAATAGACATAATAATTAAACTGCTTCCAAATTCCGTATCTCCACCTAAACTTTTAATACCTAAAGCAAATATAGTAGGGAACATAATTGACATGAAAAAGCAAATGGCAATAACAGTATATACAGTTATCATTCCATGCCCGTAGATAGCAACAATACATAACAATACGTTTATAGATGCATAAATGGCCAGTAATCTTTCAGGTCTGAAGAATTTCATTAGTCCGGTACCAATAAACCTGCCTGCCAGAAAAGCTGCTCCGCAAACACTCAAATATGCTGCGGCGGCCATTTCGGTAATACCGGCTGACTTAGTCGCGTATAAAATAAAAAGACTGAATACTGACACCTGCGCACCTACATAGAAGAACTGCGCAGCTACACTCCATGATAAATGTTTGTGTTTTAAAGCATGAAAGATGCTTTCGCTCTCACCATGTTCATCAGAGTTTTGAATAACAGGAAGTTTTGTAAAAGCAAAGATCACTGCAATTACAACTAAAACTATCCCCAGAATGAGGTATGGACCTTTTACTGATGACGCCTCAGCTGCTAAAGCAATTTTTCTGGCACTTTCGGTCATCGCGTTCAACTCCGCGTCCGTGGCTCCTTTTGTTAAAATTATTCTGGCTCCGATAAAGGGAGCTAAGGTTGCAGCCAATCCATTAAAAGATTGAGCTAAATTAAGGCGGAAGGTCGAAGTTTGTGGATCTCCTAAAGCAGAGGCATAGGGATTTGCAGCAGTTTCAAGAATAGTTAGTCCACAGGCAATAATAAATAATGCGATCAAAAAGAAATTATACGACTGATTATCGGCTGCCGGAATAAATAAAAAGGACCCCAAAGCAAAAAGGAGTAGGCCTGCAATTATTCCACTTTTATACCCATATTTCTTCATAATCATACCCGCAGGGATCGCCATTACAAAATAAGCAATGAAAACGGCAGAATCTACAAGGGTTGCCTGAAGAGTTGTCAGGGTAAAGGATTTCTTTAAATGAGGTATTAAAATTGGATCAAGATTATGTGCAAAACCCCATAAAAAAAACAATGAGGTGACCAGAATAAAGGGAAAGAGGTACGGATTTTTATTAGCCATATATTTAGGTTGTATTGTTAGTTTCTAAAGTGCCCCTGCAAGTAAAGAATATTCGAGCGAATATTGAATTTTATTCTTATATATTCTATCAATTCTTCGATTTGGAATATATAGCTTAATACTATGATAATACTATAAAATTCAGGGCAACCTTAAGACAAACTTACATACAATCCCGAAACATGATTGGTCTAAAACTGAGGCTCTTCCATTGACGGAGCTTCGGATTCTCTGTCATTACGCTTATTTCTGTGTGGCAAATCAGACTGGCCAAAACGATAGCTGAAGGTTAGAGTTGCCTGGCGTCCCTGCATGCGACGCTGAAACTCAGAAATAAAGGCATCTGTTTCTGTAATCATACCCCATTTCCGACTATTAAAAACATCACGCATATTAAACGATAGACTTCCCTTTTTCTTCATAATGTCTAATCGTAAAGCGGCATCCATACCAAACATTTCTCGGCCTCTCCCCTGAGCAGTTATCCTGGGAGCCATATAGTTCATATTTATCTGTCCGGATAAATTCATTGGAAGCTGAAAACTTGATGTTAAGTTTGAGTTCCAGTTGTAGCCGTCGTTAGACTTTAAACCATACTGAGCGTTACCAAAAAACTTATTATAAAACACATTTACATTCGCTGTGATATTGAACCCTTTAGCAATATCTGCCCGGCTTATCAGCTCTAACCCGGACGCCTGTGTTTTACTAATATTGATAAACTGGCTTAAAGTTGTATCACCGCTTAATACCGTACGGTAATTCTGCACTACATCATTTACCTGGCGGGCAAATACGGTCGAAGTTAATGTAAAAGCCTTCCAGAATTTCATGTAACTGAATTCAACAGAATGAATATCTTCCGGTCTTAAATTCGGGTTACCCATCCTTAGATTGTTGGGATCGGTAACATCCAGAAATGGATTTACCTGCCAGCCTCTCGGACGATTAACCCTGCGTGTATAACTTAGTTGCAGTTGATTCTCTCCTTTAAACTTTTGAGTTAAGAAAACACTCGGGTAAACTCTAAAATAATCCAGGTTCCCTTTTGCACTTGTTGGCAAAAAAGTATCTCCATCAATTCCGGTATATTCTGTATTCAGATAAGCCTGCTCTGCCCTCAGCCCAGCCTGAAAGCCAAATCCTTCAGTGATCTGGTTTTGGTAATTTGCATATAGGGCATGCACAATATCTTCAGAAGAAAAATCATTAGTTAATGCATAATCCTTTTCAAAAAGCCCCATAGCCTGATTGTACTTCTCTGAACCCTGACCATCATCACCCATGCGGATCGTTGTTCTATAACCAGCTTCAAGCTTTTGCTTTTCTGTGAATGGAAGTGTATAATCTGCCTGCAAATTGTAATTTGTTCTTGACTCAGTATTAATATTAACCCTTCTGTCTAAAGAATCCGTATTGATCCTTTGGGGATAAAAGAAATTCTGATTGAAATTTGAACCTTCATCTTCAGAGCTTTGCCCAAAACTAAAATTCGCAATTAGCTCCTCACCTTGTTTTTTAAATTTCCGGCTAAAATCCAGAGTTAAATCATACCCCTTGTCTTTGCCCTCTTCTTCCGACTTTCTAAAACTGGTACCGTTAGTGGCGGCATTAAAATAATTCTGATAGACGTAATTAATGTCTTCGCTATTCTCACTGTTTCGAAGATTCATGTTCGCAGAAGCTCCTATTGTAGTTTTTGAATTCAGATAGTAGTCAAACCCTATTTTAGCGTTATTTCCAATATTATTGCGCTCACCGCGGGAAGTATTAAAGGTTTGTCCATTATTAACAAAAGAAGTGTTATTAAAGCCCCCGCCCATTCGGGTGCCATATCGGAAGCTATAGTTCCCATATAAATTCACATTTCCATCGCGATAGCTTAAATTGGCATTAGCATTATAGTTTTCCTGGGTTCCAGCCGACAGCGCAACCGCACCATTTATACCTATTTTTTTATTCTTTTTTAGAACAATATTGATTATTCCGGTTTGGCCCTCGGCATCGTACTTAGCAGAAGGGTTAGTAATAAGCTCTATGCTTTCTATTGAACTGGCGGGTAAAGACTGTAAAACCGTAGAAATATCACCGCCACCGATCGCTGAAGGTTTACCGTCTATTAGTACACGAACATTTCCGGAACCCCGAAGATTCACATTTCCGTCAATATCAACTGAAACAGTAGGAACATTTGCCAGCAAATCAGTGGCTGAGCCTCCTTCGCTCACCAAACTTTGTTCTACGTTAAATACCTTGCGGTCTACACCTAAAGTCATTGCATTTCGCTGTGCCTCAACAGTAACCTCTTTCAGTACATTGGCTTTATTTGGTATTAGTGAAATAGTGCCAAGATCTATTTGAGAATTCTGAGGGCTTATAGCAATCGAATCTTTTGAGAATGGCTGATAACCAATAAAACTGATTTTCAAGGAATAATTAGCAAAAGGCAGAGAGCTCATGCTAAACTTGCCATCTGCATCACTTTGAGCCGATTTGATAGTTTGCCGTGATGAATTAAGCAGGGCGATAGTTGCAAAATCTATTGTTTTCTTTGTGCCGGCATCTATAATTGTACCACTGATTCTTCCCTCAGCTATTTGTGCCGAAACAGCATTGACATATAGAAAAGAAAAAGCGAGAATAAATTGCAGGAGCCTCATTTGTAGTGTTTTGCTTTAAAGGGTAACAAACAGCGTGCAAAGAAAAGCCATTATCCATGAAATTTATGGCAGTAACTACTTTATTACGATAAAAGGAGATGAAAAACAGAATAAGAAATTTAATCGATACTAACCGTTAAACCTTCCTGCTGAAGTATTTTACGATAAACCTCGAGCTCGGTAAAAGAACCCTCCAAAACAGCACATTTGCCATCGTTATGAATGGTCCATGCGATATTCTCAGCCTGATTACTATTATAGTCAAGATACTTTACCAGGCAATAAATTACGTGCTCAAATGTATTTATATCATCATTCCATAAAATCAAACGATGATTAGGTCGGATACTTGTTAAAATTTCTTCGAGAGTAAAAGTTTCGACTTCTGTTTCTGTTCCGGCACTACGAATATTCATCTCCAAAGTTTTTTTAATACAGGATGTGATTTACAAATTTAAGACTTTTTAAAGTTCTTTATAATTGTTTGTAAAATTGACCTGTTGTAAGGCGCCCACCATTCGTCCAGTATTTTTTTTATAATATCGGGCTGATGAGGCTGAACGGCAAAAGCCAGGTTCCTTCGTATGTTAAATTTGCTCTCCTGCCATACAACCTTATTAAACTGAAGATATTTCTGCATCTGCCGAACAGCGGTGTTCATTAAAATTTCGGAACTCACCATCTCATCAATCAAGCCAATACTCAATGCCTCTTCGGGATTCACTAATTTAGCTTCAAGCAGATATTTGCCTGCTTTTTGTCTTCCGATACACGACGCATATAACTGGAAAAAACTGTCCGGAACAATGATTCCTAAAGCGATTTCATTTAGCCCAATTGAATAATTACCCTGGACCATTATCCTGTAGTCGCTGCAAAGGCAAAAAATTGTACCGGCGGCCGGCGCATGTCCATTGATTGCGGAAATCAGTGGTTTTTTAAAAGACGTTAAAGCATAGATAAGCCCGAAATATTGTTCCCAAAAAGTTTTTATCTGATCTTCTGAGTAATCGAAAAGATCGAGTAAATCCAGGCCAGCAGTAAAGTATTCGTCTTTTCCTGTTAATATGACACCAGAAATATTGTCATCATTTCCAATATTCTGAATAATATCTTTTAACTCCATTACCATTTCGGCGTCTATGGCGTTAGATCTCCCTCTGTCAAGTGTTATAAGAGCGATTTTTTCCATTACGTTTATTTTAATGGTGTTCATTTGACATTAAACCGATATACTTGCCTAACCAAAGATCCCTTAAGGTCTAAACCCTCAACAACAGCTTTATAAGTTCCCGGTTTATCTGCTGTGAAAAACTCTACTGAAGCTTTACCTTCAGAATCTGTTAAAATATTTGGCACCCAAAAAATCGTGGATCTGAAATCGGGTATATAAGTATTAGATTTAGGAGCGGCGTACACCGGAGAATAAAATTGCCTGCCAATATAATAACCCTGCGGGGTGTACGCAGCAATACCGGGTGCAAAACTTCTCGGCGACATATTGCGTTCTCCCCTTTTAGTCGTAATAATCATTACCCCTCCACCACCACGCATCCCATAGATAGCAGTATTTCCTATATTTTTTAGTATTTCAATAGTTTCAACGTCATTAGGACTAATAACCGAAAGATAGGAAGGCTCCACATACATTCCATCAACAATTAATTGCATCGGCACCGCACCAGAAAAAGAACTAAACATGTTTCTGGTTAAATAAGCCACCCCGTTTTGGATAACCAGCCCTGCAACTCTACCCTGAAGGCAAAATGCCAGATTCTGACAGTTTACCAGATCTGCCGCAACAATAACTGCATCGGCATTACCCGCACCATTAAGATTACTTGACTGTTTTACTTTAGGCTTTGCCTCAGTCACTTTAACCTCCGCAAGCATAATACTTCGCCGTAACAATCCATACTTTCTCATTTCAGCAAATTGCTCGCTACGGGTTTGAAGATATGTTAAAAGCGATTGATTCACATTTATTTCTGTACTGGCAGAATTTATATTTTTTGTTACCATTTGTTGCGGCACCCTGTCAAGAACTATTTCTACATTTTTCTTATCCCTTTCATTGCGCGCCTGCACAATAAAGGTCGTACTATCATTGAATGTCAGATTTTCAAAATTGAACCGGCCTCCGCCATCTGTTATAGTATCAAGAAGCAATCCGGTCCCTCGCGAAGTAAGCAATGTAACTTTCCCTCCAATAACAGATGTGCCATTCGTATTCAGTACTTTTCCGCTTAAGCTTATATTTTGTTCCGGCTTAAATGTCAAAACCGGATATATTCCGGCAGCAATTTTTTTCCAGTCGAACTTTCGCCACCCATGTGTGAGCATCAGATTATCCAGAGCTTCATCTTTTTGGGGCGTAACGTCACTAAAATAATAATTGGGAGTTTCTATGTATCCTTTTAATTCTGAACTCAGGAGAAGATTTGAAAGGATTGTATTTTCCCTGACATCATCAAATGGCATTAAAGATTCATTGGTAACAGCCATCGAAAATACACCTTGAACGGACTTCTTTGATGAGTCTGCAGCACTAAAACTCAGGTTAACTTTTTCCCGTGTGCCGTATGTTTCCTTATCGGATTTTAGATGCAATGTAAGAGGGGAAGGATGACGTACAAAAACAAGTCTTTCTGCTAAGGGTTGATAAGAGGCGTCGAATAAAGTAAACTGGATTATTCCCTGAGGAAAGCGTTTCCTGGAAAGAGAAGCCGATAAAACATTCCTTTCCAGTTTATTTTTTGAAATAAAATGTACAGTCCCGTTTGACTGGCCCACAAGGATAATTTCTTTATCAGAAGATTCAGCCACAGCTGCGGTCACTTTAATAACTAAGGTTTCACTGTCGGCACCGTTTACAGATAATACATAACCCGAGTCAAATGCTCGTGGCAAATCCAGTTTTTTTTCAGAGCCGTCATCAAATTTTACGATAGCCGAATACTTTTTATCCTTTAGCGGAGTAAACAAAAAACTGCCCATGCCCGCATAAGCGGAACTGAATTCTGTAATTCTCACAGCATTTTCATCCTGAATATAACCTGAAATATTTCTGCTTACCCCATCTGCTGCAAGGGCTTTAAATGCCACCCGCGACTTTATATTATTAACCAGATTCCCGCTTTCAGGGAAAAACTGTACATCAACATTTGCAGAAGTTGCTTTTACAGGGAAGATCTTTCTAACAATTGTTTGTGAATCAATTTTAATAGAGGTATTTATCTTTCCTGCCTTCAGAATAAAGGGTTGACTATTCGTAAATTTAATTAAAAGATTCCCGTTATTATCGGTAACACCCTTCCCCTTTAGAATATTCCGGTGGTCAAGTAGAATATCGTAGTTTACTTCTTTCCCGGCGAGTGGCTTGCCATCTAATTTTGAGTACGTGATGCTGGCATCCACATGCTCCCGAATACCTGTTTTAGAAAAACTATATTTAACGTCGCTTATAACCTGACTGGAAAATGAATTTCCAATTTTTATAGACTTATCAAAGAAATATGCTTCATCAAAGTTCCGCATCCAATTGGTATAAGCTCTGATGCGGTAATTGCCCTCGCTAAGGGAATCAGACAAAGTAAAATCACCCCAGGCTAAACCGGAAATAAGGGGAAGTCGTAAGGTCTTTTTTATGGAATCTTTTTCATTGATGAGATCCACGTACAGAATCTTGCTGAGGCCTGATAGTTGATTTTTCTCCGCATTCACCACATACGATTTAAACCATATAGTATCACCAATGCTATAATAAGGCTTATCAGTATGAATATGAACTTTTTCCGAAGTGTAGTTATCCCGGTAGCGGTCGAGTTTTAAAAGCAACTCTTTTATAGGATCTTCATCTGTTGCAAATCCGAAACTCAGAACTGAACAAAGCAGAACTGACAAAAAAACTATATACCGCGTTTTCATTGGAATCTGATCTAACTCATGCCTTTAAAATGAATGATTACAGGCCGATTTTAAACCTCAATTTACTAAAAATGAGGCTTTAAACCTATGTCTATAACGTAATATTCTAAAAAGAATTCTTCCACATCATACTTTCAACCGGTTTGGTTGTTTTTCGGTTGTATTTAGCATTCCCTTTCGAGTTGTAGAAGGTCTCTATCTCTCCTCCCACTTCAAAATAAATCAATTGACCGATAGGCATACCTGCATAAATGCGTACAGGCTGGGTCGAAGAAATCTCCAGGGTCCAGGTATTACAAAAGCCAACATCACCCTTACCGGCAGTGGCATGTATATCAATCCCTAAACGACCTGTGCTGGATTTTCCTTCAAGAAAAGGCACATGATTATGGGTTTCTGTATATTCTACAGTAACACCCAGGTATAAGGTATTCGGTTGCAAAACAAAGCCATCTTTGGGAATTTCAAAATGATCTATTTCATTATGAACTTTCGCATCGAGCACCCGGTTTCTGTATGTGGCCAGGTATTTGCCTAAATGCACATCGTAAGAATTAGTGCCAAGGCAGTCTCTTTTGAAAGGTTCTATGATAATTGTACCTTTTTCTATTTCTTCTAGAATGCGTTTATCTGAGATAATCATAATTACGGAAGGTTTGGCCTAAAGTATGATTATTTTAAGATAATTTTACGAGCTATTTCAGATTCTGAAAAGTGTCGAGCAAACACTTCGAATCAGGAGTTGTATTTAAATTGAATATAAAAGCATGGCCCTTGCTTACCATAAAAAACTGGATGACAGCACAGAATTTGCTATCTGGAAGATAGAAGAATCTGCAGAAGAATTATATGCGCAGCTGCAATTACGAGATCATGAAGAAAAAGTTTTAGATGGCCTTAACAATGGAAAACGGAATCTTCATTGGTTAAGCACCCGCGTTCTGTTACGACAATTACTGAAGACTGAAAATTATATAGATTGCCAGGTCGACGAACATGGCAAACCTTACCTTCCCGATTCATCATTTCATATATCCTTTAGCCATTCGTTTGACTATGCCGCGGTCATGATCAGCAAAGACAAAGCTGTTGGTATCGATATAGAAATGATAAAGGATAAAATCGAACGGGTGGCACATAAATTTCTGGTTAAAGAAGAAATAGCTTTTATGGACCCCCTACACAAAATTGAACATCTGTATATCTGTTGGTGCGCCAAAGAAGCCATTTATAAGCTTCAGGGTAAACGGAATGTGTCTTTTAAAGATGATATACGACTGCAAACCTTTCCATATTCTAAAGCTGGCAACTTTCAGGGCTTTTTAGAAACTGATCATTCGCTCAAAAAATTTGATGTTTATTTTGAGCGTTTCGAAAACTACATGCTTGGGTATGTCGCCGGAGGCATTGAAATGGGTAATTCCAGTTCGACTCATCATCAAAACGCAAGCAAATGAAAATTAAAAAAGTATTTTTTCAGGATTGGGGATTGCTTGATTACCAGGAGGCCTGGGACCGACAGGAAGAACTTTTTTCCAGCATCGTACAGCTTAAAATCGATAACCGAACTAACGACAGCATAATCCCTACTTCCAATTACCTGATTTTTGTTGAACATCCTCATGTTTACACTATTGGCAAAAGTGGCAAAACCGAGAATCTATTACTGGATGAAAAAGGATTAAAGAAAAAAAAAGCTACCTATTACAAAATTAACAGGGGCGGCGATATAACTTACCATGGACCTGGTCAGTTAGTAGGCTATCCGATCCTGGATCTGGATAATTTCTTTACAGATATTCATCTGTATTTAAGAACCTTAGAAGAAGCTATTATTTTAACACTTGCTGAATATGGTATCAAGGCAGGGAGATATCCCGGCTATACCGGAGTTTGGCTGGATGCTGATAATAGTAAGGCAAGGAAAATTTGTGCTATGGGAGTACGATGCAGTCGATGGGTTACAATGCATGGCTTCGCATTTAATGTGAATACCGATCTTAAGTATTTTAAAAATATTGTTCCCTGCGGAATAGATGATAAAGACGTTACCTCAATGGAACGGGAGATTGGCCATAAACTTAACATGGAAGAAGTGAAGTGGAAATTAAAAGCTCACATTGCTCGTTTATTTGAAATGGAACTGGATTAATGAGATAGGCCAGTTCCATAACTATTTACATACCCGGCAGCAATATTCCGGCACTCTTCAAGTCATCAATTAATTTTTCCTGAAAATTTAACCTGGCATCAGTAAATCCATGCGGGTTAACCCAAATATTTACAGAAATCTTGTAACCATCTGGTTCAAGTAATGAAATTCCAATTCGGGATTCGGGACTTTTTAGAATATTATGAGATGCCTTAATCGTTTGCTCTATTATGGGTTTTACTGAATTAAAATCAACTTTATAATTTAGTTTTAACTCAACATCTAACCTGCGCTTTCCTTCTCTGCTTGTATTGATAATAATTTCATTTGAGAGTTTGCTATTCGGAATAATCACGGTTTTATTATCGAAGGTAGTAACAACCGTATAAAAAACCTGGATGGAATTGACTATACCCTCCTGTCCCTGCGCAATAATATTATCACCAACCCGGAACGGCTTCAGTATCAGAATAAGCACACCGCTGGCAAAATTCTGTAAAGTACCCGAGAGAGCTAAGCCCGCTGCAACACTAAAGGCCCCAATTACAGTTGTGAAAATAGTAAGCTCAATGCCCACCACCTGCATTATGCCTATTATTAAAAATACCTGCAGAGATATTATGATTATACTTTGTAAGAAGGGCTGCAGCGAAGGATCGAGATCGCGTTTTTGCATGGCAGATACCAGCCATTTACGCATAAGCTTGATAAACCACATCCCTATAAAGAATATGATTATAGCGGTTAATACCTTTGGTCCGTTAAAAATTATAAAATCGTAAGCTTTATCGTAAAATGTATCCCAGTTCATGTGTCCGGATCAGAATTTAGAGAATTGGAGAATTATCAGATTTTTTTGACTGACAAATGTAAAAAATTAAGCGGACTGGTGTTTGAGGCTTTATAGTTCTTTGAGGAATTTTTATCCGCCGAGGATCTTCGGAATCCATTTTGTAGATATTATTTGAATTGAATATTAGCTTGTAAAGATTTCTTCGAATCCGAAAAATTCAATAATCCTGATAAGACAAACGCCCCGAGAGCGAATAGCTCCGGGGCGTTTCTATATTCTGTGAAATTCAGTTATTACATCATTCCACCCATGCCGCCACCCATTGGAGGCATACCACCGTGACCGCCTTTATCTTCTTCAGGCTCATCAGCTAATACACACTCTGTAGTTAACAACATCGCTGCAATTGATGCTGCGTTTTCTAACGCCACACGAGAAACTTTAGTTGGATCGATAACACCTGCTCCGATTAAGTTCTCATAAACATCAGTACGCGCATTATAACCAAAATCAGCACTTCCTTCTTTAACTTTTTGAACTACGATAGAACCTTCGATACCTGCGTTTTCGCAAATCTGACGAAGAGGCTCTTCTATAGCGCGACGAATGATCTGGATACCAGTATTTTCGTCTTCGTTAGCACCTTTAAGGTCAGCCAAAGCTTCAACAGCACGGATGAAAGCAACACCACCACCGGCAACGATACCTTCTTCAACAGCTGCACGAGTTGCATGTAATGCATCATCAACACGGTCTTTTTTCTCTTTCATCTCAACTTCTGTAGCAGCACCAACATAAAGTACAGCAACACCGCCTGATAATTTAGCTAGACGCTCTTGTAATTTCTCACGGTCATAATCAGATGTAGTAGATTCTACCTGAGATTTGATCTGATTAACACGAGCTTTGATATCTTCAGAGTTACCGGCACCGTTGATTACAGTAGTGTTATCTTTATCGATAACGATTTTTTCAGCTTGTCCTAAATAAGAAAGGTCAGCATTTTCTAATTTGTAACCTCTTTCTTCAGAAATCACAGTACCACCTGTCAGGATAGCGATATCTTCTAACATTGCCTTACGACGGTCGCCAAAACCAGGAGCTTTAACAGCAGCCACTTTCAGTGAACCACGGATTTTATTAACTACCAATGTAGCTAAAGCCTCTCCGTCTAAATCTTCAGCAATGATTACTAAAGGCTTACCAGTTTGCACTTGTTTCTCAAGAACAGGAAGCAATTCTTTCATGCTGCTGATCTTTTTGTCGTAGATTAAAATGTAAGGGTTTTCAAGTTCCACTTCCATTTTATCAGCGTTGGTTACGAAGTATGGAGAAAGGTATCCACGGTCAAACTGCATACCTTCAACAGTTTTAACTTCAGTTTCGGTTCCTTTAGCCTCTTCAACAGTGATCACACCGTCTTTACCAACTTTTCCCATTGCTTCAGCAATTAACGAACCGATAATCTCGTCGTTATTTGCAGAAATAGAAGCAACCTGTTTGATTTTGTTATTGTCTTCACCAACAGTTTGAGACTGTTGTTTCAAATTAGCAACAACTGCAGAAACGGCTTTATCAATACCACGTTTCAAATCCATTGGATTTGCACCGGCAGCAACGTTTTTAATACCCGCAGTTACGATAGCCTGAGCTAAAACAGTGGCAGTAGTAGTACCATCACCTGCTATATCAGCAGTTTTTGAAGCCACTTCTTTCAGCATTTGTGCACCCATGTTTTCGATAGGATCTTTCAATTCTATCTCTTTTGCTACCGTAACACCATCTTTAGTGATAGATGGAGAACCGAATTTCTTATCGATAATTACATTACGTCCTTTAGGACCAAGAGTTACCTTAACTGCGTTTGCTAAAATATCGACACCTCTTTTCAGGGAGTCGCGAGCATCAACATTGTATTTTACTAATTTTGCCATTTTTAATTTTTTTTAATGATTGAATGTAGATTAATGAATGATAGAATTAATGAATAACAGATGAGTGGCTGGAAAATACTCAATCCTTCAAAATTCAATCCTTCTTTCATTTCTAAAGAACCGCGTAAATATCAGACTCACGCATAATAAGGTATTCTTTTCCTTCGTGAGTAATTTCAGTACCGGCATATTTGCCATATAAAACAGTATCGCCTGCCTGTACAGTAGGTTTTTTACCTTCACCATCTTCTGGCGACACAGAGATTACCGTTCCTTTTTGAGGTTTTTCTTTTGCAGTATCTGGAATATAGATACCTGAAGCCGTTTTTTCTTCTGCAGCAGCTGCCTCTACTATTACCCTGTTGGCAGTGCCAGCGATTGGTTTAATATTTAATGCCATAGTTTTGATATATTTTGTTCTGTACCCTGTTTGACACTTTTTGTGCCAAAGAAATATTTCAGGGATTTTTGGCGGTTAACTTGTCAAAATTACATATATCAAAAAATCCGAATAGCTATTTAACCTGCTCAATGTCATGCTGTCAGTGAAATGTCAGCACAAAAAAAAAGCTTCCATTAAGGAAGCCTTCACTATGCAATTAAGCAATACTATTTCTTTGTTGAATCTGCGCCCGGAAGTGCCTGCGGAACAAGCGGGGAAGTTCCAGCCGGCTTTGTTACCTGGTTTTGAATATCTTCTGTTGAAGATCCCGATACTCCGCTCTGAGGAACAACATTAATAAGTAATACAATTACCATTAGTGAAATAATTAACACCCAGGTTCCTTTTTCAAGAAAATCTCCGGTGCGTTGTACTCCCATAACATTATTTGAACCAGCGAAGCCAGATGTAAGGCCACCGCCCTTTGGATTCTGGATTAAAATAATGAGTGCCAATAGTATACAGATAATGATTGCCAGAATAACCAGTGTAATGAACATGATAAATATATTAATTAAATTTCTTTTCTATTTCCCGAATTTGACCGGCAAAGTAAGCGCTTTTTTCCGGGAATTTCAAACTTAATTTTTGGTAAGTATCAATGGCTTTATGATAAAGCATCTGATCGGTGTAAATCTTTGCCAGGGTTTCCGAAACCAGGTCTAGATTATCCTCCGAACTTTTCCTTGCCTTATTTTCTGTATCCAGTCGTTCTGCCTTGGGCGGCCGAATTTGAGGATCTTCGGTAATGAATTTTTCAATTATAGAATCTTCATGGCGCTTATGAACAAAATTCGCTACCCTGCTTTCGTTTTGGAGAACATTTATCTCCGGTTGAAAATGGAAAATATTTTCGATGATCTGATGATCAAGCTGCCCTGAAACATGTTTTTTAATAATTTCCGGACTTACAGGCAGTTTTGGAGCATATGGCTGATAGGTATCTGCATGCTCTTTCCGGGTCTTATTTAACCACCACAAAAATGAAAGAGGCATTTTATCGTCATCATACATCGAAACTGTGTTGTGCTGTACAGGATCCGCAATTGCTGTCTCTTCAGCCAACGACTCAACACTATCCTCTTTTAGCAGAGGATCAATAACAGACTTATCAAATACGAAATAATCTGTTGAGGCAATATTGCCGATTATTTCATTCTGTGCAGGAGCATGCTCAGCAAGCTCATTTATCCCAGGATTGACAGAGACCTCCTGGATAACTATATTATCTTCCGGATATTCTGAAAAGGGTATTACTGTTTCAATAGTATTGTCGAAAGTATCCGGGTTAACTTTAAAATAACTTACAGCTTTTTCTGCATCCTCATTCTTTTCCTCGGAGACTTTATTTACAATCATTTGAGTATCTAAGGATTCCGTCAGATCCGGGCCTTCGAAGAATACCTCCCCGGCTTGCCCCTGCTCTAAAACTTCGCCTACAGAAACAGGTTCTGAAAAATCAGATTCTGAAACAGTTTCATTTGATTCAGCGGAATTGTCTAATCCTGAAATCTCTATTACTTGTTCGAAATCACTCTCTTCATGTACCTCTCCTGAGTCAGCTATAAATTCGGCATGTTCTTCGAAAGGAATATCCTGAATATTATTCATTTGAATAAACTCATCTTCAGCAATTCCTGCACTTACTGGTACGCCTTCCGATAATTCAGGATCTGCGACCATTCCCACCTCTTCGGATTTATTTTCTATTTGTGCATTTTCATCCACACCGGCAGAAGATGCAACTAACTCTGAGGCAGAATTCTCCAACTCCAATGCAGCCTTTTCAACCACCTCCTGCAGTGAGCTGTCCAGAAAGGGCTCAGAGGATTTCTCTGAATGAGTATTTTCTAATTCAGCAATATTATTTATGATTTTATAGAGCTGTAGCCTATCGGGAATGTATGCAGCCGCTTTAGAAAGATAATCTCCAAACTTTTCGGGCTTATACTTTTTAAGAGTAAAGGCATACGATACATGAAGGGGATATGAAAAAGGATAAAGTTCTACCAAATCCTCCAGCATAGCCATATCAAAGACCGTTAAAGTGGAAGGGTTAGATATTAACCTTGAAAATTCTCTGGTATTTACGAAACTTAAATCTGCCACTTTTTAATAAAAAGATGAAACTAATAAACTCATTTCCAATTATCAAAAGCTTTGTTGAAAATATCTTCTGTTAGCCTTCTCGTTACAATTGGAATTACTTTAGGCTCCTGAGCCTGGATAGACCCATTATCAAGAGAAAATTGTTCATATTGACTAAAGGATTGCTCAAAACTCTGTTCAGGATCCAAAGCACTGGTATATTTAACACTCACTGTAATTGTTAACCTAACAAGGTTAGCTCTTTCACCTGCCGTAACCGCAACGTTAGCGAAATTATAGTCGGTAATACGGCCCTCGAAATGCCCGTCTGCATTTTCGCGGATTAAATTTAATTTGCTTTGCGTTCTTATACGTGTCTTTAATTCTTCGGTAAAAGCCTGGCTCAGTGTTGGCACGACTAAAGGCGCTGTGTTTTCAAAGAAGTCTACAGAAACCGTCTTCATATTAGGAGGAATCGAGGCTCCGTTAAATTTATACGAGCAAGCCTGAAAAAAGAATACCAGCAGCAGGATACCTAAATGTGCTTTTTTAAAAATACGTTTCATTCTTAATTCAAGTCTAATTCCTTAATCTTACGGTAAAGTGTTCTTTCGGAGATACCTAATTCCTGCGCTGCAAGTTTTCGTTTTCCTTTATGTTTTTTCAATGCTTTTTTAATAAGATCCGATTCTTTTTCTATCAATGATAACGACTCTTCAACCTCCTCGGTATGATGACTGTAGTCAAAATTTCCTTTATTGTCATTTTCCTGATGATGAATAGTTACAATCGGCGCATTTGCCTGGGTTGAAGGCAATTCAATATCTCGGTAAAGCTGATGAATAAGATGCGGATTTTCTGACACGGCACTGGCATTGCCTCCGTTCTGAATTATTTCTGCAACCAGTTTTTTCAATTCTACCATATCGCGTTTCATGTCGAACAAAACCTTATAAAGTATATCTCGCTCAGACAAATCTTCTTTTTTACCCTGATTAATCCGCATAGGAAGGTTGCCATGTTCCTGAGGGATATATTGCTGTAAGCTTTGTACAGTTAAGTTCCGGTCTTTTTCGAGCACGGCAATTTGTTCGGCTACGTTTTTTAACTGCCTTACGTTCCCGGGCCAGCTATAATTTATCAGCATCTGCTGAGCATCATTATCTAACTGAACAGAGGGGCTACGATACTTATTGGTGAAGTCCGCTATAAACTTTCGGAAAATAAGATGAATATCTTCTTTCCTCTCACGTAAAGCCGGGATTTTTAATGGTACTGTATTTAAACGGTAATAAAGATCTTCACGAAACTTGCCATTCTGAACGGCATCAAACACATTCACATTCGTGGCAGCTATAATTCGCACATCAGTTTTTTGTACTTTAGATGATCCGACACGAAGATACTCCCCGGATTCTAATACCCGCAGAAGACGTGACTGGGTTCCCAAAGGCAGTTCGGCCACTTCATCCAGGAAGATAGTGCCGCCATTTACTACTTCGAAATAACCCTTACGCGCTTCATGAGCGCCTGTAAAGGAGCCTTTCTCGTGTCCGAACAGTTCAGAATCGATAGTACCCTCAGGTATTGCGCCGCAGTTAACGGCAATAAAAGGGCCATGTTTACGTGCACTTAGCTGGTGAATTATGTGTGAAAAAACCTCTTTACCACTGCCGCTTTCGCCCGTAATCAATACGGATATATCGGTAGGAGCAACCTGTCGGGCAATATCAATTGCACGGTTAAGCAGGGGTGAATTTCCTATTATGCCAAAGCGGTTCTTTATATCTTGTATATCCATCTGTAAGTAGAAGCAATAATCAGGAGTCAGCTATCAAGTAAGGACCATTCTTTGAATTCTGTTTCAATTCCTGGGCTTAACTAAATTTCTTTCCCTCCAAAAAGTCTGCATTTCGCAAAATTTCGCGTTTTTAATCGACTATTTTTCCAAGCAAAGTAGCAGTTGTGCATTCTTCAGCAATAACGTATGCATACTCGCCTGGTTTGTAATTATTATTTAAAGGAAACACAACCATTGCATTGTGATCGTTGCGTCCACAATAATGGAGCTTTGATTTCTTC
Source organism: Pedobacter superstes (assembly GCF_037622515.1). NCBI lineage: Bacteria > Pseudomonadati > Bacteroidota > Sphingobacteriia > Sphingobacteriales > Sphingobacteriaceae > Pedobacter > Pedobacter superstes. Next base: position 360,897 of record NZ_JBBJCN010000003.1, read on the forward strand.
GAAAAGCCTTCAATCAATACTTTTTGAACTTTACCCAACTGCAATTTTAGCCGCGAGTGCGAATGCTGCTGCTGTTTTGCAACAACTTCCTGCAACCGGCGAAGTTTAACATCCTCAGGAATATCATCCTTATATCGCTTTGCAGCTAAAGTTCCGGGCCTTTCGGAATACATAAACATATAAGCGAAATCATATTGTACGAAATCCATCATGCTGATAGTTTCCTGATGTTCTTCCTCTGTTTCTGAGCAGAATCCAGTGATAACATCTGTGGAAACAGCACATTCGGGAATAATTCGCCTGATTGCATTTATGCGATCCATATACCATTCGCGGTCGTAAGTACGATTCATTAAATCGAGCACTCTTGAATTTCCGGATTGAACAGGAAGGTGAATGTAGTTACAGATATTGTCATATTTCCCAATAGTATATAACACCTCGTCGGTAATATCTTTAGGATGAGAGGTTGAAAAACGCACGCGTAATTCGGGGCTTACCGAGGCAACGAGTTCAAGTAATTTTGCAAAGTTCACATGCTCAGAACCTTCCTCATCAGACCATTTGTACGAATCCACATTCTGACCCAGTAAAGTCACTTCGCGGTAGCCCTGATTAAACAAATCTTCCGTTTCTTTTACGATTGAATGAGGATCACGGCTGCGTTCTCTGCCTCTTGTAAAAGGAACCACGCAGAAAGAACACATATTATCGCAACCACGCATAATGGAAACAAATGCTGTAATTCCATTAGAGTTTAAACGAACCGGACTTATATCAGCATACGTTTCTTCGCGGGAAAGCAAAACATTTACAGCTTTATTTCCGTCATCCACCGTACCAATAAGATTTGGCAGATCACGATAAGAATCTGGACCAACAACCACATCTACCAATTTCTCTTCCTCTAAAAACTTGGCTTTTAAGCGTTCGGCCATACACCCCAATACTCCTACTACCAGTCCGCGATTCTGTTTCTTCACCGCTCCGAATTCCCGTAGCCTGTTACGAACTTTCTGTTCAGCATTTTCGCGGATAGAACACGTATTTATAAAAATGACATCGGCTTCTCTATATTCTGAGGTTGTTTGAAAGCCCATGTCAGTCATGATAGAAGCTACTATTTCGCTATCGGAAAAATTCATAGCACAGCCATAACTTTCTATATATAGCTTCCGGCCATCATGCTTTAAAGGAGCAGTTTCAAGTACCAGAGCCTCTCCTTGTCTTGCCTCATCGTGCTTGGCAAGTTCTTTATCACCTATCAGCGGGTTGTACATCTTTATTGTTTTGGAATGCAAAAGTACTATATTTTTATATAATGACAGGTTGTCAGTTATGGATTTGATGTAAAAAATGTAAGTTTATAAGCGGGTAAAAGAAACTCAGAAATGCCGATAACACAAGAAGAAAAAAAAAAATTATCAAAAAAAGTAAAGTGGATATCTGTATTGTTAATCGTTATATTAACTATTGTACTAAGCGTTTCTGTTTATATTTATTATCAGATAGAGCCCCTGGTTGCTGCCCGCCTAAAAGAGACCATAAAATCCTCCACCAATAATCTCTATACCATTTCATTTTCAAAGCTTTCGATTAATCCATTTACAGGAAGTGTAATTATAAGAGATATCGTGTTTGAAGCCAATGACAAGGTCTACGGACAGTTTAAACGTGACAGAATAAATCCGAGCCATTTATATGAGATCAGAATTAAGGTTTTAAAGATCAAACATGTACATCCTCTGAAAATCTATTTAAAGAAAGACCTCGTTATCAGCTCCCTGTCCGTTGAAAGACCGTCCGTCAGGGTGTATTATGAAAAAACTCTCGAAAAAGACTCCTCAAAAGTTGATACTCGCACAGCCTGGCAACGATTGTCAAAATACCTTCATTCCATTAAAATCGAAAGAGTTTCATTTAAAGAGATTGATTTCAAATACATCGACAGACGATTAAAAAAACCGGAAATTAATGGCATTAAAAATCTATCAATTACGGTCAATGACATTTTAATAGATTCACTTAGCCATCGTGATGAGTCGAGGTTTTATTACACCAAAAATATCTTAGTTGAGATTTTCGATAATCAGTTTAGCAGCAATGATGGTATGTATACCATAATGTTTGATAAAATGGAGATGTCGACCTTGAAAAAGTATGCCCTGGTCAACGGTTTGAAAGTAATACCGAACTACCCGGAAATTCCTTTCTCATTAAAATGGGGATATAAAAAAGCAAGATATGTGGTCAAGATGAATGAGGTTTGGCTGAATGGGATTGATTACAAAACCTTAACTGACAGAAGACAGTTACATGCCTCATCTTTACATTTAAAAAATGCAAGCCTCGATGTATTTATGAATAAACAACTTCCTAAAGCAAGTGGGGATCTGGGAGCTAACTTCCCACACCTATTATTGCGCCAGTTGAGATTAACATCGACAATAGACACTATAAAAATCGAAAAATCAGCATTAAGTTATTCAGAACACGATCCGTTTACTGGAAAAAAAGGCAAAATTTCATTCACTGCCTTAAGCGGTGAAATTTTTAATGTTACCAATGATTCTATATCGCTGCGTAATAATAACTGGGCAAAAGGGAAATTTACTTCATTTCTTTATGGTAAAGGAAGACTGGATTTTAACATGAATTTTAATCTTACATCTCCGGTAATGGAATATAATTATTCGGGCAAACTACATGAAATGCAAGCAAAGTATTTTAATGAAATCACCCGGCCATTGGCCCTGCTGGAGGTAAGTTCGGGCCAGGCCCATACCGTTACATTTTCTGTAAAAGCTGATTATAGAAACGCGAATGGGACAATGAGGATTGTTTATGATGATTTGAATATTGGCATTCTGAAACTAAACCGGAATAAAAATCTGCAGCGAAGCACAATTCTTTCTCTTGTAGCTAATAATCTTTTACTTAAAGAAGATAATCCTTCTAAAGGAGAACCACTAAGAACCGGCAAAATCAGTTATTATAGGCCTGATTCTATATCCTTCTATAGTATGATCTGGAAAAGTGTTTTTACGGGTATAAAAGAAAATATCGGTATGACACCAGAAAGAGAAAAGGACCTGCAAATGAAATTTAAAAGTTTTAAACAGGAGGGGCCGGAAAAAAGCAAAGAAGAAAGAAGATTACAGCGCGAAGAAAGAAGGAAACGGAGAAAAAACAAGGTATAATTGGTTTTTTTTAAGAACAGCTAATTTATCAATGCCTTTAACTGAGTTATCACGAATTATCGGAAAGCGACATCCCTGATTTTCCGGATTATTTTATACCGCGTGCATAAAGCTCCCCTGTTATAGATCAAACCTTTTAATTCCAGTATGCTTATAATCTCCGGATAAAGCATTTCCATATAAAACGGAATTAAAAGATTAATGCGCATTAAAAAACTTACCTTTAAGAACTTACACCTTTTCACAAATTTTCTTCCACTTAGAAAATTACCATTTCCTTCAGGTAATATTTAGGCTTACGAAACATAAATCATGAAAAACAAGAAGAATTTCTTTAAATATTACCGCGTTTTTAAAAATGATACCTCAGTAACAGAAGTTTCAGATAACGACTTTAAACCATTTAAAAAGAGATGGATCATCAAAAGTCCTGTAAATGCACTTAAGGCTTCACCTTTAAACTGGTATTCTCTACCTGTTGATGCAGCTATGTTTTATGGATATACTAATATAATACACGCCATGGAAATGGCTAAGGCAGGAGCATTGAAACATATTGAAGGACTTATAAGCCAAAACGCTCATGGAGTCACCGAGTTAAAACAATACCGTATTGATCACTATGACGATCTGAATGTGAATTTACTTGATGGTAATATTCGAAAATTAGAGAAGGAATTAAACACTAAATAAGACGGTTCTTGAACCGGCACCGCAAGCTGAAATAAAGTTTAGCGAACAAAACTCCGCTTTTAAAACAATTCTACAGAATATCTACTTTACTCTGTAGGTAAGCAAAACAATTATGACCTCAGACTTTTCTTAAGAAACTCAAATCTGCTAGCGCAGACATGCTGTTTTCTTGAATTATTTCTATTAAAACTGGTTTATGCGTTTGCCACGTATAATTATTTAATCTGGCGCCCGGCCTGTTAACTCAATTGAACAGGGACATCACAATAAATATGAAGATTACCAACAGTACAATTTTCGATACATTGTCGGGTTTGCGCATCTCTTTCCAGGAAGATAATGTTATCCGGAATTTCGATAATGATGAGCCCTTCCGTTCTGAACTTTACAGTTCAGGGCAAATGGATAGCCATGCTAAAGTGATTGCCCGGTCGCATAAGTTACTGAAAAAAAATTCCTCAGACCAGTTGCTGAAAAGACTGGAAGAAAATGAAAATACATTATTGGAAGTGCGCAACCTGTTGGTTGAAAGCATCAGATCCGGCAAAGACATTACCCCTGGCGGAGAATGGTTATTAGATAATTTCTATCTTATAGAAGAGCAGGTTGTGATAGCCCGGAAACACTTGCCAAAAGGGTATAGTGAAGGGTTACCCAGCCTGAGTGCTGGCATTTCAATGGGAATGCCCCGTGTTTATGACATAGTTTTAGAAATCATTTCACATAGTGACGGCCGTGTTGATGTTAAGGGCTTGAGCAGCTTTATTGCTGCTTATCAGTCTTACACGGTGCTTACCCTTGGAGAATTATGGGCGATCCCCATTATGCTCCGGCTTGCCGTAATTGAAAATCTGCGCAGGGTTTCAGGTAAGATCGCAGTGGATATGATTGACCATAACCTTGCCGATTACTGGGCCGGCAGCATGCTGACTACAGTTAAAGATGAGCCGGGTAATTTAATTTTAACCATTGCCGACATGGCCCGGTCCAAACCGGTATTAAACAGTTCTTTTGTCGCAGGTTTTACCCGCGAATTGATGGGTAAGGGCCCGGCACTTGCATTGCCACTTAGCTGGATGGAACAGCAACTGTCTGGCATAGGCCTTAGCAGCAATGATCTGGTACGCCAGGAAACTCAAAAGCAAGCCTCCGATCAGGTATCCGTTCGAAATAGTATTGGCACCCTTCGTTTTATCGGAGCCACCGACTGGCGTGAATTTGTTGAAACCCTTAGCAGCGTGGAACAGGTATTGCGGCAGGACATTACGGGAACTTACCCGCTAATGGATTTTGCGACACGCGACAGATACCGACACGTAGTAGAATCAATCTCTAAAGCTTCTTCAATCTCCGAAACGGATGTAGCTCAAATAGCGCTTGATATGACAAGCAAACATGAAGAACACGATGAGTATTTTTCAAGGAAGCGACATGTGGGCTATTATCTTATTGATAAAGGACTAAAACAAACGCAGAATGCTTCGGGAATGCATCATTCTTTAAAGCAGAAATTATTCAGATCTACCCGCAAAATACCTGTCTTTTTGTATTTGCTATCAATTGTAATTATTACTCTTGGTGTAGCTTCGGGCATGTGGTACCTGGCATACTCACAGGGCATTAATGGATGGCTGATGTTAACTTTTGTAGGCGCACTTTCAGTCTCAGGTTCTGCCCAGCTGGCAGTTTCACTGGTAAACTGGTTCGCTACCCTTTGGGTAAAACCCAATCTTTTGCCCCGTATGGATTTTTCTACCGGCATTCCAACAGAATACAGGAGTATAGTTATAATCCCTACAATGCTTTCGAGCGATTCCTATACAGAGGAGCTGATTGAAGCGCTTGAAATACGTTATCTGGCCAATAAAGAAGCTAATTTACACTTTGGGCTGCTTACAGATTTTATTGATGCAGATGCAGAAATAATGCCGGGTGATGGCCCCCTTTTAGAAAAAGCATGTAAGGGCATAGAGGCTTTAAATCAGAAATATAATGAATCTGAACAGGATACTTTTTTTCTATTTCACCGGTCCAGAACCTGGAACGCCAGGGAAAAAAAATGGATGGGATATGAACGGAAAAGAGGGAAGCTTTCGGCGCTGAATGCGTTTCTCAGGGATCGCGGAGCAAATTCATTTTCTAAAGTTGTAGGGAGTTACACTATCCTGTCCAACGTAAAATATGTTATAACACTCGATTCAGATACACAACTTCCCAGGGATGCCGCATGGAAATTTATCGCTACCATGGCACATCCTCTGAATCAGGCAATTTACAATATGCGCAAAAAGCGTGTAACAGATGGATATGGAATTTTGCAACCCAGGGTTGCCTCGAGTATTCCTAAAACAGCTACTTCATTATATCTGCGAATGCAGGGTAATGTTACAGGCATCGACCCTTATACCCGTGTTTCTTCAGATGTATACCAGGATGTTTTCGGAGAAGGCTCCTTTATCGGAAAAGGAATCTATGACGTCGATATATTTGAGGAAGCAGTTCATGAAGTGTTCCAGGAAAACCGGATACTGAGTCACGATTTACTGGAAGGCTGTTATACCCGTTCGGGATTACTAAGCGACGTATTATTGTATGAGGACGGGCCGGCACAATACAGCGCCGACATAAAAAGGCATCACCGATGGATTCGGGGAGATTGGCAAATTGGTGCCTGGATGTTGCCCTTTGTAACCGGAAGTAACGGCCGCTTAACGCTGAATCCGCTTTCTGCTTTATCTAAATGGAAAATCTGGGACAATCTCAGAAGGAGCATGCTTCCCCTGTCGCTGATTCTTTTATTAATTATGGGCTGGTCGGTGTTACCACAACCCTGGTTTTGGACTTTGACAGTTACCATCATTGTGCTTTTGCCTGTTATGATGGCAGCCGGCTGGCAATTAATAAATAAGCCAATTGAGCTCACCATTCAGGCACACCTGGCCGAAGTGGGCACTTCAGTAAGAGATGTCTTAATACGCTTCACATTTGGTCTGGCAGTTCTTCCGTTTGAAGCTTATAAATATTCCGACGCCATATTCCGCACAAACTGGCGAATGATCGTTTCCGGAAGGAAACTACTGCAATGGACACCTTCTGCTTCTATCGTATCTAACCGTAACGACGTATGGTCGGTTTATGCGACCATGTGGATCGCTCCGGTATTGGCAATTGCTTGTATAAGCTTGCTTATTTACTCCAATCCGACGGCCCTTTCTGTTGCTTCTCCGATACTTATTCTATGGTTGCTGGCCCCTGCAATTGCGTGGCGCCTCAGCAAACCGGAGAAAGAAGAAAAACCTGAATTCCTGGATGAACAAATTGTATTTCTTCATAAATCTGCCCGTAAAACATGGGCCTACTTTGAACAATTTGTCACTGAGAAAGAGAACTGGATGCCTCCTGACAATTACCAGGAAGAGCCAGTTTCAGCAATCGCCCACCGGACCTCTCCTACCAATATGGGAATGGCGCTGCTATCTAATCTTTCAGCCTATGATTTTGGCTATATCTCCGGCGGTGAGCTGACAGCACGATGTAACAACACATTAAACTCGATGCTGCGACTGGAACGTCACAAGGGACATTTCTATAACTGGTATGACACTCTATCTTTATTACCTCTTCAGCCCAGATACGTATCAACCGTTGATAGCGGAAACCTCGTTGGGCATTTGCTTACTTTACGACAGGGACTCTTATCGCTTTCGCAGCAGCCTATATTCCACAAAAATGCATACCAGGGATTAATCAGCACGACTACCGTAATCAAAGATTTTTACAAATCGAAAAACTCTGATACAGCTGATCAAATAATTGATTTCCTGGAGCTTGCAATCCAGAAAAACAGCAATTCTCTCACTACGATAAAATCTGATCTCGACGCGCTTCTTAGTCTTGCGGCAAAACTATCAGAAACTCAAACCGAAAACGAAACCGGGCTACTCAACTGGACAAGCAGATTATTATCACAAATAAAAAATCTCAGGGAAGATCTTTTGCAGGTCGCTCCCTGGCTTGAATCTCCGGTTCCGCAACGTTTCCTCGAATTTGACCGGAATCTTTCACTGCACGCAATAAAAGAATTACATTCTGATTTTATCACAATTCTTTATCGCTACCAAAAAGAAGAGTGCACTGCAGTTGAAAAGGAATGGTTAAACAGGATATCAGAACTGTTAACCAAAGGAAAAGATTCGGCAATCGAAAGAATTCTGCTGGCTGAGAAGATAGCCATGCAATGCGAGAAACTTAGTGATATAGAATATGATTTTCTGTATGACAAATCAACCAACCTGCTGAGGATCGGATTTAATGTTGACAGTCAGACGAAAGACGAGAGTTTTTATGACCTGTTAGCTTCAGAAGCCAGGTTAGGAATTTTTGTTGCTATCTCGCAAGGGAAACTTCCCCAGGACAGTTGGTTTGCATTAGGGCGCTTATTGACAAATTCAGGAGGAGACCCCATATTACTATCATGGAGCGGATCAATGTTCGAATACCTGATGCCACAGCTTGTAATGCCGTCCTATGAAAATACCCTGCTTCATCAAACGAGCAAGGCTACCGTTAAACGGCAGATTGATTATGCCGCTCAGCGCGGAATACCCTGGGGTATTTCAGAATCAGGATATAATACAGTGGATGCAAATTTAAATTATCAGTACCGGGCCTTTGGGGTTCCGGGCCTCGGACTGAAACGCGGGCTTGAAGAGGATCTGGTAATTGCACCTTATGCTTCTATGCTGGCTCTGATGGTTTCTCCATTAAAGGCCTGTTCCAACCTGCAATTATTATCAAAAGAAGGGTTTGAAGGAGAATATGGCTTTTATGAAGCTATTGATTACACAAGCACACGCCTGCAAAGAGGAAAAACCAGCAGTGTTGTTCGTTCTTATATGGTACACCACCAGGGCATGGGCTTTCTTTCTCTGGCTTATGTATTATTAGACAAGCCTATGCAACAAAGGTTCAGTGCCGAACTGCGTTTTCAGGCAACATTATTATTGCTTCAGGAACGCATTCCCAGAACGACACTTTTCTATGCTCACACTGCTGATCTGATCGAAACGCATACCGCAGAGCCAGATGTACAGGTAAGAAGCATTAACACGGCAAACACAGCGGTGCCCGAAATTCATCTCCTTAGCAATGGCCGTTATCAGGTAATGATAACCAATTCTGGTGCAGGATACACCCGCTGGAAAGGTCTGGCTGTTACTCGCTGGAGAGAAGATGCCACCAAAGATGACCGCGGTATATTTTGTTATATAAAAGACATCAATACAGGAACGTTCTGGTCAAATACTTATCAGCCCACCTTACATCCTGCCCAAAACTATGAAGCAACCTTTTCTCAGGGGCATGTTGAATTTCGCAGAAAAGACTATGGTATTGAAACCAAAACTGAGATTGTAATTTCTCCGGAAGACGATACAGAGATGAGACGGATACGGCTAACCAACCGAACTCCGCTTGTAAAAGTATTGGAAGTCACCAGCTATGCGGAAATAGTTATGGCAAGCCAGGCTTCTGATGAGGCGCATCCGGCATTCAGCAATCTTTTCGTCCAAACAGAAATATTAGAAGAAAATAAGGCCGTTTTATGCACGCGCCGCCCCCGTTCTGAAGGAGAAACCCCTCCATGGATGTTCCACCTGATGGATGTACGCGGTGCCACTATTGAAGCCGTATCGTATGAAACCGACCGTATGCAATTTATTGGACGGGGAAGAACGCTGGCACATCCCCGGTCAATAGACGAGGATACACTCTCCGGCAAGCAGGGCTCAGTATTGGACCCGGTTTTATCCATACGCTACAGGATTACAATAAAACCTAATCAGACAGCTATTGTAGACCTTATTTACGGAATAAGCGAAACCAAAGAACTATGTGTTGGCCTGATGCATAAGTATCGCGATCAGCACCTTAAAAATCGTGCGTTTGAATTATCATGGACACATAGCCAGGTTTTATTGCGCCAGATTAATGCAACCGAGGGAGATGCACAACTTTACGGACGTCTGGCCTCTTCTGTAATTTACGCAAATGCACATTTGCGGACTGAACCATCAGTGATTCAAAATAATACCAGGGGACAATCATGGCTCTGGAGTCATTCGGTTTCTGGCGACTTACCTATTGTATTGCTGCATATATATGATGCAGACAGTATGGAACTGGTTCGGCAACTTGTTCAGGCCCATGCTTACTGGCGTTTGAAAGGCCTCGCAGTGGATCTGGTGATTTGGAACGAAGATCATGGCAGCTACCGCCAGGTTTTACAGGAACAGATTCTCGGCCTTATCTCCGCAGAAGTAAACAGCAACATGATTTACAATACTCCCGGTAATATATATGTTAAATCCGTTGATCAATTATCTTCGGAAGACCGGATTCTTTTTGAAAGTGTGGCCAGGGTAATAATTCATGATAATCGGGGAACTTTATCCGAACAGGTAAACCGTCATCAGTTAGAACGAGTTCTGCCTCCGTTTTTAGAACCGAAATCAATCGCCACAAGGGAAATCGTTCATACACTGGAACTTCCCGATGATCTGTTATTTTATAACGGAACCGGGGGCTTTACTCCCAACGGGAAAGAATATAAAATATTAACCGATAAAAAACAAACGACTCCTGCCCCCTGGGTAAATGTTATTGCTAACCCTCATTTTGGCACCATAATCTCAGAAAGCGGCTCTGCATATACCTGGGCCATCAATGCACACGAATATCGCCTTACGCCCTGGAGCAACGACCCTATAAGTGATGTCGGCGGGGAAGCCTTTTACATACGTGATGAAGAAACCGGACATTTTTGGTCACCTTCGCCTTTTCCGGCAGCAGGCACAAACCCTTATATCATAACGCATGGTTTTGGCTACAGCACTTTTGAACATATTGAACATGGCATTTCGACAGAGATGTGTGTATTTGTCGACAAAGAGCACCCTGTTAAATTTATCGTATTGAAAATCAAGAACCTATCGGGACGGGAAGGCAAATTCTCGGCCACGGGGTTCATGGAAATGATCCTAGGTGACGTGCGTTCAAAAACGAATATGCACATTACTTCAGAACAGGATTCCAGCACAGGCGCAATGCTGATCAGGAACAGGTATAATTCTGCTTTTGCAGACCGGGTTACTTTTTTTAAAGTGGACGGTGGTGTAAGTTTCAGTTATACAGCCGACCGTTCAGAATTTATCGGCAGAAACAGGAACCTGGAAGAGCCTCAGGCTATGTACCGGAAAAGATTATCCGGGAAAACCGGAGCCGCAATGGATACCTGCGCCGCATTACAGGTTAAATTTGATTTATTCGACGGCGCTGAAAAAGAAATAGTATTCATGCTGGGAAATGAAGAAAACACACCCGCAGCCAATGAGCTGATAAGGAAATTTACTGACAGAGAAAAAGTTTTGCAATCTCTGCAGGATGTTAAGGAATACTGGAAAGATGCCTTAGGGGCAGTGCAGGTCAGTACTCCAGATATTTCGCTGAATATTCTGGCAAATGGCTGGCTTACTTACCAAACCATGGCCTGCCGGATGTTTGCCCGAAGTGGGTTCTACCAGTCGGGTGGAGCTTTTGGATTCAGAGATCAGCTACAGGATGTACTTGCCCTGTTACACAATAAGCCAGATATGGCGAGGGAGCAAATCTTATTAAGCGCCTCGAGGCAGTTTGCCGAAGGAGATGTACAACATTGGTGGCATCCGCCTGAAGGAAGAGGAGTCCGGACGCGTTGTTCTGATGATATGCTATGGCTTCCTTTTGTTGTGTCCAGATATACTGCCTCAACAGGCGATACCGACATTCTGAATGAAGCTGTCGGTTTCCTGGAAAGCAGAACATTGTACGAACACGAAGAAACGCTGTATGACCTTCCTGTTAGCGGAATACAGAATGCCGTTTTGTATGAACACTGTGTTCGCGCGATTACCCATAGCCTGCGTTATGGTGATCATGGCTTACCATATATTGGAGCGGGAGACTGGAACGATGGAATGGACCAGGTTGGCCATAAAGGAGCCGGCGAAAGTGTATGGCTTGCATTTTTCCTGTATGACGTGCTGATAAAATTTGCAGATGTTGCTCTGAATTATGGAGATCCCATATTTGCTGAAACCTGCAAAAAAGAAGCGGATACACTGCAAACCAATATAGAAGCATCCGCATGGGACGGCGAATGGTACCGGCGCGCCTATTTTGATGACGGATCGCCCCTGGGTTCACATCAGAATCAAGAGTGCCGTATAGATGCTATTGCTCAAAGCTGGTCGGTATTATCTGGTGCCGGTAATGTCTTAAGAAGAACTCAGGCAATGGCATCTCTTGATCAATACCTGGTTAAAAGAGAGTTAAAACTTATTCAGCTCCTCGATCCTCCATTTGATTCAAACGGGCCAAATCCTGGATATATAAGGGGCTATGTACCGGGTGTTCGCGAAAATGGCGGTCAATATTCTCATGCCGCAATCTGGACGCTTATGGCTTTTGCCGCATTAGAAGAACGTGAAAAAGTTTGGGAATTATTTAGCATGATACAGCCTTTAAGTCATGCTTCTGATGCCGCATCTGTTAAGATCTATAAAGTGGAACCTTATGTAATGGCAGCAGATGTTTATGCAAACGAATCTCACAGAGGAAGAGGTGGCTGGACCTGGTATACAGGCTCTGCAGGCTGGATGTATCAGTTTATAACAGGTTCCTTATTGGGAATGGAGCTTCAGATTGATCAGTTGAGATTTAAACCATGCTTTCCATTGCAGTGGCCTTCAGTAAATATTACTTATCGTTATGGCAAGGCTAGTTATAATGTTACCGTTTTTCAAATGACTGACGATATTGATTCTTATTGGAAAATGGGAGATATCCATGGTAAAGGGGATTCCATTCAGCTGATCAATGACGGTAAAGAGCACACAGCTGAGGTGTATATTCAAACGAGGCTTATTGCCGACAGCAAAATTGAAATTTTAAAAGAATCCTAAAAAAGAAGCACATAAGAAATACAAAGTAAACAGTAAGGCCCTGGATTCCCTCTCTGGCAGACCCGGGAGGGAATCCAGGGAGGAAAATAAAAAATTAATGTCTTTAATTCCTTACTATTACATTTTATAAAGAAAAAATGGAGTATAATATCCCCAAATTATTACAGAAGAAAAAGAAAAGCATCATTGAATTTTGGATCAAAAATCAGCTTTCGGAAGACGGTTTAAGAGAAGATTTAATATCGAATGAGGAAATCAGACAACAGTCTGAAGAACTTGTAGACTCCCTTGTTAATAACCTGACACTCGAAAATTTAACGGAAGTAAATTCACCGGATTTCGATGAGGTGATCGAAATTCTTTCGGGCATTTCAATCACCAGAGCCCGGCAGGGTTTTAGTCCGAGAGAAACCGGAGCCTTTATTTTTGGACTAAAAGAAGCCTTACTGGAGCTGCTGCAACAAGAGATTAAAGATGATAAGGAAGCGCTTTATGACGCAACGCTTAAAATAAATCGTTTGCTTGATAGTTTCAGCATTGCCACATTTGAAACGTTCATTAAAGGCCGTGAAGAAGTAATTTTAAGGCAGACTGATGAAATTACCGAAATTTCTACACCTGTGATACGGGTATGGGATGGTATTCTGGCGCTTCCAATTATCGGAACTTTAGATAGTGCCCGTACTCAGGTGGTAATGGAGAACCTTTTACAGGAAATTGTTGAAACAGGCAGCAGTATCGCAATACTTGATATTTCTGGTGTTCCGGCGGTAGATTCACTTGTAGCCCAGCATTTAATTAAAACCGTAAGCGCCACCCGTTTAATGGGAGCTGAATGCATAATTAGTGGAATACGGCCGGAAATAGCACAAACAATTGTGCATTTAGGCATCGATCTTTCAAATATAATTACCAAGGCTACTCTGGCCAGTGCGTTAAAGTTTTCTTTTCAGACACTTAAACTGGAGGTAAAAAGGATACAAACAGTAAAAGCAATACAGTAACGATGGAGAAAATACCTATACTTAAAATGGGGCCATTTTTATTGGTTACAATTCAGATTGATCTATACGACCGCATTGCTTTATCACTCGAAGCTGATCTTGTTCAGATGGTAAATAAAATAGGTGCGAAAGGTGTTCTTATTGACATATCTGCTGTTACAATAGTGGATTCTTTTATGGGACGCATTTTTGGCAATATCGCCAGCATGTGCAAAATCCTCGATGCAGAGACGGTAGTAGTTGGAATGCAACCTGCTGTAGCCATAACTCTTATTGAGCTGGGCCTTCCTTTAACCGGTGTTCATACAGCACTCGATGTTGAAAAAGGGATGAAGCTGCTGAATTCGAGGGTTGAACTCGAATCTGAGGAAAATGAAAAGCTGGACGACGATGATAATTACGCTGTCTAAAGATAACATGCAAATTATCAAAGATCAGGATGTGGTCCCCTTCAGGAACCGTGTGAAAGAGTATGCTGTAAAAATTAAAATGGGGCTGGTTAACCAAACCAAATTAATAACTGCTGCAAGCGAACTAGTTCGTAACATGCTGAAATATGCCAATGGCGGAGAAACACTCATTGAAATTATTAATAAAGGACGGGATAACGGAGTGCGTCTCACATTTAAGGATTACGGGCCTGGCATAGCCGATATCAGCTTAGCCATGAAAGATGGCTATTCTACAGGCAAGAGTCTTGGTCTGGGATTACCCGGAACACGACGCCTGGTAAATGAATTTAACATAACTAGTGAAGTTGGCAAAGGAACTACAGTGGTGGTAATCAAATGGGCGAATGGATAATGCAACTCATGTAAGTTATTGTGCCGAAGACAGGAGCTATTTTTCCTTGTTAAAGAAAGATATAAATAAAAAGGCCACAGAGGCTGGATTTAGTCCTAAAAAAATAAGTGCGCTGGATATAATTGTCGCAGAAATGACTTCAAATTTGCTGAAATACGCAGAAAAGGGCGAACTTCTTATGTGCATAACCGGCGAAAATGAAAATGAATACCTTGAGTTAATATGCATCGACTCAGGCCCTGGCATAGCCGACCCAGCAAAAATGATGCTGGATGGCGTTTCTACTTCAAGGACTTTCGGAAACGGATTAGGAAGCATAAAAAGACTGTCGGATTATTTTGAAATATATAGCATTATGGGATGGGGAACTATCCTGCTCTGCAGAATATATAAAGATTCCGAAAAACACACTGAATCCAAAAAACTGGTTGTCCGATCACTCGTTTTGCCTAAACCAGGTGAAATAGTGAGTGGAGACGGCGGTGCTTACACTTTAAGTCAGGAATATTTTAAATTATTAGTTGCAGACGGGCTTGGACATGGTATTGAAGCAAACAAGGCCATCATTGAAGCCCGTGCGGCCTTTAAACTCTGCAAAGAGAATGATCCGGTTGAAATTCTAAGATTTATCCATGATTCGATAAAGAAAACCCGGGGAGCAGTGGGAACTGTTGTGGTACATGATTTCAAAAATAAGCTATGGAAAATAGCAGGTGTAGGGAATATTAGTACCTGTATAATGAATTATCAGCAGGCCAGAAATCTTATGTCTTACAATGGTATTATTGGTCACAACATTCCAAATTCCATGAAAACCCTGGAGATAGCTTCCACCGAATTCCAGCAGGTAATTTTATGTTCTGACGGGTTAAAAACGAGATGGGACAGCAGCAAATACCCGGGGATACATAAATTTGACCCATCCCTGTTGTCAGCAGCCCTGTATAAAGATTATGGCCGCAAAACAGATGATATGTCTGTAGTGATATGTAAAATTTATTAAGATGTTTGAACTGATCACACTAACCCTTGAGAATGAAATGGACCTGGTTTTGTCCCAGAAAAAAGCATTAAGACTTTCAGAGGAGTTAAAATTAACGATCTCCACCCAGGCAACATTCGCCACAGCAGTTGCCGAATTGTGCAGAGTTATAATAGACTTCACAGATACCGGCGTACTTTCTCTTGGTCTCATACAGGATTCCAGTCGGTACTCGTTAACCGGAGTTGTGAAATACAAAGCCATCGAAGAATCAAAAATTCCCGAAGAGTCTTTTCACTACGCAAAAAGGCTGATTCCATCGTTCAAATGCTTATTTGAAACCGAAATGGCTATTGTAGAAATCAGCATCAATCTACCAAAATCAGTCAAATTAAATTCAGAGAAGATTCAATCTCTGAAAGATTTTTTTGACAAGGAGCCGCCCATTTCTGCATATGAAGAGATAAAAAAAAAGAATCTTGAATTACATCATATCGCAGAAGATAAAGACGAGCAGTTAAAACAGTCGAAATACATTGATGAAAAGCGTAATGAATTTATTTCTATTGCCAGCCATGAATTAAAAACCCCAATCACAATTATAAAAGCATATACCCAGCTTGCTTTGTCGGGTAAACAACAATGCAGTGACGCTGTAAAAGATTTTCTCTTAAAAATTGATGCACAGTCGACAAAATTAAGGAACCTTGTACAACAATTGCTGGATACCTCCAAAATCGAGAATGGCAGACTTGAGTACAATTACGAAATAGTCGACTTCAATAAATTTATCGAAGAAACATCCTTTTTAATCACTCACTTATTACCCCACCATAAACTGATCATTGAGCTTGGCCCCAACGTTAAAGTTAAACTCGATAAAGAAAGAATGGATCAGGTATTTACAAACCTGATAAGCAATGCCGGTAAGTATTCAAAAGCTGGCAGCTCTGTTTCATTGAAAACAAAAATTACAGGCGAAGGAGGCCTAACAGTTTCTGTAACTGATGAAGGAATAGGTATGTCGAAGGTGAGTATCGGGAAAATTTTTCAAAAGTTCCACCGCGACAAGCAGGTCATCCAGGGATATTCTGGCCTGGGCATGGGCCTGTACATCGCATCGGAGATCATTAAGGATCATGGAGGCGAAATATGGGTAGAAAGCATTCAGGAGAAAGGCTCAACTTTCTCTTTTTCCCTGCCAGTTTTAGAGAATTAATTTAAAAAAAATCTGTTTATTTTCTTTTATTAAACTTTGCCTATTTATTTTCTTCAAGATAGCGTAAAACCACTGATAATCAATTATTAATACCTACCTTTAAGAGATTTCACACTCTACAGCATCCATAAACAGGTATCCAATTTCTGACAAGGAAATATTTTCAATTTTTATCAAGAAAATGAAAAGAAAAAAAACAACACATTCTGCACTTGTCCTCTAATGATATATCAACGATATAAGGTTTATTGATTTAAACTGCTGTTATGAAGTAAAAAATCCTCTAAAAAAAGCGACACTACTATGAGCAAAGACAAAGGAAGTAACGACAAGAAAAAGGCCCCCAGTACTGAAGGAAAAAAGCCTAAATCAGATTATCAGACGGGTAAGACTTCTGTATCAAAAATTGATATAATGCCCAATAAGAAAAAGTAGAGTTTCGTGGCCGCAGAGTTTGAGTATCAACTAAGACACTGTTTATCAAATTTTCGAATGTATCCCCGTATATAATTTAAGCCATGTACTAGTATGCTAACAGAGCCTCACCATATAATTGCTATTGGCGCTTCCGCAGGCGGCATGGAAGAAATAAATTCTTTTTTTGATCATACCCCATTAGATGGCGTTTCTTATATAATTGTACAGCATTTATCAGCAGAATTCAAAAGCCGAATGCTTGATTTATTGAGCAAACATAGTAAGCTTGAGGTTAAAGAAGCTGAGGATGGTATGCAAATACAGTGCAACGAGGTATACCTTATCCCCAATGATAAGTTTATGACCATACAAAACAACCACCTGCATTTAACCGGGAAAGAAAACATTCGTGGACCACACCTTACAATTAATACATTTTTTAATTCCCTGGCAGAGGATAAAGGAAACAAGGCCATTGGCATCATACTTTCAGGCTTAGGCACCGACGGTACCGAAGGTATAATATCAATAAAAAAGGCCGGAGGAATGGTTATAGCCCAGGATCCGGAAACAACTGAGTTTGGCAGCATGCCCTCTAATGCAATCGCATCGGGAATGGTTGATTTTGTTCTGGAGCCCGAATTAATGCCTGATAAAATTGAAAGCTACGTTAAAAATGAAATTGATCTAATGTTTAATAGTAAGGATGATGAAAAACACCTTTCAGACATTATTAACTTAATAAAAGAACAGTCTCCACTTGATTTTACCGACTATAAACAAACAACAATACTCAGAAGAACCAAAAGAAGAGCAGCTTATAGTAATTTCAGCACACTGGCCAGTTATATCAAATTTTTGAAGACAAACCCGCATGAAGTAGAGACCCTTATACAAGACTTTCTAATAAGTGTAACTGCTTTCTTCAGAGATAAAGAAGCTTTTGATTTCATTCAAAATAATGTTATATCAGGACTTCTTAAGAGCCTTGCAGTGGATGAAGAGCTAAAAATATGGGTAGCAGGCTGCGCTACAGGCGAAGAAGCCTATTCTATGGCAATACTTGTTAATGAACAATTAACGGGAAAATATAAAAATACAGTAGTAAAAATATTTGCTACCGATATTGATAACTATGCATTGGTTTTTGCCGGAAAAGGAGCTTACAGTCAGGAAACTACAAAGTCTATATCTCAAGAAAGACTTGATAAATACTTCATAAAAGAAGGAATTACGTACAAGGTAAATCCGGAAATACGTAAAATGGTAATTTTTGCGCAGCACGACCTGGTAAAAAATCCGCCTTATTGCAATATGCACTTTATCAGCTGCCGTAACCTGCTGATTTACATGACACCCGCTCTGCAGAAAAAGATTTTCTCCATGTTCCTATTTGGGCTTAAAATGGATGGATATTTATTTTTAGGCTCAAGTGAAAATCCCGTTCCTATTATTCAAAGCCTTGAGGTAATAAACAAGAAATGGAAATTATATAAAAACATTGAAAAAAAACGGGTTATACGCTTTGATGCCTTCTCCTTACCAGATCTTAAACACAAGCCTGCACAATTTGTACGGGGAAATAAAGGAGCGAGCAATACACTTGCCGACACAATAAACGAAACGCTAGTTAGTAACCTGAACTATCAGGCAATTTGTATTGATGAGAATAATCACGTGTTAAAAAGCTATGGAGATACTTCAAAATATCTTCTTCAGAAAAATTTCATATCCGACCTACCTGAATTGCTTCCGAAGCCTTTAGTCGTCGCATTTAACACGCTACGCACAAAGGTTTTAAAAACCGGCAAGAAAAGTTCAGTTAATGGCATAAAAATCAATCATGATGATTTTGTTATTAAAGTCACCATGACCGTCTATCCTTTGCCTGCAAGGAAAGAAGATCCTAAAAACCTGCTGGTAATCTTTAATGAGGACCGCTCGTTTAATCCTGTTAAAGTCAAAGATGCAGAGTTTGATGAGAAGATATACTTAGATCAGTATACCAGGAATTTAGAAGACGAACTGCGTGATTTAAAAGATAAACTTCACTCTGCGCATTTGCAGCTTGATGCATCTAATGAAAATATGCAGTCTTTCAATGAAGAGCTGATCTCTGCAAATGAAGAAATGCAAAGCTCGAACGAGGAGATGCAATCTGTGAATGAAGAATTACACACCATAAACTCTGACTATCAGTTAAAAAACAAAGAATTACTTGAACTTAATGACGATCTGAATAATTATTTCAGAAGTAATATTAATGGCCAGTTATTTGTAAACAATGATTTGCTGCTGATGAAATTTTCTCCCGGCACTGTTAAACAAATTAACTTATTACCAACCGACGTTGGCAGGCCACTAAGCCATATTTCTACCAATATAAAATTTGAAACATTCACTGCAGATATAGAGCAGGTACTATTAAACGGACACATTATTACAAAAGAGATCGAATCTCTTGACGGTAAATGGTATCAGATTATGACCATGCCATACATAAGGCAAACCGACAATAAAATCGATGGCGCCATTATCACTTTTAATGACATTACAGAATTGAAAAATACGCAGCTGGAACTCGCTAAAAAGAATAAAAGTCTGCTTCGAATTAATGCCGACCTCGACAATTTTGTTCACACGGCGTCCCACGATCTTTTAACGCCGCTGAATAATATAGAAGGAAGCATTGTAGTTATGAATAAAATAGAAAGATCAAATCCGGATCTGACTAAATTTTTAAACATTATAAATATCTCTATTCAAAAATTCAGGTCTCTGGTAAAAGAAATAGCTGAAGTGGCAAAAATAGAAGCCGACATGATAAGCATGGAAATGGTTGACCTTGACGATACAATCGATAATATAGAATGGAGCCTTGACGATAAAATCAAAGCGTCGGGCGCCGTAATTACACGGGAACTGAATGTTAAAAAAGTCTCTTTTTCAAAAAAGAATCTAAGAAGCATCATTTATAACCTTGTTTCAAACGGTATAAAATTTACAAACCTGGAGCGTCCTGTTATTAACATAAAAACTGCAACTGAAGGTGAATATGTCGTTCTATCGGTAGAGGATAATGGAGTTGGGATTGATAAGGAGAATGCCGATACTATATTCCATATGTATGGCAGGTTAAATCATGAAATGGAAGGACAGGGTATTGGTTTGTATCTTATTAAAAAGATCGTAGATGCAACGGGCGGCCATGTCCTTCTGGAAAGTGCTCCGGGCAGCGGCAGCAAGTTTTTGATATATCTAAAAACAGAAACGGAAGAAGTTCTGGCTTAAATCATAATCGGATTCACTTGTTTAGTAAACTTATAAGGGCGAATTTAACTGATCTGGGAGATATCAGTTAAATATCTTACACTAATTCATATAAAACAAAAAGAGGCGGAATTTCTTCCGCCTCTTTTTGTTTATGTTAAAATTTTATTACTTACCGGGAATAATATCAATGATAACTGTTCTGTTATAAAAACGCTCTTCGGGAAGATTATTTTCAAACGGAGTACGATTCGCATCTTCACCAAAACCAAAGGTTTCAAATTTTACATTGCTTTTGCCTGATCTTGTTAAGGCCCGCTCAATAATTTTCTGTGTTTCCTGAGCTCTGTTATGAGAAAGCTTATGATTGTACTCTTCTTCACCAATAATATCGGTGTGCCCATGAACAATCACTGTAGATCCGCTGGAAATTAAGGGAGAAACAACATCCGTTAAGAATTTATTATACGACGCTATAGAGTTCGCTCTGTTAAAGTCGAATAAAATACTATAACGGAAGCCTTTTTCTGATGTCTCATCCTGACGCACTAAATAAACTGAACTCTCCTTTTTTACAGGTAATCCGGTTTTAGTTTCACCAAGCATTACCACTTTGTAATTTCCCTCTTTATTCGCTCCGAGAATTGATAGTCCCGGCATGCTTTCCTGATCTTTGTAAAAGGGTCCATAATGCTTCACCAAACCTTTATCATCAGTCATATCGATTGTCCATGACTTTAGAACAGCGCTAGCTCCATCAACATTGAAAATCACGTGGCTATCAAGAGGATTAACCTGAGTTGTAATAATCTGAACTGGTTTCATCATTCCACCGCCAACTTCCATTAACAGTTCGGGTGATTCGCTGGAAATATCTACCCTGCGGTCTCCTTCACGAAGAAGAACAAGTTCTTTCGTTCCGCCTGGTTGTTCTGAAGGGATAAGCGGCTTTGTACGACCAGCTGTCGAAATCCGTGAGCTATTGATACCAAATACAGATACCATATATTGCTTAATTGATTCGGCAAAGATTTTACCTTCTTTCGGCCCGTTTGCAGAAGCACCATTTAATGCAATAGAAGCACTGGGATTAGCCCTCATTCTGTCTCCAAGGATATTCAGAATGTTATGATACACATTTAACTGCCTTGCCGAACGGCCGGTCATTGTTTGTGATTGTTCAATTTGCAAAGATGTTTCCTTAAAAGACGAGGCCTGGTTGTTTGTAAGCAGCACATACCGGCTTGGTATGTCTGTTGATCCACCATCAAAAAACACAGAATTACGAAGTGGCAGGGTTTCACTCACCAGGCGCTGTACAGGAACGGCTTTAGGAGCACGTACAGCAAAAGTAACATCCCTGACAGGGATAGCTGCAAGCGGAGCTTCTATAACGGCAGGATCTTCTTTTCCTGCTTTGCCGAATTTCAATGCAATACCCGCCCTTACAGTAGACACAGACCAGCTCTCGATGCTACGTGCATCCTGGCCAAAGTATGGGTGATATGAGATAAAGGGTGAAAGAGAAGCCTTGGTTTTGCTGTTCGCAGAAGATATCGGAAAGTCATATCCCATACCTATCTGACCCGAGAAAATAGTGTTGTTCATCGCACTAAAATCATCATTTGTATCAGGCTGTTTTAACTGAGTATATTCAAATTCCTTTTGCATACCAAACGCCACTCGCGGGCCCGCGAAAAAGAACAGTTTAGTGGAAGGAACACCTAATCTCAAGCTCGGTTCAACAGTAATGTAGTCAAGATTAGTTTTTAAGGTTGCAGGGCAATTACATGGAGCTATAACGCTGTCAAATTTGCCTCCGCGTCCGTCGTAACCCACATTTAACATAAACCCTAAGATACTTGCTGGTCTGTATTCCATCAAAAATGACCCGTAAGGACGTATTCCGTTTCCTTTATGGAAAGCAGTAGGAACGATTAATGAGTTGCTTAATCGTTGGGTTGTGCCGCTATACAAATTCAGATTCGCGCCGCCTGATACACCGAACCACCATTTTGGCTGGGTGGTTTGGCCCTGAACGGTGACCTGGCCTAGAATTATCATCAATGTGCAGATGATAAAGCCTTGCATTATTTTATTTATTGGTATCATATGAGTAGTCTTTAAATTAATTTCTTGTTTGATTTTTACATTTTAATATAAATCCCCCGAAGGGGATTCATTTTTAAGGTTGGATTACAGTACTTCCTATTAGCGTAACTGCTGTTTGAGCTAATAATTTACCGGTAATTATCGCACCGTTATTCAGGGAAATCAATGTTTTACTCAATATAATACCATTGAAGTTCGCTTGGGTTCCAAGAGTTGCCTGACCGGCAACAACCCACATAATATTTTTGGCCTGTGCGCCACCTGCCAGAACAACTCTTGCACTATTACTCACTGTAAGGTCTCCGGCTATCTGGAAAACCCAGGTATCATTGGCCGAACCAGTTAGCGTAACTGTAGTGTTTGGATTAATCAGCACACCAGTACTCCATTTATATAATCCCGGAGCCAGGTTCAGTCCTGATATATTTCCAGCTCCAGTTCCAATGATAGGTGCCGGAGTGACCAAATTGTTCGCTGTGGTATAAGCGGTCTCCATATTACTCACCGCCGTAGTCATGTTAGTTGGAGTAGGGGCAGCATAATCAGACGCATAAATTCTGCCGGTCACAATTGGTGAGCGGGAAAACTGTCCGCTTGCATCCATTATCAATCCAAAACCGGTTATGGCTGTAGCAGCTGCGGGACTAACACCTATGTCGCCGTTTACGAGGCTGATACCTGTAGTTGAAATACCTGCTTTCGTAAGAATTGAAAAATTGGCAGCTCCGCCTAAACTTGGTAATGTTGGACCAACCGCCGGACCGGCAACCGGACCACCTGCCGTGAAGTTAGCAGTAAATGTTCTGTTGGCAGTAATTACAAAGGTTAATGGATTTGTAGTTAAGGTTGGGTTTCCAACTTCTGTCCAATTGGTAAATGTAAACCCGCTGTTTGCGATTGCCCGTATAGTTACTGAAGAACCTGAACTATACGTCCCGGCACCAGTTACTGTTCCTCCCGGACTTGGAGCACCCGGATTTGTATTTAACGTTACTGTAAAACTTGTTACTGATGGCACAAAATTGGCTACAAGCGCCGTGTTTCCTGCCATAGTAAATTGATAGTTTGGATTTGTTGAAACAACAACACCTGCCTTTGTCCAGTTAGTAAATGCATAACCCGGACTTGGTGCAGCAGTTACAGTAACAGAAGATCCCTGGGCAAAATCCCCTGATCCGCTCGTGGTACCGCCTATAGCCGGATTCGTTGGATTAGAGGATAGCGTTACCCGCGGAACAGTTGTAAACGTCCAGACATAATCAGCAGCCATTGCTGTACGCAGTGTGTCTGTAGACCCCGTGGTTACAGTACCTGTATATGTAGTAAAGGGTAAGAGCCCCTCGGTTGACGGAGCTGTTGGTGTTGGAGTAAAAGTAAATACTTTACCGTCGGCTGTTGGAGCCACCGTTCCGGAAATAGATGCCGTTCCCTGCTTTAAAAGAACTGTAGACGCATTAATTGTTGAAGCCTCCATGTTGGTGTTGAATGTTAACATAATAACTTTGTTCACCGCAACATCTACCGCACCATTTGCTGGGTCGGTAGTAACAACAGGACAGAGACCGACAATCTCATCACCGAAATCATCTTTCTTACAGCCGGCAGTAAATACTGCAAGCAATACTATAAAGGACCACATAGTATGGTATATTTTTGAATAGCCCCGGCTACGCGCTGCAACACTATTCTTAATAAAAGGAATTTTTGTAATCATGATTACTAATTTTGAGTGAAAATTTTATATGCTTTGAGAGCGTTATAGCATTACACCCAGTCTTTCGTTTACGATGGATGGTAAAATTTTAAGTATTGACATTCGCTTTTAATAATCGTTCACAAAGAGATTATAAGCGAAATACATGAATGGGAAATCGGGAGGGTATACTGTTTATAATGAAGTTTTAATATGAGGTTTTGTGAAATAAGCTC
Organism: Pedobacter superstes; assembly: GCF_037622515.1. NCBI lineage: Bacteria > Pseudomonadati > Bacteroidota > Sphingobacteriia > Sphingobacteriales > Sphingobacteriaceae > Pedobacter > Pedobacter superstes. The sequence continues at coordinate 385,526 of NZ_JBBJCN010000003.1, forward strand.
CGTCACCGTTTTAAAAGAGGCTTTATAGATATTTACAAATATGTAAACATTTATACAGATCTGTGCAAAGCGAGTGCCCTTAAAACATCAGACTTTGGACATATCAAGATCTGTTATAAGAATTGTCCGTTCTAAGCATATCAGAGCACTTTTTAAGCAAAAAAAAAAGAAAATATTTTTATTTTAATTTAAATCTGATTTTTACATCATTAAAAAATTTAAATTAAAATAAAAATCATGCCCGAATTACAGCAAAACTGTAGGTTTTAAAGTACGGTCTTTGTAATCGGGACCAATTCGCAGGCTAGACACAATATGATGTGGATTGAGGATGGATTTAAACTTATTTAAAAGCCCTGAAAATCTCTAAAAGAACCTTAAGGGCCTCCGCGTACAAAAAGAGGGAACCGACTAAGTCGGTAAACTAAAGTTTGGTTAAACAGAATTCAGTATAAAATCAAAGAACCTCCTCCGGCTTGGAGAAGGTTCTGTAAATTCTTCTAGTGTTAATTGATTACCAGTAAATACCGTAGATAGCTACAAGCATACCAATAATAATTAGCGAACCTACAGCAAAACCAGTTGTAGTTTTAAACATTTTAGTATCTACTTCCAAACCAGTTGGACGAAGACCTTTACTATTTTCAATCATACTGATAATGTACATTCCCAGTATACAGAAAAGGAACACAAATCCCATACGATCAAGGAAAGGAATCTCATAAACACCGCCAGCGGCTGGATTTGGAACTGCGAAACCAAATGGCTCAAGGAAAGACAGATCTACCATCCCAGGAAGGAACTTAAGGAGTAATGAAAGTAAAAACCCTCCAATTGTAGCGAACAATGCTGCGTTCGAAGTTGTTTTCTTCCAGAAAAATCCTAAAATAAACATGGCGAAGATACCCGGAGATACAAACCCTGTATATTCCTGAATGTATTGGAACCCGCCTTTTTTATCAATTCCTAAATGGGGTGCAATAATAACTCCCAATATCATTGAAACAACTACAGTGATTTTACCTGTCATAACCAGGTTCTTTTCACTTGCATTAACATTAAATATTTTTTTGTAAACATCTAAAGTAAAGATGGTAGCAATACTATTAGCCTTACCGGCTAGAGATGCAACCACAGCCGCCGTAAGAGCCGCAAATGATAAACCTTTCAACCCTGTAGGAAGAAGATTAAGTAATACCGGATAAGCTCTGTCTGGAGTTAATTCACCATCATGTAACATGTCTGTCTGGAAACTTCCAGCGCCTTCTCTGTATAATACATACGCGGCGATACCTGGTAATACTACAATAACCGGCATTAATAATTTAAGAAAAGCTGCAAATAAAATACCGCCCCGGGCAGTTTTAAGATCTGCTCCTAAAGCACGTTGTGTGATGTATTGGTTACATCCCCAATAGTTTAAGTTTACTATCCACATACCACCAACTAAGAGGGTTAATCCCGGCAGGTCAATAAAGTTAGGATTGCTGCGGTCAAATATCATATCAAAGTGGTCGCTCGCTTTTGTAGCCATTAAATTGTAACCATTAAGCACACCAGTTGTACCATAATGCTCCGATACCAGATTTAAGGCCAGATAAGTCGTTGCAAGGCCCCCAAGAATTAAAAAGAATACCTGAATGACATCTGTATAACCAATAACCTTCATTCCTCCTAAAGTAATAATGATAGAGAAAATGGCTAAGGCATACATACAAGCGGTGAGGTTAAGCCCTGAAATACTATTAATCGCCAATGCACCCAGATAAAGAATAGAAGTAAGATTCACTACAACATATAGTAGCAACCAGAATACCGCCATGATCATTGCAACAGTACCGTTATAACGCTGATGAAGGAATTGAGGCATGGTAAAAATCTTATTTTTAAGATATACCGGAATAAAGAAAACCGCCACAATTACTAAGGTGATGGCAGCCATTAGCTCGTAAGTGGCAATTGCCAAACCCATTTTAAAACCAGAACCACTCATACCGATAAACTGCTCGGCAGAAATGTTTGAAGCAATTAAGGATGCTCCGATTGCCCACCAGGTTAAAGAACCTTCGGCAAGAAAATAATCTTTAGAGCCACTGCTTTCAGATTTTTTCTTATTATAGATATACAAGCCGTAGCCTGCAACTATAATGAAATAAATAAAAAATACAATGTAATCTTTAGTGTCTAGTGAATTTGTATTCATATTGGTTAGGTTATTCTTTATTTTTTAAAATGTTAAATCATCTCTTGCCCAGGAATGAGCCTCTTTTTGGTTACTTAGTGTAAATTCAACACTTAATAATTTCGGTGCTCAAAGTAGAAATATTTATTTAAATTTTTATATTTTTTTTTGCGAACGAAAATCATTGAAAATAAGACTATTAACGCAGCCTTGCTAACTCTTTTTTGGAAACTTTAAAGATGGAACCATGCCGAAGTCCTTTAGGCAGGCTAATCTTATCAGAAATATCTGTCCAGTTTTTCAAATCTGTAGAAGTTATTGCCCCGTATTTGTGTGCAGTGTATTTATCGTAATAAACAATCCAGTTTTTACCCATCTTCAGAGTGGTAGGACCTTCAGCCCATATCTTATCTGTAATAGGTCCACTTGCCTTAGAGTAAGGGCCTGTGAGGTTTTGGGCAAAAGCAATTTTTAAATTCTTTTGTACAGGTTCTTTCGTTTCATCTTTAAGAAACATAACCCAACGCTTACCATCTTTAACAATAGTTGCATCTATCGAATTAAAACCCGGATTATAAAGCAGTTTGGTTCCACTAAAGCTTTTAAAATCCTTAGTTGTTACATAATATATCCTATGATTATACCCCGCGTCTGCCGTAACCTGAGTTTCGGGAAAAAGTCCGGTTATAGTTGTGGCCCAATAAATCAAATACTGTTTATTCTTTTTGTCGTAAGTAATTTCCGGGGCCCAGGAATTTCTGGCACCTTGTTCGTGCTCCATAACCGGAATATATTTTTGTTCCGACCAGTGAACCAGATCTTTAGAACTCGCATAACCTATCCCCTTAGCTGTCCAGCTTACAGTCCATACCATATGAAAAATGCCATCTTTACCTTTAATGATGCAAGGGTCACGCATCAGTTTATCCTTACTCAGAACTGGTTTCAAAAAAGAGCTGTCACCCTTTAGAGCTTTCCAATTAAATCCATCTTCACTATAAGCCAGGTGCAAACCGTCTTCTCCGTTACCTTTAAAATAAGAAAATAAGTAGGGAGCTTTCTTTTGTGCATAGAGCGAAACTGCAGCACAAAGAAAGAAAGTTAGGAATAAAATTCGTTTCATCTGAACTATGGAGGTTTAATGGGGCTAAATATACTGTTAAAACTAAGGTTCAATCAAATATAAATTGCCTTTAAGAGATTAAAGATGTGTAAGAGTTACATCAAACTTTTGGGAAAGCTCTTTCAAACCCTGAATCACCGTCGGATAAAGGGTCAGGCCATGAGTCAACTGTTGCTTCTTTAACGATAGAGCTCTTTGTCCGGGTAACCTTACTTCATCTCCCGAATCCAGACACTTTTTACTTAAGTAATCTGTTTCTGCAACAAAAGCTCCGCTGCCGCTAAAAGCCCCCGGATTAATTATTTGAATAAATACTGATGCGGTCCACCGTTCAGGTTCCTCAGCTCGTCCGTATCCTCCCAGAGCATTGGTTAAAGCTTCAACCAAAATCCCTAATGCAAAACCTTTGTGCCCTGAATCTTGTCCTCCAAGAGGAAGTATTGTTGCCGGCTCATCACCGTAAAATTTCACGGGGTCATCCGTCACATTTCCTTCCTTATCCAGCAACCATTGATGCGGCAGTTTTTTATTTTCATCATAAGCCCTCTTAACATAGGCATTGGCGGTAGTAGACAGGCTGACGTCCATAAGTATTGGCAGAACACTGCCAGGGATTCCTGCCGCCATCGGGTTGGGACTGTAAACGCCTGTTTTTCCACCGAAAGGTGCCACCGTTTTATTTTTAGGATCTGAACATGAAAGCAAAATTATATACCCCCGGTTAGTGACCCTTTCAAGATAAGCAGCCAGACAAGCTATGTGATGGCTCCTTTGAATTACGATAGTTACCACCGGATGTTCGGTGATTCTTTCCAGCGCTAAATCAATCGCTTTATAAACGAGCCATGGACCAGGCAGATAATTCCCGTTCCAGGTGATAGCTGCACCGGCATCCCGAATGCTTGCGGGTTCACCGGTTTTTAGCATATTGCCATCTTCAAGTTCCTTGACGTATGATGGCAATAACTGAAGTCCATGAGTAGTATGGCCCATTAAATCTGCTTCAACCAGAATTTCTCCAACAATCCTTGATTTTTCCTCATCAAGTCCGGTCTGCTCTAAGACAACCTTCGCAAACTCTATAAGATGGATGGCGCTATAACGGAAGTTTGAATCCATATTCTTAAACTGCAATATACGTTTTGTGGTAAATATACAATTGATAGACATCTATGATAAGTATACTTTTTAAGAAAAGAGTAATCTGTTGAATTGAAACAAAATTTCAAAAAGACCAATTTTTTGTGTTCAATTTACCAGGAGGTTTAGCATGTGCGAGTTTAATAAAAATAAACATTGCAACCGATTGCATAAACTCTTTACTTTTTTATATCTTAGTCCCTTTAAAAGATTTAGCAGCTGAGAAATCATTTAAAAAAATCCTTTTTAATGAGCTCTGAAAAAGAAATTACCATTTATGACATTGCCAAATCCCTGGACATTTCAGCCGCAACGGTTAGCCGCGGATTGAAAGATCACCCGGGAATCAGCAAAGTCACAAAGAAGAGAATTTTTGATGCCGCCAGAGAAATGGGATACAGAGCCAACTCTTTAGCCAGCAACTTAAGGCTTCAGAAAACAAACACAATTGGCGTAATTGTGCCCCGATTAAATAGCAGCTTTATGTCTGACGCGATTGCAGGGATGGAAAAAGCAGCTAATCAGGCTGGTTACAACCTGATTATCAGCCAATCACTCGAGACTGTAAAAAAGGAAGTTGAAAATTCTAATACAATGTTCAATAACAGGGTTGATGGATTATTGGTTTCTTTGGCGTATGACACTAAAAACATCAGCCATTTCGAGCAGTTTATTAATAAAGGTATTCCAATAATCTTTTTCGACCGTGTTTTTGAACACAAAAAATGTCCGAACGTTATTATAGATAATTTCCAGGCCGGATATGAAATAAGCAGACATCTTATTAAAACAGGGGCGAAAAGAATTATGCACATTTCAGGAAACCTTTCCAGAAACGTTTACTCTGAACGTTTTAGAGGATTTAAAGCTGCCTTAAATGAATTTAAGCTCCCATTTGCTGATGAATTGCTTATTGTAAATAATCTAAGTGCCTCAGAAGGAATTGAGGCAGCTCTGCAAATATTAAATATGGCTGAAAAACCGGATGCAGTTTTTGCATCCAACGACAGTTGCGCCGTTGCCTGCATGCAGGAATTAAAAAGCCGGGGAATCAAAATCCCGGAAGATATTTCTTTTGCAGGATTTAATAATGATCCTATTTCGAAAGTAATTGAACCTAATTTAACTACAGTGAGCTATAAAGGTGAAGAAATGGGGGAAATATCCGCAAAAATCCTTATCGCACATTTAACCAATAACCAGGACCTCGCACTAACCTCCACACTTATATTACCCCATGAACTCATTATCAGGCCTTCTTCTTTGAAGAATTGATATTAAGCTATTTTAAAGATGAAACAACTATCCAGCCTACTTATTTTCGTTTTACTTAGCCAATTCGCCAAGGCGGAAAATGGTTATGATTTATGGTTAAGGTACCATGCTTTAAATAATCTTCAGAAAGTGAAGGTCTACAAAGGCTCGGCAAGCCAATTGTTATTTCCCGCTTCTTCCGAAACGTTGTCATTAGCCAAAGAGGAATTAAAAAGAGGGCTGTCGGGTTTACTCGCAACAAAAATTCCTGAAGTACAAACAGTTACCCAAAACGGAGCAATTCTGGCTGGCACGCCGGGCAGTCTTAAGCTTATAAGTTCCCTGATTAGTGCAGAAAAACTCAAGCAGCTCGGAAACGAAGGCTTTCTAATACGAACGCTAAACAGCAATCAGAAAAAAGTTACAATAATCGCTGCAAACACAGATATCGGTGTACTATACGGGATTTTCTCTTTTTTAAAGCTTATCCAAACTGAGCAGGATATTACTGATTTATCAATTACTGATGCCCCTTCTGTAAAGCTCCGATTATTGAATCATTGGGATAACCTGGACCGTACTGTAGAACGGGGCTATGCCGGTTTTTCACTTTGGGACTGGCATCGCCTGCCTGATTATATTGACCCACGGTACAAAGATTATGCACGCGCCAACGCCTCTATCGGAATTAACGGCACGGTTTTAACCAACGTAAACGCAAACGCGCTGATTCTTACCAAAGAATACCTGGCTAAGGTTGCAGCTTTGGCAAATGCGTTCAGACCATATGGCATCAAAGTCTATTTGACAGCCCGTTTTAGTGCTCCTATAGAAATAGGGGGGCTAAAAACTGCTGATCCCTTAAATCCAGAAGTAAAAGCATGGTGGAAGGCCAAGTCAGATGAAATCTATTCTTTCATTCCTGATTTTGGAGGCTTTTTGGTAAAAGCAAATTCCGAAGGTCAGCCGGGGCCGCAAAATTATGGCCGCAATCATGCCGATGGAGCGAACATGCTTGCAGATGCAGTACAAGCTCATGGCGGAATCGTAATGTGGCGAGCTTTTGTATATGATAATGACGTTCCGGACGACAGGGCAAAACAAGCTGTAAATGAGTTCAAGCCGCTTGATGGTCAGTTTAGAAAAAATGTAATGGTGCAGGTTAAAAACGGGGCCATTGATTTCCAGCCGAGAGAACCATTTCATCCCTTATTTGGGTCTATGCCCAAAACTCCTGTTACAATGGAATTTCAAATTACACAAGAATATCTTGGTTTTTCCACCCACCTCGCCTATTTAGCACCTTTATTTGAAGAAACACTACAATCCGACACTTATGCCAGGGGTCAGGGATCTTCAGTTGCAAAAGTAATAGACGGAAGTTTGGACAATCATTTCCTCACGGGGATGGCTGGCGTAGCGAATATTGGTAATGATATCAACTGGACGGGGCATCCTTTTGGTCAGGCCAATTGGTATTCGTTTGGCCGATTAGCATGGAACCCGCAAATTTCATCCGGAAAAATAGCAGATGAATGGCTTAAAATGACTTTTAATACGTCAAGCTCTTTCGTTGAACCAGTGAGAAAGATGATGCTGTCATCACGGGAGGCATTGGTAAATTATATGACTCCACTGGGTTTACATCATTTAATGGGATGGAGCCACCATTATGGTCCCGGACCATGGATCAAAGATAAACCACGTGCAGACTGGACGTCAGTATATTTTCACAAAGCCGATGCTTTTGGCATTGGTTTTAACCGGACGTCTACAGGCAGCAAGGCGCTTAGCCAGTATTCTCCGGAAGTTAGGGCCAAATTTGAAAACATCGATACTTGTCCGGAAGAACTGTTATTATGGTTCCATCATGTTTCATGGGATCATAAAATGAAATCGGGCCGAACACTTTGGGATGAGCTATGTTTCAGGTATAATAAAGGTGCTGAAGATGTTAAGGCCATGCAAACAACCTGGGAGCAGCAAAAAGGAAAAATAGATTCCGAACGATTTGAACAGGTAAGCTCATTGCTGGCGATGCAATATAAAGAAGCACAATGGTGGCGCGATGCCTGCCTCCTTTATTTTCAGCAGTTTTCAAAAAAGCAAATTCCGGCAAATTATCCAAAACCGGCATATTCACTCGATTACTATCAAAAACAGGAATTTAAATTCGTTCCGGGTATATAAAATAATTATCAAATACTTTCATGAAAGAACCTAGTAAAGAAAGAGAAATAGCTATAGTAACCGGAGGTGCCTCCGGCATAGGATTTGCCATCGCGCAGGAGTTTGTTAAAAATAATATCTACACTGTTATTATCGGTCGCGATAAGGAAAAACTTCAACGGGCAAAGAATGAACTTGGAGATTTGTGTGAAACCATTTCACTTGATCTGGGTGAACTATCCAAAATTCCGGAAGCAATGCAGGATATAATAAACCGGCTGGGAAAAATTGATATTCTGGTAAACAATGCTGGAATTAACATGAAAAAAGAATTCTGCGATGTTACTGATGAAGATTTTATGAGTATTATCCATACGAATCTTATATCCGTTTTTGCTATTTCCCGCGAGGTTGTGAAATTTATGATCCCTAAAGGCAAAGGTTCTATAATTAATATAAGTTCTATGGCATCTCAGTATGGCATTCCAAAAGTAATAGCCTATACCGCTTCAAAAACTGCATTAGATGGAATGACCAGAGCCATGGCAGTAGAACTATCGCCAAAAGGGATCAGGGTAAATTCTATAGCCCCCGGATTTATTGCAACAGACATGTCTGCAAAGGCATTAAATAATGATCCTGAGAGGAAACAAAAAGTTATGTCGCGTACCCCTATGGGTTATTTAGGTGAACCCTCAGATATCGGAACAACAGCATTCTTCCTCGCCTCTGACAGCGCGAAATATATTACAGGAGTAATCTTGCCGGTAGATGGAGGGAACTCGGTTGGATTTTAAAAACAATCCGCTATTGTTTTAACCTGGTCATCATATATTTCAATAAAAGCTATTAATAAAATGCAATTAGAACATACAATGCGATGGTACGGGCCCAACGATCCCGTTAGTCTATCAGATATTAAACAGGCAGGTTGTACCGGAGTTGTAACAGCCCTGCATCATATACCTGTTGGTGATATATGGACAGTGGAGGAAATAAATAAGCGTGTTGCCGAAGTAGAAACTGCCGGATTAACATGGACTGTTATTGAAAGTTTACCCGTACATGAAGACATTAAAAAACAATCTGGCGATTATCAAAACTATATAGAAAAATATAAAGCCAGTATTAAAAACATAGCGGCCTGCGGCTTAAAAGTTATTACTTACAATTTCATGCCTATTCTGGACTGGATGCGTACAGATTTAGAATACCTTATGCCTGACGGCAGCAAAGCCCTTCGTTTCGAAAAAGCGGCATTCATGACATTCGATCTTTTTATTTTAAAAAGACCCGGGGCCGAAAATGATTATTCTCCTGAAGAATTACAAAAGGCCAGGAAGCGTTTTGATGAAATGTCGGAAACAGAAAAAGCGGCATTATTTAATACTGCTTTACAAGGATTACCAGGAAGCGAAGAACGGTTTACGGTTGAGCAAATACTTACAGCACTAGATACTTATAAGGCCATCGATGTTAAAAAGCTTAAAGAACACCTCTTCCATTTTTTAAGAGAAATTGTTCCGGTGACTGAAGCCGAAGGAGTAAAACTGGCTATTCATCCTGATGATCCTCCCTATCCTATTTTAGGTTTACCAAGAATTGTCAGCACCGAAAACGATGCTAAAGAATTACTAGACGCAGCACCTTCAGCAGCAAATGGTTTGTGTTTTTGTACAGGATCATATGGCGCACGCCCTGATAATGACTTGCCCGGAATGGTTAAACGCCTGGGCGATAATATTCACTTTTTTCATCTTCGCAGCACACAAAGGGATGATGAAGGAAACTTCTATGAAGCAAATCACCTTGAAGGCGATGCTAACATGTATGAAGTAATGAAGGAGGCTGTGCTGTTAATGCGAAGAAGACATGTGTCTATACCAATGCGGCCTGATCATGGCCATCAGATGCTTGATGATTTAAAAAAGACTACCTACCCGGGATATTCTGCTATTGGCCGCTTACGCGGATTAGCCGAATTAAGGGGCCTGGAAATGGGAATCGATAAATCTCTTTGAGAGAAATATATATAACAAAGAAGGGCAGCTGAAATTAGCTGCCCTTCTTTGTTTAAACTCCTTAAGTTTAATTAATTATGATGGATTTTGATTGAACAAAACCATTCAGACTCATCCGAAGAATATAAGTTCCGGCGGATAAACCTGAAAGCTTTACTTCCTTCGAATAGTCACCATCTTTTAAATCGCTAAAAGATTTAACAATTACACCGGCTGTGTTATAAACTGCAATCGCAATTTTTCCATTCTGATTGCTATTGACATTTATCTTAAATTCTCCGTTGGACGGATTTGGGTAAATGCTAAGCGATTCAGTTGACTGACTTAAGTCAATCCCTGTAAAAGAAGCGGCGATTACGGCCTGTGCCTTATCTCCGGCCTGTCCGTTCTGAATTCGTTCGGTATTACTTACGGGTGAAAGATTTCCGGCAACATCCACGGCTTTAACAGTAAACTCATAAACGTTATAGCCAATCGGTCGTTCTGCTAAATAGTTTGTCGTTGCTAATAGCGTATTATTTAGTTTTACCCCATTTCTATAAACATTATAACCAATTACTGCTACGTTATCTGTCGATGCTGCCCAGCTTAAAGCAACTGTATGCTTATTTGTTTTATCTGCTAAAAGAGTAACAGCACCTGGCGCTTGTGTATCCGGAGTAGTTACAGAAATACCTGTGCGTTCTGATTCATTTCCAGCATTATCGTTCGCAGCAACAGCAAAAGAGTAGGTTAAAGAGGAACTTAAGCCTTCCACCCGAAAAGTGGTTCCAGAGCTCGTACCCACTGCCTGTCCGTTTTTATAAATAGTGTAGCCCGTTACACCTATAAAATCTGAAGATGCTGTCCAGCTCAAAGTAACAGTTGAATCTGTTGTTATAGCTGATAAATCAGCCGGCATTGTTGGAGCAATAGTATCTGGTAGTACCACAAATACTTGTTCAACGTTAGTTGCTGAACTATAAATAGCATTTCCCTCCTGCGTTGCAGTAATAACAGAACTGCCAACGCCGGTAATATGAACGGTACCATTTATCACAGTCGCTACACTGGCATTTGAACTGCTGAAAGACACAGGTAAACCTGAGCTTGCGCTTGCAGATATCGAAAAATCAGGTTCGCCAAGTATCTTTTGAGGGAGGCTGTTGAAACTTATAATTTGAGAACCCTTAACTACAGTTAAAACCTGACTTACAGGCACAGCAGCTATGTAAGATGCGTTACCTCCCTGAGTAGCTGTTATTGTAGCTGAACCAGTACCAACAAGATGTATTTTCCCGTCTGCAATTGTTGCAACGCCATTATCTGAACTACTATAAGTTATTGCTAAGCCCGAGGTTGTTGTAGCACCTGCATCAAAATCGGCATCAGTAAGCTGTTTGTCTGGCAAGCCTGAAAATGTAATTGTCTGAGCATCTTTAGCTGCGGCGAGGCCTGATATCTCGGAAGCAGACAAAGTATAATTGAACATTTTTATTTCATCCAGCATTCCCTTAAAAGGCGAGTTAAGGTCGTTACTGTTCGCGATGGTTAATGGTTCAATACCACCTATTCCATTCGTAAGAGTAGTATTGTCAGTCGCTTCAATAGCGAGCGTTCCATTTCTGTAAATCCTTAGCTTCTTCGCAACTACATCTCTTACAAAAACAATGTTAACCCATGTATTATTTAAAAAAGTACTGCTGCTCATCGTTACAGAACTTTTCACTACATCATCATCTACATTCCAGCTGATATTTCCGCTTTTTAATTCAACACCAAACCATCTGCCTGTTGCACCGGTAGCTGTATTCTTAGTGAAAGTGCCCTTATGCAACATATAAGAAGAAGTAGAAGCACTCGCCGGCTGACCTGCTTTAACCCATAATGAAATACTGAACGAAGTTTTATCAAAATGAATATTGTCTTTATGAGGAACCCTGATTGCTGATGCAGCTGTTACAGTTTTGAGGTTCAAACCGTTATTTATCCGGCCAGCTTCCCATGCATAATCTGTAATATTTTGCAAAGTTCCATGAGTTTGGTATGGGGTATTATCAGTTATAGCTGTTCCGGATGTTGCATCAAGTTTCCAATCGGCAACAATTCCTTGCTGAAACGGTGTTTTAAACGACCAAACTGCTCCCTCTGTGGTACCCGCAGAACCTACTGCATCAACCCTCCAGAAATAGACAGTATTAGGATTCAAACCATTAAACTGATATACCGGAGCTTCCACCGACACGTCACCCTTGTAAGATAAGTTGTTACTGGCTGTGCCGAAAAACACTTTATAGATTGACGTATTTATACCGCCTTTCCAGCTGGCATTAATTGGGGAGATTGTAGCTGTCACCGCATTATTCACCGGATTTGGAGAAAATGCCTGCAAGGGAAGCGGACTTGTATGGTATAATCTCAATATATCATTTTCTGACAACACATAGTTAAATGCCTTCATTTCATCCATCATCCCTGCAAAAGGAGCGTTAAAAGAGTTGGTATTCGCGATTACAAGCGGTTCATCCCCTCCGATACCTCCAAGAGTATTATCGGTTGTTTCAACCATTAATGCTCCATTTTTGTAAACACGAAGTTTTTTAGCCGCAACATCTCTTACCACAACAATATGGTTCCATACATTATTGAAAAAGGTTGACGAACTTGTGGTAGCTGAACTTTTTGTGACATCATCATCTACAGAAAAAATCAGGTTTCCGTCTTTAAGTTCAATCCCAAACCATTTGCCGGTGGCTCCATTATTAAGGTCCTTTATAAAGGTACCCTTATGAAACAGGTATTTGGAAACATTAGATTGAGCCGCCCCCTTTACCCATAAAGAAAAACTGAATGAATTCTTATCAAGTAATAAATGCTCCTGATGAGGGACAAGCACACCCGACGCAGAAGTCATCGTTTCAAGGTTTATTCCATTATTTATTTTTCCGGCTATCCATTCATAATCCGGGACATCATTTATTTCTGCGTCATTTCTGTAAATGCTGCTATCCGCTGCTACAGTACCAAATGTTTCATCAAATCGCCAGTCGCCGATAATTCCTAACGGGAAATTCTTTAGAGTTTTAAACGACCATACATCACCAGTGGTTGTTCCCAAACTATTTACGGCATCAATGCGCCAGAAATACGTGGTATTTTCCAGTAAACCTGTTACAGGATAAGAGGCCGATGTAACATCCGATTTATATTCTAAACTGCTCGAGTCGGTTCCGAAATATACTTTATAGGAAATGGTATTTGAACTGCCTGTCCAGGTAAGATTTCGGTTTGCAAGTTCGATACCAGTGGATCCACTTGCTGGTGATGGTAATGATGGAATCGCCGGAGCAGATGGAAGCGTAGCGGTTTTGGCAGTCAGGCTGGCATACGCTGAAGACTCTGACACAGTTATTCCTTTAATGCGATAATAATACATTTTATTCGCATCTAAGCCGGTATCTCCGAAATTGGTAACGTTGGCATTAAGAGTATCAATAATGGTAAAAACGGTCCCGTTTACAGAACGCTCAAGAATAAAATTACTTTCAGAATCAGAATTATCTGTCCAGCTTAAGTTAATTGATGAAGGAGTGATATTACTTGCTGTAAGATTGGAAGGCGGTCTTAAAAATGTAGTCGGCGGATTTAAAGCAAGTCCGTTTATATAAACTTCAATATTTAAGTAACCGGTTTGTGAGGTGCTCATTGCAACTGCATCCTGTGCATTATTTTTATTAAGACCATTGGCATCTTCCCATGCATCCGGCATACCGTCATTATCAGAATCCTGAGGCGCAGCAGCTCCAAATACGTTTCCTAGACCTCCATTTGCGAGGGGAAGGTCCGTTTCCCTGTAAACATAGAATCCTTTTACACCTTTAGATTTCACCTCATCTACAAGGAAAGCATCTAAGTCATCTCTATGAGGATAGGTTGCACCAACATTATCAATAACATGCTGGTATGCCTGCTCAGCAGTAAGGGTTGGATTAGCCGCAGGATAAGGGTATGGCGATGTTTTAAATGCTTCGGCCGTGATGCCGGGATATCCGGTTGGGCTGCCATCATAAGGAATTACGGTTCCGTCAAGAACGCCATTTTTATTATGGTCGAAATAATTACCCGAGCCGTAAATATTGAAAGATCCTGTCCCTCTGGAAAAAGGGCTCTGCTCAGAAGGAGGCGTCAAGGGACCGCTCACAAAATAATTATTGATAACATTTACTTCAGAAACACCTGAAGATCCTCCCATAATATACCCTTCACCAGACCATCCATAATTTAAATTATCGCCTAATCTGTTACCATTACCCCAGTTATAAACCACATTATTTACAAACTCATTAACGCCTTTTACTTTAGGATTACGGGTTTTGTTACTGATGTATAAATTCTTAAGTAAACTTACTTTACCACCATCGGGAGTTTGAATCAAGCCACCTGCAGAATGGTTCTCCCGGTGAAGACCCTGCCCAATAATAGAATTTTGAATGGTAATATTATCCGGAGAAGTTCCTTTGCCATCCCAGTTAATAGAGAACACTTCATCCATGGCCCAGGTGAAAGACATATGATCAAAAATCATATTGGCTCCGCTAGCTAAACCTGAAACATCTTTTCCAGAATTTCCTGTAGCACCTAAACGTAACCTTAGAAAACGGCAAATAGTATTATTTGAGTTTGTGAAAGTTACACGTTTGTTTGAAATTACAACCCCGTCACCCGGGGCGGTCTGTCCAGCAATTGTGATGTTTGCCGCAACGCTGATATCTGTTACAAGTCTGATGATACCTCCAACCGAAAAAACGACTATGCGACCGGATTTGCTAACAGCATCTCTGAAAGAGCCTGCTCCACTATCGTTAAGATTGGTTACAACATACACTTCTTTTGTTGCAGAAGCCCTTGCGCCCTGAGCAAACCGGCCGAAACCCTCAGCGCCAGGAAAGGCCGTGGTTTGCGCCTGAACCGGTGCCAGAAAACAACTTAAAAAAAATAACAAAAGCAGACAACACTGCAATGATGAAAAAGTAGAAATTCTCATATTAAAGGGTTTATAGGTTAATATATATTTAGACGGATCTAAATTATGGTTCAGGTTTATCAGTGCTAACCTAAGGCTTATTAAAATGAGTGGCAACCTGTAGTGTTATGGGATATTGTGCTTAGTATAAAAATAAACGGTAAAAATTCTGTTACATAGTTTTATTCCGACCGGTCGAAAATAGCTAGCAATAAAAGCAAAAAGCCCCCTGCTGGTGGCAGGAGGCTTTAAAAAAAACCTTACTAATGGTTAAAAGATGAATTTTGTACTCAGAAAATTAGAGTTATCATCACTTATAATTTCGTTAATCAAGTGCTTGTTATTCTCATTAAGCTTTGTAGCTACCAGAGAACGGATTGAAAACGAACGCAATGCATCAACAACTGAAAGTGTACCCTCTGCACTGTCCTTCCTTCCTGTAAAAGGAAAAACATCAGGTCCACGCTGACATTGGCAATTTACATTTACACGACTTACCTGATTAACTAAAGGATCAATTAAATTCGCGACCTCAGCGGCATCATTACTGAATACGCTCACTTGTTGACCATGAGTAGACTCAATCAGGTATTGAATTGGCTCTTCTACATCATCGAATGCAATCACTGGTATTACCGGACCAAATTGCTCTTCGCGATACAATTTCATGTCTTTATTTACCGGATAAACAATTGCAGGATAAACGAATGATTCGCAGGTCTCCCCACCATTTTCATTTATCACCTGTGCACCTTTGGAAATCGCGTCATCGATGCATTCTTTCAGGTAAGCTGGTTTGTGAGGCTCGGGCAAAGGGGTTAATGCAACACCTTTTTCCCAGGGCATACCAAATTTCAGTTTCTCTACTTCTGTTGTCAATTGGCTTAAAAAGTCATCAACGATATCCCTATGTACAAAAATAATTTTAAGGGCAGTACAGCGCTGTCCGTTAAATGACAATGATCCAAGTACGGTTTCAGTTACTGCCAGTTTTACATCTGCATTTTGAGTAATAATCGCTGCATTCTTTGCATCAAGGCCAAGAATAGCACGTAATCGATTTACTTTCGGGTGCATCTTTTTTAATTCATTGGCAACTTTACTTGAACCGATAAGAGTTAAAACGTTGATCTTTCCGGACTGCATTAATACCGGAACGATATTATGCCCCCTTCCATAAATGGTATTTACAACGCCTTTTGGAAAGCACTCTTTAAATGCACTAAGCAAAGGGTAAAACAATAAGGTTCCATGTTTAGGTGGTTTAAACATGATTGTATTACCCATAATAAGTGCCGGAATCAATGTGGTAAACGTCTCGTTCAACGGATAATTGAAAGGTCCCATACACAAAACCACGCCCAGAGGTGAGCGGCGAACCTGGGCAACAATACCCTGCTCAATCTGGAAACGGGATGAATCCCGGTCGATATCTTTTAAAGCATCAATAGTTGCATAGATGTACTCTACAGTACGGTCGAATTCTTTAATAGAATCGGCGTAAGATTTACCGATTTCCCACATGATCAGCTTTACAACAATGTCTTTCTGAGCAATCATTTTATTGGTGAAGTTCTCCACACAAGCTATTCTTTCCTGCACACCCATGGTTGGCCACGAACCCCGGCCATTATCATAAGCAGCTACCGCCGCATCTAATGATTCCAAAGCTTCGGCCTGCGTACAGATCGGGTACGTGCCGATCAGCTTGCGCTGAAGCCCCGACGGGGTTTGAATACATACCGGAGAATACACGGAGTGAACATCGCCGTTCCACTGCTTCAGCTCTCCATTGCTTAAAAACTCCCGCTGATTCACTTCCTGAATCAAAAATTCCTGCGGAACCTGATCCTCGGATACGAAGATCGATTCTAAATTTAAAGTACTTTCCATTTATTTTAATACGCTATCTGGTCGTTTCACATAATACAGAAATGCTCGACACAGTCTTTCTGAAAAATCTCACAAACATACTATTTTGAAATAGACATCAACGGGTTCGGGATCACGGGCAAGTAAAATTAGGCAAAAAAAAAGGAGAGATGTTAATCATCCCTCCTTCTCCATTTTTTACGAAATGCTACAATCCTGTAATAGGTCTATACTTGGGAACCAAGCTTTTCATCACTACCCAGCCGATTAAATAAGCTACCGCACAGATAGAGAAAACGATAAAATATCCTGCTTCCTTACCCTGAAAACCCATAAAAGACATTTGAGTCTCGTCGGCATGTGTAAACAACACACCCGAACCTTTATTGATAATAGTTGAGCCAATTCCACCGGCCATGCCGCCGATACCTGTAACGGTAGCGATAGCTTTCCGGGGAAACATATCTCCAACTGTAGAAAATATATTAGCCGACCATGACTGGTGAGCTGCTCCCGCGATCCCTATGATAATTACAGGCAACCAATAGGTAGTTTGACCAAGGGGCTGCGCAAGCAATGCAAGCAAAGGGAAGAATGCGAAAATAAGCATCGCCCGCATACGACCTTCGTATGGATTCATTCCTTTCTTGTCAACGAAATAGGATGGCAACCATCCTCCAATTATTGACAACAGGGTTATCATGTATAGCACAAACAATGGAAGCGCACTTTGCGTCGAATCCATTTGGTAAATATCCTTTAAATAAGCCGGTGTCCAGAACAGAAAGAACCACCACACACCGTCGGTCATGAATTTTCCAAAAGCAAAAGCCCAGGTTTGCCTGAATTTAAGCAAGCCGATAAAAGATGCCTTTGTTGTTGTTTCTTCTACATAATCAACAAGCTTACGATCGGCAATAGTATCTTGCTGGATGTATTCTAACTCTGCTTCGTTTACACTGGGGTGTGCTTCCGGTTTGTTATACATAAATACCCAAAAGCCCATCCACACGAAACCTAAAGCGCCAATCATCAGGAACGCCATTTCCCATCCCCAGGTTGCTGCGATAAAAGGTATTGTTAGCGGAGCCGCCAGTGCGCCCACGGTTGCACCTGCATTGAAGATACTTGTGGAAAGTGCCCTGTCTTTTTTAGGAAAAAACTCGGCAGTAGCCTTTATTGCTGCAGGAAAGTTCCCCGCCTCACCTAATGCAAGCACAAAGCGCGCGATGATGAACAATGTAACGCTGGTTGATAATACCAGGCCCACATCTCCTACTGTAGAAATTGATTCTTTAGCACCTTCAAAACTTACTAACCAATTTCCTGTAAGGATACCTGATGTCGCAATTCCGCAATAAGCATGAAGACAAGCACCTACAGACCAGACGCCGATCGCCCACAAAAATCCCTTTTTCGTATCCATCCAATCGACAAAGCGACCGGCGATAAGCATTGAGGCAGCGTAAAATATTGAGAACAATGCGGTGATCGTTCCATAATCACTATCAGTCCAGTGAAACTCGGGTACCAGGTAATCTTTCCATGTTAAGGAAAGAACCTGCCGGTCCAGATAATTGATAGTGGTAGCAAAAAACAACAGACCGCAAATAGTCCACCTGTAATTGCTGGGTTTTTTAATTTCCATTTCGTTTATTTGATTGGTTAGTTTTTTCTATTTACAAGATTTAACTAATTCTAACACTTTAATGGTGTTTTCGGTCAGCAAATCGTATTGACGATTATCCATAACATCTTTGCTAACTAAATTACTTCCCATACCAACCGCACAAACTCCTGCTTTAAACCAACCGGAAATATTCTCTTTAGTTGTATCTACACCGCCTGTAGGCATGAATAATAAATCAGGAAACAATGCTTTAATTCCCGAAAGGAAGGAGGGACCTAAAATGTTACCGGGGAATAATTTCACGAACTTCGCTCCTAATTTCTCCGCTCTGATTATCTCCGTTGGTGTCATACATCCCGGAACCCAAAGCATATTGTTTTTATCGGCAACCTCGGCAGCATCTTCAACCAGTCCCGGACTGATAATGTAATCAGCCCCAGCATCAATAAATGCCTGAGCCGTAGCTGCATCTTTAATGGTACCAACACCCAGATACATTCCTTTTAATTCTGTTTCACACACTTTCTTCATTTCTCTGAAGTTATTCAATGCCGCTTCCCCACGGTTAGTGTATTCAACAGTCTTTATACCGGCTTTATACAAGGCTCTTAATAAGTCTATACTTACCTGGGTATCTTTATTAAAATACAGTGGAAGGACACCTTGCTCAGGTATCAATTTCAATAGTTCGGCTTTTTTATCCATGTCAAAAAAAATAGATTATTTTTATTAAAGGTTATGTAATTTGGCTAAATTAGAAATTATACCTTAAAAACACGAAGATTGGAATTGCAGGGGTCCACTTATTTTTTACGCAATCGTTCCCGATGAATTTTTCTCGTAATTTATTAACGTAAAATTACTTACTATCCAACTTTAGTGTATTTTTGCCCTTCAAAATAAAATTATCAACCCTCTTTAATATATAAGTTTACTATGTCTAAAAAAGTTGTAACACTGGGAGAAATCATGATGCGGTTATCCACTCCCGGATTCGAACGTTTTGTTCAAGCAGATAGCTTTGATGTAACCTACGGTGGTGGCGAAGCAAATGTAGCAGTAGCAGTAGCTAACTACGGTTTAAATGGTGTTTTTGTGAGTAAAGTCCCGGATAATGCATTGGGCCAGGCTGCAATAAATCACATTCGTCGTTACGGTGTAGATACACAGTATATTGCCAGAGGCGGAAAAAGATTAGGAATCTATTTTTTAGAAACGGGTGCTTCTGCCAGAGCTTCACAGGTTATTTATGACCGTGCTGATGCTTCTATCGCAGATGTAGATGCTTCGGAGTTCGACTGGGATGCAATTTTCGAAGGCGCTGACTGGTTCCACACAACTGGTATCACTCCTGCTTTAAGCGATAAAGCTGCCGCACTTACATTGGCTGCCTTAAAAGCAGCAAAAGCTAAAGGTGTTACTACAAGTATCGACTTAAACTATCGTAAAAAACTTTGGAGCAAAGAAAAAGCACAACAGGTAATGTCTGAACTTTGCCAGTATGTTGATGTTTGTATCGGTAACGAAGAAGATGCAGAAACTACTTTAGGTTTCAAAAGCGCTGGTACAGATATTACAAAGGGTGAATTGAATCTTGACGGATACAAGGATGTATTTCAGCAAATGAAAGCTAAATTCGGCTTTAAATATATTGCTTCAACTTTACGCGAAAGTCATAGTGCGTCTGACAATGGTTGGTCTGCTTTGGTTTATGATGGCAATGAATTCTATCACACTAAGCAATACGAAGTACGTATCGTTGACCGTGTTGGTTCTGGTGACTCATTCGCTTCTGGTTTCATTTATGGTTTAGTTACTGGCTTACCAATGGGCGAAGCTGCTGAATTTGGTGTTGGTGCTTCTGCATTGAAACACACTATTCCCGGCGATTTAAATCACGCTACTCTTTCTGAAGTTAGTATCCTTATGAAAGGTGATGCTTCTGGTCGCGTTCAGAGATAAAAACTCCTATCCCATAAAGGGAAAAAATATATCCGTCTTGCTACACAGCGGGACGGATTTTTTTTAACCAATTAGATTTAAAACAATGATTATAGACTCTTTAGAAAATGCTGAAAAATACAACAGCGTTCACCCTCTATTTGCAAAAGCGTTTGAATATTTAAAATCTCAGGATCTGAATTCTATTGAAGACGGGAAGTTTGATATTGCAGAAGGCATTAAAGGCATAATGAGTGCGAAGCCAGGTAAATCTGAGGCCGAATCACTTGAAAAATTTGAGTGCCACCAAAAGAACATCGACATCCAGGTTTGTATAAGCGGAACCGAAATTATTGGCTGGAAACCGCTTGCAAAATGTACAAGTGTAAAATCTGAATACAGCGATGAAAAGGATGTAGCCTTTTATAATGATAAACCCGACATGTACTTTCAGTTAACTGATAACCAATTTGTTATCCTCTTTCCGGAAGATGTACATGCACCGATGATCGGAGATGGCGTTATTAAGAAATTAGTTTTAAAGATCAAGATATAATAACGTCACCCGAATGTGAATTGAATCGACATAAGAAAAACAATTACCCTCATTTGGTTAATATCAGATTTGACAACTTTTGAAAGGTTGTCAAATCTTTAACCCCCCCGTCATAAAACCCAGTTAAAAGATCACTTAAGGGGCTGATGTTGTATGCTCCAAAAACGGATACATTTTTTTGCCGCTTCCCTTTGTTTAACATTCCCTTACCTGGTTTCGATCTTACAACCGATATGTTGCCCTGTTTGCTAAACATTAAATTTCCAATAGTACCGCGTAGTCTCCTTCTATCCAGTAAGGGCCATTTGAGTTTTAAATTTAAATCCTGAGTGTGCTTTTTATTCAATAGCTGCATTGCAGTACTTTCCAGAATTCTGATTTGCCACAAATCCAAAACAAATAAACATATAGTCCGCATTTTTCAATAAAAATGCGGACTATATGCGGACTATATGCGGACTTGCTAAGAATCAGGGGTTAATTTGGTGATATGAATAATTGGCATTGTTTCACACTGAAATAGCCTTGGTACTTCTGTTATTAAAGAAGTTAAGGATAGAAAGATAGTGATCGTGAGACCGGTCTGAAAAACTCAATACCAGCCAGTCGCTATAATGCCTGCTCGCTTTGCCGGCGTTCGCGCATGGTAGATCTCACGGAGTAAACAATCCGCTTTCTATGGATGTGCCCTGCAAAGCAGGCTTGGGACCTAGCCCCTATAGCAAATCGCTCTGCCCGGCGCCAATAAAAAAGGAGTATCAAAAAATGATACTCCTTTTTCTTTTTCCATATAATGAAGATTACAAAGTCACTCCTGTCTTAAAGATAGCAATCTCACGGAAACCATTTTTCTCATGATGGGCTTTCTCGCCATTGGCAACTCTCAGAATTTTATCAACAAATTCTTCTAAAGCTTCGTCGAAAGTTTTATCCTCAGCTAAGGGCCCTGCATTGTAATCAATCCAGTGTGGTTTTTTAGTTGCCAGTTCAGTGTTTGTAGCGATCTTTAATGTCGGGATAAAGCTTCCAAATGGTGTACCACGACCAGTCGTAAACAACACGATATGACATCCTGAAGCTCCTAGTGCTGTTGTAGCAACAAGATCGTTTCCAGGAGAAGAAAGGAGATTCAAGCCTTTCTTATGCAGCCTCTCTCCATATTTCAATACGTCAACTACGTTTGCGATACCGCCCTTTTGAGTACAACCCAATGATTTATCCTCTAAGGTTGAGATACCACCCGCTTTATTACCCGGTGAGGGATTTTCGTAAATCGGCTGTTTCTGATCGATAAAATATTGTTTAAAGTCGTTGATTAGATGAACAGTCTTTTCGAATACCTCTCCATTTACACAACGGTCCATTAAAATTTGCTCCGCACCGAACATTTCAGGAACCTCGGTAAGAATAGTTGTTCCGCCCTGGCTGATTAACCAATCTGAAAAATAACCCACTAAAGGATTTGCTGTGATACCGGATAAACCATCAGACCCACCGCATTTTAATCCTACACGTAACTCAGAAACCGAAATTGGCTCGCGTTTATCATTACGGATTTCTTCATAAATCTCTTTTAAAAGAGCTTTAGAATCTTCTACTTCATCAGAGGTACTCTGGCTCGAAAGGAACTTGATTCGTCTCTTGTCGAAATCTCCTAACGATGCCATAAACTCATCGATTTTGTTATTTTCACATCCTAATCCAAGAACCAGAACACCACCTGCGTTAGGATGCAGAGCAATATCGCCAAGAATTAAGCGCGTGCTCTCGTGATCATCACCTAACTGAGAACATCCGTAGCTATGTTTAAATACTTCAATTCCATCAATATCTGTTGGGTTTTCTTCCGCTTTAAACTCGCGGATAATCTGCTCTGCAATACCGTTTACACAACCAACAGTTGGAACAATCCAAATTTCGTTGCGAATACCTACATCTCCATTTTGACGACGGAAACCATTAAAAGTCAGGTTGCGGTTTGGATGAGGAAGTTCATCCAGCAGGCTTGGATTGTAAGAGTAATCAAATACGTCCTTAAGGTTAGTTTTTACATTTTGAACGTGAACATGCTCTCCGAGTTTGATGTCTGCAATTGCATGACCAATGGGATAGCCGTATTTAATAATATCGGTTCCGTTTGGAATTTCATCTATTGCGATTTTATGTCCTTTTTCAATGTCGTTGAGAACAATTACGCGTTTCCCATCAACTTCAATTACATCTCCCACACTGAAATCCTTCAATGCAATGATCACATTATCCCTAGAATGTATTTTAATAAACTCTTTCATGTATTATATATATATTTCTTACAAACAGTAAATCAGCAATTTATCTTACAAAAGTAACATAAATGAAGCTGACTTACTGTCTTAAAAATGTTAATATTAAACAGTTTCAATTGCTTTTGCCATTCCGTTGTTCACGATATTCGCTAAATGCTTCGTAACAGCTGCGGTTAAGCCTTCAACCTTGGTCAGATCAGTTTTCCAGTTTTTCTCAAAAGATAAAACCGTTACCACTACAGCCTCTAAAGACTCATCGCTGCCGTCGTACTTCGTCCAGGCATTTTTCAATAGCTCTAAAAGAACAGCATCGTCGTTAAGCGAAATCGCTTCTTCACCGCGTTTTCCTTTATAGAAAGCAATAGTAGCTGCTAATGAGAACGAAAGTTTTTGAGGAATAGCGCCTTTTCTATTTTTATACTCCAAAAGCGAAGGCAATACACGCGTTTCGAACTTAGACCATGAGTTTAACGAAATACTCATTAGTAAGTGTTTGATGTACGGATTTCTGAAGCGATCGATCACATCATTCGCGAACTGCTCTAATTCTTCTTTAGGAAGATCTAAAGTTGGGATGATTTCATCGAATATAGCTTCTTTAATAAACTTTCCTACAACCTCATGCTCTACAGATTCCCTGACAGTATCTAAACCATATAAGTAGGCAACCGGAACTAAAACAGTATGTGCACCATTAAGTATTCTTACTTTACGGGTACGATAGGGAGTCATGTCCTTCACATATTTAACATCCAGGCCAATTGAAGGGAACTGAAGTTCCTGCTGAAGTGACTCCGGCGCCTCGATTACCCACAAATGAAAATGTTCGGCCTCAACAACCTGCTTGTCTTCATAGCCAAGTTCTTCAGTGATTTCAGAAATTCGCTCTCTGGGATATCCGGGAACGATACGATCCACCAAAGTGTTACTGAAGGTACATGCGGTATTTAACCAGTTTACAAAACCTTCTCCGAAGCTCCATTTCTCAGCTAGCTGAAGAAGGATGCGTTTAAGGTTATCTGCATTTTTTTCAATTAACTCGCAGGGGATAATATGAACTCCTTTGCTTGCATCACCATTAAAGGTTTTGTAACGATGGTTTAACCAAACGGCCAGCTTTGCAGGATATGAATTTGGCGGAGTAGCCGTTGGAACATCATTTTCATCGTAAGCAATACCAGCTTCGGTAGTGTTTGAGATGATATAACGCATTTCGGGATTTTCGGCAGTCTTTAAATATGCATCAAAATCCACGTAAGGATTTATTCCTCTGCTAATGATGTCGATAGTTTCGTGGGTACTCTCCGGTTTACCGTTTTTTAAGCCGCGAAGGTAGAGTGTATACAGGCTATCCTGCTCGTTAAGCATGTCGACCATACCGTTAGCAATGGGCTGAACAGCCACGACTGATCCGTTAAACTTTCCGCTTTTGTTTAACTCATTAAAAAACCAGTCAACAAATGCGCGAAGGAAGTTACCTTCTCCAAACTGAAGAATTTTTTCAGGATATTCTTTGTATCCTGTGTAAGTGGTTTTATTTAGTTGCATATTTTTATTAATTCAAATTTTAATATTCGTCCTATACTTTTCGGATACTATTTTTAGTTACGTTGGGTCCTAGCTCACCAGTAGATCAGTCGTTATCAGATCGTAATTTTGTTACTGTAAATATATCCTGTTGTGTAGCGTCGCCTTGTTCCTGGAGTTTTCCAAAAGCGGCAGCAGTAGCATAATTTACGATATCCTGCGGAGCATGATTATTATAAAATCCATAAATTAATCCGGCCATAAAGCAATCGCCGCTACCAGACCGGTCTATAACTCCTTTAGTTTTAAATTCTCCTGAATTATATTGCTTACCCCCGGTAAATAGACTGGTATAATACAACAGGTTATTACTATCATTATCAAATCGGAATGTGTTTCCTACATGCTTGCATTTTGGGAACTTATCCATGATTTCCAGCGAAGTGGCTTTTGCATGGTTCAGGTAATCTTCCTTTTTGCCTTTTTGATGAATATTTTCATCGATAGAAGTTCCAAGCAAGCTATTTGCAGACCATATATTACCCATCACTAAATCGCAGTGTTCGACTAAAGCAGGCATCACCTCAATAGGATCTTTACCATATTTCCATAATCGCGACCGATAATTCAGGTCAATGGAAGTAATTATCTTTTTATGTGAAGCGGCTTCGAGAGCTTCCAGGCAAACATCGGCAACATTGGCGTTTAGAGCCGGACTAATAGCCGTCATATTAAACCAGGAAACATCACGCAGCACTTTATCCCAATCGATCATCCCCCGCTTCAGTTCCGAAAACGATGAGTTGTCCCGATCATAAACCACACTGCTCTTTAGGTCAGCCCCTCGATCCAGATAATAAACCCCTACCCTTTTCCCGGAAAGAAGTATAGATGATGTATAAATACCCCGGTATTCCAAATAATTGATGATGTATTCAGACATGAAGTTATCTGGCAGAACAGTACAATATTTTACAGGCACATTCCATCCTGCCAAAGCAGTAGCCGTATTCGCTTCGGCGCCACCCATATACAAAATAAACGGGTTCTTTTCTGCTTCTTCACTAGAGGATGGCGATACCCGCAACATCAGTTCGCCAAAACACAACACTTTACTGATCACAAGTTGAAATAGTTTTTAGCATTATAATAACTTATATCCTTTACCACTTTTCCTAACCATTCCATGTCAGCAGGCAGCTCGCCATTTTCTACATCATCGCCAAACATATTGCAAAGTATTCTTCTGAAATATTCATGACGAGGGAATGAAAGGAAACTCCGTGAATCTGTAAGCATACCAACAAACCGGCTCAACAATCCCATGTTCGATAGAGCATTGATCTGCTTGATCATGCCGTCTTTCTGATCAAGGAACCACCAGCCAGATCCAAACTGCACTTTTCCGGCAACCGATCCGTCATTAAAGTTTCCGATCATCGTTGCCATTAACTCATTATCGGCCGGGTTTAAATTATAAATGATGGTCTTGGCCAGCCTGTCTTCAGTATCCAGCTTATTTAAAAACTTTGATAATTGAGGTCCCTGGCTAAAATCACCGATTGAATCCCAACCAGTATCCGGCCCAAGGATGGAAAGCATCCTGGCATTGTTGTTACGTAATGCCCCTAAATGATACTGTTGAACCCACCCTTTTTCATGATCCCAGAAGGCAAAATGAACCAGCATAGCTGATTTAAATTTCAGAACTTCCTGGTGTGTCAGAGTTTGATTACCGCGAATTTTCAGGAAGATGGATTTGATCTCTTCATCTGTATAATCCTCAGCATAGATCTGCTCCAAACCGTGGTCTGAAATAGAACACCCGTTTTCGGCAAAGTAATCGTGACGTTTTTTCAGAGCCTTTAAAAAGGTGTCGAAATCGGAAATACTTAAATCCGTTACAGCTTCTAATTTACCGATATAAGTATTTAAGCCGGCAACATCATCTGCAGCCATAGCTTTATCCGGACGAAAAGCCGGGCGAACTATTATCTCTGCGCCGTCTTTTGTAATTTGCTGGTGAAAGTTTAAGGAATCGATCGGATCATCGGTAGTACATACCGCCTCAACTTTACGCATCTTTAACAAACCCTGCACAGAATACTCCTTAGTTTGAAGCTTCGCTGTACACTCTTCGTAAATTTTCCTTGCCGATTTTCCGTCTAATATATCATGAATATTAAAATATCGCTGAAGCTCAAGATGGGTCCAATGATATAAAGGATTTCTTAACGTATAAGGCACTGTTTCTGCCCACTTTTCGAACTTCTCGACATCACTTTTATTGCCTGTAATATAAGCTTCATCAATACCATTGGCACGCATTGCACGCCATTTATAATGATCTCCATACAACCAAACCTGGGTTATATTTTCAAAGTTTATATCGTTAGCAATCTGATCAGGAGGTAAATGATTGTGATAATCGATAATTGGCATGTCTTTAGCAAATTCATGATAAAGCTGCTGTGCCGTTTTGGTATTCAGTAAAAAGTTCTCGTCTAAAAATTCTTTCATGATATCAAGCTCATGGGAGCGTTATTAATTTTTATATTATTTACAATGAAACTCCGCGTTTCCATGGAATAAAGTCATCCTGACCATGTCTGACCGCACTTACTTCAATTTCGCCGCTGGCTACCCGTATCACATAATCAAGAATACGTTCACCCGCCTGCTCAATGGTCTCATCACCTTCTATAATGGTTCCTGTATTGACATCCATGATGTCGTTCATCTTATTGTACAGGGTTGTATTGGTCGCAATTTTAACTACCGGTGCTATAGGATTACCTGTTGGAGTACCTAAACCCGTAGTGAATAAAACCACGTTGGCGCCTGAAGCCACTTCTGCAGTGGTAGATTCAACATCGTTACCCGGAGTACACAATAAATTTAAACCGGGCTTGGTTACCTTTTCAGGATAATCTAATATTTCAGTAACCGGAGATGTTCCGCCTTTCTTTGCTGCACCGGCCGATTTTATCGCATCGGTAATTAAACCGTCTTTAATATTTCCGGGTGACGGGTTCATATCAAAACCAGAACCGGCTTCTTCTGCTCTTTGCGCATACGTTTTCATCAGGTGAGAAAAGCGTTCGGCACTTTCAACAGTAATACAACGATCGCTGATGTTTTGCTCTACACCACAAAGTTCAGGGAACTCTGCAAGAATGACTGAACCGCCTAAAGCAACCAGGAGATCTGAAGTATAACCTATAGCCGGATTTGCTGATATTCCGGAGAAACCATCAGAGCCTCCGCATTCTAATCCAATGGTAATCTTACTTAAAGGTGCCGGCTCACGTTTATTTTGATTAGCGAGAACCAGACCTGCAAAAGTCTGTTTTATTGATTCAGAAAGCAGTTTAGCCTCTGTACCAATTTTCTGCTGTTCAAGGATATAGAGTGGTTTAGAAAAATTAGCATCACGTTTTTGAATTTCCTCTTCAAGCATCTGCACCTGGGCGTTCTGACAGCCAAGGCTCAGTACTGTTGCTCCGGCAACGTTGGGATGAGTAATGTATCCTGCAAGCAAAGCACATAAAGCCTGAGCATCAGAACGGGTGCCACCGCAGCCGCCTGCATGCTTTAGAAATTTAACTCCGTCAACATTAGGGAATAACCGTTCTGAGGTTGGCAAATAATCGACTTCAGAAAGAGAAGCATTTAAAATGCCGTTAACATCCGATCCTGACTTATAGAGGTTGATTAATTGTTTAGCCTGATTGGCATATGTTTCATTTCGGCCATAACCCAATTGCTTAACAAGCGCTTCTTCAAGAACTTCAAGATTACGGTTCTCGCAAAATACCATCGGTATCACTAGCCAGTAATTGGCAGTTCCTACACTTCCGTCAGGACGATGAAAACCGTAAAATTGTTTGGATTGAAATTTTGATACATCAGGAGTTTTCCAGCTTGTTTTACGTTCTCCTACAGTAAAGCTACTGGCAGCATGCTTAAGATTAGCAGTAGAAATTAGACCACCTCTGGGAATAACAGACTGCGCTTTTCCAACAAGTACACCATACATGGTTACTTCATCTCCCGGCTCTAAATGAGCCGTAGCAAATTTATGTTTTGCCTGAACTTTATCAATAAGCTGAAAATCTTCCCCTTCAAAAGTTACAGTCTCTCCCTGCTCTAGATCTGTTAAAGCAACAAGTACATTATCATCAGGATGAACCTTTAAAACCTTTTGTTTCATTTTACTAGTATATTATTTATAAAAAACGCCGTAATTCTGGGTAGTTAAATAAATGAAAGACATATCCATATTACAGCTTTATTTAACAAAATCATTAATTATTCTGATGAACCAGCCTGTGTTAATATCCAGCCAACTAAATCTTTAGCAGCCTTAAAATTTTCGTATTGTGCCGGCAGCTTTCTTCCATCGACATACTCATTATATAACCATGGATCACCAACCGCAAAAACAGTCCCTTTTCCAACCTTAGCCGTAGCCATAACCACATTCCTGCCAGAGGTAAAGGCCGGCTTTGCAGGATCAGAAAGCTTAAGCGTACTAATTTCTTTTATGTAAACTTTTTTAGCAGTCTTAAAGATCGGATGTTTGGCAGGTATGGTAAATGCACCTGTCTCATAGGCATCATTTTTTACAGCATTAATCATGTCTGAATTAAAATGAATTCCAAAACGTTCTGAGATGGTGTTGAATTTGGCTAACTCTGCATTCGTATAATCATTGGTCATTAAAACCAAAACCCCGCCGGCGTTAACCCAATTATAAAGTTCATCCGCATCTTTAGAAGATGCAAAATTAGGTTTAGGAGTTTCCTTTTCAGTATCAGGATCAACAATGACATAAACATCAGAATTCTGAAGATTCGACACTGTGGGTGCAGCAGTTAATGTAGTTGTTTGCGCACCGGCATATTTGAATAAATTACCCAAAAACCAAAATCCGCTGTTTGCCGCGTCATCCCAGGTGTAATGAAACTTATAGTTTTTACCCAATACATCTTTTCTGGTTTCATTGTTAAAATAGTTATCCAATGTAACCACCTTGCCTTTTCCTGGCTTAGGCATGGCTGCAAGCTCCATTTCATTAGCAGCCATCATAAATGAACCAACTCCCTTAGGGTCGTTAGTAATTACTTTTTCACGCAGGTAATACTCATAGCTTCCATCACGATAAGGACTGCCACCCAAACCCGAAACACTTACGGTTTTTGTAAGATTAATCTTATCTGCGTTAACGGGCTCGATAAATTCTTTCAGCATCCCATTATATCCTGTTTTTACAACAGTCATATAACTTTCAGGCAAATAACCCAATCGTACGGCTTTGGCTAAAGCATACACGAACATACCAGAAGCAGAAGATTCAAGGTAATTGCCTTTTCCGTTGGGCATGTTTAATATATCGTACCAAACCCCGCTTTTGGGATCCTGAACACTTTGAACGGATTTTGCGAAACGATTCAATATCGCTATCAGTGAATCACGTTTTGGATGATTAACAGGAAAATATTCTAAAGCGTCTACCAAGCCCATACCGTACCAGCCCATTGCTCTTCCCCAAAAATGAGGAGAACGGCCCGTTACAGGATCAGACCATTTTTGTTCTCTTGATTCATCATACCCATGATATAAAAGACCAGTTTTTGAATCAATAGAATTCTTTTCCATTAAAATAAACTGAGTGGCAATATCATTAAAAGCCTGCCAGTCATGAGCCATTGCAGAATATTCTGCGTAAAAGGGTTGCCCCATATATAAGCCATCTAACCACATTTGGTGAGGATACACCTTTTTGTGCCAGAAACCACCTTCGGCTGTACGCGGATGGGTACTTAATTGCTGACGCAAAGTCTGGACAGCCTTCAAATACTTCTCCTGCCCGGTAACTTTATAAAGGAGAATTAAAGCCCGCCCGTTTTTAATATTATCAATATTGTAATTATCTCCGTCATAGGTTCTTATGGTTCCATCTGGCTTTACAAAGTGATCCATACTTTTCTTAATATAATTAAAGTATTTGCCATCACCTGTTCGCTGCCAGATTGCAGATATTCCTTCTAAAATAACACCCTGATCATATGTCCACTTAAAGGGACGACCCGTCCATAAAGAATCTGCCCATATATCCATCACTGTAGCAGCCATTCTTTCAGAAACAGGTTTGCTCTGTGAAAAGGATACGGATGTTAGAAGAAGGAATAATATAAGTACTGAATAAGATTTTCTCATTGTATCGAGCTTTTATTTTATTATTAAGGACTGGCTTTTAGCATCCTGGTTAAATTCCGCTTTACTCACAGAAGCTGAAACATTGGTGTTTGACACAGCTATCTTTGAACTTCGTTTGCCATTTACATTGAATAATAGCTCTGCACCGGGCTTATACTGAAGATTATTGAATGTAATAGAGCTACTGTTCAGAATATTAACCACCGGCTTACTCTGCTCGCTGATAATGTTCACATTTTTCAGGTGAATTTCTTTTGCTTCTTCTATTTCAATTCCCTTTTTTGCTTGCAGAGTCATATTCTCGAGATAAATATTATTTATATTCATTTCGGGTAAACCCCGGATAAAAATTGCTTTTGCGGCTCCATCGGCAACTACATTACTGATATAAAAGTTTCTGAACGCCGGGGTTTCCTCTGTAACAGGTAAAAGCTGGACTTTAGGCGCTTCGCGTTTCTCACCTGTAAGCGGAACCGGATCCACAGCAGCATAATACATATCGAATAAAAGAGCTTCACCTGCAATATCTTTCATATTAATATTTTTGATAAAAATATTCTCCACTACTCCACCCCTTCCACGGGTTGTTTTAAAGCGAAGGCCGATATCAGTTCCTATAAAGGTACAGTCGGATACAAAAATATTCTTAGCGCCTCCTGACATTTCACTTCCGATAACAAATCCACCATGTGCATGATAAACCACACAATTTCTTATAACCACATTCTGGGTAGGCATTGCACGTTTACGTCCCTGTGCGTCACGGCCGGATTTGATACAAATACCGTCATCTCCAACATCAAAAACACTATTTTCAACTAAAACATTGTTACAGGATTCCAGATCAAGCCCATCTCCATTTTGTGCATACCATGGATTTTTCGCGTAAATATCTCTGATGATAATATTTTCCGACATTAGTGGATGAATGTTCCAGGCAGGAGAATTCTGAAAGGTTACTCCCTCAAGTAAAATATTTTTGCATTGAGTAAGAACAATCAGATTCGGACGGAGAAAGTCCTTAATTTCCGAAAAATCCGAAGCAGTTTTCCCTTCTGAAATTACGCCTGCATTTTTGATTTTAGATCCTTTAAGAGAACTTTCTGTAGGATACCAGATTTTTTCATCATCACTTAAAGTCCCTCCGCTCGCCAAAAGACCTTTCCACTGATTTTCTGTAAGCTTATCTTTTTTAACCATCCTCCAGGCATCCCCGTTTCCATCGATAATACCTTTTCCTGTAATTGCGATATTTACCAGATTTGTTCCTGAAATAGGAGATTGATTACGAACTGCTCCCAGACCTTCCCAATTGGTATGAACTAATTTATACTGTGAAAGATCTTTTGTAAATGACAAAAGCGCATCTGATTTCAGATGAAGGTTAACATTGCTTTTTAGTTCAAGAGGTCCGGTTAACCAAAGTCCCCTGGGTATTACCACCACACCTCCGCCTTTCTGAGAACAGGCGTTAATTGCATTATTGATACATGTGGTGTTCAGTGTTTTGCCATCGTTAACTGCACCATATTTAACAATATTAAAGGTGTCTTTCTTAAATTCAGGGGCCGTAACAACCGGAAGTTTTGATGGCCATGGCTTGTTTCCAGACTGTCCGAAACTATCTGTTGAAGTGTTAAGAGCAACTATAAAAGCGATACTATGGAGTAGGTGTTTCATTCTCGAATAATTTTTAATACAAGTGGCTGCCCCTTATTAATACATTATAGCAACCTCTGAAATATGAGTCAGGCTTATAGGTTAGTGTATTTTATAAATTAACTTACCAGCAAGTTTAACGAGTTTCAAACTAAAAAGAGGCAGACTAAGATAAATAAAGTTATGCAATCGTTCCCGATAACGTTTGCGCTGGTTCAAATATAAAGCTATTGTGACATTATAACTTTTCTTTTATTGACGAATCTCTTATTGCGGGTAAAAAAATCTATACTTTAAGGATTTTTGAATGAGACAGGGTTCTAAAACTTAGTTAAACAGTAAAGAAATAAAAATAGCTATTCAGCCGGATTAATCTAAGGTACTGCCCACATTTTAGTTTCGAAAACCCGGTAAATTTCTTAGAAAACTTTTCGATTTGCGTCTCTGATAAGGGAACAAATAAGCAGGAAAAATAATTATTTAGCTTTCACTGATCCTATGAAATTCATTTCCAACATCCAGCTTTCACATAGGCTTGTCCAGAATTCTGCAGACCCCGGATTATTTCGTAAAGCAATAGAATGTCCTCCAAAAGGAAATGTATGAAGACTTGCCGGGACATTATTTTCGATCAATGCTGAATAATAAAATACGCTATTTCGAACATTCACAGATTTATCATTAAATGCATGAACAATAAATGCAGGCGGTGTAGCAGAAGTTACGTTCAAATGGACCGAGAATTTCCGAATTGTCTCTTTCGATGGATTATCTCCCAGCAAATTTTTCCGGCTGCCGGCATGCGCATAGGTTCCCATATCTATTACCGGAGAAACCAGTATTGTAAAATTGGGAAGGTAAGCCACTTTATCAAGACTATCTCCGACTGCGGAAAGATCCTTAGTACTTGTGCTAACCAGCGCCGCAAGATGCCCGCCTGCCGACGAACCCTGAACTCCGATTTTATCGGGATGAATGCCCCACTTGATTGCGTTAGTCCGAATTAATTTTATAGCTCTTTGAGCATCCTGTAAAGGACCATTTTCTCTTTCCTTTAAATCAACAGAGTTTGGAAGACGATAATTTAAAACAAACGCGCTTATACCCATTGTATTAAACCATTTAGCCAGCTGGGTTCCGCTTATAACATAGGCTAAACGTTCATATCCCCCTCCCGGACAAATAACTACCGCGGCCCCTTTATTTTCCTGTATTGAAGGGAAATAGGCATAGAATCCCGGTGTTCCAACTTTAAATACCCGTTCATTGGCAATACTATCTTCAAGCTTTATTCCTTTCGAATTAGGCATTTTACCTTTTGGCCAAAGAGGTACAAACTCCTGAGCCTGTATATTTAAAACCTTAAGCAAAAGAAAAAATATAAAGTATAATCGAAGCATAGGACTCTAATAAAAGGGTAAATTAATTGTTTCGTTTTTTCAGGTCTAAAATTATCAATCGAGGATTCCAGGTCCCAAAAACATTGGCAACCGTGAAGTTTTTAATTTCAACATCGCTTAACTGTTTTGCCCAGTTTACCCTGGAATCTGTTCCTGCACCTGGACCGTAATTTTGATACTCAAAGTACCGTGCGGTTTTATTGCTCTCGGTGGTGTTCCAGTTAGCCCATCCCTGGGGCATGATATGATTATCAATATAACAATAAAGATAGGCAACATTTGAATAGGGTTTCCATGGCCTTCCTAATGACACCTTTCGCAGAATACTATCTCCGGTCAATTTACAATCGTAAAAAATAAAACCGAACCTGTTTGCCTCGGGAGTGGAAGCGGCTGTAATGTGTGAGTTCTTTTTACTGTGAATTTGGCACTGTTCAAACCAAACTGTTGCAGAACCAAATATAAAGTCAGTGGTTCCTTCTATATAACAATTTTCATAGT
The DNA here is from genome assembly GCF_037622515.1 of Pedobacter superstes. Taxonomy (NCBI): domain Bacteria; kingdom Pseudomonadati; phylum Bacteroidota; class Sphingobacteriia; order Sphingobacteriales; family Sphingobacteriaceae; genus Pedobacter; species Pedobacter superstes. The sequence goes on from NZ_JBBJCN010000003.1 coordinate 420,010, forward strand.
ATTGTCTGCTCCTGTCGCTATTAACAAATAATATATCCTGGTTTCCAATAATCCTGCATTCTAAAAAAACTGCCTTGTCTCCCCGCACATCCAGTGCTACGGCCTGACCGGCTGTAAATCCCGCATCATTTCTAAAGGTTATATTTTTAGCGGTAAAATGATCGGCATTAATTTGAAAACTATACGAATTATGGGTGCTTATAGAACCCCGCCCGGGCGATCTATTCCCTGGATGATCATCATATGAAAGAATAGTATTAAACCTGTCTTCCCCAACAAGCGTTACAAAATCTTTAGTAGCAACAAGCAATAGTTTTTCTTTGTAGAAACCGTTTTTTATAAAAACCCGGATAGCCTTTTTATTATTAAGAGGTATTGCATTTAAAGCTTCCTGAACGGTTTTAAAATCGCCATCCCCCTGTTGTGAAACAATAATCTCCCTTTCTTTCGCAAAAAGCAAAAGCATATTAAAAAACATCGCAATGAACAGTCCACTGGTTTTCATGACTTTATCGGGCTTAAATTAATTTGGATCAGTTTTAGTCATTATCGGTTAAGATCGTATTGGTAATATATATAATAAAAATCTGTGCAATCCTCCCGTGAAGAAGATCTGACCATTCCGGGAACGATTGCACAATTTCCCGGGGATATCCAAACTATTAATGCTACTAATTCCTACTTTAGCGGTATAATCAATTTTTACCTCAAACTCCATCAGGATTTTATAATGATAACGGCAAACTTACCAATTTTAACATTAACAATGTCAACGTTGGCATTGAAAATCAGACTAACTAATTACCCAACTAAACTTTGCAAATCCAACGATGTTAAATAACCAGATAAGAACTCTTTTACTACTCGTGTTCATTTATATCTCCCCATCTGCTGCACAGACAGGTCGATATATAACTGATTTAACTAATAATGATTGGAAACTAGTTCTCGACAAGAATGCGTCCTGGAAACAGGATCAGTTATATGCCCCGCCTGTTAACTTAAGAAATGTAAAAGTAAACATTCCAACGGGGGGATGGGAGACTCTGGGCAAGACACCTGGAATTATTACAAAACTTCCGGCCACTGTTGAACAATTTTATTGGGGAGAAAACGAGAATTCTTTTGGAGTATCCGGAAATTATTTAGGCGTATCGTGGTTTAGCACTAAAATAAATGTTCCTTCTACCTTGAAAGGTAAACGGTTGACTTTAAATTTTGAAAGTGTCCGTTTTCGGGCTGAAGTTTTTGTGAACCGCAAACTGCTTGGATATGATTTGGTGAACGGCACTCCTTTTGAAATAGATATAACCAATGCGGTGCAATACGGCAAAGAAAATGAGATCGCTGTTCGGATTACCGACCCCAACGGAAACTTTGACTGGCGGGATTCTCAAAATTTTATGTGGGGAAACTACCGAACCAATCCAACTCATGGCTTTGGCGGTATAACCGGAAAAGTTAGTATAGTTGCCACCGATAATATTTTCATTGATGATGTATTTATTAAGAATAAACCCAATCCCACAGAAATAGATGTCCAGGTTACAACAGCAAACAGCAGTGGCAAAGCTGTAAAAGGCAATTTATTGATTGAAATAAAGGAGAACGGGAATAAACAAGTTATTTTTCAAAAATCATATCCCATTAATCAGGTATCGAAGGGCAATTCAATAAACACCTATACAATTGCGGTTAACACTGCAAAGCTATGGAGCACCGATGATCCAAATTTGTATACTCTTACAGCAAGCTGGCAGGGTGATAATAAAACTGCGGATCAATACAATCAGCGCTTTGGGTTTAGATGGTTTGAGGTGCGGGAAGTTGATGGCGACAAGCAATTCTATTTAAACGGAAAACGCTTTGTTGCATTGACTTCCATAAGCTGGGGTTTTTGGCCGGTAAATGGTATCGCTCCATCGGATGGGCTTGCGAGAAAACAAATCGAAACCGCAAAAAAGATAGGCCTGAACATGCTGAACTTTCATCGCACCATAGGGCAACAAAACGTACTGGATTATGCTGATGAATTAGGACTGCTTTATTTTGAAGAGCCGGGGGGCAATCAATATCCCGCGGACCGGTTTAACGCAACAGATCCTATAGGGAAAATGCAGGCAGAATTCTATTTTGCCACCCGGAACGAGAAACTCTTCCGAATGATTAAAAGAGACAGGAACCATCCGTCCCTTGTAATCTATAATATGCACAATGAAAGAGGAGCTCAGCCACAAAAACAGGATAGCCTTCAAATGATTGCCGCGCATAAATTGGATGAAACCCGCATCATCACTTATAATTCTTCAAATGGTGATATAAAGCTCGGTCCCGATAAACGTTTTAAACTTCATTTGCTTCCCTACGATTTTACTTTCCGCGACTATGGCTGGTTCGACCAGCATCATGCGGGTGGCCCGGGTACTTATCATGACAATCTGTACAAAGGACCAAAAGATTATTTAAGGTATTTTGATCATAAAGATGAAATAATTTACTGGGGCGAAGAAGGCGCAATCGGAACACCTCCAAGACTGCAATTAATCAGGGATGAAATTCTGAAAACAGGGAAGAATATCGGTTGGGAAAGTGGAGCTTATCTAAAATGGTATGATGCGTATAACAACTTCCTGCAGAATACCCCGGGCTTTAACAAGGCCTTCCCTAATGTAGATTCTCTGACAAGAAAAATGGGGAATGTTGCCTTTTATTACCAGGGCAGGACCATTGAAAATATTAAGATAAATAATCAAACTGATGGATATGCTGTGAATGGATGGGAAAGCATGATGCTTGAAAATCACTCTGGCATTGTAGATAATTACCGCAATCCGAAAGGAGACCCTGAATTAATTTCACGCTATACAAAACCTCTGTATGTTGCTGTAAAAATGAACCGTAAAGTATTAGGTACAGGTGATACATCAACGATTGACTTTCATATTGTGAATGAGGCGAACCTGAACGGAAGTTATACTTTAGAGGTAAATGCTGTATCTGATGATGGAAAATCCGTTTTAAACAGAAGCATCCCTGTAAAAATAAGCGGGGGATCGACCTATGGAGAATTGCTTTTTGAGGGGCTGAAAATCGTTCCACAGAAAAGCGGTTATACTACTGTAAGAGCAGAGTTAAGAAAAGATGGACAAACCTTAGCAAAAGGAAGTGATAAGCTTTTTGCAGTCCGTTTAAATACTTCAGGCATACCAGCATCCGGCATGGTCGCCGATACAAGTGGTGTTATTGCACCATTTTTAAAATCGGTTGGTATCAGCTCTTTTAAAGGATTTAGATCAGGAAGACCGGAAGGAAAATATATGGTGGTTGGTGCATTCGAGCCACAACAAACCGGAAATCCCTTGGTTACTGAAATTTTAGAATGGGTGAATGAGGGAAATACTCTGATTGTTATTGGCAATATAGAAAAATGGGCTACTTTTCTTGGCCGTAAAGAATTAATTGATTACCGTGGTTTTAAAGAGTTAGGTACAACATGGTACGGAGGGAATTACTTTGTTAAAGAACACGAACTTTTCAAAGGCCTGCCTCAAAATTGTGTATTCAACTGGGAGTACCAAAGCCTTGCTACTTATAATAAAAGCCGCATTGGCTTAAGAATTTTAAATGGTGAAACTGTTGTTGCATGCGTATCAGACCACAAGCCTGAGGTATATTCTGCATTAAGCATCATCCCTCACGGAAGAGGCAAAGTAATTCTATCCGCTTTAGATATCATGTCAACCATTAAAGATGTAAACATTGGAAAACGGGCTGAAGGTGATGGGGAAAATGCCGCAATGACCACGTTCAATGCTTCTTCAAAAAATAAAGCCAATGTTGTCGGACAGCAGCTTTTGCTCAACATGATAAAAGCATCTAATTAGTAAAATACATAGACACACAATATTGAATTATGAAAAGGATTTACATTCTGATTTTCTTTTTTACCATTGTTAAACACGTCCATTCGCAGGAAAATTTAAAACTATGGTACACTAACCCGGCCAGCAACTGGAACGAGGCCTTGCCTATTGGAAATGGCCGATTAGGTGCCATGGTATTCGGCAATCCTGCAAAGGAACAACTGCAACTAAACGAAGAAACAGTTTGGGCCGGCGAACCCGGAAACAATGTTAAACCAGACTTATATCCTTCGATTCAGGAAGTTAGAAAATTAATTTTCGAAGGAAAATATAAAGAGGCTCAAGATCTGGCAACTACTAAAATACCAAGAAAACCGGCAGCTGATAATAACTATGGAATGCAATACCAGCCGGTGGGTAATCTCTTTATTGCGTTTCCCGGCCATGAGAATGTACAGGAGTATTATCGCGACCTTAACATTCAAAATGCAATAAGTTCAGTATCCTACAAGATTAAAGATGTTACTTATAAAAGAGAAGTTTTTTCTTCCTTTTCAGACCAGGTGATTATTGTTAGACTGACTGCGAGTAAGCCAGGAAGTATTACCTGCAATCTTTCTATGGATAGTCCTCACCTTATTAACAATGTATTTGCCAAAAGCAATCAATTATATCTTACCGGTAAATCAAGTGATGTTGATAATAAAAAAGGGAAAGTATTATTTGAAACCCAGGTTCAGCCAAAGTTAGAAGGCGGTAAACTGGAAGCTGTTAATAACAGTCTGAAAATTACAGGAGCTAATTCTGTCACACTCTATATTTCTATCGGAACTAATTTTAGAAACTACAATGATCTCTCAGGCAGCCCATCAGAAAAAGCTAAAAGCTATTTAAGTAGCGCATTTAAAAGAGCATACTCTTCAGCGAAGAATGAACATATTAAAAGTTATCAGAAATATTTTAATCGGGTATCCATTGATCTGGGAAAAACATCTCAGGCCGAAATACCTACCGACCGAAGAGTAAGGGAGTTTGTGAATGGGAAAGACCCTCAATTAGTATCTCTATACTTTCAATTCGGCAGATATTTATTGATATCAAGCTCTCAACCTGGGACACAACCTGCCAATTTACAGGGTATCTGGAACGATAAAATCAATCCGCCATGGGATAGCAAATACACCATCAATATCAATACTGAGATGAATTACTGGCCGGCAGAAGTCACTAATCTCTCTGAGCTGCACGAACCTCTTTTTTCTATGGTGAAAGATTTATCTCAGACAGGAAAAGAAAGTGCATCTAAAATGTACAAGGCCAGAGGGTGGAACACTCATCATAACACGGATTTATGGCGTATCAGCGGACCAATTGACGGAGCATTTTACGGATTATGGCCAATGGGCGGAGCCTGGTTAACCCAACATGTTTGGCAACACTATTTATATACGGGCGACAAAAAATTCTTAAAAGAAATGTATCCGGTACTTAAAGGAGCTGCCATGTTTTATGTTGATGTACTGCAGGAGGAGCCAACGAATAAATGGCTTGTGGTAAGCCCATCGATGTCGCCGGAAAATTCACACCAATCCGATGTATCTATTGCTGCAGGAACTACAATGGATAATCAACTGGTATTTGATGTATTTTCAAATATTATAAACGCATCCAAAGCCTTAGGCATTAATGATAAATTTATCGACACAGTACAATCCAGTCTCAATCGCCTTCCTCCCATGCAAATTGGCCAACACAATCAATTGCAGGAATGGTTATTTGATTGGGATAAACCCAGCGATCAACACAGGCATATTTCTCACTTGTATGGCTTATATCCAAGCAATCAAATCTCGCCGGAGAAAAATCCTGCCCTCTTTGAAGCGGCTAAAAACTCACTGATTTACCGGGGCGATAAATCAACCGGATGGTCTATGGGCTGGAAGGTGAATTGGTGGGCAAGGTTACTTGATGGAAACAGAGCATATAAATTAATACAGGACCAACTAACGCCTGCTCCGATAGAAACTCAAGGTCAGAACGGTGGCACATACCCAAATTTATTAGATGCCCATCCTCCATTTCAAATTGATGGGAATTTTGGCTGTACAGCAGGGATAGCAGAAATGTTAATGCAAAGCCACGAAGGAGAAATTCATCTATTACCCGCTTTGCCTGATGCCTGGCGCCAAAAAGGCTCTATTAAGGGACTGATGGCAAGAGGTGGTTTTGAACTCGATTTTGCGTGGGAAGATGGAAAGATCGTTGCTTTAAAAGTAAAGTCGAAACTAGGAGGAAACTGCCGGATTAAGGTTTATAACAAGCTTGCTCCGGAAGGTAATTCTAAGTTAACCATTGCTTCAGGCAGCAACCCGAACGTACTATTTACTTCTCCTGAAGTTAAGAAACCTTTACTTTCATCCAAGGCTAAATTGATAGGCGTTCAACAGAAGTATGCTGAATTATACGATATCATCACTACGGCTGGAAAAGAATATAAATTCCATCAACTATAAGAATACATACACTAAGGATGTGTAAGTTCAATCATCTTTCTCAACAGATTATCCAGGGAGAAAGATGATTGGAATAATTTTCTCATTTCTTTAATTGCTTTTTAATCCAATCTATTGACTCCTGATTTGTTTCCGGAAATCGCCAATGACCTGATATTGGCGTGATAGCGATTGTTTTCGGTGCTTTAATAGAGTTAACAGCTGCGTAAACCGAGGTTGGCGGAACAACATTGTCATTATAGCCCCATGAATAAAATCCCGGCACCTGTATGTTCTTTGCAAAATTTACAACATCATAATATCCTATTGTCCGAATTTTCTCGGGTGTGTTCGCAGAGCTAAGATTACTTTGATTGAACAGATGTGGCCATCCGCCTGCCCGCCCATGCAAATAACCGGTCACGTCGCAAAGCGCAGGATAAAAAGCCGATAAACAAGTTACCCTTTTATCCAAGGCAGCCGTAACTATCGAAAGCGCCCCGCCCTGGCTACCGCCGGTTACCACTACATTTTTTCCATCGAATTCTGGCAAACTGCAAAGAAAGTCGATTGCCCTTACACAACCCATATAAACGCTTTTGTAATAGTAATTATCCTTGTCGTCAAGCTTATTAAATACATAATCTCCAAAAGCACTGCTTATGTTTCGATACGACTCAACATCTATCAGAGGAGACAGTCCATGTATCTCAATATTAAAAACGATAAACCCCTTGTTTGCATAGCTTATAGCGGGGGTAATAATTTTTATTCCGGCTCCGGGCGGCTCAAAAAGAACAGGGTATTTCCCGGGAGCTTTCGGCTTACATAAATATCCGTACAGGCGCTTATCCGATTTATAATTCTGCAAACTTACCAGATACACATCCACAGTGGATGTAGATTGATCAGGCAAAAAAGTAACTATCGCATCCATCGGAATTTTAGAAGCTTCATTCTTTGCTTTGGTCCAAAACTGCTCAAAATCCTCAGGCATCCGGACAGTAGGTTCGATTTTCTCAGGAGAGAAAGCAAGTTTGATTTCACCGCTGTAGATTGTTCCATCAACCATTGTTCTCACAATTAAGCGCCTGAAGCCCGGCTGTTTACTGGTTGCAATCTCTATCTCCCCCTTACCGCTTTTCAGCTGAAGCCTCCCCTTCTTATCCGCGGGCAACATTTCAGGACCAATTTCGTAATCTATAGACACATTTTGAACCGGCACTCCAAATTTCAAAACAGCCACTTCAACATTTGCAATTTCATTTACTTTATAATTCCAATCAGGATGATCCGGAGTAAGCACAAAATCTACCAGTTTGATTGGGGCGGGCGACTGAGCCACGATATCAGATATCGTTAAAATGCAGGCAATTATTGTAACTACGTATTTTCTAATTTTCATTTGTTTAAACTTTAAATCTAACACCTCTCATTACTGTCATAGACGATCTCCATGATTAAGAATCAGATAACGCCTGGTTTTTTAGATTATTTATCATTGTAAATGATAGGATGATTTTTCCCCTGGTATAGGGTCTGAAATTTGTGGCGGTTCAATGGAGACGGCAGCATCAAGTCCTCTTCCTGTTACATTATAGGTATTTAAGAGAGCCCCCGAATACCCGGAAACATTTATATTGACAATTTTGGCCTTCTTTATATTCGCAAGTGATATCCCTTTCTTACAGGTTCCGGTGACATTCATCAATGTAAAACCTTCAAGTGGCTTGTTAGGATGAATAGCCTTTCCATCAACCAGAACAGGAACATCTTTTACCCTGATGTTTGTGAAACTAAAATTTTTAATCGTCGGGATACCTTCATCTCCGGGTACCGGCATCTGATCCTGTAATCCGCTGCCCAATATATTGAAACGAAGGAACCCCTCTCTCATTCCTGAGACATCCAGGTTATTACAAACTATATCTTCTATAAAAGCTCCCCGCCCCGGGCGACTTTTAATATAAATAGCATGAGTATTCGCTTTTATAAACTTACAATTTTCTATTCTGATGTTTCGTATACCTCCTGAGGTTTCGCTGCCAATACCGATACACGCGAATATAGAATCGGCAAATGTGCAGTTTGTGATGTGAACATCTTTAGTTGTTCTGAGCAGGGAATAGCCTTCCATTCCTCTTCCTGATTTCAAGGAAATACAGTCATCACCGGTCTCGATATCACAATTATCAATTCGCACATGCTTACACGAATCAATATCAATTCCATCGCCATTGCCACCGGTACTGCGGATGAAAAGATTCTTAATAAAAATATTATTACAGAAGGTTGGATGGATTGACCACATTAAATAGTAACTGGTAGAGAAATCTTCCAACCGGATGTTGTTACAGCCGATTGGCTCTATTAAGGCAGGGTGACGCAATGGATTCTGGGCATTAGGCCGGCCCCCTAAGGCGCGATTGCCAATAATTTTCCCTGGTCCAACTATTCCTATATTGTCTGCATCAAAAGCATATACTAAACTAACATGCCCTTTTATCCATTTGCCTTCCCAGCGAACCTGGCTTACCGGATAATCGTCAAAATCGGGAGTTCCCAGTATTGTGGCGTCTCTTTCAAGACGGATTATAGTATTAGACCTTAGCTGAATTGCTCCGGTGAAATAATCCCCTGCAGGAAAAAGAACCTCGCCCCCGCCAAGAATCGAACAGCGGTCAATGGCTTGTTGTATAGCAAGGGTATCTTTTGTTTTTCCATCACCGGTTGCTCCAAAATCACGAATATTCAGCTTTAGCTTAGATTGTCTGATTAAGGTTTTAGTATCACTATTTTGATGACTATAGGCCTGTGTGCTTAACCCTATCTGGGCTGCAACGAGACCGGCTCCAGCTAAAGCAGAGTTTCGGATAAACTGTCGGCGCGAATTCTTCAAATCTTGACTATTTTACTTAATAAACAGCATGGTCGATTTCATATAAGGGAAGCTGCAGGAAACCGGTTATAATTATCTAAAACTATCAAATAATTCGGCCGTTTTAAACAAAACAAAAGCATTTTTTACCGGGAACGATTGCATAGCCCTCTTGTTACATTAGCTGATTGCCTCTCTATCGCTTAATAAAAAACATAAAAAAAGAGGCTATCCCTGAAGAAGCCTCTTTTATGCTTTTGTGTTTAAGTACTATCTCAAATCTCTCATGGCTACTCCATCCATATCAGAGTACACCAGATTCTCGCCACTCATCGACCAGATGAAGCCATAATTTGCAGTTCCACCACCAGAATGAATTGACCATGGCGGTGATATAACCGCCTGATGATTGTGCATAATAACATGACGTGTCTCTTGTGGCTGGCCCATCATATGAAACACGATCTGGTTTTCCGGAACATCGAAGTAGAAATATATTTCACTTCTTCTGTCGTGCACATGAGATGGCATAGTATTCCATACACTTCCTTCATGTAAAACTGTTAATCCCATTACCAACTGGCAGCTTTTGGCGCCTTCAAGGTGAATATACTTGTAAATAGTACGCTCGTTGGCAGTTGCTTTACTCCCGATTGTGGTAGGAAATGCGTCTTCTTTTTTAACCAACTGTACCGGATATTCCTTGTGCGCAGGCACAGAGTACATGTAGAACTTTGCCGGGTTATCAGCCGAAAGGCTTTTAAATATTACAGACTTAGACCCTTTACCGATGTATAGAGCATCTAGTTTGCTAACTTTGTTGCTGGCACCATCTACTGTAATCTCACCGTCTCCGCCCACGTTAATTATTCCAAGCTCGCGTCTCTCAAGAAAATAATCGGCTCTTAAATTATCGTAAGTTGGAAGCTCATGTTCTTTAGCGACAGGTACAATAGTTCCGACAATCGCTCTGTCGTAGTGAGAATAGGTGAAGTTAAACTGATCATCCTGCATCAAATCATCCACCAGAAAATTCTCTCTGATCTCCGCTGTATTTAAACCTGCCACCTCTTTTGGACTCTGGGCGTATCGTTGATTCATTACCATATCTTATTCTTTTAAATTTTTCAATTAAAATTAGCGTCCCATCCAACCACCGTCAACGGTTAAAATAGTTCCGCTTACATAATCTGAAGCTTTAGAGGCAAGAAAAACCACTGGCCCTTTAAAGTCTTCTGTTTCACCCCAGCGGTTTGCAGGTATTCTGCTCAAGATTGATTGACTCCGCTCAGGATCTGCTCTTAAAGCCTCTGTATTATCAGTAGAGATATACCCTGGAGCAATTGCATTAACATTTACGCCTTTTGAAGCCCATTCATTCGCAAAGGCTTTTACTAAACTTCCTATTGCGCCTTTACTTGCGGCATACCCCGGCACATTTATTCCGCCCTGGAAAGTTAACAGCGACGCGGTGAAAATAATCTTACCGGATCCCTGAGATACCATGCGTGCCCCAATCTCACGAGTGATGATAAATTGACTATTCAGATTAATATCAATAACCTTATACCAAGCTTCGTCCGGATGCTCTGCCGCAGGCGCACGCATTATAGTACCTGCGTTGTTAACCAAAATATCTATCCTTTCGTTTTCAGCGAGTACCTTTTCAAGGAAGTTTTTTACTGAATCCCTATCACTGAAATCGCACTGGTAAGCTTTAAACTTTCTTCCGATCTTATTAATATCTTTTTCGGTCTCACTTCCGCTTAACGCGATTGATGAAGAGACTCCGATAATGTCAGCGCCTGCCTCTGCCAGTGCTTCTGCCATTGCCTTTCCAATTCCCCGGTTACAGCCGGTCACTAAAGCTACCTTGCCCTGTAAACTAAATAAAGATTGATTATTACCCATAAATGTAATTAGCGATTCAAATTCGGCGCAAATTACAGTTTATAGATAAGATTTTAAATAAACCCGGAATATTTACTGCTGAAAAGGGCTTTTCGCAAAAATACTGATTAGAAACTCGCGCACCAATGACGCAGATCATCTACTTTCTAACCGCACATCCTTAAGATTGCTGAGGAATACTGTAATTCCAGATTAAGCAAGGATATATGTCACTTTCACTTTTTGATTTAACAGGTAAAAATGCCCTGATAACAGGTGCCACACATGGATTAGGAATGTCGATGGCTACAGGATTGGCACGTTCAGGTGCACAGATTATCATAAACGATATCTCTGAAGAAAAACTAAATACCGCCATTGAGGAATATGCCAATAACGGTATTAAAGCTTATGGCTACCTTTTCGACGTAACTAACGAAGAGGCTGTTAAAGAAAATATTGCTAAAATAGAAGTAGAAGTTGGGCCTATTGATATACTGGTTAATAACGCGGGCATCATAAAACGTATTCCGGCTTTAGATATGGAGGTCTCTGACTGGGAGCAAGTGTTGCGAATCGATCTTACTGGGCCGTTTATTATGTCTAAACAAGTGGGCAAGTTTATGGTGCAACGTAAATCTGGCAAAATAATTAACATTTGCTCGATGATGAGTGAGGTCGGTCGTGAAACGGTAAGTGCTTATGCTGCGGCAAAGGGCGGGTTAAAAATGCTGACCAAAAATCTGGCTACAGAATGGGCAAAATTTAACATCCAGGTTAACGGTATTGGACCGGGTTATTTCGCGACAACGCAAACTGCACCAATCCGGGTAAATGGACATCCATTTAACGATTTTATTATCAGTCGTACCCCTGCCGCAAGATGGGGTAACCCTGAAGATTTGCAAGGGGCCACCATATTCCTTTCTTCAAAAGCATCAGACTTTGTGAGCGGACATATTTTATACGTGGACGGAGGAATTCTTGCAACGCTGGGGAAAGCTGCAAATGAGTAGTAGAGAAGAAGTTCCTAATCAATTTGATTGCTTAGGAACTTCTTCTTTTACATTGTTACTTAATCAGGCTGTTTAAGTAAATTTCTATATTGGTATAGAAACTTTTAGCCTGCATCTTCCTTGAATCGGAGGGATCGTCAGGACTTAAGCCGTTCTTTCTTTCCCAAACATCGGCGATCCCGTCTTTGTCAGAGTCGGCAGGAGCAGGTGCTGACTTCAATTCCGGCCAGCCACCAACGTCATTCTGAGAATCAATAATTCCATTATTCGCCTTACCCGAAACAGATACACCATTTCTTACTTCCTGTGTAACGCGAGAATCTACAATATCCCTCCTGAAGCTTGCGCCTGCGTATTGCAATACCAAATCATAAGCTTTTTGAGCCGTATGCTGTATGATGTCAGCTACCTTAAAAGGAGAATCCTGTTTAACAGAATCCAGATGCTGCGCATCGACACCTCCACTCCAGTTGTCTTTGCTGACTGCCGGATTTCCACTTATGACATTATCGGCGATATAAAACTTTCCATAAGGCCGGTAAGGTTCGACAAGACGGTTCTTCTTATTCGCTTCAGTTGCCCGGCCGGGTCTGAAATAATTGGCAACAATGTTATACCGTCCCTTTTCACCTCCGTAGATGTTGTTATTCGCCCAGTTATAAATAACATTATTGCGAAAGTCGACCAGTTCATCTGCAGAATTAGGCGTACTGCTGGAGCCACTAAAACGAGGCATTCTGCTATTATGACTTGCTATTAAGTTATGATGAAATGAAGCTCCCCGTCCTCCCCAGATTCCTCCATAGCCATGATCTCCCTTCTCATGGACAGAATGGTTCAAACTCTCTGATATGATGCACCACTGCAACGTAAAATCTTTGTTATTGTAAAAAGAAGCACATTCATCAGTTGCCCAACTCATTGAACAATGATCTATCATTACATTACTCACACCTTTTATTCCGCCGAATGCATCTCCCTGAAATTTTGATTCATCACCCAGACGGAAACGTATGTAACGAATAATCACATTATCGGCCTTAATATTTAACGGGTAGTTTTTTAATGTAATACCTTCACCGGGTGCAGACTGCCCTGCAATGGTTATATCCGGATTGTTAATATCCAATTGAGATTGCAAAGCTATTGTTCCTGATATCGTAAAAATGAGTGTCCTCGGCCCCTTAGCCTGAATTGCTTTTCTTAGGCTTCCCTCACCGTTATCATTAAGGTTTGATACTAATAAAACATCCCCTCCCCGACCTCCGGTGGTATATTTTCCAAAGCCTTCTGCTCCGGGGAAGGCAATGGCTTCTCTGCTATCCTGACCCGCTTTAGATTGTACCATTTGAGACGCACAGGAAGTACAAATACCTATTAGTAATAAAAGGAAGATTTTATTCATTGTGTGTAATTTTTATTGCCCAGATAGTAAAAATAAATTCGTAATATTTAAAACGCACTCCTACGCAATATTGACTTATTAAACACAAAATGGTATATCACACCTCGCATAAATCAAATCGCTTATCGTTTATTAAAAAGGCTTCCAGGCTCCTAATATTTTAGCAACTGTATAATCCTGCGCCTGAAGCTTTGTTAGCTGGTTCGACCATTTTTGTCTTTTTCCAGGCTTATAACCTTCACCGGTGCTATTATATTCTGCATAAAAAGCCGTCGTTTCATTAGCGGAATTGTTCCAGTTGTTCCATCCTTCGGACCTGATGTGCTTGCCCATTTCACAATCGATATACACCACATTGGCATAAGGGCGCCACGGTCTTCCTAAATAAACAGATGCATCGTTTGCTATACCTGTTAACTTACAGTTGAGATAAACATATCCGTACTTTTTACCCTGAGGTGTAGAAGCAGCAGTAACATATCCACCTTTAAGACTATGTATTGTGCAACTCTCAAATACTGCTGTAGAACCTCCGAACATAAAATCTACGGTTCCGGCAATGTGACAATTTTTTAAATATTGAGTAGTGTTAACTGCAGCGTAATAGGTATCCTGGTTTCCTAAAAACTTACAATTTCTAAAAGCAGCAAGGTCTGCCTGTATACTTATAGCTAAAGCCTGGCCGGCATTAATTCCGGCAGAATTTTCAAATGTCAAATTCTCCGCTTTAAAATTTGTTGCTTTAATAAATACAGATGAGGATCTCGAGGTACCATACGCTACTCCATTGGGGTCAAGTTTGGATGAGAAATTATCATATGTCAGAATTGTTTTATCAGCACTTTCTCCTCTAAAATAAATAAAAGTTTTATTCCTGGGAATGGTAACTACCTCTTTATATACTCCCTCTTTAATGTAAATTAGGTAATAAGCAGAAAGGCCTGATGGCGCAGCATCTACAGCTGCCTGAATTGTTTTAAAATCTCCCGATCCATCAGCAGCCACTACTTTGTCTGGTTTTACACTTAACGCCTCGATTGCCGGATTTAAACCCGCTAAGGGCTTACTATTACTTGTTTTACAGAAAGAAAACGCTATCAGCGTAAAAGATAACAGCAGGCACCTCTTTATTAATTTAAAAATCATTCCCGTTAAAATTTAGTCAGGCTATTCAAATACACCTCAATATTTGTATATTCTTTACTCAAAGAATATCCTGAGGAGTCATTTTTCGACAAATTCAGATGACGCAATTTTTCCCACTTATCGGGCATACCATCTTTGTCAGTATCAATTGGGGCAGGACCTGATTTTAGCGACGGCCATGCATTTACAGTTTTGGCATATTCTGTTCCATGAGGAAATCCACCCTGTACATCAATAAATCTACCTGTCCGACTTTTCACATCCTTGATTATTCGCTGATCAAGAGTGTCACGTTTAAAGCTGGCGCCCGAATATTGTAAAACATTTTCGTAAGCTTCAGCTGCGGATTGGATAGCTATGCTTTCCGACGGAAACGCCTGCATAAGTTTCGCTTTCTCAGCATCCTCTTTAGTGCCTTTTTCCATGATCACCCCTCCCCAGTTGTCTTTGCTTACACCTGGAGATCCGTCAACATAATTTCCGTTGATATAAAATTTCCCAAAAGGAATTTTATCCGTTTTGTATGGATTGGCGATTCGGTTCAACACATTTTTATTCGTCGACGGACCGAATCTATAATAATTGTTTACAATGTTATAATTACCTCCTTCGCCTGCATAAACGTTGTTAGAGCCCCAGTTATAGATTACATTATTTCGGAAATCTACATTCTCAGAAGAGCTGTTTCGAATTCCGTCAAAACGCGGTGTCCTGCTGTTGCAATGCGCGAACAGATTATGATGCGCGGAAAGATGTTTTCCGCCCCAAATTCCACCGAAACCGTGATGCTCAAAATCTTTATCACCAGTTTCAAAATGATAGGAATAATTTAAGGGTTCTGAAATTAAATTCCATTGAACTGAGGTGCTGTCTCCGGCATAGATTGAAAAGACCTCATCTGTACTCCAGCTTATACTGCAATGGTCAATAATGATATTTTTCCGGCGTGTGCCACTTAAGGCATCGTCCGAGCCAGCCCCGTTTACCATACCCTTATTCTGATACCTGTCACCCATACGAAATCGTAAATAACGCACGATAATATTGTTCCCGGATATGCTAACGGGATAATCTGCCAGGCATATCCCATCTCCAGGGGCAGTCTGCCCCGCAATTGTTACATCTCCCTTAATAGATAGCGGAGAAATTAAATGAATGGTCCCCGAAACAGCAAAAACAATTACCCGCGGCCCTGAAAAGCCTACCGCTGCCCGAAGACTGCCTTCACCTGCATCATTAAGATTTGAAACTGTAATCACTTTACCACCCCTACCGCCGGTTGTGAATTTGCCGAATCCTTCAGCCCCGGGGAATGCGATTGTTTGTGCGTTTACCAAACCTAAAGTCCCGGCGATGGTTATTAAACCTATTAAAGTTATTAGCTTAAACATATATCTGAATTTCTAAAAATAAAAAAGACATGGCTTTAATGCCACCCCATTAATGATTGTTTGATGGAAGATTACAACCTGTTGAAAATTGATCCCTTCGAATAATTGGTATATTTAGTATTAACAAGTGTACGTTGTTTTTATCAATTGTGCCAACGATGGCGGACAAAAAACTGTGCAATCGTTCCCGATGCTATTGACCCATTTAAATTGCTGCCATTTTAAAATAAAACAGGGAAATTATATGGCGAAACATCCAAGAATTTCACTAATCGAATCTGAATAAGACCCTATAACAATGCTTAATATCAGCCCTGTTATAAGGTCTTTTAATAATTAATATCCGGGATTTTGTTGAAGTTTCCCTCCATAAGAATTAAACACAGAGGAAGGATAGGGAAACAGCTCGCTTTTGTTTGCTACAAAGAAACGAGCAATACCATCTTTTAACGGAATACCAGTATCAGTGGTTGCCCCGCCAACCGGATTGAGATGTAATCTCCAGTCAGTGCGTGTCCAACCGGTAGTAGGATTAGGAACTGCTGTAGTATAATAAGGATTCGGACTAAAAAACTGAAGCTCCTCTCCATTCATTCTCCAGTAAATTGATGCAGGAACATTTGCGTAAGGACCTGCATTTTCAAATATCTGCTGAATTTTCACTCTTGTCTCGGCTATCTTCGTGGCAAGCAGATTCCACCGTATTAAATCATATTTACGAATTGCTTCTCCCCCAAATTCAAGATAGCGCTCGTTAACAATGGCATCAAAAAAAGCACTTTTACTAAGTGGTGTAATTCCAATACTGGCTTCATTTCCCTTAAATGCTCTTTTTCTTACTTCTTCAAAAGCTAATATCGCTGCAGGAGTCGGGCCATTATTAATTTCATTTTCAGCCTCAGCAAACATTAACAGCACATCAGAAAAACGAATTATTACCCAATTGAAACCGAGATTTAAAGGAGAGCCTCCTAAGATGGGATTACGCCAGTCTCTCCTGTACTTACCGTCGGTAAGCTCACCTAATCTTCGTAAAGTTTTCTGATTATTAGCGTTGATTGCATAAGTAGGAACAGAAACGTCCCGACGTGTATCCAAAGGACTAAAAGCATAAAAATAATTAGGCAAAGCCAATACCCCACCTCCCCCTCCCCCATATCTGGAAGATCCATTGATGCTTGGGCCATTATATTGTCCCATCCGGCTATCAGAATTTGCATTTCCACCTCCTGCCCCTACTTCAAACATTATTTCGTAGGCAGGGTCGGGAGTAAAAGCGGCCACGTATCTTTTCCATACATCTTCAAAGGTAGCGTTGAGCGTATGCTGATCACGTCTCGCAATAAGCTCGGCACATTCATCCCGGGCAATTGTATAGTACTTTAAATAATCAGCCCTCCGTTCCATTAACTTGGTGTCGGTACGTAATGAATATCCACCACGAAATAAGGCAATTCTTGCCCGAAGAGCCTTTACGGCACCTTTGGTGATCCTTTCATTTCTGGCGACGTCTGTCCTCCATGGCACCAGGTCTTTGGCCAGTTCAAGATCGGCCAGGATATGATCATAGGTAGAATCACGGTTAGCATTTCTAATAAACAAATCAGTTTGTTTGTAAGAAGGTATAAAAGGCGCCGGAACATCTCCCCAGTGACGAATCAACTCAAATAAATATTGCGCTCTAAGCGTAAGAACCTCACCATATAATCGCCTTAATAAAACTTTCTCCGCTTCGGGCCCGCTCGTATATTGCGGCATTAAGGGTATCTGCTCAATACATAAATTCGATTTCTCAAGCCCTCGATAAAGGGCATTAAAAGGGTTCAGTAATTCTGCATTATCAATCTGCAGCTGATATCGGCCAATTCCTCTTCGTCCATTATCTATCGCTCCGCTAACCATTCCCTCATCAGAATCATAGGGATAATAAAGATTAATACGGATACCGTAGCTAGCATCTCCCATCAGTTCATCATATGCTCCCAATACAGAAGTTGTGGCATTAGATACATCCGAGAAACCTTGTGATACAGTAAATTGAGATACTCCCTCAACCTCCAGGAGTTTTTTACATCCGGAACCGGAGCAGATTATAGCAACCGCCACACTTAGTCGTATTGCAAAAAATAGTATCGTTTTCATGCTTGATGTTTTAAAATGAAATATTAGTGCCAAATACAAAAGTCCGTGCACGCGGATAACCCGCAAAATCAACCCCCTGGGTTAATGGATCTGACCTCCGGGTACTCACCTCAGGATCAAAGCCACTGTAATTGGTCAATGTTGCAAGATTATTTACAGTCGCATAAAAGCGGATACTCGACATTCCAGCCTTTTGACTCAGCTGTTTAGGAAAAGTATATCCGAGTGTTACGTTATTGACACGAAGAAAAGACCCATCTTCAATTGCCCAGGAATGCAGGTAGTACCGCTGGTTATTAACCGGTCTCCATATTTGCGCATTTGCATTTAATGCAGTTAGTTCGGCAGGATCAGTTACCACGATTCCGGCGCTGTTCACAGTTCGCCAACGATTTTGCATAATATTCAGCATATTCAGGTTAAGAAAGCTCCCGTCAGTCTGTTCTATCTTATTGGCATTATAAATATCATTGCCGTATACAAAATTGATAAATACGCTCATGTCAAAATTCTTGTAGCTCAACTGGTTGTTCCATCCACCAGAAAACTTGGCATTTGCGTTCCCGATCACCTGCCTGTCACCTGCAAGAGTTACCAGTCCGTCATTATCTAAATCTCTTAACTTAAGCGAGCCCGGCTGCGGATTTCCGAAAATTGAAGAGTTATTAGGCACCCCTGTTTTTAGAGTATAAGTGGCCGTGGTTGCGTTATAATTGAAATCATCTACCTTGTAAAATCCGTCTGACACAAATCCATACATCTGTCCGACAGGTTTTCCTACTTCAACCAGAAAATCATCAGCGCCATCCGATCCCTGCCAGCCCGCGCTTCGTGTTTGGGAAGTTATCGTACCCAGATTATCTACCCGGTTTCGGTTAAAAGCTATATTAAAATTCGTTGACCAGTTAAGTGCTTTACTCCGCAAAGGCGTAGCGTTTATCTGAAACTCTACCCCCCGGTTGGAAGTAGATCCAATATTTTGCTGCTGAAAAGTGTAACCGGTCGTCGAAGGAATGGCCGCCTGAAGTAGAAGTTCCTTTCCTTTATTAAAATAAACATCGGCAGTAAACTGTATTCTGTCACTGAATAAAGACAAGTCCAGTCCCGCATTTTGCGATATCGTCTTTTCCCATTTAAGGTCAGGGTTTGCCAGAGAGGACGGTGTAAATGCTGGCAGCGCGGTATGGTTCAAGGCATATAACCCGTTAGCAGCATATAATTGCTGATACAGGAGATCGCCTATTCGGTTATTTCCGGCTACACCATAGCCTATTCTAACTTTTGCATCATTAATAAATGATAAATTTTTCATGAAATTCTCACCTGCAAAACGGTAGGCGATTGTACCAGAAGGGAAAACAAGCAATCCTTTATCGTATGCAAATTTAGTTGAGCGGTCTGCACGTAACGCAAAAGTGCCCAGTAATTTTTTATCGAAAGCATAATTGACACGTCCGAAGAAAGAAAGAATCCGGTTCGGGGGAGCTTCAAATGAAGTGGGAAAAGGCTGTGATGCTCCTGCAGGCGGGGACCCCAGACTTAAATTGGCCAGGGCTTTTTCCGGACTTATATCCGATGGGTAATAACGGGTTTCAGCTGAGGTCAGTTTAGAAATTGTCTGGTAAAATTCCTGACCAATCAGAAAATCCAGATCATGAAGATTTCTTATCCCTTTTTTAACATATTGAAGCACGTTAGAGTTATTGAGCGTAGTTGTTTTAGTATTGCTGATAGAGGCCACCGGGAGGGCCGCGAAATTTCTTGCTGTAGGAGTCAATTTGCTGAAAAAAAGCTCCTGGCGACCGGCAGCATTATCAAAACCTAATGTCGTTTTAAATGAAAGTCCTTCTAATATCTGTAACGAAAGGTAACCACTAATGTTGGTTGCACTGCTGGGAGCATTTCGATATTCGGCCTGTGTTAAAATAACAGGGTTCTGTATCTGATTGGAATTCAAATAGTAATCTTCATCAAACTCATCCACAGCCGGCCTTGTAGGAAGCTCAAATGGTCTATAGATGATGCTGTGGCGTAAGCGGTTAGTGGTTCGTGTGCCGCTGGCTGTGGTACCCGCACCCCTGACTTTCTGATCAGAATAACGGGCTGTTAAACCAATTCTGAATTTATCGGACGCTGTATGATCGAACTTAAAGTTTGTAAGATATCGCCTGAATCCCGATTGAAGCAATATTCCTTCTTCATCATTCGCTGTAGCGCTAAAGTTAAAGGTCGTTTTATCACTTCCTCCGCTTACCACAAAATTATGATTCTGATAAAAAGCCTGTCTGCCAAATACCCTGTCTTGCCAGTTGATGGCAGGAGTATTCCGATACACATTTAATGTATCCCAGGTAGAGCCATAATTTCTTGCAAAATTATCTCTATCGGTCTGGCTACCTCTTGAGCGTTCGTATTGCCAAACTATGAATTCATAAGGACTCAGAACATCCATCGTTTTAGATATTCCCCGGAATCCTGCGGATCCATTATAGGATACTATAGTTTTTCCTGCTTTACCTCCCTTTGTAGTGATAAGTACGACACCATTGGCTCCGCGAGCTCCATAAATTGCGGTAGTAGAAGCATCTTTCAAAACATCTACAGAAGCAATATCCTGCGGTGAAATTACTGAAAGAGCATTTTCAATCTGTATACCATCCACAATATAAATTGGCGAATTATCCTGGGTTATTGATCCGCCTCCCCTTACCCGTATTTGAACTTCAGCTCCGGGAGATCCCTCGGTTGTTGTTACTTGTACACCGGCAAGCTTTCCGGTTAATGCTTCCGCCGCCGAAGACAGGGGAATGTCTTTTAATTGTTTTGCCCCTACCGAGGAAACCGAACCTGTTAAATCGCGTCGCTGTACGGTAGAATAGCCAACAGCAACAACTTCACTTAACATCGTCGCATCTGGTTCCATCGAAATAGTTACCTGATTTGTATTTGCTGTTACGCTAATACGCTGTTCTTTGTAACCCAGATATTTTACTACTAAAGTAACATCTCCGGGGGCGGAAACCGCCAGGCTGAAATTACCATTCACATCTGTTATCGCACCTTGGGTTGCACCTGCGATATTGACACTGGCACCGATAAGCGGTTGTCCATCGGCTTTATCAAGCACCTTTCCGGAAATTTGTCGTTGCTGAGCCTGCACTGAAAACAGTACCGTTAACAATGCAGAAAAGATTAGTAAAGCTTTTCTCATCTTCTTAAGATTTTAAAGACAATAGGTAGAGGAGACAATACATTTTAGAGATGTAATCAGCCTCTTTATATTTTGAATAATTGGTTATATAATTCTATATTAATTTACGCCTTTTTGTTTAAAATTCCAAAAATGACTTAAAAATGTGACCCGGTGTAAACCTATCAAACCATGGTAAACGTGTATTTTTTTACTACTTTAGAAAAATCATTGTCGCTATATACAAATGAGGTTTGAAACTACAACCATAAAAGATATCGCAAAAGCACTTGGTCTGTCTACTTCAACCGTTTCAAGGGCATTACGCGGCGGGTACGAAATAAGTGAAGAAACAAAGCGTATTGTATTAGACTATGCTGAAAAAATAAATTATCGCCCTAATCCAATTGCGTTAAGCTTAAAAGAAAGACGAAGTCATTCTATTGGCGTAGTAGTTTGCGAGATTGCGAATAATTTTTTTTCGCAGGCCATCAACGGAATAGAATCGATTGCCTATAATTCCGGCTATCACGTTATCATAACTCAAAGCAACGAGAATTACGAACGAGAAGTGCTGAATGTTGAACACCTGGCTTCAAGATCTGTTGATGGCCTTCTGATCTCCCTCTCTTCAGAAACTCCGGATACATCGTACCTCAAAAAATTACATGATAAAGGATTGCCCATAGTGTTATTTGACAGGGTAAGTGAAGAAATTGAAACTCACAAAGTAATTGCAAACAATTATCAGGGAGCATTTGATGCAACTGAGTATCTGATTAAGGCAGGTCACCGAAAAATTGCCCATTTTACCAATGCTGCCCATCTTTCAATAACCAGGGAAAGGCTCTCCGGGTATAAAGCAGCCCTCAAAAAACATAATATTGACTATAACGAATCCTACGTTAAATCCTGCAGTCACGGCGGGATGATTCAAAATGAGCTCGACGAAGTGGTTAAAGAAATTCTGTCGTTAAATGACAGGCCCGAAGCTATTTTTATTGCTCAGGATAAGTTAACTACAGGAGCTTTAATAGCAATCAAAAAGCTTGATCCCGAATATGCTTCAGAAATCGCGATTTCGGGATTCACAAATTCCAATGTAGTCGAACTTTTTACTCCTTCTATTACCGCAGTAAGGCAGCCGGCCTTTGAGATGGGTCAATTGGCGACCCAACTTTTGATTCAGCTGATTGAAAGCAAATATCCGGTTACAGAATTTGAAACTAAAATACTCAACACACAACTTATGCTTAATAGTTCCTCCGGTATATAAAAAGTGTAAATTATGCTGCCTTTCTCCATCCCCTCGGCATCAAACCGAAAAATCAAATACCCCGGGTATAGCCTAATCTTAAAATCTCTCAATCCGTTTAACCACCCAAAACCACCTGTTCATCTAGAACTATCCCCTCTTAGTCTAATTAATTTTTTGACCTGATAAACTTGTAGTTTATTTGATATTCAATATTACCGACATGAAAAAATCTGGCACCCCGGGGGTATCACCATTTATTATATTGCTGATCCCTGCGCTAATTATAATCGGACTTTCGAGTACAGGCACAAGCGACATTGAGACTGAAAAACAACAGGCCAGTATTCACTTTCAACTTCCTTCATTAAAAGGAATGATCAAGTCGATGTTTTAAAGCTATAGTTGTTCACTATCGTGTTGTTTCGGAATAATTACATTTGAAAAACCTGCGGCAATTAATTTCTGCCTGAAATTCGTCTGGACATTATATTCGCCATGCACAAGAAATATTGTTTTAAGATCATTTGGATCCTGGCAGGATAAAAACCTTAATAAGTCTTCGTAATCTCCATGTGCACTCATAGATTTAATTTCCCTCACCTCGGCCCTTACATCAAAATCATCAGCAAATATTCTTACAACCTTGCTGCCCGCAACCAGCTTTCCACCTAAGGAAGAGGGCTCGCAATATCCTACTATTAATATGGTGTTTTTTTCATTTCCGATATTGTTTTTAATATGATGTTTTACCCGCCCGGCTTCGGCCATGCCCGAAGATGAAATGATTACACAGGGCCGGGGGTCATTATTCAACTTTTTAGATTCTTCTACAGACTGTATAAATTTCAAGCCTTCGAAATGAAAAACGTCGTCATCCTGTTTCATTGTCTCCTTTACGCTTTTATTAAAAACATCAGGATGTTCTTTAAGCACATTGGTTGCTTTCTCAGACAAAGGGCTATCTACATAATAAGGAACATCAGGTAAACTCCCTTTCAGATGCAAGCCATTCAAAGCATATAATAATTCCTGTGTTCGTCCCACGCTAAAAGCAGGAATGATCACTTTGCCACCTTTTAATTTACAGGTTTGATGTATGATGTCCCGAATCTGGCCTTCTAAAGCGTCCAAATCTTTATGTAGGGAATCTCCATAAGTGGATTCTAAAAGGAGGTAATCTGCCTGAGGGAAATTTTGCGGATCTTTTAATAAAGGATCTCCGTAACGGCCCACATCTCCGCTGAAGGAAATTCTATGATATTTGCCCTCATCAAGAATCTTAAGATGTACAGCAGCGCTCCCTAAAATATGCCCGGCATCAGTAAACCTCAAACTTATCCGTGAATCAATCTCAAAATCTTCATCATAATCCACTATTTTAAACATGCGAAGGGCCTCCATTACATCGTTCTCTGTGTATAAAGGCTCCAGGAGTTCCAAGCCATCCCCTCTCCTGTGTTTATTGCTGTATTCGGCATCTTGTTCCTGTATTCTGGCAGAATCGTTAAGAAGTATGTGCGCGAGATCCATTGTAGGGGCGGTAGAAAATATTATCCCGTTAAATCCTTCTGCAACCATTCTTGGAATTAGTCCGCAATGATCAATGTGTGCATGAGATAAAATCAGGTAATCCACCTTATCGGGTCGAAAACCGAAATAGCCGTTTAAGCCATCTGTATTTTCACCCATTCCCTGGAACATCCCGCAATCAAGCAGTATCTGGGTTCCATTACTTAGTTCTATCAAGTGTTTGCTGCCTGTAACGGTTTGGGCAGCCCCGTGGAAGCTTATTCTCATTCTATAAATTAAGTTTAAACTCAACATAAAGTAGGGAATGAAAGTTTTAAAACAATAAACTAAATTAATAGTTGCAAAACTAATCAGTTAGTTATATATTTGAATTAGCAAAAGGAAGAGAAATGGAACTAAGAGAACTTACAAGGGCAGAAGAACAGATTATGCAGGTTTTATGGCAATTAGAAAAGGCTTTCGTAAAAGAAGTGATTGATATATTACCTGAGCCAAAACCCGCCTATAATACGGTTTCTACGATAATCAGGATATTAGAAACGAAAGGTTTTGTAGATCATGAGGCTTTTGGAAAAAGTCATCGCTACTTCCCGATTGTAAGTAAAGAACAATATAAAAGCTTCGCTACAGAAAAACTTCTAAGCGGATATTTCGGCAACTCTGTAGAAAGCATGTTTTCTTTCTTCGTGAAAAAGGAGAAGATTGATCTGAAAGAAGCCGACGAAATCTTAAAACTGATTAAAAACCTCAAAAATAAATGATATGAACTGGCCATCCTACCTTATCCAGGTTAACATTTACCTGGTTCTGTTTTATGCGTTTTATGCGGTGGTTTTAAAGAATGAAACTTTTTTTAAGTGGAACAGAATATTCCTTTTAAGTTCCGGAGTATTCTCTTTTCTGATACCTCTAATGCAATCGGAATGGGTAAAAAACTTATTTGTCAGCAAAGAAATTGAACAGATCACCCGGGCTACTTTAAGTCCGGTTGCTTTAAAGGAGGTACAACTTACCGCAGCAGTAAATCCGGACCTAAGCATGGGAGAATGGGTTTCCTTTGTATATCTTCTGGGAGTTATTATCTTCTTTAGCAGATTTCTCTGGCAGCTAAGCAAAGC
Organism: Pedobacter superstes; assembly: GCF_037622515.1. Lineage (NCBI taxonomy): Bacteria > Pseudomonadati > Bacteroidota > Sphingobacteriia > Sphingobacteriales > Sphingobacteriaceae > Pedobacter > Pedobacter superstes. Next base: position 445,329 of record NZ_JBBJCN010000003.1, read on the forward strand.
ATTTGGAAGCTTCCGTCAAGGAAGTCAGGCTCAATCCTTTTTCAAAAAAATTAAAGTATCTGAGGATCTTCCTTCCAGAGATTCTATTTTAAAACATGAAGGAGTTCATGCGTCACAATTTCATTCAGCCGATGTGATATTTTTTGAGCTCATTGCTATTCTCAACTGGTTTAATCCGGTGGTCTACGCCTATAAAAAATCTGTAAAGTATATTCATGAGTTTATTGCAGATGAAATAGCATCAGGCCACATGGGAAATTCTGATTATGCGCTTCTTTTAGTCAGCACTGTTTTCGGTATTCAAAAAGAACAATTGACCAATAATTTCTATAACCAATCATTCCTAAAAAAACGAATTATCATGCTACACAAAACCAAATCCAGGACAACAGCACTTTTAAAGTATGGCTTAACCGCGCCCTTATTTGCCGCAATGCTTGTATTTTCATCGGCGACAATAGTGCAAGAAAACGTTGATAGATTAGAACCGGCAAAGATTGTTACGCTGTCAGGAACTTTGCAGTCGATTAACACAGGTAACACTTCTTCTGAAAAATCCACTAATGTGGCTTTGGCCACCCTTCTTAAAGAGGTTAAAGGAGCAATGGCCGAGCAATTTAAGACCGTCTCAACTGATGATAGTAAAACAGCTGACACTTCACCTCCCAAATCCACTAATGCGGCTTTTGCCAGCCTCCATAAAGAGATTGAAGACTCAATGGAATTAATTTCAATGCCTGCTGAAGAGCAAAACCCGAAAGATACCTCGGGCGTTTATAATCAAGCCTCTGTTGAGTTAATGCCTGAGTATCCAGGCGGCGTTAACAAATTCTTACAATGGGTGGGCAGCAATTATAAATTTCCAAAAGCAGCCGCTGAAGCAGAAATTTCAGGAAGAATGATTGTGCAATTTGTTGTTGAAAAGGACGGCACATTGACAGACATTAAAGTTCCCAGGGACTTAGGTTTTGGAACAGGTGAAGCAGCTAAAAAATTATTAGCCCAATCTGCAAAATGGAAGCCAGGGGTTCAGAACGGAAAACCGGTTAGAGTTCAGTATACATTGCCTCTTATGCTTAGAGTTCCTAAAACTAGTGTCAACTCCACAGATAGTGTGATAATCATAACCAATCAAAGGAATTCTATTAACTCTCCAAACCCGCCTTTATTTATCTTAGAGGAGAAAGAAATAACTGCAGAACAAATGAAACAGATCAAGCCGGCCGACATAGAAGCCATACAGGTGCTAAAAGATAAAACGGCTACAGAAAAATACGGCGAAAAAGGCAAAAATGGAGTTGTAATAATTACGTTAAAAAAGAAATAACTATATCTACCTGTAACAAAAGAGCCCTGACATTTTCACATCAGGGCTCTTAAATTTCCTCCTTGCCTCGTGTTACAAAACTAATTAAATTTCTTCTTCTTTAAAAAGTTTGGCACTCAAAAACTCTCTTCTCATTCTATTAATATTCGACATAGAAATCTCTTTCGGACATTCAATTTCACAGGCACCAGTATTGGTACAACTACCAAATCCTTCAGCATCCATTTGAGCAACCATCGATTGCGCTCTGCGGTAACGTTCTGGCTGCCCCTGAGGCAATAAAGCCAATTGCGAAATCTTTGCCCCAACAAAAAGTGCAGCGGAAGCATTTTTACATGCTGCCACACAGGCGCCACATTGGATACAGGTTGCAGAATTAAATGCTTCATCGGCAATTACCTTCGGAATAGCGATTTCATTCGCATCTGGCACCCCGCCTGTATTCACAGAAACATATCCGCCTGCTTGCTGAATTCTGTCGAAAGCCGAACGGTCTACAGCTAAATCTTTAATAACAGGAAATGGTGACGCACGCCATGGTTCAATAGTAATTGTTTCACCATTTGTAAAGCTGCGCATATGCAACTGACAAGTAGTGATGGCACGTTTAGGCCCATGAGGGCGACCATTAATATATAAAGAACACATTCCGCAAATCCCTTCACGACAATCGTGATCGAAATGGATAGGGTCTGTCCCTTTTTTAATTAAATCTTCATTTACTACATCAAGCATCTCCAGGAAAGACATATCCGGAGAAATATTTTCTGCTTTGTAAGTAACAAATCCTCCCTTATCGCTGGCATTTGTTTGTCTCCAGACTTTCAGGGTTAAATTCATGTTTCCGCTCATCTTTTGAGATTTGAGTATCAAGTATCAAGTATAAAGATTAAACATCCTGATACTTGATACCAGATACTTGATACTAAATTCTATTTATAACTTCTTTGTGTCAACTTAACATTTTCATATACCAAAGGCTCTTTGTTCAATTGCTCCGGCATATTTTCACCTGTAAACTCCCATGCTGCGACGTATGCAAATTTATCATCATCACGGAGAGCTTCACCTTCTTCAGTCTGGCTCTCTTCACGGAAGTGACCACCACAAGATTCTTTGCGATGTAAAGCATCATCAACCATTAGTTCACCAAGCTCAATGAAATCTGCTACACGTCCGGCTTTTTCTAAGGACATATTTAATTCCTCATTTTTTCCAAGAACTATAGCATTTTTCCAGAAATCAGCCTTTAACGCCTGAATCAGTCCTTTTGCTTTAGTTAGGCCGGCTTCGTTACGGGCCATACCACAGTATTCCCACATTATTACTCCTAATTCGCGGTGATATTCATCAACGGTTTTAGTTCCTTTAAGGGATAATAATTTATTTAATCTATCTTCTACAGCCTTTTTAGTTTCTGCGAAAGCAGGATGACTTGTATCTACAGGTTTTGGACCGATTCCTGCCAAATAATCTCCTAAAGTATATGGAATTACAAAGTATCCGTCTGCCAAACCCTGCATCAAAGCAGATGCACCTAAACGGTTAGCTCCGTGGTCAGAGAAATTACATTCACCTAAAGCATATAAGCCAGGTACTGTGGTTTGCAAATTATAATCTACCCAAAGCCCGCCCATTGTATAGTGAACAGCAGGATAAATGCGCATTGGTAATTCATATGGATTCTCATCAGTAATCTGATAATACATATCAAAAAGGTTACCATACTTAGCCTGGATGGCAGGCTGACCTAATCGTTGTATTGCATCAGAAAAATCAAGATAAACCGCTTTACCTGATCCGCCCACTCCACGTCCGTCATCCACCGCTTCCTTAGCGTTTCGCGATGCAACATCACGAGGTACTAAATTTCCGAAAGATGGATATTTACGCTCTAAGAAATAATCCCTGTCTTCTTCTTTTACTTCGCTCGCTTTAAGCTGTCCCTTACGAATTTGCTCAGCCATAGCCTGAGTTTTAGGAACCCATACACGCCCGTCGTTACGTAATGACTCAGACATCAAGGTTAACTTCGACTGATGATCGCCGCTAACAGGAATACAAGTCGGGTGAATTTGAGTATAACAAGGGTTACCAAAGAAAGCGCCACGTTTATGTGCTCTCCAGATAGCGGTTGTATTGCTACCCATTGCATTGGTAGAAAGGTAAAATACGTTTCCGTATCCGCCGGATGCTAAAAGAACCGCATGCCCTGCATGAGTTTCAAGTTTTCCTGAAATCAGATCGCGGGTTACTACTCCCTGTGCTTTACCATCAACAACAACTACGTCGAGCATTTCATGACGGTTGTACATTTTTACCTTACCTTCATGAATCTGACGGTTTAAAGCGGAATAAGCACCTAATAACAATTGCTGTCCGGTTTGACCGCGTGCATAAAAAGTACGTGATACTTGTGAACCTCCAAAAGAGCGGTTATCAAGCAAGCCACCGTACTCACGTGCAAACGGTACTCCCTGAGCAACACACTGGTCAATAATACTTACTGATTCTTCAGCTAAACGATGAACGTTTGCTTCACGGGCACGGTAATCGCCACCTTTAATGGTATCGTAAAATAAGCGATAAACACTATCACCATCATTACGGTAATTTTTTGCTGCATTGATACCACCTTGCGCAGCAATAGAGTGCGCACGGCGAGGGCTATCCTGAAAACAGAAAACTTTAACATTGTAACCAAGCTCTGCAAGAGATGCAGCAGCCGAAGCACCCGCTAAACCACTACCAATTACGATAACAGTATATTTTCTCTTATTTGCAGGGTTAACAAGCTTTAAGTTAAATTTATGCTTGGACCACTTTTCAGCTAAAGGTCCCTCTGGTATTTTAGAATCTAAAATCATCACAGAATTTATTTTGTATCCCGATAAGGGAGGATCAATCTATCGTGTTAAAAATATGTATATCGGCATTGCGGCAAACAAAGCAGGAATAATAATACTGAAAACCCATAAACCAATAAACTTGATAGCCGGGAAGTATTTATTATGATCAAATCCTAATGTTTGAAAACCGCTCTGAAAACCATGGTAAAGGTGGAAACCCATTGCAATCATAGAAATTACATAAAGAGCCACATACCATAGATGACTGAATGATTCAGTAACAACTTTGTAAAGATCTTTTGCAACAACTATTTGGGTTCCGGCTTGCGCATCTATATAAGATGAATGCATTAGTTCTACAGCAGAAACAGGCAATTCTGTTACACGAACTGCATCGGGGTTCTGAAGAGCCGTTTCATACTGGGTATAAGGTAGTCCTCCCCAGTGGTATTGCGCCCAGAAATTACTCATGTGAACCACAATGAAAATTAAAAGAATAGTACCTAAAATTCCCATATTTCTGGAACTCCACGTGCTGTTTGCCGATCCGTTGTACTGTGCATACGCTACTGGTCGCGCTTTCTTATTATACCAGGTGATTAATAAAGCATACACCGCGTGCAGAATAATCGAGGCATAAAGAAGATAAGATACAAGTTTAATTGGCAAAAAATGAGTCATAAAATAAGAATACTCATTAAAAGCCTTACCTGCATCATCTTTAAACAGCTGTAAGTTTCCGATAAGATGGACGACGAGAAACAAGGCGAGAAACAACCCCGTTAAGCTCATAATCAATTTCTTTCCCAGAGTTGAGGAGAAAGTTTTTTTGAAACTGCTCATTACTTTTTGTTTGATTTATATTTAGAAACGCAAAAGTATTTAAAAAGGCTATACTTATATAACAGATTTTAGCTTTCTAAAGAGTTTTAAATTATTTAGAAACGTTCTAAAATAGCGCGAATGGCAATTACCATTTTACCTAAATCGAAAATCAGGCATTTAAAAAAGTTAAAAAAACGCTAATTATTATCACCGAATGAGGATTTAAGATAAAAACAAACGTAATTTTCAAAAATTAAAACAGCCAGGCCACGACAACAGGCGAAACAGGCAATAAAAAAATAAATAATTCGACACAAAAAAGAAATCAGGCATTTTTAAACATAAATTAATAGCATAACCCGTCAATTTAATACAAATGAAGTTTCAACTTTCGATTTTCAGCTTACTTTTTCTCACCGGTTGTTTTTATAAAGATTCAAAGGTAACAGGTTCCGCTAAGGGCCTTAAGGATGCGGTAATTGAAATTAGCGGCCCCGATAAGTCATGGTCAGCGAATGTAATTGATGAAAAATTTGAACTTAGTCCAAGGTTTGAAAAGGCAGATTTTTATGACTTTAAAATACACTTCACAGGGGGTAAAATGATCACCCATCAAATCTATCTTGACAAAGGGCTGTATGACATCAGGCTGAACTCAAATTTTAAAGAATACCCCAAAATAGAAACTCATGTTCAGAACCAGAAGGATCTGAATAAATATTATGAAACTCAAAAATCTGATAAGTCTTCAAGACTTGAAACATTCATAAAAAAACATCCAGGCTCCCTGGTTTCCGCATATTTGCTGGGTCAGAATACCGAAGAAATTTTCAAAGACCCTAAAAACTACCAGAGGCTATATAACAGCCTTAATTCCGAAATAAAAAATTCTTCCCATGGAAAAAAAGCAAAAAAAATCATTTCTGGCTACGTAAGAACTATGGTCGGAGCCAAAATCCCTGAAATCAAAGGAATAACACCAGACGGGAAACCGTTCAATATAGAATTGCTTAAAGGGAAATTAACATTAATTGCGTTTTGGGCCAGCTGGTATACGCCAGGTCTTAATGATTTTCCTCAGCTTAAAGTGCTTTATGATGAACTGCACCCAAAAGGTTTTGAAATAGTAAGAATCGCTATAGATAAACATGAAGAGAGGTGGAAAAAAGCTATAGCTGATAATCAGTTAAACTGGCTGCACGCAGCGGATTTTAAAGGTGCGTACTCAGAAAATTTCGAATTGTTTAATACCAATAAGCTTCCTACCTATATTATAGTGGGACCGGATCTTAAAATCGTTGATTTTGACGTGCCGGTTGAGAGTGTAAGAATCTATATTAATGATTTTCTAAAGAAGCCTTCAGCAAAATAACTTTGTCATTTAAAATTCCGAAAACAGTATCGTCTTCATTTTCTTTAAGGCAGCATTTACCGGTAAATTTCCCGAAAGCGGGCAAAATACCAGCAGTTTTCCCAAAAGAGAAGCATGATAATAGTACACTTTGCCGGGCTCTTCCCCGTAAACGGATAGCCGGATGTATATGTCCGCTTAATACGTATACATTCTCCGGAGGAATTTTTTCGAAATCCTTTTTATCATGAACAAACAAAAAAGGGCCTAGCCTCAATTTATTATGTAATTCAAAATTCGCTTGCTGGTAATAATCCTCATGAAGAATATCATGATTCCCCTGAATTAAGATCATTTTTATAGTAGGATACAATTCACGCCACAGCTCCAGCCAGTTCCAATCGTTATTCATATCGCTATGAAAAAGATCTCCCAGAAATATGAGCTGTGAAGGTTTAAAGTCATGGATCAGATCCGAAAGCGTTGCGAGTTCTTCCTGTTCCATCAACTTTGGTATGGCAATACCCGCTTTCCGGAAATGGCCTACTTTACCAATATGTAAATCGGAAATTATTAATGCCTTCTCTTCTTCCCAAAAAATAGCTTTTTTTGGCAGAAGTATTAAATTTTGCTCTAAGAAAACCCATCTCAATCCAACAGAACTCATGCGGCAAAAATAAAAGCCTTTCGGGTTAATCGAAAGGCTTTAGAATTGAATTTTTTATATTTAAAACTACTGAACTACAGGAAAAGTAGCTCTGAATCTGGCTCCGTCCACCGTAATTCCGTCTATGCGAATAGTATTATTAGTAGAGGCTACAACAGCAGCTTCAACCTCATCAACATTATTTACTGGTTTGCCGTTGATATGAGTGATGATTGTGCCCTTTGCAATTTCATATTGCTGTAACAGGCCACCTGGCCTTGCGCCTGCAACCATTACGCCCGAATTTGTTTTGTACCGTTGCTTTTGAGCAGGAGTTAATGCCGCAAAATTACCTCCTAAAGAAGACAGGATTTCATTTGCTTCAATGTTTGATTTATTGGATGCAATTTTAACGGAACTTTCTCCTTTAAGAGTAACTGAAGTATTTCGCTCATTTCCGTCTCTAATATAGCTTAACTGAACTTTATCGCCAGGCCTTAATCGGGCAACTCTTTCCTGCAAATCAGAGGAACTAATAATTCTATTTCCGTCAATCTTAGTAATAACATCACCTTTTTTCAGGCCTGCAACCTGAGCGCCACCTCCTTCGACAACTTCATTTACATACAGGCCATTGATTTGCGAAATGCCTAATTCTTTTGCTCTGAGGGCATTCAACTCATTGAATGTAACCCCAATAAAACCTCTTTTAACAGCTCCAAACTTTATAAAGTCGTCCATTATTTTTTTGGCGAGATTTACCGGAATGGCAAAACCATAACCTTCATAACTTCCGCTTTGTGAGGCGATTGCAGCGTTAATACCAATTAACTCTCCCTGCGTATTCACCAGAGCTCCCCCACTATTTCCGCGGTTAATCGCGGCATCGGTCTGAATAAAAGATTCAATCGCCGAATTTACTTTGGGCTCTTCAGCTTGCCGGCGGTTACGGAACTCGCGGGGATTATTACTCTCGCCTAAAATGCCTATGCTACGGCCTTTCGCACTCACAATACCTGCAGTTACTGTACTCTGAAGAGTGAAAGGATACCCTACAGCAAGAACCCACTCTCCAACCTGAACATTGTCTGAGTTTCCTAACTTTACTACGGGAAGATTTTTAGCTTCCACTTTTACCAATGCAAGATCTGTATTAGGGTCTGTTCCGATAACCTTAGCTTCGTAAGAACGATTATCAGTTAAAATAATCTCAATCTTACTTGCATTTTCAACAACATGGTTATTGGTGACAATATATCCGTCAGGAGTTACAATCACCCCGGACCCCGAAGCTCGCTGCGGCACATTTTGACCGCCACCTCTGGGTGATCCAAAGAAATCTCTAAACATATCCTCCATAGGATCTCCCCCGCCACGATTCTGACTGGAAGCATCATATGTTGTTTGAATATGTACAACAGCCGGAGTAACGACCCCTGCCGCCTGGACAAAATCCACATCACCGGCCGACGAAACGTTCACCGGATTATTAGTAAAATATACCTTTTGTCTTTCTTCAAGACTTAAATTATCGGCGTATTTAGTTTCGATAAGCTTATAACCGCCGACTGCAACTGCTCCTCCTATAAAAGCAGTTAAAAGTGTTACACCTATTTTATTCATATTTATTCCCTTATATATTCTTCTACTCAAAATTAATACCAGTTAAACGTTATATGCAACGTCAGCATGCCTAAAAAACTGTTAAATATTTGTTAAATATTAATTCAAAAAATTTCAAAATCCAAATTCCCTGATTATGATCTTAACAGTACAAATTTCTTTCCACAATTTTGTAATCTTGTAACAATGAAACTACACTTTTTAAAATATCAGGGAGCCGGAAATGATTTTATCCTCGTTGATAATAGAAAATTAGGATTTAACCACCACCAACCCGCTTTAATCGCGAAATTATGTGATAGAAGATTTGGCATCGGCGCTGATGGAATGATGTTTCTTGAGGAGAAAAAAGGCTTCGATTTTGAAATGATTTATTATAATGCTGACGGCAATCCAAGCAGTATGTGCGGAAATGGCGGAAGATGTATTGTTGCTTTTGCTAAAGATCTGAATATTATTGACAACGAAACAAACTTTTTGGCAGTAGATGGACCTCATTATGCCAAAATTTCAGAATCTGCCGAATGGGTTAGCTTACAAATGATTGATGTTGAAGCAATTAAAAAGGACGAGGATGCTTACGTCCTAAATACCGGGTCACCACATTTTGTTAAATGTGTATCGAATTTATCTGATAAGGATGTTTATTCAGAAGGGAAATCAATACGATACAATGATACCTATCAGGCCGAAGGGATCAACATTAACTTTGTTGAAGACCAGGGAGACCACTATTTTGTCAGAACTTATGAACGCGGCGTAGAAGATGAAACCTATGCCTGCGGAACTGGCGTTACAGCTGTAGCGTTGGCAATGGCAAAACATAAAAACCAAACCGGGGATATTACCACACCTATAAAAGTTTTGGGAGGAGATTTGAACATTCGATTTAATTATGATGGGTCGAAATTCAGCAATATCTTTCTAGAGGGACCTGCTAAATTTGTTTTTGAAGGTGAGATAAAGATTTGACAGGGAAAGGTTGTAAGTGTCTGACACCTTGGAGGTGTCTGACACTTATAGCAATCAAAAGATCATTTGCATCTTTTCATTAGAAATAACCTTATAAGAGTCTTCATAAAAACGTTCATCATCAATTGGAATCAATTGTTTGGTTAATATCTTATTACAAAGCTTTCCATTTCTTATATTCATGTAATCTTTGAAGGACGAAAAGCTTCACTCTTCCATTTTCTTTACCAACCCTGCCTTATATGCGTTTTGATGATTATAATGGAAAGCAATAATTAATTGTTGTTCATCGCTAAATCAATTTCTTTAGCTTTGGTTTTTTGCTGAAAAAGGTTTCCACTAAATTTATTTTGTTTGTTTATTGCTTTGGTGTAAGAACTTAAAAGCAAACGAATGTTTTCAGAAAATTGTTGAATTTCAATTCCATTTCGACTTATGGTTGAAACAGTATTGATATTTGCATGAAGTAAAATATGAAAATGTGTAGGCATTAAACACCAACTCAGGATATCAGATATTGGATAGATATACCGCCTTACTTTTTCAAGAAAGAAAACATAATTATTTTCTGAAAAGAAGATAGGTTGTTTATTATTTCCTCTATTATAAATATGGTAGCAATTACCCTTAGTTAGATGCATTTTTTAAAGGTAAAAGAAAAAGAATAACTTCAAAAGCACATAAAAAAGTGTCTGACACCTTAGAAGTGGCTAACACTTAAACGACTTAAATGTATAATTTAACACCAAAAAAATTACTTTTGCATCCCTAACATAATTATTATGCATAGAACACATACCTGCGGTGAATTAACCATCAACGATTTAGGAAAAGAAGTAACCCTTGCAGGATGGGTGCAAAAATCACGCGATTTAGGTGGAATGACCTTTATTGATGTTCGCGACAGATATGGAATCACCCAACTCCTTATTAATATGGATGAGGATCCTACTTTAAGTGAACAGGCCCGCGAACTTTCACGCGAGTATGTAATTAAAGTTACCGGAAAAGTAATTGAGCGAGCCAGCAAAAACCCTAAAATCCCTACGGGAGATATAGAAATAAAAGTTTCTTCTATTGAAATATTAAATGAAGCAAAGCTTCCTCCATTTTTGATTGAAGATGAAACCGATGGTGGCGAAGATTTAAGAATGAAATACCGTTACCTGGATCTGCGTCGTGCGCCGGTTAGAAATAATTTAATCCTTCGCCATAAAATGGCCCAGGAAATAAGAAAATATTTAGATGATCAGAACTTCCTAGAAGTTGAGACGCCCGTACTTATAAAATCGACACCTGAGGGTGCCCGGGATTTTGTGGTTCCAAGCAGAATGAATCCCGGCGAGTTTTATGCACTTCCGCAATCGCCGCAAACATTTAAGCAGCTATTAATGGTTTCAGGTTTTGACCGTTACTTTCAAATAGTAAAATGCTTTCGCGATGAGGATTTACGAGCAGATCGTCAGCCAGAATTTACTCAAATAGACTGTGAAATGGCCTTTATTGAACAGGAGGACATTTTAAACCTCTTTGAGGGTTTAATCAATCACATGTTCAAAAAAGTGAAAGGCATTGATATTGGCAGTGTTCCTCGTATGGATTATGCTGACGCAATGCGTTTGTACGGTTCAGACAAACCTGACACTCGTTTTGAGATGCAGTTTGTTGAAGTAAATGACATTGTAAAAGGCCTGGGCTTCCCTGTGTTTGATAATGCTGAGCTTGTTGTAGGTATTAATGCAAAAGGTTGTGCCGAATATACCCGCAAACAGTTGGATGAACTTACCGAATTCATTAAGCGCCCTCAAATCGGAGCTACCGGTCTTATTTATATGCGCCACAATGCAGATGGCAGCTTAAAATCATCTGTAGATAAATTCTATAACGAAGACGCTTTAAAGCAATGGTCAGCTGCTTTTAAAACCCAGCCCGGAGATTTGGTTTTGGTAATGGCGGGAACTACAGATAAAGTTCGTAAACAATTAAATGAGCTTCGCCTTGAAATAGGCGACCGTTTAGGTCTCCGTGACAAGAATAAGTTTTCTCCGCTTTGGGTAGTTGATTTTCCATTATTAGAATGGGACGAAGAGCATGCTCGTTATCATGCAATGCACCACCCCTTTACTTCACCCAAACCGGAAGACATTGCTTTGCTTGACACCAAACCGGGAGAAGTTAGAGCCAATGCTTACGATTTAGTGATCAACGGAACTGAAATTGGTGGTGGTTCTATTCGTATCCACGACAGAGGATTGCAAAGCTTAATGTTTAAGCACCTTGGATTCAGTCCTGAAGAAGCGCAAAAACAATTTGGTTTCTTAATGGAAGCTTTTGAATTCGGGGCACCTCCCCATGGCGGTATCGCCTTCGGATTCGACCGCCTGGTTTCAATCTTCGCGGGACTGGATTCTATCCGGGATGTGATTGCGTTCCCGAAAAACAATTCGGGTAAAGATGTGATGATAGATTCTCCGTCAACGATTTCTGATGAACAGTTGAAAGAGTTAAGTATAAAGACTACTGTGTGAATGGAAACCGATGAATTATAGATTAAATTAATTGAACCTCCGCTTAGGAGGTTTTTTTTATGAAACTTGAAGTCGCAAATTGCGACATCAAGACGAGGATAGGTTTTATACCGGATGAGTAATAATGGATTCTTTTTCATCGGATGACTTCGACAGAAATGCAAAGAGTCATCCGATGAATTAATTCACCTTCTGATTTTTCAAAATATCTCTGATTTCACTTAGCAATACTTCTTCTTTTCCGGGAACAACAGCAACTTCAACAACTTCTTCCTTCCTTTTTAAAGAGTTAAGAAATTTAATAATAAGAAATATACAGAAAGCTATTATGAGAAACTGAATAAGGGTATTTATGAAGTTTCCGTATTTAATAGAAACTTCGGCTACCTTATTCGCTGCATCTTCCGGCTTTAGAAGTATTTTCTTATCCGCGAAATCTATGCCCCCTAAAAAATAGCCCAATGGTGGCATAATAATATCGTCGACCAGAGAGGTTACGATTTTCCCAAAAGATGCACCAATGATCACACCAACGGCGAGATCGATAACATTGCCGCGCATGGCAAATTCTCTGAATTCTTTAACTATACTCATAAGGCTGATTTTAAACTAAATATATTACTTAATTTAAAGTTAAAACAAATGCGACATATAAAAGCAATTCGCAAAAAAAAACCTCCGTTTGGAGGTTCTTATATTAAAATGATTTTCTGAGTCGGATAATTCCTATCCAATGCATAAATTTCATGACCGGATAGACCGGATCGAATTCAAACCAGCGTTGCGCAAAGTTGGCGCTATTCGGATGCATATGATGATTATTCTGGAATAACTCACCCAGCATAAAAAAGTCGAAAGGTGTGGTATTTTTAGAATGGTCGCCGTTATCGAAATTTGAATAACCGTATTTATGGCCGCACCAGTTAACTAATGCGCCATGTAATGGTCCCATTACAAAATGAATTGGGAGCAATAAGAACATCCACCAATGCTCAGCAAATTGTATGTAAAAGGCTATATAAAAAACCACAAAGCCAATTCGAGACACCATTGAAGAAGCCATTAAATCAACTGTTCTCCATTCAGGATAATTCCCTTTGAAACGAGTTTCCGGCTCTTTATTAAACTTTACATATTCCTGAAAGATTACTTTTGTATGCCACATCATTTGAAACACATCTCTGAAAAAGTGTGGTGAGTGAGGATCTTTTTCTGTATCACTATAAGCATGATGCATACGGTGAAGTATTGCATAGGCTCTTGGATTAAGGAATGATGCTCCCTGAAAAACCCAGGTCATAATATAAAATGTGCGTTCCCAGAATTTACTGGTAGTAAACATTTTATGAGATGCGTAGCGGTGAAGGAAAAATGTCTGAAAGAACAACGACAGGAACCAGTGGCAAAGAAAAAAGATAAGAATAATCACAAATACTATTTATTAAAGGATATGAATTATAAAAGGTTGCTATTGCAAGCTCGCTTATAAAACGCAAAAATATGAATATTGGTTTATTAAAAACTATTAATTGAAATTAATGACTTTAAAAGGTATATTCTTTGCCAATGCACACCTATCGGGAACGTGCCAAATGACAACGAGATTATGCAAATACTTTATAGTCCTGATTTGTATATTTGTTATTAAACCTATCAATATGATATCTCAACTTGAAAGGGAAGAACTTGCAAAAATTATATTAAGTACTGATAATGAAAATCTGATCAATCAGATTAAAGACTTACTGTTACAAAGCCATTCGTGGGCTAACTTACCTACAAAAGTCCAAAATGATTTAAACACCTCAATAGAAGAACTGGAGGCAGGCTTAGGGATACCACATGAAGAGGTTATGAAGGATTACAAAAAATGGCTTTAGAAATTATATGGTCGCCTAGATCTAGAAAAAACTTCGCTTCAGTAATTACTTACCTCGAAAAAAATTGGACAGAGAGAGAAACAAAAAACTTTGTAAACAAGTGGCAAAAACACTTTCCCTCATAAGTGAGTCACCTTATTTGTACAAGCCCTTCTCGGGTAAAGAAACAATCAGAGAAGCCGTAGTTACTAAACACAATTTATTAATATATCCAATAGAAAATAACAAAATTTAATTATTAACGATATTTGATACCAGACAACATCCGATTAAGAAGAATGTTTAATTGATTAATGCGCCCCTTCAGGCGGCGAAATGAGGATTTGAAACAGAAAGCGGGACTGCACATTCGACAGATAAGGCAGATGATTTAAAAGTCTCACCATGGAACTTACCCGAATTAGAGCATAATAAACGCTTTTATTAATAACATACATTATAATAGGTAGTCCGCCCAACTCGTCTCCTGCAGGAGAATGCGCTCAGGCCAGGACGCCAAGGCGCTGAGGTTTTTTCTTTTTTGTTTTGCCATTCATTTAATTCCTTCTATCTTTGCAATCCCTTTTTGAGGGGTATAAAATATTTTTTAATTAATTTAATATCAAGCAAGTGAATACGTTAAGTTACAAAACTGTCTCTGCTAACAAACAGACCGTCGACAAACAATGGATAGTTGTTGACGCTGAAGGCGAGATTTTGGGGCGCTTATCTTCTAAAATCGCTATGGTGATCAGAGGAAAGAACAAGCCATCGTACACCCCACACGTAGACTGCGGAGATAACGTAATCGTTATCAATGCAGACAAGGTAAAACTGACCGGTAACAAAATGGGTGACAAAACCTATGTCCGTTACACAGGCTATCCAGGCGGTCAGCGTTTTATTTCTCCGAAAGAGTTATTGGCTAAACATCCTGAGCGTATAGTTGAAAAAGCTGTACGTGGTATGTTACCTAAGAATCGTTTGGGACGTGCGTTGTACAAAAACCTACATGTTTATGCAGGTGCTGAGCATCCTCATGCTGCACAAAGTCCAAAAGAAATCAAACTTTAATCAAAGAGAAACGAAATGTCAACAACAAACACTTCAGGCAGAAGAAAAACAGCAGTTGCCCGTATCTATCTTAAAGATGGTAACGGCGGCATTACCGTGAACGGTAAAGATTACAAAGAGTACTTCCCTACCTTACCATTACAATTCATCGTTACCCAGTCTACAGAAGTTTCAGGTTCTACCGGAAAATTTGATGTTACTGTTAACGTTGCCGGTGGTGGTGTTAAAGGACAAGCGGAAGCGGTACGTTTAGCAATTGCTAAAGCTATTGTAGAACTGGATCCGGAAACTAAACCTTCTTTGAGAGCTAAAGGTATTATGACTCGTGATAACCGTATGGTTGAGCGTAAAAAACCAGGTCGTAAGAAAGCCCGTAAGAAATTTCAATTTAGTAAACGTTAATCTCAGGAGGATCACACAATGGCAAGAACAACATATCAGGATTTATTGGATGCAGGTGTACATTTTGGTCACCTTACCCGCAAATGGGATCCGAAAATGTCTCAGTACATTTTCATGGAGCGTAACGGCATCCACATTATAGATTTAAATAAAACTTTAACAAAATTAGAAGAAGCTGCTGCCGCGATTAAACAAATCGTTAAATCTGGCCGTAAAGTATTATTCGTAGCTACAAAAAAGCAAGCTAAGGATATCGTTGCAGAGCAGGCTAAATCTGTAAACATGCCTTTCGTAACCGAGCGTTGGTTAGGTGGAATGTTAACAAACTTCGCAACAGTACGTAAGTCGATCAAAAAGATGTCTAACATCGACAAGATGACTAAAGACGGAACTTACGATGTACTTTCTAAAAAAGAGAAATTAATGATTCAGCGTGAGCGTATCAAATTAGAAAACCTTTTAGGAGGTATCGCTGATTTGAACCGTCTGCCTGCTGCATTATTCCTTATTGATGTTAAGAAAGAACACATTGCTGTTTCTGAAGCATTAAAATTGAACGTACCTACTTTTGCAATGGTAGATACAAACTCTGACCCTTCAAACATTGATTTCCCAATTCCTGCGAATGATGATGCTACTAAATCAATCCAATTGATTACTGACATTATCATCAAAGCAATTCAGGAAGGCTTAGACGAGCGTAAACGTGAGAAAGAAGACGAAGCTGAAAAAGAAGCAGCTGTAGCAAAAGCAAAAGCTGATGCTCCTGAATCTAAAGAAGAAGGTGCTTCCCGTCGCGAACGTAAGTCTGCTGAAGTAACTGCTGAAGCAGGAACTGACGCTCCTGCCGAAAGCGCTGAGTAATCTCAATCCCCACAAAGGGAACTAATAGAATAAATAATTAAATCTTCTCAGCCTCCGCCATTGGCGGAGGTTTGAGGTTAAATACAAAAACACATGTCTACAGTACAAATCTCTGCCTCAGACGTAAATAAACTGCGCCAACAAACAGGTGCAGGAATGATGGATTGTAAAAAAGCTTTAACAGAAGCAAACGGTGATTTCGAAGTTGCGATTGATTACCTTAGAAAAAAAGGTGCTAAAGTTGCTGCAAGCCGCCAGGATCGTGAGTCTAACGAAGGCGTAGTTATTTCTAAAACTACAGCTGACGGAAAACGCGGTATTATTGTTGAAGTTAACTGCGAAACTGATTTCGTTGCTAAAAATGCTGACTTTATTGCTTTTGCTAACAGCATTGCTGAATTAGCGATCGACAAAAACGTATCGTCTGTTGAAGAATTAACCGGTCTTGATTTAAACGGAACTAAAGTTTCTGATGCATTAATTGATCAAACCGGTAAAATAGGAGAAAAAATTGGTGTTTCTAAATTCGAAACTGTAACTGGCGAGAAAGTTATTGCTTACATCCACGGTAACTACCGTTTAGGTGTTTTAGTAGCTTTAAGTGCTGATGCAGCTAATGCAAACGAAGCTGGTAAAGATGTTGCAATGCAAATTGCAGCTATGAACCCGGTTGCTCTTGATAAAGGCGATGTTGATGCCAAAACTATTGAGCGTGAACTTGAAATTGCTAAAGAGCAAATTCGTGCAGAAGGTAAACCAGAAGAAATGGTAGAAAAAATCGCTGCCGGTAAACTGAACAAATTCTATAAGGATTCAACTTTATTGAATCAGGAATTCGTTAAAGATTCTTCTAAAACTGTTGCTCAGTTTTTAAACGGAGTTCAAAATGGGTTAACTGTTACTGCGTTTAAACGCGTTCAGTTAGGAGCTTAGTCATTACATTGGTTTAGACCAAACGCATTAATATTAGAAATCCTTGCCAAATTTGGCAGGGATTTTTTGCGTATAAGAGCATGCTATGTTTTGAATTCTGCCAGATGCAATACATTGAAAACGAGTATATTAAACCCTCTTCATAAACCTTATTACACCGCTCGCACACACACACCTGCCGCTAAAGTTCTATTTTAAAATTCACTAAATGATCAATGATCAATTAACTAATGTACTAATTTGTTAAATTCGCCAAAATATTGTCTTGAATGAAGTATAAGCGCATCCTCCTGAAATTGAGCGGAGAATCATTAATGGGTGATAAACAATATGGTATTGACAGCGACCGTGTTTTACAATACGCCAAAGATATAAAAGCAGTTCATGACACCGGACTGGAAATAGCTATAGTAATAGGAGGAGGAAATATTTTCAGAGGCTTGAGCGCTGAAAAAGCCGGAATGGACAGAGTCCAGGCAGATTATATGGGGATGCTTGCTACAGTAATTAACAGCATGGCACTTCAGGACGCTCTGGAAAAGGAAGGCGTAAAAACCCGGCTTATGACGGCAATAAAAATGGAGCAGATCTGCGAACCATTTATCCGCAGAAGAGCGGTAAGACACCTTGAAAAAAGAAGGATTGTAATTTTCGGAGCAGGTACAGGGAACCCTTATTTCACTACTGATACGGCCGCTTCACTTCGTGCCATCGAGATCCAGGCAGATGCCGTATTAAAAGGAACACGAGTTGATGGAATCTATTCTGCCGATCCCGAAAAAGATCTAACAGCAGTAAAATATGAAAACATTACTTTCCAGGAAGTTTACGATAAAAATCTAAACGTGATGGATATGACTGCGTTTACTTTATGCCAGGAAAACAAACTTCCTATCATTGTATTTGATATGAATAAATCCGGCAATTTTATGCGAATTGCCAATGGTGATTCTATTGGAACTTTAGTAAAAGGATAATCAAACTGTGTTATAAAATCTCATATACTGAACGATGAATGAACTTATAAAAAAACAGCTAAGCGACGCCAAAGCCACGATGGAAAAAGCTGTTGAACATTGCGATGCTGAATTACTAAAAATTCGCGCGGGCAAGGCTTCAGCAACCATGCTTGATGGTATTAGTGTTGATTATTATGGCAACCCGACTCCATTGCAACAGGTTTGCGGAATTTCTACTCCGGATGCCCGTACCCTGGTAGCTCAACCCTGGGAAAAACACATGATAGGCCCCATTGAAAAAGCTATTATTGATTCCAACGTAGGTTTGAATCCTCAAAATGATGGAATCGTTATCCGTATGAACGTTCCGCCATTAACCGAAGAACGCCGGAAAGATCTGTTTAAAAAAGCAAAAGAAGAAGCGGAAAAAGGACGTATAGCTATACGAAACATCCGTAAAGATATAAATGGAAAAATCCAGAGATTAAAGTCTGAGGGAGTTTCTGAAGATGAGATAAAAGGAGGTGAAGCCGAAGTTCAAAAGTTAACCGATGGCTACATAGTTAAGATTGATAAGCTTGTAGAATCTAAGGAAAAAGATATCATGACGGTGTAACGCGAAAGCGTCATGTTGAGCCTATCGAAACATAAGCGATTACTCTTCGACTCCGCTCAGAGTGACAATCTCTCCGAGAAGCTCAGAGTGACAGTGCCGTCCTGAAATATTTAATCTAAAAGTCAAAATAAAAGGAATGAGTTAATTAGCTCATTCCTTTTTTAATTTTGTAATATCATGAAGATTTTATTAACATATTTGAAGCAATACAAGAACTTACTGATACTGGCATTATTTCTTGCTGCTATTAATCAAACCTTCTCCTTGCTTGATCCCTGGATCCTTCGTATAATCATTGATACTTATGTAACACATTATAAAGAGTATACAACCGGTGAGTTTTTTAAAGGCGCCGGCTTACTTATTCTTGCGGCAATGGGGGTGGCCATGGTCTCCCGCATTGCAAAGAATTTCCAGGATTATTATGTTAATGTAATTACACAGAGTTTAGGTGCGAAAATATATTCTGATGGTTTGGCGCATTCGCTGGATTTACCCTATTCTGTATTTGAAGACCAGAGAAGCGGGGAAACACTCGGGATACTACAAAAAGTACGTACAGATTCAGAAAAGTTAATAACGGCGCTTATTAATATTCTTTTTACGTCACTAATCGGGATAATATTTGTATTTGTGTACGCGGTCAATATTCATTGGTCAATAGCTGTTGTTTATCTCTCTGTTATTCCTATACTTGGTTTTATAAGTTCTGTTTTAAGTAAAAAGATCAAAATAGTTCAGAAAAAAATCGTACACGAAACAACTACGCTTGCAGGTTCAACCACAGAATCGCTGCGCAATATAGAACTGGTTAAAAGCTTGGGCCTGTCATCTCAGGAGATACAGCGCCTTAAAAATACAACGGATAAGATTTTACTCCTTGAGCTTAAAAAAGTAAAATACGTAAGAAGTCTGAGCTTTGTACAAGGCACCCTGGTTAACCTGCTTAGAAACGGGATACTACTGTTAATGCTTTATCTTATTTTCGCAGAAAAAATCACTGTTGGTGAGTTTATCTCTTTATTCATTTATTCTTTCTTCATTTTTGGACCTTTACAGGAACTTGGAAACATTATAAATATTTACCGTGAAACGGAAGTTTCCCTAGAAAATTTCAGTAAAATATTAGCCATTCCAAAAGAGAAAAAACCGGCAAATCCAAAAATCATTAGTCGCATCACAAATCTGAAGTTTAATGATGTTAGTTTTAAACATCAGACAGCTAACAGAAATGCATTAAACAACATTTCTTTTGATACGAATATTGGTCAGACCATCGCTTTTGTAGGCCCATCCGGATCAGGAAAAACGACGTTGGTAAAGCTCCTCGTTGGTTTATATCAGCCACTGGAAGGTGATGTATTGTACAACAATTCTTCCTATCATGATATTGATTTAGATCGATTAAGGGAACGCATAGGATTTGTAACACAGGATACTCAATTATTTTCGGGAACCATACGAGAAAACCTTTTATTTGTTCGCCCGGATGCTACGGATGAGGATTGTATGAATGTTCTGGAAAAATCCGCATGTCAATCTTTACTGGCACGTGCAGAAAAAGGTCTGGATACTGTAATTGGTGAAGGAGGTGTAAAAGTATCAGGAGGCGAAAAACAACGTTTATCTATCGCGCGTGCATTGTTGAGAAAACCAAATATTCTGATTTTCGATGAGGCCACATCATCCCTCGATTCTATAACGGAAGAGGAGATCACCCGCACAATCCGTGATGTCTCTGAAATGGATAATCATATCACCATTCTCATTGCTCACAGGCTTTCAACGATTATGCACGCAGACAGAATCTATGTTCTGGAACGTGGTCAAATTATTGAGTCGGGAAAACACGCAGAGTTATTGGAGGAAAAAGGCTTGTACTATGCGATGTGGAGACAGCAGATCGGAGAAAAGCAGGTTTTGGAAATCAGTTAATTTTTCGTGTCGGATAATTTTTTATAGAGCCTGGCTAATGCCGGGCTTTATGTTTTAGATAGGATGCCGCTTTGATAGAAAATTTCACAAGTACAGGGATTAGTATAAGCAATATTCAGGTTTGATGATGCGATAATATTGCAGGTGCTTGTATGATGGCTGCAGGTCCTTATATGATGAGTGAAGGTGTTTAGGAGTCACATTTTCCCCATCCTAAACCCGGCTGTAATGGATACCGGCCATTGTGGCTAATGCCTTGTGCAGTATGAATGAAGACGGGGCTGCATTTTCCACAGAGACGCCTGGTGTTTTTCTAAAATGCACAACATGAGGATTGAAAATTAGTTAAATGTCGTACCTTTCATGAAAAAACTAATGAACAACCTGTTATTTCTAAACCTTGGAACACTGGAAATAATCATAATTATTTTTATGGTGATTTTGCCATTTATATTAGCTCTTATTTGCCTGATTGATATCCTGAAATCGAATTTTCGAGACAGTACAACGACAAAATTAATCTGGGTATTGATTGTACTTGTGGCGCCGGTTATCGGATCTTTAATCTATATTTTCTTTGGCAAGCAAAAGAAGATAACAAACTTTGAACGAAGAGCAACTTAGCTTTCGGGTTGATGAATTTCTTTTAAACCCAAAGGCACCAATTTTTTAGTTTTCAAATAAGTTATTGATACAATTACAAGTGTCATGCTGCCGCCGAAAAGAATGGCCGGCACTGTACCCATCAGCCTTGCGGTTAAACCGGATTCAAAAGCTCCGATTTCGTTCGAAGAACCAATAAACATGGAATTAACCGCTGAAACTCTGCCGCGCATATTATCCGGAGTTAGTAACTGCATAATGGTTGAGCGGATCACCACGCTTACACTATCGAATACACCTTCAAAAAATAAAAAAAACAGGGTTAAATAGAAGCTGGTGGAAAGGCCATAGCCAATTATTGATAAACCAAATCCGGTTACGGCAAACAACAGATTTCTCCAGGGCTTGTTCATGGGCGAATGGCGAGCCATAAAGAGCATCGTTATCACAGCCCCAATAGCGGGCGCCGCCCTCATCATTCCAAACTGCTCGGCGCCTACATGCAATACTTCGCTGGCGACTACTGGAATTAATGCCACAGCACCCCCAAAAAACACAGAGAATAAATCGAGACTCATTGCTCCTACAAGCATCCTGCTGCGGAATACAAAGCTGATTCCTTCCTTTAGACTTTCCATCATATTCTCATGTGGAACAAATTGAGGAGGACGCTTTTGAAGGAAAAATATACATCCAAATGATATCACTAAAAAAACCAGTATCAAAAAGAAAGTCACTGAGATTCCTGCATAAGCATATACCAACCCCCCGAAAGCCGGACCAGCGATGGAAGCCACCTGCCAGCCTGTACTGTTCCATGTTGAAGAATTAGCATAATGTTCCCGCGGAATTATCTGAGCCATTAATGAAAATATGGTTGGCCCCATAAATCCCCGGGCGATCCCAATCCCGAAAATCATAAGATATATTGTCCAAACGATATTTGACTGACTAAGCTGAGAAGAAAAAACCGGCAATGTTACTAAGAACAATATCAGAGAGCACACAAACATTCCCGCCAAAATAAGTTTTAAAAGCTTTGTTTTTTCTGATTTATCGGCCACGTAACCGCCATATAGAGCGATACTCAAAGCGGGAATCGCTTCGGCTAAACCAATAAGTCCTAAAGAAAAGGGGTCTTTTGTTAAATGATAAATGTACCAGCCAATTATTACGGCCTGTATTTGGTAGCCAAATGTGAGAAAAAACCGTATTGCTAAAAATGAGCGAAACTCCGGATAGCGCAAAGCGGCATAAGGATCTTTTTTCGGATCTGAATCTAACTTGTCCACTAAATCTTTTTCTAATTAACAGAGACGCAAATCTACAGTTTTACATCAGTTCTATGATATGTTATGAAGTGAAATTGCCCTTTCTTTTATGTTAAAATACTGCTTAAGCAAGTGATTTTTTTCCATAGCAAGGTTTGCATCTTCCTCAAAAATCCGGATAACTTCATTCCTTGCTTCCTGCAAAATATTCTGGTCCTGCATTAAATCTGCAAGTTTTAAATCTAATACACCGCTTTGACGAGTACCTTCCATATCTCCCGGACCACGCAATTGAAGATCTATTTCAGAGATTTCAAAACCATCATTAGTTTTAACCATAGTTTCCAAACGGACTTTGGCTTCTTTACTCAGCTTGTTTCCGCTCATTAAAATGCAATACGACTGTTCGGCCCCGCGACCAACTCTCCCCCTGAGCTGGTGTAACTGCGATAAACCAAAGCGTTCTGCATTTTCAATGATCATCACACTGGCATTTGGAACATTTACACCTACTTCAATCACTGTGGTCGCAACCATTATCTGAGTTTCTCCTTTTATAAACCGTTGCATTTCGAAGTCCTTTTCAGATGGCTTCAGCTTTCCATGTACAATGCTAATTCTATAATCAGGCAATGGAAACTCACGAGAAATGGTTTCTATACCAGCTTCTAAATATAAAAGATCAAGCTTTTCACTTTCTTTTATTAAAGGATAAACTATGTAAACCTGCCGGCCCAAAGCTATTTCCTGCCGCATAAAACCAAACATTCGCAAACGCTGATTTTCAAACAGATGGATTGTTTTAATGGGCTTTCTGCCTGCCGGTAACTCATCAATTACTGATACATCCAGATCGCCGTATAATGTCATCGAAAGAGTGCGTGGAATTGGGGTTGCAGTCATTACTAATACATGCGGAGGTATAACGTTCTTCCTCCAAAGCTTGGCTCGCTGCTCTACGCCAAACCGATGCTGCTCATCAACCACTGCCAGGCCCAGGTTTGCAAATTGCACCGCATCCTCTATCAGTGCATGTGTTCCAACTAGTATGTTCAACTTCCCATCAGCAAGCTCGGCATGAATTTTTTTACGATCCTTTTTTGGAGTAGAGCCGGTTAATATTGAAATGCTTACAAAATCATCATTTACCAATTTTTGAATCGAACTGAAATGCTGCTGAGCCAGAATTTCTGTGGGAGCCATAATACATGCCTGACAACCATTATCTATAGCAAGCAACATGCACATAAGGGCTACAATAGTTTTACCGCTTCCAACATCACCCTGTAACAATCTGTTCATCTGAATTCCCTTTTGAGTATCCAGACGAATCTCTTTTAAAACTCTTTTTTGCGCATTGGTTAAATCAAACGGAAGTTTCTCATTATAAAAAGTATTGAACTTTTCACCAACCTTATCAAACACCGAGCCCTTAAATTTTTGCGTTCGTAAAAGTTTATTTTTCAGTAATCTAAGCTGTATAAAAAACAACTCCTCAAACTTTAACCTCCTGATTGCCGCCTGCAATGACAAAGCATCGGGAGGGAAATGAATATATTGAATTGCCTCCTGCTTACCGATAAACTTATACTGACTAAGTAAGTAAGCGGGTAACGTTTCCTGAATTTCGTAAAGTACTGCCTCAAGAGCAGATGTCTGCAGGCGTTGAATACCTTTAGTATCCAATGAAAATTGCTTAAGCTTCTCGGTAGAATTATAAACAGGTTGCAGGGTTAAATTGCCTTGTTTCTTTAAATTTGGATTATATAATTCAAGCTCGGGATGAGTGATTGAAATCTTACCGTTAAACTCATTTGGTTTTCCAAATACAATAAATACAGCATTTGGCTGGAGCATTTTCTCCACCCATTTCATTCCCTGGAACCATACCAGTTCTACGATGCCTGTGTCATCTCTCAGCTTAGCCACAAGACGCCTTGATTGCTTTTCACCTACAATTTCTTTTGATATTAAGCGGGCTATAAATTGAACAAGGGGTAAATCGGGACTTAGCTCTCTTATTTTATAAAACTTTGTCCGATCAACATATCTGAATGGATAATGATTAAGTAAATCCTGGTAGGTGAAGATGGATAATTCTTTTTTAAGCACATCTGCACGCTGAGGTCCAACGCCCTTGAGGTATTCGATAGGTGTGCTTAAAGAATGTATTGCCAAAAGTGTATGTGTTAGAAACCAAAAAGTGTATTCCAACTCAAAGATAAATGAAACTTGTTAAAGCTTTATGGGATAAAGCTATTTCAATGAAAAGCTCCTGCACTAGTGTACAGAAGCTTCATAAATATAAAATTATAATCTTATTGAACCGGCTCTACTCTGAACCAATCAAAATCTGCAAATCCTGAATCATTGATCTGTGTTTCTCTGGTAGCAAACAATCCAACCTTGGCACCTTTCCAACGGCCGACTTCAGCCTGGAATTCAGCGCCTGCGTCTGTAAATACTTGTCCATCCAAACTATAACTAAATTTGCATTTGGCGCCTTGTGTTACCTTCACTCTGAAATATACCGGTTGATTTGATACTTTTGAGATAATCTTTTCTTCTTCGGCCTTTCCACCTTCAGCATTTTTGCACAGGGTATAGACCAAATAATTGCCGTCTTTCTTGCTTTTTAATGCCAGTCCGGCATAACTAAATCCCATTATCGTTAAGCCAACTTTTTCATTTTCAAGCTTCGTATTCGGAGTAAATTTAAGTTTTGTGGTAACCATAAATTCATCAGCCGGGAATTTCTGAAGCAATACGTTAGGCGCTTGCCAAAGGTTTTTAAGGGAATCCGGAAGCTTATCGGTAAACAATCTGAGCGAACCGTTTGCTGCATGAGCAAAGGCCCATGTAGGCTTTGGATTGGCCATCCACTGCCATTGCAAACCAAGTTTGTTACCGTTAAATTCGTCGCTTTCCGGCGGGGTAGCAATTGGAAATTGTTTCTTTCCAACGTTCGGCTTTTTATAAGTTAATACGGGATCTCCTGTGCCATCGCCGTCTTTATCAACACCAATTACAGGCCAGTCGTTTACCCATTTCATGGGATTCAGATGTACAACTCTTCCGTAAGGGCCTTTATCCTGAAAATGCAGAAACCAGTCTTCTCCAGTTGGTGTGTCTACCCATGCACCCTGATGCGGACCGTTTACGGTCGAAGTTCCCTGGTGCATTACAACTTTTCTTTCGTAGGGACCATATAAATTCTTTGAGCGTAACACCAATTGCCAGCCTGTAGACACTCCCCCTGCCGGAGCGAAAATATAATAGTATTTATTTCTTTTGTAGAACTTTGGGCCTTCAATAGTTGCATCCGTCTCATGTCCGTCGTACACGATCACTCCTTCTTCTGAAGCTTTGGTGCCTTGCACGTTTAATTCCCTGACAGCTATAATACTTTTAATTCCCGCCCTGCTTCCAGCATAAGCATGAACCAAATAAACCTTACCGTTATCATCCCATAAAGGGCAGGGATCAATTAAGCCTTTTCCACCTGCAACTAAAATCGGATCTGACCAGGGACCTGCCGGGTTTTTTGCTTTAGTAACATAAATTCCAAAATCAGGATCGGGGTAGTAAATATAAAACTCTCCGTTATGGTGACGAATGGCCGGAGCCCACACTCCCTGCCCGTGGCGCGCCGCCGAAAAATAATCAGCCGGGATCTGCCGTTTTAATGCATGTCCGATTAAGGTCCAGTTAACGAGATCTTTTGAATGAAGAATTGGCAGACCGGGGACATCCTCAAAAGAAGAAGAAGTGAGGTAAAAATCACTCCCGACACGCACTGCATCAGGATCTGAATAATCAGCGTTTAACACCGGATTTTTATAGGTGCCGTTTCCCTGATCGGCAACCCAAACTTTAGAAATATAATTCTTTTCGGTTTGTGAATAGGCCGGAAAAATGAATGAGCAAAACAATACCGCCAATAACGGTCTCTTAAAAATAGAATAATAATACATGGGGTTTATTTAGGGTTATAATGAAGCGGCCCAATTCGCCTGGCCGGAGAATATATCTTTTAGTGTATACTTTTTTATTTCTTTTTTTGATAGTCTTTTTGACCATACTACACGCTTAGCTGAATCAGCACCCGCACCAAAGGATCCGTACTCTGCATAATAAGTAGTTTTTTCTTTGTCAGGGAACATTTTATCACCTTTCCATGGATCCCAGCCTTGAGGCACAATATGCTTTCCCATCTCAGTTCGTATAAATACCGTTTTAGCATACGGTCGCCACGGTCGGCCTAAATAAACCTTATCAGCAGCAGGATCTGCAATCAATTTGCAATCGAAAAACACATATCCAAAACGTTGAACCGGTGTAGTAGCAGCAGCGGTAACATACGAGTTTGAAAGGCTCTTTATTGTACAATTCTGAAATACAACTGTAGCTTCACCAAAAATAAAATCTGTTGTACCTTCAATATAACAATCTTTGTAATATTGCCGGCTAGTACCCGAACCTGTATATAAAGTATCCTGATTCCCTAAAATATTGCAGTTAACTATTGTCGCCCTGTCGCCTTCTACGTGCAGAGCTACAGCCTGCCCCACTCGTCCGGCAGTATTTTTAATCGTTAAATTTTCTGCTCTGAAGTCGTTTCCCTGAACTAAAACAGTATAAGAAGTGTATGTTGAATATTTATCTTTCCCATAAGGATCTTTACCTCCCGGGAATGCTTTTCCTGAATAATCATTTCCGGTAATAATTGTATTGTCCTTGCTTTCGCCGATCAGGAAAATTTTAGTTTTCCATGAAGGGATAACCAGCTTTTCATTATATACCCCTTTTTTAATATAAATTTTGACTACCTGTTGTGAAAGGTCACGAACGGCATTAACAGCTTCCTGAATAGTTTTATAATCACCGCTGCCATCCTGGGATACCGTTAATGAAGAAGGAAGAATTTGAGATTGCCCTTTTAAAACTAGAAATGAATGAAAGCAAATGAGAATAAGGATTATCCTTTTCATAAAATTGGTTTACATAATTCAAAACACAAGATTAATTAGAATTATGCTTTTATCCAATGCAAACGTTCGCATTTATCTTTTAATTTCTTAAAGACGACTCCCTGACGATCAATCTTGGCTCTAAAATCAGTTTCTCAGCCTTATACGGTACATTTTCATTTTTTAACTGATTAAGAAAGATTCTTGCAGTTTCTTCGCCCATTTTCGCTGTTTGCTGATCAATAGTAGAAAGAGAGGGACTAACCAAACTACCAAAGGATTCATTTGCAAAACCGATCACGCCAATTTCATCCGGAATTTTAATGTTCAACTCTTTTAATGCCTGCATTGCTCCCATGGCCGTATAATCTTCGAGGGCAAAAATCGCATCATAATTAATTCCCTGCGTTTTTGCTTCTCTCACAACATCTTTCCCAAACTGGAGGGAAAAATTCCCTTTTATTATAAGCTCTTCTTTAACGGGGAGATTATAATAAAGCAAGGCATCGACATATCCGCGCAAACGTTCTTTAAAAATTGCAATGTCCTGATGTGCCGTAATATGCAGAATGTTCTTATAACCCTGCTTTATCAAATGCTCGGTAGCTATAAAACCACCCTTATAATCGTCTATAACTACGGATGAGACACTAAGGGAGCTTAACTCTCTGTCGAAAAATATAAGCGGTATATTACGACTTTTGATTTCGGCATAAACCTCCTCAACCGTTTCGGTGGTTACCGACGATATAATTCCGTCTACCCTGGATTGCAGAAACGTTTCAATCCCTTTTGCTTCATGTTTTTTAGATTCGTTCGATTGAAATAAAAGTATATTATACCCGTTCGCATTCATAATATTTTCTATTCCTGATACAACAGAGCTAAAAAAGCTTACATGTAAATTAGGGACAATAACTCCGATGATGTTGCTCCGGCCAGAACGCAGAGAGGATGCAATTTTATTTTGGCGATAGTTTAAACGCTCTGCTGTTTCCCGAACCGCTTTTTTTGTTGCAATGCTAATTGCCGGATGATCATTCAATGCCCTGGCAACAGTAGAAAAAGTAACATTTAACTCTTTTGCAATATCAAGTATGGTGGTCTTTTTCAATTTCAATTTTTTTAATCCCATAAAACTAAAAAAATAATAATTTAAAAAGATATTATTTCTACCTTAGTGCCAACGTTGGCAATAGCCATTTAAACCTCATAGCATGCTTTTACTTGGTATTGATGTTGGTACATCTTCTATAAAAGTGTCGGTTGTAGAATCCGAGACTCAAAAAACTA
Organism: Pedobacter superstes; assembly: GCF_037622515.1. Lineage (NCBI taxonomy): Bacteria > Pseudomonadati > Bacteroidota > Sphingobacteriia > Sphingobacteriales > Sphingobacteriaceae > Pedobacter > Pedobacter superstes. The sequence goes on from NZ_JBBJCN010000003.1 coordinate 474,229, forward strand.
TAGTTTCGGCTCAATATCCTGATACAGAATCGTCTATAACTTCCTTAAAAACAGGCTGGGCTGAGCAGTCTCCTGAAATGTGGTGGGATCATGTACAAATGGCTATCCTGAAAGCTAATGCCAGTAAAGCTTATAATCCTCAGGATATTGCCGCGATCGGTATAGCCTATCAAATGCATGGTTTGGTAGTAGTGGATAAAAATCAACACGTACTACGTGATTCTATCATTTGGTGCGACAGCAGGGCGGTTGAAATTGGAAACCGTGCATTCGAGCAGATTGGTGAGGAAAAAAGCTTGTCACATCTGCTTAATTCGCCTGGAAATTTTACCGCTTCTAAATTAGCCTGGGTAAAAGAAAATGAACCTCTCATCTACAATAAAATAGATAAAATCATGCTTCCCGGAGACTTTATTTCCATGAAGCTAACTGGAAAAATCACCACGAGTAATTCCGCACTTTCGGAAGGGATATTTTGGGATTTTCAAAACAACTCAATTTCTGAAGACATTTTAAATTGCTTTGGCTTTGACAAAAGCATAATTGCAGATGTAATGAATGTGTTCGCCGATCATGGTCATCTGACGAAAACAATAGCAGAAAAACTTTCATTAAAGGCTGGAATTCCGATCAGCTACAAATCCGGAGATCAGCCTAATAATGCCTTATCGCTAAATGTTCTTAACCCTGGAGAAGTTGCTGCCACTGCAGGGACCTCGGGTGTTATTTATGGTGTGAGCGATTCTGTCACTTATGACAAGCAATCGAGAGTAAATACTTTTGCTCACGTAAATCATACAGGCAAAAATACCCGTCTCGGGGTGCTATTATGTATTAACGGGACAGGGATATTAAACAGCTGGACCAAAAAGAACATCGCTTCTGGCATTGATTATGAAGAGATGAATGATCAGAGTGCCCAAATCCCGGTAGGAAGCGACAAATTAAGAATACTTCCCTTCGGAAACGGAGCAGAAAGAATGCTAAATAATAAAATTATTGGAGCTCATTTTAACAATATAGATTTCAACCTTCATACACGAGCGCATATTTTCAGGGCTACACAGGAAGGCATCGCATTCGCATTCAGATATGGATTAGATATTATGCGCGAAATTGGAATAAATCCATCAGTTATCAGAGCTGGGAAGTCAAATTTATTCCTGAGTAAGGTTTTTACAGAAGCATTTGTTAATGCAACCAATGTGCCGGTGGAGCTTTATGAAAACGATGGAAGCGTTGGAGCTGCCTTAGGAGCCGGAATTGGAAGTAAAATATTCTCTTCTGAACAGGAGGCATTTAAAAACGCCAAACCGCTCGCTTTTATTGAGCCAACACAAGCAGAAACTTACGAACCAATTTACCAGGATTGGAAAAAATTATTAGATAATCATATAAAAAATCATAAATAAATGGGAAGTGTAATCACCGGAGATACCGAATTTTTTAAAGGAATAAGCCAGATTAAATTTGAGGGTTTAGAATCAGACAATCCGCTGGCGTTTAGATGGTATGACGAAAACCGAGTAGTAGCGGGCAAAACATTAAAAGATCATTTTCGCTTTGCGGGAGCGTACTGGCATTCGTTTGTAGGCAATGGTGCAGATCCGTTTGGAGCACCTACTCATGCTTTTCCATGGGATAAGAAAAGTGATCCTGTTGAAAAAGCAAAAGACAAAATGGATGCAGCCTTTGAATTTTTAACAAAAATGAATTTGCCTTATTACTGCTTTCACGATTTAGATGTGGTGGAATATGGCAATGACATTATCGAGAATGATAGAAGATTGCAGGCCCTGGTAGATTATGCCAAGCAAAAACAAGCAGCAAGCGGAATAAAATTACTGTGGGGAACAGCAAACTTGTTTTCAAATCCACGCTATATGAACGGGGCTTCGACAAACCCGGATTTCCATGTTTTAGCTCATGGTGCCGCACAGGTGAAAGCTGCACTTGATGCAACTATCGCATTGGATGGTGAAAATTATGTATTCTGGGGAGGTCGTGAAGGATATATGACTTTGCTTAATACGGACATGAAACGTGAGCAGGAACACTTCGCTAAATTCCTTCATGCAGCTAAAGACTACGCACGCAAGAATGGGTTTAAAGGAACTTTCTTTATTGAACCGAAGCCTGCAGAACCTTCAAAACATCAGTATGATTTTGACTGTGCGACGGTAATCGGGTTTTTAAACCAATTCGGCTTAGAAAAAGATTTTAAAATAAACATTGAGGTTAACCATGCTACACTAGCGGGACACACTTTTCAGCATGAATTGCAAGTTGCGGCAGATGCAGGAATGTTAGGTTCGGTAGATGCAAATCGCGGCGACTATCAAAATGGCTGGGATACAGATCAATTCCCCAACAACTTAAATGAAATCACGGAGGCGATGATAATTTTCCTTGAAGCCGGTGGTTTACAGGGAGGAGGTGTGAATTTTGATGCGAAGATCAGAAGAAATTCTACCGACATGAAAGATCTGTTCTATGCGCATGTTGGTGGAATGGATACTTTTGCCAGAGCATTGATCACGGCAGACAACATTCTTCAGAAATCAGATTACAAAAAAATCCGCCAGGAGCGATATGCATCTTTCGATTCAGGTAAAGGAAAAGAATTCGAAGAAGGAAAGTTATCTCTTGAGGATTTAAGAACTTATGCTATTGAGCAAGGCGAACCTGCTACAATTAGCGGCAAACAAGAATATCTTGAAAATGTAATTAACAGATATATTTAATCACTCTGTTTAAAAGGACAAAAGGGTATTTATGCCCTTTTGTCCTTTTACATTAAAAACAATTAAGATACTCCGAAAGGTGCTACTAAAGCTAAAACTTCGGCTTTAGTTAGGGGCTCATCAAAGGCCTCTGTTGCTGCACTAAATGATATATTTCCACCGACCCCGGGTAAATTTGTGATTATTACCCCTGCCTGATTAACATTATTTTCCGGGCTTGCTCCACCATAATTTCCATTTGCAGCGGCCACACCACTATCGTTAGAACTGTTGGCTGAGCCTGTAATCCATGGCTTTAATGCCGGAACACCATTCATCCTGCGCATATACCGAATTTTGGCAGCATGCCTCGCCTCTACAGCATGGATACCAAGGGCTGCGGTTAAAACCACCTTCTCTCCTTTAAGGATACCTGCCTGACCTTTATATGCTCTCACTCCAGTATCTTCCAATGCCTGGGCTACCGCCAAAAAGGTACCATAATTTGTAAAAACATCCGGAAAAGTACCCCCAGCTGTAAAATCGTATGTAGCTTTCTCTGACACAGGAGTCTGACTAAGAGAACTTAAAACGCTCTTCAGAAAATCAACATGTTTCTTTTCGCTATCGCGAATCATAACTATCGCATTTCTCTGTTCACCGGCAGGAATTGGCAAAGCGGCGGCTGCATTGCCTTTCAGGTAAAAATTATATTCAAAATGTTCCAGTGTTAACGCATACTGAAGCACATCCACAATAGCTGAGGGCGTAGCCTGGCCATACGCCTTAGTAAACATCGAGCCTAAAGCTAATGGCATAGCCGACAAAGCAATTTTAGAACCCATGCTAAAAAATTCTTTCATAGCATTTCTACGGGGACTTAATCGCTCATAAATCTCTCCGTCTACTTTTTCTATTTCTTCTAATATATTTACAATATTCATGATCTTTTGATTTAAGCTGGTATAGTCGATGGGTCAATTTTAGTTTTAATATAGGTACCCGCAATTGCCAATACCTGAGCAGGAGTGCGGGATATGTTTACAGAACTACTATCAACCTGATCTCCCAAAAAAGTATTTGGTGAGATAAGCTCACGTATTAATGCAGCATGACGCGCTTCTACAGACACGATTTTACCGGCCAATAATAAAAAGTTAGCATTTTGTAATAAATAACCTGCGCCGTCGTAGGCGGACACACCTAAATCTTCGAATGCCATTGCTGTACCCAACACACTGGCACGGCTGGAAAAATTAATGCTACTAAAATCAACAGTTAAATTCTTAATGGGAGTCGCACCATTGGCGGAAATAGCAGCCTTAAAAAACTCGCGGTGAGCAATTTCGTGATCACGGATATCAGTCAAAAAAGCGGTCTCGGTAGCGGTCATGCCCGAATAAGGAGTCGCGACTGCCTGAATGTAAAATGCAGCTTCCAATTGCTCAAGAGCGTAGGCATAATTGAGGATTGCAACATCTCCCGTGCCCAAAGATATGCCAGGACCAAATCCATTTTCAGGATCGTCGGGGTTATAATTACTTTGCTTACACCCTGCTGCCACTAAAGCAATTCCCGCAACACCCGCTCCCGCATACTTCAAGAAAGAGCGCCGTTGCACTTTCTGATCTAAGAGCTCCTCTTTTGATAAAGCGCCCTTTTGTTTAATAGTTGAATTTTCCATAAATCTATTATTAGGTTTAATTGTTCTCAGTAACTACGAGAAGAAATATTGTAATGGATTTATTTTCTTATGAAAAAAAAATATTCATACATTAATCATTGAGGTATGTAAAGCATTCACTATTATTGGAAAGAATATAGATTTGAGCAGAAAAACTAAAATATCACTTCCTGAAGCCGATCTTATACAAGCTATACGGCAGAAACAAAGAATAGGGTCTGAGGCATTATACGACATGTACTCCGCTTCTCTATATGGCGTTATTATTAGAGTAGTACAGAATCAGGAACTCGCTGAAGATTTATTGCAGGAGGCTTTTATTAAAATCTGGAACTCATTTGATTCTTACGATGAAAAAAAAGGCCGCCTCTTCACCTGGATGGTTAATCTCACCCGTAATCTCTCGGTAGACAAAATAAGATCGAAGGATTTTCGTAATAACAGCAAGAACCAGGACATTGAAAACTCCGTAATTACAATTGACGAGCAGCGAAATTCCAGCTTAAATCCAGACTTGTTTGGCGTACGGGAAATGGTTAATAAACTAAAACCTGAAGTTAAAGCTGTATTAGATCTGATTTATTTTAAAGGGTATACGCAGGTTGAGGCGTCTGAAGAATTGGGAATACCTCTCGGCACTGTAAAAACAAGAGTACGATTAGCAATTATCAGTTTAAGAAAACTATTCAATTAAATTGGAAGATTTAAAAGCATATATCGAAAGCGGGATTTTAGAGCTCTACGTGCTTGGCGACTTAACCGAAAGTGAACGCCTTGAAGTAGAACTTATGCTCGAAAAACATCCTGAGCTTAGGGCAGAGTTATTGGAAATTGAAAAAGCGTTAGAAAAATACGCCGAAGCACATTCTCAAAACCCTCCTGATCAGATGCGTGCCCAAATCCTAAATATACTTGATACCAGAGATCGCCAAGATGAAAGTATCGTAGTGCCTATCGACACATATTCTAACAAAAACACTTTTTATAAATTCGCTTTTGCTGCGTCGGTTGCACTCTTATTACTAAGTTTAATCGTGCTAATTAATCTTTATAGTCAATTAAAAGAATCTAATAATCAAATCGCAGTACTGCGCCAATCAAATCAGAAATTTTCTAATCATATAAGTTACGTAGAGGATCAGCTTAAAGTGGCAAATAAATCCTTGCAGATATTTCACAATCCGGACGAATATAAGATTGTGAAACTAAAAGGAACTCCAAATGCTCCCACAGCAAGCCTGATGATTGCTTTCAATCCGGAAAACGAAGAAGTTATGATTGACATGGCTTCTCTGAAGATGCCCACAAATGACACGGAACACCAATATCAATTATGGGCAATGGTAAATGGGAATCCGGTAGACCTGGGTGTATTTGATGCTAAGGGCGATACATCAGGAATGATAAAAATGAGATCATTAAAAAATGCGCAGGCTTTTGCGGTCACTTTGGAACCAAAAGGTGGCAGTATTAATCCTACGATGGACCAAATGATGGTTATGGGCGCTGTTGAACTATTAAACCAGGAGACAGCAACTGATTAATCATTCAATTTATAATCAGGAAAAACAATTCATTTTAATTCTGTCCTTTCTTGGTCACCCGCTTTATCTCTTTTATTAATCTGAATTTAAAAAATACAAATAAGGCGATAGCAAATACTGCAACGATCACTATACTGTACCTTTCCTCGTTGAATCCCCAAAAAAGGCACATTACCATAGTAAAAATGGCTATGTTATAAAAAACGTTTAAAAGAACTTTTTTAAACATTCTAGTAAACAGGCATAGATGGATCGTACTTTTCTTTCCAGGCTAGTATCCCGCCTTCAAGATTATAAAGATTGTCAAACCCTAAAGTTTGAAGTTGCATAATAGCTGCGGCACTTCGTTTTCCGCTGCGACAATGTACAATTACAGGTTTATCTGTCTCAATTTTATCCGATTCTATCATTATTCCCGATAATGGAATATTGACACCCCCTAAATTAGACACCTCATATTCAAAGGTTTCTCTAACATCAATCAGCTGGAAATCTTCGCCATTATCGATTTTTCTTTTTAATTCTTCTACCGTTATTTCTTCCATTTCATAGAATTTTTAAACAAAGATAATACTTATCCGGTATTTGATTGAGATGTTATTTTTAGCCTTTCATATTTATTTTCAGTTAATTTGTAACAACTTACATCACAGGCCGTTTTATAAAATATTATTCTCTCAGTTTAATGAAGAAAATCAATGACTTTTTCTGGTTTTGTTCCGGAACACATGTCGATACTTTAAAGAAATTTCCTACAGAACATAATAAATATGTTGGTATAGGGGCCACTATATTTTTTACTGCCCTATTCGCCTCCTTATCAGGAGGCTACGCTATGTATTTTGTTTTCTCCGGAAACCCGGCTGCAATTCTGCTGGCTATTATATTCGGGCTAATATGGGGGCTGGCAATCTTCAATATGGACCGGTATATTGTTTCGAGTATTACAAAAACCGGAACCGCCAATCAGCAAATCTTGCAGGCTACGCCGCGTATTTTACTCGCGATAATGATTGGAATTGTAATATCCCGCCCTCTGGAGCTGAAAATTTTCGATAAAGAAATCAGGCAGAAATTAAAAACAAGTTATTTGAATGGCCAGCGTTCAAAAATAGATACCCTTAACAATACTTTTAGCAATAAATATGTAACAGAACTACATAAAATAGTAGACCTTAAAGCGGAAAAAGATTCGCTGGAAAGAGATATTAATCTCTCACGTTACGTTCTGAACCAGGAGATTTTTGGAGACAAAAGCAGCCAAACTTCTGGAAAAGAGGGTTACGGTACCTATGCGAAACAAAAGGAAAGCGTTCTGAATCAAAAAATTCAACGCCTGGAGACAGTCAGACAACAAATGACAACGCTGGAGAATTTCATATTACGACGCAAAGAGCTTGAAAGTATAACCAGCGAACGCATGTTTAGCGGTAAACAATTAGACAGCCTGGCAAATGTCGCGGGCTTTGCCGACCGAAACTGGGCCTTAGGTCAGTTAAGCTTTAACACAGATGGTAGCAGAGACCTTGGTACCTACCTGGCTATTGCATTTATCAGCATGCTGTTCATTTTGTTTGAATGCCTTCCGGTTTTCGTGAAGCTTATGAGCCCCGTCGGGCCCTATGATATAGCCTTGCAAAATATTGAACTTTCGGCGGTGCACGGATCTTATAAAAATAAAGACTTTGATATAGCGGTAACAGATGGTGTTCAGGACACAAAAGTGGAAACCGAAATCCATAAACAGAAGCAAATTATTACCGGTAAATCTGCAAGAGAATTAGAGAATTACGATTGGGATTAATTCGATCGGAAAAAATGTATGTGTGCAGTATTTCAAGCCAAACCAATGTACTTCATTTTTTAATTCGATACATCATTTTTTAAATTTGAAGATGAATCTGAAGCATACATGAGCTCAGATATATGCCCGTAAATAAATCTATGAAAAAAGCTTATCTCATCTACATACTTGTTTTTCTCATTTCTTGTGTTGCTCAAAAACCCGAAAATCTTGTACAGCAAAACGATATTGAGAGAATTATTCGCACACTTTCCGCTGACGAGATGCAGGGAAGGGCAGTTTTTACTCCAGGAATTGAGAAAGCCGCCAGCTTTATCGAAAGCGAATTCAGGCAAATCGGCCTGCAACCATTTAAAGGTCAAAACACTTTCAGACAGGAGTTTTCAATGACCAATATAAAACCCATTGCTCTCAGTGTATCCGTTAACGGTAACGTGATAGATGAAAACAATGTATTAGTGATTACGGATAAACCAGGTTTAAACTGGAATACTGCCTCTGGGGTAGAAACACAATTCATTAAGTCCGGAGACATATTTATGTCGAGATACCGTTCTATTATGACACTTAATAAACCTGTTATAATTTTTGTTGACGAAGAGTTTTATGATGCTTTTAAGCGTGTGCGAAATTTTTTCATGGGCGAAAGGTTAATTGATGAACCCAGAGAAAATACTGCGGCCGTATTTATTATCGGAACAAAGGACCCTTCAACCTATCAGATTAATTTCACAAATAAAATTGAACAGGCCCCCCTTTTTAATATAGCAGGAATAATTCCGGGAAAATCGAAACCTGATGAATATGTTATATTTTCAGGCCACTATGATCATTTAGGGATCCTTGAGGATGTTAAAGGAGACTCAATTGCGAACGGCGCCGACGATGACGCATCAGGAATTACCGCAGTAATGTCTTTGGCCAGATATTATAAAAAGCTGAATAACAATGAACGCACTTTAATATTTGTTGCTTTTACCGCTGAAGAATCAGGAATGATAGGCTCTAAATACTTTTCGGAAAAATTGAACCCGGATGAAATTAAAGCCATGTTTAATATTGAGATGATCGGAAAGGAATCTAAATTTGGAAAGAACTCTGCATTCATAACCGGATTCGACCGCTCTGATTTCGGAACTATTTTGCAAAAAAACCTTGTAGGTACCGGTTTTACTTTTTATCCTGATCCATACAAAGAACAACAACTTTTTTACCGTAGCGACAATGCTACTCTTGCTGCTCTTGGCGTGCCGGCTCATACTATTTCGACTGATCAGATTGATATCGATAAATTCTATCACACTGTAGATGATGAATTTGAAACATTAAATATCGCTAATATTACAGCCACGATAAAAGCTATAGCTTTAAGTTCAAGGGGTATTGTAGCAGGTACAGAAACGCCTAAAAGGATAACGCCAATTTCACCAAAAACGCCTTAAAGAATCATCCTCATTACGTAATCATTTAATGTGTATTGATAATACGGGATATCGACTTCTTCAAAAACTTCGAATCCATACTTCCTGTAAAAGTTTTGCGCCGGATTATTCCGGTTAACGTTTAGCTCTAAAATTTTGCCACCCTTGGCTCGTGCATCACGCTTGATGAAATTGGTTAAGTGAGTCCCCAGACCTTTCCCTTGTTCTTCGGGTAAGATATAAAGTTTATGAATCTTATAAATAAATTGCTGGCTATCTGATAAAGAATAAGATGCAAAAGCAAGCGCTTTGCCTTCCGCTTCAGCGAATATGAAAGTGATTCCCTCATCAAGTTGTGATTGCAAGCTTTCAATTGAATACATTTTACTGAGCATAAACTCAATTTGCTCTATCGGCAAAATGCTTTTATAAGTGGAATGCCAGATTGCATTAGCGAGCTGATGGATCAGGAAAATATCATTTGAGCTTGCCAGCCTGATATTCATGTTTTTTTATAAGGTTTCGGCGATAAACGTAAATGGCTGTTCGAATGTTAGCGTATAGAACCCTTCTTTCTCGGTTTCGAAAATATGTTCGGTAATGGGAATCAATCCGGAAACATGTAAATTATGAGCTTCCAGGAGAACCTCTATTTCTTCTCCGGCAGTTTGCCATTTACTAAACCCTGGCTTTACCGGAAATATTTTCTGATGAGGTGTTAAAACTACAATATCTATTCTGTCAATATATACAGCATAATCCTTCGCCGAAAAAGAATCAGCGATGATATTTACAGCCGGATATTGCTCGCCTGTTAAATATTTAAGAGCATCCTGCAAGGGATCATCTTCTGTATGTATTACAATAGTTTCAGGCTGAGCAGCATAAGAAAGATTTTTACTTACCACGCCATCTATCTTAATCCCAAGAGAATCCACGGTTTCAAATATCTCTTCAACAACGATTACCGTAGGACTCCACTCTAAAAGCTGTCCCAGGTTTTCATGATTGAAACCTTCCATACTTATAATTAGCAGGGCAGGCTCTTGTTTTTCACGTATGATATGATGCGATGACATAAAAACAAAAGTACTGAAGACTTAATACACTTTTTTATAAATTTCTTTGAACGCAGAAACCGGATTATCAGACTTATTAACTGCAGCTGAGATAGCTACACCATATACCCCGGTTTTCATTACAGCATCTACATCTTCTATTCTAACACCGCCAACTGCAAGAACAGGGATTTCGATCCCGGCCCCTCTTATTTTATCGGAAAGTGATTTATAGCCCTCAATCCCCAATATCGCATATTCATTAGGCTTGGTGTCGGTTAAACTAAATGGGCCACAACCAATATAATCCACAACTCCGCTTGCTGCAATACGCTGAATATCCTCGAATGTGTTTGCAGAAGCTCCTAATGTTTTTTCACTACCTATTTGTTCCCGAAATGTCGTAAAGTCAGCTTCCATATCTTCTATATGGACGCCTTGAATATCTGCTTGATCTAAAAGATGCGCATGATCAGTAACGATTAGTGTTGCCCCCCAGTCATCGCAAATAGCGGCTATTTGATGAAGATCGTTCAAAAGTTCATCATCATTCTTAGAAAAGCATCTATATTGGACCCATTTACATCCGGCTTCACAAGCAATTTGTGCTTGCTCAATATGACTCCTGCCATCTAAATCCTGTGTTAAATAATGCAATTTGGCTATAAATTTTTTCATTAGAATATAATTGTCTTTTAAGCTCTGAAGTCGTTCGAATGGCCTGGCATCAGCTTATTTTCACAGAGATTTATTTAGTTAGGTGTTCAAGAGAACGTTTCTCTAAGTTCATTTCGGCTTGCCCGCCCGTTCGAGCGGGTGAGAGCTAAGCTCATGCAGGTTTCATTAAACTGTGTTGGCCTTAACAGCTAAATTACTTTAAAACTTCAATAATAGGTTGCCCGATATTACCATTAGGCTCCTGAATATGCAACAAAGCTGAAAGAGTTGAAGCAACATCGGACATACTTGTTAAACGGTTGGTTTTCCCTTGTTTAATTCCCCAGCCCATAAAAACTAAGGGAATATGGGTATCGTATGGATTCCAGGTGCCATGTGTGGTTCCGGTAACCTCGGTACCAGAGCCCTGATAGTAACCCGGATTGGTTATGATTTGAATTTCTCCGCTTCGCTTTTCATTATAGCCATGGATAATCCGGGCTTTTAATACCTCAGGGATGGGTTCATTTCCAATATTTTTCAAGTCAACCACATAAGAAACATTTACTTGACTCTTATAATAAGAAATTACATCCTTTTTAATCTGATTGATATCTAATCCTTTCTCATTAATCAGAGGATAATTAAAATGAACCTGATAATTAAACAAACTTCTAACTACTTTATCGCTCCCATATTTCTTAGACAAAATTCCATTTAGCTCCTCAAGTCCCCGACTGCTATTATTTGTCGTGTTCCAAACTCCTGCCGGAATTTTATGATCGCTTAAAAAGTTCGGATTATGGGCAGCTCCGTGGTCTGCTGACAGGAAAATAGTGTACTCTCCTTTTCCCACTACTTTATCGAGGTAGCTTAAAAAACCAGCAATATCTCTGTCCAACCTAAGATAAGTGTCCTCAACTTCGACAGAATTCGGACCAAACTGGTGCCCTATATAATCGGTTGATGAAAGGCTGACAGCCAGAAAATCAGTGAAGTCGCCTTTTCCCATTTGTTCGCTCTCAATAGCTTTTTTTGCGAAATCAAGGGTATATGTATTAGCAAAAGGAGTATTTCTGATAGCTCCCCAACCAGCTGTACGTCCCGCCCAAATATCATGCGGAAAAGCAGCTGTCGTTTCATTCCTATACTTTCCTTCATATCGCGAAGAATTGTCGGGACTGCTTTGCTTATAGGTAGCAAGTGGATAAAGAGTCTCCCATTTATAATTTTCCTGGTTTTCAACTAATCGCCGATTATTAAACTCTTCTACCCATAATGGCAAATTTGCTCTGTAATAGGTACTGGTAATCCAATTCCCTGTTAAGTCGTCATACCAGTAAGCCGCATCGGCAGAATGACCTGCAGGCAGTATCCCACCCCTGTCCTTTAAAGCAATGCCGATAACTTTTGAGCGAAAGTTTGTTGCCAGCTTTAATTCATCAGTAATTGTACTTGACAGAAGATTTTTGGGCGACATCCTTCCGGCTCTTGAAGTAGTACCTACAGATTGAACTGATGTATCCTCAGTACAATACAATCTGTAACCTGAAGATTGAACGATCCAATCATTTCCTGCAATGCCGTTAACCGAAGGAACAGAGCCTGTATATAAACTTGCATGACCGCAAGCTGTATAGGTTGGAACGTATCCTATCTGTGTATTTTCACAACTGAATCCTTCATTTAAAAGACGCTTAAACCCTCTGGAACCATACCGTTCATAATATCGATAAAGAAAATCCCAGCGCATTTGGTCCACAACCAACCCAACAACCAATTTTGGTCTGGGCAATACAGCGGAAGATTTTTGTTGTGAGAATAATGAAGTACAATAAAAGGAAAAAACAACTAACGGAAGATATCTAAGTTTCATTTATTTAAAATAACAGAGCCAAATCTCGCAATTGAAATTTAAAGTAAGGTTAATTTTTAATGAATAGAAAAATTAATACATCTGCCCTTATCAGACAGATGTATTAGCAACTAAAATTTCAGGTTGAGGGAAACCATATAATTGCGATAAGCCTGCGGAAAATAGAAATTTTCCGTGGTGAATTTACTTCCCATTATGTAGCTATAACTATATCCATTTGAGGCAAATTTCTCTGAAAAGACATTATTCACCAGAAAAGATAAGCCGATATTTTTAATCTGTTTGACCGATGTATTATAACGAAGTCTTAAATCATGTACATCAAATGCGGCTAGAGATCTGCCGTTATTTGATGTGTTGTCCAGGTATTGCTTGCTAACTACTTTGCTTAGAAAAGCAACTTCTATGCCTTGGAAAAAACTATAAGAAATATCACTTGATGCAATAAAATTCGGAGAAAAAGCCAGGTCGGTGTTTTTGAAATTATTAGAAATCTGACCTCCATTATCATAATCATCTGCATATTCAGTAAAATCCTTCACCTTGTTACGACTTAAAGCAGCTGTTGCCGACCAGGAAAGAGCAGGGATTATTTGAACTCTGGAATCAAGCTCTAAGCCCATACGGTAACTATCTGAAACATTTTGCCGAATGTATTCTCCTACGTCATTGATCTTACCCGTTAAAACTAGTTGGTCATTATAGAACATAGCATAGGCATTAATGCCTGCCGAATAACTTTTTCCATTAACTCTGTAACCCGCTTCCAGATCTTTAAGATTTTCAGATTTTGGAATGTTGACAGCACTAGAGTTAATAAAATCATCCCGATTAGGCTCTTTATTTGCTATTGCAAACGAGGCATAAAAATTACTACCAGGATTAAGTTGGTATGTAAGGCCAATTTTTGGATTGAAAAAATTAAAATCGATATCATGGTTAAGCTGATTTCTATTTTTGTCTGTTCCGGTAATTTTATAACCTATGCCTCTATATTGTAAATCGGCAAATAAATTAATTTTCCCGACCTGGTAATTTGTTCTTCCATAAATGTTAAAGTCTGTTTTAAACCCGTTACCGTTATAATAACGTTGTCTGATTTTACTATCTGAAGCATATTGCGCCCAAATTACTTCGCCAAAATGATCCCCGTCATACTCATTGTAAGCACCACCTAAAGTTAAACTCAATGGTTCGGATGGATTGTAATTTAAAGAATAGGTAAATCCGTAAAAATCATTATCCAGCCAGCGGCGGCGAATCAGGTCTGTTTCATTAATGGTTGTACCACCGATAGTTATCGAGCTTAGTTCGTAATCATCAAGGGACTGAGAATTCTTATACTCTTCGAAATAACCACGACCATAAGTATAATGCAAGGCCGTATTAATATTTAATTGAGGAGAAAAAGTATGAGTATATAATAATTGATAATGATCCTGAGAATAGTTGTCTGTTTGATCATCGTATAAAAACTGGCTGTATTTTCTTTTGTCAGAGTCAAAAAGGTTGATAGAATCGGCAGTAGTATGATATAAATAACCGAGGTTATTGTAATAATGATTTAACAAGGCAGCATTGTCTCCTGTTAATTTAGCTTCGGGAATGCCATTCCATACCTGAAATGTTTTCTCAGCGCCTGAAAAAACATTGGCTCTCAGCAAATCTTTTTTTCCGTAGTAAGCCCCGCTTAAAAAATACGAGCGCAGTTTAGAAGCTCCCCTGTCAATATACCCGTCGGAGATGATTCTTGATAGACGGCCATCAAACGTAAATTTCCCATTTATTAAACCTGTTCCGACCATAACGGTATTCTTTAATGTACCGAAAGAACCGGCTGTATTATTTAATTCCGCATAAGCAGAATCACGCAAAGTTGTGGTTTGAACGTTCAAACTTCCGCCAAACGCTCCTGCACCATTAGTTGATGTCCCTACACCTCGTTGAACCTGTATATTATCTACCGATGAAGCAAAATCCGGCATATTCACCCAAAATAGTCCCTGACTTTCGGAATCGTTATATGGGATTCCGTTTAAAGTGACATTAATTCTGGTTGGGTCGCTTCCGCGGATCCTGATTCCTGTATAACCAATGCCCGTACCGGCATCGGAGCTCACTACAACAGAAGGGGTTTGATTCAGAAGATAGGGTAAATCCTGTCCAAGATTATTTTTTTCCAGCTCCTCCCGGCCAACATTCCGGTAAGTAGTCGCAGAATTCTTGTTTGCACGCGTCGAATTTACGAGTACTTCATCAGTTACGATGCCGTTTCTTTCCAGTGCAGCATTTATGGTCTCATTCGAATTAAGTACTATCGTTTGAAGGAATGGTTGATACCCTAAATAAGTAACCTTAACCAGGTACTTTCCTGCTTTCAGGTTAGGAATTGAATATTCACCGGCAAAATTAGATTGAACTATGTAATTACCCGAAGTTATTGTTGCGCCTGCCAGTGCCTGCTCATTTTGGCGATCAATAATTTTTCCGCTAATAGAAAACTGAGCTGCTACCAGTGCTGGTAAGAGGATTGTCGCGATTGCGAACATTACATTTTTTTTCAATTTGATTTATTATAAGTTAACACAATATGCACGAAGGGGTACGCACATTCTTAACTCTACCTCCCTCCGCCGGCATTACCCGGATCAGGTGTTCATTGAAGCTAAAGATTACAAGCCAGGATTAAAAGATATATCACTTTTTAACACTAACCTTTTCAGCTTCTCTGATGGGTCTAATCTCAGCCTGTTTTTATGTTTGCCGATTGGAGTTCAATCATTTATTCACAAACAAGGCACCCCTTTTTGAGACTGTAAAGGTAAGGATTGTTTATTTAGTTTAAGTAACAGTTTTTACCTGCAACACAATCAGGTAGTTTTCCTATTGGTTTTAAACAGAATTCTATCTAAGTTTAACATTTTTTATCTGCTTGCTTGGATAAATTTTATCTATTTCTAAATGTTACGCGTCGATAGCTCAAAACCCTGTAAACTTGTATATTCACTATGCAAGCACGAATTCTTAGGCTATTTAATCGAACCTCATATTGTTCAGTTAAATCAGGATGGAGATTTTTCGCTTACTTACCAGCGATTATTTTCAACTACTGCGAAGGAGTTCTCTACAATACTTGATGAAACCGACATTAAGCTCATTAAACTTTTAGAAGAAACCGAGCAGGGGCATATAATTAAACGCTATCATAAAAAGCCTGTAAGACCTTTTGAATTCTTCAGTAAAACGTTCGATCCGAAATTCTATGAAATTATTCGTCCTAAAATTGAAAAACGAATAATCGAAGCATTCAAGTTACTGAAAGATAAATCTCTGTATTTGATGAGTAAAGAAGGATGGCCTGTTGAGCGTAAGATACAATTGGCTGAGGAACCTGCTTCGGTATTGTTCCATTTCAGAAGAAATGAAGAAGAAACCAGGTATTTCCCTACGATTAAATATCAGGGCATCCGTATTGAATTCATGTTTAAAGATGCGCAGGTGATTTGCAATGAGCCTGCATGGTTGCTATTGGAAGATGTTTTATACTTTTTTGATGGTGAAGTAGAAGGCAAAAAGCTTCAGCCTTTTTTAAACAAGCGATTTATATCTATTCCCAAGTCTTCAGAAAAAGCCTATTTCGAAAAATTTGTAGGTCCTCTAATTGAGAAACACCATGTCTACGCAGAAGGATTTACTATAAACACAGAAAAATTTGATGCAACTCCAGTATTAAAAGTAATTTTCATACCCGGAGGGATCTCGCAATTACAGCTTTATTTTAGATATGGCACTTATATTTTCGCTGCCGGAAGCACTACAAAAGTTTCCGTCAGAATGGAAAAAAAAGGCGACGAATATATTTTCCACCGAATAAAAAGGTCGCTCTCCTGGGAAAAGTCGAAACTTGATGATTTACTGGACCTTGGTTTAGAAGCTGCAAGTTCCTTGTTTTTAAACCTGGAGGTTAAACAACTATTTTCCGAAGAAGATGCTTCATTTAGCGTTATAAACTGGCTCAACGAAAATCACGAACAACTTGTAGAAAACGGCTTTGAAATAGAGCAGCCGGATGGCAATAAACGCTTCCTATTTGGCACCAGCAAGGTTGATCTGGAATTCAAGGAGGGAAATGACTGGTTTGATTTAAAAGCCTTTGTATATTTTGGACCCTATCAAATTCCATTCATGGATTTGCGCCATCATATTCTGAATAAGATTCGCGAGTTCACTTTACCTTCCGGCGAGGTAGCTATAATACCCGAAAAATGGTTTTCGCAATATGGGAACCTGTTGCATTTTACCGAAAAGTCGGATGATCATTTAAGACTTAAAAAACATCATATTGGTTTGATAAATGACTTCGCCAATAGCGAACTGGCATCTATTACCATGGACAGGAAACTTCAGCAACTCAGCAATTTTGAAAAAATCGAGGATCTGGATGTTCCCGTGAACTTTAAAGGCAAGCTTCGCTCTTATCAAAAAGCCGGTTATGACTGGTTTCAGTTTTTACGTAATTACAACTTTGGAGGATGCCTGGCCGATGATATGGGCCTTGGAAAAACAGTTCAAACGCTGGCACTTCTACAAAAAATAAAAGAAGAACATTCAGAAACATCAGCCTCCTTAATTATAATGCCAACCTCGTTAATTTATAACTGGGCTAAGGAAGCTGAAAAGTTTGCTCCCTCTCTTCGGATTTTAGAACATACAGGCACATTTAGAAGTAAAGATGTCACTCGGTTTATGGAATACGATGTGGTTTTTACAACCTATGGCATTACCCGGGTAGACATTGAGCTAATGAAAACCCTCTACTTTAATTATGTCATTCTCGACGAAAGTCAAAACATAAAAAACCCCGCATCAAAAGCGTACAAAGCAGTTAAACAGCTAAAATCGAAGCATAAATTAATTTTAAGCGGAACACCGGTGGAAAATACGGTAAATGACTTATGGACTCAGATGTCGTTTATTAATCCGGGCCTACTGGGCAGCCAGCATTTCTTTCAGAATGATTTCGTAATTCCAATTGAAAAGAAGCGGGATGAGGAGGTGGCCAGAAAATTACAGGCTCTAATTAAACCATTTGTTTTAAGAAGAACAAAAGACCAGGTTGCAACCGAATTGCCGGAAAAAACAGTGCAGCTCTTTTACTGTCAGATGGGCGAAGAGCAGGCGAAATATTATGAAGATGTAAAATCTGAGTATAGAAATGATATGTTAAGGTCTTTAGAAGACGGAACTTTTGCAAAATCTCAAATTCAGGTTTTACAAGGTCTTACTAAACTTCGACAGATAGCCAATCATCCTTATATGATTGATAAAGATTATGAAGGCGAGTCCGGCAAATTTGAAAACGTAATTCATACTCTGGAAAGTGTCTTGTCGCGTGGACACAAAGTTCTGGTATTCTCGCAATTTGTGAAACAGCTGGAGATTTATCGCAACCATTTTGATTCGGAGGAAATACGCTATGCCTACCTCGACGGCTCGACTCAAAACAGAGGACAGGTTGTGGAGGAATTTCAAAAGAATGAAGATATTA
Source organism: Pedobacter superstes (assembly GCF_037622515.1). Taxonomy (NCBI): domain Bacteria; kingdom Pseudomonadati; phylum Bacteroidota; class Sphingobacteriia; order Sphingobacteriales; family Sphingobacteriaceae; genus Pedobacter; species Pedobacter superstes. Next base: position 492,544 of record NZ_JBBJCN010000003.1, read on the forward strand.
AGTTATTTCTTATCTCTTTAAAGGCCGGAGGTGTGGGATTGAACCTTACGGAGGCCGATTATGTATTTATGCTCGATCCATGGTGGAACCCTGCTGTAGAACAGCAGGCCATTGACAGAACCCACAGAATCGGACAGAAAAAGAAAGTATTCATTTATAAGTTCATTACCAAAGACACAGTCGAAGAAAAGATTCTCGCTCTTCAAAACAGGAAGCGTTCGGTAGCCGAATCTTTAATAACTACCGAAGAAAGTTTTGTAAAATCGCTGAGCGCAGACGATATCCGGGAGATTTTGAATTAGAAGAAAGTAGTAATCAGAAAAGCATCATTAAGTATAGATCTAAACCCTCAAAAATATATAAACGCCCTTAATTAGTTCCTAATATCCTCATATACTCCTCTCTCGAAATATACTCAGCCCCCATACTCTCCAGGTGATCGGTATGGAACTGACAATCGATCAGAGAATAATTCTTATGTTTACAAAGCCATATTAAAGCAGTTTTTGAGGCATTGACAGCGAAACTAAACATGCTCTCCCCGCAAAATACATTTCCGGTTTTTACGCCATAAAGACCTCCTACCAAAACATTATCCTGCCAAACTTCAATAGAATGAGCGATCCCATTTTTGTGAAGAGCCATATAAGCATCCTGCATTTCAGAAATTATCCAGGTACCATCCTGACCCTTTCTTTCCGCTGCAGCGCAAGATTTTATCACCTGCTCAAATGCCTGATTTTCGGTTATTTTATATACATCCGTTTTTAGAAATTTACGCATACTTTTAGACACCTTAACCTTTTCAGGGAAAATAACGAATCGCTCATGCGGTGAATACCATAAAATCGGTGTCTCTTCAGAATACCAGGGGAATATCCCCATACTGTAGGCAAGATTTAAACGATCAACCGATAAATCTCCGCCAACAGCAAGAAGGCCATCCTCATCAGCAAGTTCGGGTGCAGGAAATAGCAGAATATGCTCTTCAAGTCTAAAAATCACAAATAAATATACTTATAAATTAAACCCTCGACCAAACCACGAGTCAATCAGGTAGAGTTTACGCTTACAATATTTAGAAAAGGGTTAGAGTTCTAGTTTAGTTTTTAGTTTTTATTGGTTAAAGCGGCTGAGTTAATTGGCCGCTTTTTTCCTTCTTAATCCAGTGAAAAAATTGGAATAACGAATTACCGGCATTTTTCAAAGAGTAGTTTCTCGGATTTATTACTTCCCAGCTTGCGGATCAGATTAAGATCTTCACAAGCGCCTTCTTTATCGCCTTGCTTCATTTTTTGCTGAGCCTGTCTTAATAATCGATCAAAAAATCGCTCATCATAACCTAACTGCCGCTTTAACTCCAGAATTTTTTCTTCATCAGAAGCCGAATAGCTTCCTGAGGATTTCTTTTCATAAAAGTTTATTACAGCCTTACTAAGATCTTGCCGGGCCTGATATGCGGCTATTGCTTCCTTGATTTCGTCAGATGAACGCTCACTGCAGTTATATTCTTTTAACGTAAAATTGATAGGAATAACAATAGCTTGTGTGGTATCAAAAGCACCAGGTACAAGCCATTTCCCAGATGTCAACCGAACAATACGCAAAGCTTCAGAATCCAGATCTATTCCGAAGCCCTTACTCACTTTAGATCCGAATATTCTGCCTTGTTTGGTAAGCTGAAAGCTAATGTGAACAGTACCCTGAAGACAATTTTGTTTCGCATATTCAGGATAAATCAGATTATTGGAAATAAAGCTGTTAAGGTTTTTAGCACCGCCTTTAAACACCGGCACACCATCAGTTTTAACACCACTGAAGGCTAACCACATTACCAATGCCACGCTTAAAGTCATAGACTAATATAACGATACAGATGGATTTTTATTTAGTAATTTAAGTTATTTAGCTTAAGGATACCTTAATACATTTATTCTTCCGTATCGGGTTGTCTTGGCTCCTGACTTATTTTATCGAAAATCTTATCCATGCGCTCAACATAGGTATTGGTGTCGTCCAAAAAGAATTCAAGCTGCGGAACGATCCGTGCCTGGTTTTTTATTCTTGCACCAAGTTTATACCGAATTTCACTGGCATGAGCTTTAACTGTATTTAAAGCAACACTCGTATTTGAATTGTTAAAAAAACTTAAGAAAACACGGGCAATGGCAAGGTCGGGAGTAATGCGTACCTTGGTTATTGTAACTAATGTATTCGGCAAAAAACTCATGCCTTCACGTTGAAATATCTCGGCTAAATCTTTCTGAATTACCCCTGCGAATTTTTGCTGACGTTTCGATTCCATAATAATAATTTTATTGATTCTCCCCTTCTATATCAGGATACAACAAAGCGTCGTATGGGTATCTTTCCTGGTGAACGTTTTTGACTTTTGTGTATAACAAATTTCGCAACTCTTCCACATTTTCCTTTTTTGCTGCCGAAATAAAAACCGCAGGACTGTTATGTTTTCCCATCCAGCTGTTTTTAAACTCCTCCAAACTTAGAGTAACCCCCGTTTCATTATCATGTTCAGGTTTATATACGTCGATCTTGTTAAAAACTGTAATAATCTCTTTATCTACAACGCCTAAATCTTTCAAAGTTTCATTAACTGTCTTAATCTGATCCTCAAATGTGGCATGTGAAATATCAACAACATGTATTAATATATCAGCTTCCCTTACTTCGTCTAAAGTCGATTTGAAACATTCTACCAAATGGTGAGGCAACTTGCGAATAAAACCAACTGTATCCGAGAGTAAGAACGGAAGATTTTCGATTACAACTTTTCTAACTGTAGTATCCAGGGTAGCAAATAACTTATTCTCGGCAAATACATCAGATTTAGACAACATGTTCATAATGGTAGATTTTCCTACGTTGGTATATCCTACCAATGCTACTCTAACCAGCTGTCCGCGATTTTTCCGCTGGGTTTCGTTCTGCCTGTCGATTATCTTCAAACGCTCTTTGAGCAAAGCTATTTTATCCTGAATGATCCTCCTATCCGTTTCAATCTGACTTTCACCCGGACCACGCATTCCAATTCCCCCTTTCTGACGCTCTAAGTGAGTCCATAAACGGGTTAATCTTGGAAGCAGATATTGGAGCTGAGCAAGCTCAACCTGAGTTCGGGCCTGAGAAGTTTGTGCCCTTGATGCAAAGATGTCCAGTATTAAATTGCTCCGATCAAGAATCTTAACCTGCATTTCCCGCTCGATATTCCGAAGCTGGGAAGGGCTCAGCTCATCGTCAAAAACTACAATATCTATTTCTTCCGACCGTACATATTCTGCTATCTCTTCGAGCTTTCCGGTTCCAACAAAAGTAGCTCTATCAGCACGCTGCATCTTTTGCGTAAAGGTTTTTTCTGTAATTCCTCCCGCAGTCTCAACTAAAAATTCTAACTCTTCCAGATACTCCCGCTCCTTTTCTTCTGTTTCGTTTGGTGTAATAATACCTACTAAAACCGCTCGTTCAGGCTTTATTGCAGTATCGAAGAATTTCTGTTTACCCATGCTTTAAAGTATTTTAGATTGCCCTTTATCAGGAATTAATAACATAACACCGAAATAATAATACTGATTTATTTATTGTTCAAGAATTGCAAGCTGCTTTACAAATTCCTTCATTGCCTTACCAGGATCCTCTTCCTTCATGAAATTTTCACCTATTAAAAAACCATTAAATCCGGCCTTTTTCAACTCATATATTGTAGCCGGATTGCTGATACCGCTCTCGGAAATCTTAAGAAACTTATCAGGAATCTGATCCACTAAATCATATGAATGTTGTAAAGAAACCGAAAAATCAGCCAGATTTCTATTGTTTACCCCAACCGCATCCAAATCATCGCAAAGACTTTGTTCCAGTTCCTGCTGATTATGCACTTCTAATAAAACGCTTAAGCCTAGGTTCTTTGCTAAACGGGCAAACTTCTCGATAGTTTTAGGTTCTAAAATAGCGGCTATTAATAAAATAACATCAGCTCCGATAGCTTTTGCCTCAATAATCTGATATTCATCCAGAATAAATTCCTTCCGCAAGACAGGAATTGTATTGGCATGCCTTGCCTGTAATAAATCACTTATTCGCCCACCAAAAAATTGCGAATCTGTAAGGACTGACAGGGCGGAAGCCCCAGCTTCTGCATAGGCCTTAGTTACAGTACCTGCATTAACCTTGTTATTGATAATTCCCTTAGAAGGTGATGCCCTTTTAAACTCAGCTATTATGCCAGTTCTTTCCGGGGATAAAATAAATTCCCTTAAAGAATAACATTCGCGGTGAAACAATTCATCCTCCTCTAAACGGCTGATCGAAACCCTTGACCGAGCTTCCGAGATCTCCTGTAATTTATGCTTAACAATTTTGTCGAGTATGGTACTGCCGGTACTTGTTGTCATATCTAAACTATTTTGCAGGTTGCGTTAGCCAATTATTTATCATTTGTTTTCCATTCTCTGTTAAAACAGATTCCGGATGAAACTGCACTCCCCTAACGTCATATTCCTTGTGCCGCAATCCCATAATAACGCCCTCTGTATCTTTGGCCGTAACGATTAAGTCTTCAGGAAGGCCTTCACGCTTTACTGCCCACGAGTGATATCTGCCTACATTAAAGGTATGGGGCAATTCATCAAATAAAACTTCATCCTTATCCAAAACCTGCATAGCTGTCGCCCTACCATGTACAGGATATGATAAGTTATAGAGGCTGCCGCCAAAAACCTCCGCAATAGCTTGTACACCAAGGCAAACTCCTAAAATACTTTTAGAAGGAGAGTATGTTTTTATTACATCTAATAATAAACCTGCTTCGGATGGAATTCCGGGCCCCGGAGACAATAAAACTTTATCGAAGGCTTCAATATCTGCCAGTTCAAATTTATCGTTTCTCCATACCGTAGGATCGTATCCGCACTCATTAAGCAAATGAACGAGATTAAAGGTAAAGGAGTCGTAATTATCTATTACTAATATGTTCATTTTAAACCTTTTCAAAAGATGGTACAATTGTTTCTGCCAATTTTATAGCCATTCTCAGCGCCATAATTTTATTATTTACTTCTGTCAGTTCACTTTGGGGATTCGAATCTGCAACGACTCCTGCTCCGGCCTGGTAGTGCAGAACGTTATTGCGGCTCATAAAAGAGCGAATCATTATGGCGTGATTAAAGTCTCCGTTAAAACCCATAAAGCCTATCGCTCCACTATAGAAACCGCGTGGTCCATTTTCAAACCGGTCAATCAAAGTCATTGCCATATATTTAGGCGCCCCGCTTAATGTACCTGCCGGGAATGTATCACCAACAACAGAAAAAGGATCTGTACCCTCTTTTAATTGACCGGTAACTTTAGACACCAGGTGAATAATATGCGAATAATACTGAACTTCTTTAAATGCCCTAACCGTAACATTTTTACAGTGTCGGCTAAGGTCATTGCGGGCAAGGTCAACCAGCATTACGTGTTCTGCACTTTCCTTCGGATCGTTCTCAAGCTTTTCAGCGAGTTCAGCATCCAGAATGTCATTTCCCGTCCGCCTGAACGTTCCGGCTATCGGGTAAATAGTCGCTTCATTCTTTTTAATGGTTAATTGAGCTTCGGGCGATGAGCCAAAAAGTTTAAAATCGCCATAATCAAAGTAAAAAAGATATGGTGAGGGATTTATAGATCGCAGAGCCCTGTACACATTAAATTCATCTCCCTGAAACGATTGAGAAAACGCTCTTGAAGGCACAATCTGAAACACATCACCACGATAAATGTGCTTTTTAAGATCCTCAATAACTTGCAGAAAAGCTTCATCTGTAAAATTGGAACTCTCATCCCCGGATGCTTCAAAACGATATTCGGGAAAGTCTTTATTCTGAATTAAATATTGAATACGCTCTATTCCCGATTTTTCTTCTTCATCGGTACGATGCTCAAAAAGATATAATTCGTTTTTAAAGTGATCTATGGCAATAACATAGCGGTAAATATGATATTGCAATAAGGGGATATTTCTTGGCCCGGAGCGGTCGGTCTGTAATTTAATATCTTCAAAATGCTCAATGCTCTCAAAAGTAAAATAGCCAAATAAGCCGTTGGAAATAAACTTAAAAGCAGTTTCTTCTGTAGAAGTAAAACTGCTCCTGAAATTTGTTACTTCCCTAAGCAGATCTACATTTTCAACTGAAACTTCCTTCCTCTCCCCATCCGGGAAATAAGTGGATAAAACATTTTCATTAAGACTGATACCGGCAATTGGGTCACAGCAAACATAGCTCATGCTGTTTTCCCTGCTATGGTAATCAGAACTCTCCAATAAGATACTATTAGGAAACACATCCCGCATCCGCAGATATATACTCACCGGGGTGGTAGTATCTGCGAGTAGCTTTTTATAAGAAGTATGTAGTGTATACATAGATTAAAATTATTCCCTGCAATCAGGGTAGTTAAGGCCAAAAAAAACCCGACGGATTAGCGTCGGGTTGATATATAATGTCGTTTTTCTAATTGTTAATACGAAACACACTTACCAGACGCGAGTTGCTGCCAGCCACCACCAAATCATAGTATGTTTTAAAATCATCATTTTAACAAAAATAGAAAGAAAATCAGAACTGTCAATAGTTTTATCGATTATCTTATTTACCAATTAACGGTCTTCCGCTTAACACAATGGCAACTATTATAATTATAAAAGCTATGCTATAAAAAACAGCTACAGTTTTATGCTTTGCGATATCATTTAAGAGCTTTTTGGATTTTGAATATCCTACTGTAATCAATGCTACCGCGATAAGCATCATAATTATATGCTCAACAGTCCAGTAACGCAAAGTATCATCCTTCATAGCAGATCCCATATCTCCAGTTTTTACATAAGGACTGATAAAATATAAAACAAGACCAAGAACAAATTGAATGTGGGCACTTATTAAGGTAAAAAGATTAATTCTTTTGTTGCCTGGGGTAAATGGTTTCTTTCCAAACCACCCTGCCAAACTTAAAAGGATAGCGCCGATAAGCAGCAACATTACTACGTACCTTAATCCCGAATGTGCTTCTAATATAAATTGATACATCGTTTATTTTTTGCCCAAAGTAACAAAAAATGCATTAGTAATGGAAAGACACTTTCCAATTCAAACGTTTACTAATAACAGATAAACGATAAAACATACATGATATAACCGATAATAAGCTAAATCACCTTCGAGGTGCTGCTTGGTTAAAGGCTCTGGCTCAACCAGATTTGCTATACTAAGCAGAAAAAAAATCAGTTAAATAAAGATCATATTTCTATGCAACTTCGTACATTATATAAATTGTACAATCATCATGAAACTGAGAATAATTTTTTTCACGCTTTTAAGTTCATCGGTCTTTTTCTCCTGTAATCTTTCAGGCCAGCAAAAAACCAGCGCCGTAAAATTGACATCGCCGCCAAACAAAGCAATAGCAGTTTTTGCAGAAGGATGCTTTTGGTGTTCTGAACATATATTTGAAGAGATTGCAGGAGTAGATTCTGCAGTTTCGGGTTATAGTGGAGGACATGTTAAAAACCCCTCCTATGAGCAGGTGTGTTCAGAAACTACAGGTCATGCAGAAGCCATAATGGTATATTACAACCCGAAAATTCTCTCCTATTCGGATTTGCTGGATGCCTTCTTTACTTCTCACGATCCCACTACATTAAACCGTCAGGGACCTGATACCGGCACTTCGTACCGTTCGGCCATATTTTACAATTCTCCTGAAGAGAAGGAGTCCATTAGAAAAGCTGTCATGAAATGGTCAACCGCCTTTAAAAAGCCCATCGTTACCGAAGTCGCTCCTTTAAAGGCATTTTATAGGGCGGAAGAGTATCATCAGAATTATGCAGCTTCCAATCCGGGCAACTCCTATATTCAAGGTGTATCAATGCCGCGGTTTGAATCGTTTAAACGAGAGTGTAAATTAAAATTGAAAGAATAATAAAATAATATAGCCTATGCTTCATCCCTAGGCTATATTATTTATCTTGTACCCTTAATGGATTATCAGGTCTTTACCTTGCCAAATGGCATCCGTCTTTTACATAAACCAACAACATCATTATTATCGCATGCCTGCATAATTATAAATGCCGGTTCGCGCGATGAAATGCCCGGGAAAGATGGCCTTGCTCATTTTATTGAACATTTGCTGTTTAAGAAAACAGTAAAGAGAAGCACTACTCAAATTTTAAACCGGCTGGAGTTGGTCGGTGGCGATTTGAATGCCTATACAACTAAAGAATATACATGCCTCCACGCTTCGTTCTTAAATCCTTATCTGGAACGAGCCATAGAGCTGTTACAGGACTTGGTTTTCAATTCTGTTTTTCCACAGGATGAGCTGGAAAAAGAAAAAAGCGTTATTCTGGATGAAATCACCTCATATCTGGATCAGCCCGAAGAAGCTATTCAGGACGATTTTGAAGATATTCTTTTCGCCGGACACTCTCTTGGAAGGAATATTCTTGGTACCCCTGATACAGTAAAGGGCTTAGAGCGGTCGGATATAATTAATTTTTTAAACAGCAATTACAATACACACGAGATTGTTGTCGGAATTTTGGGGAACTACGATTTTAAAAAACTTTGCAAAATTTTTACCAGGCTTTACTCAGATATTCCGGAGAGAAGAACAAATTTAACCCGTAAATCTTTTCCAGGAAACAAGGCTTCAGAAATTCGAATTGAAAAATCAATCGGCCAGACCCATTGCGTGGTAGGCAACCAGGCATTCTCTATACACCATGAATATAAAACAGGATTGATGCTGTTGAATAATCTGCTTGGAGGAACCGGGATGAGTTCAAGGCTTAATTTGCAGATCCGTGAAAAATACGGTATAGCTTACACTATTGAATCTAATTATACAGGATTTACGGATACCGGGATTTTCTCTATTTATTTTGGAACTGATGCAGAAAAATCCGCAAAGGCAATGTCATTGGTACATAAGGAATTAAAAAAATTAAGGGAAAATAAATTATCAGCAATAGCACTGCAGCAGGCCAAACAAAAATTTACAGGCCTAATAGCCCTGGGTGAAGAAAACAGAATCGGCTTAATTATCTCTATGACCAAGAGTTTGACAGACTACGGAAAAGCTGATACGCTTGAAGAGATATACGCAAAAGTAAATGCGGTTACAGCAGAGCAAGTACTGGAAATAGCAAACACTGTTTTTGAACCTTCAAAACTAACATCACTCATCTTTGAACCGTCAGAATAGCGTATTAATCCACCTCTGATGTTTCTAATCCAGCCGATTTAATTATTTTTGCAAAATGAAATTACCGATTATAGCATACGGAGATCCGGTTCTCAGAAAGAAAGCTATTGATATCACAAAAGATTATCCAAATCTGGAAGAACTAATCGACAATATGTTTGAGACAATGTACAATGCCAGTGGCGTTGGTATAGCAGCGCCTCAAATCGGTCTTTCCATTCGGCTTTTTATTATTGATTTGAGTGATAAAGAAGAACCTGAATTAAAGGATTTTAAAAAAGTGTTTATTAACGCACAAATCTTAAATGAAGAGGGGGAAAAGTGGAGCTTTAATGAAGGATGTTTAAGCATACCTGATATTCGCGAAGATATCAGCCGCAATCAAACACTCACAATTTCTTATTACGATGAAAATTGGAATCAGCATACTGAAACCTTTTCTGGGTTCCAGGCCCGGGTTATTCAACACGAATACGATCATATTGAAGGGAAACTCTTTACTGATAAATTAAGTCCCCTTCGCAGAGCCATGTTAAAAAGCAAACTTGATTCGATATCAAGAGGTGCTGTTAAGGTTGATTACAGAATGAAATTTTTCGCGGCCTCTAAAAAGCGCTAATTATCTGAGTTGGACCGGCTTTTATCACCCTGCATGATCTGCTGAATCAATGCCCCCCATGCGAATGGGTTGAGTAATGGATTCGCCCCCCGTTGATTCATATTTTTGTTACTCAAGGCAATATGATTATTTTGGAAATTAAGATTGTTCATTTCCGTTCCATCGCGAGGGAGACTTTTAGCCATGGCCATTAAAGAAGTTCGGGCTACATTCTTTTTAGCGATTTCTAAATCATCGTCGGCAAACTTCATTGCCATAAAGTCTTTATTAAAATCATCTATGCTCGCCCATGGCAGTACCTGCACCATAGGAAGATTTACAACTTCGGCTTTCAGTTTAATAATAACAGTGTATTTTTTATCCTGAACATTCCTCGGAATTACCAAAGCTTCCCTTCTGTATCCAATCGCACTGAAAACTACCGTATCACCTTCATGTGCCACAAAAGAAAAATATCCCTGATGATTTGCTGAAAACACTTTGCCTTTTTCAGACCTGTTAATAATCGAAACATAGGGCACCACAACATTTGAGTCCACATTGTAGATTAGTCCGGAAAATTGAACAATAGACCTTTCCTGAGCTTTTGACAAACCTGCAGCGAGAAATAAAATTGATATGGCGAGAAAATGCTTCATCAATGTAAACCTAACAAAAATTGTGCAAGACTTATGTTAAAAACTGTTAAGAAACTTAAAGCCCTTTTTATTTTCAAAATCGATTAAACTAAAAAAGCGATTTCGTTAGATAACGTTATCGCTTTTTCGATATTTTAATAGCTAACTAATTCATCGTTTGTGGCATTACAGCATTAGGATCATCCATATCTGTGAGGTTTACTGCCTCAACGCCCTCTATCTCTGGCACTGCTTTTTTTATCGCTTGTTCTATGCCGGCCTTAAGAGTCATTATACTCATTGGGCAAGAACCGCAAGCTCCGAGTAATTTTAGCTTAACGATATTGTCTGATGTAATCTCTTCTACAGATACATTGCCACCATCTGCCTCCAGATAAGGCCGGATGGTATCCAGAGCACTTTCCACTTTTTGCAATAAATCCATTTATATCTTTTTTATAAAATTACTAAAATTTATTCTTTTAACCTACTTTGACAGGAGCATGGGCATTTGCTATTGATACCTGCTGAGCAACTCTTTCGGCAATATCTAAAAATGCCACCGACATTGGGTTATTTTCATTTAGAATTACCGGCATACCTGAGTCTCCTGCATCACTTATACTTTGAACAAGAGGAATTTCTCCTAAAAATGCTGTATTGTACATATCAGCAAGTTTTCTTCCTCCGCCTTCACCAAAAATATAATATTTATTTTCAGGCAGCTCTGCTGGTGTGAAATACGACATGTTTTCAATTATCCCTAAAATTGGAACATTTATGGATTCCATTAAAAACATTCCAATACCTTTTTTGGCATCTGAGAGTGCTACATTTTGAGGTGTGGTAACAATTACAGCGCCGACAACAGGATAATTTTGCGTTAAAGTGATATGTATATCACCGGTTCCAGGAGGAAGATCAACAACTAAATAATCCAGTTCGCCCCAGTCCGCATCATTAAACAATTGTTTTATAGCATTTGAAGCCATTGGACCTCTCCATGGAATAGGCTGATCTGGATCAGTAAAAAAACCTATTGACAAAAGTTTGATTCCGTACTTTTCTATAGGATCAATCCGGGTTTTCCCATCAGCTGTTTGAGTGGCATTTGGCCTGGCACCTTCCAAACCAAACATTATAGGAACAGATGGCCCATAAATATCGGCATCGATCAAGCCCACCTTAGCGCCACGCTTGGCCAATCCAAGAGCCAGGTTTGTAGAAACAGTAGATTTACCTACTCCTCCTTTTCCAGACGCAACAACGATTATATTTCTGATATTACTAAGTGGTTGATTTTTTTGTGTAGTAACCCGGGAGGTCATTTTCACCTCTACCTTTATATCCTTGCTTATAAAATGAGCAATCGCGTTGCGACAGGCATTTTCAATTAACGCCTTTAGGGGACAAGCAGGTGTAGTTAATACTACAGAGAAGGTAAGATTATCCCTTTCAATAATGATATCTTCAATCATATTCAGAGTAACCAGATCTTTTTTGAGATCGGGCTCTTCAACATGACTTAATGCTTTTAATACTTGCTCTTTAGTAATCATTTATTATGTATGAGCAGCAAATTTATGAAACCTAAGCCTATTATACTTGTTTGCACCATGAATTTAAAGATATTTACACTCTGGAAATAAAACTCACCATAAATCGTTTTTTTTGTTCTGTTATTGAAACTCAAAGTATTTTCATTCATGCGTAACCGGATTCCGCCTAAGTTTATAAAAATTGCCTTAATTTCTTTATCGGTGCTGTCTGTATTAGCTTTAACCGGTGGGGCTATTGCATATTCCAAACGCGAAGCAATTTTGAATGCTGTAATTTCAAAAGCAATTAATAAAGCAAAAAGGGAATACAATCTTAACTTAAAAATCAGCGATCCTCATTTTGAGGGTCTTAGCTCAGTGGCGTTCTCCAATATTTCGGTTGTACCAGAAAATCGCGACAGCCTTATTAATATTCATGATCTTCACATTGGCATTAAATTATTACCCCTTATTTCGGGTGATTTCAAACTTTCAAGCCTCAGAATCAAAAGCGGAAAAATAACCTTAATTAAGCGGGATAGCATAAGTAATTACGATTTCCTTTTTAAGAAAAAAAACCGTGATAATAAGAAGACGTCTAAAGCCGACCTGGCAGAGCTGGCTAATAATTTGTTAAATCAGGTACTTTATAAAATTCCTGACGATATGCTGGTTACAGATTTTGATGTCTCAATTATTCATGATGATAATAGGATGAACTTCTATACAACCTCAGCTACCATAACGGAAGGGCTGCTTAAATCAAATATTCTCATTAATAATACTGAAGCAGTCTGGCATTTGGATGGTACCGTTGAGCCCGGAGATAAAGAATTGGCGTTTAAATTATACGCTGAAAACAAAAAGGTTGAACTGGCCCTGATTGAAAAAGAATATGGTTTGAAACTTTCCTTTGACACGGTGTTTACCCAATTAAAAAAGGCGGTTAAGCAAGGCGATAAATTTCGCATTTATGGTTCATGGGCAATTAGAAACCTTTTAATTAATCACCCAAAGATTGCAGCCAATGATGTACTGCTGCAAAGCGGAGCTATTGATGCAGATGTGGTTATTGGCGAAAACTTTGTTGCATTAGACAGCACCTCGGTTATTTATTTAAAAAACATCAAAGCCAATCCATATATAAAGTATACAAACTCGCCTAAAAAAACATACGCATTAAAATTAAAGACTGAAGAATTAAACGCTCAACAGCTTTTTGATGCATTCCCGGTTGGCTTGTTTGAATCACTTGAAGGTATTAAAGTTGCAGGGAAACTTCAATATAATCTGGATTTTTACCTCGATTCTAAAAATCCCGACAACGTCCGCATAAATTCCACCTTACATAAAAGCAGTGATTTCAAAATCCTAAGATTCGGTAAAACTAACCTGCAAAAAATAAACAGCAGTTTTGTTTATACGCCATATGAATATGGAAAACCAATGAGAAATATAATAATAGGCCCTCAAAACCCCGATTATGTTCCCATTAACCAAATCGCCCCTTCCTTAAAAAACGCCATTTTAACAGCAGAAGATCCTTCATTTTACAGCCATAAAGGATTTGTGGAAAAAGCATTTCAAAGATCAATAGCAACAAATTTCAAAGAGAAGGCTTTTAAGCGGGGAGGAAGCACGATATCAATGCAATTGGTTAAAAACGTTTTCTTGAGCCGGCAAAAAACATTGGTCCGAAAGGTAGAGGAAATACTTCTGGTGTGGCTAATAGAAAACAACAGGTTATCTTCTAAACAAAGAATGTATGAAGTTTATCTGAACCTTATAGAATGGGGAAATAATGTATATGGAATAGGGGAAGCTTCCCGCTACTATTTTGGCAAGCACCCTTCTGAACTGAACCTAGGCGAAAGTATCTTCCTGGCCAATATTGTCCCTAGACCTAAAAAAGGATTGTATTTCTTTGAAGGGGATGGCAGTTTGAGTTACTCTTTAAGAGGATATTTTAAATTGATTGGGGGCTTGATGGCAAAACGAGGTTATACGAGCAGAGACACAAACGCCTACGGCTTTTATGGAGTTATGTTAAGAGAAAATTTAAGGCGTCGGGTAGACCCTGTTGATTCGGTAGTAGTTGATTCTCTTTACGAAGAAGAGACAGAACCGGCTGTTGGCGGAGGCTTTTTTAAAAATATTTTCAGGAGGCATCCAGATACTACTCGTGTAAATCAAAAAACGGGCACACCGGTTAAGGATACGATCATGTCCCCATCAGAGCTGAGACAGCAAAGACGTGAACAAAGACGAAAAGAGCGTGAACAAAAGGGAGATGACTCCTGATTTTTTCTATCTTAGAAACTAATTATTTCTGATACGTAAATTATTATCCTGAATGAAACCTGCACGAGCTTACCGCTAAAAAAAATGAGAAAGCCCGACTGTTTTTCTGGCAGGCTCATGCAAGCTTCATAGCTGATAAAAAACAATTATTTCTAATGAAAATTGAAATTGAAGATAAAGAATTCGTCCAGCTTTTAGAGTACGATCAGATTAAAAAAAGAATTAGGTTTCTGGGGATTCAGCTAAATGTAGATTATGAAAAACGTGTCCCCATATTCTTAGGAGTCTTAAATGGCAGTTTCATCTTTATGGCCGACCTAATAAAGGAAATCAATATATCATCCGAAATCAGTTTTGTAAAGGTTTCCTCTTATAATGGCACCGACACCAGCTCGGGTGTTATAAAAGAAGTCATTGGTTTAGATATAATCCTCAAAAATCGCGATGTTATTATTGTCGAAGACATTGTTGATACGGGTATCACATTAAGTTATCTTTTAGAAAAGGTGAAGGCGCAGGAGCCTGCCTCTGTATCTGTTTGCACACTTCTTTTAAAACCTAATTCTCTGAAAAAAGAAATAGAGGAAATTGATTACATTGGATTTGAAATACAAAACGAATTTGTGGTAGGTTATGGACTAGACTACAAGGGCCTTGGAAGAAATTTAACAGATATCTATCGTGCAATCTCTGCTCCTTCAGAAACCTAATTCATATAATTTTACCATCTTTGAAAAATTTAAAAAATGACTATTCACAAAGAAGGCTATACATCTCTTGCTCTTACCGTTTTACTTATTTTTATAGCTAATGCACTGGTGCATTATTACAGTCCTGATGCTGAATGGATTAGCTGGCTGGTATATATCATCTCTTTTATCCTTTTTGTAACTATTTTACAGTTTTTCAGAAGTCCAAGCAGAAAATGGGCGCAGAATGACAAGCATATTATTTGCCCTGCTGATGGTAAAGTGGTAGTGATTGAAGAGACGGAAGAGACCGAATATTTTAAAGACAAGCGGATACAGGTCTCTATTTTCATGTCTCCTGTTAATGTCCACGTAAACAGAAATCCAATTTCTGGAATTGTTAAATTAGTTAAATATCATAAAGGTAAATATCTGGTTGCCTGGGATCCGAAATCATCGACAGATAATGAGCGTACTACTATTGTGATAGAAAGCAAAGCTGGGGTTCCTGTTCTGTTCAGACAAATTGCCGGAGCTCTTGCCCGCAGAATTGTTTGGTACATTAAAGAGGGCGACGAAGTAAAGCAAGGCGACCAATTTGGATTTATCAAATTTGGCTCAAGGGTAGATGTATTTTTGCCGTTAGGGACTAAAATAAATGTTAAGATTGGTGATACTGTACAGGGAGGGATTACCGTTCTTGGAGAGTTCTAAATCCATTAAATAAAATACATGAAGAAGATATTTATTGCGATTGCGGTATTTACATCATTAACAGCTGCATCGGCACAAACTAAGCCTGCTCAAAAAAAAGCGGAAGTAAAAAAAGCTGCTAAGGCTAAAGAGTGTACAAAAGAAGATGATAATTGCTGCTCTCCGGGCAGTAAGGCCAGAGTTATGTCAACTGCAAAAAAAGCCGTTACTAAAGTTTAATCCTGCCTGATATATTTTAACTGCACTGGAAAAAAATCCGATGATGAGAATAAATCGGAAGCAGCAAAAAAAGCGCCTGAGAAATTCTCAGGCGCTTTTTTATTCGACAGTACGAATTGAAGTCTTTATTAAACTCTTTTAGATTTAATACGGGCAGCTTTACCAGTTAATGCGCGTAGATAGAACAATTTCGCTCTGCGAACCTTACCGCGATTATTAACTTCAACTTTCTCAATATTTGGAGAATTGATTGGAAAAATACGTTCAACTCCCACACCATTCGACATTTTACGTACAGTAAAAGTTTCGTTGGCTCTAACACCGTTGCGTTGTATAACTACTCCCTGATAAATCTGAATACGCTCTTTATTTCCTTCGCGGATTTTATAGTGTACACTTACAGTATCGCCAGATTTGAATGCAGGAACTTCTTTTTTTGCAATCGCCTGCTCTTCAACAAATTTTACTAAATCCATGATTTTAAGCTCTTAATACGATTTTTATTCCCTAAAAATCGGACTGCAATATTAGGGTTTTTTTTTTAATAAAAAAAGCACTGTTTTAATTTTTTTGGCAATTAATCACCTTTTCTTCAGAGGCATGCTGAAACAGATTTTTAATCCCAATTGCTCAGAGCTCTGCGACCATAAATTGCCACCAAAGAAACTCAATATATCATAACATAACATTAAGGTTATTTCAGATTCTGACAAGGCTAAATCATTGCTTCTGCTATTACTCAGGCAAATGTTATTTATCCCTTTAAGACCTGTTTCCTTTCCAGCAGATAAGCAAGTAATTATTTCGTTTTCCAGAATAAAGCAACTGATTTCTATCCCCTTAACAGCCCTGAAATATTTGACAACAAAAAACAAAAGTTTGGAAAGAATAAACCCGAATAAATTTAAATCAATCTTGAAGCTAAGATTGCTAACTTTATTTTTAACATTTACAGGTTGATCTACTTTTGAAATTATTATTTGGATTATCAGGTCTGTTTGAATCCTTAAATTTGAATAATATAATTTATTCTCAGATTCCTGGCTCAGTTTCAGGTCAGAATATTCCATACTTTCCTCAATTTCCTGAAGCTGTTTGATATATTGAGCAACATTCAGAATTGGCGAATTCACATCAGCATCGAGCAGACAAACAAATCCTATACTCTCTATTTCTCTTAATCCTCCCATTCTTCAAGTAATTGTTTTAATGATTTATATTCCGGTTCGAAATTCTCAAGCTCCCCTGGCGTTAAACCGAAAATTCTTTCCATTAATACCACTTTTTGATGAGGAATATCCTGGTCATCTGAAAGCTTTATATTTCTATAATTTGAGAATGTATTCAATGACACATCTATGGCTTTGGGTATTATCTTGATAGCCTTTCGATAATCTTTCATAGGTAGCTGAATCAAAAAGTCGTTTATGCGATATTTAAACATAAATTCAAAAATTTGTATATTCACACCAAAATGCTGGGCACCTCAACTAAAATTTTGAGAAGCATCAAAGTTTTATAGGTAATTGATGCCAATAAAAATATGTATAACAATTTGATTTGTAAAATTTTTGTTCATTTTAGATGAAACTGAAAGAAATTGTGGATAAAGTATTAAAAGATCAGAACCGTTCTTTAAGCTGGCTGGCAGCAGAAATGAACAAAACATTTGATGGATTAAAGCTTAGTTTGGTGAAAGGCTCAATAAAATACACTGATATCAAAAAAATGTCTCAAGTGTTAGAAGTTCCGGCCGCAACCTTCTTTCAAGAAGAAAACACCTTGGAAAACATGGTTTCGGAAGAGAAAGTGAATTACTCAAATTTAAGATCCGAGCTGAATTCCTGCAGAGAATTAGCAACCATTCTTAAAAATCAATTGGCAGATAAAGAAAAAATCATTGACCTGCTAAGTACAAAGCCCTAGTCCTTTAACAAATCAGGTCTTCGCTGTCGGGTCCTTTCTAAGGCCTGTTCATCACGCCAGGCATCAATCTTAGCAGGATTGCCACTCAGTAGAACATCAGGCACCTTGTGCCCCTTCCAATCGGCCGGACGTGTATAGATAGGCGCGTCAAGTAGTTCACCCTGAAAGGAGTCCGACAATGCAGAGGTTTCATCAGACAATACGCCTGGGAGCAATCGTACCACTGCATCAACCAAAACTGCCGCAGGCAGTTCTCCGCCGGAAAGAACATAATCACCAATAGAAATTTCTCGGGTAACAAATATGTCTCTGATCCGCTGATCAATACCTTTGTAATGCCCTGCGAGAATGATAATATTTTTTTTTGAGGATAGATGATTGGCAATGCTTTGCGATAAAACCTCTCCATCAGGACTCATAAAAATCACTTCGTCGTACTCTCTATCCGCTTTAAGCTTCTCGATACATGCGGCAAATGGTTCAATAGACATGACCATGCCGCTGCCCCCGCCATAAGGGTAGTCGTCAACATTTTTATGCTTATTGGTAGAATAATCGCGAAGATTATGAACAACAATTTCTGTAAGTCCTTTCTTTTGTGCACGCTGTAAAATAGAATGAGCAAACGGACTTTCGAGTAAAGCTGGTAGAACGGTGATTATATCAAAGCGCATTTAAACAAAGATAAGTTATTGATGTAAAATGTATCTGATTGTCTATTCCTTATAAATTGGTATAAATCTCAATTAAGCCATCTGGCAGACAAACTTTTACAATCCCACCTTCTTCATCAATTTCCTTTATAATTTCATCATTAAGAGGAAACATTATTTCAGTAAACTTATAGGAAACAACTGCAATAAATTGCTGAGGATACTCATGCACTTCAATTATTTCACCTAATTCTCCATTCTTCTCATCATGAACGATATAGCCTTTTAAATCCGTGTAGAAAAATTCATCATCCCCCCGCTCAGGCATTTTGATATTCGGCAGATATAATTTTTTCCTGACAAGCTTCTGAGCCTTTTCAATTGTATCCACATCTTCGAAATAAAAATACCCCGTTTTATTGGCTTGTAACTTATAGACAGTTGTAAAAAAAGGGACAAGTTTGTTATTGATCTCCAAAAACACAGAATCCAGGTCCAGATCTTCAAACTGATCGAACTCAAAATACACCTGAACCTCCCCTTTAAGGCCCTTGGTTTTCGTAATATATCCTATATAAAAACTATCTTCAATATTCATTTTGAGAGATGTAAAGTGTAAGACTCAGATTTTAGAAATCAAACTAAGTCTACCACTATAAAAACAAAAACGCCATTACGAATATTCATAATGGCGCTTAATAAGATTAGAAAAACTATTCTGCGTCTTTAGCAGGAGCTTCTTCAGCAGCTGGTGCTTCAGCAGCTGGTGCCTCAGCAGCAGTTTCGTTCTCAGTAGCAGCTTCAGGAGTTTCCTCAGTTTCAGCAAAAACTTCTTCTTCAACTACCTCTTCAACAACAGGAGCATTTTTAGCAGCTAAAGCAGCAGCTCTGTCTTGTTTCTTTTTAGATTCAGCAGCTAAAGCAGCTTTTCTTGCTTCTTCTTTAGATGAAGTCAGGCTTTCTTTTTTGCCTTCAATCTTAGCACCTTTTCCTTGTAACCACTCGTTAAATTTAGCTTCTGCCTGCTCTGCAGTTAAAGCACCTTTTTTAACACCACCTTCAAGATGTTTTTTGTAAAGAACACCTTTGTAAGAAAGAATAGCACGACAAGTATCGGTAGGCTCAGCTCCACTGTTTACCCACTCTAATGCTTTTTCAAAATTAATTTCAATTGTAGCAGGATTGGTATTCGGGTTGTAAGAACCTAAACGTTCGATAAACTTTCCGTCTCTCGGAGAACGTGAATCTGCCACTACTACATGGAAAAAAGGCTTTCCTTTTTTTCCGAATCTTTGCAATCTGATTTTAGTTGCCATTTCTTTTTGTTTATGTATTCAACATAGTTCCCGGAGTTTATTCTGCGGGGCTGCAAAGATAGTAAATATATCAATAAAAAAAAGTTAAATGCCTGTTTAATACTGGATAACCTCCACAAATATTTTATTTCTGGCAAACACAATCCGTATTTATCTGGCTTCTCAATGAATTGCATGAACAACCCAACAACATAACTATATAATAGTCAGAAAGATAAATAAAACCTTTATAAAAACAACCCTTAGAGACGCACCAGGTCTGTGATTGGAACAGCCAGATTTCGCTCAATATAATCAATCAAACAATGTATAACTTTAATATGGATCTCCTGGGCCCTGTCGGAGAAGTCAGATTTTGGAGCCCTGATTTCCACATCACATAATGATGCCATTTCGCCACCATCTTTTCCTGTAAGGCCAATAATGAGCATCCCCTTCAACCTGGCGGCTTTAATTGCATTCAATACATTTTCTGAATTGCCACTGGTGCTGATCGCGAACAACACATCCCCTTTCTGACCAATTGCCTCGACCATTCTGGAAAATATGAACGAATACCCATAATCATTCGAAACACAGGAAATATGTGAAGGGTCAGAAATGGATAATGCAGCCAGTGCCCTTCTGTCAGCCCTGTACCGACCTGATAATTCTTCTGCAAAATGCATAGCATCACACATTGAGCCCCCGTTACCGCAGGAAAGGACTTTCTTGCCAGAGTTTAAAGCGGAAGTTAAAATTTCGCCGGCTTTATTGATTTTAATAAAATTATCCTCAATACTTAAAAAAGTATTTAAAACGGATTGAGCTTCAATAAAATGTTGCTTTATATAATGCATTGATCTAGAAAGATAACTTAAATAGCCAAAATATCAAGAATCTTCAAAAGGGAAGGATTAACTTCCGAAATATGCTTGATTGCATTATGAAAAGGAGTATAATGGATATTCCCGTTAACTATTCCAATCATTTCACCTTTACGACCACTTATAAGAGCTTCGACTGCTGCCACACCGACCCGGCTTGCTAACACTCTATCCATACATGTAGGCCTGCCACCACGCTGAATATGTCCTAAAATAGATAATCGGGTATCATAGTTCGGGAAACGCTCTTTTATCATGGAAGCTATTTCGAACCCTCCTGCATTATCTCCTTCCGCAACAATGATAATTTTGGAAGACTTGTCTTTCCTGCCTTCCTCTAATCGTTTAAAAAGGCATTCAATATCAGTTTTAGATTCAGGAATTAAAATAGCTTCCGCTCCTGCTCCGATTCCACTCCGCAAAGCAATTAATCCTGAGTCGCGACCCATCACTTCTACAATAAATAACCGGTCATGAGATTCAGCGGTGTCCCTGATTTTATCTACAGCGTCGATAACATTGTTAATTGCTGTATCGTAACCAATTGTAAAATCAGTTCCTATTAAATCATTATCAATAGTTCCCGGGATGCCAACAATAGGATAATTAAACTCCTGAATAAATACCTGAGCACCAGTAAAGCTACCTTCTCCACCAATTACAACGACTGCGTCAATACTATTTTTCCTTAATTGTTCATAAGCTTGCATCCTGCCATCTTTTGTACGGAAAGATTCACTTCTGAAAGTTTTTAGAATAGTTCCTCCCCGCTGGATAATGTTACCAACAGATTTTCTGTCCATCGAAACAAATTCCCCATTTACCATCCCCTCAAAACCACGCATAATTCCTGTAACCTCGAGGTTATAATACAAACCAGCTCGTACAACTGCCCTTATGGCCGCATTCATACCCGGCGCATCGCCTCCGGAAGTTAAAACACCAATATTTTTTATTTCGCTCATATTATTGTCTAGAAAAAGCGTTTTTTCCGCTATCTAAGAAATTTATATAATTTTTCACATCCAGGTTAAAAGCAAGTGGCGGCACAAGTGTTCTGCCTTCCGAATTTACGATAACATAATACGGTTGTGAATTTGTTTTGAAATTCTTTGCCTGCAAATCACTCCATTTGTTGCCCAAAGTTTTAATTTTTTTACCGCTTTCCGAAACATATTTTTCATTTTCAGCTAATTCGGTTTTATCATCAACATATAAAGAGATGATTACGTAGTCATTTTTTAAACGATTTAATACTTCATGCTCCGCCCAAACAGAGGCTTCCATTTTACGGCAATTTGTGCAGCTCCATCCGGTAAAATCAAGCAGTACAGGTTTATTCACTTTTCGTGAATATGCCAGGCCCTCTTCATAATCGTAAAAAGCATCCAAACCATGGGGTGCATGGAAAAGGTCGGTATATTTTTTGGGCGTCACTTCACTTTCTGCAGTACTATAAGAATTTGTGTAAAGATCAAAATCCTGAGTGGTTTGTGGGGGAAGCCAGGCACTAATCCCTTTTAAAGGTGCTCCGAAAAGCCCCGGAACCATATAAAGAGTAAATCCAAGTACAAGCATGGCAAAAAACAATCGTGTCAGTGAAATATATCCTACTTCTACATCATGTGCCAATTTAAATTTACCCAATAAATAAAGACCCCAACAACCAAAAATCATTATCCAGATTACAATAAATATATCCCTGTCCAAAATATTCCAATGATAGGCTAAATCCACGTTTGACAAGAATTTAAATGCCAGTGCTAATTCTAAAAACCCCAAAGAGACTTTGACGGCATTCATCCAACCACCAGATTTGGGTAATTCTTTTAACCAGGATGGGAAAATCGCGAAAAGTGTAAAAGGCACAGCCAAAGCTGCCGAAAAACCTAACATGCCAATTGCTGGGCCCAGGTTTGCGCCCTTTGACACAGTTTCGACCAATAATGTACCTATAATGGGCCCCGTGCACGAAAAAGAAACCAATGCTAAGGTAAAGGCCATAAAAAACAAGCCTATCAGTCCACCCTGATTGGATTTTTCATCCATTTTGTTCACCAGTGATGATGGCAATGTGATTTCGAAGGCTCCTAAAAACGACACTGCGAATAGTATGAGTACTGCGAAAAATAAAAGATTAAAAGCAGCGCTGCTTGCAGCCTCATTCAAGGCAGAGGCACCGAATATTGCGGTTATCAGCAATCCCAGCGCAACATAGATAATGATTATGGAAATGCCATATATTAATGCGCTCTGTACCCCTTTGGCTTTAGAACCTGCTCTTTTTGTAAAAAAGGAAACAGTAAGTGGGATCATGGGATAAATACACGGCATAAAAAATGCCAGCAAACCGCCTATAAAGCCTGCTACAAAAATTCCTATAAGTGTATTATCGCTACCTTTCGGTTGGTTCGGGTTTTTTAAAACTGCGACAGCAGAACTTACAGAATCAGGCCGTGTAATTTCATTATTTACTGTATCGGTACGAACCTGATTAGCGATTTGTTGATCTGTAGTTACTGTTAAGGAGGAAGGAACAGCGACGACAGGAACAGTTTTAAAAGAAACCGGAATATTAAATTCCACCTCTTCGGGAGGAAGACATTTCTGGTCGTTACACACCATAAACTCCAGAGAACCAGTTACAGATGTCGCCTTATTAACCTTAATTACTTGCTTAAATATAACCTGCTTTTCGTGCCAGGCGATATTCATTTTAAAATTGTTATCAAAACTACTTATTGCCTTAGGAGATTCGGTAACCTTACCAATAAGTGAATAATCTCCAGACGGATTGAATGTAAATGAAGTAGGAATGGGACCACCTTCTTCAATAAATTGTGAATAAACATGCCAACCTGGCTGAATATCAGCTCTAATACTTATTTCTACTTTATCTTCATTTAAGTTTTTTGCCGAAAACGACCATTTAACAGGGTTCTCAATTTGGGCAAATACTGATAAGCCTGAAATTAAAAACCAGAAACATATTATTAAATTCCTCATTGTTTTATTTATGAACGAATGCTATTTCCTTGAAATTATAACTACGTAATTTTCCCTCAACTAATACCGCAAGAAAACCATTTTTTCCAATACCGGTGATAATCCCATCCATTTCTATCCCCCCAACTCTAAACCTGTAACTTTCGTTTAGTTTATAAAGGTTTTTTAAATACAACTCCTCTATCATACTAAACTTACCAGCTCTTAATTGCAAATAACGCTCTTCAATTGATTTGCAAAGGTCATTTAGTAAAGCATTTATATCATAATCCTGATGTAAGATTTTCTTTAAAGAAGTAACATTCTTAATATTATCGGGAAAATTAATTTGATTTATATTTAAGCCGATACCAATAACGGCATATTTCCAGATACTACCCCGTAAAATATTCTCAATTAAAACGCCCCCAAGTTTATCATCCTTAAAATAAATGTCATTAGGCCATTTTATTTTTACATCGTCTCCAATAATTTCAAACAGCGCATCGTTTATAGCTATACTTATTGATTGGTTTAGCAAAAACTGTTTGTCAGGGTTTAGAAATGCAGGAGATAACAACAGGCTAAAGGTTAAATTTTTACCGGGCTCACTATTCCAGCTATTGTTAACCTGCCCCCTTCCCGCGAATTGTTCTTCTGCCAATATAACAGTGCCCTCGGGCAATGGCGTGGAATTTGTCAATTCCTTTTTAAGATAATTATTTGTAGAATCAACACGCTTTAATGTTACTACATTTTGACCAACAAATAGTCTTGAAAAAGTGTTATTTTGCAAACTAATCGGAGTAATGTTAATTTTATTCAAAACTAATTTTTTTTAATGTTAAAAAACAAAGCAATTAATGAATCCACTTTCACTTCAGAGTTAGCCATACTTGGCATACAGGAAAAGAAGGGAAATGAAATTGTAAGATTAGACTTAAGAAATATAAACAGTTCAGTTGCAGATTATTTTATTGTCTGCCATGCTGAGTCTTCTACTCAGGTGCGAGCTATCGCATCGAGTGTGGAGGAAGAAGTGTTTAAAGCATCCAAACAACACCCTTACAGAATTGAAGGACTTGAACACGGGGAATGGGTTTTATTGGATTATATAGATGTGGTGGTACATATCTTTAAAACAGATAAAAGAGAGTTCTACGGAATAGAGGATTTATGGGGAGATGCAGAAATGAAATATTATCAAAGTGCCTAATGGCCACCATTTATAATTGAAATGAAAGAAAATAAAACCGATAATAAAAAACCACAGCGTAAACGTACGGGAAAAAAAATAGTACCTGCTCCTCCAAAATTTAATATAATGTGGCTTTACGCCGCTATAATTTTTGCACTGTTTGCGGTACAATATTTCTGGAATAATACAACTACAAAGCAAATCAATTATCAGCAGTTTGAGACTGATATGCTTATTCCACGCGATGTCCAAAAACTTGTAACTTATAAAAATAACGATTTATTTGTTGTTGAAGTTTATATTAAACCCGACCGATTAAAGTTGCCTAAATATAAAGACGTTCGTGGTGAGAGCGGCAATTTTACGTCAACAACTAACGCTCCTCAATATAAATTTAACATCGGCTCTCTTGAAAGCCTTGACAAAAAGATTCAGGAAGCGGAAAAGAACCTTCCTGCTGATCAAAGAACACCCATCATACCTGAGTCCAGGGATAATTTCTGGGCAAGCTGGTTCATGTCGATTATATTACCTGTATTGCTTTTAATAGGATTCTGGGTATTTATCATGCGACGTATGGGCGGTGGTGCAGGCGGTGGTGCAGGCGGTCAGATATTCAACATAGGAAAGTCTAAAGCCACATTATTTGATAAAGAGTCTCAGGTAAACGTAACATTTAACGATGTTGCTGGTCTGGAAGAAGCGAAATTAGAGGTTATGGAGATCGTAGATTTTCTTAAAAACCCTCAGAAATATACAAATCTTGGAGGTAAAATCCCCAAAGGGGCCTTACTGGTTGGGGCTCCGGGAACAGGAAAAACCTTACTTGCCAAGGCTGTGGCAGGCGAAGCGCAGGTGCCATTCTTTTCTTTGTCAGGTTCTGACTTTGTTGAAATGTTTGTAGGGGTGGGTGCATCACGTGTACGTGATTTATTCCGTCAGGCAAAAGATAAAGCGCCGTGTATTATTTTTATTGATGAGATCGATGCCATCGGACGGGCTCGTGGAAAAAACAATATAGTAGGTGGAAATGATGAGCGTGAAAACACGCTGAATCAATTGTTAGTTGAGATGGATGGTTTTGGTACCGATTCTGGTATTATTATTATGGCTGCTACAAACAGGCCCGATGTTCTTGACTCTGCACTTTTGCGCCCAGGACGCTTTGACCGGCAAATCTCTATTGATAAACCGGATTTAGTTGGCCGTGAACAAATCTTCAAAGTCCATTTAGCGCCAATTAAATTAGCTGAAGAAGTAGATCCAAAGAAGCTTTCTGCTCAAACTCCTGGATTTGCCGGTGCGGAAATAGCGAATGTTTGTAACGAAGCAGCATTAATTGCTGCCCGTAAAGATAAGCTAGCTGTAGATATGCACGATTTCCAGGATGCTATTGACCGTGTAATCGGTGGATTAGAGAAAAGGAACAAGATCATTTCACCAGAAGAAAAACGAATTGTTGCCTATCATGAAGCGGGACACGCTATTGCTGGATGGTTTCTTGAGCATGCCGATCCCTTGGTAAAAGTATCTATTGTACCACGCGGAGTTGCAGCTTTAGGTTACGCACAATATCTTCCCAAAGAGCAATTCTTATACACTACTGAACAACTTATTGACGGGATGTGTATGACAATGGGAGGTCGTGTAGCTGAGGATATTGTATTTAATAAAATATCAACCGGGGCGCAAAACGACCTAGAACGGATTACAAAACTGTCATATGCAATGATTACCCTTTACGGGATGAACGATAAAGTTGGAAATATCTCCTTTAACGACCAGCAGGATCAGTTTAACAAGCCATATTCTGAAAAAACATCTGAATTAATTGATGATGAAGTTAGAAAATTAATCACCTCAGTTTACGATCGTACAAAGGATCTGTTAAACGACAAACGTGAGGGATTGGAAAAATTGGCTCAAAAGCTTCTTGAAAAAGAAATTCTGTTCCAAAGCGACCTTGAAGAAATTCTAGGTAAACGCCCTTTTGAAAACCGTACAACATATGATGAATTCGTAAATGGTGACGATTCCGGAAATCAGGCGCCTGTTGCAGAAAACCTGCATCCGGAACCTGTTGGCGATACTACAGAACCATTAAAAAGCTCTGATACGACATTATAAGTAAAACACTAATTTAGAAAAGCCCCAGAAATTCTGGGGCTTTTTCTTTGAATTAAACTTGCGATACCTCATTTTTGTAACCCGGGATGAAAGAAACGACTGCCAAAGAAAAGATGCTGAAAAAAATACGGAAAGCGTTATTAGAAAAACGTGATAATCCGTATCCAAATCTTGAAGAAGCACCTTTATACGAAGACCATACTGATTTATTAGAAGTTCTGTTCGCAGAACAACTTACCTTAGTTGCAGGCAAATTTATCTTTTGTGAAGATGAATTCCAGTTTATTGAAAATCTGCTTCTTTTGGCAGATGAAAAAAGCTGGCGAAAAATATATTGCTGGGAGCCATCACTCCAGGAAATGTTAAGTCAGTACGAATTTCCATTTTACAGCACCGATACAGACTTTCTTCAGGCAGAAGTAGGTATCACCTTATGTGAATCGCTTATAGCCCGCAATGGCAGTGTTTTGATATCTAATGGAAATGCAGCAGGCAGAAGATTAAGCATCTACCCGCACCATCATGTAGTAATCGCTTACACATCTCAACTGGTGCTTGATCTAAAAGATGCCTTTAAGCTTTTGAAAACCAAGTATGAGGATAAACTCCCTTCACTGGTATCAAACATCACAGGTCCAAGCCGCACGGCTGATATTGAAAAAACGCTTGTACTTGGCGCACATGGCCCCAAAGAACTGATCGTTTTTTTATTGGATGATTCGAATTAATTTTTAAGCTCTAAAAAAAATGGCGTTGTGAAATTCACAACGCCACTTTTTTGTCAATCAGGATCTATACTATAGCTTCCGTTTAACCTCAACTTGTTCGTAAGCTTCTACTATATCGCCTTCCTTAATATCATTAAAGTTCTGAATATTCAGACCGCATTCGTAGCCTTTCAGAACCTCCTTAACATCATCCTTAAATCTTTTTAGAGATGCCAGCTGACCGGTGTAAACAACAACACCATCACGTATAATACGGATATTACTATTCCTGTTAATTTTACCATCAAGAACCATACATCCGGCGATTGTTCCTACTTTAGAGATCTTAAATGTCTCACGAATTTCAACATTTGCCGTAATTTGTTCTTCAAACTCAGGAGCAAGCATACCTTCCATTGCAGCCTTAACCTCGTTGATAGCATCGTAAATAATAGAATATAAACGGATATCAATTTCTTCTTGTTCAGCAAGTTTACGTGCACCGCTCGAAGGCCGTACCTGGAAACCTATAATGATCGCATCTGAAGCAGAAGCTAACAATACATCAGATTCTGAAATCTGACCGACCGATTTATGAATAATATTAACCTGAATCTGTTCAGTAGATAATTTCAATAACGAATCAGATAACGCTTCGATAGATCCATCCACGTCACCCTTAACAATGATATTAAGCTCCTTAAAGTTACCAATCGCTAAACGGCGACCAATTTCATCAAGAGTAATATGTTTTTGAGTACGTAGGCCTTGTTCGCGTTGTAACTGAAGTCGCTTATTTGCAATTTCACGGGCTTCAACTTCACTAGCTAAAGCATTAAATTTATCACCAGCCGTTGGAGCACCTTGCATACCAAGAACCTGTACAGGAGTGGAAGGACCAGCCTTATCAACTTTCTGACCACGTTCATTAGTCAATGCCTTAACTCTCCCGCTAAAGCTTCCGGCTAATATCGGATCACCAACTTTCAGTGTTCCTGCTTGTATTAGAACCGTAGTAACAATACCACGTCCTTTATCTAATGCTGCTTCGATTACTGTACCTGTTGCACGTTTGTTAGGATTAGCTCTAAGTTCCAATAACTCTGCCTCCAATAAAACTTTTTCAAGCAGCAGATCTACACCAACGCCTGTTTTACCGGAAATTTCCTGCGATTGATACTTTCCACCCCAATCTTCAACTAAGATATTCATCGCTGATAACTGCTCACGAATTTTATCGGTATTCGCGCCTGGCTTATCTATCTTACTAAATGCAAATACTATTTGAACACCTGCAGCTTGTGCATGATTAATTGCTTCACGCGTTTGCGGCATCACGCTATCATCAGCAGCAATCACAATAATGGCGATATCTGTAATTTTCGCACCACGGGCACGCATTGCAGTAAAGGCCTCGTGACCCGGTGTATCCAGGAAGGTTATTTTGCGCCCATCTTCAAGAGTAACTTCGTAAGCGCCTATATGCTGGGTAATACCCCCAGCTTCACCGCCAAGTACGTTTGTTTTACGAACAAAATCCAGCAAAGATGTTTTACCATGATCCACGTGCCCCATTACGGTTACAATTGGAGCCCTTGGAATTAAATCTTCTTCGCGATCTTCCTGTTCAAGACTGGCTTCTTCGTCTTCCGGTTTAACAAACTCAATTACATATCCAAACTCATCGGCAACGATAGTAAGAGTTTCGGCATCCAGTCTTTGATTAATAGATACGAACATCCCCAAACTCATACATGTTGAAATGATTTGAGTAACCGGAACATCTATCATACTTGCCAACTCATTTGCAGTTACAAATTCCGTTGTTTTAAGTACTTTAGATTGTAGTTCGCTTTCCATTGCAGCATCTTCTGCTGACTGAGCAACATCATCTCGCTTCTGACGACGGAATTTTGCTCTCTGAGCGAATTTTCCAGACTTACCCGCTCCGCTTAAACGTGCAAGAGTGGCTTTAATCTGATCTTGTATTTCTTTTTCTGTTGGTTCTTCTTTAGACCCTCCGCCAGCTGAACGTTCGCCCATCTGAGCTTTACGGCCTCTGAAATCCGGTCGTCCGGGATGCTGTGATTTAGTTTCTCCGGTTGCTCCGGTTCCACCGGCTGCGGGTGGACGAGTTCCTGGCTGACCAGGATTTGCAGGACGAGCTGTTTGTCCCTGTCCTTGCCCCTGAACTGAAGGAGTTTGACCCGGTTGACCTTGCGGACCACCTTCTTTACGTTTACGTTTACGTTTATGGTCGTTACCAGCTACATTCGAAGAAGAAGCCACAGGCTGATCTTTACGACGACTTGACTGCTGGTTTGATAAATCTATTTTTCCGATTACATTTGGTCCTGTTAATCGCTGAGCTTTAGCTCGAATAACCTCATCAGGCTCTTCGGCTGGCTCTGAAGCCTCAGCTGCTTTTGAAACAGGTTCTTCCGGAACAACTTCTACAGGCTCCGGAGTTGAAATTACTTTTTCAGCTTCAACAGGCTTAGCCTCTTCAGGTTTAACCTCAGCTGGCTTGACTTCTTCAGGCTTAGCAGCTTCAGGTTCCGGCAATTCAATTACAGGTTCCGGTTTAATTTCAGGTTTAACTTCTTCCTTAACAGGAACAGGTTCAGGCTCCAGTTTCATTTCCGGCTGGTGCTCTGGTTCAGGATCTGGCTGCGGAGTAACAAACTCGACAGGAGCAGGTTTCTCAACTTTGACCTCTTCAGCAGGTTTAATTTCTGCACGCCCTTTACTGTTAAGTGCGTCCAGATCTATTTTACCTACAACCTTAACGCCAGGTAAAGTTCCTTCTTCAGGAGTTTCCTTAGCTGGAGCAGGCTCAGCTTTTGGCTTATCTGCAGGGGGAGGAATAAAAGATCCCGTATTTTTAATTAAGATTTCTTCTTGTTCAAAGTCGTTCCCACGACGTGGTTCTGGTCTTTCCGGTGTAGAAAGAGGCGCATCATCACGACGTATTTTGCCTATAACAATCTGTCTTGCTTCTTCACGCACGATTTTATCACCCTGATACTCTTTCAGGAGGACTTCGTACATTTCCTCGGTGAGCTTTGTATTAGGCTTAGCTTCAACCTTGTAGCCTTTTTTTGTTAACGACTCTACCGCGGTTGCTAAGCCAATATTCAGCTCTTTAGCAGCTTTAAGTAAGTTTATGCTTTTACTTTCTGACATCAAAAAAAATTACCTCTTAAAAATTTGTACAAAAGTACGTTTTTATATTGTTATTGAACAGTTAAACCTGACCAACTTATTATTCAAATTCCGATTTCAGTATTCCAACTACTTCTTTTACTGTACTCTCTTCCAAATCTGTACGTCTTACCAACTCATCAACCGACAATTCAATAACTGATTTAGCAGTGTCTAATCCGATCCTCTTAAACTCATCGATAATCCAGCCGTCAATTTCGTCAGAGAATTCTTCTAAATCTACATCTTCATCATCAACGTCAGATTCTCTGTAAACATCAATCTCATACCCTGTTAGTTTACCGGCAAGTTTAATATTATGTCCGCCGCGGCCAATAGCCAACGACACCTGATCAGGTTTTAAATAAACCGCAGCCCTTTTATCTTCATCATCCAGTTTGATGGTGGTAATTTTTGCAGGACTAAGCGCACGTTGTATATATAGTGAGTTATTATTCGTGTAGTTTATCACATCGATGTTCTCATTCTTAAGCTCACGTACGATACCATGAATCCTCGAACCTTTCATACCTACACATGCTCCAACCGGATCTATTCTATCATCATAGGACTCAACAGCCACTTTGGCACGTTCTCCCGGCTCACGAACAATCTTCTTGATAATAATCAAACCATCAAAAATCTCAGGAACCTCCATCTCAAATAAGCGTTGCAAAAATTCCGGAGCAGTACGTGAAATAATGATCTTTGGATTATTATTTATCATCTCAACTTTAGAAATCACCGCTCTCAGAGAATCACCCTTTTTGAAGTAATCTGCAGGTATTTGTTCAGTTTTAGGCATAATTAACTCATTGCCTTCATCGTCAAGCACCAGAGTCTCTTTTTTCCATACCTGGTAAACTTCCCCGGTAATAATCTCGCCTACTCTGTCTTTATATTTTTTAAATATTTCGTCTTTTTCAAGCTCAAGAATTTTTGAAACAAGAGTTTGACGGGCAGCTAGAATTGCACGGCGACCAAAACTTTCAAGAGTTATCTGTTCAATAAAATCATCGCCAACTTCTAAATCAGGGTCAATTTTATGTACATCGGCAAGCTCTATCTCCAGATCATCATCCTCCGAAAAACCATCCTCCATTACCGTTCTTGTGCGCCAAATCTCCAAATCCCCATTATCAGGGTTTACAATAACGTCGCAATTTTCATCTGTTCCGTATTTTTTACGGATCATACTACGAAAAACTTCTTCAAGTACACTAATGACCGTTGGCCTGTCAATGTTTTTAAAATCTTTGAATTCCTGAAAGGAATCAATCAAATTAATATTGCTCATTTTTCTACTTAAATGAAATTAAAACCTTTGTTTCTATTATATCACTAAAAGGTATAAAGCTTTCAACAATTTCCGCTTTCTTTCCTTTTTCTTTCACTTTCTCTTCTATTGCAATACCCTCGTCTGCAACGCTCAGGAGCTTACCCTCACGCGACTTGGACTCAGCCTGTTTAATCCCAAGGTTCCGACCAATGTTTTTTTCGTACTGGCGCTTCATCGTTAATGGAGTGTCGAGCCCCGGAGAAGATACTTCTAAATTATATGCCTGTTCAATTACATTCTCTTCCTCAAGATAGAAGCCAACATGGCGACTTATTGCAGCACAATCTCCAACGCCAATACCATTATCTCCATCAACCAGAATAATAAGAGTGCCATTTGGATACATCTTAACATCTACCAAAAACAAATCTGGTCTTTCAGAAATTTTTTCCTCAACTAAATCAATTACCCTTTGCTCAATATTCATTTTTAATCCTACAAAAAGTATCTAAAATAAAAGAGGGGACACACGTCCCCTCTTTTCAGATGGTGCAAATATAATTTTTTTTATTTGTACAAAGAGAATTTTGAAAGCAAAAAGATTTATTTCTCAATACAATAGCCTTTAAATTATAAAATTCTAAGTTTCGCAATATCAAATAAACTTAAAGTTTAAAATGATGTTTAACCTGAAACAACAAGAATTATGAAATTGATAATTGAAATTTTATTAATGGGTGCTGCCGTAGCGTTGGCAGCCTTTCTTATTCCCGGAGTGCAGGTCAGTGGGTTTTTGAGTGCAATTATTGCCGGAGTGTTAATCGCTCTGGCAAATGCAACTATAGGAACTATTTTACGCCTCCTTACATTTCCCATCAATATTTTAACGCTGGGAATCATGTCATTTATTATTACAGTACTAATGGTTTTGCTAGTAGATAGCCTGATGGATGGATTTAACACCAGCGGATTCTTAGCGGCTTTACTCTTTGCTATTGTACTAGCGTTAATTAAAATGGTTTTTGGAATGTTTAACAGGGATTAATTCTTGCGATGGTCGCCTTAGTTCCCGAATTAAATCGAATATTGCTTACCTATACCGGGACAATATGAGCCCGGTATACATTTTGTACAACGTCAGAGCTCTTATGAAAGCTTGAAAAAGTCCCTATGAGTATTAACACTCAGAAATATTAAACCGCCATTACTTTAAAATTTCCCTTGAAATTATCAATTTCTGGATCTCAGAAGTCCCTTCATAGATCTGGGTAATTTTAGCGTCACGCATCAGCCGCTCAACGTGATATTCTTTAACGTAGCCATAGCCCCCATGAATTTGTACCGCTTCTATCGTAGTTTTCATGGCAATTTGCGAAGCAAATAATTTTGCTTTAGAAGACGCTTCTGCAAAAGGCTGATGGCTGTCTTTCAGCCAGGCAGCTTTTAAACACAATAAACGTGCGGCTTCAATATCAGTAGCCATTTCAGCTAATTTGAAACCAATAGCCTGATGATCGGAGATAGGCTTCCCAAATGTTTTCCTTTCTTTTGAATAGGCTAATGCTAACTCATATGCTCCGGAAGCAATACCCAGAGCCTGTGCAGCAATGCCAATCCTGCCTCCCTGCAAAATTTTCATGGCAAATTCGAATCCAAATCCCTGATTACCTATCAGGTTATCTTTGGGGACCTTTACATCAGAAAACATAATAGAATGTGTATCAGAACCGCGGATACCCATTTTATTTTCTTTGCGGCCAACCGTTACCCCTGCTGTTGCCTTTTCAACAATGAAAACATTCATGCCATGTGAACCCAATTTTGCATCGCTTTGTGCTATTACAATATAAACCGACGCAGACCCTCCATTTGTTATCCAATTTTTAGTTCCATCCAATAGATAATGATCACCGGCATCTTTGGCAAAGGTATGCTGAGCGTTAGCATCGGATCCAGCTTCTGGTTCTGACAAACAAAAAGCCCCTAAGATTTCACCTGCGGCAAGTGGCTTTAAATACTTTTCCTTTTGTTCTTCAGTTCCATATTTTTCCAGGCCGTAACAGACTAAAGAATTATTTACAGACATTATAACAGCAGTTGAGGCATCTATTTTAGATATCTCTTCCATAGCCAAAACATAAGAAACAGTATCAAGCCCTGAACCATTGTATTCAGGAGAAACCATCATTCCTAAAAATCCCAAATCAGCTAACTTTTTGATTTGTTCGGCAGGAAACTTTTGTAATTCATCCCGCTCTACCACTCCTGGCTTCAGCTCATTACGCGCAAAATCTCGTGCAGCCTGCCGGATCATCAAATTTTCTTCACTGAATTGGAATTGCATACTGTCAGATTAAGGGTATCAGCTATTACGAATTTTCTGTTCGATAGCAGATGTAGAATATCCTGCAATATATTCTATAGTTTTCACTTGACCGCCATTCGCAAGAACTATATCCGAACCTACTATCTTATCAACAGTGTAGTCCGATCCCTTAACCAATACATCGGGATTTATCGCTTTTATAAGCTCAAAGGGCGTGGCTTCGTTAAATAACACTACCGCGTCAACGAAAAACAATGAGGCCAGCAAATGTGCGCGGGAAATCTGATTGGTAATTGGCCGGCCAGTTCCTTTTAAGGAGGATGTTGAGCTATCGCTGTTAAGGCCAACTATAAGCTTATTCCCCAGATCGGCGGCTTTAGCGAGATAGTCTATATGGCCAAGATGCAGCAAATCAAAGCACCCATTGGTAAAAACAATCTTTTGTTCCTTAAAACGCCAAATGCTTAAAAAGGGATTAAGCTTTTCGAGGGGAAGGATTTTATTCTCGACCAGGGTAAGGTTGTCCATTAAACGCATATATTTTTTTTACAAAAATACTTTATTTGGACAGATTGTTCTACTTAATCAAATGATTATCATCATCGGGGAAAACTGATATAGGATTATATTTTCTCGCTTCTTCCATTGGCAAATGTCCATAAGACATGATAATCAGAATATCCCCAAGCTGGGCCAGTCGTGCGCAGGATCCATTAAGGCAAATTGTACCAGAACCCCGCTCGCCTTTTATCACATAAGTTTCAAACCGGGCGGCATTATTGTTATTCACAACCTGAACTTTTTCATTGGCAATAATATTTGCAGCGTCCATTAAGTCCTCGTCAATTGTGATACTTCCAACATAATTCAACTCCGCCTGTGTCACTTTAACCCTATGTATCTTTGACTTCAAAATCTCAATAACCATATACAAAAGTAAAAAAGTTTAATTTATGATTCCATTTTAATCCCATCAACTCATTAAGCATTTACTTTAAGATTATATTATCAATCAATCTGACATGCCCTACTTTTGCTGCTACAAGGGCAACAATACCCTCTGCATCCTTCGATTCTATTGGCAAAAGAGTGGCGGAATCACATATTTCAAAATATTCAGGAATTATTCCCTCAGTATTGCTCAATATGCCCCAGGCTTCACTCTTCAACTGTTCAATTGATAGTTGGTTGAACTTTTCACTAGTCCGAAATAAAACTTTTGAAAGAGCTAAAGCCTGTTTACGCTCACTGTCTGAAAGATGAATATTTCTGGAACTCAAAGCTAAACCATCTTTTTCACGGACTATTGGACACATTACCAATTCCAAAGGCATCTTTAATAATTTCACCATATGGTCGAGAACCATCACCTGCTGGTAATCTTTTTGACCAAGAAACATATAGTCTGGTTTTACTGCATCAAGGAGTTTTTTCACGATCTGAGTAACTCCCTGATAATGACCGGCACGGAATTTTCCTTCCATGAGGTTCTCCAGATAGCCAATTTCAAAATTCCATTCCTCCTTTTCACTATACATTTCATTCACTTCCGGAAGGAAAAGCACATCACAACGCGATGCCTTTAACAGATTAGTGTCAGCTTCAACTGGCCTGGGATACCTTTCAAGATCAATTTGGCTGGTAAATTGAGTCGGATTTACGAAAATACTGCAGACCACAATATCCGTCAGTTCAGCTGCAATTTTTATAAGCGACATATGGCCCGCATGAAGTGCACCCATGGTCGGTACAAAACCGATAACTTTATTTTCTTTACGGAAGTTGCTAAGTAAGTCGTTAAGGTCTGACTTAGATGTGAGAATTTCCAAATTTATGTTATATTCAATTTGCGCAAAGGTGGTCATTAGTAAAAAATTATCAAAGCCCCTTGCGTAATTCATTGATATATCATATAATATGCTTATATTTGCAGTCCGAAATACAATTCTATTTATCTAACATTTGGAGATGGCAAAAACGAAGCTACTGTTTATTACCCACGAAATGTCGCCTTTCCTGGAGTTAACAAAAATTTCTGAAATAACACGGCAGTTACCCCAAGCGATGCAAGACAAAGGTCTGGAAATCAGAATCCTTATGCCTCGTTTCGGAAACATTAATGAACGCAGAAACCGCCTTCATGAAGTTATCCGCCTTTCAGGGATGAACATCATTATTGATGAAAATGATAACCCATTGATTATTAAGGTTGCCTCTATACCTTCAGCGAGAATGCAGGTATATTTCTTAGACAATGAAGAATATTTTCAGCGAAAGCAGGTATTTAGAGATAACGGCAATAAATTTTATGCTGACAATGACGAACGCGCAATTTTCTTTTGCAAAGGCGCATTAGAAACCGTTAAAAAGCTGGGGTGGTCTCCTGATGTGGTACATTGCCATGGGTGGATGAGTTCTTTAGTTCCGGTTTATTTGAAAACAACCTATAAAGACGATCCGACTTTTAAAAATTCGAAAGTTATATATTCTGCTTACAGCAACTGTTTTACCGAAAAATTGAACTTAGATTTTCCGAAAAAAGCAATTATGAATGGCATGAGTGCCGAGCACACTGAGGCATTTACAGCGTGCGATAACAATGCAATGCATATCGGAGCAATAACCTATTCTGATGCTGTTGTATTTGGAGATGCAGAGGTTAGTGATGAAGTGTTAAAGTTTGTTAAAAGCACTCAAAAAGTCACTTTATCGTATGACTCTACATCAGATTACGAAAATTATTATAACCTTTACGAAGAAATTGCAAACGAAGAACTCGTTTCTGTAGCTTAATAAGGAAATTATCATGAAATATATTAAACTGGACTTATTAACCTTGTTGATAAGTCTTTTTATTTTAAGCAGTTGTGAAAAAACTGGCACAATAGGATTAGATATTGCTCCTCAGGATTCTATCAAAAGTATTTTTACAGATGCTATTACGGTGCATTCAGTAACTGTCAAAGAAGATAGCGTAAGCACTTCAAATATTTCACAAAACCCCTTTGGATTTTTAACTGATCCTATTTTTGGCACCACGGAAGCGAACCTTGCATTGGGATTAAATCTTCCATCAGATAATTATTCTTTTGGATCCAATCCTACATTAGACTCTGCCGTACTGGTACTTAAATATGGTGACGAGTTTTATGGTGATTCATTAACTTCTAATTACATTATTAACGTTCACCAACTAAAACCTACGTTTAATACCTCGATAAACTATTTTAACACTAATAAATGGGGTGATTATACTTCAGACCCGGTAAGAGGCTCATCGCCAATTGTAAAAAGGTTTGCCTGGAATGATAGTACAACCATTAATACAATTGTTAAGGGCGGCCCCGATAAGTCTGCAGTAGTAGCGCCTCAAATTCGGATTAAATTAGATGCTGCATTTATTACTACTAATTTTTTAAATGCGGGTTCTGCGAGGCTTAAAAATAATACAACCTTTTCCAGCTTTATAAAAGGCTTATATGTACGGATTAATAAAAATCAGTCTACTGGTAATGGCGGTATTATCTTTTTTAACCTTCAATCGACTATAAGCGCATTAGAAATTTATTATAAAACTCCCAATGGAGCAGCAATTGACAGCAATGTAGCTATTTTTAAAGCTGTGGGTGCATCAGAAATTAAACATAATCATGGAACAGCTATTCAGGCCCAGTTAAATAACCCCAGCCAAAATAGCGCGACCGTTTATGTACAGCCTTTAGCTGGACTAAGAACGAAATTGAATTTCCCGGATTTAAAAGGGCTAAAAAATGAAGGTAACATTTCAGTAAATAAAGCAGAACTGGTTATTTCTGTTGATGAAGGTTCTGTCAATTTCTTTAAGCCAGCTCCCAGATTAACACTTTATCAATTGGATATCGCAGGGCAAAGAAAGGCCGTGCCGGATAATGCAATTGGCGGAACTGATGCAAGATTCCTGGATGAGCGGATATTCGGTGGGTTTTATAATGCAAGCAGTAAAACGTATACGTTTAATATTACATCGTATATACATGATTTAATCAATAAGCCAATCATTCAATACGATACCTTTATTGCTCCTATTGATTTGCCTTTAACAGGAAGATCAAATATATTCCCTGCGGCAACAACCGCAGCAAGATCTGTATTGGGTCCTATAAAGTTAAAACTTACTTATACCAAGCCGAATTAAACCTCCGGCTTTT
Organism: Pedobacter superstes; assembly: GCF_037622515.1. Taxonomy (NCBI): domain Bacteria; kingdom Pseudomonadati; phylum Bacteroidota; class Sphingobacteriia; order Sphingobacteriales; family Sphingobacteriaceae; genus Pedobacter; species Pedobacter superstes. The sequence continues at coordinate 531,276 of NZ_JBBJCN010000003.1, forward strand.
TTTTAACCTTTCAAATTTTGTAGCTTAGCAGGCTAAATTTTACTACCATGTGCGGAATAGTTGGTTATATAGGGCATAGAAATGCCTGGGACGTTATTATCAAAGGCCTTCATCGTCTAGAATACCGTGGGTACGATAGCGCTGGTGTAGCCTTAATGAATCATGACCTGAAAATTTACAAAAAAACAGGGAAGGTTAGCGAACTGGAAAACTTTGCTAAAGATAAAGACATAAGCGGAACCATGGGCATGGGGCATACCCGCTGGGCTACACATGGAATTCCATCCGATTATAATTCTCACCCCCATACCTCTGGAAGTGGCCGCCTGTCTATAATACACAACGGCATTATAGAGAATTACGCTGTCTTAAAAGAAGCGCTTATAGCAAAAGGACATACTTTTACCAGCGACACAGATACTGAAGTTCTTGTACATTTTATAGAAGAAATTCAAATCGCTAATAACCTCGATGTATTCGAAGCCGTACGTGTAGCACTTCATGAAGTTGTAGGAGCATACGCAATTGTTGTAATGAGCGATGACGAACCTGATCTTTTAATAGCTGCAAGAAAAGGTAGCCCGATGGTTATCGGCGTAGGCAAGGACGAGTATTTTATAGCCTCTGATGCCTCACCAATAGTAGAATATACTAAAAATGTCATTTATCTTAAAGATAGCGAGATTGCTTATATTAAGCGAAACGAACTCGTTATTAAAGGCACAGACAATCATGTAGTGACGCCGTCTATTCAAGAACTGGCTATTGAGCTTGAAATGCTTGAAAAAGGCGGTTATGATCACTTTATGCTTAAGGAGATTTACGAACAGCCACGTTCCATAAGAGATTGTATGCGGGGACGTATCTATCCCAATGAAGGCAAAGTTCAGTTAGGTGGAATTAAGGATTATGCCGACAAATTAAAAAACATTGACAGAATCATAATAGTCGCTTGCGGAACTTCATGGCACGCTGGATTAGTGGGGGAATATTTGATTGAAGAATATGCCCGTATCCCGGTCGAAGTGGAATACGCATCTGAATTCAGATATAGAAATCCCATTATTTCTGAAAAAGATATTGTCATCGCGATATCCCAGTCGGGTGAAACGGCCGACACCATGGCTGCTATAGAATTAGCGAAAGAAAGAGGCGCTACGATTTTCGGAATTTGCAATGTTGCAGGTTCTTCCATACCCAGAATATCTGATGCCGGAGTTTACACCCATGCCGGGCCTGAGATAGGAGTTGCTTCAACTAAAGCATTTACAGCACAAGTAACCGTACTGACTCTGATGGCTTTCTTTATGGCTCAGCAAAGAGGCACGCTTAAAGAGAGTACTTTGGTAAGCTTATTAACCGAATTGGATACTATCCCGGAGTTGGTTGACAGATGCTTAAAGGCAGATAACCATATCATAGAAATAGCCACTGCTCTAAAAGATAAAACTAATTGCTTGTTCCTTGGAAGAGGCAGCGGTTTCCCGGTTGCTTTAGAAGGTGCACTAAAACTTAAAGAAATATCATACATCCATGCAGAAGGTTATCCGGCGGCTGAAATGAAGCATGGTCCTATTGCACTTATTGATGCTGAAATGCCTGTGATTGTAATTGCCACCAGGAATTCATCCTACGAAAAAGTTATCAGCAATATCCAGGAAGTAAAAGCCAGGAAAGGAATTGTAATTGCAATTGTTACTGAAGGTGATAAGGATGTTAGAAAAATGGCGGATTACGTTATTGAGATTCCTGACGCTAATGAAGCATTCTTACCTTTATTAGCGACCATTCCACTACAGCTGTTATCCTATCATATTGCAGTTATGCGGGGTTGTAACGTTGACCAGCCCCGAAATTTAGCGAAATCGGTAACTGTAGAATAGCAACAGATAAAAAGGAAAAAGAGGCAAAATTGCCTCTTTTTTTGTATCTTATGTCTTTTCACCATTACTATTCACTATTTACCTCTTCAAATAAACCTTACAGGTAAATTACCGTAAAGAGCGTACCCCCTAGCTTTTTACTCTATACCCATTATATAAATAATATCAATATTAAGTATATTCGTATAATTCAATATTATATGACACTCGTACAATTGGAGTATATAATTGCTCTTGATACTTTTAGAAACTTTGTTACTGCCGCTGAAAAATGTTTTGTTACACAACCTACTTTAAGTATGCAGATTCAAAAGCTGGAGGAAACATTAGGTGTTAAGCTATTTGATCGCAGCCGGCATCCCGTCGTTCCAACGGAGATCGGGCAGCAGATCATTGCCCAGGCAAGAGTAATTCTCAACGAAAGAAATCAGTTAAAAGAACTGGTTAAAACTTTCAATAACGAACTTTCAGGAGAATTGAAAATAGGCGTAATTCCAACTGTAGCCCCTTACCTTCTTCCTCAAATCATACCAAATTTCACAAAAAATTACCCCAATGTTCAATTAATGATCTGGGAATATACTACAGAGCAAATTATTCATAACCTAAAAGTGGGAACATTAGATTGTGGTATCTTGGCAACACCGCTTGAAGAGAATAGTCTACATGAAATCCCTATGTTCTACGAAAGTTTTGTAGTATATCTCTCGGCTACCAGCTCATTAATTCCAAAAAAAAATATTCATTATCAGGACATCAACTTTGATGAACTTTGGTTACTAAACGAAGGGCATTGTATGCGTAACCAGGTTTTGAATATCTGCAACCGCAAGAAAGCTGGGAGTAACCAAAAACTATTCGAATACAATACCGGAAGCGTCGAAACCTTAAAGCGAATGGTGGACCTAAACAGCGGAATAACCATTTTACCAGAATTAAGCCTAAAAGATCTAACTGAGGAACAAGCTAGTCGTGTTCGAAGTTTTGCTGTCCCTGTACCGGTTAGGGAAATCAGCATTGTTACCCACAGAAGCTTTTTAAAACGAGGTGTTATTACCGCACTTGAAAAAGAAATTATAGAAACTGTTCCCAGAGAGATGCTTCAAAAAGACAAAAAAGAAATTTTGGAAACGTATTAACTTCTTCCACTAAATGATCTGACTATCCAGATTATCACTGCAACAATTATTATGACTACAAATATCGCTGAATAAAAGCCGGCTTGAAAAATATCTCCAATAAGCTCACAGCCCGACAAAAATGTAAGTGTTAAAAAAGCGAGGGAAAAAAAGATAGAATTTCTCATAGGTCTAAAATCAAAAAAGTAGTGTATTTATTAAATACACCACTTTTTAAGAAAGGTTTTTTATTATAGATTACTTTTTTGCCGCAGCGTAACGTTCTGCTACTGCATTCCAGTCAATTACATTAAAAAATGCAGAGATGTAATCAGGACGACGGTTTTGGTAATTTAAATAATAAGCGTGCTCCCAAACATCCATTCCCAATACAGGAGTTCCTTTAACATCCGCAACATCCATCAATGGATTATCCTGATTTGGGGTTGATGACACCTGCAGTTTCCCATCAGCACCAACACTTAACCAGGCCCAACCAGAACCAAAACGGGTTGCTCCTGCTTCGCTGAATTTCTTCTTAAATTCTTCAAAAGATCCAAAAGCTTCGTTAATTGCTTCAGCCAGTTCTCCAGAAGGCTGACCACCAGCGTTTGGACCCATAACTGTCCAAAACAGACTATGATTGTAATGACCACCGCCGTTATTCCGTACAGCAGCCGGATACTTAGAAATAGATGCCTGAAGCTCTTCCAGTGACTTGGATTCTGCATCCGAGCCTGCAATAGCATTGTTAAGATTTGTAACATAAGCATTATGGTGCTTTCCGTGATGGATTTCCATAGTTGCTTTGTCAATATGAGGTTCAAGTGCGTTGCTTGCGTAAGGTAACGCTGGTAATTCAAAAGCCATAATATTTGAGTTTTTAAGGTTAAAATTTCAAAGACACAAATATAACTTATGATTAAAATATTTGTTCAGCCGGATGTCAACTTTTATTTCTTTTCGACAAAAAGAAATCTTTTACCAGCGCTGAACACTCTGCCTCCTTAACTCCGCCGATAATTTCTGTTTTCGGATGAAGTATAGGATATTTAATCCGCTGGAACCCCCGCTGGGCATCAGGAGCACCATAAACGATTCTGCTTATCTGTGTCCAGTAAGATGCCCCGGCACACATCACACATGGCTCAATGGTAACGTAGAGGGTGCAATCTTTAAGATATTTGCCGCCGAGATAGTTAGCGGCTGCTGTAAAAGCCTGCATTTCCGCGTGAGCTGTAACATCATTTAAGCGTTCTGTTAGGTTGTGCCCGCGACCAATTATTTTTCCATTTAAAACAATTATAGCACCGATCGGGACTTCATCCAAACTTAAAGCAACCTTAGCCTCCTTTAACGCTTCATTCATAAAAAACTCATCAGGAGATATTGTTGGTTCATCATTAAAGCTTACGTATCTCATTTGATTCTTTGTTTGCTGCGCATAAACGGTCTATTTAGAAAGGAAATATGAATAAGAGGCGCTCCCAGTCTGCATACTCTTTCCGAGTCAAAATTAGGATAATCCTCTTTTCAAACCCGCCATTTTTTCAAACTTTTAAAAATGCTATTTGATCAGTAATCAAAAAGTATAGATTTGCAGCATGGCTGAAGCACGATTAAAAAAGGGAAAAGAAAAAGCAGTAAGGCAATTACACCCCTGGGTATTTTCAGGAGCAATAGAAACGGTGAAAGGGAACCCGGTTAACGGGGAAATAATTTCAGTAACCGATTCCAATGGTGAATTTCTTGCAAAGGGCTTTTTTAATAACCAATCTCGTGTTGCGGTTAGATTACTTGAATGGGATAAAGATGTTGAGATAAATGAAGAATGGTGGCGAAACCGGATTGCAAAAGCTGTTAAAGCAAGGGAAATTTTGTTAAATTCTGAAGAAACTACTGTTTGCCGTATTATATTTAGTGAAGCAGATTACCTCCCGGGACTAATAGTTGATAAATATTCAGACTTTTTATCCGTTCAAATTCACACTGCCGGGATCGAAAGCATTAAGCCAATTTTGCTTGACGAATTACAAAAGCAACTTAATCCAAAAGGAATATTTGACCGAAGTGATGCCTCCGCCAGAGCCCATGAGGGACTTGAACCTACGCACGGCATCTTAAGAGGGATCGCTCCTCCTGAATACGTCGAGGTGCTTGAAAATGGAATAAAGTATTTAATAAATATTTCTGAAGGGCAAAAATCCGGTTTCTTTTGCGACCAAAGAAATAACAGGCGCATAGTGGCAGAGCATTCACAGGGAAAGAGGGTTTTAGATTGTTTTTCTTATTCCGGAGGTTTTAGTTTAAACAGTCTGCAATCAGGTGCAGCTGAGGTTGTAAGTGTAGACAGCTCTGCCTTAGCTATTGAGACCTTAACAAAGAACATAGAACTGAACAACTTCGGCAGATCAAAACATCAATCCATACAGTCTGACGTTAATAAACAGCTAAGAATCTTCCGCGAAAGCGGTGAAAAATTTGATATTGTAATTCTAGACCCGCCTAAATATGCACCAACGCGATCTGCTTTGGATAAAGCGTCGCGAGCTTATAAAGATTTAAATAGAATCGGCATGTCACTTTTAAACAGCGGGGGCTTATTAGCCACTTTTTCCTGCTCAGGCGCTGTTGATATAACCCATTTTAAACAAATATTGGCTTGGGCAGCTCTAGATGCCGGTAAAGAAATTCAGTTCATTTACCAGTTCTGCCAACCCGAAGACCATCCGGTAAGAGCATCCTTCCCGGAAGGTGAATACCTAAAAGGATTGCTCTGCAGGATAGTTTAACTATCCATGAAAATCGGCATTCCCTGGATTATTGTGTAAGCTAACCGGTTTGGATTTTGCTCTCATTCTCAGATTTAACATTTCAACCAGTACCGAAAAGGCCATAGCAAAATAAATATATCCTTTAGGAATATGTTGTTCGAAGCCCTCTGCAAGTAAAGAAACGCCAATCAGCAACAGGAATGAAAGCGCCAGCATTTTAATAGTTGGATGATTGTTTACGAAAGAGCTAATTGCGCTGGCAGAGAACATCATTACAATAACTGCGATTACTACTGCAGCAATCATCACTAAAATTTCATCTGCCATACCTACAGCTGTAATTACCGAATCGAGCGAGAAAACAATATCCAGAATCAATATTTGAACAATAACTCCTGTAAAAGAATGAACTTTACCAGTTTTTTGGTGGTGCTCTTCTCCCTCAAGCTTTTCATGGATTTCACTTGTGCTTTTGTAAATAAGAAAGAGTCCGCCTGTTATTAGTATTAAATCACGACCTGAAATAGCCATTTTCTCATAAAGCCCTGCGTTTGTTACTCCAATCCAATCCGCCGGATTAAATAAAGGAGATGTTAAGCTCATTACCCAGCTTAATGACAACAGAAGAAGCACCCTTGTAATCATTGCCAGGGCCAGGCCTAATTGTCGGGCCTTCTTTTGTTGATGTTGAGGCAGTTTACCTGATAAAATAGAAATAAATATAATATTATCTATTCCCAGTACAATCTCAAGAACTGTTAAGGTTATAAGCGATATCCAGATTTCCGGACTAGAAAGAAGTTCCATAATTTTATGTAAAAAAACTAATGCGAATAAACGAAAAAAACCTCCCAAACACTGGAAGGTTTTTTTAATCATTAATTTAAAAAGAACGTATGTATACTTAGAAAGCTAAGTCAATTCAATTCAAGCAATTACTACCTTAAAAATCAATATTTTAGGTTTTTCCGCTTTTATCTAAGATGTTCGGATAAAATTATTGTTACAGAAAATTCCGGGTACTTTTAAACTACTTTTCGTAACAAACATACATTAAATGTTCATAGTTAAAATGTTAATTTTTGTTAAACAATACTAAAATAACCCTGAAGATATTTATTTGGCAAAATCAGGTATACTATAAGCCCTTAATTCAGATCATGCCAAATAATTATCAATACTGCTTACCGCATTCCTGAATCTACTCTTGTTTGTACCAGATATAGTAACATAATTAGCATCCAAATTTTTTAATTCCTTATGCCATACTTTCATGAAGTATTCCCTCATATGTGGAAAATCTCTAAGCGGATCATCCTGCCAGGGTAAATCAATATCCATTAAAAGGTAGAGATCGTATGGATGCTTCGGAATCTCTTCCACTACTTCTTGCGGCGACTTGCCAAACATATAATCGCTCCAGATTTTTACCGTAATAAAGGTTGTATCGCAAATTAAAAGCTTGTTTGCTTTAGCAATTAATCTATTCTCCAGAGCAAGCTGACCTTTAAACATATTAATTTCATCAAGCCAGGTGCATGGTTCCGTCAATTTTTCGCAGTATTCCCGAGCGTACTCAGGAACCCAGACAGTATGATAATGTTCTGCCAGTTGACGTGATAGAGTTGATTTGCCGGTAGATTCCGGTCCGACTACCGCGATTTTTTTTATTGGGTTGATTGCTTCCATGTACGTTGCCAGTCAAGAAAACCTATAATTGCCAAAGCGAGGAATAGGGTATACAAAACAGCGGTTAAGGCTAGATTTTTATACAAGTATAGGGGCACATAGCATATATCCACAATAATCCATAATAGCCAGTTTTGCAAAACCTTACGAGTCATTAAAAATTGAGCTACAAAACTTATAGCTGTGCAGGTACCGTCTATATAAGGAACGTCTGTATCAGTAAACTTATCTAAAAAAATCCCCAGTAACACCGAAAGAATAATTATTAAAAGTATTATTCCTGCGTATTCCATCCTATTTAAAGATACAATTGGCTTTGCACTCTGCTCGCGCTTTAACCAATAAAACCAGCCATAAATACTTGCGCCAAGAAAATATAATTGTAAAGCCGCATCACCATAAAGTTTATATTCATAAAATAAAACCATATAGGCTAATATGCTGAGAATAGCAACAGGCCAGTTTAAGATATGTTGCCTGGCAGCGAGGTAGACGCAGGAAAAACCTGTAATGGTACCAACCCACTCAAGCGCCGAAGTTTGTAAAAGCTGCTCCCAAACGAGTTGCCAGAAAGAAGATTGGCAGAATATCACTCAACAAATTTAGCGTTATGATGTGTATAAAAAAACCTTCCCAAAATTGAGAAGGTTCTGCTTCAAAAATAAAGCTTATTGGGCGGTTGCAGGATTAGAAGTAAATCCTAAACTGGCTTTTACACTTACATCAGCATTTAATGAATTTCGTAAAACATACTCCATTCTTACTCTTGCTGTAGAACTCTTTATAATATCATCCAAAAATCGTGAATTATCAATATCAAGAACTATGCTTGAACCCGCATTAGCAGAAATATCATTACGACTGGCAACTAAAACCTCCCCGGAACCATCACCTCTTGAAAGATATAATCTAACGGTACTAAATACTCCAAGATTCTGGTTTGATGGGCTACTTGCCTCTATTCTGGCATTGGCAATCCTCACTTCTTTTATTTGAGAGTTCGAACTTCCTCCAAAAATCTGGTCAGCACTACTGGCAGGGCTTACAGCCGATCGCATGCTACCGGAGCTTGTCCCGGCGGGAATAATCAATGTAGCGGTATAAGGTAATGTAGACCTGACAATTGACTGAACAGTGGCACAAGCAGTAATTATTGAAAGGGCCATTAAGCCTAAAAGTAACTTTTTCATAATTGTGTGTATTTTGATGTGTAACAGTTATGCTGATAAAAGGTTTTTTTGGCTATTTTGGTGATTTAATAATTGCTTATGAATTGCTTTTCCTTAATTGGTTTAATCACCTTCTCTCTTCTGTGTGAAATGAGCTTTGCTCAAAAAAAGCAAAGCATGTATTTTTTGAAGAATAACGGGAGTCAGGTAAAATTGAAAGACAGCGCAGATTTTATCCGGGTAATACAGGAACCCGATTCTGGCTCAACTTTTTATAATCTATATGAGTATTATCAAAACGGCAATAAAAAGAGATTAGGCAAACTATCATCTTTTGATCCGAAACTGATTTTTGAAGAAAGCCTGGCGTCTTATTATCCTAATGGCAAAAAAGAAGAGATTGCGGTATACGCAAGAGGTAAAACCAGGGGAACAGTATACAACTACTATCCCAATGGCCAATTAAAGAAAACAAGTGTAAATGAGACCGCTAAAAACAACCTCAATATATTAGGCATTAATTCCAAAATAATATCATACTATGATTCTACAGGAGTTGAATTAGTAAAAGAAGGAACTGGCTATTATAAAACTTTTGCAGAGGAAGGTGATCTAATAGAGGAAGGCAGTTATGTTGACAGCGTAAAACATGGAGCGTGGAAAGGATCTTTTATAAAAAGGAATGCTTCATATGAAGAACAATATGACCATGGAAAGTTTATTGAAGGAGAATCAAAGTTGAATGATGAAGCTCCGGTTAAATACACGAAAATTGAAGAAATGCCAAGCTTTAAAGGCGGAATAGAAAAATTCCTGCAATATATCGGCAGAAATTATAGATATCCGAGAGAAGCCTCTATCCAAAAGATAAGTGGGAAAATAATAGTATCATTCGTAGTAGAACAGAATGGATCTTTAACTAACTTAAAAGTTTTGAAGGATTTAGGAGCCGGCACAGGAGCCGAGGCCTTAAGAATTGTCAGGCAGTCTCCAACGTGGATTCCCGGCCGTCAACATGGAATTCCGGTCAGATTTTCTTACACTCTTCCTATACATTTAAAAACGCAATAAACAGGAAATAGGCCCCGAATTTTTTTGGATAATATTTAAGGTAAAAATAGCTTCTTTTTTATACCTTTGCATCCCGACAATCAGGTCGGGACTTTCGTGTCAAAGCGCTCCCCGGCAATTATTGAAAATCGCATTTTTAAATTTTGACTTACAATTTTTTCACTCCCTAAAATGCCAAAAGACACTTCCATAAAATCAGTATTAATTATCGGTTCAGGACCTATTATTATCGGTCAGGCTGTAGAATTTGATTATTCAGGTTCTCAGGCAGCTCTATCACTTAAAGATGAAGGAATTGAAGTTTCTATCATAAACTCCAATCCGGCTACTATCATGACTGATAACGTTATTGGAGACAATGTTTATTTGTGGCCCCTCACTTGCGAAAGCATTGAGAAAATACTGCAGGAACGTCATATAGATGCAGTTCTTCCTACAATGGGAGGGCAAACAGCTCTAAATCTTGCCAAAGAAGCCGAGGAGCGTGGTATTTGGGAAAAATACGGAGTTCGTATAATTGGAGTTGATATCGCAGCTATCGAGAAAACTGAGAACCGCGAAGAGTTCCGCCAACTAATGGTTGATATTGGTGTTGGTGTAGCTCCATCAAAAATTGCAAATTCTTTTCTAGAAGGGAAAGAGGCTGCGCAGGAAATCGGATTTCCTTTAGTTATTCGCCCTTCTTACACAATGGGTGGTTCTGGCGGCGGCTTTGTACACAAAAAAGAAGATTTCGATTTAGCCTTAAGCCGCGGCTTACAGGCATCCCCAACACATGAAGTTTTAGTTGAAAAAGCGGTAATTGGCTGGAAGGAATATGAGCTTGAGCTGCTCCGCGATAGTAAAGACAACGTAATTATCATTTGCTCCATCGAAAACTTTGACCCGATGGGTATCCATACCGGAGACTCAATAACCGTTGCCCCGGCAATGACTTTAAGCGACCGCTGTTACCAGGACATGCGTAATCAGGCAATTACCATGATGCGTGCGATAGGTAATTTTGCAGGAGGTTGTAATGTTCAGTTTTCGGTAAATCCTGATGATGAATCGATCATAGCCATCGAGATTAATCCGCGCGTTTCACGTTCATCAGCGCTAGCTTCAAAAGCTACCGGTTACCCTATTGCAAAGATCGCAGCAAAACTTGCTATTGGATATAATCTTGATGAAATTGAAAATCAGATTACAAAAACAACATCAGCGTATTTTGAGCCAACACTGGATTACGTTATCGTAAAAATACCACGCTGGAATTTCGATAAGTTTAAAGGTGCCAATATGGAACTAGGGCTTCAAATGAAAGCTGTTGGTGAGGTAATGGCTATCGGACGTACGTTTGTGGAAGCACTGCAAAAGGCTTGTCAGAGTTTAGAAATAGGCAGAGCTGGTTTGGGTGCTGATGGCCGCCAGAACCGCAATCTTGATGAAATCATGTATGGCCTCGAGCACCCAAGCTGGAATCGTTTGTTCCTCATAAAGGATGCTATGACACTTGGAGTTCCTTTGGAATCAATTCGCAAAGTAACTAAAATTGACAAGTGGTTTTTGGTTCAGATTCATGATCTTGTACAGCTTGAGCAAGAACTTAAACGTTATTCATTAACAAACATACCAAAGGAATTCTTTTTCACTCTTAAACAAAAAGGGTTTTCCGACATACAGATCGCATGGCTGTTAGGCAATGTTACTGAAGATGAGGTTTATGACCGCAGAAAAGAATTAGGCATTAAACGTGTTTATAAAATGGTAGACACATGTGCGGCTGAATTCCCTGCACAAACTCCTTATTACTATTCAACCTTCGAAGATGAAAACGAGTCGACACCAAGTGATAAGAAAAAAATCATCGTATTAGGTTCCGGGCCGAACCGCATCGGACAAGGTATTGAGTTCGACTACTCCTGCGTTCATGGCTTAATTGCTGCTAAAGAAAGCGGATTTGAATCAATTATGATTAACTGCAACCCTGAAACCGTTTCAACAGATTTCAACATGGCAGACAAATTATACTTTGAGCCGGTTTTCTGGGAACACGTTCGGGAGATTATAGAGCTTGAAAAGCCCGAAGGAGTAATTGTTCAGCTTGGGGGGCAGACAGCTCTTAAAATGGCTGAAAAGCTTCATCAATTCGGAATTAAAATAATTGGCACCTCTTATGACAACATGGATATCGCCGAAGATCGCGGCAGATTCTCGGATCTGTTAAAAGATCTTGAAATTCCTTATCCGAATTATGGAGTTGCCGAAGATGCAGAAGAAGCCCTGGTAGTAGCTAAAAAAGTAGGCTATCCTGTTCTGGTTCGCCCAAGTTATGTAATTGGTGGACAAGGGATGAGCATCGTAATCAACGATGAAGATCTTGAAAATGCAGTTGTCAAACTTCTTGGAGATCTTCCGGGAAACCGTGTATTAATTGATCACTTTTTGGATCGGGCTGCTGAAGCAGAATCGGATTCCATTTCTGATGGCGATGATGTGCATATTGTTGGATTAATGGAACATATTGAACCGGCGGGTATTCACTCTGGTGATTCCAGCGCAGTGCTTCCTCCCTTCGATCTGTCGCCAAATGTTATCAGCCAAATGGAAGAATATACCGTGAAGCTGGCCAAAGCCTTAAATGTAAGAGGATTACTAAACATTCAGTTTGCAATAAAAGACGAAAAAGTTTACGTTATTGAGGCTAATCCAAGGGCTTCTCGTACTGTTCCTTTTATCGCCAAAGCCTACGACGTTCCTTATATTAACATTGCTGCCAAAGTAATGCTTGAAGTAAATAAACTTAAAGACTTCACTATTGAAAGAAAACTGGTTGGTTATGCCATCAAAGAACCCGTTTTCTCATTCGATAAGTTCCCTGAAGTTGAAAAGCAATTGGGCCCTGAGATGAAATCGACTGGTGAAGCAATCAGATTTATCAAAGATTTGGAAGACCCTTACTTTGTAAAATTGTACAAAGAGAAATCGATGTACTTGAGTAAATAGAAATTGAAGCCGGTTATCTTGAGCCGGCTTTAATTCACATGTTTTTATTAAATTAGGATCTGCGCGTTTTAATCTTAAACTGCTACAATTAATAATCCCCTTAATAGCCTGCCTATTACAGATTCTCTTAAAAAACGCATGTAGTTAGTGATTCAATATCGCTTCACAAATTGCCAATGGAGATCAGAAAACAAAGCCAGTTAATTCTCTTTATCAAAGTTATTCTGTAGAGCCTTTAATTTTGGCTATAAAATAAACCGTACTTTTTTGGATTATTAAAATAATTAAACCAACTATCAGCCCCTCATCAAAAGACAACTCCCAGTTTTTTATAAATGTTGTCATTGTTATCACCAAAAGCATAACTGATGGAAACTGATATCCGAATATTTTTTTTAAATTAAACGACCGCTGGCATAAAGGAACAGCTTTCTTTAAACTATACACTTCTAATAATATAGAAATTTGCACTAGAATTAAACATACAAGACTACTTCGCATCTATCAATATATATGACTTAACATATCCTCGGGCAGATTCTTCTATTCCGCAGTACAGTCCTCCACAATAAAATCCTTTGCACCCCCGGCATTGCCACAAGGCTCCCGAAGAATCATCCTCGCAAATCTATAAGGTTGAACCAGATTGTGCAATTTGAAACACAAGCAAGTAATTTGGAAACGTTCCCAATATATGGGAATGCTCCCATAGCCTTGAATGTCCTTTAATTCTATTGGGAGTTCGAAGGTTAGCAGCAGCAGTTTCCCGATATAAACATTGGTTTATTTTAGGACAATTAACCAAACAAGGAACTAAACACCTCTTCTATTTTCGAAACACTGTTTATTTCGATAGAATAACGTTTTATATCAAGGCCTTTTTGATTGTATTTGGATATATATATCTTTTCAAATCCCAACTTTTCTGCCTCAGCAATACGCTGCTCAATCCGATTCACAGCTCTTATCTCACCAGACAAGCCCACCTCTGCAGCAAAGCAAACTTTAGTTGAAACCGAAATATCTTCGTGTGAGGAAATAATTGCAACCACCACCGCTAAATCTATGGCCGGATCTTCAACTTTAAGTCCGCCGGCAATATTTAAGAAAACATCCTGGGCGCTTAAACGAAAGCCGCAACGCTTTTCAAGAACAGCCAAAAGCATATTCATCCTTTTCGTGTCGAAACCAGTTGCCGAACGTTGAGGAGTTCCATAAGCCGAAACACTCACTAAGGCCTGCGTTTCAATAAGCATAGGCCTTGCACCTTCCAGCATGGCTGAAATAGTAATTCCACTTAATTCTTCATCCCTTTGAGAAAGCAGGATCTCTGAAGGGTTAGAAACTTCACGCAGGCCACTTCCCTGCATTTCATAAATCCCGAGTTCTGATGCAGATCCGAAGCGATTTTTAATTGCTCTTAAAATCCTGTACACATGGTGCCTGTCGCCTTCAAACTGCAAAACGGTATCAACCATATGCTCCAAAATTTTAGGGCCCGCAATGGCTCCGTCTTTCGTTATATGACCTATAAGAAAAACAGGGGTAGAACTCTCTTTGGCGAAGCGAAGTAATTCTGCGGTGCATTCACGCACTTGTGACACACTTCCAGGAGTGGACTCAATGTGTGCCGAATGAAGAGTTTGTATAGAATCGATTATTACAGCCTGTGGCGCTAGGAGTTCAATCTGCTTAAAAATATTCTGCGTGGAGGTTTCTGTAAGAATATAGCATTCGCCGCCCTTTCTTTTGGATAATGGTGCAAGTCGTTCTGCTCGCATCTTAATCTGCTGCTCGCTTTCCTCTCCGGAAACATACAAGATTTTCATATCAGGAAGATTTAACGCTAATTGCAGCATCAAAGTGGATTTCCCAATACCTGGTTCACCTCCTATAAGCACTAAAGACCCGGGGACAATGCCACCGCCAAGAACACGATTGAACTCCGTATCAGGGGTGATCAAACGACTTTCTTCGGCAAATACTATTTCATCAATTGCAGAAGGCTTTGCGATTCTTGAGTTCCCCTGACCAGTCTTCCATTCCGGAACAGAACTATTAGACTTTTGAATAACTTCTTCAACAAAACTATTCCATTGATTGCAAGACGGGCATTTTCCAAGCCATTTTGCTGATTCGTAACCGCAACTCTGACAAAAATATGCTGATCTGGTTTTAGCCATTATTTTATATGCAAATGAAAAGGATGTGCAAATGTGCAGATATAAAAGTGGAGATGAAAAAGAAATGTACAGATGGCTATATCAGCACATCTGCACATTAAAAATTTGTGTCTATAACTTGATTTCTTCGTCCTTAGAATTGAGGAAGTGAAATTCTGTCAGATAGTAAGAAGGTTCCCCTTTTACTTTGATCCATTTACTAAAATTAAAGAACCATTTCCACTGGCGTGAATAAATTCCTTTTTTAATATATGCTTCGATATAGGGATGCACGCAAAGCGTAATATTTTTTTCATTCTGCTCATTAAGGATATAATTGAGATTATTTTCAATGTCATCCATCAGAATTATGCTGGCCTTAATTTCACCTGTGCCGTCGCAAGCAGGACATTTTTCATTCGTCACGATATTCATCTCCGGACGAACTCTTTGTCTGGTTATTTGAACAAGGCCAAATTTACTAGGGGGCAAAATAGTATGCTTGGCACGATCAAGTGTCATTTGCTCCCTTAAATACTCGAACAATTCTTTCCGATTGGTAGGTTTATGCATATCGATAAAATCGATCACTACAATTCCCCCCATATCTCGCAAGCGTAATTGCCTGGCAATTTCTTTAGCCGCCTCCTTATTTACCTGAAAAGCGTTTTCTTCCTGATTCTCCGGATGTGCAGTACGATTACCGCTGTTTACATCAATTACGTGTAAAGCTTCTGTATGTTCTACAACCAAATACGCGCCACCTGGCAGGTTTACGGTTTTACCAAATGCCCCTTTGATCTGTTTGTCAACTCCAAAATGCTCAAATATCGGTTCGCGCTGTTTATAGAACTTTACTATGCGTTCTAACTCAGGTGAAATCCCTTGAATATAAGAGCGCACTTCTTCGTAAATAGAAGCATCATTTACATGGATATTTGTAAAATCAGCATTAAGCAGATCACGTAAAATGGTTGAAGCTCTTCCCATTTCACCTAAAATCTTTTTAGAAGGCTCCGTTAACGGAAGTCTGCTTGTAAAGGATTCCCACTTTGCAATCAGATCGAGTAAGTCTTTTTGTAATTCAGCAACCCCTTTCCCTTCAGAAACAGTACGAATAATAACACCAAAGTTTTTTGGTTTAATGCTTTCAACAATCTTTTTAAGACGATTTCTTTCGCTATTATTTTTTATTTTTTTCGAAATAGAAATTACATCAGAAAAAGGCACTAATACAACAAACCTTCCTGCTATAGAAAGATCGGAGCTTAGTCGCGGGCCCTTTGTTGAAATTGGTTCTTTAGCGATCTGAACCGGCAATAACATATTGCGATTCAGGATCTCGGAAATTTTGCCGGATTTGTTTATGTCCTCTTCCAGCTTAAAACTATTTAGCAGTTTCTCTTTGTAACTGCCATTCTTTACAATCTTAGTCAGCTTTACAAGCGACTGTACCTGAGGCCCCAGGTCAAGATAATGCAAAAAAGCATCTTTTTCATATCCAACATCCACAAAAGCAGCATTTAGCCCAGGCATGATCTTTTTTATCCGCCCAAGGTAAATATCACCAACAGCATAATTGTTGTTAATGTGCTCAGTGTTGAGTTCTACGAGTTGCTTATCCTGCAGTAAAGCTATAGTCACCCCGTTGGGGGTTGAATTGATGATTAATTCTTTTACCAACAGCTATTCTTTTATGGCGGTGGTGCCGCCCGGGTACAACACGAAAAAATGAATAATAACACAAGAACCTCCTATCGCGAAGCGTGGAGGTAATAAAGTTAATTAGTGCATAGCACATTAGTTAACTAGTATAGAACCAATTAACTAATGCCTAACGACTAATAAACTATTTTTTCTTATGTCTATTTTTTCTTAAACGCTTTTTACGTTTGTGAGTAGCCATTTTATGTCTTTTTCTTTTTTTACCGCTTGGCATAGCTTTTAGTTTTTAAAATGTTTTATTTGATTATTTCTTTAATTCTTGAATTTTACCGTCAACATACCTGGTCAGATTCGGGTCAGCTGCGAGCTCCTTACTTTTTTCATAAGCAGTTATTGCTTCACCTTTTTGTCCGAGATTTTCGTAGGCCGAGGCCAAATAAAACCATGCGTCTGGCGTAGGTTTTACCTCAATTACTGTTTTGAATCTGTTGACTGCTTTATCAAATTGGCCAGACTTAATTGAGAATAATCCCAAATTTAAATTGGCCTTAACGTTTTTGGGATCCTGCTTAACAACTTCTAAAAGAAGCGTGATTCCCTGCATTGGATTTGGTGTTCCGCTTACATAAGCAACCCCCAAACCCGTTTTAGCATCTAAGCTTCCCGATTGTAATTCCAGGGCTTTTTGATACGATTCTATAGCTTTCTGCACCAGGGCAGGTTGTATCAAGCTATCTTTTTCTGATTGATAGGCGTCAGTAAACAGATCTCCTGCCTTTATCCAATCAGAATAATTGTTGCCAGCCTTAGCAAGCAATTCAAAATAAAAAGCACCCGGCGCAGGCTGATTTACATCATCCCACTTTGCTGCAAGTTGCTTTTGCAAATTTAATTTTTCGGTAGCATCAGCTGATTTTAGCTGATTTTCAAGATCACTGATTTGCTGCGCTAAATTAGCATTAAGACTTTGTTTACCCGTTTCGGAAGCGGATTCGATTGTTAAAACTGAAGCTTTTGTTTCTCCAACTTCAGCGGAATGATCTTCTTCTTTAACTAATCCCTTAATATCTAAAGAAAGCAAAAGCCCCATTAGCACAACTACTAATCCGATAACCGCTATTTGCTTTCTGTTCATTTGATATTAAGCTTCTGCACCAGCCGCTTCTTTAGCTGCTGCTTCTAACTTTGTAACATTACCGTTTTTAACTTTTTCAACAAACACTTTAGCAGGCTTGAAACTTGGAACGAAATGTTCCGGGATAATAATGGCCGTGTTTTTTGAAATGTTACGTGCTGTTTTTGTCGCTCTCTTTTTCACTACAAAGCTCCCAAAACCTCTTACATACACATTTTCACCTTCTACCATTGAGGTTTTCACCACTTTAAAAAACGCTTCTACCGCTTCTTGTACATCTAACTTCTCAATTCCAGTCTTACTAGATATCTCTGCGATAATTTCTGCTTTAGTCATGTCTAAATTAATTAAACTTTATTCGTAAACACTTAATTGTTTTGGGGTTGCAAAAGTATTGCTTTAAATCGAATTCATGAAATAAAACAAAAAATTATTCCTGCAACATTGTATTTATACGTAATTACCTTTGCAAAATTGTTTTAACAGATTGCTAAATGAGTTTTATTAGAGAGGTTATTGAGTGGTATAATATCCATAAACGTGACTTGCCCTGGAGAAAAACAACAGACCCATATATCATTTGGCTATCTGAAGTTATTTTACAGCAAACCCGTGTAGATCAGGGCTTACCTTACTTCTATCGCTTTGCTGAAAAATACCCTGAAGTATCTGATTTCGCATCTGCCAGCGAAGATGAAATTTTAAATTTGTGGCAAGGCTTAGGATATTACTCACGCGGAAGAAACATGCATCGCACCGCACAAATTGTCATGGAAGATCATGCAGGTTATTTTCCTAAAACATACGATGAACTTATTAAACTAAAAGGGATTGGAGAATATACTGCTGCAGCAATTTCCTCATTTGCAGCTAATGAGGTTAAAGCAGTGGTTGACGGGAATGTGTTCCGGGTTCTGGCCAGATATTTTGGAATTGCTGAACCAATCAACACGTCAAAAGCTAAAAAAACCTTCACCAAAATAGCAAATGAAGTTATTGATGATGCAAATCCAGCATTGAGCAACCAGGCATTAATGGAGTTTGGGTCGTTACAGTGCAAGCCGAAAAAACCCCTTTGTTCAAATTGCCCCTTACAGAATAGCTGCCATGCTTATAAATACAATCTGACTGATACACTTCCTGTAAAATTAAAAAAGACAGCTGTTCGGAATCGTTATTTTAATTACATCGTTTTTATAAAGGACGAAAAAATATTAATGAACAAAAGAGGGCCGAATGATATCTGGCAAAACCTGCATGAATTTCCCCTAATAGAAACTGAAGATCTGAAGAATGCGTCAGATATAGTTACAGATGGTGAATTTCAGAAGCACTTTGGAAGTGTTGAAATTAAATCCGTGGAAGGCCCGATTAAACACCTGTTAAGTCATCAAAAGATACACGCCCAATTTATAATAATTGACAAGGTAAAGAAGGGTATCAACTTTGCAGATAATAACTGGTTTTATACGGATTTTAGTACTTTGGATAAGCTTGCCCAGCCAAAATTAATTTTTGCTTTCCTGAAAAAATTCCTACCTTGAAACCTGATTTACTTATAAAATTATTTTCATGTCAGGAGTTAACAAAGTTATTTTAATTGGACATTTAGGTAAGGACCCTGAAGTCCGTCATCTTGAAGGCGGTGCTACTTTAGTTAATTTCCCTTTAGCCACCTCCGAAACCTATAATAAAGACGGCAAAAAGGTTGAACAAACAGAATGGCACAATATTGTTATGTGGCGCGGACTTGCAGATGTAGCTGCTAAATTTCTTCAAAAAGGAAAACAAGTTTATATTGAAGGAAAACTCCGTAGCAGAACCTATGAAGATAAAGAAGGAAATAAAAGATATGTTACCGAAATTGTAGCAGAAAACTTCACAATGCTTGGTCGTAAAAATGAAAACGAATACAGCAATGGCAATACCCAAAATTCAAACAACCAAAATTCCGTAAAAAACGAAGAACAAATGGTTGATTTTCACGAAGATGGCTCTGACGATTTGCCATTCTAAAGACCACTCATTCAGCAAGTTACACCTTAACTGAATGAGTAATTCCTTCCTTTTTCACAGGCATTATCTCTGTTACTGGAAAACATACATTAAATTTACATTACCTATTATGTAACTTAACTTTTATTCGATACTTTTGCATGCTTTAAACCTTTTAATACACTGTAAGTCAAAGCATAGAAATGAACGTATCAAACTACATAACTACAACTTCCACTCCATACAAAAATGGGTATGTGAGCTGTATGGTACGTGAGAAAAACACTACTGAACGTTTGGTTTTAAGGCACCGACGACCGTTCATGCCCAGGGTTTGATTTCCAACTCTCTACCTGGTTCCGAATAATCGGAATAGATAAACAACAAATTTTCTTTAAAACTGTAAAAGCTTAATGCTTTTTTATCCGTAAAGCGGATTTTTTTAATAAAATGAACGAAAACGATTTCTCTATAGTAGTAGCATCTGAAGCCCATATCAAATATGCGCAACAGATTTGTGATGAAATGGCCGAATCAGCTAAAGCTCGTGGAACCGGTATCGCAAAAAGAAGTCCAGACTATGTGGGCAACAAAATGTGTGAAGGGAAAGCGGTTATTGCTTTGCATAAGGATGGCACGTGGGCGGGGTTTTGCTATATCGAAACCTGGGATGGCGAATTTGTAGCTAACTCTGGCTTAATAGTGAATCCCATTTACCGCAAAGCAGGACTAGCCAAAGCAATTAAAAAAAGAATCTTCAATCTGTCAAGGGAAAAATATCCTGATGCAAAGATATTCGGCTTAACTACCGGCTTGGCGGTAATGAAGATAAATTCTGAATTAGGCTACGAACCGGTAACCTATTCTGAGCTTACCAAAGACGAAAATTTCTGGAGCGGCTGCAAAAGTTGCGTCAACTTCGACATATTAACCATGAAAGAACGTAAAAACTGTCTCTGTACAGCAATGCTTTACGATCCGGTTGAGAAGAAAAAAGATGCCGAAGAAGCTGCAGAAAAAGCACAAAAAGAGATGACTCATAAAGCTTCTTTACTTGAGCGAATTGAGGAATCTATTAAAAAATCTCTAAAAAGCGTTATTTCATATATTAATCTTGTTCCTGATACTTACACCAATAAATAATGAAGAAAAAAGTTGTTTTAGCCTTTAGCGGCGGTTTAGATACATCATATTGTGCCATTTACCTAACTAGAGACTTGGATCTTGAAGTACACTCTGTAATTGTTGATACAGGTGGTTTTAGTAAAGAGGAACTTGTTCAGATTGAAAAAAGAGCCTACTCATTAGGGGTTACATCTCATCACGCGGTAGATGCGGTGAAAGGCTATTACGAAAGTTCTATCCGTTTCCTGATTTATGGAAACGTATTGAAAAACAACACCTATCCGCTTTCAGTGAGTGCAGAACGCGTTACCCAGGCTACTGCCATTGCTGAATATGCAAAAGAAATTGGTGCCGATTTTGTTGCTCATGGTTCAACCGGAGCTGGAAATGATCAGGTACGTTTTGATATGATATTTAATATCCTTTGCCCTGAAGTGGGGATCATTACTCCTATTCGCGATTTAAAATTATCCCGCGAGGCAGAAATCAAGTATTTAAAGAAACATGGCGTTGAATTTAATTTCGAAAAAGCCCAGTATTCTATTAACAAAGGTATCTGGGGAACTTCTGTAGGAGGAAAAGAAACGCTTTCTTCAAAAGGAATTTTACCCGAAGAAGCATGGCCTACCCAGGTAACTAAAACGGATACGGAGCAGGTTGAACTTGAATTTAAAAAGGGGGAACTTATTGCCATCAATGGTCAGCAATACAATCATCCTGTTGAGGCCATTCAGGCTTTACAGGCTTTGACGGGCCCTTACGGAATTGGCCGTGATATACATATTGGTGATACTATTATCGGCATTAAAGGTCGGGTAGGATTCGAAGCTGCGGCACCAATGGTTATCATAAAAGCTCACCATACTTTAGAAAAACATACGCTTACTAAATGGCAGTTAAGCTGGAAGGACCAGTTGGCAATGTTTTATGGTAACTGGATGCACGAAGGGCAGTTCCATGATCCGGTTATGCGTAATATTGAGGCTTTCTTTACTGATACTCAGAAAACAGTTTCTGGTAAAGTCTTTATTCAATTAATGCCTTATCGTTTTCAGATTATCGGAATTGAGTCAGAACATGATTTAATGTCAAGTAAGTTTGGAAGCTACGGTGAAATGAATGAAGGTTATACCGGAGAAGATGTAAAAGGCTTTTCTAAAATTTTCGGCAACCAGGTAAAAATTTACCATAAAGTTAATCAGGACTCGGCAGCACTTGTGAACTCTAAATAACAAAGGCAGAGCAAAATTATCTCGATCATTTCACTACTATTAAAAATAAATCAAAACGAATGAAAATTAAGGCAGGTGTTGTTGGCGGCGCCGGATATACAGGAGGAGAACTGCTTCGAATCCTCATAAATCACCCTGATGTTGATATTACCTTTATTCATAGCAACAGCAACGCCGGCAATTACATTTATGATGTTCATACCGACTTAATAGGTGATACAGATCTAAAATTTACCGGAGAGCTTTCCCAGGATATTGATGTTTTGTTCTTATGTGTAGGACATGGAGATGCAAAGAAATTTTTAGACGCAAATCCTGTAGACAATGGAATTAAAATCATCGATCTGAGTCAGGATTTTCGTTTAACGAAAAGCGCGCAACTCGGTTCCAGGCAGTTCATCTACGGCCTTCCTGAGCTTAATAAGGAAACGATTAAATCTGCTAAAAACATAGCAAACCCCGGATGTTTTGCAACATGTATCCAATTAGCCTTATTGCCACTGGCTAAAGCAGGCTTGTTAAAAAATGAAGTTCACATTTCTGCAACTACAGGTTCAACCGGAGCAGGTCAGGGCTTATCTGCAACATCACATTTTAGCTGGAGAAATAATAACCTTTCAGTTTATAAAGCTTTCGGCCATCAGCATTTAAAGGAAATAACTGAATCTTTGCAAAAAGCGGGTTCTCCTCTAGGATCTGAGGGATTAAATTTCATTCCATACCGGGGAGATTTCCCAAGAGGAATAATGGCGTCTATATACACTGAATGTGATCTGAGCCAGGAAGCATTGGACGATCTATATCAACAATATTATGCTGAACATGAGTTTACACATGTCAGTAAAAAAAACATCGATTTGAAACAGGTAGTCAATACAAACAAATGCCTGATTCATGTCGAGAAACATGGAAACAAAGTCATGATACTAAGTATCATTGATAATTTATTAAAAGGAGCATCCGGACAAGCTGTTCAAAATATGAACCTAATGTTCGGACTAGACGAAAGAGCGGGATTGAAGTTGAAGGCAGCAGCGTTTTGAGCAGAAAGGTGAAAGCATAAAGCTCGGCATGATACGTTTTCAAAAAGAACTGCTTATTCTATTCCGATGATATTATTGAAGGCTGGGAAAGCATGCTGAAAAGGATTTTACGAATTTGATGAGTGGAATATTGGTGTTTGTTTTCCAAAGATTTAAATTAAATACCTGAAGAGCTATATATAAATATAAACAATGAAGTAAATCAGGTGAAAGCAATGCTTATGGCTTAATTAAGTCTATATGCGGCTAGGAGTTTTATGCTTTTAGCTTTCACCTTTAACCCTGGTAAAATGAAATTATTCGACGTATATCCTATCAATAATATAGAGATTATTAAAGGAGAAGGAAGTCTTGTCTGGGATAAAAATGGCCAGGAATACCTGGATTTATATGGTGGTCATGCTGTAATATCTATCGGACACACTCATCCGCATTACGTCAACCGGCTAACTGAACAACTAAATAAACTTGGGTTTTATTCTAATTCTATTGAAATTCCCTTACAGGCGGAATTAGCAGAAAAGCTAGGTAAAGTTTCCGGAAGGGAAGATTACCAGCTATTTTTAATTAGCTCAGGTGCTGAAGCAGTTGAAAATGCGTTAAAGCTGGCGTCATTTTATAATGAGCGTAAAAAGATAATTTCTTTCACCGGAGCATTTCATGGCCGGACATCTCTTGCAGTTTCAGTTACTGATAATCCAAAGCTGGTAGCGCCGGTTAACCAAACCGACAACGTTATTTTCCTTCCTCACAATGATGAAGCGGCATTAGAACGAGCTTTCTCTGAATCTGGAAATGAGATCTGTGCAGTAATCATCGAAGGGATTCAGGGCGTTGGCGGAATAAAAGTGGCAACAGAGAGCTTTCTTCAAAAAATCCGTTCGCTTTGCGATAAATATAACTCGGTTTTTATTGCTGATTCCGTTCAATGCGGATATGGCAGAAGTGGAAAATTCTATTCTCAGGATTTTGCCGGGGTAGATGCAGATATTTACACCATGGCAAAAGGAATGGGCAACGGTTTTCCAATAGGCGGAATATCAATATCTCCGAAGTTTAAGGCATGGCATTATATGCTGGGTACTACTTTCGGGGGAAACCATTTGGCTTGCGCAGCCGGTTTAGCAGTTCTGGAAGTTATTGAACAAGACAATCTGATGCAAAATGCCGCCGAAGTTGGAACCTATTTATTGAATGAGTTAAAAAAATTCGACAGAATTAAAGAGGTACGGGGTCGGGGATTGATGATTGGAATTGAATTGCCGGAAGAATTAAGTCACGTAAAAAAGGATCTTTTATTCAAACATCATATTTTCACCGGAGAGGCTAAGCCAAATGTGATTCGCTTATTACCCGCTCTTAATTTAAGTAAAGCTCATGCAGATCGTTTTCTCGAAGCTTTCAGTACCATTATGACATCTGCGGCTGTAACCGCATAGTAATTATTAAAATGAAGTTATTCACGTCTGTACATGATGTTGCCAATGTTCCTGCCATTGTAAAAGGAGCGTTGGAACTTAAAGCAAATCCTTTCGCTCATCAGGAACTTGGAAAAAATAGAACCATCGGGTTAATTTTCCTTAATCCGAGTCTGCGTACCCGTTTAAGCACTCAGAAAGCGGCGCTTAACTTGGGCATGAATGCTATTGTAATGAATATTGACAAGGAAGGCTGGGCCCTGGAAACCCGTGACGGTGTTGTAATGAATGGAACTACAGTGGAACATATTCGTGAAGCAGCTGGTGTTATGGGAGAATATTGCGATGTTTTGGGTATCCGTTCTTTTCCAAGTTTAAAAGACAAGGAAGAGGATTACAGCGAGGATATCTTTAACAAATTCATCAAATACAGCGGCATACCAGTTGTGAGTTTAGAAAGTGCAACTCGTCACCCCTTACAAAGCTTAGCAGACTTAATCACTATAGAAGAACATAAAAAAACGGCGAGACCCAAGGTTGTTCTAACCTGGGCTCCGCATGTTAAGGCGCTTCCTCAGGCAGTGCCAAACTCGTTTGCAGAATGGATGTGCAAAGCTCAGCAGGAGGGAATGATTGATTTTGTTATCACTCATCCGGAAGGCTATGAACTGGCAGAAAATTTCACTCCAGGTGCAAAAATCACTTACAATCAGGATGAAGCCTTAGCAGGAGCAGATTTTATTTACGTAAAAAACTGGTCGAGCTATCGCGATTACGGGAAAATTTTAAGTGATGGAGAAGGCTGGATGATGTCGCAGGAAAAACTCAAAATCACGAACAAAGGGAAAGTGATGCATTGCCTTCCTGTTCGCCGGGATCTGGAATTAGCTTCTGATATTTTGGATAGCGAAGATTCTTTGGTGATAAAGGAAGCCGGTAATAGGGTGTGGGCAGCTCAGGTTGTATTAAAGAGTATATTGGAAGAATTGTAATGAAACCGCTTTATGTAATTAAAATAGGTGGCAACGTAATCGACAATTCAGAGAACTTATACAACTTCCTGAACGATTTCGCCGGACTGGAAGGTCATAAAATTCTTATTCACGGAGGCGGCAAACTGGCAACGGACCTTTCGCACTCTATGGGTGTAGAACCCAAAATGGTGGATGGTCGCAGAATTACCGACATAGAAACATTGCGTATTGTAACCATGGTTTATGCAGGTTTAATCAATAAAAACATTGTTGCTCAACTTCAACGCTTCGAATGTAATGCTATTGGTCTAACAGGAGCAGATGCAAACTTAATTCGTGCAAACAGGCGGCCAGTGAAAGATATTGATTACGGATTTGTTGGCGATTTGCACGAAGGTTCAGTAGCAAAGGATAAGTTAAGGGCCTTACTCGAAACTGGCTTAATTCCAGTTTTTTCTGCAATCACTCACGATGGTGAAGGTCAGCTTTTGAATACCAATGCCGACACGATCGCTTCAGCCATCGCGATGGCAATGTCATCTATATATAAGGTTAGTCTCGTATATTGCTTTGAAAAAAAAGGGGTACTAACCGATGTAAATGATGATGAGTCGGTTATAAGACAGATCAGTTCATCTGAATTTGAAAAGCTTAAAGCAGATAACATTATTGCAGGTGGCATGCTGCCAAAACTTGAAAACGCTTTTAAAGCTATTAACACTGGGGTTAATGAAGTTTACATAGGCAAATCTGATGAGCTTGCCCTATTAAATGAACAATTATTCGGAACACGACTATTTGCATAACATGGAAAATAACGGAAATATCGCCATACTTGGAAGCGGAAACATGGGCCTGGCTTTTGCGGATGGTCTGGTAAAATCTAACACCTATCTCCCTTCACAAATCATATTGACAAGAAGAAGTATCAACAGTTTATCCAAACAAGCTGAGGAAGGTTACCAAACATCGACTAACAATTTTGAAGCGGCAAACAATGCTTCAATTGTTGTTCTGGCAGTTCTTCCTCAACAGTTAAATACACTTCTCGCAGAAATTCAGGGGGCGATTAATCCGGAAAAACATCTGATTATTTCTGTAATAACAGGCGTTACCTGTAAAGATATTAAAGCGAAATTAAGCGAAAATATACAAGTTGTCCGCGCTATGCCTAACACTGCAATTTCAATCGGTCAATCTATGACCTGTATTA
Source organism: Pedobacter superstes (assembly GCF_037622515.1). Classification (NCBI taxonomy): domain Bacteria; kingdom Pseudomonadati; phylum Bacteroidota; class Sphingobacteriia; order Sphingobacteriales; family Sphingobacteriaceae; genus Pedobacter; species Pedobacter superstes. The sequence continues at coordinate 557,930 of NZ_JBBJCN010000003.1, forward strand.
CTACTGATAGTGCAAGGAAAGAAAATTTAAATCTCACTGAAAAGCTATTTGAAACGGTGGGTTCTGTAGTTCAGATACATGAAGATTTAATGTCGTCTGCAACAGCTTTATGTGCCTGCGGAATTGCTTTCTTTTTACGGGCAATAAGGGCAGCGTCTCAGGGTGGAGTTGAAATAGGGTTCCATGCTGAGGACGCTTTGAAAATGGCTGTACAAACTGCTAAAGGCGCTGCCGACTTACTATTAGTTAATGGAAGTCACCCTGAGCATGAGATTGATAAAGTTACATCCCCTAAAGGCTGCACCATTGCAGGATTAAATGAAATGGAGCACCAGGGATTTAGCTCCGCATTGATCAAAGGAATTAAGCTTTCTGCGCTAAAAGCAGGCGGACTATACACAGAGAAATAATTGTAATGATTGAGAAGCTTGCTGAAGAAAGTATTGATTTATTAAAGAAGATAATTAGCATTCCCTCTTTAAGCAGAGAAGAAGATAAAACTGCAGATGCTCTTGAATACTTTTTTGCTCAACACAACCTCAATCCCAAAAGAAAGCAAAATAATATCTGGAGTGTAAACCAATTTTACGATCCGGAAAAACCTACAATTTTATTAAACTCACACCACGATACGGTAAAGCCCAACTCTGGCTATACTCGTGATCCTTTTTCTCCTGATGTTGAAGATGGAAAGCTATATGGATTGGGGAGCAATGATGCAGGCGGATGCCTTGTATCATTAATTGCCGCTTTTCGCCACTTTTACAGCCATCAAAATCTTAACTATAATCTTTGTATTGCTGCAACCGCAGAAGAAGAGATCTCAGGAAAAAATGGAATAGAATCTCTCATTCCCGATTTAGGTTCTCTGGATTTCGCAATTGTAGGCGAACCAACTTTAATGGATCTGGCTATTGCCGAGAAAGGACTCATGGTGCTTGATTGCGTTGCTCATGGAAAAGCTGGGCATGCTGCCAGAGAAGAAGGTGAAAATGCCATTTATAAAGCAGTAAAAGATATTGAGTGGTTCCGTTCGTTTAAGTTCCCGAAAGAATCAGAAGTATTCGGACCAATAAAAATGTCGGTAACTGTTATCAATTCAGGGTCTCAGCATAATGTGGTTCCTGCACAATGCGATTTTACTGTTGATGTTCGTGTTACTGATGCCTACCGGAATGAAGAAGTGGTTGATATTATAAAACAACATGTCGACTGTGATGTAACTCCCCGCTCGACAAGACTAAAACCTTCTTCTATAAGTAAAGAACACCCCTTTGTTAAAGCGGGATTAGCCTTAGGTAGGAAAACCTACGGTTCTCCTACTACAAGTGATCAGGCTTTGCTTGATATTACATCGGTCAAGATTGGTCCCGGCGATAGTGCCCGATCGCATATGGCTGATGAATTCATTTATGTAAGTGAAATTCGTGAGGGGATTGAGCTGTATGTAAGAATGCTGGAAAAATTACTTTAATTTACGAATTACGATTCTTGATTTACGATTCAAATCGACTAAAATACAACGTTCAATACGATTCTCATCCAAAAGCTGATGGACAAAGAAATACTTAAAAAAAGAACAAAAACATTTTCCATAGAAATTGGGAAATTAATTCTGTCTTTGCCATTTAACGTCATCAATAAAAATTATTCAAATCAGATAGTTAGGTGTTCCAGCTCGGTTGGCGCTAATTACCGGGCTGCTTGCAGAGCAAAATCAAAAGCTGATTTCATTAATAAACTTAAAATTGTAGAGGAGGAGCTCGATGAATCGATGTTCTTCTTAAAGTTGTTAGTTGAATTTAACCCAGATAAAAAAGAAACAATTACTGAATTATGGAAAGATGCTAACGAACTTCTTTCTATAATTGTAGCATCATTAACAACTTTACGTAAGTCATTGGCTCAATCGTAATTTAGACATTTTGTTTACTTATTGGCCAAATGGTAAATGAGCGTTTTTACGCATCCGGCAAATCGTAAATCAAAAATCGTAAATCGTAAATTAAATGAAACTTTGGCAAAAAGATAAGCAGGTAGAAAAATCAGTAGAAACCTTTACTGTAGGGAAGGACCGTGAATTAGATGTAGAAATGGCAGCCTTTGATGTACTTGGATCACTGGCTCACACCAGAATGCTGGAAAGCATCAATTTGCTTGATAAAGAAGATTTAAGTATTGTTCAGAAAGAACTGAAAAATATTTACAAAGAAATTGCAGAAGGCAAATTCTTCATAGAAGAAGGCGTTGAAGACGTACATTCACAGGTAGAATTACTCCTCACCAAACGCATCGGAGAAGCAGGTAAAAAGATTCACAGCGGACGCTCGCGTAACGACCAGGTTTTAGTTGACCTGAAACTATATTTCCGCAGTCAGATCCAGCGCACAGTGGAAAACACTCAGGCTCTATTTGATCAACTCATAGCTCTTAGCGAAGAACATAAAAACAAGCTCCTCCCGGGATATACGCATTTACAAATAGCCATGCCTTCATCCTTTGGCTTATGGTTTGGAGCTTATGCCGAAAGTCTTATTGATGATTTAGAGCTTATGCTTGCTGCCTGGAAAGTTTGCAATAAAAACCCTCTGGGATCTGCAGCGGGCTACGGTTCCTCTTTCCCTTTAAACCGTACCATGACAACCGAATTGTTAGGCTTTGATTCGCTTAATTATAATGTGGTTTATGCTCAAATGGGACGGGGGAAAACAGAACGAATCCTGGCTCAGGCAATGTCATCTATCGCAGCCACACTGGCAAAATTATCGATGGATGTAACCTTGTTCATTAACCAAAACTTTAGTTTCATAAGTTTTCCCGATGAGCTTACTACCGGTTCGAGCATCATGCCTCATAAAAAAAATCCTGATGTATTCGAACTAATGCGGTCGAGATGCAATAAAATACAGGCTTTACCTAATGAAATCGCTTTAATGACAACCAATCTTCCTTCTGGCTATCACCGCGATCTACAGCTATTAAAAGAAAACCTCTTCCCTGCATTGCAATCGTTAAATGAATGCCTTGAAATGGCTGTCTTTATGCTTCAGAATATTTCAGTTAAAGATGATATTTTAAAGGACCCAAAATACCTTTACCTATTCAGCGTAGAAGCAGTGAACGAAGATGTTTTAAAAGGTATGCCTTTTCGTGAAGCGTATAAAAAAGTAGGCCTTGAAATTGAGAAAGGCGAATTTAAGGCACCAGAAAAAGTTCAGCATACACATGAAGGCAGTATAGGAAATCTTTGTAATAAAGAAATCAGCAATGCTTTTCAAACAACATTTTCTTCATTCAATTTTAAAAAAGTAGAACAAGCCATTCAAGAGCTTGTATCCGAATAGCAACACAACACTATGAGCGTATCACTTTTAGCACAAAATCTAAGAGGTTCTGAAATTATAAAAATTGCAGGCGAAATTAATGAGTTAAAAAAACAGGGCCAAAATATTGTCAATCTAACTATTGGTGACTTTGACCCAAATATCTATTCCATTCCTGAAGAACTTCAAAAGGGAATTGTTGAAGCATATGCTGCTCATCAAACTAATTACCCCCCTGCCGATGGAATGTTAAGTCTTCGCGAAAGCGTAAGCGGATTCCTGAAGGATGAACTGGGCTTAAGCTATGCAAACAACGAAATATTAATTTCAAGCGGTTCCAGACCTATTATTTACGCCACATATCTCGCCTTGATTGATCCGGGAGATAAAGTGCTTTTTCCGGCACCGTCCTGGAACAACAATCATTATTGCGACTTAACCAGCGCCGATGGAATTGCTGTTCCAACTACCGCTGAAAATAATTTTATGCCGACGGCTGAAGACTTACGTCCGCATATCTCCGGAGCTACCTTGTTGGCTTTATGTTCTCCACTTAATCCAACCGGAACGATGTTCTCCAAAAAAGATCTGGAAGAGATCTGCGATCTGGTACTTGAGGAAAACAGTAAAAGAAAAGCGGGTGAAAAACCTCTGTATATTCTTTATGATCAGATTTACTCGATGCTTACTTTTGGAGACCACCAGCATTTTGATCCTATAACGCTCCGCCCTCAGATTAGAGATTACGTAGTATATGTTGATGGTGCATCTAAATGTTTCGCCGCAACAGGGGTGCGCGTGGGATGGGGCTTTGGCCCCAGTACTGTTATCGATAAAATGCGTTCAATAGTGGGTCACATGGGTGCATGGGCTCCCAAAGCAGAGCAGGTTGCGATGGCCGAATTTCTTAAAAATAAATCTGCCGTTGATACTTACCTAAGCAACTTTAAAGTGAGAGTTACCAAAAGCCTCGACACTCTTTACAACGGTTTTCAGCAATTAAAAACAGAAGGTTTTAGTGTGGATGCCATTGAGCCAATGGGCGCAATTTATCTTACATTAAAGCTCGATTATTCAGGAAAAACCACACCAGAAGGACAGGTGCTAAAAGATAGCAACGACATAAATTTTTATCTTATCAAAGAAGCCAAAGTTGCGTTGGTCCCTTTTTCATCATTTGGCACAGGTCATGAGGTAAATTGGTTCAGAGCATCTGTTGGAGCATGTTCTGCTGAAGAAATTGCTGCAATGATCCCACGAGTTAAAGAAGCTTTAAGCAAATTAAAATAGTGCATTAGAACTTTCCAAAAGTTTAAAAACTTTTGGAAAGTTCTAAAATAAATGCCTCCTCATTTGGAACACGGAAAGCTTCCCTCATAGCAATTGCAGCCGTTTTCCGTTACAAGTCCTCACTTTTCTCTTCCCAAATCCATCGCTTGTTCCGGGCTTTTCAATTAATCGGGGTTACATTGGGTGGCTTTCCCTACCCGAACCTTATTCTATACGTCCATCTTCAAACATTAATGCCTTTAGTGTGTTCAAAATAGTACACCACAAATTATAAACAAATGAAATCCGTAAGAATTTACTTTTTAACACTATTGATGCCTCTAGCATTGATTGCAAGCTCCTGTTCAAATAATTCTGCAAAAGCAGATGAACCTGAAATTGAAACGATGGACTCTGTATCTAATGAGCTCAATCAAACAACTGAAAAATTGGAGGATCAGGCTAAAAAGGTCGAGGCTTCCCTGGAGAAAATTGATAAAGAATTTGAAACTGCTCAATAAGAAATCATGAAAAGAAAAAACTTTCTAAGGATAGCTATCCTTCCGATAATACTGTTGACAGTTCTGGCCTTCACTAATTTACAGCCGCAGAAAGATAAAAAAGACGATAAGGGGAACAAACAGCAGGACCAATCTTCAAATAAGGGAAAAGGTCAGGAAGCTAAAGAGAATGACAATCATTCTCAGGGAAACAAAAATCAAGACAACTATAAAGGTGTAAAAAGAGACAACGCACAGGATAATAACTCCGGTAAAGGAAATAAACGCCAGGGTCACGATAATTCAGATCGGAAAGATATGAAGAACGTTGACTCTAATAAAAATAAACAATTCAACGGTAATAGTAAGAAACTAAACGGAAACAGGGATGTCGATATCGATTGGAATCTGAACGATTTTGCAAACAGAAAACATCCAAAAGATCAAAAGAAAGTAACTATTTGCCACAGTCCTTCGTCTGATAAAAGTAATGGAGTAACTATTAACGTTTCGGAAAACGCTCTTCAGGCTCATAGAAATCATGGAGATCAATTAGGAAATTGCACGATTGATTATTCAGATCGCTGGTCTGACAGATATATTAGGTCCAGAGAGAATGTTTACAATACCTACGAGCAGACCTGGGAAACGATGTCGTATAGTGAAGCACTTTTGAGACTCGCTGCTACAAAATTATTGGGAATAAAAACCAATCTTGACAGAAACAGAACAACTTTAACATCTAATGAAATACAACGCCGGGAAGCATTAATTCTTGACCTTCAAAACAATGTCTATTCTCTTGAAAATCAGCTGGGTCAAACCAGGCAAAAGCTTGATTCTGATGTGAATATTATTATTCAGCTATAAAAACGACAAGGGGGTTGTGCCAAAAATCTGAACGATATGCTCAAGTTAAAAGATGCTGAAATAAAATTCAGTATGACATGGACTTTTGAGACAAACTCCTTGTTTTTTGATTAATTAATTCAAGCTGCCTTTGAAATATGCTTTACCAAGCTTCTTTTTGCAAGAGGTAAAAGCGTTTGCTCCAGAGGAAAAGTAATATCACTTTCAATATGATAAACCGCTGGATTGGGAAATTCTCTTCTGCTAATTATTAAATCCTTTTTTATTGCCTCGGGTGTATATATAAAGGTTCTTGCATAACTTGTTATAAATGCCGTATTTATACCCCGGTATTTTTCATCTTTACCTTCAAAAATCGTGACCTGGTATTCATACACATAAGTAGCTTTTTCCTCTCCATTTCTTAACAGAAGATACCCCTGATACGGATATAAAGGCATTACTCCAATTGGTTCTATAATCAGCCGGCTTTCAACAAATTCATATATTTCCTTTCCTTCCATAATTGCAGGATTAAGCTTATTTAAAGAAAAACTTATTATCGTTTCTATTTCCTGCATTAAAGAATCGTCTTTTACCATCTTCTCGTAAGTCAGTTTTACAGCCTCGATATCTGCATGAGATAAACGTTCGGGAAAAGCCTTTTGAAGAGCATATTTGTTCTCCTTGAACTTAGTAAGGTTATTGTAATGAAACACTAAGTCATTAAAATCGGGATAGAGTTTGGTCTTATGAAAATGATAATTGATCTGTTGCAAGTAAGCAAGCAACTGATATTTTTTTGATTCGAAATCTACTGAACCTTCTATAAACCAGTTTACACTTAATGAATTCATATTTAAATTAATTTAAAGTGAATAATTATTTAGTTACACAGAGTCCCCCATCTGGTGTATTCCTATAAATCGGCACGATCGTTAAATAAATATAATAAATTTGCAAGGATGCCCAAAGGAACACTTTTTCTAATTCCGGTGCCCTTAGCCGAAAATTCGGCTGACAAGGTCCTAACTACTTATCAGTCTACTCTTATTAACAATCTTTCTACCTATATAGTTGAGAACGAAAAAACAGCCCGTTTCTGGTTAAAGAATATGGGATTAAAAATCCCTCAAAGTGAATTACTTATTCATGTTTACGGTAAACATTCAGAAAAAGTTGACATGCGCAGCTATTTCAATGAGCTTGAAAGCGGTAAAGATGTGGGTTTAATGAGCGAGGCGGGCTGTCCGGCTGTAGCCGACCCGGGATCTGATATTGTAGCCGAAGCGCATAAGCGCGGAATCAAAGTGGTGCCTATGGTTGGACCAAGTTCTATTCTACTCGCTTTAATGGCCTCTGGTTTTAACGGACAAAGTTTTACTTTCCACGGATATTTGCCAATCGATAAAACATTGCGAAGCAAACGCATTAAAGAGCTGGAAAATATTGCAGAGAGGCATAACCAAACGCAGATTTTTATTGAAACCCCTTTCAGAAACAACCAAATTCTTGAAGATATCTTAAAAACCTGTACCCCCCGAACCCGCTTATGTGTAGCATGTAATCTAACGGCAGCGGATGAACAGATTATATCACAATCAGTAGAACAATGGCGCAAACAAAAGGTTGATTTTCATAAAAAACCCGCAATCTTTTTGATATGTAAATGATCAACTTACCAACCCAAAGTTCGGTAATTATTATCGGTGCTGGTCCATCCGGGTTAATGATGGCTGCACAGTTATTACGCTTTGGTATACAGCCAATCATTATCGATTCGAAAACTGAAATAACCAGGGAGTCGAGAGCATTAGCAGTTCAGGCACGTTCTCTCGAAATTCTGCGTCAGATGGGACTTGATGAGATTGCTCTAAAAGAAGGAAACATTGCAAAAGGCTTAATTCTCCATCAGGATACGGAAGAGATAGCGCAAATTAACTTATCATCCCTTGGCGAAGGCAAAAGCGCGTTTCCTTACGTACTGATTCTTGAGCAAGCTAAAACTGAGCGTATTTTAGTAGATTATCTTACCTCCAATACCTGTCCTGTCTACTGGAACACTAAACTGCTCGATGTTCATCAAACCGACAGGCTTGTTACTATTAAAATTCACCGCAACAATCAGGAACAACTTCTTGGCTGCGATTGGCTTATAGCAGCTGACGGCGCATCCAGCAATGTACGACAAACCCTCAAGGTGCCGTTTGTCGGAAGAACTTATCAGCACAGCTTTTTTCTGGCTGATTTGAAAATAAATGAAGAAATTTATAACGATGCTGTCAGAGCTTTCTTTACGGAGAAGGGCTTCACAGCTATCTTCCCCATGAAGGGTTCTAATTATAGAGTTATCGGAACAGTCCCCAAAGCACTTAATGCCAAAACGGATATTTCATTTAATGATTTAAGACCCTATCTGACTTTCAATCTCGGTTTCCCGATAACTGAACAGTGCTGCAACTGGTTTTCAATTTATAAGGTTCACCATAAAATGGCAGAAAGGTTTAAGATTCAACGCTGCTTTTTAATTGGCGATGCCGCACACATACACTCTCCCGCAGGAGGCCAGGGGATGAATACCGGCTTGCAGGATGCATATAATCTAGCCTGGAAACTGGCAGGGGTTATCAATAAAAAATATTCTGAGTCTATTTTAGATACTTATGCAAAGGAAAGGATGCCTGTTGCTAAAACATTATTGAAAACAACCGACAGGCTCTTTTCAGTTATGATTGGACAAAACTGGTTAATCAGAACCCTCCGTAACTTATTTCTTCCCTTACTTGGGAGCAAAATCTGGAAAACCACCGTAGTTAACCAGAAAGTTTTCGGGCTTATTTCACAAACATGGATAAATTACCGGGAGAGTTCACTTTCTCTTCATCACAGTAATGCCCAAAATATTAAAGCTGGCGACAGGCTTCCGTATATAAAATTTTACGATGAGAAATTAAAGCAGGATACGGATTTACATGCATGGTGTAAGTCAGCTGGCTTCAATTTGATCGTTATAGGCCAGTTGAGCCAGCGGGAATTATTAGCTATAGTGAAATGGATAAAATTAACTTATCCTTTAGGTCTTAACTTTTTTTATATGCCACCCTCAAAACGCAATCAGCACGTGTTCGATACTTTTGAGATTAATGAAAACGGCAGGAAAGCACTAATTATCAGACCTGATATGTATATAGGCTATATGAATGATATAGTTGACATAGAGTTATTAAATGGCTATTTAGCAGAAAGTATAAGTTGGAGGTAATCGAAAAATACAGATTTAACCATGTATCGTTTCTTTTTTTCCATAACGCTGAATCACTTCAGCCTCATAATCAAGCAATTCATTCCACCTTTTATCCACATTAATAGTTTCAGCGTATTTCTTGGCTAATTTTATAAACATTGCATAGTGTCCGGCTTCACTTATCATAAGCTCATGATAAAATACCGATAACTGTTCGTCATTGATATTATCTGATAAAACCTTAAATCGCTCGCAACTTCTGGCTTCGATCATAGCAGAGAACAACAAACGGTCTATTAGCTGAGCTTCCCTTCCGCCTCCCTTTATTACAAACTTGGCCAATTCATTTACGTAATTGTCCTTTCGTTCTCTTCCCAGCACATAACCACGTTCCAGGATAATAGAATGAACGCGCTTAAAATGATCTATTTCCTCACGAACCAAATCAGCCATTTCCTGGACCAAATCAGAAAGATTAGGATTCTGAACAATTAACGTTATAGCATTACTCGCCGCTTTTTGCTCGCAGAACGCATGATCAGTAAGAATTTCTTCGATATTACTTTCAACAACGTTTTTGACCCATTTCGGATCGGTTGGAAGTTTTAGCTTTAGGATGGTTTTATCAGTATTCACGCTGCAAAGGTAAATACTTGCGCGTTTTAACGATATAAATTTTTAGACTCTATAAATTCCAGAACAGGATCGGGAACAAAGAACTGAACGTTTTTTCCGTTGAGAATAGATTTCCTGATAAATGTCGATGAAATTTCCATTTGAGGTGTATCGGAAATCGTTATAGAAGGATGGGCTGCTAATTCTATATTTTCATTGCCCGGCCTCGGATACACCAATATTTTATAATCTCTAAGAAGCAGTTCATAGTTCTTCCACTTCTTTAAAGACTTTAAGTTATCAGAACCCATGATCAATGTAAATTGGTGTTCGGGATAGATTTCTTTTAAATGAGTTAAGGTGTCAATGGTGTAGGACGGTTGCGGAAGCTTAAACTCAATATCGCTGACTCTGATTCGGTCAGCATTTTCTGTGGCAAGCTTGGCCATTTCAAGCCTGTCGTACATATTTACCAAATCGCTTTTGTTTTTTAAAGGATTATGGGGCGATACGACCAGCCAGACCTGGTCTAGATTAGTATAATGAGCTATGTAGTTAGCAATTATTAAATGACCTGTATGAATTGGGTTAAACGAACCAAAAAAAAGACCTATTTCCATCAGAATATAAATTGTTTTTTAATGGAGATGAAGCTATCAAGAGCTTATTCATTGCTATTTGTAAGAGGTATACTCAAGATGGTTTCATCAAGAATTGAGATATAAAGTTGAAAAACTTAACACTTCAATACTTCTTCAAAATGACTCTAGTCTTCCTGTCTTTGAGAATAAGCCGGGATTACACCCACAATAAAATCTTTTACTAAGCTTTCTGCATCCTTACATGCGGTTAACAAATCATTGTTAGGGAGGACAACGTCAAACTTATCAGCGTATCCCAGTTCTTTTCCTGCTTTATCAATTCGTTCTTTAAGTTTTTCCGGGCTATCGGTTCCCCGGCCTGATAACCTTTGAATCAGAACCTCAAGAGAAGGGGGTTGAACGAATATCGCTAATGCCTGATCGCCAAACTTTTTCTTCAACCTAAGGCCTCCTTCAACATCGATATCAAAAACCACCACTTTACCTGCTTCCCAAATACGATCGACTTCAGATTTCAGTGTCCCATAAAATGTTCCGGAATAAACTTCCTCAAACTCAATAAATTCATGTTTGGCCACTTTGTGCAAAAAGTCTTCTTTGGATATGAAGTAATAATCTTTATTCTGAAGTTCTTCACCTCTGCTTTGCCTTGTTGTAGCGGAAATTGAAAATTCTAACTCGGGTAAATTCTTTAATAAATAATGTACAATAGTAGTTTTACCCGCACCAGAGGGAGCCGAAAATATTACAAGTTTACCAGTTTGCATTTTATTTGTGAGTTGTAAGTAATCGATCCGTAAGTATAAACTTGCAGGCCATCCGCTTAAAAATTATAATACATTTAATAATTGCTCTTTTACTTTTTCCAGTTCCTCTTTCATGCCAACAACCAACTGCTGGATATGTGCGTCATTAGCTTTAGAGCCGATAGTGTTTATCTCTCTGCCAATTTCCTGGGAAATAAAACCAAGCTTCTTGCCGTTAGCATCCGGAGCCTTAAGAGTTTCCAAAAAATAATCACAATGGCTTTTCAGTCTTATTTTTTCCTCAGTTATATCCAACTTATCAATATAAAAAATAAGCTCTTGCTCTAAACGGTTGTGGTCAACATTTTCTTTCCCAACATGCTCTTCCAACATATTTGCCAAACGTTCTTTAATCAAAGGAATACGCTTTGGAGCTTCTTCTTCAATCTTTTGAAGCGCCTCATAAATATTACTTATTCTAAAAACCAGGTCATGCTGTAAAACCCCTCCTTCATCACTACGAAATTTTTGAAAATCGAGCATCGCTGCTTCAAAAGTTTTATGCATTTGAAGCCATTCATCTTCAGAAATCGTATCTTCCTCATATTTTACAACATCAGGAAAATTAAGTGCCATTTGCAGTAAATTACTGCCGGAATCTTTTAACTCCTGAGAGGCCTGAAGTAGTTGATTATAATAAGATTTAAGAAGCTGGCTGTCTATGGAAGCGGTCTTTTTTTGAACTTCGGTATATTCAACTGTTACAGAAACATTCACTTTACCTCGTTCAATTTGCTTGCTGCATTCATTCCTGAGAACAAACTCTTTGTCTGCAAAAGATTTGGGAAGCTTTAAAGCCAGTTCGAGAAACTTGCTGTTAAGTGATTTAATCTCAACAGTAAACTTAGCGTTGGCAAAATCAGTTACTGCAATACCGTAACCGGTCATTGATTTAAGCATGGGCAAAGATATAATTTATTCATTAACCCAAAACCAACAAAGAAGTTCTGAATCGAATTTAGATATTTAATACCTCACACGCTTTTTCTGCAGCTAGTTTTTCTGCATTTTTCTTGTTGTAATCACGGCCTGACCCAACGTTCTCACTATCTACTGTTACTTGTATGGTAAATAGCTTCGCACTATCTCCCTCGGCATTGGCAATTAATTCAAAGGTCACGTCCTTTCCATGGCGCTGACACCATTCTATTAACTTGCTTTTGTAATTGGTTTCCGTATTTTCTAATGTGTGAATATCAATATGAGGCTTTATAATATGGTTTAGAAGAAAATTCTGAGTAAAGTTATAACCCTTATCCAGATAAATTGCACCTATCAGAGCCTCAAAAGCATCACCAAGTAATGAACCTTGCTTATTTGGATAATTTACTATGCGATTATCATATTCAATTAAATCTCCAAGGCCAAGTTTCCGAGCCAGTTGATTGAGATTGGCCCGATTAACTATTTTGGAACGCATTTCGGTAAGAAAACCCTCGTCTTTATAGGGATAACGCTTAAATAACTCTTCTGCTATAACCGACCCTAAAACGGCATCCCCTAAAAACTCAAGCCGTTCATTACTGTTCTTTGTGCCATTTTTCAACACGACAGCAATTGAACGATGACGAAAGGCCATTTTATACAACTTTACATTACCCGGAACAAAACCTAAGAGGTTGCTCAAGCGTTGAATGTATGCACGATTAGGGGAAAAGTGAAGTTTATATATCTTGGAAAACAGCATCGTATACGTTAATAAATATATTAACTTTTAGATATAAAATAGCAGTGCATTATTAAATTACACTGCTATTTATATTATGCTTCATATTTCTTGAAGATAACTGATGCATTATGTCCACCAAAACCGAATGTATTACTTTGTGCAGCTCTGACAACACGTTTCTGAGCAACATTAAAGGTTAAATTCAAACTAGGATCTATTTCAGGATCATCAGTAAAATGATTTATTGTAGGAGGGATAATGTCATTCTGAATTGCAAGAATACAAGCAATACTCTCAATTGCACCCGCAGCGCCTAATAAATGGCCGGTCATTGATTTAGTAGAGCTGATATTCAGCTTGTATGCATTTTCGCCGAACAAATCGATAATTGCTCTGGATTCGCTAATGTCGCCTAAAGGTGTAGAAGTACCATGAACATTGATGTAATCAATATCCGAAGTAGTTAAACCTGCATCATGCAAGGCATTAGTCATTACTAAACGGGCACCCAAACCTTCCGGATGAGGAGCTGTAATATGGTTAGCATCAGCGCTCATACCTCCGCCGATTAACTCAGCGTAAATCTTTGCACCTCTGGCTTTCGCATGTTCAAGTTCTTCCAGAATAATTGTTCCGGCGCCTTCACCTGCTACAAATCCGTCCCTGTCTTTATCAAACGGTCGGGACGCAGTAGTGGGGTCATCGTTTCGGGTAGAAAGGGCATGCATAGCATTAAAGCCACCCATTCCGGCCTCGTTAATAATTGCTTCAGAGCCACCGGAAATAATTACATTGGCCATTCCCAGCCTGATGTAATTAAAAGAATCTATCAATGCGTTTGTTGACGACGCACAGGCAGAAACGGTAGAAAAATTTGGTCCTCTAAGACCATACTTAATTGAAATATGACCCGGAGCAATATCCAGTATCATTTTCGGGATAAAGAAAGGGTTAAAACGCGGAGTGCCATCGCCTTTTGCGAAATTAACCACTTCATCTAAAAACGTTTTTAATCCTCCAATACCTGATCCCCAAATTACTCCAATACGATTGGTGTCTAACTCGCTGAATTTTAAACCCGAATCTTTTACAGCTTCATCTGTAGCTGCAAGTGCGTAATGCACGAACGGATCTAATTTTCTGGCTTCCTTTCGATCTAAAAAATCTTCGGGATTAAAGTTTTTAACCTCACAGGCAAACTTAGTCTTAAAGTTTGTAGTATCATATTTAGTAATTGGAGCGGCTCCGCTTACTCCATTAATCAATCCGTTCCAGTATTCTGAAACCGTATTTCCTATGGGAGTAAGCGCACCCAATCCTGTAACTACAACTCTTTTTAGCTCCATGTATACTGAGGCAGCGAGATTACTTTACGTTTTTTTCTAAGTATGCGATAGCCTGACCTACTGTACCAATAGTTTCAGCCTGGTCATCAGGAATAGCAACGTTGAACTCTTTTTCGAACTCCATGATTAATTCCACGGTGTCTAAAGAGTCGGCACCAAGATCGTTAGTAAAAGATGCTTCAGGCGTCACTTCGCTTTCATCCACACCTAGTTTTTCTACGATAATTGCTTTTACTCTTGAAGCGATATCAGACATAGTTTTTATATTTTAATGGTTAAATAATTCTGTGCAAAGAAAAATAAATTCTAATTAATATCAAACCTTTTTGTTTTTGCTTAAAAACTGGCCTGATAGTCCTTAATTCAAAGAAACTTAGTAATTTCGTTTTTTTTTAAGATTTAAAATTGAATCGACTTACTCTAAAATACGAACTAGACCTTGATTTTGTTTTAATCGCAATCACTTCGCAGTTGAAAGATTATATGCTTTGTTTTAAACTGAACAAGCAACTCAATATAAATTTCCACAAGATAGATGAACTTATAATCGAAAACAATTCTGGGGGCTTATTTTTTTCCAGATATCTTTATCAGACTCCCGAAACCGAGACGGATTTCTATTTATTGGCAAATAAAGGCGATTATGGCTATTTAATTCCGGAAATGAAGACTGTTGATTACTTTATTATTATCCGCAATTATATTAGTCAGGATGAAGCAGAGCAACTAATCGACGGTATAAACAGGTTACCAGAAGTACTTGCCGCAATAGAAGTTGATCCAAGAAGGTTGAAATCTAAAGAAAATCTGATATTTTAGCGCAAAATTAATTAGTGTATAAAATACACCACCTAAAAAATAACCCATTAACGATGAAACAGGTACATAAAAGGACCAAAATTGTTGCCACGCTTGGCCCGGCATCATCTAACAAAGAAGTTTTGCTTAGTATGATCAAAGCCGGAGTAGATGTTTGCCGATTAAATTTTTCTCATGGAAATCAGGCGGATCACCAGGCGACAATTGACACAATACGCGAAATAAATAAACAATATAAAACTCATATCGGAATTCTGGCTGATTTACAAGGCCCTAAAATCCGTATAGGAATGGTGCAGGATGGTGGTATTCACCTGATCAATGGAAGTAAAATCGAAATTACCACTAACGAACTTCTGGGAAATGACAAACAGATTTACATCACATATCAAAGCTTCCCAAGAGATGTAAGAGCTGGTGAAATTATTCTGTTAGATGATGGTAAAATCCAGATGCGGGTTATTGATACCAATAATAAAGATACCGTTACCTGCGAGATTGTTCATGGAGGAATTCTAACCTCCCGTAAAGGTGTGAATCTTCCAAATACAAAAATTTCTATCCCTAGTTTAACTGAGGAAGATTTAAGTAACCTTGAATTTGCTTTGGAAAATGATGTCGAATGGATAGGATTATCTTTTGTTCGTACTGCTGACGATATTATAGAGTTAAAAAGAATCATCACCCGTAGCGGAAAAACAGCACGTGTTATTGCCAAAGTTGAGAAGCCTGAGGCGATCGACAATATCGATGCGATTATTTCTGTAACCGACGGTGTTATGGTTGCTCGTGGAGATCTGGGAGTAGAAATGCCTATGGAACAGGTTCCTGTTTTACAAAAAATGATTGCTCGCAAATGCCGTGAAGCATCAAAACCTGTAATTGTTGCCACTCAGATGCTTGAGAGTATGATCACTACTCCCCGCCCTACAAGAGCGGAAGTAAATGACGTTGCGAACTCTGTTCTTGACGGCGCTGATGCTGTAATGCTTAGTGGTGAGACTTCGGTTGGAGAATTTCCGGTTATTGTAATTGAAACCATGAGTAAAATCATCAAGAATATTGAGGATGTTGCTTATCCGTACCAAACACCTAAAAAACTGAACCCTAGTTCGCCTACATATATTGCTGATGCTGTTTGCGGATCAGCTGTTTATCTTGCCGAAAAAACCAATGCGGTTGGTTTAGTATCTATGACTTCTTCAGGTTATACTGCCTTTGAAATATCAAGCCACAGACCGAAAGCAGAAACTTTTATTTTTACAAGTAACAGAACACTGTTAAATACATTGAGTCTGCTTTGGGGAGTAACGGGTTTTTATTATGACAAGTTTGAAACTACAGACAAATCGATAAGTGATGTAAACCGGATTCTGAAAGATGAAAGAATGGTTACAACCGGCCAGGTTGTTATTAATACTGCCGCAATGCCTATTGAGAAAAAAGGCAAAACGAATATGATCAAAGTAACGGTAATAGACTAAGATAAAATCTGTTTATTCAAAATCCTGGTAAGTAATCTTATCAGGATTTTTTTTTTTGAAAAACAACACAAAACCTATTTTCAGACACTGATAAAGCGCTTTAATTTAAAAAGTCATCGTACATTAATCTTTTCTCAGACAGGAAACTTATTGTCAAAAAAAGCGTTAAAAATTTAAGTTTTCCACATATTAAATACCTACAAATCATGGATTTACCTGCAATAAAATATAACAGGCACAGGTCCGCCAACATACTGTGGAAAAGTCAAATTCAGTTGAGTATTAGATAAAGATAAATTTGATAAAAAACTCTTTATAGTTTTTTATCGAGGAAATAGTTCAATACCAACAACATAATTTACAGAGATGGGTAAAAACAATGCAACCAAAAAGGGAACTGGCAAAGGCTTACAGTTTCAGCGCTACTTCAGCAAGGAAGGCGTGAATGTTTATGATTTATTTCAATATGAGAAACGTTCGTCAGTTATACGAAATCCTGCAGGAGATGCAGTGTTCGAAATGAACGATGTTGAAGTACCCGGATCATGGAGCCAGGTTGCTACTGATATTCTTGCTCAAAAATATTTCCGTAAAGCAGGTGTTCCTCAGCCCGACGGAAGTACAGGCTCTGAAAAAAGCGTTAAACAAGTTGCCCATCGTATGGCTCATTGCTGGAAAAGTTGGGGAGAACGCTATGGATACTTCGCATCTGAAAAAGATGCCGGTATTTTTTATGATGAATTGGTATATACCATTGTTGGTCAGCTTGCGGCACCAAATTCTCCACAATGGTTCAACACTGGCTTGCATAGCTCTTACGGCATCACAGGAAAGCCTCAGGGACATTATTTTGTTGATCCGGACACAGAAGTATTGAGTAAGTCTACTTCAGCTTATGAGCGCCCTCAGCCTCATGCTTGCTTTATTTTATCAGTTAATGATGATCTGGTAAACGAAGGCGGTATCATGGATCTTTGGGTTCGTGAAGCACGTATCTTTAAATATGGCTCAGGTGTAGGTACAAACTTCTCTGCTATTCGCGGAGAAAATGAAAAATTATCTGGCGGAGGTTATTCTTCAGGACTAATGTCTTTCCTGAAAATTGGTGACCGTGCCGCGGGAGCAATTAAATCTGGTGGCACCACCCGTCGCGCAGCTAAAATGGTTTGTTTAGACCTGGAGCACCCTGAAATTGAAGGATTTGTTAACTGGAAAGTAGAAGAAGAGCGTAAAGTTGCAGCTTTAATCGCCGCAGGATACTCTTCGGATTATGAAGGCGAAGCTTATCGTACCGTGGCCGGACAAAACTCTAATAACTCGGTCCGTATTCCTAACACTTTCTTTAAAGCGCTTGAAAGCGGAAAGAACTGGGATCTGATTGGCCGCACTAACGGAAAAGTTGTAAAATCAATTTCTTCAGAAAAATTATGGCAGGATATCGCATTTGCCGCATGGGCTTGTGCCGATCCCGGCGTTCAATTCGATACTACAATCAACGAATGGCATACCTGCCCTGAAGGTGGACGCATTAATGCATCAAATCCATGTTCAGAGTATATGTTTTTAGATAACACAGCTTGTAACCTCGCCTCTATCAACCTTGCGCATTTCTTTAATCCTGATACATTAATATTTGATGTTAAAGGCTTTGAACATGCTTGCCGTGTATGGACTGTAGTTTTAGAGATCTCTGTTTTGATGGCTCAGTTCCCATCAAAAGAAGTGGCTCAATTATCATACGATTACCGTACACTAGGTTTAGGATTTGCTAACCTTGGCTCAATGTTAATGGTTGCAGGTATTCCTTACGATAGTGAGAAAGCCCGGGCGATAGGAGGATCAATCTCAGCCATCATGACTGGTACTGCTTATGCTACTTCGGCGGAAATGGCCAAAGAACTTGGCACTTTCAAACGTTACGAAGACAATAAACAACATATGCTTCGCGTAATGCGCAATCATCGATATGCAGCTTATAATGCAACAGATGCTTATGAAGGGCTGGAGATTGCGCCTCCCGGAATTGACCAAAAATATTGTCCTGATTATTTACTTTCTGCTGCGTGTAACTCTTGGGATAAAGCAGTTGAATTAGGAGAAAAATACGGTTATCGTAATGCTCAAACTACTGTAATTGCTCCAACCGGAACCATTGGTCTGGTGATGGACTGTGATACTACCGGTATTGAGCCTGATTTTGCATTAGTGAAATTCAAAAAACTTTCCGGCGGTGGTTATTTCAAAATCATTAACCAGGGAGTACCGGCAGCATTGCGCAATCAGGGATATAAAGAGCATGAAATTGAAACAATTGTAAATTATGCTAAAGGAGCTGCAACCTTAAAAGGTGCACCTCACATTAATTTTGATAGTCTAGCAGCCAAGGGATTCACTCAGGATGAACTGGAAAAAATTGATAAATCACTTCTTGCAGCCTTTGAAATTGGATTTGTATTTAATCAATGGTCATTAGGTGAAGATTGTTTAAAACGTTTAGGTTTTAAACCCGAGCAGTACAATTCTCCTGATTTTAACATGTTACGTGCAATGGGCTTCAACCGTCAGCAAATTGCTGAAGCAAATGAGTTTATTTGCGGAACAATGACTATTGAAGGAGCTCCTTATTTAAAAGAAGAGCATTATGCAATCTTTGATTGTGCGAACAAATGCGGATCCAAAGGTCAGCGTTATATCCATGCAACCGGGCACATTAAAATGATGGCTGCTGCTCAACCATTCTTATCAGGAGCCATATCAAAAACTATTAATCTTCCAAACGAAGCAACGGTTGAAGAAATTAAAGATTGTTACGCATTATCCTGGAAATTAGGACTGAAAGCAAACGCACTTTATCGTGATGGTTGCAAATTATCTCAGCCTCTTTCAACAAAATCTTCAGATTCAAAAGAAGACAAGCTGGATACTGTTGAAGAAGTTCTTGGTGAAGCAGCTAACGTTAAGTTAAGTGATCTTACAGCTGATCAGGTTCTCGAAGCAGCCAGAGCAATATTAGAAAAATCAACTGATACCAAATTTAAACGCCAGCTGTCATCAGTAGTTGAGCGTAAAAATTTACCTTCCAAACGTGGTGGTTTCACTCAGAAGGCAGCAGTTGGCGGTCAAACGGTATTTGTTCGTACAGGAGAATATGAAGACGGCACATTAGGAGAGATCTTTGTGGATATGCACAAAGAAGGTGCTACTTTCCGTTCGCTGATGAACTGTTTTGCTATCGCGATTTCTGTAGGCTTACAATATGGAGTTCCGCTTGAAGAGTTTGTAGATAAGTTCACCTTCACTCGTTTCGAGCCATCTGGCATGGTTTCAGGACACGATAATATCAAAAGCTCAACTTCAATTATTGATTATATCTTCAGGTTATTAGGCTATGAATATCTTAATCGCACAGATCTTGTTCATGTACTAACCGAGCAAAATGCTGTTTTAGGAAATCCCCAGATGGAGGATACAGATACAAATGCACAGGAAAATAATTATTCTGAAGTAACATCGGATAAAGTATCTGGAGATAAAGTATTAAAACCTGTCTTTGACATTTCAGGTGGAGGGCAGTCTGACGCTCCGGCATGTGGTAATTGCGGACACATTATGGTTCGTTCAGGAACCTGTTATAAGTGTCTTAATTGCGGAACGCAAGGAGGTTGTTCTTAAAAACAACCTTTAAAAATTAGCAATAAAAAACCCTTGTCATCTCTGACAAGGGTTTTTATTTTGATCAAAATTCACCACCAATAATCTTTAAGTGGACTTCTAAACTGTTTGTCTGTTACCCAATTATGATTTAGTAACGCTATCAATAGCTTCCTGCTCTTTCAATCCTTCAATATTATTATTCTTCTCAAAATTATCTTTCACTTCCGCGAAGTTCTCAAGAATCTGAGTAATATTATCAATTATTTCAGCAGCGCTGGTATGAATATCAGGAAGAGTTGCTTCTAACTTTTTATTATTCAATTCCATATTATCCACTTCTATCTTTCCAATCTTCTGCAAAACTGCTGTTTGGCTGTTTTTAAGATCTACCAGTTCCCTGGATATTTTTTCCATCAATTCGAATTTTGCAAGTGTGTTCATATTAATAATATTTTTCCAGAAGAGTTCAATTATCCTGCCACAATGATTGCAGTTCTAATAGAATACAATAATGAGGGTTTTACAGAATATTAAAATTTCTAAATCATTACAAGAACTCAATTGTTAAATGCTTCTAAGTTTACCGTAAAATCAGAAATCATGACATACAAATTTTTAGTATTATTGCTAGCCTCAGGGATAGGTTTAGCAAGTTGCTCTTCCAGCAAACAAACGACTACAGTAACAGATTCTTCTGCTATAAATGGAACCGATACAATGGGAACCACCGATACATCTGGCACACGTACAGGTGATACTACCAGGACTGATACTATTAAGCAATAATCCAGGGAAAGCAGAATTATTTTGTCTCACAGAACCTACACAATAAAAGGAGCTATGAGGATAGCCCCTTTTATTGTTTTTGACTATACAGTTTGCATTAATGTGTTGATCTAGAAATCATTACATAAAAAAAACCGGCTCAAGGGAACCGGTTTCATTTTTATTTGACAAGACTAAATATTATAATTTATCTCTTAAAGATTCCAGTAAACGTCCTCCTTTATAATAATAACGTCTCCAGTACGGCTCGTTTAAATTGCTTATCATTACACCCCTGCTGCTGGAAGCATGTGCAAACTTATTATCACCAAGATAGACCCCTACATGAGAAATGGCACTGCTATTAATTTTGAAAAACACCAGATCCCCTTCTTTCAGCTCTTCCTTATTAACAGGATTTACCATACTGAAGATATTCCTCGAATTGTTTCCAATTACTGTATTAAATACTTTATCGTATAACTGATAAGCAAATCCGGAGCAGTCAATCCCACGTTCGGAAGTACCGCCCAAGCGATAAGGAGTTCCTAACCAATCGTAAACAAATTGATAAAGCTTTACGTTAGATGTAGCAGAAACCGCAACACCCATAATTTGCGAGAAATATTCCTTAGCAAGATTGTCCGGATCGGCAGTCGTTTTTTTGGTTTGCGCCTGGGTTGACACAGACATCAACAGAACTAGAATTCCTACTATAAATTTTTTACCCATTTTAAATCGTTTATCAGTTAAACAACAAGACTTATAAACGCCCTCTTACATTAAAATACAATGCCGAGCATTACAAAACTAACCATTTAAATTTCCCGCGCAAGCGTTTTGTATTCTTTTAACAACTTTTACACGCTTTTCGTATAGAAGACTATACAAAAAAGTTTAAACAAGTAATTCTAATGACTAAATACGAACGTGCCAATATTTAGGTTACAATAAAAAAAATTAAAATTTTACATTGACAATGAGGAAGATACGGGTGGAAAACAAAATGCTCTCTTTAAAAGAACTATACTTTTTATAAATAGTTTAATCCCTTTAATTCAGAAGAATTGTAAAAGTATGGCTCGAAGCCTTCATCCAAACAGGAAGAACTTACATCAATGGCACCGAAATTAACATTGCCAAAAATACTTGCAATTGCAGTGTCAGCCGCATCACGACCTGTGGCAATTTTTACTAATCCATTTAAAGGAGCAATCCTGGTTGCGTCGAATATAATCCATTTGCCTCCCAGGAAAGCTTCAAAACATGCATGAAAATCTGGGGGATCAAGTTGGTAGGAGTAACCGGTAAAGTAACGTGCGGGGATAGTTAAGGCTCTGCAGAGTGCAATGCCAAGATGTGCAAAATCCCTGCAAACCCCAGCCTGCTCTGTAACTGTATCGTAAGCGGATGTCTGAGAGTTTGTAGAGCCGCTTAGATATTCCACATTTCTATGGATCCATTCAGTTAGAGCAAGTACCTTTTCGTAAGCATTACTGATGTCACCAAATTTGTTGTTGGCGAGACGGTACAGCTTATCCGACTGGCAGTATCTGCTTGGGTTAAGGTAAGGTAAAATATATGGTTCTAATTGAGATATTGGCACATCTGTTAAAAGTTCATAATCAATGAACTCGTATGATGTATTCACAACAGCACTATAATTAATTACCAGATCACAAGGTTGAGGTATTTCTATACGAAAAAAGCGGCTTTCTCCATGCCCGGAAACAAGCTCTACAGCTTTATTATAGGGAGCAGTTGAGAACTTCTCTTCAAGTACTGTTTGATGAGGCGAACGAAGCGCATGAATATTCAATATTAAAGTACAATCAGAAAAAACATGATACTCCATTTTACTGGCTACTTTAAATCTCATAAGGGCCTAACTGAGTCTACATTTTTAACCGGTAATTTATTAAACGCTGCATCCATCCATTCTTCAGGTATGTTCACCAAAGCATTTTTTAGCTCTTCAGCCCACTGACTCGAGATCTGCTGTAAATCTTTTTCTTCATACCGATGCTCAATCATGCCATAAGTATCCGTTTTATAAAGAACCACATCGATTGGAAAGTCTACATCATTTGCACTTGCCCGTGTAGAGTCAAATGACAAAAAACCAGTTTTCAAAGCCAGCTTCATACTGGAATTACTGTCTAAGGTTCTCTGTAGAATAGGTTTCCCATTTCCACTGTTACCAATGATAACAAATGGCGCCCCCTGATCTAACTCTACCCAATTGCCTTCCGGATATAACAAAAACAGCTTATGCTCCTCATCATCCTTGAGCTGCCCTCCAATTATTGTATTTAAATTAAACTTAAATCCAGACTTTTCAAGGTATGCACGGTCCTCCTCAGCTACTCTTCTTACTTGCTCTCCAAACGCGTTAACAGCTTTATATAGTTTGTTATGCTCAACCCCTTCTTCAACCAGTTCACGAAAATATAAAACCGCCTTATCTCTTACAGAACGCAAACCACTGGTCATAATAAAAAGCGAATAGTTATCTTTTTGCTCAATCAATATTTTCTTTTTGATTGTAGTATCAGTTCCTGAAGTTATCCGGGTATCGGCAATTGCAACCAAACCCTCCTTAACTTTTATCGCTAAACAATATGTCATAATTAAAGCCCTATTAAAGCAAGCAAGGTAACTAATAAAAAAACAGTTTTTAATTTGTATCTAAAAACGTCACAAATAATCCGACTGAAAAACAGTTCCCGTTTAAATAGATTGTTATTTCTAAAGGCTTATAGCCCTTATACCATATCATGGGATTAAATTTACTTTTTTTCTCAAAAAAATGAAACCTTAGTATCGGGAAGCCGTAAAGAGTGACATGAAAAACTTGGACATAAAAGAGAACATCAGTTCAATTAATCAATCTTCTAATTTTCTTTCAAAGAGTCTTACCATTTCAGCTTTGGTTGTTGGTAATTTATTCGTTTGTATTGTTTTTTTATTATTATATCTAGTTATAAGCTAAACCGCAAGTACACTAGTTAGTTTCTATCCTCTGCAAACCCCCTTGACAGACGTCTAAGTCTGCCATATCAAATATTCTTTATTGCCTTCAAATGGGTTCAATATTGAACAAAAACCTAAAATCTTCTAAATTTATCCCAATAAGCTCCTTAAAGCAGGATTAATTTTCAAACTTTAAGATTATATTTGCCAGCAAATTCATTTTTTATACACTAATGAGAGAAATACAGTTCAGAGAAGCCCTTCGTGAGGCATTAAACGAAGAAATGCGCAAAGATGAAAAAATCTTTTTGATGGGTGAAGAAGTTGCTGAATATAATGGCGCTTACAAAGTCAGTCAGGGGATGCTTGAAGAATTTGGTGCAAAACGTGTAATTGACACTCCTATTGCCGAGCTCGGTTTCGCTGGTATTGGTGCAGGGGCTGCCATGAATGGTTTAAAACCGATAATCGAGTTCATGACCTTCAACTTTTCTCTGGTAGCAATAGACCAGGTGATTAACGGTGCTGCTAAAGTACTTTCTATGAGTGGCGGTCAATTTGGTTGCCCTATAGTTTTTCGCGGCCCTACAGGTAATGCAGGTCAATTAGGTGCTCAACATTCACAAAATTTTGAAAACTGGTATGCTAATACTCCCGGCTTAAAAGTGGTGGTTCCTTCCACTCCATACGAAGCAAAAGGATTATTAAAACAATCTATCATAGATCCGGATCCGGTTATTTTCATGGAATCTGAGGTAATGTATGGCGATAAAGGCCCGGTGCCAGAAGAAGAATATTACATTGAGCTTGGAAAAGCACATATTGTAAAAGAAGGAACTGATGTTACCATAGTTACTTTTGGTAAAATGCTTTCACGAGTGGTTAATCCTGCAATAGAAGAATTAACCAAAGAAGGCATTAATGCAGAAGTGATCGATTTGCGTACTGTGCGTCCTATTGATTATGACACTATCATAAATTCCGTTAAAAAGACTAACAGGTTAGTCATTGTTGAGGAAGCATGGCCCCTGGGTTCTATTGCAACTGAAATAACCTTTAAAGTACAAAAAGACGCCTTTGACTATTTGGATGCACCAGTAATTCGTGTAGTATCAGCTGATGTTCCCCTCCCTTATGCTCCAACGTTAATTAAAGAGGCTTTACCAAACGCTGAACGAGTTGTAAGCGCGGTAAAGAATGTCTTATACGCAAAAAAATAGTATTCTGACAATACGCCCTGATCCGATCATATGAAATATTTTAGCTGTTTAATATTCTTCTGCACCTTTATAATTTCTTTTGATGCATTGTCTCAAGACAAGATTTATAAAAAAGGCGGAGAAATAATAGAAGCAAAAATTTCAGAGGTCGGAACTGGAGAAATTAAATACAAAATATTTAAGGATATAGAAGGGCCTGTTTATACAATTGAAAAAGACAGGATAATCAAAGTCGTTTATCAAAGCGGCCGGACAGAAGTTTATCAAACAGGTCTGAAGGATCCTGAACTTTATGCGGATCAGGATAAACGCGCTTTAAAAATTAATTTTTTGTCTCCGCTTCGGGGTTATACTCAATTTAACTACGAAAAAAATTTGCGGCCCGGAAGAAGCTATGAGGCTTCTTTAGGTATTATAGGATTAGGAAAAAGACAGCAATTGTTTGATTATACTGCAGACTTCACTACTTCCGGAAAAACTATTTACCGGGAGCAGGCCGGAGCATTTATAGGAGGTGGTTATAAATTCAGTAAAATGCCTGATTATATTTCTGGCAAAGACCGTTACAGCCATGTAATGCAGGGTTCGTATGTAAAGCCTGAATTACTTTTCGGTGTTTACGGGCAAAACTTTGAAAAGCCGCAATCAAATGGAACAGGTACAACGATTGAAAAGAGCACTGTTGTATTCACGGCCTTAATCATAAATCTTGGAAAACAATGGGTTTTAGGCGACAAACTATTGCTTGACGTTTATGGAGGGTTGGGTTATGCGCTGGATAATCTAAAACGAATCCATTATTCAAACGAAGGCACTGATTATTATGAAGATTATGCTGGTGATCACTTCGGAGTGATTACAGCGGGAAGCAATAGTGGTATAGGTTTTACTGGAGGCCTGAAAATTGGTATCCTATTGAAATAAATTCAGTTTCCAGTTTTAAAATAACAAAGGTCAATCGTAAAGATTGACCTTTGTTATTATCTTAGGTTTCCAGACTGATCTGGCGTTTGATGCTCTCTTCCAGTGAAATAAATGTTTCTGTTCGCTGAATACCATCTACAGCTTGAATGCTGTCGTTTAATACTTCTCTTAAATGATTCGTATCACGACAAATAATTTTTGCAAACATACTGTAAGCTCCGGTACAATAATGAAGTTCAACAATTTCCTTAACTTTTTTTAGCTTTTCGACAGCATCCTTATAAATAGAGCCTTTCTCGAGATAAATCCCGAGGAAAGCGCATACGTCATAACCAATCTTCTGAGCATCAATTAACAGGTTGGAACCTTTGATGATACCCAAATCTTGCATCTTCTTCATTCTGACATGAATAGTACCACCAGAAACTATCAAACGCTTTGCAATCTCGGTATAAGGAATAGTTGCGTCTTCCATAAGCAGTGCCAGAATCTGCATATCCAGATTATCAATTTCTAAATTTGGGCTTCTTTTTTCCATTGAAATTTTAAAAGATATTAATTATGCATCTAAGTAAATAAAAACTTAACAAAAATTAAAATATTTTGTTGGAATATTTGCAACAAATATGCATTTTCTTTTAAATTTGTATCAAGCAATCAAAAACTAATTGCTAAAACACTGTAGGGTGGTGAAACAGGCAGACACACCTCCTTGTCTCGGTGGCGGAGATTCTGGGAAAGCCTTAAAGGGTTCAACCACTCCTTGAAGGTTCGATTCCTTCCCCTACAGCTTCTTTTCGTTTAAATTTAGGTTTATAATTGGTTAGTTAAAGCTCCTGCCCCCTCAGGAGCTTTGTATTTTGGCCAAAAATCTGTTAGCTTTAAAATGGATCAAAATCAAAAGTTGTGGAAAAGAGAAAAACTATCCTCAGAATCCAGGGTCGGGTAAGTAAAGAATCCCTATTCCGTTTTGTTGTAATCCGGGATTGTGCCGACAGTTTTTATCAAACGGCGCTGATCTAACGGCTGACCTCGAAAGCTGTTACAATATAGACCGGAAACATGCAGGACAATGAATCCATAGATACAGCTAAAGATTGGTTCATCTGCAAAATCATAACAATCGGAAGTACTCACGTCTCTCTATTGAATCTTTCAATGCTAATATCGAAGCCTTAAGGGGGCGTAGTAGTGATTAGTAGGAAATTGTTATTTTTTGCTCGTTAGGATGCCAATTTGTAGGCTGATCCCTTAAAGGCCGCATAAGTGAACGCATTAAATGCAAAAAGCTCCTCAGATTATCTCTGAAGAGCTTTTTTGCGGTCTGGACGGGACTCGAACCCGCGACCCCATGCGTGACAGGCATGTATTCTAACCAGCTGAACTACCAAACCATCCCTTTTGGGACTGCAAATATAGTGTCTTTTGTCTATTTGTCAATGAAAAAAGTATTTTATTTATCACAAAAACAAATATTTAAACTAACCTATTGCAGATCTGTCATTTACCTATTTAAAAATTATGTATTTGAACCCTCTTTCATCTTTTCTGCATTTTCAGCGAACTGTAAAGCATCAATAATCTCCTGAATTTCCCCGTCCATAACAGCTGTAAGGTTATATAGAGTTAATCCGATGCGGTGTTCGGTAACACGTCCCTGAGGGTAATTGTATGTCCTGATCTTGGCCGACCTGTCGCCTGTCGAAACCATCGTTTTACGTTTAGCCGCAATATCACCTACATGCTTTTGCAATTCTAAGTCGTAAAGCTTACTACGAAGCATCTCCATGGCCCTGATACGGTTACCAAGTTGCGAACGCTCAATCTGACACACAACTACCATCCCTGAGGGTTTATGAGTTAACTGAACTTTCGTCTCTACCTTATTTACATTCTGCCCACCTGCACCGCCGGAACGGGAGGTTTGCAACTCAACATCAGCCGGATTTAAATAAAAATCCACTTCCTCAGCTTCGGGCAGTACCGCAACTGATGCAGCCGAGGTATGCACTCTGCCCTGTGTTTCGGTATCAGGTACTCTTTGCACACGATGAACGCCGGATTCATACTTCATATGACCGTAAACATCATCACCGCTTACATTTAAAATAACCTCCTTATAACCACCGGCCGTACCTTCGGTTACGTCAACAACCTCAACCTTCCATCCTTTCTTCTCAAAATAGCGCGAATACATCCGGTATAAATCTCCGGCAAACAAAGCGGCTTCATCGCCACCTGTACCGCCGCGAATCTCAACAACAGCATTTTTGGCATCCTGCGGATCTTTGGGAATCAGCATCAGGCGAACCTTTTCTTCCAATTCTTCTTTTTGAGGAATCAGTTCATCAAGCTCCATTTTCGCCATCTCCTTCAACTCCTCATCCTTCTCGGTAGCTAATATTTGTTTATTGCTTTCGATGTTTGAAACAACATTTTTATAGATTTTGTATTCATCCACAATTTTGCCCAAATCTTTATATTCTTTATTTAAAGTGGCAAAACGCTTCATATCGCTAAGCGTAGAAGGATTACTTAATTCCCGCTCTACTTCTTCCCAGCGAAGTTTTATGTCTTCTAATTTTTCTAACATATTTTTATTTTGAAATCAACAGTTGGCTTTCAATGCTCAGAAAGCCCTGCTTTACGCTACAACCTTCCCTCAATCCTCTTGGGGTTTCCGCTGCAATCAGGTTTAAATACAAAAGCATTTGCTGTTATAGGATACAAAAGTACAGTTTTAAGAAATATCTCTTTTACTGTCTTTCAAAAGAATTAAATAATTGCGAAACCTGAGAGACACTTAATTCATCACCAATAACCAAACGATGCTTAAAAACAACATCTTTTCCCTTGATTAAACTAAAATTGAGCTTTTCCTTTCCATTTGTGTACACCTCTGCACCCAGGGGATTAATTGCAAAAAGTCCATACCCTCTGGCCATCCAATATCCCGGATAACCAATATTATCAGGATGGTCCATTATTATCACACTTACAGGTTTAGTATCTATTTTTCCTGAAAGACTTAACCATTTTGATCGCGTCCCAAAAACTCCTTCACCAGCAACACCAGAACTGCTCACATATTTTCCGCTAAGTTTTTTATTACTTATAACAGACTTAATACCTTCCTTCGTATAAACCTTTACAGGCTTCGCTGAGGGATACTCTAATTCCCGCGCTACCCGAATGGCAAACAAGCCCTCTTTATTATCCTTAAATGAAACATCCTGCAAAGCCTTCAACTGAGTTTTGCGGTCAATAATTCTGCAGCTTCCTGCAACTGAAAATTTATAAGTCGAAATTTCTTCAAGCACGGCCTTACCTCCCGGATTATACCAGGTGGAAAGTGTAATCAATTCGCCTTTCCCATTCCCGCCTTTTACTGATTGTATTTTATTGAACTTAATGGTACCATAAGCTTTAGCATTCGTATCAATTTTTGTTGAATTATTCCAATAATCAGCACCATTTACATCTCCAAAATTAAACCATACACCTATCTGATGCGGATGATCGATCTGATCACCTTCTTTTGGGGCAATAGGCCAGCCGCGGGTAACTGCGATATTTCCAGGAGCATATACCGGATAAAGCACCGCCTTTTTTAAACTATCATCATAAAGTAAAGAGGTAAACAAGTCATTCCCTATAAAAACATCAACTTTTTTCGAAGCAGCATCTTGCACAATTTTTATAGCGGGTAAAACCTGCGAGTAACCGGAATTCGACAGTAATGCGACCGATAAAACAACTAGTAACCTTCTAAAAAAAATCATAAGACCTGGATTGGTAATTACACTGTGACCTGATAAGGCGATTTTTCAAAATATTTTAAAGACACTTCACCGGCGTCCATTACAGCATACGAATTAAAATTCAGCCATTCACCCAGGTTTATATAACGGCTATTATCTAATTGTATATCCAGTGGTAAATGCCTGTGTCCAAATATAAAATAATCGTAATGTTCTTTTTGTAACAATTGCTTGCTATAATTGACGAGCCATTCCTGCTGTTCGCCCAAAAATCGTTCAACCTTCTTTTGTGATAAACGGCTCCGGTGCGACCATGCCATGGCTATTCCGATTCCCAGATTCGGATGCAGGCGGGCAAATAGCCACTGACAAAAATCACTTCTGAAAAATTTCTTTAGAACCTTATACTTTGAATCACCAGGGCCCAGTCCATCGCCATGGTGGATATATAATTTTTTACCGTTTCGTTCTACGACCAACTCGTCCGAAATTATTTCAACGCCAATTTCTTTGGTAAGATACCCAAACATCCACATATCGTGATTGCCTTTAAACATGGTTATTTTTACCCCTAAATCAGATAATTCTGCCAATTTTCCTAAAAAGCGAATGAAACCTCTGGGAACAGCCCTTTTATATTCAAACCAGAAATCAAACACATCGCCAACTAAAAAAAGTTCTGCAGCATCGTCTTTTATTGAATCTAACCAACGAACAATGCTTGCTTCCCGTAACCGGCTTATCTCATAATTTGAAACTCCAAGGTGAAAATCAGAAGCAAAGTAAATTTTATCACGTTTGGGCATAGGCGCAAAAGTACGCAAGCTTCATGGAAATTTGTAATTTGTACCAAGCATCAGCGTTTGTAAATTTCATTCCCGGTAAAACAGTTCCTATGAAATTCCTTTATATCCTTATATTTTTACACATTCTTGCATTAAACGAAAATTGCAACCACTATAAAAAAATGAATTACCCTCCTTCTAAAAAAAATAATACCACAGATATTTATTACGGAACACAGGTTGAGGACCCTTATCGCTGGTTAGAAAATGATGTTGCCGAGGATACCAAGGCATGGGTAACTGAACAAAACAAAGTCACGCAAAATTATTTATCACACATCCCTTACAGAAATATAATTAAACGGCATTTAGAAAAGCTGTGGAACTATGAAAAGTATAGCGCACCATTTAAAGAAGGTGATTACATCTATTTTTATAAAAATGACGGGCTTCAAAATCAAGCTGTGCTCTATCGCCAGAAAGAAGCCCAGGAACCTGAAGTGTTCCTGGATCCTAATAAATTTTCCAAAGAAGGAACCACATCTCTGGCGGGAATAGAATTTTCAAAAGATGGGAGCCTGGCTGCGTATCAACTTTCTGAAGGAGGCTCTGACTGGAGAAAAGTTATAGTTCTCAAAACTGATGATAAAACTGTGGTAGGGGATACGCTTATTGACGTAAAATTCTCCGGACTTGCCTGGAAAGGGAATGAAGGCTTCTATTACAGCAGTTACGATAAGCCAAAGGCAGGAAGTCAGCTTTCGGGTCTTACCCAATTTCACAAGTTATATTTCCATAAACTAGGCACTACGCAGAGCGAAGACATACTTATTTTTGGGGGCGAGGCTAAACCACGAAGATATATCGGCGCGTCTTTGACAGAAGATGAAAGGTATTTATCCATCACCGCAGCTAACTCAACAACCGGGAATGAGTTATATATCCAAGATTTAAGCAGCAACGGACCAATTATTACGGTTGTTAATAACTTTGATTCGGAGAGCTACCTAATTGACAACGAGGGAAGCAAGCTTTTCATTTTTACAAATCTGAATGCTCCAAATAATAAAATAATAACTACCCAGGCATCTGAGGCATCACCTGAAAACTGGAAAGATTTAATTAAAGAGATCGAAAATGTATTAAGCGCAAGTACCGGAGGCGGAAAAATCTTCGCTAATTACCTGAAAGATGCCACCTCTCTGGTTATGCAGTACGACATGAACGGAAATCTGGAAAGGACAATCACTCTTCCCGGAGTAGGTACCGCATCGGGCTTCAGCAGTAAAAAAGAGGAAAAAAAATTATATTACAGCTTCACTTCTTATGTATATCCGGTTACTATTTTTAAATATACTATTGAGTCTGGCAATTCAGATGTATATAAAAAATCCGGAGTTCAATTTGATCCCGCACAATTTGAATCAAAGCAAGTGTTTTATAGCTCTAAAGATGGAACTCAAATTCCGATGATCATTACGCATAAAAAAGGCTTAAAACTTGATGGGAAAAACCCAACTCTTTTGTACGGATACGGAGGTTTCAGTGTAAGTCTTACTCCGGCTTTCAGTACTTCTAATATTATTTTACTGGAGCAGGGTGGAATTTATGCCGTACCCAACCTAAGAGGCGGGGGAGAATATGGCGAAAAATGGCACATCGCCGGAACGAAAATGCAAAAGCAGAATGTTTTTGATGATTTCATCGCAGCAGCAGAATACTTAATTACGAATAAGTACACCTCGGAAGATTTTCTGGCAATTTCCGGGGGATCAAACGGGGGGCTTTTAGTAGGTGCTGCGATGACTCAACGTCCTGAGTTATTTAAAGTGGCATTACCGGCTGTAGGGGTTCTGGATATGCTGCGCTATAATAAATTTACTGCCGGCGCGGGCTGGGCCTATGATTATGGTACTGCGGAAGATTCGAAAGAGATGTTTGAATATCTTTTTACATATTCACCGGTACATGCCTTAAAACCCGGAACAAGTTATCCCTCTACAATGATTACAACCGCAGATCATGACGACAGAGTTGTTCCTGCACATTCTTTTAAATTTGCGGCCCGGCTTCAGGAAACTCACCGGGGCAGTAATCCGGTTTTGATCAGAATTGACACCAAAGCGGGTCATGGAGCAGGTAAATCCACCTCCCAGATTATATCAGAACAAGCCGATAAATGGTCATTTTTGTTTTATAATATGGGGCTTCAATTACACGATTTGCAAATTGATTGATCTGCGCTTTGACATTGTATCTAAAAGAATTAAGAAAAAAGGGAGCATAATCAGTTGAATGCCTAAGGACAATAAAAACTATGAACCCATACGAACAGAAACGACGCTGGAAATTTCTTCTGCTTGCCTTCGCAATTATTATAGCAGGTACATCTCTCTGGTATAGTAATTATTTAGTAAAAAACATCGCGGTTGCTGAACGCACACGGGCAGAAGTATGGGCCCTGAGTCAACAGAAAATCATTGAGATATCTGATATTAATGATGACTACATCACCTTTATCTACTCCATAAGAGATAGTTTAGAAGTGCCTGCGATAGTTACCAATGCAAGAGACACCATATTATACTACAGAGGGCTAGACAGTACAAAAACATATTTTGACATCGATACAAGCCGCAAATATGATCCTGGGTACTATAATAAACAGTTACAGGAGATGAAAACTCAGCACACTCCGATTGAGCTCAAACTTGCCAATGGTGAAAAATGGCTTGTATATTATAAAGACTCGCAGCTGTTGATGCAATTAAGGGTCTTCCCCTCCATACAATTAAGCGTCATAGGAATCTTCCTTTTAATCGCTTATATGGTTTTCAGCTCTTCCCGCCGTTCCGAGCAAAACCTGGTTTGGGTAGGTATGGCCAAAGAGACCGCACACCAGCTTGGCACACCCATCTCAGCTTTAATGG
Organism: Pedobacter superstes; assembly: GCF_037622515.1. NCBI lineage: Bacteria > Pseudomonadati > Bacteroidota > Sphingobacteriia > Sphingobacteriales > Sphingobacteriaceae > Pedobacter > Pedobacter superstes. The sequence continues at coordinate 591,468 of NZ_JBBJCN010000003.1, forward strand.
CCTGGATTGAATTAATTAAAACTAAGTTCAATGCAGAAGAAGATCCACTGGTTCTTGAGATGGAAAATGATTTAAAGCGCCTTGAAATGGTAGCCGACCGTTTCTCAAAAATCGGATCTAAACCTATATTAGAAAGTCATAATGTTTATCAGGTTATTGAAGAGTATGTTAATTATTTTAAGAAAAGGGCAAGTGATAAAATAACATTCTCTGTTAGCGGTGATGATAGCGTTGACGCATTGATGAATGTCCCTCTTTTTGATTGGGTGCTGGAAAACCTTCTTAAAAACTCTGCAAATGCTATACAGGGAATTGGGACTATAGAAGTTAGTATAACCGAACATCTGGCCAAAGAACAGGTATTTATTGATATAATAGATAGTGGTAAAGGAATTCCGAGGTTAAAGTTTGAAACTATCTTTCAACCAGGATATACAACAAGAAAAAGAGGATGGGGCCTGGGACTTTCATTGAGCAAAAGAATTATTGACAATTATCATAGAGGACAGATCTTTGTAAAAGATTCTGAGCCTGGTAAAGCAACCATCATCCGGATAATTTTAAAAAGCAGCAATAACTATGAAGCGGCCACAACCTGAAGATTATAATTCCTTTTATCAAAATTACATTGATACTGTTAATGATGACGTTGTTTCTGAACTAGCTGATCAGCTTACAAGCTTCCCTGAATTTTTAGGACGAGTTCCTGTTGAGAAAACCGATTATGCTTATGCTCCAGGAAAATGGACACTAAAAGAAGTGCTTGGGCATATAATAGATACAGAGCGAATAATGGCATACCGCCTGCTTCGCTTTTCCAGAAATGATTCTATTCCATTAGCGGGTTTTGAGGAAAATAATTATGTAAAAAATGCACATTTCCGTAAAGAAGACTTCAATACCATGATTGAAGAGTTTAAGGCTGTTCGTAACGCGAATCTGTTTCTCTTCAGATCATTAACAGAAGAGGAGTTAGAACGAAAAGGAGAAGCAAATAATTCAGCACTAAGTGTTCGTGCCCTGCTCTTTATTATGTCTGGACATGTAAAGCACCATCAAAAAGTGATTGAAGAAAGGTATTTGTAAATTCGGAAGGGTTTGATCACAATGTGGGTTTCTACATAAACAGCAGAAGCAAAAAGTAAGCAAGCATAGCAACCCCGCTAACTAAAGTCATCTTACTCATATTTTTAAAGTTGGCTTGGGATTTATCCTTCTGTATCTTGAGTATCCAATTAAAGAACACAAAAAGCACAGGCATAATAAAAGGAAGGAAGGCCCAGAAATACTCTATGCGATGTTGATTTACCCAATATATATACATTAACACAGCCGCCATAAAAAACAAAAAAGCAGCGAATGCGAACGTTCCGTTAATTCCTAGCAACATGCTTAGAGTTTTATCGCCGCGCTGAGCATCCTCTTTATGCTGGTATACCTGAGTCAATGGGTAAGATGCTCCTACCAGGCAAGAACAAATTAATCCTGCAATGAAAATATCAGAATTCCATGCATCAATGAGTAATTGCTCTGAAATGGCAGAATAACTTGTCCAGAATACAAATGCTCCCTGGAAAATAAAAACAATCAGGAAACTGATTACAGGATACTTTTTTAGGCGCACAGCAGGATGACTATATAATTTTGAAAGCAAGCCATATATAAACACAGCGGCAACAAATTCAAAACTTACAAAACACGCCAGTATTATTCCTGTTAAATCCAGAAAGAGAGAAAAAACGTATAAACTTTTATCTGTAGGAGGAGGACTTTCTAAAAGTGCGATACTACCTTCATCTTTATCAAAATAACTATTATACCCGTTACTTGCCGGATAAATTAACAGATGCCAGATAACAAATACTAATAATGCTTTAAATAAATAAATTTCTGAGACCTGACCTACTGCGAATACATAAACCGGTAACAAAAAAAAGGAAAACAGAAACCTTGAATGTTGCAGTGCCGATTTTGTTGGTAGAAAGTTCATTTGAAAGCTTAGTGTTTAAAATTGATTCTTAAATTAGAAAAAATTAATTAATGGGAAGTATTCTTTCAGCTATTGGAACAGCAGTGCCTTCGAATCGTTTTTCCCAAAAGGAAATACTGAATTTTATGATTCAGGCTCATCAGCTAGAACAGATCCCTGCACTTCGCCTCGAAAAGTTATATGAGGTTTCCGGAATTGAATACAGGCATTCTGTGATTAATGATTTTGGCGAAAAGCGTGGAAATTACTCCTTTTTTGGGAATGGTGAGATGATGGAACCCTTTCCAACAACAGAAAAACGAAGCACACTATTCGAGCTATGTGCAAAAAATCTGGCATTAACAGCAATTCAAAATCTTTTAGATAGCACTTCATTCCCACAACAAAAAATAACTCATATAATTACAGTTAGCTGTACAGGCATGTATGCTCCAGGATTAGATATTGACATTATTGATTCATTGAAACTTAATAATACTATCGAAAGAACCTGTATTAATTTCATGGGATGTTATGGTGCATTTAATGCCCTCAAAACTGCCGATTATATTTGCAGGGCTGCCCCAAGCGCAAAGGTGTTAATTGTAGATATCGAACTTTGCACACTTCACTTCCAAAGAGAAAGTACCCTGGAAAACTGGGTAGCTAATTCTTTGTTTGCTGATGGCGCAGCCGCTGTACTAATAGAGGCTGAACAACACCGCTCAACAAATAAAGGATTTCGGCTAAAAACGTTTTTTAATACGCTTGTAACTGAAGCGAAAGATGAAATGGCCTGGAGAATAGGAGATACCGGGTTTCAGATGCATCTTTCTTCGCATATCGCAAAAAATATTGGTAAAAAGATTAAGGACGTTACTGCTTCCTTACTGGAAAAATCTGGTTATGACAGATCGGAGATCTCGCAGTTGGCTATCCATCCCGGAGGGCGGCGCATTCTGGAAGTTTGTGAAGATATGCTGGAACTACCGGAAGAAGCGCTTCAACATTCATATGATGTATTAAAGCAATACGGGAACATGTCTTCAGTTACCATTTTATTTGTTCTGCAGAAATTGTTGAAAGCAACAGAACCGGGGGAAAAAACGATGAGTTTCGCATTTGGCCCGGGATTAACGGTAGAAAGCATGATTTTAGAAACAGTATAATGCCAGACTTTAGTCAGAGAAGTATTGAAGCTGAAATGATGGACGACTTCACTCTTGGTCATGAAGTCATCAATCCAATTATGGATGAGCTGGAAGTAGTGAATAAGCTTCTGGGTGGCTATACTGTCTTTTTTGACTCATTAAAAACATTAAAACTGAGAGATGGCATGACCATTAGCGACTGGGGCTGCGGAGGAGGCGATTCATTACGGGTGCTGGCGGCCTGGGCACGAAGGAGAAATTTCAAACTAAAGTTCATCGGTGTAGATGCAACCGCTACCGCGATAGAATATGCCAAAAACAAAACTGTAAATTATCCAGAAATCAGTTTTATTCATGCTGATGTTTTGTCCTCCGAATTAGAGGAAGGACAATTTGATATTATCATATCAAGTCTGTTTACTCATCATTTTGAAAATGAAAGCTGGATTGAGCTAATCCAAAAAATGCTGGATTGCTCTAATTACGCCGTAATTGTTAATGACCTTCATCGCCATTGGTTTGCATACCATTCAATTGGCGTTCTCACCAGCCTATTCTCAAAATCCCCTATGGTTAAGCATGATTCTAAACTTTCCGTTTTAAGAGGTTTCAGCAAAGAGGAGCTGGTATCTTTACTTTTAAGAGCAGGTGTACAAAAATACTGCTTAAAATGGAAATGGGCCTTCAGATGGCAACTTATACTATATAAATAACATGCGTGATAAAACGGCAAATAAAACAATCCTGATAATCGGGGGCGGCTTATCCGGTTTAACCGCATCGATTTTATTAAAAAGAGCGGGTTTTGGGGTTACGCTTATAGAAAAGAAAACATATCCTTTTCATCGCGTATGCGGGGAGTATTTATCCAATGAAGTTCTGCCTTTCCTTCATTCTCTGGACATTGATTTCTCTAAGCTAAATCCTTCTAGCATAACAAAATTGGCTATAAGTTCTCCTTCAGGAAAACTCTTCAAAACCGATTTAGACTTAGGAGGATTCGGTCTGAGCAGGTATACATTTGATAACTATTTGTATCAGCAAGCTATAAAAGAAGGGGTTGAATTTAAACTTGGATGTAAAGTTACCAAGATAACCTTCATTGCGGACAAATTTGAAATCAAACTCTCAGATAATACCATTCTAAACTCTGATTTAACAATTGCATCCTATGGCAAACAGTCGAACTTGGATAAAAACCGTAAATTCCTGCACAAAAGAAGTCCGTACTTAGGCGTAAAGTATCATATCCATACAGATTTCCCTTCTGATTTAATTCAACTCGATAATTTTGAAGGAGGCTACTGTGGTACAGTTAAAATTGAAGGCGACCGCTACAATCTTTGTTATTTAAGTGAGAATCATCATTTGAAAAAACATGGATCAATTGAAGCGATGGAGGAACATGTTCTTTTTAAAAACCCGTTTTTAAAAGAACGCTTTTTAAATGCTGATTATTTGAATGTAAAACGAGAAGTAATTAACGAAATCTCCTTCGAACAAAAACCACTGGTAGAAAATCATGTACTTTATTGCGGCGATGCCGCAGGGATGATTAGTCCACTATGCGGAAATGGAATGGCTATGGCGATACATGCCGCTAAAATTCTTTCGGAAACAATAACAGAATATTACCCCAACCGTCAAACCCTCGAGCATGCTTACCAGGCCAGATGGAAAAACGCCTTCGATAACCGTCTAAGAATAGGCAGGTTAACCCAAAAATTATTCGGCAAAAATCTGATTTCGGAACTATCGGTTGAATGTCTCAAGAGTTTACCGAAACTTTCTAAATACATCTTAAAAAGGACACATGGCAATCCATTTTAATAGTATAATTGCAGTATGAAACTCCGGGAATTAGTTTTTATAAACGCGGCAGTAGTTGCGATTTCTCTGGCATTTATAAATTTTTACTTTCAGAGGGATTGGTATTATTTCGTACTAACCTTCGGCATTACCCTGCTTGTTTGTTATGCCGTTTTTTACTATGTCATAGAACGATATGTATACAGTAAAATCAAATTAATCTACAAACTTATCCATAACCTTAAGCTGGGAAAGGATTTGAAGGATGCGCTTGGAGAATATGTAAGTAACGATCCCATTAATGATGTTGAGCAGGAAGTCACTGAATGGGCCAGAGATAAAAAAATAGAAATCGAAGCTCTGAAAAATCAGGAGCAATTCAGACGCGAGTTTCTTGCCAATATCTCTCACGAATTTAAAACGCCGCTTTTTGCCATTCAGGGATATATCGAGGCAGTGCAGGAAGATGGAATGGATGATCCTGATCTGGCCAGATCCTTTTTGAACAAAGCGTCAAGAAACATAGACCGCTTAAGCTCGCTGATTAAAGACCTTGATGTAATTTCCAAATTGGAAAATGGAGAGGCACCAATAAATTTCGAAAAATTTGAAATCACTCTTTTAGTGAAAGATGTGATTGAGCAAATGGAACATAAGGCCAAAAGCCATAAAATCGAATTAATTTTTAAGGATAAGTACGATAGTTCAATCTGGGTAAATGCCGACAGAGATAAAATTTGCCAGGTTTTAATCAACCTGATAGATAATTCCATCAAATATGGGAACGAAAATGGTTTTACTGCTATTAAAATTTTCGAACTTCATGATCAGATATTGGTAGAGGTAACAGACAACGGAATTGGAATTGAAGAAAAGAATCTACCCAGACTTTTTGAACGTTTTTACAGAACCGATCAAAGCCGTTCAAGACAAATCGGAGGCTCGGGCCTTGGACTTGCAATAGTAAAACATATCCTCGAAGCTCATGAACAAACGATCACTGTTCGAAGTACAGAGGGCGTGGGTACAACTTTCGCCTTTACGCTTGAAAGGGTAATGCCCGCAATTATATCAGTATAAATGTTAACATTAAATTAACATTAACTTTATACTTTTGTAACCTTCACTAAAAGAAGGAATATGTCATTAAATAACATTTTACAATACTTCGTGCCCAAAGATCGCAAGTTCTTTCCGCTGTTTGAGCAGGGTAGTGCAAATCTTATAGAAATCGCCCAGGCGCTGGTAAATCTTCTAAACACTACCGACGACAGCCTCAAACTAGAGTTAACAAAAAAAATCGAAGATCTGGAACACCGGGGAGATGACATTACCCATCAGATTTTTTTGGAATTAGGTAAAAACTTCATAACTCCTTTCGACCGGGAGGACATTCATTTTCTGGCTGCCGTTATTGATGATATTGCGGATTATATTCACGGTTCTGCTACACGAATACAGCTATATAAGATTCATGACATAACTCCGTCTATGAAAGAATTGGGGGATTTGATTCTTCAGGGATGTCAGGATTTGGATAAAGCCATATTGGAATTAAAGAACTTAAGAAACCTGCGCCTGATTGCCGAATCCTGCGTTCGGATCAACAGTATGGAAAATCAGGCCGATGCCGTTTTTGAAAGGGCAGTGGCCGATTTATTTGAATACGAACAGGATGCAAAGGTTATCATAAAATATAAAGAAGTTTTGTCCATCCTGGAGAAGGCAACAGACAAATGCGAGGATGCCGCAAATGTTCTGGAGTCAATTCTGATTAAACACGCTTAATCAACAAAGCAATGGTTACGACCCTTCTTATTGTAGTAATTGCTCTGGCAATTATTTTCGATTTTATTAATGGTTTTCACGACGCGGCCAATTCGATAGCTACTATAGTTTCTACTAAAGTACTTTCGCCACTAACCGCAGTTATCTGGGCAGCTTTTTTCAATTTCATTGCCTATTTTATATTTCCTCTTCACGTAGCAGATACGATTGCTAAAACCGTTGATGCCACCGCCATCAGCTTAACCGTGGTTGGTGCAGGACTAACAGCCGCAATAGGCTGGAACTTGCTTACATGGTGGCTAGGTATACCATCAAGTTCATCGCATACATTAATAGGAGGCTTCGCCGGTGCAGCAGTTGCCCATGCAGGCTTTGATGTAGTAAGATATTCGAAAGTAATGCCTACAGTTTATTTTATTGTACTTGCGCCGATGATAGGTATGATTATGTCTTATACCATATCGATTATAACCATGCATTTGTGCAAGCGGGCAAATCCCTCCAAGGTCGATAAAATCTTTAGGCGCTTGCAGTTATTATCGGCTGCAGCCTATAGTTTAGGGCACGGAGGTAATGACGCTCAAAAAGTAATGGGTATAATAGGTGCTTCTTTAATTGCTGCTAATGTAATTCCCGGAATGGAGCAGTTACCCATATGGGTTCCTCTCAGCTGCCATGCTGCAATCTCATTGGGAACAATGTTCGGAGGTTGGAAGATCGTAAAAACAATGGGCCAAAAAGTAACCAAGTTATCACCATTCGAAGGATTTTCTGCAGAGAGTGCCGGAGCTTTAACTTTATTCGGAACTGCCGCTTTAGGTATTCCTGTTTCTACAACTCATACCATAACAGGTTCTATCATGGGCGCCGGTATTACTAAAAGAATATCTGCCGTTAGGTGGGGCGTTACCATAAACATTATCTGGGCATGGGTATTAACAATCCCGGTTTCAGCTGTTCTGGCCGCTTTGGTTTACTATCTTTTCAGCTCCTTCTAATATCAGGATAAAAAAAACGGGGTTGATCTTTTATAGTAAAAGCAGCCCCGTTTTTCGTTCCAAGTCCTCGCCGTTCCTTCGCAAACCTGGGCACCTTGTGGGCCTTCCTCTTCAACTTGGTTTGACTTGAGAAAGCAGTGCTATTATTAAGGTTTCCTATTAGCTCCGAAATCTCAATATTAATTCAACCTGAGTTAATTTCACCTGATCACCCGTCTTCATTTCTTTTAATGTCAGCACACCAGATTTTATTTCATCTGTGCCTATTAATAAAACATACGGAATGCGCTTACTATCGGCATAACTCATTTGCTTTTTCAACTTGGCCGAAGAAGGGTAGAGCTCTGCAGCAATTCCCTTGCTGCGTAAATCCTGAAGTATTGGCAAAGCAAAAGTCTCAGACTCCGCATCGAAATTAGTAATCAAAACTTTAGTTGTTTCTGCGGTATCTGCCGGAAAAAGATCCAGCTCTTCAAGCACATCGTAAATTCTATCTGCCCCAAAAGAAATACCTACACCCGTTAAATCTTTCAGACCAAACATACCCGTTAGATCATCGTAGCGCCCACCGCCCCCAATACTACCCATAGCGACTTCGTTGGTTTTTACCTCGAATATTGCTCCGGTATAATAGTTTAGGCCACGAGCGAGGGTGATGTCGAGTTCGAGCCTGGATTTGAGATCCAAGATTTGAGGTTTGAGAAGACCGACATAGGTAAAAATCCGTTCTATCTCCTCTATGCCTTTCAAACCGGTGGCTGAACTTTTAAGAACTTCTTTAAGACTTTGTATTTTATCTTCATTACTGCCGCCGAGAAGAATTACAGGCTCAAGTTTCTCAATATCATTTTGTGTAAAACCTCGTTCGATAAGTTCTTTTGTTACGCCCTCAAATCCAATTTTATCGAGTTTATCAATAGCGACGGTCATGTCAACAATCAATTCGGGCTTGCCGATAATTTCGGCTATGCCAGATAAGATCTTTCTGTTATTTATTTTTATGGTGAAGTCTTTCAGGCCAAGGTTGCTTAAAGCTTCATCATAGATCAAGACAAATTCGGCTTCGTTTATCAAACTGTCCGAACCAACCACATCGGCATCGCATTGGTAAAACTCCCGATATCGCCCTTTTTGAGGACGATCGGCACGCCAAACAGGTTGTATCTGAAAACGCTTAAACGGAAAAGAAATTTCGTTTTGATGCATCACCACGTAACGGGCAAAAGGCACTGTCAAATCGTATCGCAGTGCTTTCTCTGCAATAACTGGCAATAAACTTTTTGAGCTAAACTCAAAGCTATCAGATTTTTGCTTTCTACTTTCAGCATCTTTCCAGTAATCACCTGAATTCAGAATTTTAAAAATCAATTTATCCCCTTCATCACCGTATTTTCCAGTCAATGTATCCAGGTTCTCCATCGTTGGAGTTTGAATTTCCTGATACCCGAACTTTTTGAAAACTGATTTTATTGTATCAAAAATATAATTCCGTTTCACCATTTCTGATGGTGAAAAATCTCGTGTGCCTTTTGGGACTGAGGGTTTAATACTCGCCATGCCGCAAAAGTACAAAATCAAAATATAGCATAGCCTATAGTTTCGAAACCCCGAAAGAGTATGATCTTTTGCATTGCTTAAGTATACAAGCCCAAGACTGCTGTCACAAAGAAGACATGGATTAGCTGTTAAAAGCTCTATTATAATCTGCATCTCATAAAAAGTATACCGAAAACAATTTTCTTTAAATGAGATTTTAAGTGTTATATGAAAGCGATATTTTATCTCTTACTTTCACTCTTGCTGTTTAATGCATGCGATCTTATAGAATATAGCCCCAATCAGGCGTTTGATAGAAATACCCCAAGGGACCTTAACCAAAAACACATTGCCAGGTTAGTCCAAAATAGTGGAGATGATACCATTCGATTTGCTCTTGTTGGTGATAGTCAGCGTGCTTATAAAGATGCAAGCGATTTTGTAGAGACGGCAAACAACAAAAAAGGACTGGACTTTGTGTTATTGGCAGGAGACATTTCTGATTTCGGCCTCCTGAATGAAATGGAATGGATAGATAAAATCTTCTCTAAACTAAACGCACCCTACATTGGAGTTATCGGCAATCATGATATGGTAGCTAATGGAGAGAATGTATTCAAGCGTATGTATGGCAAATTGAATTTTTCTTTCATTTATAAAGGAATAAAATTCGTCTGCCATAATACCAACTCCCGCGAAGTAAATTTTGATGGCAACGTACCTGACATGCCTTGGTTGAAAAGTGAACTTGGCCCATCCGCCGGAGTAGATGCATACATAGCGGTTGCTCATGTCCCCCCTTTTTCAGTAGACTTTGATCCGAGGCTGGAAGCTTCATACGTCAATCTGATAAATTCCTCTCCAAACACCTTAGCCGCGTTGTATGCGCACAATCACAGTGAAGAAGTACGTTATCCAAATGACCAGGCAATTCCTTACTTAGTTACGTATAATATTGGACGACGTCAGTTTTTATTAATAGAGATTATAGAGGGGCGACTTAAATATGAAAGCGTTAAATATTAAATATAGTCTGATGTTTTTCTGTTTTATGCTTTTGTATAATACGGGTAAAGCACAGAAGTTCTCATACCTAAAGCCGCAATATGCTGTCACACAACATGCCGGAAGTATAGGCTATATCAGCATTGGTGCAGGTTACGAACTTTTCAAAGATAATAGCGGAAGTTTAGAACTTCTGTATGGGATGGTGCCAGAGAGTAAAGGGGGGCCGCTGCATATTCTAACCGCCAAATTCGCATATCATCCATTTGAAATCAAGGTGAAAAACAACATTAAATTCTACCCCGCAAATCCTGGCTTATTTTTTTCCTACCATTTAGGCGAACAATTCGATCTGGCATTTGATCAGGATCAGTACGGGAAAAGCTATTATGGATGGTCAACAGCGCTCAGAGGGCATTTTTCACTCAGTAATGAAATAAAAATTAATACCGGAAAAAAGCTAAAATCCCTTTCCCTTTATAGCGAATTCAATGTAAGTGATTTGTATCTGGCGAGCATTTTCTATAGAAATAACCGGGAATGGCTCTCACCATCAGATATTACAAAGTTAGGGATCGGCGTAAAAGTTGGCTTTTAAATCCCTTATAAATACATTAATCTGTTACTTTTGTATCCCTGCAATTTTCGGGGGAGCTTGTTAAATGATAAAGAACCTTTTCACTGTATTTCGCTATTTCGCGTTCTGGCTCTTGTTTTTTTTTCTTGAGCGCCTGCTCTTTATTCTGGCATTTACAGAAAAGGTTAAAGGAACGCCAATTACAGAAATAGGCAAAAGTTTCATAGTCGGTTTATGGATGGATGCGTCGATGGCAGCTTATATTTCTGTCATACCGTTATTGCTTACTTTACTCGTGTGGTTTATTCCGGCAGTAAAAATTCCATCGGGTATACTGCGCTGGTATACAGCTGTATTGATAGTGGTCTTTTCAATCATCTGTGCGTTTAACTTTAATATTTACCGCGAATGGGGTTCAAAAATAAATTATAAAGCTTTAGACTTTGCTTTTAACTCTCCGAATGAGGCTGTTGCCAGTAGTGCTTCATCACCTGTTTTTGCATCGCTTTCAACCCTCCTTCTTCTGATTTTATTAAGTTTATGGCTTTCCAAAAAAATCATCAGGTATCAGAGCCTTCAAAAGGTAAATATTCAACTAAAAATAATTGCATCTGCTTTATTGATCGGTTTTAATTTTCTGGCAATTCGTGGAGGCTGGCAGCTTTCGCCAATGAATGAAAGTATGGCCTATTATTCGAATGTTCCTGTCTTAAATCATGCAACAGTAAATACCGAATGGTCGCTTTTTAGGGACATTTTGAATAATAAATCCACCAAAAATCCTTATCCATATTATACAAAATCTGAGTCCGCTAAAATTGTATCCGAACTTCTTAAAAAGCCTGAAACCTCTGGTACAGAAGTATTAACCAGCAAAAGGCCTAATGTAGTTCTGATTATACTTGAGAGTTTTACTGCAGATGTGGTTGAAAGCCTTGGAGGTGAAAAAGGGGTGTCGCCGCAAATGAAAAAACTTGCTGAGGAAGGAATGCTTTTTGAGAATATCTATGCTTCTGGCGACAGAACCGATAAAGGCGTGGTAGCAATATTAAATGCCTTCCCTTCTCAGGCTATCCGCAGTGTTATGAAATTAAACAGCAAGCAGGAAAAGCTTCCTTCTATGTCTCAGGTTTTTATTAAAAATGGATATTCAACTTCATTTTTTTATGGGGGAGAAAGCGAATTTTTTAATATGAAATCTTACCTGCTAAGTCATAGTTATCAGGAAATAATCGATAAGTCATCCTTCAATAAAAAGGACATGAACTCTAAATGGGGAGCGTTTGACGATTTAGTTTTTAGTAAACTTCTAAGCAAAGCGCGTTCAGCCAAACAGCCTTTTTTCTCTACAGTTTTAACGCTCACCAATCATGAACCATTTGAAGTCCCCGGAACGCCGCATTTTAAAGGAGAAGAGGTGGAAAATAAATTTAGAAGTACCGCGTATTATACCGATTCATGCCTGGGCGCTCTTATAAACAAGGCGAAAAAAGAGCAATGGTACAAAAACACTTTGTTCATTGCATTAGCAGATCACGGGCATAGACTGCCAAAAAATCAATCCGAAATTTATCATCCCAACAGGTTCAGAATTCCGCTTCTATTCTTTGGCGAGGTAATTAAACCCGAATTTAGAGGTAAAAGAATTTCAAAAATTGGCAGCCAGACAGACCTCGCGGCTACCTTATTCAACCAATTGCAAATGCCTTCCGGCGATTTCAAATGGAGCCGTGATATTCTTAACCCCGGAACAAGGGATTTTGCTTTTTTTGATTGGGATAATGGGTTCGGTGTAGCAACATCGGAGCAGGTAATTTCTTTCGATAATACCGGAAAGAACATTGTTTATAAGAATATCCCCAATAACAACAAAAAAGACGCAGCACTGCTATATTATGGTAAAGCCTATATGCAAAGCGTCTTTCAGGATTATCTGGATTATTAAAAGGCCACTATTCCGCTTTTATTCCCTTTAATTGATCGAGAAGTTTCCTGCATCCTTTCTCTATCATTTGATACACAGAATCAAATTGGTCATCTTCATAATAAGGATCAGGCACCTTTTCAGTATTTAACAGAAGCTGAACCTTTTCGCGGTCCTGTTGCCTTCTTGCCAGATTTAAAACATCCTTTTCGTTGGTATGATCCATGACAAAGATTTTGTCAAATCTGTCAAAATCCTCAACTTGGAACTGCCTGCAGCATTGATTCGAAATATCCAACCCATATTTTTTTGCTATCGCTACAGAACGTTTATCAGGAGCCGAACCAATGTGCCAGTCACCCGTTCCCGCAGAGTCTACCTCCCAGTTTAATCCTTGTTCAGCCACAAATTTCTCCATTATACCATGAGCTAAAGGAGATCGGCAAATATTGCCTAAGCAAACCATTAAAATTTTCATATTAATCAGTAAAAATCGCGTTTAACACCCCGGCCAGGCGAACACCGCCTTTCAACAGTTGCCCGTTTAAAGTATTTACATGATCAAAATTATACTTATAACTATATTTAGAATTGATTTCCGCTTCCTTATAAATGATATCGCTCAACTGATAGGATTCAAAAATCCATTTGCAAAGATCATCTCTTTGCCAGGCTCTTAATTGAGCATCGGCTGGATGGTTTATGGAATTAGCGTATTCGGTATAACTTAATTTTTGAAAACCTATTAATTCAGAATCCCAAAGACTATGCAAATCCAATTGCTTATTGAACCATCTTACTTTAATATCATTCCCTCCGGAATCTTCGGCTTTGCCGCAGTGTAAAGGCTGGTGAACATCACCTACAAGATGGATAAGAATACGTAAATACAATTGCTTCTTTTCTAAAGAAATATCCTTTCTCTTCAGTTCTCTGGTAACAAAATTTATTTTAGTGTAAATATTCGTACTGGTATCTTTTTTAAGAAGGGTACTTAACTGTGAAAATGTTAATCCCTGTGCAAAATTAACATAATGCCATTTTCCAAGGTATCCGAAGGACCTGTCAGATTTTATAAAATCCATCCAATTAGCTGACATGGGTACAGATTCATTTTCAAGAATTTTTCTGATTTCCCTTTTAGTGTCACTTGTTAGATAGCTTTCGGCAATCTGTCCGATTATCCGATGTCCCAAAACACCCCATGCCTTAGTATGCGAAGGAACAAGCAAAATCACAAAGAGAAATACAACAGTTTTAAAAAGGTTGGCCATCCTGTTTTAAAGAGGTTTTGGATTACATTCTACTTTTTCGATTAACTTCATCGTAAGGGGAATATGCTGTTGTAACCCTTGCAACTCCAGTCTGTCGACGGCTCGCTTTTTAATAAGAAAAGTTGGTAGATATTGTCCAATGCGGTAGCAGCCAGAAAGCTTTTGCTTATAATTACTTTTAGTAAAAGTGCTTATAATATACAGCGTATCATTTCTAACGATATAATTTCCCTTAGCGTATTCTTTCCAGACTCCATCGTTGAAACAACTATCCGGATAGTAGTTCGCTTTAGCATGCGTTTCTAACGTCACATAAACCGAATCGCAGGTAAATCTGAATTTATGAAGAGTGTATTGCAACAAGCTGTCTTTATAAGGAACCGGAACTTCTTCCCACGCTCCCTGGATAAAATCGATTCCGCGCCCCTGATAATTCGGGTTGAACTTGCAGGCAGAGAACAGAATGCCGCCAACAAATAATAGAAAAGAAACAAGCAAGAAAGAAGATTTTTGCATAATTCAGAAAAAATCCCTCTCCAAAAGAGAGGGATCAAGGTGAGATCTATTTCAGTCCGCCAATCATATCTTCCGGGCGTACCCATTGATCAAATTGTTCGTTTGTAAGTAATCCTAATTCCAGAGCAGCTTCCCGCAAAGAGGTTCCCTCTTTATGGGCCTTCTTAGCAATTTTGGCAGCATTTTCGTACCCAATATGTGGGTTGAGTGCTGTAACCAGCATCAGGGAATTCTCAACATGCTTTTTTATACCTGCATAATTTGGCTCAATGCCAATTGCACAATGATCGTTAAACGACACACAGGCATCACCAATTAGTCGTGCAGATTGAAGAAAGTTAACAGCGATTACAGGTTTAAAAACATTTAATTCGAAATGTCCGTTTGAAGCCCCGATCGATAAAGCAACATCATTTCCCATTACTTGTGCCGCTACCATGGTGATGGCTTCATTTTGAGTAGGATTTACTTTACCAGGCATGATCGATGAGCCTGGCTCATTTTCAGGAATATTAATTTCCCCGATTCCAGAACGAGGACCTGAAGCTAAAAGGCGGATGTCATTGCCAATTTTCATCAGAGAAACCGCAATCTGCTTTAATGCCCCATGCGATTCTACTAAAGCATCGTGTGCAGCAAGGGCTTCAAATTTATTGTCTGCTGTTCTGAAAGGCAAGCCGGTAAATTTAGCAATGTAATCTGCCACTGTAACATCATATCCTTTTGGAGTATTTATACCTGTACCAACGGCTGTTCCGCCCAGTGCCAGTTCTGACAGGTGATCTAATGTATTTCTTAATGCTTTTAAACCATGATCCAACTGAGAAACATACCCTGAAAACTCCTGTCCAAGAGTTAAAGGTGTAGCATCCATTAAATGCGTACGGCCAATCTTAACGACGCTTTTAAACTCCTCAGATTTTGATTTTAAAGTATCTCTTAATTTTTCAACCCCCGGAATCGTAACTTCCATTACCATTTTATATGCTGCAATGTGCATAGCAGTTGGGTAGGTATCGTTTGACGATTGAGATTTATTTACATCATCATTTGGGTGAATAAAGGTTTTACCCTCACCCAGTTTATTACCCTGTAAAACATGAGATCTGTTGGCAATAACCTCATTTACATTCATGTTAGACTGGGTTCCTGAACCTGTTTGCCAAATTACAAGGGGAAATTCCGATTCAAGCTTCCCTTCTAATATTTCATCACACACCTTTGCGATTAAATCTCTCTTCTCTGCGTCAAGAACATTACAGTCGGTATTTGTATAGGCCGCAGCTTTTTTAAGATAGGCAAAAGCTTCAATTATTTCTTTTGGCATAGAAGCCTCTGGACCAATTTTGAAGTTATTTCTTGAGCGTTCTGTTTGTGCTCCCCAATATTTTTCTGCGGGAACTTCAACATCTCCCATAGTATCACGTTCTATTCTGAAAGTCATGATTTTTATTTTTTTTATTAATGCCGCAAATTTAGATTTTTTAAGCGAAAAATTGCCACAAAGACACGATGGCCTTAAGAAAGATTAAAACTTACCGTGTTGTGTCTTAAGCTTTCTGCCTTTCGGCGAAGAGGTTTAATAGATTGTTTAAAACTCTTTCGGCTTGCTTTTGTAATAATTTCTAATTTCCGCCTTTTTATTAGTGTACTTAAATATGTTTATGGTCAGGTATTTTTATATAGTTCAACTACTCACAATCTCAATCTTTTTAACTTCCTGTTCCTCAAGCGAAAAAACTCCGGTAAGGACTGTTGAGGAGGATAAATCTGACAGCCTGGCGATGATTTATGATCCCAAAAATGCTGACAAAAAAATAGATGCGTTTATGAAAAACCTGCATCGCACCAGAGGATTTAACGGTAATGTTTTAGTTGCAAAGAAAGGAAAGATCATTTATCAGAATGCTATTGGATGGGCAGATTATCTGCGCAGAGATAGCTTACAGATAGATTATCAGTTTGAACTGGCATCTGTATCGAAACCAATGACAGCAACCGCTGTATTGATGCTTGTTGATCGGGGTAAAATTAAACTTGAACAAACAGTTAAAGATTTCTATCCCAACTTCCCATACGAAGGAATAACTATAAAAATGTTGCTTACGCATCGTTCGGGAATAATGAACTATGTATATTTCATTGATGATATCTGGCGAAAAGAGCATAAAGATCAGCGAAAAGGACTAACCAACCAGGAGGTAATGAGGATTATTTCAGAGCGAAAACCTGCTCCTTACACCAGCCCGAACAGAAAATTCCATTATAACAATTCCAATTTTATGGTATTGGCTGCTATTGTTGAAAAAGTGTCAGGCAAAAGATTCTCTCAATTTATGAAAGAAAACATATTTGAACCAGCCGGAATGAAACATACGGCCGTTTATTCAAAGGCTGAGTACGATAAAATTCCGGTAAAGGTAGTTGGCCACGATAGAGGAACATGGAGATATTCTGTCGTTCAAAACTTTTTAGATGGCCCTGTAGGAGATAAAGGAATCTATAGTACAGTTCGTGATCTGTATTTATTCGACAGAGCGCTAAGGAAAGGTAAACTGGTGAGCAAAGCGCTTCTCGACTCAGCATATACGGGGCATAACGATTTAACCAGGGGGCATTTTAATTACGGTTATGGATGGCGCGTATTCAATGGAAATGGCCACCATGTAGCATACCATACAGGCTGGTGGCATGGTTTCCGCCATATATACCTCAGGGATTTAACTGGAGATATAACAATTGTCCTCTTAAGCAATCTTACTAACGGGAGTCTGCTGCAACTTGATGAACTATTTAAATTAACAGGTATGCCGGTAGTTAGAAAATCTGCTTACACAGGAAATGGAGACACAACTGATGATTAATAAGTCCTGCTTTTAAGTTGGATTCATTTGATAAAAGTTCCCTATTATTCTTAATTTTGCGATAGCGTAGAAAAATATTTAGTTTTAGTTAAAATTGAATGATTTGTGTAACTAATATTGTATTTTGTTTTCTGATATAATACTTTGGGCCCATATCAGTTTAGCATTTCCTTTAGTATGATAGCTGTTGAAAAAGAATGAGTAAAGTTTTTATTATCGATGATGATCCTATTCACCAGCGTATAGCTCAGATTATGATCACTAAACATCAACTATACGATGAGTTTGTGAGTTATACAGAAGCAGCTAAGGCGATAGAAGCCCTGGAAAATAATTATAAGAATCCAGAACTTTTACCCGACGTAATTTTACTCGATTTAAATATGCCGGTTATGGACGGCTGGGATTTTTTAGAGAGATTTGATAAAATAAAAGACATGTTTACTAAAGAAATAAGAATCTTTATTGTAAGCTCCTCAGTTGACGAAAAAGACATTTCAAGATCGCAATCCTATTCTACGGTAAAAGGGTTTATATCCAAACCTTTAAATCCCGAAATTATTAGAAAAACTACCTAAACCTTTTGGTAAAAGCTCTGTTTCTATCGTTGGAGATAATCACAAAATCATGTTTGATAAATTATTGCAGGTTCAGCAAAAAGCTGAAGAAGTCAAAAAAAGATTAGAGACTGTTATTGTAACAGGAGAGGCGGAAGGCGGAAAAATCAAAGTTAGCGCTAACGGAAATAAAATAATAACTTCTATAGAAATTGATCAACCCTTGCTCTCATCCGCAGATAAAGAAGAACTAGAGGAACTGCTAATAGTCGCCACTAATAAAGCGCTTGAACAGGCAGAGAATGCACACCAGGCCGAAATGCAGGCGATGAGCCAGGATATGCTCGGTGGCCTGGGAAACCTGTTCAATAAATAGACCTGAATCTTATTAAAACCCTTTATCTGAAGATAAACATTGTTATTGAACTCTATGTATCTTTACAACGCGGGTTTTATATCCTAAAACCGTTATTTAAGGCATCTTTTTTTTCATATTTCAAACAAAAGGCATCTTAATCATCAATTTGCTAAAAAACAAAAGCAAAGGATGTTCTTTTTATTAGTATTTATGGTTAGATTTGCCATCCAAAAAGCACATTATCACGAATGAGTTCAGTAGAAATTACTAAAGATACTTATCTGCATTGGTACGAATCCATGCTGCTGATGCGTAAGTTTGAAGAGAAAGCAGGTCAGCTTTACGGGCAGCAAAAAATCAGAGGATTTTGTCATTTATATATTGGTCAGGAAGCGGTCCTTGCAGGAGCAATGTCTGTATTAGGCCCTGACGATTCTATGATAACAACCTACCGGGATCATGCCCATGCATTAGCCAGAGGGATGTCGGCCAATGAAATAATGGCCGAGCTCTACGGAAAAGCAACCGGCTGTTCTAAAGGTAAAGGTGGTTCAATGCACATGTTTAGCAATGAGAAAAGATTCTTCGGCGGACATGGTATTGTAGGTGCCCAAATTCCATTAGGGGCAGGTATCGCATTTGCTGAACAGTATTTGGGAACCAAAAATGTTAATGT
The DNA here is from genome assembly GCF_037622515.1 of Pedobacter superstes. Lineage (NCBI taxonomy): Bacteria > Pseudomonadati > Bacteroidota > Sphingobacteriia > Sphingobacteriales > Sphingobacteriaceae > Pedobacter > Pedobacter superstes. The sequence continues at coordinate 610,470 of NZ_JBBJCN010000003.1, forward strand.
TTGTTACATGGGCGATGGCGCAGTCCGTCAGGGTGCTTTAAATGAAACATTTAACATGGCAATGCTTTGGAAGCTGCCAGTAGTTTTTATTTGCGAAAATAATGGATACGCCATGGGAACTTCTGTAGCCAGAACAACCAATATGGTCGACATTTATAAAATAGGTCTGGGTTTTGATATGCCTTGTGCACCGGTTGACGGAATGGATCCGGTTGCGGTTCATAACGCCATGGATGAAGCGGTACAACGCGCACGAAATGGTGAAGGACCAACTTTTCTGGAAATGCGTACCTATCGCTATAAAGGACACTCAATGTCTGATCCGGCTAAATATCGCACAAAAGACGAATTGGAAGGATATAAAGCAAAGGATCCAATCATCACTGTAAAAAAAGCTCTTGTTGATAACAAATGGGCTGATGATAAATGGTTCGATGAAATTGATGCCAAAATCAAGGCAATAGTAGAAGAATCTGTAAAATTTGCAGAAGAATCTCCATATCCTGAGGCTAATGAATTGTACAAAGATGTTTATGTACAGGAAGATTATCCTTTTATAACTAGCTAATTAATTGTTCGAAAACAATAATCTGAAAATATATAATGGCTGAAGTTGTTCGAATGCCGAAGATGAGCGATACCATGACTGAAGGGGTTATCGCCAAATGGCACAAAAAAGTTGGCGATAAGGTAAATACCGGTGATTTAGTTGCTGAAGTAGAAACCGACAAAGCCACAATGGACTTTGAATCTTTCCAGGAAGGGACTTTATTATACATAGGTGCCGAGGAAGGCTCTGCTGCACCAGTGGATTCAATCATTGCAGTTTTGGGTGCCGAAGGTGAGGATTATAAATCTTTACTTGAAGGCGGCAGTTCAGCTCGGGAAACTGCGAAAGCAGACAATGAATCAGCTCCACCAGCAGAATCTGAGGCCTCTTCGAAGGATGAAGGCCCTTCTATAGATCCGGAATCAATAGGAGCTACGGTTATCCGCATGCCTCTTTTAAGTGATACTATGACTGAAGGTGTTATTGCAGAATGGCACAAAAAAGTTGGTGATACTATAAAAAGTGATGATACGCTGGCCGATGTTGAAACCGATAAGGCAACCATGGAAGTTACAGCTTATGCTGAAGGAACTTTACTATACATTGGTGTAGAAAAAGGTCAGGCGGCAAAAGTGAATGATATCATTGCGATTGTTGGTAAGGAAGGTACAGATGTTCAACCTCTATTAAAAGGCGGGTCAAAACCATCGGCTTCATCTGGTGATAAAAAACCAGAACAAGCTTCTTCTGCAGAACCTGCAAAAACTGAAATATCTCCTGAAGCTAAGTCTTCTGATTCAGATTCACGTATTAAGGCTTCGCCTCTTGCAAAGAAAATTGCTCAGGAAAAGGGAATTGATTTATCTCAGGTTAAAGGAAGTGCGGAAGGTGGTCGTATCATAAAGAAAGACGTTGAAGAATTTACGCCTTCAGCAAAATCAGCTCCACAAGCGGCTGCTCCTCAAGCTGCTGCACCTGCATCCAAAACAGAATCAAAGATTACTATTCCCCAGTACATTGGCGAAGAGAAGTATACAGAAAGACCTGTTACCCAAATGCGTAAGGCTATTGCCCGCTCATTGTCCGACAGTTTGTTCACAGCTCCTCATATCTTTGTAACCATGAGTATTGACATGGACAGCGCTATTGCTGCCCGTGCAAAAATCAATGAGTATGCTCCTGTTAAGATTTCATTCAACGATTTAGTAGTAAAAGCTACAGCAATCGCACTGAAACAACACCCTGCAATTAACTCATCTTGGTTAGGCGATAAAATCCGCACTAATGAGCATGTTAATATCGGAGTTGCTGTAGCGGTTGATGAAGGCCTGGTTGTACCTGTTATCAAGTTTGCTGACGGTAAATCGCTATCACACATCTCTTTAGAAGTTAAAGACTTTGCAGGAAAAGCAAAATCTAAAAAACTTTTACCAACGGATATGCAGGGTTCAACCTTCACTATATCTAACTTAGGAATGTTTGGTGTAGATGAATTTACTGCGATCATTAACCCACCAAACGCTGCTATTTTAGCGGTTAGTGGAATTCAACAAGTGCCGGTTGTTAAAAATGGTGCAATTGTTCCGGGAAACATCATGAAAGTTACTTTAAGTGGCGACCATCGTGTAGTAGACGGTGCTGTTGTTGCGGCATTCCTTCAAACACTAAAAGCGCTGTTAGAAGAGCCTGTTAGATTATTAGTTTAACATTATTTATAATTTTTAAAAAAGCCGTCTCAAAAGCAATTTTGAAGACGGCTTTTTTGTTCAGGCCATTTCGTCTCAACGCAGACGACGACAGCTCCCTTCCTTCCTGACAGCAAAACTTCTTTCCTTCCCTCCACAATCATACTAACTGGCCATATTGAAGAGTTATTGATAGTTACTAAAATTCGGTATATTGAAATAAAATATAAACCGGTGAATTTCAGCAACTACCTGTCTTTTTACCTCTGCCGTATTTCAACTGTTTTAGCATTTCTTTGCCTGAATGAAGGCTCCTTTGGCCAAAATTTTTCCTTTATAAATGAACGAAAAAGGGAGATTACGTCATTTAAATTAATTAACAATCTAATTATTGTACCCGTATACATTAACGGAAAAGGACCTTATAACTTTATTCTCGATACAGGTGTAGGAATTTTTCTTATTTCAGACCCAAGTCTTATGGCAACACTCGACACCAGCCGGACAAGAACTATTAAAATCCATGGTATAGGCGAGGGTAATGAAATGACTGCCATCATTCAGCCGAGAGCCACTATAGAATTAGGAAATTTTATAAAAGGAGAATTTCCCGTCGCCATACTTAAAGAAGATCCTTTTAATTTATCATCCTATGTAGGTATGCCGGTACATGGTTTAATAGGTTATGAATTATTCAGCAGTTTTATAGTCCGTATTAATTATTCATCAAAAACAATCACATATTACAAACATGAAACGGCTTATATTCCACGAAAAGGGACCAAAGTACCGATCTCTATCGAAGACAGAAAGCCATATATTGAATCGGAATTAAAACTCCCCGACGGAAAAAAAGAAACTGTTAAATTAATTATTGATACTGGTGCAGGACATCCCTTGTCGCTTGAAACAAACAATGGAATCCCTTATGATGTTCCAGAAATCAATATCCCCGCCAATCTGGGTGTTGGCTTATCCGGTATGATAAGTGGATACATTAGTCGCATTCCAAATATGACTGTGGGAAAGTTTCAGTTATCTAATATTATTTGTGCATTCCCCGATTACAGTAATGTAGCTGCTAAAATCTATTCTGTAAGCAGAAACGGCAATTTAGGAAACACGATATTAAAGCGATTTAACGTCGTTTTCGATTACCATAGAAAAGTAATGTATCTAAAGCCTAACTATTTGTTTAAGGAGCCCTTTGAGCATGATATGAGTGGAATAGAGATTGCCGCTAGCGGACCCAACTTTGAATATATGATAATAACCCGGGTGGAAAGAGGATCTGCAGCGGAACGAACAGGGCTCCATGCCGGCGACAGAATTATAAGCATAAATTTTAAGAAAGCGGAAGAATTAGGAATAGAAGAGATCAACGGCCTTTTCCGCTCAAAAGACGGCAGGTCTGTGGTTATGCAAGTCCAGCCTAATAATTCAAAAGAATCCCACATTTTTATTTTAACCCTAAAAAGAAGAATATAATGTTCTTATTAAGTTTTTATGTTTCCGTCTAAATCTACGGCAACTGAATAAGGTTGTAAATACGCATCAAAAAGTATAGCTAGTTCCCGTCTTGAAATTACCCTTTTCAGATCAAAGCTTCCATTCATTCGGAGTGATGTTTTCCAGCCCTTCTCAGCCTCTTTGTTAAGCTCCTCACCTCTTGAACCTACAAACTTAATAAGACTCAGTGCATCATTAAGAGTAAGTTTATCAGTTTTATTATCCAGGAACCAGATCTGACTACGTGAGTACAGCTCCCTTAAGGGTTGTTTTAATTCTTCGGTACTTACAGGGGCCTGGGGCATAAAAAGCAGTTTTCCATTTTCTTCTTTTCCTTTTAAAATGCCTGTTACTCCAATGTGCTGAAAAGCTATCATTGAGGAATCCGACTCATGAATGTCATCAAACTTAATAATACGTGAATTATAGGTCAGTAGCTCAGTTTGAATCACCCGAACATTTAATTTATTGGTAGTAGTTTTAAAAAATGAACAATAAGCAGCAATTGCACCAGCAGCCTGTCCGCTTAAGATATTTAATGATTCTCCCGCAGGGGCAGCCAGCACAAGATTTTCAATATCCGGGACAACCAATGAAGAAAGGTAAACCGGCTTAAAATAAAGTTTATCACCTGAAGTGACAGCTACACTGGTTCTATACTTTTTATCAGAATATATCACAGGAGCTTGAGTTGAAATAGTTTTTTTATTGATTACAAGCCCTGCCATTTTTGCTACCGTTTGACCCGGAGTAGCATCTAAAAGGATATCAGCTTTTATCTCTTTGTGAACCAATGTTATGTCCCATCCCTTGCCGGATTTTTTAATCTTAGTTATTGAGGCATTTGGAAGAACTGTTAAATTTTTGATTGTATCTGTCCAGCTTTTAAAAACCTGAGCTGTAAACTCGGGACTAAGCGTATGGTTATCTTTAAGAGGTGATTTTTGAAGAGAATCTACTCGTTTGATAAAATCTGCATAGATTCCTGCTTTAAGCGATCTGTCAACCGGTGATAAAACAATGGCATCAAACTTTTTCGCATCAATTAGTAAGGTTTTTACTCCTGATTTTGCTGATTGAATCGCGGCTGCATATGCTCCGGAATTTGCTCCAACAACAACGACGGAGGTTTTTATGGTTTGTGAAAAACCTGTTAAACTAAAAAGGAGGCAAATGAACACTATAAGATTTCTACTCATCTAAATTGTATGTTAATAATCAAATATATCTTCTGAAACGGTAAACATTACTATTAATTTCTTTTATTATTATAAATGGATTTTAACATTCAAATTACGCATCAATTTTAACATTCGAACACTTATCAATGGATATAGAAAAATTACGATTTCCAATAGGTAAATATGTGGCACCCAGAGAAATTACAGATTTTGTGTTACAACAATGGATACACGAAATTTCTATGTTGCCGTCGGAATTACGAAATGCAACGCGAAATCTTGGCGAAGATCAGTTAAATAGCCACTACAGGCCTGGCGGCTGGACCTTGAAACAGGTTATTCATCATTTAGCCGACAGTCATATGAATTCTTATATAAGGTTTAAATTGGCCTATACTGAAGAGAATCCTACAATACGACCCTATTATGAAGAACGATGGGCTGAATGTGAAGAAGCAAAAAATGCTGACATAGAGGTTTCATTACGCCTTTTGGAGGCTTTACATAACAGATGGGTTTTATTTATGAAGTCTATGGGATCCGAAAGCTGGAACAAAACGTTTTATCATCCGGGAAATAAGCAAACAATGGTATTAAGAGAGGTTGCAGGGTTATATGCCTGGCACGGGAAACATCATTTAAATCATATTTTAATGACGTCCTCCACGAAAACTGATACAAGTTTAGGATAAATAAAAAAACCCGCTCATGAAATATGAACGGGTTCTTGAAATTATTTGTTTAAAATTTATTGAGCATTTTGACGTGCTTCATTTTTAAGAGTTTCGTTTGCTACAATAACAATCTCTACCCTACGATTTTGTGCTTTACCACTTGCAGTTGAATTATCAGCAATTGGCTCAGTTTCACCTTTACCAACAGTAGTTAACCTGCTACCAGCAACTCCCTGAGCAGAAGCATAAGATTTTACTGATGCAGCTCTACGCTCTGAAAGGCTATAATTATACGAATCGGAACCATCCGCATCAGTATGTCCGATAACCATGATATTTGTTTCAGGGTTATTTTTCATTGTAGCAGCCAAGTTTTGGATGTTAGTCCTGGCATTTTCTTTTAAATCGGATTTATCGACATCAAACAAAATTCCTGAATCAAATTTAACGATCAGACCTTCTCCGGCATCAATAACTTCAGCACCAGGTACAGTTCTTCTGATTTCTTCTGCTTGTCTATCCATTTTACGGCCGATATAAGCTCCGGCTACACCGCCAATTGCACCACCTATTACTGCTCCAACAGCAGTATTACCAGCCTTTTTTCCAATAATTGCACCGATAGTACCACCAGTTGCGGAGCCTATAACCGCACCTTTCTGAGTTTTGGTCATTTGACTGCAACCTACAGTTACCATTGATGCTGTTGCTAAAGCTATACAGTACGTAGCAATTTTAATCTTCATTGGTTTCATAATTCTAAATTTTTTGTGTGTGTTTAATTATTTTCAAATTTAATGCCATATTCTACAATCTCAGCAGGAATTCCAAGTTTTTTTGGCCTTTATTTATAGACTCCCGGATTGGCAATTGGTTTAAAATAATTAACGTTAATATTCAATACAATAGTTTTTTTTGCAAAATTGTTTTAAAGACATGGGGTTTTCCCGCCGTCGACAGGAAGATTTATTCCATTTATATAACCTGCCGCCGGGCTTGCCAGAAATGCAATAGCCGCCGCCACATCTTCCGGCGTGCCTATTCTTCCTGCAGGTATTTCAGCAATCAAATCTTTTTCAACCTGTTCTAAAGTTTTCCCTTCTTTATCAGCCCGGCTTTTAATCAGTGACTGCAATCTCCCAGTCATAGCCGTACTGGGCAGAACATTATTTACAGTAATCCCGTAAGGCGCTAATTCAATAGAAATAGTTTTTGCCCAGTTTGCAACGGCGGCTCTAATTGTATTAGAAACTCCCAGTCCCTTTAAAGGTACTTTTACAGAAGTTGAAATAACATTGATAATTCTTCCCCAATTTGCCTCTTTCATACCAGGCACTACAGCCTGGGCCAATATCTGATTACAGATAATATGCTGAGAGAACGCAGCTACATACTCTTCAGGATCAGCATCAATTGCTTGCCCCGCCATAGGGCCACCGGTATTATTTATCAGAATATCTATGGTATGATTTTTTAAATAATTTTGTAACTCCGCTTTTAAGCGTTCAGGTTGAGTAAAGTCAGCTACGATATAATGGTGCGATTCGGTATCATCAGCGGGCAGATGATTAATAATATCCTGAAGCTTATATTCATTTCTTGCTACAAGGGTTATGCTGGCTCCCAAAAGAGAAAGTTCCAGGGCCGCTGCCCTGCCAATTCCTTGCGTACTCCCGCAAACTAAAGCCCGTTTTCCGGTTAAATCTATGTTCATGTGCTTAACGGTTTATTGCATAACAGAAAAATACTCTTCAAGTTCTGAGAGAGTGCTTTTACTGGTTTGAATATCTTTAATAATTCTGCCTTTTTCCAAAAGCAAAATTCGTTGAGATACTTCGGTTACGTGATTCAAATCGTGACTGGAGATAATTGTAGTAATCTGCTTTTCGTCGGTAATACTTCTAATAATACTCTTTAACCTGATTTGTGTACTGGGATCTATATTCGCAAAGGGCTCATCTAAAAACAGGATTTCCGGATTTTGAAGCAAACAGGCAATAACCCCAACTTTACACTGATTGCCTTTAGAAAGATCTCGAATGTATTTTTTCCTGTCTAGAATTTCGCCGTTAAAAAAATCGGTATACTTTTCAAGCTCAGAATCTATATGGGCTTTACCAAAGCCATGTAACGATCCGATGAAATAGAAATATTCTTCGGGAGTTAAATATTCTATCAGGAAGCCTTCATCCAGAAATGATGCCGTATAATTTTTCCAGGTCTCTCCTCTGGCAACATTTTCTCCTTTCAGAAGTATTTCGCCCTTGTCTGTTCTGATCAGGTCGAGTATTAACCGAAAAAGCGTAGTTTTTCCTGCGCCATTATTTCCTACTAAACCAATGGTTTCACCTTTATTAATCAGCAGTTCAGGGATATCCACCGCGACGACACCGTTATACGTTTTAGTAAGATCTTTAATTTCTATCATAGGTAATCAACATTAGTGATTTCTAAATCCTTCCGCAATTGTATAACGTTTACGTTTAAAACTTTCCGTCAATTTATTTATCCAGAACTGCCTGGCTAAAATAAAACCCAGACCGATAAACCCTAAGGCTAAAATTCCGGCAATTGGATTAAAAAAGCTACTAATCAGTAAATAAATTATTACAGGAGTTACGAAGAGAGGAATACCGATTATAAATTGCGAGGCGCCAACTCCTTCCCAATTAAATGAAGAGCCTTTTGAAAGATCAATATATTTATAATTCCTGTTGGCAAAAGCCAGGACAATTACGCTGCTCACCCCTATATTCCATAAGTAGAGCATGCAGTTCGTTAATAAAATTTTCCAGCCAAAATACCCGTAAGGGGTGGTAACAAGCAAGGCTAATGTTGCGAATAAGGTAAACAGAACAAATTTCGATTTATAAAAATCCTCAGCGGATATTTTCTGAGCTAGTATTCCATCAAAATGTGCGCTCTGCCAGCTAAACATAAACTGCCCGTAATTTATTATGAAAATTCCGGTCATCATCATGCCTGCAACAATCATTATAGTTTCGTCTGGCTGGCGATTTCGATAAAACATAAGTCCATAGAACATAAAAATACAACTCATAATAAGGGTTGATTTGGGCCTTTTATTTCTAAGTATCAGCTTTATTTCCAATGCTGCCAGGTCTCCTGCAATTCCAAAACGCTTTAGGAAAGGAATATCCGTAACCGAATTTTGGCCCGAACGTTCTCTCTGCAGCTCATCGAGATATAAATTACTTTTTAAAAAATTATCATTAATAAAATACATTGATGCGCCGAGCGCTACAGGAAACAGGGCCAGAAACGGGAGATGTAGAATTGAGTTAAAGACCTCTCTGGAAACCCTGGAAATTGAAATATAATCAGAATAAAAATCTAAAAGAATAATACCAGCCAGGGTACAGAAAAATGCAAGGATGAACCACGCGTTCATATTCACTTTCCGTTTTAGCCATATGCTAAAAAAATGATTGAAAAGAGTCAGACCGGCAATAGAAATGAGCGTCCCCAAAAATTCCAGCACTCTCCCTTCAAACAATAGCACTTTCATTAAAAAAGGAACGGTCAATAGAAATGGCGACAAATTAAATCCCGACCATAAAGAAGTAATAGATAAATAATTAACAATCTGGTTTCTGCTTATTGGTAAGTTTAAGTATGGCTTAACACTTAAAGTGGGCAATTCCTGAAGTTGAAAACGCATCAATAAATCGAACAGGAAATAATAAAGCAGCAATCCATTAAAGGCATCCATCATACTCCTTTCGGGGAATACCTTATCAAGAATTTTATCCAGAAAAAATGAAGCTATTAGAAGATTAGCAAAAAGGTAAAGCATGGTTAAGGCCAGTAAAATACTAACTATAATACTTTTACCTGTATTTTTTGAGCGCCAGAATGCTAGCCATTGGTGCTGTAAAAAAGCTTTATTCATGGTGCTGAATATAAGGATTTGACAGCAGTTTAATATTTATACTTCCCCTTCCACAAAGTCTTCAACCTTTCTCTTAATTTCTGCTCCGCGGCATTATTTCCTGGCTGATATAAGGTGCTTCCTTTTAACGAATCAGGAAAATACTCCTGCTCCTCAAAGTTCCCTTCAAAAGAATGAGAATATTTGTAATCCTTACCATAACCAATATTTTTCATCAGCTTGGTTGGTGCATTACGGATATGTAGCGGAACTGGCAAATCTCCGGTTCGTGCAACCAGTTCCTGAGCCTTATTGATAGCGTCATAACTGGCATTACTTTTTGGTGAAGAGGCCAGATAGGTAACAGTTTGAGATAAAATTATCCGGGATTCAGGCCAGCCGATTACATTAACAGCCTGGAAACAATTATTCGCTAAGAGCAGAGCATTGGGGTTAGCATTTCCCACATCTTCTGAGGCAAGAATTAATAGCCTCCGGGCTATAAAAAGCGGGTCTTCACCACCTGCAATCATCCTGGCGAGCCAGTAAACTGCAGCATTGGGATCGCTGCCACGGATAGATTTTATGAATGCGGAAATAATATCGTAATGATTCTCACCAGCTTTATCATACAAGGCCATGTTCTGCTGAACATTTTCTAATACCAGCTGATTGGTTATGGTCAGCTTATCCGTTCCGACAGCATTTACCACAAGTTCCAGAACATTTAATAATCTCCGGGCATCGCCACCGGAAAGACGGAACAATGCTTCGTATTCATTTATTTCAATTTGCTTACGCGATAAATAATCGTCTTTGATTAAGGCCCGATTTATTAGATGGGTTAAATCTTCCTCCGTTAAAGGTTTAAGGATATAAACCTGGCATCGCGATAGCAAAGCGGAAATAACCTCGAAAGAAGGATTTTCTGTGGTTGCCCCTATCAAGGTTACCAAACCACGTTCAACCGCTCCCAAAAGAGAATCTTGCTGAGATTTAGAGAAGCGATGTATTTCATCTATAAATAGAACGGGAAGATTTTCGTTAGTATGTTTAAGAGCAGTTGCTTTATCAATAACTTCCCTTATATCTTTAACACCCGAATTAATAGCACTTAAGCTAAAAAATGGTCGGTCGAGCTGCCTCGAGATAATATACGCCAAAGTAGTTTTACCAACTCCAGGCGGGCCCCATAAAATCAGCGAAGGCAGATTACCACTTTCGATGGCTTTCCGAAGTATTGCGTTTTGGCCGACTAAATGTTGCTGTCCAACATAATCATCTAAAGTTGCCGGGCGCATTCGTTCTGCTAATGGAGCAAGGGTTGCCATAGATTTTAAATTGTTTTATCTGCCTGGCTTCAGGAAAATTTAACGCAAAGCAGTCAAGATTAAGCGCAAAGACCACCAAGAACATGAGCAGTGCATACCCTCCGAGTTCTTTGCGTGAAACCCTACCCTTTTTTCACTTCCTTTGCCCAGGCATCCTTTAGGGTAACGGTTCTGTTGAAAACAAGTTTTTCGGAACTAGATTCTTTATCCAGCGTAAAATATCCTTTTCTTAAAAATTGATATCCTCTTCCCATTTCGGCATTATTCAGGTCTTGTTCGATATAAGCGTTCGGAATAACCTGCAGACTATCAGTATTAATATATTCTTTAAAATCGCGCTCTTCATTTCCGGGATCTTCTACGCGGAAAAGTCTGTCGTATAATCTTACCTCTGCATTAGCGGCATGTTTAACACTTACCCAATGAATAGTTCCCTTTACATTGATTCCGGAGGTATCTTCTCCAGATTTAGACTCTGGGAAATATGAACAATGTACCTCTGTAACATTTCCGAATTCGTCTTTAACAAAATCCTCACATTTGACAATGTAGGCATGCTTCAAACGGACCATTAAGCCAGGCCCTAAGCGGAAGTATTTCTTCGCAGGATTCTCCATGAAATCATCGCGTTCAATCCACAACTCTTTACCAAAAGGAATTTCTCTTATCCCTTCTCCACCTTCAACTTCGGGATTATTCTCGCCGTAAAGAATTTCGTCTTTACCCTCGGGATAATTGGTAATTACCAGCTTTATCGGGTCCAGAACTCCCATTCTTCTCCATGCAGTTTTATTTAAATCCTCACGAACACAGAATTCAAGCAAACTGATATCAATAATATTTTCTCGTTTTGCAACGCCTATTCTTTCGCAAAAGTCTCTGATAGAGAAAGCTGTAAAACCACGACGGCGTAGACCACTAATGGTTGTCATCCTTGGATCGTCCCAGCCATTAACAAAGCCTTCGTTAACCAGCTGAAGCAATTTACGTTTACTGGTAACGGTATAAGTCAGGTTTAAGCGGGCGAACTCATATTGTTTCGATGGAAAAATTTCGAGTTCATTGATAAACCAATCGTATAACTCGCGGTGACTTACAAATTCGAGAGTGCACAATGAATGTGTTATGCCTTCAATAGAATCTGATTGCCCATGTGCAAAGTCGTACATAGGGTAAATGCACCAATTATCACCGGTGCGGTGATGATGTGCATGACGGATTCTATACATAAGAGGATCGCGCAGGTGCATATTGGGTGACGACATATCAATTTTCGCCCTAAGCACTTTTTCCCCATCCTTGTATTTGCCCTCTTTCATCTCGGCAAACAGTTTCAAATTTTCTTCAATGCTTCTTGATCGGTAAGGAGAGGCCGTTCCGGGTTCGGTAGGAGTACCCTTTTGTTCAGCAATTTCTTCGGGTGTACCGTCATCAATATATGCAAGACCCTTTTTTATTAGCTTAACAGCGAATTCATACATCTGCTCAAAATAATCAGATGCGAATAATTCATTCTGCCATTCGAAACCTAACCACTTAACATCTTCCTTTATGCTGTCTACGTATTCGGTATCTTCGGTTTCGGGATTAGTATCGTCAAAGCGTAAATTAGTTTGACCATTATATTTTTGAGCAAGACCAAAGTTTAAACAAATAGATTTAGCATGTCCGATGTGCAGATAACCATTCGGCTCGGGAGGAAAACGGGTGTGAACCCGGCCCTGATGCTTTCCATTTTTTATATCTTCTTCAATTATCTCTTCGATAAAATTTAATGATCTTTCTTCGCTCATATATAAAATAAAGGTTACAAAAGTAGCAAAATTCAATGCCCCGCAGTAAAGTATCTTTCAAGGATTTATAAAAAACTTCTTACTACTTTTATAAGCATGAAATCGCTAAACAGACCTGTAAGAGTTTTGATTGCAAAAGTAGGTCTGGACGGACATGATCGCGGTGCAAAAGTTATTGCCACATCCTTACGGGATGCAGGTATGGAAGTTATTTATACTGGTTTACGTCAAACTCCTGAAATGGTGGTACATAGTGCTTTACAGGAAGATGTGGATGCAATTGGAATCTCTATCCTCTCGGGAGCGCATATGACTGTTTTTCCAAAAATAATTCAGCTAATGAAAGAAATGGAACTTAATGATGTTCTATTGACAGGAGGTGGAATTATTCCGGCTAAAGATCAGACCATCCTCCATGATCTGGGTGTGGGTAAGCTTTTTCCGCCGGGAACTCCTACCAGAGAAATAGCCGCATATATTAAAGATTGGGCTTCTGAGAATAGAAATTTCTAAATCTTTATTACCTTCCAAAAACTTTGTTATTAAAACTCTATGTATCAGAATCTCTTAACCTCTCTTGAAAATAAAATTCTTACAATCACAATTAATCGCGAAAGCAAACTAAACGCGTTAAATAAAGACACCTTAAACGAATTGCACCTGGCGTTTTCAGCTGCTTTTAAAAACAGTAAAGTAAGCGGAATTATCTTAACCGGAGCAGGAACCAGAGCGTTTGTTGCCGGTGCAGATATTAAAGAATTAAGTGACCTGGATGAAGTAGGAGGCTTAAATCTTGCAACCGAGAGTCAATCAAAAGTTTTTAATTTGATTGAACAGGGCCAGAAGCCAGTAATAGCAGCAATCAACGGATTTGCATTGGGAGGCGGCCTAGAACTGGCTATGGCGTGTCATATCCGAATTGCATCCGAAAGCGCAAAACTTGGATTGCCCGAGGTTTCCTTAGGGCTTATTCCAGGCTATGGCGGAACGCAACGTTTACCGCGATTAGTAGGGAAAGCAAAAGCGCTCGAACTAATTTTAACCGGAGACATGATCGAAGCGGAAATAGCCTATAAGTTCGGTCTGGTGAATCATGTGGTTCCAGCCGAGTACGTGATTAATACAGCCACCGTGCTGCTTCAGAAAATCTTAAGCCGGTCTCCTCTTGCTGTTGCAGCGGCTATCAGAGCAGTTAATGCAGGCTATAATCAAAATGGATTTAACACCGAAATCCAGGAATTTGCAAATTGCTTTGGAACAAAGGATTTTAAAGAAGGCACTTCGGCTTTCACTGAAAAAAGAGCCGCCAAGTTCTGATTCTTTGTATCTTAATTAAATATTGAATCACTGGCATAGTTGTAGAATTTTTTTCCCAATAAAAAAAATTAACGTTACATTTATCAAAAAAAGGCATTAAAATGAAAAGAATTTTAATCGTTGATGATGAGATCAATATAGGTTTGTTATTATCAAAGTTCTTGATTCGTAATGGCTTTGAAGTATCTACGGCAACAAGTGGGAGCGTGGCTATGGAGCTATTAGCAAAGACCCCTTTCAACCTTGTTTTATGCGATTTCAGGCTGGAAGACACCGATGGCCGGGAGATGCTTCGAAAAATAAAGGCCGCCTATCCGGCCACCGGAGTTATTATCATTACCGGCTACTCAGATATTAAATTAGCGGTAGAGTTAATTAAAATGGGAGCGTACGATTATATCACCAAGCCTCTTTATCCTGATGAGATTTTAAACACTATTAACAAAGCACTGGAAACCCAGGAGGTACTTTCTAAAAGCTTTCCTGAGACACAATCAGAAATCGCCGTAAAGAAAGAAAAAGCTATACCAGGTGATTTACCCGATGAGTTCATATCCGGTGATAGCCTTGCCTCTAAAGAATTACTTAGACAAATTGAGATAATTGCACCTACCAACTATAGCGTAATTCTAACAGGAGAAAGCGGCACAGGAAAAGAATCTGCAGCGAAAGCCATTCATATGAAGAGTAATCGGCGGGATAAGCCATTCATCGCAATGGATTGCGGATCACTGACTAAAGAACTTGCCGGAAGCGAATTTTTCGGCCATGAAAAAGGCTCTTTTACAGGTGCATTATATACAAAAATCGGCCACTTTGAAATGGCTAACGGCGGCACCCTTCTTTTAGATGAAGTTGGAAATCTTTCGTATGATATACAGGCAGCATTACTGAGAACTGTCCAGGAAAGAAAGGTTAAACGTATAGGCAGCACCAAAGAAATAGATCTTGACGTGAGAATCATTGCAGCAACCAATGAAAACCTTGCTGATGCAATACAAAAGGGACGATTCAGAGAGGATTTATATCACCGTTTTAATGAGTTCAGCATTCACATTCCGCCTCTGAGAAATCGGGATAAAGACATTTTATTATTTGCGCAGAGCTTTTTAGATATGGCAAATAAAGAATTAAACCGGAATGTAGAAGGCTTTTCTGAGGAAGTTATTGATTGCATCCTGACCTATAACTGGCCGGGTAACGTACGGGAGCTAAAAAATGTAATCCGTCGTGCAACACTGCTTACAGAGGCAAATCCTATCCAGCTTAAAGCCCTTCCATTAGAAATTTCAACTTTTGCCAAGGTATCAGCAATCGAAACAGCTGTCGGAACCTTTCAGGCAAAAGAAAATAACAGGGATCTTAAAAATGCGGCTCACGAAGCAGAATATGAAACCATTATAAAGGTTTTGAAAGAAGTGAACTTTAATAAAACTAAAGCTGCAAAAATTCTTAACATCGACCGGAAGACCTTATATAATAAAATGAAGGCAATAAACCTTGAATAATAAAAGGTATCGTGATAAGCCGTTTGCTTTTAGACAGAAATTTTAAAAACAGATTCAATTTACCGCCACAATTTATCTGGTTGGTTCTATGCATTTGCATAATTCCTGCGTTTTTCGTGATTCATCAACTAAACGTTGAAAACACAGAAGAAACTTTTGCCGCAGGCGCCTGGTCTGCTCAATATCTCCTTTATAACATCTGGCTAATTTTTGGGATATCAGCAGCCATAATAACCTGTGCTCTATCATATGTAGATTTTGTTGTAAAAAAAGACATTTCTACGCCAATAGTTGGCGGCGTATTCATTTGCGTTGCCATGTATGAAATAATCTTCCTTCTTTCGGATAATAATTTCACGAGAATTTCATCTAATGCGGCCGGAGACACCTATTTCAGCTGGTTTGTAAGCCGTTTGCTGCACTCAATACTCTTAACGTGCAGCATCTGGTATTTTATTTCCATCGAAAAAAAAAATATCCGAAGCCTGGACCAGAAAAAAAAGTCTCTGTCAGCCCTGCTGGTAATTTTTATGCTTATTTTATCGGCAGCTATAGCATTTACTTATTACTACCAACGAGCCGGCATACTGGATTATCCCGAAAGTTTCATTACCCACCCATATGAATTTGTTGTTCTGGCTATCTACCTGATTCAGGCTTTTTGGTTTCTTCCTCGTTTCCTTATAAGATTTCCTTCACTTTTTACAAGGATGATGGTCTTGAGTATAATTCCTGCAGCGTTTGCTCAACTGTTTATGGCTATCTATCATCAGCCATATGATAGTTATTTTAATGCCGCTTACTTTTTACGTTTTATAAATTATCTGATACCTCTACTGGGCATTAGTATGAATTATATTGACACCAGCAGAAAGGAAAAAAACATAATAAGCAGATTAGATAATGAGATTCGGGAACGTATTCAAATTCAAAAAGATCTCGAACGCAGGGAAGAATTATTAGCCAACGCCGAAAAGATTGCTCATTTGGGAAGTTGGGAATTCGATACCCTAACAGGTTCAGTAAAATGGAGCGACGAAGCATACAATATCTTCGGGTACGACCCTGACACAGTCTCACCCTCTTTACAACTCCAGGAGCAATTGATCTCCCCGCAGTATCGTGAAATGGTGAAACGCGAATTATCATCGGCTATCAGGAATAACAGCTCATATTCTATTGAATACCAAATTCAAAATGAAAACGGTGAATTAAAATATGTATTAGCCCAGGGTAATTATGTAGCTCAGGAAAAAAAACTAATAAGTACACTGCTTGATATAACCAGTCTTCATGAGGCATCTCTTAAACTAACTCAAAGCGAAGCATTATTACGCGAAGCAGAAGCTATTTCTCATAACGGAAGCTGGGAATGGTTTATAGATAGCAATGATTTTTTCTGGTCAGATGAGTTATTCAGAATACATGGGCTGCTTCCCAACCATAATAAAATTGGTTTGGAATATTATAAATCCATCATCCATCCGGAGGATACGTCTGATTTCTTTGAAACATTAAATCATTCTAAACTAACCCATGAATCCTTTTCGGTGGGATACCGTATTATCAGACCAAATGGAGAAATCCGGCACTTACTGCTAACGGGTAAATACAAGGGTGCAAACTTAGAAAATTCTTATCAGGTTGTTGGTAATACTCAAGACATTACGGAATTAAAGAACACATCCTTACAACTCGATAAAAGCGAAAGTATTTACAGAACAATTGCAAAAAATGTTCCGGACAGCGCTGTATTTTTATTTGACAAAAAGATGGAGTTGTTGCTTTTGGAGGGGCCAGCCATTTTAAATATAGACAAAGAAAATATTCTGTCTAAAGGTGCAAGTTTAGAGAGCATGTTTAAAAATGACTATCCACGTGCTCTGGAATGCTATAAATTGGCCCTTGATGGAAAGGATTGCCGTTATGATAAAATACTGAACGGCAAAACTTTTAAAATTACTTACAATCCTGTTTACAGCACATTTTCCAAGGAAATCTTCGGAGTAATGATAGTGATGCATGACATTACTGACATTAAAAAGGCACAGCAAAACCTGGAGATCAAGGTTACAGAGTTAAACCGATCAAACAGCGAGCTGGAACAATTCGCTTATGTGGCTTCACACGACTTACAGGAACCTTTAAGAAAAATACGCGCTTTTGGAGACAGGCTTCAACATAAATTCAGCAAGCAGTTACCGGCAGATGGCATAGACTATATCAACCGGATGCAAAATGCATCTGAACGAATGCAGATTTTAATAGAAGATCTGCTAACCTTTTCGAGGTTAAGTACGTTTAACGAAGAGTTTAAAAAGATTAACCTTTACCACACCTTAAATGGTGTTATTTCGGATTTGGAAATTCCTATTGAAAAGAAAAAAGCAAGGATAGAAATTACAGGTGAACAGACGATCAAAGCTATTCCTTCTCAGATCCGTCAGTTATTTCAAAATTTAATAAGCAATTCCTTAAAATTTACAAAAGAGAATTCTATACCGGAAATTAAAATAATTATTGAGCAAGTTAAAGGAGAAAATTTTTCGTTGGAAGCATTGCCGCTTAATCCTGAAAAGGATTATTGTAAAATTCAATTGAGCGATAATGGCATTGGCTTCAGTAATGAATATGCCGGTAAAATCTTTACCTTATTTCAGCGTTTGCATACCAGAAATGAGTATGAAGGTACCGGAATAGGTTTAGCGGTATGCAAAAAGATAGTGGGGAACCATGCGGGGCACATAGAAGCTAAGGGATCGGAAGGAAAAGGTGCCGAGTTCAATATTTTTTTACCACTTGATATTGATAAATGAGGAAGAAAAAGCTTATCCTGATAGCAGAGGACGATGCAGATGATCGATTAATGATTAATGAGGCATTTATGGAAAATAATATGCCTGCAGGAATTGTATTTTTTGAAAATGGAGCAGAGCTTCTGGATTATCTGTACAGCTTTGATGACAGTTTTGAAAGGATCCTTCCCGACTTGATCTTATTGGATTTAAATATGCCCAAAATGGATGGGAAAACAGTTCTCTCAAAACTTAAACTGCACAATGCATATAAGGAAATCCCGGTAATTATTTTAACCACGTCCAGGTCAAGAGAAGAGGAGGCGCATGTACTTAATATGGGAGCTTCGGGTTTTTTCACGAAACCATCTTCATTTACAGAATTAGTAAATATTACAGCATCAATTGCTTCTAAATGGATATCAACAAATTAAGTCTATGATTAAAATACTTTTGATAGACGATGATGAAGATGATTTTATCCTTACAAAGGATTTATTAAATGAGCATCCAAATAGCCAAAACTATACTTTAACCTGGTGCAACAACTATTCTGAAGCATTAGATGCCATGCTTAAGGGGACTTTTGATATCTACCTGTTAGACTATCAATTAGGAATAAGCTCAGGACTTGATCTTTTAAGTGAAGCGGTAAAAGCTAACTGCACAGAACCCATAATCCTTCTTACCGGTAAAGGCGATTCGAGAATAGATTTTGAAGCAATGCAACTTGGCGCTGCTGATTATCTCGTGAAAGGCACTCTGACTAAAGAAACACTTGAACGCAGCATCCGGTATGCAATTGCACGTAACAACACCACACAGCGATTAAATAGCAGCGAAAATAAATTCCACATACTTTTTTCGCGTTCGAATGACCCCATACTTATTACGAATGCGAGTGGTCAGGTTATTGACGCCAATCCGGCAGCTCTTAGCTTCTTTGAAGCCAGTTTGAAAGAACTGCTCCAGGTTAATACTGCAACTTTATATAAGAACAGACAGGATAAAACAGCCTACATTTCTGCAATGAATGCCAATGGCTCAATTTCTGACTTACATCTGGAAATTGAAACACCAAATGGAAAGACAAAATCCTGCAGAATTTCCTCTTTCTTACAACTATCGCAGAATGCAGGTGAGGGATTTAGTACATTCATTTACACGATCCTCCATTTGGAAAAACCCTCAGGTTCTTAAAATTCATTTTTTGTTCTGCAGGCTTCATGAATGAGAAGGAACTTAAGAGCATTTAAATGTTTTTAGAGTTCATAACTTTTTCTGTAAATTCCTGTTAAAGCATTTAGCATTAACAAGATTATAACATATGCTTAAACACACGCACCATCACCATGGCATTCTTTAATTACAAGCAACGTAATAATATCGTTTTAATAATACTTATTATACTTGGTTGCGGCATTTTATACTCACTCCGATACATAGCGGGCACATTATTAAGTACAGTGGTTATGTACACTATTTTCAGACCGGTATATCTTCGGATCATCGAAAAATATAAGTTAAAAAAAGCGGCTGCGAGTATCATAATTATCAGCAGTTCTTTTCTAATAATCGTTCTCCCGATCATTACCCTTTGTTTAATGGTGATGAATAAAATTAACGAGTTCCGGCAGGATCCACTCCGGGTTAAGTATATTGTATCAAGGCTCGATGCATTCTTTTTTAAAACATTTAATCAACCAGACCTGGTAGAAAACACCATGGATAAGGCAGGTGAATATGCAAGCGCCCTGTTCCCGTCTATTTTAGGAGGTGCAGCATCACTGCTCCTTGGTATATCTGTAATGTATTTCCTGTTATACTTTATGTTCAGGCATTATCAGAAATTTGAAGCCGGCTTGATACGATACTCGCCTTTCAGAGAGCAAAACGCCTTTAAATTCGCAGATGAATTAAAAAACACGACCTACTCAAATGTCTTAGGACAGGGTCTTATCGCTGTAGTTCAGGGAGCCCTGGTAACTTTGGGCTTTTTTATATTTGGAATTCCTGACGCACTTTTCTGGGGGGTAATATCTACTTTCTTATCCTTTTTGCCTCTTGTTGGAGCTGCACTTGTTTTTCTGCCCGCCGGTATATTAGAACTTGCAAACGGAAACGATACTGCAGGCTGGGGAATTTTAATATGGGGCTTCGTACTTGTGACGAATATTGATAACGTCATCCGATTCCTGATAGCTAAAAGAGTTGGAAATATTCATCCAATAATAACTATAATTGGGGTAGTTGTTGGAATACCTGCTTTTGGTATAATGGGATTAGTCTACGGCCCCTTATTATTATCCTACTTTATATTAACAGTAAGAATTTATGAAACCAGTAAATTGGCAACCGAGCGCCTTGAACAAATCCGTGCGGCAGAAGAAGAATAAATTTATTGAAACAGTTTCTGTTCTTCTTTTGTATTAATACAATCGAAATAAGAATAAAAAACACCTTAAAATAATCCTTTAAACCATGAATGACAATACAAAAGTTTTAGCCGCAGTATTAGCTGGATTAGCTGCCGGGGCAGCATTAGGAATTCTTTTCGCACCGGAAAGAGGTTCGGATACCAGAGATAAATTAAATGATGCCTTAAAAAACCTTGGCGATTCTATAAAAGATCGTGCAGCAGAAGAAATTGACAACCTCGCTAACTTTAAAGAAAGCGTTGTTGATAAAATCAAGACTCAATTTAGTAAAGAGGATTTTGATTCGCCCGCTCAGGGAAAATCTTCGGTTACTGATCAACTTTAATCCAGAGGTCCTGGAGAAATCCAGGATCTAATTACATGAATATTATGCCAGAAACTCAAACTAAAGAACAAAAAGTAACTCCGGATTTACTTACCTTAATAAAGGAGTATATATCAACCCGGGTTGAACTTACCAGATTAACCGTAATAGAACGACTCACAGTTGTAACAGCAAACTTAATTACTGATTCTTTCGTATTAATTATGGGGGTTCTTACCTTCCTGTTCGCATCTGTAACACTCGCACTCTATTTAGGCGAAGAGTTTGGTTCGTATGCGCTGGGCTTTGGCATAGTAGCCCTAATTTATTTTGCGCTTGCCCTTATAATGTATTTTATAAAAGATAAGCTGGTCGAAAAATACCTGCATGATTTTATGGTGAAGCGGATATTTAATAAAAAGAAATAATGGAAAAGTCATTTAGCAGTCTGGCAGAATTACGTGCTGAAATTGACTTTCTGAAAGTCAAACAGTTTAAGGATGAGGAAGCTATAAAAGAAAAATTTAACAGCCCAGCGGCAATTTTCAGCAGCATAGCCGGTCTGTTTAAAACTGATACCGGCAGAAAGTCTTTTATGCAGGATTTAGTGCAGCAGGATTTTATTACCAATCTTTCCAGGGTTATTTTACCTATTTTTTTAAACGGGGTATTGTTTAAGAAATCGGGTTTCATAACAAAAACACTCATCACTTTCTTATCGCAGAAAGCGGCGAAACAAGTAAACTCAGATAAAATATCGGGCCTTGTGGATAAGCTTAAAGGTATATTTCAACGTACCAATGGAAGTTTACGGAAATCTCCGGCAGTAAGAGATTACGGCATTCCTCCAGATAGTGAAACCTATTAAAAACGCGGGTTTTTAACCGGCTTTTTTAATAGGTTCCTGCGATAGGAAATCTTCATAAGCTAATTCAATACCTTGCTGAAGCTGCACTTTATGCTTCCAGCCGGCAGCATGAAGTTTAGATACGTCCATTAATTTTCTCGGAGTTCCGTCTGGCTTAGAGGAATCAAATTCTAATTCACCCTCGAATCCAATAATTCTCTTAATTAAAAGAGCCAGATCTTTTATACTAATATCTTCCCCTGTACCAATGTTAACGAGACTTGGTTCGTTATAAGTTTCCATCAGGTAAAAGCAGGCGTCGGCCAAATCATCAGCAAATAAAAACTCTCTGAAAGGACTTCCTGTTCCCCAAATCACTACCTTATCTCTTCCCTCAAGTTTAGCTTCGTGAAATTTACGTATCAATGCAGGCAAAACATGTGAATTTTCAGGATGGTAATTATCATTATAGCCATATAAGTTTGTAGGCATTACAGATATAAAGTTACAGCCGTATTGCGCACGATATGCATCACACATCTTAATGCCAGCAATTTTAGCAATTGCATATGGCTCATTAGTTTCTTCAAGTAAACCTGTAAGTAAATACTCTTCTTTAAGGGGTTGAGGAGCAAGTTTTGGATAAATACAACTTGAGCCTAAGAACATCAGTTTTTTAACTCCGTTCAGGTATGAATTATGAATGATATTATTCTGAATCATCAAATTTTCATACAAGAAATCAGCACGGTAAGTATTGTTTGCAACAATACCCCCAACTTTCGCAGCCGCCAGGAACACATAGTCTGGTTTTTCTGACTCAAAAAACTCATTAACGTCCTGCTGATTCCGTAAATCCAGCTCTTTGGAGCCGCGGGTTATAATATTAGTAAACCCTTCTTGATCAAGTTTTCTATGTATTGCAGAGCCCACCATTCCACGGTGACCGGCGATGTAAATTTTAGCGTTTTTTTCCACGTAAGTTTTGCTGTTGCTGCAAAGATAAAACTTTATTTTTGCGACGTATTGTAATTATGGGTAAAGATAAATTAAGAAGGTTTGCTGAAATTGCCACCTTTGCCAATGTTAAACAACTTGATGAAGGAAAGGTTCTAAAGGGAACATGGTCTCCTTCGCAATTTCACAATAATAATCCTGTTATATTAGAATTAGCATGCGGAAAAGGTGAATATACTGTAAATCTTGCTAAATTATTTCCTGAAAAGAATTTTATAGGAATAGATTATAAAGGCAATAGAATATGGCGGGGAGCCAAAACTGCGATAGAGGAAAATATCAATAACGTTGCTTTTTTGCGAATTCAAATAGAAAATTTACTTGATTATTTCGCTGAAGGTGAAATTTCAGAGATCTGGATCACTTTTCCTGACCCTCAACCGCAGGATAGTCGCGAAAAGAAGCGTTTGACTTTTCCTAAATTTCTTGAAAAATATAAATCTATTCTGGTTCAGAACGGCGTCGTTCATTTAAAAACAGATAATGATCAGCTTCATGCTTATACTTTCGACAAGATTAACGAACTGGGTTTAAAACTCAAGGTTAACACCGAAGATTTGTATAATTCAGATTTAGTTAACGATGTTCTTTCGATAAAAACATATTACGAAAAAAAGTATCTTGCTAAGGATAAGAACATAAACTATGTTCAATTCTCTTTTGATTAATGGACAAGGACACATTCTTTGATCGGGTATACGAAGTTGCAAGGCTTATTCCTTTAGGACGAGTGACTTCTTACGGTGCCATTGCTGAATATCTCGGCACTAAAGGATCCTCAAGAATGGTCGGATATGCTATGAATGCTTCTTCGACAGCAAAACCACCTGTTCCGGCACATCGGGTGGTGAACAGGTTTGGAATGTTAAGTGGAAAGAGTCACTTCCCCTCGCCCGGTTTAATGGAGGAAATGTTAAAAAGTGAAGGGATTGAAGTGGAAGACGATATAATTAAAGACTTTGGAAATTTGTTTTGGGATCCCAATAAGGAATTAACACTATAAAAATGGCTGAAACTGTCAACATAACGCGTTGTTCGTGGTGCGGCACCGACCCGCTTTACGTAAAATATCATGATGAAGAATGGGGAAAAGAGGTTCATGACGATAAAGTGTTATTCGAATTCCTGATTCTTGAATCAGCGCAAGCCGGATTAAGCTGGATAACCATATTGAAGAGAAGGGAAGGATATCGTAAAGCTTTCGCTGATTTTGATGTCGAAAAGGTTGCAAAATTTGATGAAAAAGATGTTGAACGATTGATGCAGGATTCCGGCATTATTCGCAACAAACTAAAGGTGCTTGCTGCCATAAGCAATGCAAAGCATTTCATTGAAATTCAGAAAGAATTCGGATCCTTCGACAAATACATGTATTCGTTTCTTCCAGAGGGGAAATCAATAAAAAACAACCTTGCCAGTATTAAAAACATTCTGCCAAAAACTGAAATTTCGGACGCGATTTCAAAAGATATGAAAAAACGCGGATTTAAATTTTTTGGCACAACAATTTGCTACGCGCACATGCAGGCGACCGGCATGGTGAATGACCATGTAATGGATTGTTCTTTTCGTTAGGGAAACAATATCTTACTACCTTTGAAACTGAGGATTCCATAGGGATATCACATTAATCAGTGCAATCACAACAATTAAAATGCAAAAAAAACTCTTCCTTCTTGATGGAATGGCTCTGATGTACCGGGCACATTTCGCATTAAGTAAAAATCCCCGGTTTACATCAAATGGTATAAACACCTCTGCAGTGATGGGTTTTACCAATACATTACTGGAAGTTTTAAAAAAAGAGAAGCCCACCCATATGGCGGTGGTTTTTGATACAGACGCTCCTACAGAACGACATACAGATTTTGCAGAATATAAAGCGCACAGACAAGCGATGCCCGAAGATTTATCAGCGGCTATGCCTTACGTTGTGAAACTGATTGAAGGATTTAACATCCCGGTGATTACTTCTGACGGTTACGAAGCAGATGATATTATAGGCACTCTCGCAAAAAAAGCAGAACAGGCCGGCTTTACAGTTTATTGCATGACCCCGGATAAGGATTTTGCACAGCTTGTATCGGAAAACATTTTCATATACAAGCCCTCCCGAATGGGGAATGACATGGAAATCCTTGGCGTACCAGAAGTACTGGCTAAATGGGAAATTGAAAGGGTAGAACAGGTAATTGATATTTTAGGTTTATGGGGTGATGCGGTAGATAATATCCCGGGAATTCCGGGAATAGGAGAAAAAACATCCAAACTTCTTATTAAGCAATATGGCTCGATTGAAAACATCATAGCTAATAGCCATGAGCTGAAAGGCAAGATGAAAGAAAATGTGGAGGCTTTTGCTGAGCAGGGTTTAATCTCAAAGAAACTAGCTACCATAATGCTAAATGCGCCTGTTGAGCTGGATGTGGAATCATTGCAAATAAATTCGCCGAGTCGTGAAAAGCTTGAACCACTATTTGTAGAGCTCGAATTTCGTACTATTGGAAAAAGAGTTTTTGGAGAAGAGTTTACAGTAACAGAATTTCGCCAGGTTAGCCAGGGTCAACAATTTGATTTGTTTGGAGCATCCCAGCCAGAAAAAATTGTTATAAAAACTGAAACAGTAATAGAGCCCGCACCTGCATCTAAAAATATTCATAACACACCCCACGAATATCATTTGGCCGACACTGTTGAAAAACGTGCGGAACTTATTTCTCTATTACAAGGGCAGAAATCCTTTTGTTTTGATACAGAAACTACATGTCTCGACGCTAACAATTGCGAATTGGTTGGATTATCGTTTTCTGTTAAACCCGGTTCAGGCTGGTATGTCCCAATTTGTGAGGATCAGTCAGAGGCCTGCGGAATTGTGTCAGAGTTCAAGGAATTGTTTGAAAATCCTTCGATTAAAAAGGTAGGACAAAATCTGAAGTACGATATCCTGGTTCTGAATTGGTATAATATAAATGTGCAGGGCGAATTATTTGATACGATGCTTGCTCATTATTTAATTGATCCGGATACACGCCACAATATGGATATCCTGTCAGAAAATTACCTGGGATATGTGCCCGTTTCCATTACCTCCTTAATTGGAACTAAAGGTAAAAATCAAGGGACCATGCGGGATGTGGACATTGAAAAGGTCAAAGAATACGCTGCAGAAGATGCTGACATCACGCTTCAGTTGGCAGAGGTTTTTGAACCGCTTTTAGAAAAAGTTAGCGCCGAAAAACTAGCTGGAGATATTGAAAACCCACTGGTGTATGTACTGGCAGCAATGGAACGCGAAGGGGTGAAAATTGATCAGCAGGCTTTAGGCGAATATTCTGTGCAGATTGAAGCCGATGTTAAAGTTCTGGAAAAAACCATTTATGAAAAAGCCGGTGTTCGGTTTAACATCGCCTCCCCTAAACAACTGGGCGAGGTTCTGTTTGAAAAATTACAGCTTGACCCTAAAGCGAAAAAAACAAAGACAGGTCAGTATCAGACCGGTGAAGACATTCTTACAGCTCTCGCCAATAAAAGCGACATAGTAAAAGACATCCTTGATTTTCGTCAGTTGCAAAAACTTAAATCGACTTATGTTGATGCATTACCCTTACTGATTAATCCCAAGACACAACGCGTCCATACATCCTACAATCAGGCTGTAGCTGCAACCGGCCGCTTAAGCTCAAACAATCCTAATCTTCAGAATATCCCCATCAAAACCGAACGTGGACGCGAGGTTAGAAGGGCGTTTATTCCGAGGAATGATGAGTTTTTAATAATGTCTGCAGATTATTCGCAGATAGAACTTCGTTTAATCGCCGAAATAAGCAAAGATGAAAACATGATGGATGCATTTATGAATGGCCTGGATATTCATACAGCAACCGCTTCAAAAGTTTATGGTGTTGCCCTGGAAGATGTTGACTCTACCCAGCGGAGGAACGCGAAGGCTGTTAATTTTGGCATTATTTACGGGCAATCCGCTTTTGGTCTCTCCCAAAGTTTGGGAATTCCAAGAAAGGAAGCCGCTGATATTATTGAGGAATATTTCCGTCAATATTCGGGTATTAAACAATACATGAGCGACACGATGAATTTCGCCCGGGAAAATGGCTATGTTCAAACACTAATGGGCCGAAGACGTTATATGCGCGATATCAATTCTGCCAATGC
The DNA here is from genome assembly GCF_037622515.1 of Pedobacter superstes. Taxonomy (NCBI): domain Bacteria; kingdom Pseudomonadati; phylum Bacteroidota; class Sphingobacteriia; order Sphingobacteriales; family Sphingobacteriaceae; genus Pedobacter; species Pedobacter superstes. The sequence goes on from NZ_JBBJCN010000003.1 coordinate 637,481, forward strand.
AACTGTTAGAGGTTTCGCAGAAAGAAACGCCATAAATGCCCCTATTCAGGGATCTGCGGCAGACATGATAAAAATTGCGATGATTAATATTTACCGCGATATGCAAGAACAAAAAATGATTTCAAGAATGACAATGCAGGTACATGATGAACTTGTTTTTGATGTTCATAATTCCGAAGTAGAAAAAATAAGAGCTATTATTCAGGACAGGATGAAAAATGCTTTTAGAACTACAGTACCAATTTTGGTTGAAATTGGACAAGGAAGCAACTGGCTCGAGGCACATTAATTAAAAAAACAAAAAACCCGTCAAAATTTGACGGGTTTTTTGTTTTACAGAAAAAAAATTCCTTAAATTTCAAAATCCTTTAACCAACTACTAATATGAACGTAATCCACCTAAGTGCAGAATGCTACCCGGTCGCTAAAGTTGGCGGCTTAGGAGACGTGGTAGGAGCTCTGCCGAAATATCAGCAAGCCGCTGGGGTAACCGCTATGGTAGTTATGCCATATTATGACCGAAAATTTGCACAAGAGAATAATTTCGATATAATTTTTGAATCCCGGATTACTATGGGAACCTTTACAGGCCCATTTCAGGTTTTAAGAGAATCTACGGATAAGCTTGGTTTCCCCTTGCATCTTATTAGAATTCCGGAGCTTTTAGACAGACCTGAAATTTATAGCTATCCGGATGAAACCGAACAATTTGTTGCATTTCAGCTGGCATTTTTAGAATGGTTACTAAATTTTGGTGATTTACCGGATGTCATTCATTCGCATGACCATCATGCAGGGCTGATCCCATTTCTATTATATCATTCTCCGCGATACAAAACCCTTGCAAAAATACGCACGGTATTAACTATTCACAACGCACAATACCAGGGATGGATAGGTTGGGAAAAATTAAATCTGTTGCCTGACTTCGAAATCTGGGAAAGCAACTTATTGGAATGGGGAGATTGTATCAATCCGTTAGCTTCTGCTGTAAAATGTTGTTGGAAATATACAACCGTTTCACCCAGTTATTTAGAAGAATTAAGTGTCAATTCGAATGGATTGGAGACTCTTTTTATAGCGGAAAGGTCTAAAGGAGTTGGAATAATTAATGGCATTGACAGCGATGTCTGGAATCCGGAAACGGACCCAATGATATCAGCGAACTACTCTGCAAAAAATGCATCTGCCGGTAAACTGGAGAATAAAAAACTTGTATGCAAGGAGTTTTTCCTGAATGAAAACAAACCTCTTGTTGCTTTTATAGGAAGATTAGTAGGTGAAAAGGGGGCAGATCTTCTTCCTGAAGCCATTACAAAAATTTTAATTAAACATAAAGGCGAAGTAAGCATACTGGTGCTAGGATCGGGAGAACCCGAAATAGAGGAGGCCCTTGCCAGTTTAACTTCAACATTTAAAGAAGATTATAACGTTTTTATAGGTTACCACGAAGGCCTCTCGCACAGAATTTATGCCGGGGCAGACTTTTTAATTATGCCATCTCGTGTTGAACCATGCGGATTAAATCAATTATATTCCTTACGTTACGGAACAATTCCTGTTGTTAGAAGCACGGGCGGTTTAAAAGACACTGTCATAGATGTTTCGGAGGAAAACGGATATGGAATTCGGTTTGAAGATGCAGATGCAGATAGTATTGCCGATGCTGTCGACAGATGTATAGAAATCTATAAAAACACCTCGCAAATGGAATTGTTACATATTAGAATGATGTCACTGAACTATTCGTGGCATCAATCTGCTACACACTATATAAACCTTTACAAAAGCTTAACTCTTTAATATTATGATGTCAAAAGTCCTTGCAATTATACTTGGGGGAGGTTCCGGAACCCGTTTACAACCTCTAACCGCTACCCGCTCTAAACCAGCAGTTCCGATTGCCGGTAAATATCGATTGGTTGATATCCCAATCTCTAACTGTCTGAATTCTGGAATAGACCGTATTTTTGTTCTCACCCAGTTTAACTCTGCTTCGCTAAATAAGCACATTAAAAACACCTATCACTTTAATGTATTTAGTACAGCTTTTGTTGATATACTGGCTGCAGAGCAAACCCCAAGCAATTCAGGATGGTTTCAGGGAACTGCGGATGCGGTGCGACAGTCTTTACATCATATGTCACCCTTTGAATTTGATTATGTTCTTATCTTATCAGGGGATCAGTTATACCAAATTGATTTTAACGATATGATTAAAAGTCATATTGAACGCAATGCGGAAGTTTCTGTGGCAACCATACCCGTTACTGCCAAAGATGTTCCCGGTTTCGGAATTATGAAAATTGATAAAGAAGGAATTATAACTTCTTTCATTGAAAAACCACAAACAGACTTTGATGAGTGGAAATCGGAAGTGGGTCCTGAAATGGAGGCTCAAGGAAGGGTTTATCAGGCCTCAATGGGTATTTACATCTTTAACAGGGATGTTCTTTACGATACTCTAACAAATGATCCGCATACAGATTTTGGTAAGGAAATTATTCCGGAAGCTTTAAGCCGGCACAAAGTTGTGAGTTATCAATACGACGGCTACTGGACCGACATAGGAACTATTCCGTCATTTTTTGAAGCCAACATCGGTTTAACAGATGATATTCCTGAATTCAATTTATTCGACAAAAAGACCATTTTTTCTCGTCCAAGAATGCTTCCACCTTCAAAAGTGCAGGGAACGACTCTCGAAAGATCAGTTATTGCCGACGGATGTATCATTCAGGCCAGTCGTATTGAACGTTCAGTTATTGGCATCCGTACCCGCATAGGGCGGGGAACTACAATTGAATATTGTTATATAATGGGTAGCGATTACTATCAAAGCCTGGATCAATTAGAAGAATCAAAAAAATCACAGACACCAATAATTGGTGTGGGAGAACGGTGCTATATTAAGAATGCCATTCTTGACAAAAATTGCCGCGTTGGTAATGATGTGAGGATAAACGGCGGGCCTCATTTAAAAGATGGAGATTACGGGAAATACACTGTTACTGAAGGGATTGTGGTGGTAAAAAAAGGTGCCTGCATTGAAAATGGCACTGTAATTTAGTATCTAATCTTATTACTTTTAGAAAAAGTTCACCTCCACAGGGTGAACTTTTTTTTAAGCTGTTTTTTTTATTTCAAATTCTCCAACACACTCATTTCTTACATCCAAAATAAAAAGCACGTTCTCGTAGAGCGCTATGTATCCAGGTAATGCGAAGGCCATTAAAGAAAAAAATTAATAAATCGGAGTTCATTATCCCAAAACGCTGAATTGAAACGTTAAAACAAGTGTATTTCATAAAGCAGATATAAAAATGAAACCATCATGAGCATACCAACACCAACAGCAATGAATATACCCGCCTGTTTTCCGGGCAGGCTCATGATCGCTTCATAGCCATTAAAAAGATAATATTCTCTAATGAAAAATATTTTTTTTAACACTCCGGTTAAAGGAAAGGTTATAATAGCTTTTATCATTGCTATAATTGCAATTTTTCTTGCCTGGAATATAAGCAAACTCACTTTCAGAGAATTGATCAATACAGTAGAAAGTATTTCTGCGCCTAATGATAAATTAACACTTGTGAATCATCTCTCAAGAAAAATTATTCACCTGGATCAGCTTCAGAGAACCATGGCGCTGGACAAAAAAACCTACAATGAAATATTCATTAAAGAGTTCGGAGAGTTACGTTTGACCCTCGATACGCTGGAATTTCTATATGAAGATAATGAACAGCAGGTCAAACACATAAACATAATGAAGCGGCTTTTGCTGGAACGCAACAGATTATTTATTGACTATTTAAACAGCAGAGAAAAAATGATCGACAACAAGGTTTTATCTGATCAGATAAGATCACTTGATGGGATGATCAGTAGCCGGTCGGAAAAGGCCGATAGCTCTCAGGTTCTTAAAACAGAAGAAAGGGTTTCTACAACCACAATATTTCCTATAGAAAAAGATTCCAAAGGGTTTTTGGGTAGACTCTTTGGCAGAAAAAAAGAACTCCAGGGTACTGAACAAAAAAAAGTAGTTAACGAAGAATTAAATATTACAATCGATACAATTCGTCTAACTCCAAAGGACAAAACTTTAATGGACGTTAAGCAAGCTATGCTTAACATGAAAAAAAAGCAGCTTCAGCAAAGTAAGAGTTTCATAAGCCATGAAGCCGGGCTTACGCTTACAGCCAATAACTTAACACGCCAAATGCTTGCACTACTCCAATTGGTAGAAGAAGACGTGATGCAACAATCGGCAGCCAATAACCAGAAGGCGAGAAACACCGTTAATGATAGTGTGTACTATATTAATATAATCCTCATATCCTTCCTCTTCTTTACAGCGATTCTTCTCTACTTTATTTTAATCGATATTTCCAGGAGCAACGCCTACCGCAATCAGCTTGAGCTTGCCAAATCTGAAGCTGAGTATCATGGTGCAGCAAAACAACGTTTTTTAGCTAATATGAGTCATGAGATCCGTACACCCCTTCAGGCTATTATTGGCTATAGCGACCTTATGAAAAATGGTCAAACCGAGCCCTATACGGTCGATGCCATCTATCATTCTTCAAGGCATTTATTACAAATTGTAAATGAAGTTCTTGATTATAGCAGAATTACCTCAGGAAAATTTACGCTGAATGTTTCTACGTTTAATTTAACCGAATTGCTTAAGGAAGTGGTTTCGGTAATGGGCCTGTCCATTAAGGAAAAATCACTTGAGTTTGTAACGAACCTGGACTTATCTGATGAAGAATATGTAAGCGGAGATTCTTTCCGACTTAAGCAAATCCTTTATAATCTGCTGGGTAATGCTATAAAATTTACAGATCAGGGCACTATTACGCTAAATGCATCGTGTAAACATTATAATGGCAATGTACATATCATGTTAAGCATACAAGATACTGGTGCAGGCATTGCGGAACTGGATTTAAAACGTGTATTCAACGAGTTTGAGCAGGGAAGTACGACTAAGAATGATAAAATCCCCTCCGGATCCGGGCTGGGATTGAGCATTGTTAAGGAAATTGTTGAGGCGCAGGGCGGGAGGATTCATGTTAAAAGCGAAGTTGGAAAAGGGACCTGTTTTACATTAAACATGAGATTCGCAGTCGCTAAGCAACCTGATATTACAAATCTAGACAGGGAAGAAAAACCATCTGACTTTAGAGGAAAGGTATGGGTGGTTGATGACGATGCTTTTATTTTGCAGCTCTGTTCGACGATTTTAGAAAATCACTCCATAAAGCATGTTTGTTTCAATAACCCTCAAAATGCATTAAACACACCCTTGGACACAGATGTTACCTGCATTTTACTTGACATTTGCATGCCTGGAATGAAGGGAACCGAACTTTGTAAATTGCTAAGAAAGACAATCCCTGCAGATGTTAAAATCTTTGCCCTAACGGCCCAGGCGCTTCCCGAGGAAAGGAGCACCCTGTTGAGCCAGGGGTTTGATGGTTTATTAATGAAGCCATTTGATCAGGAAGAGATAATTAGGTTAATACGCCAGGAAAATTCTCAACCAGAAATATTGAGAGACCTTCCCGATTTTAATTTATTAAGAAAAATGACATTTGGTGATGAGGGGCAACTTCAAAAAATAATGGAGCGCTTTGTTGAAGATTCCGAAAGCGATATTAACCTGCTTGAGGCAGCATTAAAGAGGAATAACAGGGATGAAATAACCTTGTTACTTCATCGAATTGCCGGGAGAACAGCGCAAATCGGAACAAAAAACCTCGCTTTAAATTTCAGACGATTAGAATTGAATTGGGGGTCGACCAATGATATACTCAAGGACCAAATGAAAGAAGACATAAAAAACCTTCAGCTAATGCTTGTCAATATTATGGAAGAGTATCAGCTACCCCAGTCAATCTACTAGACCAGAATTATTATTCGATATTATACTTTTCGATTTTGCTGTAAAGTGTCTTCCGATCAATATTAAGCAGCTTGGCAGCCATAGATTTATTATACTTCACCTTTTTTAGTGTATCGGAAATGAGCGCCTTTTCATTGGCTTCGTTTATCGCTTTTAGATCTGCTCCATGAGCCTTTGGCATCTCACTAATGGAAAATATCATCTCATCAGGCAAAGTTTCTATGCCTGCTTCACCAGTTTTACTTAACAGAACCATTCGCTTAATAACATTCTTAAGCTCTCTCAGATTGCCGGGCCAGTCATAACGCTTAAAAATGGTATAAACTTCTGCTGACAAATTATTTACATTGCGGCCAAGATCACGATTGGCCATAGTGATAAAATGCTGAACAAATATGTCAAAATCGTTTCCACGTTCTCTCAAAGGAGGAAGCTGTATTTTAAACTCATTCAGCCGATGATAAAGATCTTCCCGGAATTTGCCCTGACTAACACTTTTTAATAAATCGTCATTCGTTGCCGCAATAATACGTACATCTACAGTGACTAACTTATTGCTTCCCAAAGGCTGTATGACCCTTTCCTGCAAGGCCCTAAGGAGATTTACCTGAACTTCATAATCCAGATTCCCAATTTCATCAAGAAAAATAGTTCCGCCATCAGCGGCCTCAAACTTGCCTTTTTTATCTGCTAAAGCACCTGTGTATGCACCTTTAAGATGACCAAACAACTCACTTACTGCAAGTTCTTTGGATAATACACCACAATCGAGGGCTATAAAAGGATTGTTACTTCTTTTACTTTTAAGATGGATTGCCCGGGCAAAATATTCTTTACCTGTACCGCTTTCTCCCTGTATGATTACAGACATATCTGTAGGTGCCACAAGGTCAATATATTCACCAAGCTTTTCAGCACTTTCGCTACTGCCACTTATAAAATTCAAAGAATCCGCCTGTTCGTTAGCACCTATATCCTTTGTATTAAGAGCCTGACCTATAGCCATTAATAATTCGTCGGGATTAACAGGTTTTGTAATATAGTCGAAGGCTCCGCAACGAATCGCGTTGACTGCGGTTCGAACATCGTTAAAACTGGTCATGATAATGACCGGAATCTCGCTGTCTTTTTGCCTGCTGTAGGCCATCACATCCAAACCATTCCCATCAGGTAAGCGGTAATCCAGCAACAAAAGATCGTATTGAGATTGATTGAGGGCTTTTATCCCGCTTTTCACATCGGACCGAACATCTACAGAAAAGCCGCTCTTTATCAGAAAACCTTCTAACAGCTGCGAAAAAGTAAGGTCGTCTTCAATAACCAGGATTTTTGCCATAATTAATAGGTTTCCCTGGGGGCAAAAATACAAAAGCCGGAACAAATCCGGCTTTTATAAGGGTCATTTTAATTGTAATGAAGGGTGCTACTGTATTATCTTTCCATCCTTGCCTATTCTGAGGAAGGCTTTTTCCTCTCCTTTTTTAACATTTATTTGGTAATATTCTGCCCCCGCAGCGCTTTTAACCAAATAAGCGTCTGATGGTATCCATTCTTTAACCTGTTCTGATTTTAAAGTAATTTTTACCGAATCGGGTAATTCTTCCAATTTTATAGGGGTTTTAGTAAGGCTGTCCTGGGATGCAATGGTAAGAGTTAAGGGTTCGCTTAATGTAATTGCTTTTACCGAAGTTGTTGCAGCAAGAGCGATTATTGCTACTGCTGATAAAAATAATTTTTTCATACTACTTAGATCTTTGTTTTTAACTATACTGGAATATAGTAAACAATGGTGCCAGAAATGAGAACAGGCATATACGCCTCAAAATCAACCATTAAAAGCAAAAATCAAAATTTCATCTGTGGAACTTCTCTACAACATGTAGGATTACCGGTCAATCCCATCCTGGAAATCTATGGCTTCACCTTGTGCCTGAAAAACCAACCACGAATAAATCCATAACCAAAGCCTCCGATATGAGCCCAGTACCCAACTCCCGAGCTTTCGGCTTTCTGGAGCTCCAGGGAATCGTATCCTGCCATTATCTGTTGAGCAATATAAAATATCAGGAATACAAAAGCGGATACCCTGAACGAGAAAAAAATGAACAGAACTGTTATTCTTGATGAAGGGAACATCACCAGATATGCTCCTAAAGTCGCTGAAATGGCCCCCGAAGCTCCTATACATGGAATAGCGCTTCCCTGCAACACAAAACAATGAACAAGTGCTGCAATAACTCCTCCGGCAAGGTAAAATAAAAGGAACCGGAAACTCCCAACTGTAACTTCAATATTGTCCCCAAATATCCATAAGAAGACCATATTGCCGATTAAGTGCATCCAGCCACCATGAAGAAACATACTCGATATTAAGGTATGAAGGTTAATTCCTTTCCAGATAAGTGAGGGAACAGCTCCATAGGCATAAAAGAAATTCTCCATCTGCCCGGGGCTTAACTGAAGCTGCTGCCAGAAAATATAGCAGTTGAAAATAATAAGAAGATATGTAATAACAGGCTTTGAACGACCTCTTACATTATCATCACCAATAGGAAAAAACATAATTATAAAACTTGAAATAATGCCGCCATGAATTTATCAAAAATTTGGATATGCGGGATATGACCCACTCCATCAAATTCAATAAGCCTTCCAACCGGAATTTTCTTTACAATATCTTTTCCTAACAATTTGTATTGTCCATGTTTACCTTGCTGCTCCGCTGAGAGCAAGCCTTTACCCACAATAGTCTTATCTTCTGTACCAATCAATAAAACCGTTGGAACCCTAAGATTAACAAATTCGTGAACTACCGGCTGCTCATAAACCATTGTAAAAGTCATGGCCGAGACCTTTGCATAGCGGGGAAAGTCGGAGCTTTTCGTGGGACCGGCAGCGATTCGCACTAAATAATCGTATTCGGATTTCCATTGGGGAAAGTAAGAAGACTGATAATATTTTTTTATGCTTTCGGCTGATGCTTTTAATTCTGTTTTATATTGTTCTTCTGTTGATACATAGGGAACAAATGAGCGGTAATCTTCGAGCCCGATAGGGTTTTCTAAAAGTAATTTTTCCATCCTTTCGGGATACATTAAGGCAAATCGGGTGGCAAGCATTCCACCCATAGAATGTCCAAGCACCGAAAGTTTTTGTACGCCGAGACTGTCTAATAGCTGCTTGTTAAATCGTGACAGAAGATGGAAACTATAATGAATAAAGGGTTTAGAAGATTTTCCAAAACCTATCTGGTCAGGCGCAATAACCCGGTAACCCGCTGCTGATAATCTTTTAATAACATCAGTCCAGTAATATCCTGCAAAGTTTTTTCCGTGAAAAAGCATAATCACTTTACCATTGGGCTTAGAGGGTTTTACATCCATAAAGGCCATTCTTAAATCCTGACCTTCGGCAGAAAGGTTAATAAACTTAATTGGGTGAGGATAGGTCACATTTTCGAGAGTTATGGAAAGTGTATCAACTTGAGCTAACACCGCATTCATTTGAAGTATAAAGCAAAGGAGAGCAACAGGCATATTTATTCTCATAATAACTATACAGACTATGAGAACAAAAGTTTATACGATAATAGCATACAGTACTAAAGCCCAAACGTTCCGACAAACGATAATCGGTAGAAATTCCTCTTTATATATTTATAATACAACAACAACCTTATTAATTTATCTACGTATAAAACCCTGATCATTATTCATCAGCCAATGATCACACTTTTGCTACTTTAACAAAGCGTTACCATTTCACCAGAAAAAAGTTAGGTTTCATCCCGCTGAAAAAACTTCGCTAATTTCAACTTAAAACATTTCTTATCAGGCGAATAGCCTCTTAATTTAACTGTATGACAAAACCTTTTTGCCCTTCTGGTGACTGTGCTTTTTACTCTCTGCAAACTCAATTCAGTTGGTGATACCTTTTAATTTATTTAACAGCCCATTATGAACATATCAAAAACTGAACAATCATTGATCAACATAGCAGGAAGAATTTTCCTGCTGATTATCATATGCTGCGGCACACTAGCAAAAGCCCAACTAAATCCGCTTTCCGGGATATATTTTCAAAATCAATATCTGGCTAATCCAGCTATGGCTGGTTTTGAAAAGGGGCTGAACCTTAATTTGGGTTATCGTCAACAATGGTCAACCATGCCCGGCGCTCCAAAAACACAATCCTTTACTGCTGATTATGGAACCGGTAAAAAAGTGGGCCTGGGATTCACCGTACACAAAGATGAAGCCGGCCTAATAAAACGTACCCGGGTAATGGGAACTTATTCCTATCATCTTCCTTTTGCTGACGAATCTCAAAAATTACGCTTTGGTATTTCCCTGGGTTTTCTAAACGAACGGGGTATGAGTGAAAATATCATTGGGGAGCAGAATGATGTATCAGTAGGAAAATTCAATCAAAAAGAGACTTATATTGATGGCGATTTCGGCGCGGCGTACACCAGCAAAAGACTAACCATTCAAGCAGCAATTCCTAATCTGAAAGGGTTCCTGCAAAAGGAGGATTTGAATGCTGTAGCAAACCGTTCCAGTTTTTATTCAGCAGTACGCTATAAATTCTTCTTCCCGAATGCGCTCGATGGCTTCGGTGCAGAACCGATACTTGCCATAAGAGGGATTGATGGCTTTAAAAACATCATTGATGCGGGAGCAAATTTTACAGTTGCTAACGGCATTGCAAGTGTTATGTCTGTTTATCACAGCTCTCAAAGCGCCACCATTGGCATTGGAGCAATCATTAAATCTTTGGGATCAATTAATGCAAATTATACTACTTCTACTTCTGCGTTAAGAGAGTATTCAAGCGGTAATTTTGAACTGGGTCTTCGGCTAACTTTCGCGAAAAAAAACATAGAGTATATTGATTAACTGCTCAGCTATGTTCTAATGATCTCAATTTATATTACGTACAGCGAATAAAAGCAAAGTTTTGCCCCTATTAAACTTACTTTTTTTAAGTCAAAACTGTATGATTCTATTTTCTTCAACACGAAATACAAAAGAACAAATAGCTTTGATTTTTACCTGTTCCAAGATGCAGCCAGGTATGAGTTACAACGCTGACAGGGATTTAGAATCCTGTCAGCGTTTTTTATTATTTTAAATCCATCTCCCGTTTTCTAAACATCCCCGCCTTAAACTACAATACCCACACTGCCACCTGAAAATTATCTATACTTTTCTACTAACACTCCCCTTTCTTTTCCAAAGGTGGCTTCCGATTCACTTCCCGAAGATTTTCAGATAATCTGTTATGGTTTATTTTAAATGGTGCTAATATAAAGGGGCCAAACGCTCCTTTTTAGACACACAGGCAGTTGCGCTTTTTTTACTCTCTTCAGTAAGTTCATATGGTCTGGCTGAGTCCACCTATACCACACGTTAAGTCCACCTCTTCTCCCTATCATTTGGGACTCAGTTTCTACTGTAACATTTCAAATCTTAAGTCGTCTCATCAACAAATTTTTAAGAATAATAAAATGAATCAGTTTAATAAGCTTATACTATTTGTCCTGATATTCTTTTCCTATACAGAATATGGACTTGCCCAAGGTAATTTAACTATTACAGGTGTTGCCAAGGATGCCCAATCAGGCGAGACTTTAATTGGTGCTACCATAAAACTTTCAGGAGAAACTGAACATGGTACCACTACCAATGCTTACGGATTTTACTCTCTTAGCCTGCCAAATGGCGAATATAAACTTACCGCGAGTTATGTCGGGTTTCAAACACTAAGTCAAACGGTTAGTCTTAATAAAAATCTTCGTATCGACCTTTTATTAAATGCCGAGAATGCACTTGGGGAAGTAGTGATTACTTCCGAAAAGCGTGACAATAATGTGGTTAATGCGCAAATGGGATTAGCAAAAGTTAATATCAGCCAGGTAAAGAATGTACCGGTTTTGTTCGGTGAGCGCGATATCATTAAAACCCTTCAACTCCTTCCGGGCATAAAATCTGCCGGCGAGGGTAACAGCGGCTTTTACGTACGGGGTGGTTCAATTGATCATAATCTTATCCTTTTAGATGAAGCACCGGTTTATAATGCTTCCCATCTTTTGGGTTTCTTTTCAACCTTCAATTCTGATGCAATAAAAGATGTAACCGTATATAAAGGCGGTATGCCATCGCAATATGGCGGGAGGCTGGCATCAGTACTGGATATCAGGATGAATGATGGAAATCAAAAAGACTTTAGTGTAGAGGGTGGCCTGGGTTTAATTTCATCCAGATTAAAGGTAGAAGGACCGCTGGTAAAAGATAAAAGTTCATTTATCATTAGTGGAAGAAGAACTTATGCTGATGCATTTTTAAAGCTGGCTTCCGATACTTCCATTCGAAATAATGTACTTTATTTCTATGATTTAAATGCCAAAGCAAATTACCGGTTCAACCAGAATAATACACTTTACCTTTCGGGATATTTTGGTAGAGATGAACTGGGCCTGAATGAGACATTTGGCTTCGATTGGGGAAATTCAACAGCTACATTACGTTGGAACCATCTATTTAATAATCGCTTATTCTCTAATACCTCTCTTATTTATAGCAATTACAATTATGTAATTCAAAGCTTTGAAGAACAAAATGATTTTAAAGTAAAATCAACTATCAGAGACTGGGATCTGAAACAAGATTTCCAGTATTCTTTAAACAATCACAATTTACGCTTTGGAGTTGACGTAATTCATCATACTATTGAACCTGGCGAAATTTCTGCAAGTGTAGGATCTTCTGTGAACGACGATCAGATAGAAAACCGGACTGGCCTCGAACTGGCAATTTATATATCTGATGAATGGAAGGTAAATGACAGGCTGAATGTTACATACGGTCTGCGTGGAAGTTCTTACTCAGCTTTTGGTCCGGGCAATTTTAAAGCGTATGATGCTGATGGAAATACTATTGGTACAACAAACTATAAAAAGGGTGAACTGGTTAAAAACTATATTAATCCCGAACCTCGTATTTCCGCAAGCTATAAGTTAAGAAATGCGGGTTCTGTAAAGGCATCCTATACCAGGAACACACAAAACCTGCATTTAATGTCTAACTCAACAGCCACTTCTCCAACCGACTTGTACGTAATGAACAGTAACAATATAAAACCTGAAATAGCAGATCAGGTTGCAATTGGTTATTTCAGAAATTTCAAGGAAGATAAATATGAGTTTTCTGCCGAGATCTATTATAAAAGCATGAATAACCAGATAGAATACAGAAGCGGAACAGACCTTCGGGGCAATAGCAATGTGGAAGCCGATTTGCTTTATGGTGATGGAAGAGCATATGGTTTAGAACTTTTCCTTAAAAAGCGCTTTGGCAAATTTAATGGGTGGCTAGGTTATACTTTATCACGCACCGAACGTCAGTTTAGCGATATTAATGGTGGAATTTGGTTCCCATCCAAGCAGGACCGCATTCATGATATATCCATAGTAGGAATTTATAAAGCCAGTACGAGGTGGACATTCTCCTCAACATTTGTATATAATACGGGTAATGCAGTTACTTTTCCTAACGGGAAATATGAGATGAATGGCAAAACGGTATTCTACTACTCTGAAAGAAATGCCGACCGCCTTCCCGATTATCATCGCCTTGACCTTGCCGCCACACTCGAAGCGAAGCCCGGCAAAAAGCTTCAGTCGAGCTGGTCGTTTGGAATCTATAACGTGTATAACAGGCAAAATACTTTTTCGATGGACTTCCAGGACAATCCGGATGATCCATCAAAAACCCAGGCTGTAAGAAAAACCTTGTTTGGAATTATCCCGTCAGTAACCTGGAACTTTAAGTTTTAAATTATGCATGCACTATTTTCAATTTCGAAATCATTTATAGCAATGAAACACACTACTCAAATACTCCTTTTGGTATTTCTTACCGTTATATTCTTTTCAAGCTGCGAAAAGGTAGTAGATGTCGATCTTAAGGACGCTGAACCAAAGTTGGTGATAGAGGCTTACCTAAGCGATCAAAACATCAATCATATTGTAAGGATCTCTAAAACTATTTCATTTAACAACTCGAATCAATTTAATGGCCTTTCGGGTGCTCAGGTAGTTCTTAGAATTCCCGGAGGTCAACAAATAACCTTTACCGAAACGCAGGCAGGCATTTATCATAGTCCTAAGTTTGCAGGGATACCCGGCAGTAAGTATGACATAGATGTAACGGTAGAAGGGAAAGTTTATACTGCAACTTCAGTTATGCCCCTTCCCGTAATACTCGATTCACTGTCGTTTAAAAAGATTTCGTTCTTTGGAGAAGAAGAAATTTTTCCCGTGGCACATTACAAAGATCCAAAAGATGTTCAAAATCAATACCTGTTTATGGTTAAAGCCCGTAATGAAGAACCAGAAGACATTTTAATAGAAGACAGGTTTACCAATGGCAATGATGTTACCGAATCACTATTTACTGGTATAGAAGATTTGGCAGAAGGTAATTCGATTCAAGTTGAAATGCGGGTTCTCGATCGAAATGTTTACAAATATTTCTTTGCTATTGCTCAAATATCAGGAGAAGGTGGTCCGCCTGTATCCCCGGCAAACCCCTTATCTAATTTTAATAATGGTGCAATAGGCGTTTTCAGTGCCTATACAACAACAACGTTAACAAAAGTTGTTAAGCTGAATTAAAACTTATGATAGCTTCATCTCCGTTAAAAAACAATTATATTCTAATGAAAAAAGCATCAAAAAAAACCTAGATCACAACGATGTTCAGCCACCCTTCTGTTAGGGCTACCGCTCGCGCTTTGGTTGCTGTCTACTTTTAATTTTTAAGGATTTTCTCTTTGGGGAAATGTAGTATCCGGTCCAGCCCAGGAAGGATAGCCATAGGACTAAGCGCCCAGCAGCCCTGCAATTTAGCAGTAACCTAACCTACGGAGCCTGTGCCTTCCCGCAGTGACAGACAAATTTTGATGACAGCAAGCCCTGAGGGAAGTGCATTGGCTGGCTTGCTGAGCGTCCGACGGTGAAATGGGGAGAAGCAGGCATAGAACTGAGCGCTGACATCAAAATGCGCAGAGGGCATGTGCAAAAGGCCCCCCGGGAAGGCACAACAGTTTTGGTCCTTTTGCGATTCAAAAGGGCGGGATTTCGGCCGCCAATGAGGCCGGATACAGCCTCCCACCATACTAGACTAACCTATAGCGCCTATGTGCCAGTAAGAAAGCACTTCATCTTTTGGAAGCTAATTATCGTGGTTAGACATTTGCCCGCAAAGTATTCTAAGCAAACATGTATCCTTTTTCATTTGCGCACTTGTGATTTTAATTTATTTGCCAGAAATCAAAAGGTTTAAGATGAAATAAGAAAAAAGCGCGAACTATTAAGTTTTTGCTTCGTAAAAGCTATCGTAGGCATCAGCTCATTTAATAATTAAACTTTCATCTATTTTCCAATTCAAAACTGTATGATTCTATTTTCTTCCACACGAAATACAAAAGAACAAATAGCTCTGATTTTTACCTGTTCCAAAGTGCAGCCAGGTATGTGGAGTGTACGATATACTTTTATTAATTAATAAACAGAGCCTGTTTAAATCAGGCTCTGTTTATTTTATTTTACAAGATTAAGCGGCACAAGTAAACCGAAAGCAATATTCCTCCCCTGATTTAATATCCCTTCGTATTTTAACCTGTTAAGGTGATTTACATAATTTTTATCCAATATATTATTTGCAGAAACATACAATTTAAAACTTTGGCTGTTCAAATTCAGAGTTGTTCCTACAGATGCATTGATAAGTGAATATGCTCCAGTTGGGGTTTCAAACTCTTCATCTATGTAATCTTGTTTAAAAACATTCTCCAACTCTATAGAGAAGTAAGAATTTTTCACATTCGAGGATTTAATATTGGGTTCAATCCTAAGCTCATTTCTCAAAGATGGGGCAGGCATAAAGGGAAGGTTTTTCTTTGTAGCGGTGTTCTTTCCCCGTGTCAGTGAAAAATTATTTTCAAAATGAATTAACGATATAGGATGAAGGGTTAAGCCTGCTTCAAAACCGTATAAGTTCGCGTCATCCTGCACATAATTAAAGAGCGGGTAATCTTTCCCCTCTATACCAATAGTTTGATTATTCAACTGTCTTGAATAAATATAGTTATTGATAAAATTATTATAGATATTCAGGTGAAAATCAACCTTTGTATTGTGAAACTCCAGAGCTGCATCAGAATATAAGCTCCGTTCCGGCTTTAAAGCTGTATTACCAATTTCATAGCGAAATGTCCCTTCATGTACACCGTTTGAACTTAATTCAGAAATATTAGGAGCTCTGAAAGCACTACCTAAGTTCGCTTTAAGGTTCCAGGATTCACTAAGATCATGAGTAAAGCCAAGGGCACCGCTCAGGTTGGAAAACTTATTGGAAAAGTCAGAAAATTTAACAGATCCATCTTCCTGCATTTCAACACCGCTAATTTTGCGGTTGTCAAACCTCAGGCCTGCGTTTAAAGTAGTTCTATTCCACTCTTTTTTAACATACCCGAAAGCACCAAAATCCCTGTTATCATAATCAGGGACCAATAACTCTTCAGCTTTATTTTTGCTTTTCTGAAAAGCTCCCGCCATTCCTATTACCCGTTGCCAACCGTTATTCTCTTCAAAGTAATATTTAAAATCGTAACTGTAGGTTTTAAGATCGAAGAACAGTGATGGATCTGAAACGCTTTCCTCCAGTTCCCGGCGCTGGTTATTCTGGAAGCCCACTGTCGATCGTAATCGCCCTTTGTTAAATAGTATGTGGTTGTTTAATGCAATTTTATAGTGTCGCACATCCTGGAAAGGAAGAAGCAAATCTCTGCTTTTAATTTGATCCGGACCCAGAATTACTCCATTTCCGTCCTCATAATTTCCTTCGGGATTCTTCTCAAAATCGGGCAAACCCAGTTTTTGTTGATAGCTTGAAAGATTTAAATGAGTATACCCTTTTGAGTTATTAAACCCGAGCATGGCACCAAAATCAGTTTCCTTAAATCCTGTATTTGGAATACGCCCATCAGGAGTATTATATCCAAAAGCATTTTTATAAGTTCCCCGTCCCTGCCAAACGAAGCCGTTACCGTTTCCCTGAAGCATGGCAGAAGTACTGGTTAGTCCATTATTTGTAGAATAATTGGATAGAACTTCACCTCTTATCTGGCCATCGGAGGGTGGCAATGCGTCTATAATATTAATAACTCCTCCTAAGGCATCAGAACCATATAAAAGACTGGCTGCACCTCTTAACACTTCAACCCTGTCGGCACTGTATTGATCAACCTCAATCCCATGCTCATCGCCCCACTGCTGTCCCTCCTGCTTTACACCATTTGACAAGGTCACAACTCGATTTGCACTTAGACCACGTATAACAGGTTTAGAAATAGCAGCGCCGGTACTGATTTGTGAAACTCCTGGAACATGCGCGATGGCATCAATAATATTATTTGAGGCCCTGCCGGTTAATTCATTCTTACCAATTGTCGATACAGATGTGCTATTAGTCCGGTTATTGGAACTTGAAGCAGTACCTGTAATTACTACTTCATGCACTTCGATTACACTGGGTTCTAAAGAAAAGTTAAACTCTCCTGACGAACCAAAATCGATAAATTGAGTAATTGTTTTGTAACCGATGTAACGTATTTCTATAATAAAACGGCCTTTGAGGGGAATTCTTGTCAATGTGTATTCGCCGTTTTGATTTGTACTTATTGAGATCCGGAGCTCGGGAATGGATATCATTGCTCCTGCTAGGGGCTCATTGGTAGTAGCATCAGTAACTTTCCCGCTGATTGCAGCCGCCGTGTTAGCGTGCGATACCTGGAATGCATATAGTAAGAAAAGCAATAAAATCGTGGAGACTTTCATCTTTAAATTTTTAAATAGATAATAACATTCATGTCCCTAAGAGGACATGAACAAGAATTAAGAGATATTAAAAATTATAGAGATGGGGGACCCCTTAAAAAGGATATTAGTGACTCTGTGGTAAATTCGGTAACACAATAAGTAGTTATTAAGCAGATGAAAGATTGCCCGGCAAAAAATTGTGTTGATTGATTTAATGTTACATTCTTATCAAAGTGAATTGTGCAGACAAAACAATAAGAAGCTTTTTTAGAAATGTGAAATTTATGCTGACAGGTGGTCTGTTTCGGGTTGCAGCTTTTACGTTCTTCCGAGTGATTATGTAAGAAATCAAGAGGTATAGCTGCCGCTGAAAAACACAGCAGCAGAAATGCAGAAAGTGCAACTCTTATAGATTTTTTAATTACCATTGTACAGGCTACAATAGTAGATAATAAAAGTTTCGTTTAACGAGTTGAGACGGAATTTTTACGAAACAAGGACTAATTGACAATCAGTTTGTACCCTTTGCCATGAACATTCACAATTTCAACTTTCGAATCGTCCCTTAAGTATTTTCTAAGTTTACTTAAGAAAACATCCATACTGCGACCGTTAAAGTAGTTATCATCGTGCCAAATACTGAGTAATGCTTCTTCACGGGTAAGCACATTATTTTTCTTCAGGCACAATAACCTTAACAGCTCGGCTTCTTTTGTTGAAACCTTTTGCTGAAGGTCATCTTTCTTTATTATCTGCGCATTATAGTCGAACAGATAATCTCCGATTTCAAATTTATCCGTTTGATCAGGAAGCGCGTTTTTCTCCTGATTAGAGGCCCGCTTTAAAAGTGCATTGATCCTTAAAAGAAGTTCCTCTATCCGGAAGGGTTTTGTTATATAATCGTCTCCGCCCAAAGTAAAAGCCTCCGACTTGTCCTCTATCATTGTTTTTGCAGTAGCAAAAATGATAGGAACATCGGTGTTAATTTTTCGGATTTCCCTTGCAAGAGTAAAACCATCTTTTTTGGGCATCATTACATCGAGTATGCAAATATCGAATCGGTCATTGCTGAAAAGTTTAAATCCTTCGTCTCCATCTTTAGCCAATACTACATCATATTTTCCTTTAAGCTGAAGGTAGTCCTGTAAAAGCATACCGAGATTCGGGTCATCTTCGACCAAAAGTACTTTCTGTTTTCTATTGTTAACTGGAGCAATTCCGTTGTCAGCCATGGCTAAAATGATTCTGTTTGCTATAATGGAAAAACAATCTCAAATTCAGATCCCTTATCCCGTTCACTTTTAACTCTTATACTTCCGTGATGGCGCTTTACAATATTGTTAACATAACTCAACCCTAGTCCAAAACCTTTTACATCATGTAAATTGCCGGTCGGAATTCTGTAAAACTGGCCAAATATTTTTGATAATTGGTCCTTGCTCATTCCAATACCTTTATCAGCAACCCTTATTACCAGATTTTTTCCGCTCATGAGGGTTGATATTGTAATGTCAGGTTTTTCCGGGCTATACTTCAAGGCGTTATCTATCAGGTTATAAATCACATTGCTTAAATGCAACTCGTCACCCTGAACCGTTGATTTACTGGCCTTTAAAAAAAGATTTACTGATGCTTCTTTTTTCTGGAACTGTAGCTCCATACTATCAGCAACTGCCGAAATGAGATCGTTCATATCAACAGGTTTAAACTCTAATCTTAAATCGCCTTTATCGATCTTTGCGATGTTCAAAACCCGCTCTATATGATCCCCAAGCCGAATATTTTCATCGTAAATAATTCCTGCCAGGCGAGATATCCGTTGTTGGTCTGAAGTAATCTCAGGGTCCTTTAAGGCTTCACTTGCAATCATAATTGTAGCCACAGGAGTTTTGAATTCATGAGTCATATTATTAATGAAGTCTGTCTTCATTTCAGAAATCTTCTTTTGCCTGATAATAGAATGAATCGTGTATCCAAAACAAAAAAGCAGAATTAAAAGCAAGGCACCTGAAGAACCCATCATTGCACCCATATTAGATAAAATAACAGAGTTCTTTTCCGGGAAGGTTACCATAAGCATGCCTGCATCACGAATCATATCGTTAGGAAACAGCACCGTTTTATACGTGTTATCAGGCAGAAAACTTGTTTCGATGGAGGCTTTTCTAAAAATCAACAAATCATCATTTCTTGCCGAGGCCACCTGGTAAGCATAATCAATATTAATCCCTGTATTTTGAAACTCAGCCCTAAGCATAGAATCCAGGTAAATTGGATTGATACGTTTACGAAGAGGAACATTGAGCTCTGTAAGTTCAATTTCCAGGTCACTTTGAACAGAGTCCAGAAACTTTATTGTTTTTTTCTGCTGAAGCCGTCTTTTCTCTTTATTTAATTCCGCTAGCGAAGAATAGCTAAGCTCTTTAATATTTGGCTTAGAAAGAACTTTAACCTGCGGGCCCCTGGCAGGATCAACATAAATATACCTTTTAATGGAGTCTGTTCGCTCGCCGTTAAAAGCTCTGATCCTGGGGCTCACACTGGTGACAGCCTGTTGATGTACACCACCGTAACCATCCTGAAATTCGGAAACATCAATTTTAACATCGAATACTTCTGGCTCCTGGTTGTAGGCCGACATTTCATTTACGGCTACAACTTCATGTCTCGATTTGAAAACACTGTCACGGAGATTAAAAATACTGTCGGCCTGACGTTGATCCCTTTTTAATAATAAATCTCTCTTTTTGTTTAGCTGAGCCCTGATTTCAAGAGCACTCATCTTATCCGGGGAAGATGTCTTTTGAGTTATGAAGCCGGGGGCCGCTGATTTTTGTTGTTCCTCAAGCTGGTCTCTTAACCTTCTTCGCTTTAATATGTCATACGCTTCATATTTAGCGACCTTAGAGGAGACCTTTGTTAATGCTTCGTTTACAGAATGATCGAACAATTGCGATTTTAAAGCAAACGATTGTTTGAGAAAGTATAATTGCATTGCCATCACTCCCAGGAGGGCCGCACTCATCAATCCAATAATAAGGCTGATACTTCTCTTTTTCATTTGAGAATAATTGTTTTTTATCGGCTATGAAGCTTGCATGAGCCTGCCCGAAAAACAGGCGGGCTTTCTTATTGTATTTTTTTGAGTCGTAAGCTCATGCAGGTTTCATTTACACAAAAATACGTAAGGTCTTGCAAGCCAGCCGGCTTTTAACATTATTTAACACTGCCGTACAAATTACCCTGCAACTTATAACCTCAACGATTTTCCGGATTGCAGATTGTAGTTATAAAGAGTTTAAGAATTTCCGTAGTATGAAAAAAGCCCTTCAAACTGAAGAGCTTTTGTTGGGTTTCTATTTACACGAATCCGTGTAAACAATAAATCTGGGTAATCCTTTTCAATTAGAAAGGTAAATCATCATCTTCAGCCGCCGAACTGATATCCACCGGAGCAGCATATTCTGGAGCAGAGCCTTCTGCAGAAGCACCTAATACATTTACTCTCCAAACTACTAATGTATTGAAATAAGCAGTTTTACCACTTTTATCAGTCCATGGACGACCGCGAAGATTAAAGAAAACTTCTACCTGATCGCCAACTTTCAACGGATCGAACAAATTTACCTTATCTTGTAATGCTTCAAACTTTATGAACTCAGGGTATTGAGGATTTTCAGCAAATTCTATGATCAATTCACGCTTTTTAAAAGTTTCGGTTACATTAGTAACCGGTAACACTTCATGTACTTTTCCCTTAATATCCATTTTTGTATTGTTGTTATTTTAATTTCTTATTTATTTGTTATACCCTATAATAGGGGGGCTTTAGGTGTCAAATTAATCAGATTCAAATCTGCCAAAATTTATTGATTAACTTCGCACAAAATTATGCAAGTTTTCAACACTAACAGCCGCATTATAGTAACGTGCAATAATCGTTTATCGCCTTACCTGGTAACAGAGATAGAACAATTAGGATTCACAATCGTACGCAGTTTTAACACGGGCGTAGAATTAGAGGGTACGGTGAACGATTGTATCGCCTTAAATCTTAATTTGAGATGCGCTAGCCAGGTTTTATACTCTCTGGCAAGCTTCGAAGCGCCAACGCCTACTCATCTGTATAATGAACTGGTTCAGATTGCCTGGGAAGATTATATAGATATTACAGGTTATTTCTCTGTAACCTCTGTGGTTAATAACGAACATATCACCACTCCGCTTTTCGCGAATGTTAAGGTAAAGGATGCCATTGTCGACAGAATAAAGGAAAAAAAAGGCCTACGTCCTAATTCAGGACCGGAGCATAACAAAACTGTAGTTAATCTCTACTGGCAGGAGGACAAGGCCGAAATTTTTCTGGATACTTCAGGAGAAACATTATCTAAACATGGTTACCGGAAAATTCCGGGTAAGGCCCCAATGTTAGAGGCTCTTGCGACCTCAACAATTATGGCAACGAAATGGGACAGAAAAAGTCCTTTTGTAAACCCCATGTGCGGTTCCGGAACACTTGCAATTGAAGCTGCTTTACTTGCTACCGATAAACACCCCGGACTTTTCCGAATGAATTATGGCTTTATGCACATAACCGGTTATGATGAGCAGGTGTTTTTTGTTGAACGCAGAAAACTGAAAGATAAAGCTAAAAAAGAACTGACATTCAAAATTATAGCATCCGATTTATCTGCCGATGCCGTTGATGTTTCACAGCGTAACGCCAAAACAGCCGGCGTAGATCATTTGATAGAATTTCACGTGTGCGACTTTGCGGAAACCCCTGTTCCTGAAGGGGAAGCTGGAGTGGTATTTTTCAATCCGGAGTATGGCGAACGCCTGGGAATACATACTAAACTGGAAGCCACTTACAAACTTATTGGCGATTTCATGAAGCAGAAATGCAAAGGATACTCAGGTTATATCTTTACTGGAAACCCTGATCTTGCTAAAAAAATAGGATTAAAAGCTTCACGCAAATTAGAATTTTATAATGGTAAGCTTGATTGCAGACTGCTGGAATATGAATTGTATGATGGAAGTAAAAGAGAAGATTTACGCGAAAAAGAGTAGACTCCGGGGGGCTTAAAAGCAATTTCTTCAAATCACTATTTAAACTCAACAGTCACTCGGGCTTCATGGTGCTTACTGCTTTTCCACCCGGGCCCGTCCTTTATTAAACGAATGGCTTCCTGGTTATTTTTATCATCCAGGCCCCGTTTAATCTGGAAATTACTTAACTTATTATCATCACCAACGGTAAAACTAACTACCACTAAGCCAGAGGAAAATTCTCCCTTAAGTGCCGCAACGCTTTTTTGGATGTAGTCATTGTACTTATTCCATCCGATAAGGGGTTCAGGAGATTCATTCAATTTTTTTGCAGTTCCATAGCCCCTGACAACCACCTCATTCATAGCCTGACTATTTTCTTCAAGTGCAACTGTTAATGGGATGCCAGGCGTTGCTTTAACTTCTTTTGAATTAAAGCCGATAAAAGCAATTTTTAAGTCCCCACCTACAGAATCTCTTAAACTAAATTCACCATTTACATTGGTCGCAGTTCCTATCCCCGTGTTTCTAAGCTGGACAGAAACTCCCGGCAACGGCGCACCATTGTTCGAAATAATTTTTCCGGAAATAATTTTTTCAGAGGAAATTCCAGCGATCCTGCCTTGGAGAGACACATTTGAGGTGTTTTCGGCAAGCAATTGTTTTTCCTGTGCACTGTTTCCATCAATTGCACTTTCACTAATGGCATCAGAAGTATTTCCAAGTTTTATATCTCCTTGCTGTAATCGTTTTTGTTTTAACGCAGCAATTTGCACCTTTTCTATCCCTTCTTGTTTACTCTTTCCAGCCAACGACTGAACGACAGGTGGTGCAAGCTCTGCTTGTTCTTTAATTAAACCTGCAGTATCTAAACTATCAATCGGGCTTAATATCACCTCTACCTGTTTAGGATTAGAGGCAAGCTGCTCCTCGCTGTTTTGTCCCTTTATCCAGAACAGAATGCTTGCGGTTACAAATAACAATCCCGCTGCAGCGGCAACACTTAAACGTTGCCAGCTAAAATTAAATACATTTTTATTTTCCTGTTGCCTGGCAATCCGCTCCTCAAGCTGAGTTTGTAATAAGCTTAGTTGTTTCGCAGCAGGTTTATTAATATGGGCATAGCCATCCAGCGCATCAGCCAAAAAAGGATCATCCAATGCCTGCTTTTCAAGCTCATGCATAGCTTCTTTATCCAGCAGACCGTCAAGATACTGCTGAATGGTGATATAATTTATTCTATTCGTTTCCACCGTTCTTCTCCATACAAATTTTCAAATTCCGCTTACCGTTTTGAATATAGCTTTTTACCTTATTTAAATCAAAACCTGTAGCATCAGAAACTTCTTTATAACACTTCTGCTGCAAGTAAAATAAATCTATAGTTAACCGTTGCTCATCCGGAAGCTTTTGCAAACAGTTCTCCATGCTACTGAGCTCATTTTCTTTTATTTGCTCAGTATCCTGATGCAAAAATGCCAAGCTTTCCACACCATAATCATCAATATTTACAAATTCATGTTTATTGGAAGACCGCAAATTCATTAAGCAATGATTGCGAGCCAGCGTGTATAGCCAGCTTTTAAAGTTAGATACCTCATGAATTTTCAGCTTGGTAATTAGCTCTTCAAAAATTTGCATTACAGCATCTTTACTCAGCTCTTCATCTTTCAGATATTTTAAACATAGACCAAAGATCAGAGGCATATACCTTTCATATAATCTCCCTAAAGTTTCCAAATTGCCGTTACGACGGTACTCGGCAAGCAGTTCAGCCTCCCCTGAAGAGTGATCGGTAGATTTATTTTTTATGAATTTCAAGTCCTAAAAAGATAGCATTAAACCTTTGGCTTAAGCAATATATTTATTGATGCAGTTTTGACCAAAATAGCACAAATAATTTTTAATCGATGCCTGTTATGGAAAATGAGACGGATGAGCATCCAAATTAAAACTCCATATCATGAAAAGAATCCTATTTTCAATCATCTTGCTATTCGTTGTTTTTACCCTTCAGGCTCAAAAAATTACAGGTATTGTTACAGATGCGAAAGATAAACAACCCTTAATCGGCGCAACTGTGAATGTTAAAAATTCCACCATATCAACTGCAACAAATTCAAATGGGAAATATTCCATCAAGCTCACAGTAGACAACGCGGTGCTGGTTTTCAGCTACATCGGATATAAAAGCAAAGAAGTTAAGATAGGAAAAGATACGATCATTAACGTTTCTCTTAATCCGTCTAATTCAACTCTGGAAGAAGCTGTTGTTATTGGATATGGCACAGAAAAAAAAGATTTAACCGGCAGCGTAGCCGGGGTTATGAATCAAAGCAGCGCCAAATTATATATCAGGGGAGGTGCGGCCGATTTTAATACAGAATCTTATAATGGCATAAACGAAAACCGTTTTTTCCAGGCCAGACAAACTCCTTTGTCAACATTTGGTATAGACGTCGATGCGGCATCGTACAGCAATGTTCGTCGGTATATTAATAACGGCAACCTCCCACCTGTAGACGCTGTAAGAATTGAGGAAATGATCAATTACTTTAGTTATGAATATCCACAGCCACAAAACAACGACCCATTTTCGGTAAATACAGAAATTTCATCGGCACCATGGAACCACCAACACCGTCTGGTTCGAATTGGATTACAAGGCAAAAAAATACCCCTTACTAATCTTCCCGCCTCAAACCTTGTTTTTTTAATTGATGTGTCTGGCTCAATGAATCAGGCAAATAAGCTTCCGCTGGTTAAATCATCTATTAAATTATTGGTGGATCAGCTTAGAGAAAAAGATAAAGTATCTATAGTTGTGTATGCAGGTGCCGCCGGACTTGTATTACCTGCTACTTCCGGAGAAAGAAAGCAAACTATCAAAAACGCTCTCGATGCATTACAGGCAGGAGGGTCTACAGCAGGAGGGGCAGGCATTAAACTGGCTTATAAAATTGCGATGGAAAATATTGTTAAGGGAGGCAATAACAGGGTGATCCTTGCAAGCGACGGAGATTTTAACATAGGTGTGTCCAGCGATGGAGAAATGCAACGGTTAATTGAAGACAAAAAGAAAAGCGGGATATTTTTAACAGTATTGGGTTACGGAATGGGCAATTATAAAGACAGCAAAATGGAAACCCTTGCTGATAAAGGGAACGGCAATTACGCTTACATTGATAATATTACAGAAGCCCGAAAAGTATTGGTGAATGAATTTGGAGGCACGCTCTTTACCATAGCAAAGGATGTAAAACTACAGATAGAATTCAACCCTAAAAAAGTTCAGTATTATCGCTTGATAGGATATGAAAACCGTTTGCTGAACAAAGAAGATTTTAACAATGATAAAAAGGATGCCGGAGATCTGGGCTCAGGACATTCAGTTACGGCTCTTTATGAAATTATCCCGGTTGGCGTAAAAAGCAAATTCAAGGAAAGTGTGGATGATTTAAAGTATCAGAATAATTCAACCGATATCAAAACCCCTTACGGAAACGAGTTATTTACGGTTAAACTTCGTTACAAAACCCCGACTGGTAATACCAGTAAATTAATCGAAAAGTCAGTGCTTGACAAGAACATCGACTGGGATAAAACTTCTAAAGATTTTAAATTTTCGGCCGCTGTTGCCGGCTATGGCATGCTTTTACGGGATTCAGAATTTCTTCAGGAAACCAATTATCCGAAAGTTATTTCCTGGGCAAAATCAGGCCTCGGAGATGACGAAGAAGGCTACAGAAATGAATTTGTGCAATTAGTAAAATCTTCAGCCCTGTTGCCAAAAGAAAAATCCTCATCTGCAATGAAACCTTTAGACAGCAATTAAACCTTAACGTTCTATTTAATTCTACACTTTAAAGCAAATTGGTTAATTTACCGTTATAGAGAAAAGAATTAAATATGAAAAGAATTAGTATAATAGTCGCATTGGTTGCCTGTATATCACTCAGCAGTTGCGATACACTTAATCAAACTGCGCAAATATTGGGGCAAAATTTAGGCAACCCTACCTCTGCAGAAATAGCGCTCGGTTTAAAACAGGCGTTGGAGTTTGGAACAACATATAGTTCTGAACGTTTATCAGAACAAAACGGATTCTTTGGTAATGCTGCAATTAAATTACTGTTTCCACCGGAAGCGCAAAAAGCGGAACGTACATTAAGAAGCCTTGGCTTAAACAGACTTGCTGATAATGTTATTCTAAGCATCAACCGTGCTGCTGAAGATGCAGCCAGAGAGGCGAAACCAATATTTATTAATGCAATAAAGCAAATGACTATTGCAGATGCTACAAATATTCTCTTAACCCGTCAGAATGATGCAGCAACGCAATATTTTCAGCGGGTTACAACAGATCAGCTAATGATGTCGTTTAAGCCGGTAATTCAAAGCAGCCTGGGAAAGGTGGGCGCAACCAAATATTGGAGCGACGCTATTACTGCTTATAATCAAATCCCATTAACCGCTGATATTAATCCTGATCTCTCATCTTATGTAGCTCAAAAAGCAATAGAAGGATTATTTTATGAAATTGCCCAGGAGGAATTAAAGATCAGACAAAACATTTCAGCCAGAAACACTACACTGCTTCAGAAAGTATTTGGATATGCCGACAGAAACAAGGGTTAAGATCTATAATTGAATTTCTTGTAAATGATTTAGAAAGCAGGTTCCTTAATGGGAAACCTGCTTTTTCGTTAAGAATTCATGCAACTCACTTACCTTTTTTCGAGGCAGCCCAATCATTCATTTTCCTTTCAGCAACATTCAATGGCATTACGCCATCTTTCAAAAGCTCATCATGAAAATCAGCTAAGTTAAAATTTCTCATTTCCTTCTGGTATTTATTGCGAAGCTCCCAGATTTTTAAGGCCCCTATCTTATAAGAAAGAGCCTGACCGGGAATGGCCATGTACCGCTCAATTTCTGCAGTCGCCGCGTCTTTGCCTATAGCTTGGTTATCCATCATATATTTAATGGCCTCTTCGCGGGTCATACCTTTTGTGTGAATAGCAACATCTACCACTAAACGGATGGCCCGGTGCATCTCATCACCCAAAGCTCCCATATATTGGTAGGGATCGGTGTACAAACCGAGTTCTTTACCCAAAGATTCTGTATACAATCCCCAACCTTCTCCAAAAGCTCCGTACCAGGCAAATCTGCGAAACTTAGGCAAATCCTTGTTTTCCTGTTGCAAAGAAATCTGATAATGATGCCCTGGAATAGCTTCATGCAAGAACAATGATTCCATACCCGAAGTAATATTAAACTTTGTGGCATCCAGGATTGGCACATAAAATATTCCGGGCCTTGAGCCATCCGGAGATCCCTGATTGTATTCTGCACTTGCGGAAGCTGCCCTGAAAGCCTCTGTTTGCCTTATTTCAAATGGAGTCTTTGGCACCTTGCCAAACATCGATCGAAGCTGTGGCTCCATTTTCTTGTGGATCCCGTTAAACGCATTTAAAACATCCTGAGGGGTTTTGAAAGGCATAAACCGGGGGGAAGTTTTCATGAATTCGAAGAACTCTTTTAAATCGCCATAAAATCCAACCTGCTGTTTAATCGTATCCATTTCCGCTCTGATCCGTGTCACCTCTGATAAACCTGTCTGGTATATTTCTTCAGGCGTTTTATTGGTTGTGGTCCAGTATTTAACCAAATAAGGATATAGTTTTTTACCCCCCGGAACAGCACTTATTCCCGACGATGTCCTCGTTTTCGGCAGGTATTCATTTTTTAGAAAAATAGCCAGTTTCTTATACGATGGACTGACTTTTTCCCGAATGGCCACTTTGAATGAATCTATAATTGCGGGTTTATCTCCCTCAGAAAACTTGTCCGGGAATCGTACTACCGGAGTGTAGAACAGGCTTTTGGTAGGCTCGTCAACAATCATCGCTTCCATTTGCGGAATCATTTTCTGAACCAAAGGCCTCGGGAGAACGACCCCCGCTTTCATCCCTTTTCGGAAATTAACAATGGCAGAATCGACCCAAACCGAAAATCCATCAATACGCGCCAGCCAGTTTTTGTAATCCTCAGGCGTTTTAAAAGGTTGGTAACTTTCTCCAGAACCTAATTGGCCCATTGTTAAAGGTAATCCCCAAAATTGTTGAAATGGGATCATCCACTGGTTAGTTTTTAAACCCTCCAGCTGGATGTTCATTTCATATTGAAAAATATCATAACTGATTTTATCATTATCGTTTAACTCTTCACGATTAACTTCTGATAACTCCTTCAGGTAAGTTTGATAAAAAACAGCTAATGAATCCCGGAATCCCTTAGTCTGGTCATTTCTCAGAACAGCATTATACCGGTTATCTCCCTGTTGGGTAGCTTCTAACGGAAAAAATTGCGAACGTTCTTCCCAATACTTTTCAAATAGCTTAGTGATTTCTTTCATTTCAGCCTTCTCTTCTTCTTTAACCTGCTGTTTACAACCAAAAGAAGCAAGCAAGAAGCTGAGAATGATTACTTTTAACTTCATTTGTAATTTATAAAAAGTAGATTTAATAGATTAAACTTGCTTGTCTCCGCCTTCATCTTGTTTTTGTTTTGGCAAAACCTTAACATCCTTTTCCTGCTCGGTTTGAACAACGAGAACTGCATAAGATGCAGGTTCTATTTTTCGCCCATGTTTTTCTGTATATACCTGGGTAAATTCAGCACCAAAATATAAAATTGCTGCAGCGTAATAAACCCAGACCAATATTACAATCAAGGAGCCTGCAGCTCCGTAAGTTGAACCCGGGCCAACTTTATCAATGTATAAGCCTATCGCATAACGCCCCAGCATAAACAAAATCGCTGTAAAAATGGCCCCCGCCCGTACGTCCTTCCATTTGATTTTCACATCAGGTAAAAATTTAAATATGATAGCTAACAGCACGGTGATAATAAGAAAAGTTAAAGTCAAATTAAATATCTCTACCAGCAGGACCGTAATATCTTCAAAATACACCTTTAATCTGTCACTAAGCGCGGTAACCAATCCATTGATAACAAGCGATACAATTAAAAGGAAACCTATTGTAGCGATCATAGAAAAGGAAAGAAGCCTGTTGGTGATCATTTTTAACCAGCCCTTTTCTGGTTTGGCTTTTACTCTCCAGATTAGGTTTATTGAATCCTGAATTTCAAGAAAAACTCCTGTGGCTCCAATAAAAAGAGTTATTATGCCGACTATAATTGCCCAGGTAGATTTTCCTGAGATTGCAGTATTTTTAATAATATCCTGAACCTGCAAAGCGGCTTCAGCACCGATGAAGCCTTTAATTCCTCTGAAAACTTCCCCTTGAAAAGCATCATGTTTAAAAACATCAACTGCTATAAAGATTAGCATCAACAATAGTGGAGCAAGAGAAAATAGTGTATAATATGACAATGCGGCACTGAGTTTTAAGCACCGATCGTTAAAAAAACCATTAAAACTCCCCACTAATATTTTCCAGAGATCCTTAAAAAAATCTTTATTAAGTTTCATTCAATCAATTGTTTTTCACTAAAAAGAAAGAATTGATTAAAAGTGTTTTAATTAAGTTTTAAAGCTATCGGTTTGAGACGATTAGTAATTCTAAATCCTTTGGGGGAATATTAAACCGTTCTGCAAGATCTTTATTGGTAAGATGTCCCTGATATAAATAAATAGCATTACGTACTCCCGATTTTTCCCAGATCACATTCATAATCCCACCCATTTCGCCAATATCCATTAAAATCGGAGAAAATATATTTGTTAAGGCATAAGTGGCTGTTCTGGCAACTCGTGAAGCTATATTTGGTACGCAATAATGAATCACATCGTATTTTCTGAAAACCGGATGTGTGTGGTTGGTTATTCTTGAAGTTTCAAAACAACCGCCCTGATCGATACTCACATCAATTACCACAGAATTTGGTTTCATATGACTTACCGTTTCTTCACTTACAACACAAGGACTCAAACCCTTATGCGCACGTATCGCTCCGATAACTACATCGCACGTGGTAATTGCCTTATTTAGCACAATAGGCTGAATTACAGACGTAAATACCCGTGCACCGATATTATTTTGTAATCGTCTGAGCCTATAAATAGAGCTGTCAAAAACTTTAACTTCCGCTCCAAGAGCGATAGCCGTTCTTGCTGCATATTCACCCACAGTACCAGCGCCAAGTATAACCATCTCGGTGGGTGGCACCCCGGTTATCCCACCAAGCATCAGCCCCTTGCCATCAAAAACATTGCTTAAATATTCCGCCGCAATAAGTACGGACGTCGCGCCAACAATTTCACTCATGGAGCGAATCACGCTTAGGGATCCACCTTCATCCCGGAGATATTCATATGAAAGTGCTGTGATTTTTTTCTTCATCATGGCTTCAAGCGATTCCGCTTTAAGCGAACCCATCTGAAGGGTTGAAAATAAAACCTGAAAAGGTTTCATCATTCCGATCTCTTCCTGGGTAGGCGGACCAATTTTTATGATAATATCTGCTTTAAAAACTTCCTTCTTGTCATATTGAATTTTAGCGCCATGTTCACTGTAATCATTATCCGAGAAGTTTGCCCCCATTCCTGCACCCGATTCTATTACCACTTCATGCCCATTATTAACAAGCAAAGCCACAGAGAGAGGGGTTAATGCGATCCTGTTTTCCTGGAAAGATGTTTCTTTAGGAATGCCGATGTACAGACTGTTCTTCTTTTTCTTGGTCTCGAGCATTGCCTCCTGGGGCTGCATCATAGCTTGCTTTGCAATGTCAGACAGTTCACTCATCATACCATGTTTTTAAAAAAGTGTGCTGAAAATACGAAATCCGATTTACTTAGAGGTAATATAATGTCAATTAAACATTTGCATCTTAATTACACGTTCATTCTCTGAAGTTTCCAGCAATTTTAACTCCATAAATTTATCGGGAAGAAGATTAGAAATTTTTTCAGGCCATTCTATAAAACAGTAATTACCCGAAAACAAATAGTCCTCATATCCCAAATCAAAAGCTTCATTCTCATTTTTTATTCTGTAGAAATCAAAATGATAAATAATTTCATTGTTCCCCGAATATTCATTTACAATGGAAAACGTCGGGCTCGATACCGCGTCATCAACGTTCAAGGCATCACAGAGAGCTTTAATCAAGGTGGTTTTACCCGCACCCATTTCGCCATAAAAAAGAAATATGCGGTTATCTCCCGCAATCTCTAAAATCTTTTCCGCAGCTATGGGCAGCTCATTAAGGTTTGAAACTTTTAATTCCATTGTACAAAGATAAAAAAGTACTTTCTATCTGGGGCTGTATGTAGCATACGGAACGATCATCTCTTCCAGAGAGATCCCGCCATGCTGAAACGTTTCATTATAATAATTTACAAAATGATTGTAATTGTTCGGGTAAACAAAATAAGTATCCTCCTTAGTAAAAATAAAACTTGAACTTACATGAAGTTTTGGCAAATGTGCTTCATGGGGGTTCTTTACGAGAAAGACATCCTTTCCCACAAAATTTAGATTTTTACCTTGTTTATACCGCAAATTAGTGTTCGTATTCCTGTCGCCAATAACCTTGCTGGGATGTTTCACACGAATTGTTCCATGATCTGTGGTTATTACCAGCCGAACATTTTTGGTTGCCAGCTTTCGGATAGTTTCCAGTAATGGTGAATGCTCAAACCAGGACAGGGTTAAAGAACGATAGGCAGCCTCATCATTGGCCAACTCACGTATCATCGCCATATCGGTACGTGCATGCGAAAGCATATCCACAAAATTGTATACAATTACATTTAATTCGTTTGTTAACAAATTATTAATATTCTCTACCACAGCCTTTCCCTGTTCAAAAGTTAAGACTTTAGTATACGAATGCTTTAAATCTCGACGAATATTCCTGTTTATATTGTCTGCCAGAAATTGCTCCTCAAATAAATTTTTCCCCCCTTCGTCTTCATCATTTTGCCACATAGAGGGATATCGTTTTTCCATTTCAAGTGGCATTAGCCCCGAGAAAATTGCGTTTCGTGCGTATTGGGTAGCCGTTGGCAGAATACTGTAATAACTGTCTTCTTCTTCAAGTCTGAAATGCTCTGTAATCAAAGAATTGATCATCTTCCACTGATCATACCTTAAATTATCTATCAGAATGAAGAAAGTAGTTTTAGTATCCAATAACGGAAATAGCTTCTTTTTCAATAATTGATCTGATGTCACCGGACCAGACTCCTGGTCTTTACACCAGGAGAGGTAGTTCTTTTCAATGAACTTACAGAACTGCATATTTGCTTCCGATTTTTGCATCGTCAGGATCTCGTGCATGCCAGAATCCTCCAGTTGTTCAAGAGATAGTTCCCAATACACAAGTTTCTTATATACATCCACCCACTCTGTAAAACTCAGATTATCGTTCAATGTCATTCCCAGCGTTCGAAAATCCTGCTGATATGCCATTGAAGTTTTCTGGTTTACCAGCTTTTTGTTCTCTGTCAACTTTTTTATTGTTAACAGAACCTGGCGCGGATTTACCGGCTTAATTAAATAGTCATCTATTTTAGACCCTATCGCATCCTCCATTAAATATTCCTCTTCATTTTTTGTTATTAAAACAATCGGAACATCAGGATTTAT
The DNA here is from genome assembly GCF_037622515.1 of Pedobacter superstes. Lineage (NCBI taxonomy): Bacteria > Pseudomonadati > Bacteroidota > Sphingobacteriia > Sphingobacteriales > Sphingobacteriaceae > Pedobacter > Pedobacter superstes. The sequence continues at coordinate 670,956 of NZ_JBBJCN010000003.1, forward strand.
ATTTTTTATCTCGGCAAGTGTTTCCAGACCAGTAAGGCCCGGCATATTTTCATCAAGAAATACCAAATCATAAAAACCCGCTTTAAACGCATCTAAAGCATCGTTGCCGTTAGTAACAGTTTTTACATTATAGCCCTTCTCATTCAAAAGCATGATATGAGGCTTAAGTAAATCTATTTCGTCATCGGCCCAAAGAATTGTAGTTTCTTGCATATTTTCTGCTAAATTATTTATATCTCAGCCAAGGTATAACACTAAAACTAATTTTTTGTATCAGATAAATTAACAATTTTTGCAAACAACACTTTATTTTGAATAAGAAAAAAATTATTAACGACCCGGTTTACGGTTTCATTACTGTTCCTTCCGAACTGATATTCGACTTAATTGCTCATCCTTATTTCCAACGACTTCGAAACATTAAGCAGCTGGGTATGACCCATCTTGTTTATCCGGGAGCTATACATACAAGATTCCATCATGCATTAGGGGCTATGCACCTTATGGGGATGGCAATTGAAACGCTAAAAACTAAGGGACACGACATAACACCCGCAGAAGAAGAAGCTGTCACAATTGCTATCTTATTGCATGATATCGGACATGGACCTTATTCGCACGCCCTGGAACATACTATTGTTGAAGGAATATCGCATGAGCACATTTCATCTTTATTGATGGACAATTTAAACCGGCAGTTCGACAATAAATTAGAGCTGGCCCTGGAAATCTTCAATAATAAATACCATAAAACATTCCTCCATCAATTGGTTTCGGGCCAGATGGATATCGACAGACTTGATTATCTTAATCGGGACAGTTTTTTTACCGGAGTATCAGAAGGGATAATTGGATTTGACCGAATAATAAAAATGCTTGATATAGCCAACGGTCAGTTAGCCATAGAAGTAAAAGGAATTTATTCGGTTGAAAAATTTCTTATAGCCCGCCGGTTAATGTACTGGCAGGTATATCTGCATAAAACGGTAGTGTCTGCCGAACAAATGCTTGTAAAAATACTGGATAGGGCAAAGCACCTTGCGGGAAAAGGTAAAAACCTTTTTGCCACTCCTAATTTCTCCTATTTTCTCAATAATTCCATCAGCAAAATCGATTTTAAAAACGACCCTCAAAATTTGGAATGCTTCACACTTTTAGATGATTATGATATATTTACATCTATTAAGGTTTGGGCTGCAGATAATGACTTTATTCTTTCTACTTTATGTAAGAACTTGTTAAGCAGAAATTTATATCAGGTCGAAATAACTAATGACGCCCCCGATAAAGAAATTATTGATATATTGGGAAATAACGCTTTAGGTAAATATCCTATCGATGAAGACGATGTTTCTTATTTTGTTTTCACTGATACAATAAAAAATAACGCTTACCGGGCCGGAGCTGAAAATATAAATATCCTGATGAAAGATGGTTCTGTTAAAGATATCACTCAGGCATCGGATAACTCAAGCCTTGAAGCACTTTCAAAAACCGTGGAAAAACACATTCTTTGCTATATTAAGGACTTAAAACTCACAGAACAGTAAAAGTCTGCGTCTTTTTTGAAGTAATTCCTTCAAAATTTGTTCATATACTAATAACACCTAAATTTGCGGCGATGCAATTTACTGCCCAACAGATCGGAATTTTACTTAATGGTACAGTGGATGGAAATCCGGACGTTACAGTAGATCAACTAGCTAAAATTGAAGAAGCAACTGAAGGCTGTCTTTCTTTTCTGGCAAACAGAAAATATGAGCCCTACCTATATCAAACCAAAGCTTCAATTGTTATTGTAAGTTCTGACTTCATCCCTTCAGCTCATTATACGAGCACTTTAATTCGGGTGAAAGATGCCTATAGCGCATTTTCGATACTGTTAGAACAGTACAATACTTTAAAACTCGACAAAACCGGCATCGAACAACCTTCATTTATTCACCCAACAGCTACAATTGGCAAGGATGTTTATATCGGAGCATTTGCATACATAGGAGCGAATGCGGTTATAGGAAATAACAGCAAAATCTACCCACAGGTCTACGTTGGCGACAATGTTATTGTCGGGAATAATTCCACGTTTTTCCCTGGTGTTAAAATTTATTACGATTGTAAAATCGGGAATAATGTTATTATTCATTCAAGTACGGTGATTGGCAGCGACGGATTTGGTTTTGCACCGCAACCTGACGGCACTTATTCAAAAGTAAGCCAGATCGGAAACGTGATTATTGAAGACTCCGTTGAAATTGGATCGAATACATCGATCGACCGGGCAACTATGGGTTCCACAGTAATTCGCAAAGGTGTTAAACTCGATAATTTAATACAACTTGCACATAATGTAGATATTGGTGCAAATACGGTGATCGCATCTCAGACCGGCGTTTCGGGAAGTACTAAAATAGCAGAAAACTGTGTAATAGGCGGGCAGGTTGGCATTGTTGGACATATTGCCCTTGCTAAAGGCACCCAAATACAAGCAAAATCCGGTATTAGCCGCTCGATAGAGGACGAAGGAAAAAAATGGGCGGGCGCGCCTGCAACTACTTATAATCAACACATGAGAGCACAAGTTGTACTAAATCGATTGCCTGATTTAGAACGCAGAATCGAAGAGTTAGAGCGCAAGCTTCAGGAAAAAAATAAAATATAATCGCTATTATCTAAAAAATGACGATCAAGCAAAGAACGATCAAAACTGAAATCACTATTTCCGGAACCGGATTGCACACAGGGCAAGCGGTAAATATGACTTTTAAGCCTGCCCCGGAGAATCATGGTTATAAATTTAAACGAATTGATATTGAAGGTCAGCCCATTGTTGAGGCTGATGTTGACAACGTTACTGATACATCGAGAGGAACTAATTTATCTCAAAACGGTGCCAGTGTTAATACCGTTGAGCATGTATTAGCTGCATTAGTAGGACTAGAAGTCGACAACGTCCTTATTGAATTAGATGGTCCGGAAACTCCAATTATGGATGGCAGTTCTTTAAAATTTATCGAAGCTTTAGAGGCTGCGGATTTCGAAGAGCAAGATGCAGAAAGAGAGTATTACCATATTCCTCACAACATCCATTATTCGGAGCCTGACCGAAAAGTAGAGATGGTAGCCATGCCCTTAGATGATTATCGCTTCACTTGTATGATCGATTATAATTCGCCGGTTTTGGGGAGCCAGCATGCAGCCATCACAACTATTTCTGAATTTAAAAGAGAAATCTCCTCAAGCAGAACATTTTGTTTTCTTCATGAACTCGAAATGCTTTTGGAGAACGATCTGATAAAAGGTGGTGATTTAAATAATGCTATAGTAGTTGTAGATAAAGAAGTAAGCAAAGAAGAGCTGCAAAAACTGGGTATCTTATTTAAGAAAAAGGATATCGATGTAGCAAAGGAAGGCATCTTAAATAATATTGAACTTCGTCATCAAAACGAACCCGCCCGTCATAAACTATTAGATATGATTGGCGATTTGGCGCTTGTAGGAGTGCCGCTAAAGGGGCATATCATGGCTGCCAGACCAGGCCATGCAGCCAACGTTGCCTTTGCAAAAAAAATAAAAGCACAAATAAAAAAGGAACGCAGCAAAAAGAAAGTAAAGCTATACGATCCAAATGCTACACCTGTTTATGATACCGTTCAGATCATGAATATTCTCCCTCACAGGCCGCCATTTCTGATGATCGATAAAATTCTCGAACTAACTAAAAGTCATGTAGTTGGTTTAAAGAACATTACCATGAACGAAGAGTTCTTTAAAGGCCATTTTCCCGGCTCTCCATTATTTCCAGGAGTTCTTCAAATTGAAGCAATGGCACAAACAGGCGGAATACTGGTCTTAAATACAGTACCCGATCCTGAAAATTGGATAACTTTATTCCTTAAGATAGAAAACGCCAGGTTTAAGGACAAAGTTGTTCCTGGTGACACTCTGATATTTCAATGTGATTTACTTGCACCGATAAGACGGGGTATTGCGCAAATGAAGGGGATAGGATTAGTAGGGGACAGAATAGTTGTGGAAGCGGAATTAATGGCCCAAATTGTAAGAAGACCAACTGAAGAAATCTAAAATGATCCAACCTCTCGCATATATTCACCCACAGGCAAAAATTGCTGACAATGTTGTTATTGAACCGTTTGTTACTATCCATAAGAACGTTGAGATTGGTGAAGGAACATGGATTGGTCCCAATGTTACTATTATGGATGGGGCCAGAATCGGAAAAAACTGTCGTATTTTCCCTGGCGCTGTAATCTCTGGAGCACCCCAGGATTTAAAATATAGCGGCGAAGATACAACAGTAGAAATCGGCGATAATACCACTATCCGCGAATGTGTAACCATAAACAGAGGCACAAAAGACCGCTGGAAAACTAAAATTGGAAACAATTGCCTGATTATGGCTTACTGCCATATTGCACACGATTGTGAAGTAGGCAATTATTGTATTTTCTCCAACAACACCACGCTGGCAGGTCATATCACCGTTGGAGATTATGTTGTTTTAGCCGGAATGGTTGCTATCCATCAGTTTTGCAATGTAGGCTCCCACGCATTCGTAACCGGCGGATCTTTAGTACGTAAAGATGTGCCTCCCTATGTTAAAGCCGCCAGAGAGCCACTATCTTATGTTGGAATAAACTCTGTTGGACTTCGTCGAAGAGGTTATAGCTCCGACGATATCAATGAGATACAAGATATTTATCGTACGCTATTTGTAAAAAATTATAATGTAAGCGCAGCCTTAGATATCATTGAAGCAGAAAAACAACCTACAGAAATTCGAGATGAAATACTTGATTTCATCAGAAATTCTAACCGAGGAATTATGAGAGGATTTACCGGCGCCTGATAGACCTTGGAAACAGGAAACTTGCATAAAGCTTGTCATTTCAACCCACTTACAAGCTTATGCAAGCTTTATCGCCCCTATAAAATAAATCGCCTCTAATGAAAATTACATTAACAAATATCGGACGCCGGTTTAACCGGGATTGGATATTCAGAGATGTAAATTATTCTTTTGAACAGGGAAATACTTATGCCATATTGGGCCGTAATGGTTCCGGTAAATCTACATTGCTTCAGCTTATTGCAGGTAACCTTACTCCATCAAAAGGATCAATAGATATTGCTTCAAATGGTAAATCAATGGATCCTGACGAAGTATATCAGTCTTTAAGCATCGCAGCGCCTTATCTTGAGCTGATTGAGGAATTTACATTATCCGAAATGATAAATTTCCACTTTAAATTTAAATCTTATAGTAAAGACCTGAATAAAAACAGGCTTTTAGAAATACTGGATTTAAAAGGCTCTAAAAACAAAGCACTCAAGTATTTTTCATCAGGCATGAAGCAGCGTACAAAACTTGCCCTGTCCATTTGCTCTGATACTCCCATGTTGCTGCTTGATGAACCAGCTTCGAATCTGGATGCGGAAGCAATATCCTGGTACCTGAATTTAATTCAACAATACAGCACCAATAGAATTGTGATTGTATGCTCCAACCAGGAGCATGAATATTCCTTCTGCAAAAACCATCTAAGGATCTCAGATTATAAATAACAAGAGACCCCAGAACCTTCAAATCTTAAATTTACTTTTCCTGTCAGCACCGAAATCAATATCTTTGTAACCCAAAATCAAGATTTTTATGGCAAAAGCTTCAGATGTAAAAAGCGGAAATGTTCTAAGATTTAATGGAGAACTGGTAACAGTAGAAGAATTTTTACACCGTACCCCGGGCAACCTTCGTGCTTTTTACCAGGCCAAAATGCGAAATGTAAAAACAGGTAAACTTGTCGAATATCGCTTTCGAACAGACGAAGAGGTTGAAATTTGCCGGGTAGAAACTAATGACTATCAATATTTATATGATGAGGGTGATTTTTTTGTGGTAATGGACAATTCCACCTACGAGCAGTTCAATATTCCAAAATTTTTATTCGGAGACTCTGCACGTTTTCTAAAAGACGGAATGAATGTTATTATCGCCTTTGAAAGTGATGAGCCGATAATAGCACAAGCCCCGACAAGTGTTGAACTTGAGGTAACTTATACAGAGCCTGCGGTGAAAGGTGATACTTCTACCAATGCCCTTAAAAGCGCCACAGTAGAAACAGGAGTGGAAATCAAGGTTCCGATGTTTATTAACCTTGGAGACAAAATAAAAGTTGACACCCGCACCGGTGATTACATAGAAAGAGTAAAGTAACTTAAGACGGTTTAACTTGATTAGGCGATTCCATAGAAGTTTGAGATCGCCTTTTTTATTACATACGATACAAACCAATCGATTTACATTCGTTTGATTTATTTTAACTTAGCTCAGTGACTAAAAAAGAACTTCGATCGGTGTATTTACAAAAGCGGAAAGATTTGCTGCCTGATGAGCTGGAAAGCCTAAGTTCAGCCATTGTAGCCCGTTTTGACACGCTGAAACTCGACGCTATAAGATTTGTCCACATCTATTATCCGATTACCGGGAAACATGAGTTTAACAGCCTGTTACTTAAAGAGCATCTTTCGACTAAATTCCCTCAGCTTAAATTTATACTTCCCAAAAGCAATACTGAAGATCATAGCCTAACTAATATTCTTTGGGAGAAAGACACGCCTTTATCAATGAACCAATGGGGAATTACGGAGCCTGAATATGGCGAAGAAATTGATTCAAAACTAATTGATGCGGTAATTGTACCCCTACTGGCATTTGACCGCCTGGGGCACAGGCTGGGGTATGGTAGGGGATTTTATGACAGGTTTTTATCTGATTGCCGGCCGGATGTAATTAAAGCGGGAACTTCTTACTTTGAACCGGAAGAAAAATTTGAAGATGTTAATGAATATGATATTCCCTTAGATCTCTGTATTACTCCAAATGAGATCTGGAGGTTCACCTCACTCATTTAACCATAAAAAAAGCGGCTATATTAACATAAGCCGCCTTCTAAATTTTTTTATTTTTTGTCTATACCGTTTCTTCTATTTTATCTCCGGCTAAAGCTTCATCAACTAAGATACGCCCGCAATGCTCGCAAACGATAACCTTTTTGTGCTGACGGATATCAAGCTGACGCTGAGGAGGTATTTGATTGTAACATCCGGAACAAGAATCACGCTGAATGGTAACCACAGCCAATCCGTTTTTAGAATTATTACGTAAACGGTTGTAAGCTGTTAATAAACGCTCGTCAATAAATTGCTCTGCTTCTTTAGCTTTTTGAGATAGCTCATCTTCTTCTTTTTGAGTTTCAGCAGTAATGTTTTCAAGCTCTGCTTTTTTTATCTCCAAATCTTTACGACGAACTTCAAGATCTGCAACTGCACTTTCGTAAACCTGCGTTTTGTTAGCAATATCAAAACCAAGTTCTTTGATTTTCTTTTCGCAAACCTGTATCTCAAGACCCTGAATTTCTATTTCTTTTGAAATAGCATCATATTCACGATTGTTTTTAACATCATTGAGTTGGGTCTCGTATTTTTTCACAGCCGCCTGAGCGTCTCTGATCATATTTTTGCGGGTTACAATTGAATCTTCGTAATCATCCAATTCCGCCTTTATCTTTTGAATACGGGTTTCAAGACCAGCAACTTCATCTTCTAAATCCGATACTTCCATAGGAAGATCACCACGTACCTGCTTGATTTTGTCAACCTTTGTATGTATGTTTTGCAGTGCGTATAAAGCCTTAAGCTTCTGTTCTACTGTTTGTTCCATTAAATTAGATAATTTATGGGGTTTGTGTTATATTCTGTTAAATGGAGGGCAAAGTTAGCAAAATTTTTCCGAATAATTTCATACAACAATTGTTGTGTAAACTGCTCACTTTCAAAATGTCCGACATCTGCTATCACAAGTTTATATTCTGCATCAAAAAACTCATGATATTTAAAATCTGCTGTTATAAAAACGTCAGCTTGTGCAGAAATTGCGTGCTTTAAAAGAAAGCTTCCAGAACCTCCGCAAACCGCTACGTTCCTAACAGGTCTTCCTGTCAAAGTTGTATGCCTGATTACCCTTGCGTTTAGCTCAAGTTTAACGAAATTAAGAAAATCGATTTCGGTCATTTCCTTTTCAAGTGCCCCAATCATCCCTGCTCCCACCTGATCATGGGAATTAGTTAATTGATAAATATCATAAGCAACTTCTTCATAAGGATGAGCACTCTTTAAAGCCGATATAATTGCCCTCTCCTGATAATTAGAAAAAACTACTTCAATTTTAACTTCGTTCTCCCTATGCAATTCCCCTTTTTCTCCCACATAAGGGTTGGCATTTTCGGAAGCTTTAAAAGTTCCATAGCCTTCTGAATTAAAGCTGCATTCAGAGTAATTACCAATATTTCCGGCACCTGCATTAAATAGTGCAGTTCTGATATTCGACACATTATCTACGGGAGCATAGGTACTTAACTTTTTCAGGAATCCTTCTTTAGGCGAAAGGATACGTGGATTTTTCAATCCAAGCTTCTCGCATATTTTCCCATTCACTCCAGTTTGAATATGATCAAGATTTGTATGGATAGCATAAAGCGCAATATCATTCTTTAACGCTTTTATGACAACCCGTTCAACGTATGTCTTGCCAGTAAATTTTTTAAGGCCCTTAAAAACTATCGGGTGATGTGAAATTACCAGATTGCACCCTTTTTTAATGGCTTCATCTAATATCTCTTCTGTACAGTCTAAAGAAATAAGTGCTGCCCGGATTTCCTGGTCGGGATTACCTGTAATTAATCCGGAGTTATCATAATCTTCCTGATAAGACAATGGAGCCAGACTTTCCAGGAATGTGGTCAGTTGGTGAAGCTTCATATTATTCTTCTTCCTGATTAATGATTTCGGCTTCGTCGTTTTGGAGGACCTTTTTATACCAGATTACTTTCATCCAGTACTGAACAAAGGTAACGATCACTAAAAGCCCTAAAATATTGAATCCAACGGCAAGATCTGATTCAGATTTCTGGGGATTAAAGAGAATAACTAAAGATAATACCAAATAGATGAACCCTATAATTGCATAACTTAGTCCTGATATTAAAGTAGGCCTGCCTTCCACTTCAAAATCTCTGCTGTCTAGCTCGTTCTTTATAGACTGAGACAATTTAAACGCGACGAAAAAATTCCAAAACGTACTAAAGCCAGGTATCAAAAGAAGCCATATAAGCCCCGGCGCCAAACGCCTGTTAGCTTCTTTGACTAATAATAAGGTATTGATTAATGCCAGGCAAAAGAAAATATTAATTGCCAGGCCTATGGCTAAAAATAAATAATATAAAATTGGTGATATTCCAGGCATAATTTTAATTAAACCACTTATAAACTCTTATCAGAAGATTTATCAGCAGGCTGATAAGGATCATTGTGGTAAGCGGAAAATAAAATCGAAAGTTTTCTTTTTCAATTCTAATATCTCCCGGTAAATTACCAACCCAATGAAGCTTGTCGTGAAAAAAATAAATTATTATTCCAACAAACAGTATTGCCGATCCCGCAATGATAACCCATTTTCCGGTATCACCAGTCATTTTTCTCTACATTCCAACCTTAACCAGATTAGCGCATTCTAATGCCATGTTTTGATTATGTTCATTAGCAAGTCTTTTATGATTTATGGCGTCAACAATAGTACCAATAAAACATAAGCCAAAAGTAAAGAAATACAAAATGCCCATACCAATTTGGCCGATAACAAAGCGCTGCACGCCAGCAACAACGATTAAACCCAGTAAAGTGTATAGCAATAAATCGCTTGCACTTTGTCGCTTGCCCGAATAATACATTACGAACTGTTTAGCTTGTTCCTCGTTCATTCCCGACATAATTTGCTGCAAATATTGAAATTCTTCAGGGGTTAAGCCTTTAAGGTTATATAATAATTCTTTATACATTTTCTAAAATTATGTTTAGAAAGATAAGAAGTATTTTTTACTTAGAACGAAAATTCGATGGAGCAGAATTAGTAGCGCCGGGATACCAAACCAATGATACTCAAATGAGGATTTCAAATCACCATGAAAAACACTTGTGATGGACCTTCCCAAGCCACAACCAGGACACCAGGGAAACCCTAAATTTGATAATGGGCAGAGACTGAAATGCAACACACCCGGATTAGATAATGCTAAGGTTGTTAAAGCACTTATCCAGAAAATCAGTTCAAAATACCTATGCAAACTCAATTATAAATTATGCTGTTTATTCATTAGGAGTAAAGAAACCACAATATTAAAAAGAATTCCCACAATACCCGCACCGCCAATTCTCTGATAATAATCCATTGTAAGCAGAGTTGAACCGGAATATTGCATGTAAAGGGCGCTAACAGCCATATATAAAACAAAGCCTATCAGCAAAATTTTAAAACCCTCCATTAAGCCCTCAATGAATTCAAGTTTTCCGCCATTAATATTATTCCTGTAATTCTTTATCCCCAGATAAAGCCCTGTAAATGGAATAAATACAGACAAATATTCCATCCAATGAATATTAAAAGGACCACTTTTTGCCTGATCATAAACCCCTAATAAATGCATAAACATGATCCACACGCCGGTTAGCGCGCCAATTAATAAGCCGTACTTAAGTCCGTTTTTCATATTTCGATTTCAAAAGAATTAATTAAATAATTAACGTTCATATTCTTGAATTGTTCCTGAATTTGCTCAAAAATTAATTAATCACAGAATAGTATAAGTTTAATTTAATTTAATTTAAATTATTGGCATAAAAAATAATTTCTCCTGGACAGAAAGTACATAATTATTTTACACAACTCGGGGAGAGTTATTCAAGGGCTCTACTGCCTATTCACAACGACGCTTTATTATCTGCACTCGTAGCTTTAATTATTTTACAATGCTAACTTTTACCGGTACTATTTCTGCGCCATTGCAGGAATTTATAACAGAAGCACCCATTAAAATAAAAGTAAACATGCAAAATAATCTGATCTGAAAAGTCCGTGTTCGCTTCATAATACTTAAATTTAATTTCCAAAAGTTTTAATTCAAATTACGAACCAAAGTATGTTCTGGTTAAAAACATCTCTTTAGGCTATCTCTATTCAATTTAAAAAAATAATCTTACATAAAATGTCCATTTTAGGATACAATATTGCCTACTATTCGTGTAACTAATTCACATTTATTGAAGCTTCTCCGCAACCTAAATGAAGTGAATAAAAACAAATTTTAATCGGTTTTTGATATTAACTGAGTGTAGCAGGTATATTTGCATTTGAGATTTTGAAGTGAACATAAAAGAAATAATAAATTATTATAAAACTGATGCAAGGATTGAATCTTTAGCTAAAGGCATAAATTCTACAAGACATCCGCGGATTCACTTAAAAGGCCTTATTGGATCGAGTGATGCCGTGGCAGCTGCGGCTTTATACTTTTTGAATCATTCAAATTTGCTTTTTATATTTCCGGATCGGGAAGAGGCGGCGTATTTTCAAAGCGATCTCGAGAATTTGCTGGATAAGGAGGTTCTCATATTTCCTTCCTCATATAGAAAACCGTTTGAATTTACCCAGCCCGATCCAGGCAATGTTCTTCAACGGGCAGAGGTATTAAATGAATTAATTCACTCTACTGAATTCGGAAAATTAATTGTCACTTATCCGGAGGCTCTTGCCGAGCGTGTTATAAACCGTGACTCTCTTGAAAAGAACACATTAGAAATCTCCCAGGGGAATAAGCTAAATATCGATTTTATTAATGAATTTCTAATTGAGTATGATTTTGAACGGGTGGATTTTGTTTATGCCCCTGGTCAATTTTCTATACGAGGTGGCATCGTGGATATATTTTCATTTTCTAACGATTTACCTTATCGCTTTGAGTTTTTCGGTGATTTTATTGAGAGTATCCGAACCTTTCAAATTGAAGATCAACTATCAGCAGAACATGTTAAAAGCGTAACTATTGTACCCAATGTTCAGTCGAAATTTCTAACAGAACACAATATTACCTTACTTGAATATATTGATTCGGGAACCAGTGTCTGGTTTAAGGATGTTCAGTTTACACTGGATGTTTTAAAAGACGGGTACAAAAAAGCTATCGAATTGTGGAAAGCCCTTCCGGCTGATACTAAAACCCAGAACCCCGACTGGATAGATCCTAAATTTAGCTTCACAGAGGAAAAATTGTTGGCAGATCAATTAAAAGATTTTCCGGTGATTGAGTTTGGCAAACAGTTCTTCTATCAGCCCTCAGAAATCATTGAATTTGATTTAAAACCTCAGCCCTCATTTAATAAAGATTTTAACCTGCTTATTCACAACATCAAAAAGAATGAGAGCGAAAAGCTTACCAACATCATTTTTACCGATTCGGTAAGGCAGGCAGAACGTTTATATGCCATATTTGAGGATATAGATAAAACTGTAAAATTTAATTCGATCAACTTATCCTTACGGGAAGGATTTATTGATTATGAGCAAAAGCTTGCCTGCTATACTGACCACCAGATTTTCGACAGATATTATAAATACAAGTTAAAAAAAGGATATACCCGTTCTCAGGCCATCACCCTTAAAGAGCTCAAAGAACTTAAACCAGGCGACTACATTACACATATTGATCATGGTATAGGCAAATATGCGGGATTGGAAAAAGTTGAAGTAAACGGCAAAACCCAGGAAATGATCCGTCTGATTTATGCGGATAATGACTTACTGTATGTTAATATAAACTCCCTGAATCGTATTTCTAAATATTCGGGTAAAGAAGGCACCGTTCCAAAAATGAATAAACTGGGAACAGACAGCTGGGAGAAATTAAAGAAAACGACAAAAAAAAAAGTTAAAGACATTGCCCGCGATTTAATAAAGCTTTATGCTGTGCGTAAGGCCCAAACCGGCAATGCTTTTCTTCCCGATACTTATCTTCAAACTGAACTTGAAGCATCTTTTATTTACGAGGATACTCCCGACCAGGAAAAAGCTACGGCCGATGTAAAGAAAGATATGGAGTCGCCACATCCTATGGATAGACTGGTTTGCGGCGATGTGGGATTTGGCAAAACAGAAATCGCTGTGCGGGCAGCGTTTAAAGCCGTTACAGATAGCAAACAGGTTGCCATTTTAGTACCCACAACAATTCTTGCTTTACAACATTATAAAACATTCAGCGCGCGTTTAGCGGATTTTCCCTGCAATATTGATTATATAAACCGTTTCAAATCTCCAAAACAAATAAAAGAGACCCTCAATAAACTTGCAAATGGCAAAGTAGATATCATAATCGGAACTCACCGGATAGTTAGCAAGGATGTTAAGTTCAAGGATCTGGGTTTACTGATAATTGATGAAGAGCAAAAATTTGGCGTGGGAGTTAAAGAAAAATTAAAGCAGCTTCGGGCCAATGTAGATACGCTTACGCTAACAGCAACTCCAATTCCCAGAACATTACATTTCTCTTTAATGGGAGCTCGTGACCTTTCTATAATATCAACCCCACCACCTAACCGGCAGCCGGTAGTTACCGAGCTGCATGTATTTAACGAACAGCTTATAAAAGATGCTGTTGAATTCGAGATTAACCGTAACGGACAAGTATTTTTTATACATAACCGCGTACAGGATTTAGCACAACTTGGAGGGCTGATCCAAAAGCTGGTCCCTAAGGCAAGAATTGGTATTGCTCACGGACAGCTTGATGGTGACGCTCTTGAAGATGTAATGCTTAAATTTGTGGATAATGAATACGATGTACTGGTAGCAACAACCATTATTGAAGCTGGCCTCGATATCCCTAATGCCAACACAATACTTATTAACCACGCTCACATGTTTGGCTTAAGTGATTTGCATCAGATGAGAGGAAGGGTTGGCAGATCGAATAAGAAGGCTTTTTGCTATTTGTTAAGTCCGCCATTATCGACATTAACATCTGAAGCCAGAAAACGATTGAGCGCCATTGAAGAGTTCTCAGATCTTGGAAGCGGGTTCAATGTTGCCATGCGGGATTTGGACATTCGTGGCAGCGGAAATTTATTAGGCGCAGAACAAAGTGGTTTTATTGCCGAAATTGGTTTCGAAATGTACCATAAGATTTTGGATGAAGCCATACAGGAGTTAAAAGACGATGAATTCAAAGATCTGTTTAAAGATGAAAAGCCTAAGCCATTTATTTCATTCACTCAAGTAGATACCGACTTAGAGGTTCTCATTCCTGATAGCTATGTCACCAACATAACCGAAAGGTATAACCTGTATACGGAGATTTCTAAACTTGAAATCCAGGAAGAACTCGATGCGTTTGCCTTAAAGCTTCAAGATCGCTTCGGGCCGGTTCCGAGACAGGTCCGCGAATTGTTAAAAACGCTGAAGCTTCAATGGCTTGGCAAATCCATTGGATTTGAAAAAATATCGTTTAAGAAAAACTCTCTAAAAGGATACTTTATTTCCGACCAGCAATCCAGGTATTTTGAAACTGAACAATTTACAAGGCTTCTTCAATATGTTCAGCAAAATCCGTTCGACTGCAATATGAAAGAGGTGAAAAATTCTTTAAGGATTTCTTTTGATAATATAAGCAGTCTGGATGATGCTATAGCCAGATTATCTGAGATTGCTGATCCGGTAAATGCGGAATAACATGGCTTTAAATTGAATATTGAAATCCAAGATTCGGAACATTTTACATAAGAAACTCTTTTAGGAAGTGGAGGCATTTTTGAAAGATCATCATAAGGTCTTTTTAGAAAGATCCATCAATTGCCAACCATAAAAACCGCATTGCTAAATAAGATCTTCCCGATTTCCCAAAAGCCTCTAAACAGCGGATCCTCTGCCAGATATACTACAGAGCCATTGCCTATCTCCTCTACACCAAACAACATTCCGTCTATCAATGCTTTTTTTGTCTGATTGCCGACAAAACCACTTATATAATTATCCTTTTTCAAAACACCAACATTCCATCCCGTATCCAGATAATTGTAGATCCTATTATCCATTTTCAAAGTATAATAATAATCATAAAACCCGAAACCAAGAGGATGTGTATTATCCAGATTAACTTTATAAATGGCCCCCGGTATACTATTTTGGATACTCTCCCTCTCCCTGTTCTCGTACTTTTTTAAATTAGCATAAGGACTTTTATTTTTCTCGTTCTTAGTTCCATCTTTATTAGTCAAAGAAAAGCCTTTTTTACCAGCCAGCTGATCAACAGCACTTTCCAGCGCAATGAGTTTGCCTCCGCTTTGTATCCAATTCTGAATTTTTTCACCAAAAATATCCTCGTATTTCCCATCCGGATATATCAGCACATCAAAATCATTTAAATTGATCGTTTTTATGTCCTGTGCTCTTAACACGGTTAAAGGAAATTTGATCTGTTGCTCAAAAAAGTGCCAAACCTCGCCAAATGCCAAAGAAGAAGTTTGCTCTCCGCCAACCAGCGCCACCGTAGGTCTTTTTATGAACTTTATTTTATCTGAGCCCAAATCAACCCCCTTATCTATTAAGCCTGATGTAATGGGGACTATTGTGACCCCTGCACTTTTCGCTAATTCCGTAATCACTCTTTCGAAATCACCTATACTATCGTTATTTGTGCGTGTAATAATCAATGACCCAACATTAAAATTCTTTCCGGCAATTTCAAGAGGGACCTCCGAGTATCGTACTCTGACGTTTTGTTTTAACAATTCTGATAAAAATTGCACATCCGCAACTGATCCCCAATTTGCCAAAAAGGCTACTGGTTTCTGAACCATGGAACTGACCATCGAATCCTCTGCACGTAGGGCAGATGAAAAACTGATTTTTTCTTTACTTGCGTAAGCGGTAAGTCCAAAAGCATAAGGCAGAGCCCATGCGGTTATATCATAAGTTACAGAATCGGAAACAAACGTTTTAGGCTCGAACAAAACCTTTACTAAAACAGATTTAGGCTGATATGCACTAATAACCATATCAGACTTAGCGACATTAAAATTTTCGGTTTTTCCGTTCAGATAATTAAGCCCGCGAGCGCTCTTTGAAGTACCAAATCCGTATTCAATTCCGTTCCGGGTTAAAAGAAGCTCTAAATTTTTTAACCTCCCGGAGTTATCCGCTTTTACAACATAGGCTTTATAAGGCCCCGAAGGATTTGATTTACTTTTAAAAAAATACTTTTTGAATTCAGAAACGACCTTTTCAGCATGAAAAGATGTAATCTCGATGGTTGATAATCCTGTTGCGGCATGATGATCGATCCGATCTTTTAATGTTAAAATATCCCCGACATCGGTTAACACCGAAAGTCCGGCTCTTCCGGATCCACCCTGCTCGTATGTCATGCCTATAGCCCCATTATAGGTGGGATAAGTATCGCCATAGGAAGGATATAACATGTCAAAACGCTCTTTAGTAAAGTAAAGCCAGCCTTTCTCATCGAAATAACGAGCATTGTTTTTGCCTATGGTTGTTTGAAATTCTCTTTGCCATTTTGTTATATCTTCATGAAATGGCTCAGCTGCCGGTGCGAAATAATAAGGAACATTTATTCCCTGCTCATGAAAATCCACATGAATCTGAGGGAGCCACTGATTATACAAGGTCATTCGCTGCTGTGTTTCCAATTGAGTTTGCCATGCCCAGTCGCGGTTTAAATCAAAATAATAATGGTTTGTGCGGCCGCCGGGCCAGGGTTCCATGTGTTCACGGCTGAAAGGCGTTGGATCTGCAATGGTATTACTTACTGAGGAATAAAAATTAACATATCGTTCTCTTCCGTCAGGATTTACACAAGGATCTATAATAACTACGATATTCTCCAGCCACGGTTTAGTACGACTATTATCAGGATTTACAAGGTCAAAAATAGTTTGCATGGAGGTTTCCGTGGAAACAGCCTCATTTCCATGAACATTATAACTTAACCAGATGATAGCTGGCTGACTGGCAGTGGTTTGTCCGCTCATCATCCCGCTAAGTCGCAGGTTATTTTTTCGTATTTCGTTAAGATTCTTAATGTTCTGATTATTAGACACGAACGCTACAAGCAAAGATCTGCCCTCGTAGGTTTTTCCATAGTCCTGAAGTTTTACATTCTCTGAAACAGAAGAGACATATCTGAAATATTCTATGACCCGATAATGAGGGGTGAACTTCTCCCCGAGCTTATATCCAAGAAAATTTGATGGAGAAAGAATTGGCTGAGCTACTACAAGTTTTATGCAGAAAATTAAGCAAAGCAGTAAGAAGCGTTTCTTCATTTTACTAATCTAATGCTTATAAAGGATTATTAAAAGACGTACTTTGCTTAACAATTCTATACAAATTGATATTATTGCAGAAAGACTTTTTTATGCGCATTGAAGACTTATACAGCATTTACCTACAGCATCCGGAAATATGTACCGATACAAGAAAGATTAGCACAGGCTGCCTGTTTTTTGCTTTAAAAGGTGATAATTTTGATGGAAATCAATTTGCAGAACAAGCCTTGCAAGATGGGGCTGCTTTTGTTGTAATAGATGATCCGGTTTACAATACAAGTGGAAGTACACTTTTGGTAGATGATGCATTAACAGCTCTCCAGCAACTGGCTGCATATCATAGAAAACAGCTTAAAATACCGGTTATCGGCATTACAGGCACCAACGGTAAAACAACAACCAAAGAATTGATTAAATCAGTGCTCTCTGTAAAATATAATACATACGCCACTCCAGGCAATTTGAATAATCATATTGGTGTACCTCTTACGCTTTTAGCAATTGATAATAACATTGAAATTGCTATTATCGAAATGGGAGCCAATCATCAGAAAGAGATTGAAGCACTTTGCAAAATAGCACAACCCGCATTCGGATTAATAACAAATGTAGGTAAAGGCCATTTGGAAGGTTTTGGCGGATTTGAAGGTGTCAAAAAAGGGAAAGGAGAATTATATGATTTTTTAAAAGAAACAGGAGGATTGGTCTTCCTTAACCAAAGCAATTCATATCTGGCTGAAATGGTTACCGAACGGAATGTTAAAAATCTATCATATTATAATACAAAGGAGACTTCCGGGTTAAAAGGAGAACTGGTTGAAAACGACCCGTTTCTGGTAATTGACTGGAGTTATGGTAACCATGTTCTCCGGGTAAAAACCAATTTAACCGGCCCATATAATCTTGAAAATATTCTGGCAGCTATTGCTATTGGCAAACACTTTAATTTAAGCGACAAAGAAATAAATCAGGGGATTGCCTCCTACACTCCGGGAAACAACAGATCGCAAATAACAAAAACTACCCTCAACACTTTAATTTGTGACTATTATAATGCTAATCCGAGCAGTATGATTGCCGCACTTGACAATTTTTCAGATTTAGATGCAGATAATAAAATAGTTATTCTGGGAGACATGTTTGAACTCGGTAAAGAGTCACTGGAGGAACATAAACAAATTGTTGAAAAAGCCAAAGGCATACATTCTCATGAACAAATATTTATTGGAGAAAACTTTTTCGAAAATAAAACTGCAGGCTCCAAATTTTTTAAAACAACAGATGAAGCTGTGGAGTATTTGAAAGCATATCCTATTAAACATGCTACCATATTAATTAAAGGTTCTCGTGGGATGAGAATGGAAAAACTTAGAGAGATTTTCTAGTTGAATATAAACTCTTTCTATTAAGAAGAATTGCTTAATTTAAACACTCAAATAACAGACAAATAAAAGTCATTAATTAATTAAAACAAAATACCCGATTATGGGTATTGCGCAATCGCTTCATTTCAAGTACCTTCATGCAATCTTACAACTTAACTAAATTGCATGAAAAAAATCTTTACTAAATCTTTATTTATCGTAATTCTTGCCACATTATGTTCAAGTGTTAACGCTCAAACCGACAGCGTAAAAGTTAAAGGGATGGGTAAAAATCTATTTAAGGTAAGCCTTACCTCCCTTGCGTTAAATACTTACTCTTTTACCTATGAAAGAAAAATCGCAAACAAAGTCTCGCTGGGACTCGGATTTCGTACTATGCCGGAAGGCGGGCTTCCATTGAAAAGCAATTTTGAAAGTATCATAGATGACCCGGAAACTTTTAAGCATATAGATAATTTAAGAACCGGTAACACAGCATTTACCCCCGAAATAAAATTCTATTTCGGCAAAGGTGTTTTTAGAGGATTTTATATAGCTCCGTTTGCCCGAATAGCGAAGTACACTGCAAGCCTTTCCAGTTTCGAATATGAATTAGAGGATGGCACGACTTCTAATATTCCATTAAACGGCGAATTGAAAACGCTAACAGGCGGACTTCTTTTTGGAGCTCAATGGAAGTTAAGTAAGTTAATCTATTTAGACTGGTCTATCCTCGGCCCTCAAT
This sequence comes from Pedobacter superstes, assembly GCF_037622515.1. Classification (NCBI taxonomy): domain Bacteria; kingdom Pseudomonadati; phylum Bacteroidota; class Sphingobacteriia; order Sphingobacteriales; family Sphingobacteriaceae; genus Pedobacter; species Pedobacter superstes. The sequence goes on from NZ_JBBJCN010000003.1 coordinate 690,309, forward strand.
ATGGCAAATCGGAAGGGTTTCTAAAAGGAACTAAAACTCTGTCTGAAGATGAGCAAACTGCCCTAAGAGAAGAATTAGAGGACCTGGAGATCCCCTTCGTGGAAAGCACTACTACTGTAAACTCCGAGGGTGCAAGATTAGATTTCGACGGACCATGGGCAGGCGTGAGAGCTTCAATTGGCTTGGGTTTCAGATTTTAAGATTTTCAAACCGTTCACAAATAATGGTCAGCAGGTCTGGCCATTTTTTGTTTAAAGCATTAGTAAGCAATTGGCAGGTGATTTATATCTTCAAACTTTACTCCCAATATAAAGCTGTAAAAAGTAAAGAAATACATAGGTTCAGACAAGGGGCCAAATCAAAGCTTTTCTCATAAAATGGGGTAGAACCACAAGTGAATATTACTAGCTTGACAACCGGGATTTTTCACTTTTAAACCCACTAACCAACACCATTTACTTATACTTGGCGAGGATGTTAAAACACTAGTCCCTCCTGTCCAAATGATAAATATCAGGCAAACTGTTAACCGAAACATATTTAATTCTTTTAAAGAATCGTACCTGAAATCCTAAAATGACAGAAGGAATTACCCTAAAAAAGCAAAAAACTAAAAGAGTGTCAAGTATTTTTTGCCACTCCTTTAGTTGGTTTCATTAGTATAAGAAATAATATAAGTCCAAAGTACCGGGAACGTGCTATTTCTTGCCAAAAGGCATTTTCGGCATCCCTTTCATCATTTTAGCCATTTGAGCAGGATTACTAAATTGTTTCATCACCTTACGCATATCCTCAAATTGCTTAATCAGCTTGTTTACTTCCTGCAATTGATTTCCCGAACCGTTTGCAATACGGGCTCTCCGGCTTTGATTAATTGAATCAGGATTTTCACGTTCAAAAGGGGTCATGGAACGGATAATTGCTTCGATAGGTTTAAAAGCATTATCGTCAATATCCATATCTTTCACAGCTTTCCCCACGCCTGGTATCATTCCTACCAGGTCCTTCATGTTCCCCATTTTCTTAATCTGCTGAATCTGTCCAAGAAAATCATTAAAATCAAACTTGTTCTTTCGGATCTTTTTCTGAAGTTCGGCAGCTTCCTTTTCATCAAACTGTTGCTGAGCACGTTCAACAAGTGAAACCACATCACCCATCCCTAAAATACGGGAAGCCATTCTTTCCGGATAAAACACATCCAGAGCTTCCATTTTTTCACCGGTACCAATAAATTTAATTGGCTTGTTTACAACCGACTTAATAGATAATGCAGCTCCGCCCCGGGTGTCACCGTCTAGCTTGGTTAGAACCACTCCCGAAAAATCAAGACGGTCATTAAATGCTTTTGCAGTATTTACGGCATCCTGACCAGTCATTGAATCGACTACAAAAAGAATTTCATGCGGCTTGGTACTATCTTTAACAGCAGCAATTTCGTTCATCATGGCTTCATCAATTGCCAGACGTCCTGCTGTGTCAATAATCACCACATTATTTCCATTGCGTTTTGCTTCCGCAATACCTTCCTGAGCAATTCCTACAGGATCTTTGGATTCAAGGTTTACATAAACAGGCACTCCGATCTGACCACCTAAAACCTGAAGTTGATCAATAGCAGCCGGACGGTATATATCGCCTGCTACCAAAAGCGGTTTTTTCCCTTTTTTAGTTTTTAGAAAATTGGCAAGTTTCCCGCTAAAGGTGGTTTTACCTGCTCCATTTAATCCGGCGATTAAAATAATGGTTGGGTTAGCACCTGTCTCAAGCTCGGTTACAGAACCGCCCATTAATTCGGCCAGTTCATCATTCATTATTTTAGTAAGCAACTGCCCGGGCGAAACTGCGGTTAGCACATTTTGACCCAATGCCTTTTGTCTTACTTCATCGGTAAATGCTTTTGCGGTTTTATAGTTGACGTCAGCATCCAGAAGGGCTTTTCGAACTTCCTTCATGGTTTCTGCCACGTTAATTTCAGTAATTGTTCCCTGACCCTTTAGAACTTTAAATGCCCTGTCAAGTTTATCCTGTAAGTTTTCAAACATGCTTTCTCTGCTTTAAACAGCCGGCAAATTTAACGATTTTTCATATCACAAGTGATTTATTTTGGAGCATATTACACTTAAATTCAAGGTAATGCTGCAGATGTCTATCCTGATCTATCCTCTGATTAGCAGTCAGGTTTCCCCAATCCAGAAATAAGTTTAAGATGGATATTATCCGACAGAGTTAAGCGTCGTCTTTTAAACTGATTTTAATGTCCCAATTGAACAGCCTGGGGACAAAAAATTTACACTATTTGGTACTCGACGAACTCCAGGTAAATTACCTCGGAAGTTTAACCATAATGCCTAATGACAAGGCCTGACTTGCTTGAATTTTTGTGCTGGCATCATCATCATAAACTGCAATACCAGCTACAGAAACGTTCACTGATTTATTCACTTTAGCCTGAAGCGTTATATCAAGCCTTTGATCAATATTTTTCAGCTTTTCATAATTCGCAAACATTGAATACCGGCTTTTAAGATTGACATTCGTTGCTACTTCTTTTTCAAAATTTGTTACCACCTGAAAAGCCAGCTCGTTTCTGAATGTTTGTCCAGGTGTAACACCAAAGTTTTTAGGATTAGTAAGATAAAGGTCCCTATCCAGCACAAAAGTTTGCCGTGCCGTGCCAGTGCCTATTCGAAGCCAAAAAGATTTAGTAGTTTTAAATTCAAAACCAAGCGATTCTGTTAAATAACCCGGAGACATGAACCGGGAAATTAATGTTTGGATTTCATCACCATTTTTATCCTTTTTAAAAGAGTATCCTCTATCAAACTGAGATTCAAAATTTATTGAACCAAAAAAAGACCAGTGCTTAGAAAGCTTTAAGGCCACTTTGTTATCCCAATAAAGACGATCATTTGTCTTTCTCTGTAACTGTCCTTTATTCTTAAGCTTGCCAAACTGCATAATAACCTCAGTTACAAAGCTTTTGTCATCTTTGGTATAGTCCGCTTTAAAATTAGACTGGGCTCCAAAAGCAATCGAATTTACACCGCCACCCCTCCAGTTATCACTGAAAGTAGCCTGATTCATGTTTATACCAAAAGCCGTCCAGTTTTTCCAATAGTTAATTTTTAATTTTAAATCTGATTCGGGGATTTGAATGGGTAATATTTGCAATACAGGCCTTCTAACCGGCAGAATATTTCTTTTAGGATATTCCTTTAAGTTACTTAACTCACTTGTATCAACCACTGCTTGCTGAGAGAAAGCTGTAACTGAACAAAAAGCAAAATAAGAAAAGATCAGAATACGCAACATTAAAGCAAAGAAACTTAAAAATCTCCTATGATAAAAATTGATTGACACCTCTGCTGTAACATTTTATTACAAAAAATTAATCCAGGCCCAAAATTTTCGTTCAGCCAGGTAATTCTCATTAGCTTCCCTGGAATATGCTTCCTTTTCAAAAACTATATTTAAATATGCTTGATTGTGGTTCAGGAACTTTATCAGGTTATAAAAATAGTGCAGCAGGTAAAAAATATAAAAACCAATTAATAGCAATTCGAGCTGTTGCTGCAAATGGATTTTTTCATGGTTTATAAATTTTTTGTGCTCCTTAAAATTTAACTTTTTGATTATGATAAAGGGAAAAAGAGCCATGCCGGCTACCGGCAGATAAGGAAAATAAATTACCGGAAATTTCATTGTCCCCGTGTCGGATTTAGAGGTGGAAGCCTATAAGCATCTGGCTGCTTTTTATAACGTTGATAAGAAGACTTAATAAAATCAATCAATGCATAATCATTTGCATCTAACGCAAAATTGTATGAGGGCCTGTATTGCTCCATAAAATCGCGTAAATTATCATTCGACAATCCGGTTACACTATTCACCAATCTCGCAGAATAACGGTAATTAATTAACTGATCGCGATAGTCGCGCTCAATGATTTTTTGCAGATACCTCGCATTCTTTCCCTCTTTACTTAAGATGCTCCAAAGTGCATCAATGCCCAAACCAGCACCGCCCGTCCCATTTGCCCCGCCTATCTGAAGAATATCTTTTGTATTACCTTTCCGGTAAGCATCTTTGAATTCTTCCTTAGTCCGGTTTAATTTATCGTTTGGATTTAAGGTCGTGTCTCTTACTGTTACTTCGTTAAGAAGGATGCTATTCCGCTTTAAATAGAAAATTATTGCCGATTGCGACTGAACGCTAATAGTATCTACCACGTAACCAGGAACCGCCGCAATTAAAACGTCACCCACAGAAGCTGTTGTCGTAAACTCCCCTTTGGTATTATTGTAAAAGCCTTTATGGGTATTGGTATTGTAAATATATACTCTTGAGAGCCGTTGTTTAGTATCAACATCAAATACAATACCTTGAACGGGTCTACTCTGAGAGTAAAGCTTAAAGGCCGTGGAAATAACTAAAATACCGAGTAATATTATACGTTTCAAGCCTTAAAGCTAATTTTTTATTAGAATGACATCCTAATTTTAACACATATTAACTTATTTCGAAACAAGTAATAGCTGGCCTAGTTTTACTTCAGTGCTTTGCAGGGAATTTAAAATTTTAACATCTTCAACCGATATCCCAAAACGGCGGCTGATAGAAACTAATGTATCACCTGATTTCACTTCATAAATCTTCATAGCAAGAGCTCCCTTTTCAGCCCCCTCGGCTTGCTTAGTGGGTTCTTCTTTCACTATTTCAGCTAAAACTTTTTCTTCCCGCCGAACCTGTGCAATCATTGTGCTTTCTGCTCTGTCAAACTGATCTAATTCATACCGCTGAATCAAATCAATTAATAGGTCAGCATATTTTGGATTGGTCGCATATCCTGCTCGTTTTAAACCATATGCCCAGCCCTTATAATCATTTCTGTCAAGAAGAAATAACGAAGAATATCTTGTACGTTTCAGAAATTCAGAGTGATCGCGATAAGACTGTTCCGCATTTTCATAAACTCTGAAACATTCGCCTGCAGAATCATCATCCTTTAGAATAGTTGGACCGGTCCAGTTCACATTACACTTGATTCCAAAATGATTATTAGCTTCGGTTGCGAGAATACTGTTTCCACTGGCAGATTCAAGCAAACCCTGCGCCAGAGTTATACTGGCAGGTATTCCGCTTTTAATCATTTCCTCTATGGCAATAGACTTAAATCGCTCAATGTATTCTAAAGAAGTCAGGCTTTTGGAAAGGGTATTGGATTTGAATACTTTAACTGGTGCTTTAACGGGCTTGTGGGTTTCTCTTTTAGCTATTACCGGCTTTGTAGCTGTACAAGCTATCGAAAACACCGCACAAAATGTAAAAATAAATACTTTCATTAATTTTCTATAAATACAACTGTTGTCCAATCGTTAATATGTTTGATTTTAATTCGTTCTTTTCTTTGATCGCTCCAACCGTAGTCTGAAAGCGTTTTGCTATAAGTTGCAGAGTATCACCCTTTTTAACGGAATAAACCATCGGTTGGTTACTCCTATTATCATTTGCTAAAATTGTTCTTTGTGGATTTAAGATCATAGGGCTCACCGGACCATCATACTCATATAGCTTATAGGCTTTTATAATAGCCATTACCTGAGTGGCCCAGGTTCCGCTGGCGGCATACCCGCCTCTGTGTATTCCATAAACCCAGCTTTTATAATCGTCGACTGGATATTTGCTAAAAAGACTCGAGAATCTCTTTTTCAATAAATTAGCAAAGTCTGTATAAGAAGCATCGACATTTTCATAGCCCTTATAAGCCGACTTAATAGGCTTGGGACCACTGCTTCCTTTCATCCCGAAATGATTGTTTAGATATTTAGCTATCTTACTATTTCCACTGGCAGATTCATGGATAGCAACCCCTAGAACGATACTGGCCGGAACCCCGTACTGATTCATTGTACGTATTGCCGCTTCATTGTATAATTCAATATATTTTTTTGCTGCCGACTGTGCCGATACTGTTATGTTAAAACATAAAACCGACAAGAAAATGATTAGTACTTTTTTAATCATAGTTTTACAGTTTACGGATTATAAATAAACCATCCCGTACCGGCAGAATTAATTTCTCTGTACGCTGGTCGTTACTTACTTTTTCATTAAAACTTCGGATAGCTTCAGTGTCTTTATCTGTAGCTCCTGAAATTATTTTACCACTCCATAGCACATTATCTACTATAATAAGGCCCCCTTTTTTTACCTTCTCAAAAACTAAATCGTAATAAGATCCATTGTTCTTTTTATCCGCATCGATAAATACAATATCAAAAATTTCATCCAAGCCGGGAATAACAGTCATGGCATTCCCTATGTGGTACTCAATTTTAGTACTGAAACGTGAAGAATCAAAGTATTGTTGTACGCGTTCCTCAAGTTCTGCATTTATATCTATGGTATGAATGATCCCGTCTTCTGTCAGACCTTCTGCCAGGCAAAGCGTAGCGTAACCGGTATAAGTACCAATTTCAAGAATTCGGGAAGGAGAAATGATTTTACTTAGAAAACTCAGGACACGACCCTGGTAATGCCCTGAAAGCATTCTTGGCATAGGTACCTTTAAATGCGTTTCACGGTTTATATATCTGAGCAATTCCGGTTCGGATTGGCAATGATGCTCAAGATAGATCTGCAGTCCCTCAGTAAGCAGTTCCATGACTGCAAATATAAGGTTTTTGATTTTTTTTCAAGCATTTACTTCCTAAAGCTATGTAGATCAACCATATACTGGCTCCTGAGCGCTTGTAAAGCAATAAATATCCTCAATTACTTTTCTTTTCCAGGTAAGATTGAAGGATTATAGTTGCTGAAATAGTATCGATTCTCTCTTTATTCTGCCTGTCTGTTTTTTTAAAACCACTTTGCGCTACAGTGGCTGATGCCATTTTTGAGGTGAACCTTTCATCAATAGATTCAATTTTGATTTCAGGAAAATTCCTTTTTAAAATTGTAACAAAGCCTTTGACATGTTGTGCCGACTGTGAGGGACTCCCATCCATCTGTTTTGGATCGCCCACCACAAAGCATTCGATTTGTTCGGTTAACAGGTATTTTTTTATAAACTCAATTACATCTTTAGGATGAATAGTGGTAAGGCCAGTTGCAATAATTTGCAGGGGATCAGTAACAGCCACACCAATTCTTTTGTTTCCGTAATCAAAAGCCATTATTCGTGCCATCAGGGAAGAATTTTCGTATTTTATTGTTCTAAATTTTACTAAAGAGGGCTTCGTCGTTTTGACATTTGAGACATTAGATATGAGAACTGAATAATGCCAAAACCTAATTTCTCAAATCTAGTACCTCCTGTCTGTATATTCAAATCTTTTTAACCGATTAATTCTCAATCTCAAATCTCAAATCTTTACTAAAGCACCAAAATCTCAAATCTCAAATCTTAAATCTCACATCTAATTACTATTTTGCACCTTATGCAGTTTTCTGAAATTGTAGGGCAACAGGAAGTAAAGCAACATCTGATTCAATCCGTAATTGAAAACCGGGTGAGCCATGCCCAGTTATTTTTATCGCCGGAAGGCTCTGGCGGTTTAGCTCTTGCCCTGGCCTATGCCCAGTTTTTATCCTGTGAGAACCGATTGCCGGATGATAGCTGCGGAGAATGTTCATCCTGCAGAAAGTATAACAAACTCATTCATCCTGATCTTCATTTTTCTTATCCGTTTTTCGCAAAACATAAAGAAGACACTTCGTTAACATTTATTGAAGAATGGAGGGATGCGTTTCTGACTAATCCGTATTTAAATCTTGACGAATGGCGCAGCCAGCTTGATGCGGAAAATAAACAGGCAAATATTAACATTGCAGAATGTCACCAGATCATCAAAAAGCTGAGCATGAAGCAATTTGAGGCTGAGTATAAAGTGTTAATCATGTGGCTACCCGAGCATCTTGACAAAGCGGGGAACTCATTACTTAAATTAATAGAGGAGCCCCCCCAAAAAACCTTATTCCTGTTGGTAGCTCAGAACCAGGATCAAATATTAAACACCATTTTATCAAGGACACAACTAATAAAAATCCATCGTTTATCCGATAAAGACGTAACTGAATTTCTCATTAATAAGGGATTTACTGATGATCAGGCTATCAGAATTGCGTATCTAAGTGAAGGAAACCTGCAAACTGCTTTAACTTTAAGTAAAGAAGAAAACAATAATAACTTCGGCATTTTTTCTGATTGGCTAAGAACCTGTTTCACAAATAAAGGGCTTCAGGCCATAGAGTTTTCGGAGAACGCTGCACGATTTGGAAGAGAAAACCAAAAGAATCTGCTCAAATATGGCATGAAACTTTTGCGTGAAGTGATGATGATTTTATCAGGAGCAGATAAACTTGTGCATCTTCCTGGCAATGAAAAGGAATTTGTTGTTAACTTTAGCAAAACCTTAAACCTGGCAAAAGCCGAAGCAATAATTAACGAGCTTGAAAAAGCACACTATCATATAGAGAGGAATGCCAATCCTAAAATTTTATTTTTAGATGTATCTTTGCAATTTATAAAAATCTTAAAGTTTAATACGCTCCCTAAGGGGACTCAACATATATATAACTAAATGGGATGTGGTTCATGTTCAACAGGCGGCGGATGTACGCCTGCCGGCTGCAAAAGTAATGGCACCTGCCTTACGAATGGTTGCAGCAAATTAGATGTTTACGACTGGCTGTCTAATATGGATATGCCGGCTAATTATAAAGCTTTCAACATTGTAGAAATAAAATTTAAAGGCTCGCGTAAAGATTTTTATATCAATCACGAGAACTTATATGTTGAAAACGGAGATCTTGTGGTTACTGAAACCGCAACAGGAGGGTATGACGTTGGCCATATTTCCTTAACAGGTGAGCTTGTACGTATGCAGATAAAAAAGAAGCATATGCGCCTTGATGATATCACCAAAAAGATTATTCGCCGTGCTACCCCTGCTGACGTTGATAAATGGAAAGCAGCTAAAGATCTGGAGTGGGAGACCATGCATAAGGCCAGAACTCTGGCAATCGCACTGGGATTATCCATGAAATTAAGCGACGTGGATTACCAGGGTGATAAAACAAAGGCCACTTTTTATTACACTGCCGAAGGGCGGGTAGATTTCAGGGAACTGATTAAAAAGATGGCAGAAACTTTCCGTATCCGGATTGAAATGCGCCAGATCGGAATGCGCCAGGAGGCCAGTCGACTGGGTGGAATAGGTTCCTGCGGTCGCGAATTATGCTGTTCTACCTGGCTTACCGATTTCAAAACAGTATCTACTTCTGCAGCACGTTACCAGAATCTATCGCTTAACACCCTCAAACTTGCGGGTCAATGCGGCAAGTTAAAGTGCTGTCTTAATTACGAACTGGATACTTACATGGATGCTCTAAAAGACATTCCGGATGAAGTAGAACGTTTGGAAACATTGAAAGGAACAGCCAGACTTCAGAAAACTGATATTTTCAAACGGCTGATGTGGTTCAGTTATCCTAAAGAAGAGAACTGGATTCCTATTGAAATAAGCCGTGTAAAAGAAATTCAAAAATTAAATAAAGAGGGTATAAAGCCTGAGGATCTAAGAGATGAAGCTGTAGAATTACAGACAGCATCAGTGGCTAAGGTTCTCGATTATGAGAATGTAGTTGGACAGGATAGCATCACTCGTTTAGACGAAAGAAAGAGTGGCAATAAAAAGAAAAAGAAACGCAACACCAATAAAAGCCGTCCGCAACCAGAAAACGCTGTAGCATCTGCAAAAGTTCCGGATGTCGCTATAAAAGAATTGGCAGTTAAGCCGACAGAAGGGGCACCTGTTCAGCGACAACCTAATCCTCAGAATAAAAATCGAAACCGTAACCGGAGGTTTAATAACAACAAGCCTAAGCCCAATGAATAAAACAATCAATACTTTCAGAATTTTTATCATAATTCTGTTTACCGTTTTTTTTGCTGGATGTGCAGAAAACGCGGTTATTGATACCAACAAGGAAATTAGTAACAGCAACTGGAGTTATATTAAAAAGGTATCTATCCCTGTAAAAATTGATGATGTTAATACAACTTACAATCTTTACATGAACCTGCGCCATACAGCTGATTATAAGTATTCTAACATATTCGTATTAATTCATCAGGTGAATCCGGGAGGGAAGAAAACCACCGAGCGAAAGGAATTTCAATTGGCCTATCCGGATGGTGAATGGCTTGGAAGCGGCTCTGGGAATCTATATTCGCATCAGCTAATATTCAGAGAAAAATATAAATTCCCATTTCCCGGAACATATATTTTCGAGCTTGAACAGAATATGAGGGATAACCCTTTGCGAGAGATCAGAGATGTGGGATTGCGGGTAGAACCAGCGCCTTAAATCTTTAGTTTTTCCAGCTTAGAGACTTAATCATTACATCAATATCCCGGCCTATAAACTCCAATACGGGTTGAATAGAATCCTGCCTTGGTTCTTCATTAAAATAAAGAGCGCCGCGAAGGTAGTTTTTAGAACTATCTGTAAGGAAAAATTGGATTGCTGAGGCCGTATTGCCTTTTATAGCATAGTAAGTTCCGAAAACTTTGCTATCCGGATATGAGATCTGGGCTTCGTTTATTGCTGTTGCTTTCACCGTATGCTTGAAGGCAAAAGCTCTCGAATCTTCAACTAATTCATTAAAGATTTTTCCAGAGGTGACAGGATGATAACTCAAATGCAATCTGGCATTAAATTGAGGGTAAGAAATGTTCAACCAGCAGGGCTGGGCATTCTTTGAACTATCAGGGAACACTAAAGCATACACCGGATAATCAAAGGTATAGTTACAATCAGACTGATAAGTTTGGTAGCTCTTTTCAGGAAACTCTATTTTAAAATATCCTCTGGGTTTTGGAGTATAATCACCTCCGCTGAAACATCCTGAAATAAGGAAAGTCAAAAGTGATATTAAGAGAACCGATCTCATCTAGCTGTTCCAAATCTCCCAGGCTTTTTCGGCCTGCAAATGAAGCATTTCCTCTCCGTTTTTTATAGCGGCGCCTTTCGTTTTCCCACGTTTTAAAAATTCCGTTTCCGAGGGATTATACACAAGGTCGTAAAGTAAGTGCCTGTCGGTAAGGAATTCGTAAGGAATATCAGGACAAGAGCCAATATCCGGAAAAGTTCCCAGCGGAGTAGTATTAACTATAACCGTATAATCCTTCATCAGAGACTGAGTTATCTGGGCATAGCTGATTTGTTTCCGTACGGATCTTCTTGAAACAATTTTAAAATCGATATCCAGCTTATCCAATACGTATGCTACTGCTCTGGATCCACCACCAGTTCCTAATATCAAAGCTTTACTATGGTGTTTCTTCAGCAAAGGTTTTAGAGACGCCTCAAATGCATATGCATCAGTATTGTGACCCTCAAGCCTCACTTTCTTAGTCAGAAATTCACCGGTAAAAAATGATTCAACAGGCTTCTGCTTAATTACTTTTATACAGTTTACCGCATCAATAGCCTTTGCATCAGGCGTGACTTTGTCCAGGTAATACATTATCCCTATTTTATGCGGAATTGTAACATTTAAGCCACATAAATCAGAATTCGATTCTATTAATCCCTCAACATCCCTTATATTTTCCATCGGAAACAACTCATAAGTACAGTCGGTTAAACCTTCACGTTCGAATTTCTCTGTAAAATATTTCTTCGAAAATGAATGTCCCAAGGGATATCCTATCAACCCAAACTTTCTCATATCCTCCTGCTGATAAGATTATTTTATGTTAAGAAAATGATTAAATGTATCACCACGCAAACCTAAACGTATTGTTTCCAATGGTATTACTTCGGCGGGGGCTATGTTTCCAAGGTTAACATTGGCTCCTATTAGCTTAATAAACCATACTTGCTGATCCTTCTGAGGCGCCTCCCAAATTATTTTTTCCTCCGGGATCTGTGTCAAAATTTCATCAACTAATCCTTCCCGAACTTCTCCTGAATCCCGATAAATTCCAACATTACCGCCCTCTCTGGATTCTGCGATAAGTTTCCAGGAGCCTGCTTCAAGTTCAGCATTCATCAGTTTTATCCATTTATAAGGCGCAAAAATCTTTTGGGCATCCTTTGAACCAACTTCAGAAATAACGGTAACCTGCTCGCTTAACTTCCGGATATATTCACACTTAACATCGTGCGGAATATCTATGGATCCGTCAGAAACTTCTGCATATTTCATTCCATATTTATCCAGTGTGCGACGGTAATCATCGAATTGATTACGAATTATGAATGCTTCAAACAATGTTCCGCCAAAATAAACCGGAACATTCGCATCATTATATACTTTTAGTTTATCAACAAGGTTCGGCGTAACGAAGGAAGTTGACCAACCTAATTTTACTATGTCGGCATGTGGACCACCAACTTCTAAAAAATCTTCAACCTCCCTAATGCTCAATCCTTTGTCCATTACCATAGTAATGCCATTATCACGAGGTTTCAGGGTACGTTCAGGAATATCATTTAAATCGTAATTCATATTAATCGCAAAAAAAATCCAATACTGGATTTGCGCCCAAAGGTATTGGATTTCTTTTATACTTTAAAGATCTTATCAGAGCAAATACTTATTAATCACATCTACAATTATTTTGTTGTTCTGCAATTGGGGTAAATACTCAAATAAGATTTCGTGCTTTGAGGGGTCAATCTTCAGGGCCAATTCGAGAAAATTCAATGCTTCATTTGTTTGCCCGTCAGCAAATAAGTAGGCAACCATTCTGTAATAGAGCTCTGCAGCTTCAGGATTATTCTTAATAGCATCCGAAATAGTTTCTATTGCACCGCTAAGCTTATTTTGTTCGTACAATATCGATGAAAAATCCAGCCATGCTTCAACATCCAGGGGGTTAAACTCGATTACTTTTTCATACGCCTTTTCCGATTCTTCAAGTTTACCTAATTTATAATGAGCATCTGCTATGGCGAACCAGTAGTCCGGATTTTTATCATCAATGGCCAGGGCCTTTTTGTAAAAATGTAAAGCTTCAAAATTGCGGTCTTCGAAATCCAGGGTAACTCCAATTCCAAACCAGGCATCAGCAAGTTTTGGATCCAGCTTAACAGCTTTTTTGTAATAGGAGCGGGCTTCTTCCATCTGCTCGAGCTTTTCGTAACATTCACCAATGGCACAATAAGTATCGGCATTAGGCGGTTCATACTCAAATGTTTGTTTATACACCTCAATAGCTTCAACAAACTTATCCAGATGTACAAGGCAATTTCCTTTGTTAAAATAAGCAGAAGAAAAGTTTTCCTTTATCAGGATAGCGTAATCGTAAGCGTCGATGCCTTTCTCATACAGTCCCATTTTATGATAGGCATTTCCTAAATTATACCAGGCTGCATACGAATAGGGTTCTGTATCAATATATTGATTATAGAACTGAATACTTTCTTCCTGTTTGTCCAAAACATCATAACAGAACGCGAGCTCGTACAAGGCATCCTGATTCTCCATGTTCTGCTCCAGGCACTTTTTCAGGTAAGAAATAGCCTTATCATACTCGCCTATATTTTGATGTACCAGTGCAATTTGAAGCAATATATCATCCGTGCTTTCAGCTAACTCAAGAGCTTTCTGGTAGTTCTCCAGAGCTTCTTCATGTCTTTCAAGCGCTTCATAAATATTTCCACGGATAATATAAATATCAGCTTCAGAAGGCTCCAGGGTCTCGGCCTTTCTTAATGCTTCAAAAGCACTATCCAGCTGGTTTGTGACCACAAAAAGCTGAGCTTGTTTAATAAAAAATACTGCTGCAAAAGGATGTTGATTTACCGCGTATTCTACAACTTGAAGCGCTTTTATCGGATCATTTTTTTCTATGTAATAATCGATGATGTTTTCAAAAGCCTGCGCATCAAAAAAATACTGATCCTGATTACGGATCATTTCCTCATATCTCTCTACTGAAAATTTTGGATCTTCAGAGAACTCAAATTCGAAATCGTCTTCCATTCAATAAAAATTAAGAACACTCCCTGCGACCAGGTATAAATAGAACCAAAAAACTTACCGACAGTTTTTTAACCTCTATTAAATTACTTTTAAATATGATTTCTGTATTATATTAATTTTCAACATATCCTCACTTAAATGATAATTATTGAGCCAATACCGCTGTAACGATATTTTTTAAGTGAATAAATTTTCTAATACCCGGTGTGTGTTGTGATTAAACTAAATATACAAAAAGTTAGCCAATAATTATTCTTAAGTATATTTGGACAATATGACACCAGCAGAAATTAATTTCAAATGGAAAGAATTGCAGGAAAAACTTGCGAAAGATTTTGATTCGGATAAACCTGATATCAAAGTAATACTGTTTCTAATTGGTGTGCAGGAGCTTGGGAAGGGGCCCAGAAAATTTTCGAAACGTCAGAAAGAGGAGCTGATGCATATTGCAAACTGCCGATTATTTAGTGATTTAGGCTTCTATGAATTGGAAGGCCTGGATCAGGATGGCTGGCCACATTGGAAATTAGTTAAAGCTATTCCCAGTTATACTCTCTTAGAACAAGAGATGCTATTGAAATCTCTCATTATTAACTATTTTGAAGAAAATACCTGATCCTTTAATTATACGTTAGATAGATTTAATAATGATGAAGCATACCCATAAAATTCTCTTCCTGGTTCTTTTTTTGTCTGCCAGTTTAACATATGCTGCCAAGCCAAAAACGTATTATGTCCGTATTAAATCGACTTATGGAGAATCACTTATACGACTGTACAATGAAACACCAAAGCATAGAGATAATTTTGTAAAACTTGTAAAGAGCGGCTTTTATAACGGCACATTATATCACCGGGTAATTAAAGATTTTATGATTCAGGGTGGTGACCCGGATTCAAAAAAAGCAAAACCGGGAGAAATGCTCGGAAACGGCAGTTTGCCGTACACTATTCCGGCAGAATTTAACTTAGAATTATATCATAAGAAGGGTGCCTTAGCAGCTGCCAGAGATGAGAATCCACAAAAAGCGAGTAGTTCTACCCAGTTTTATCTTGTTCAGGGAAAGGCCTACACTGATGATGAATTAAACAGAATAGAGGAAATGAGATTACAGGGAAAGAAGATTCCTGCCTCACACAGACAAGTTTATAAATCTTTGGGCGGAACACCTCATCTTGATCAAAGCTATACTGTTTTCGGCGAAATTGTTAAAGGCATCGAACAGGTCGATCTTGTTGCCTCTCTAAAAACTGACGCGGTTAGCCGGCCTTTTGAGGATGTGCGTATAAAAATGACCCTCCTAAAAAAGAAAGAAATAAAAAAGCTTGAAAAAGAATTGCTCACAACCTCTTTTAAAAACAAGCTAATCATGAGTTCTAAATAGCAAAACCATCATGAGCCTGCACTCGCGATAAAACTCATGATAGATTTATAGCCATTTAAAGACAAATATATTCTGATGAAAATTGTAACTTATAATGTAAACGGTATTCGTTCTGCATTTACCAAAAACTGGTCGTTATGGCTGCAGGCGGTGAATGCAGATGTTGTATGTCTTCAGGAAATTAAAGCGAATCAGGAACAATTGCCAGAAATATTGGTACTGATTGAGCAATTAGGATATGAGCATTATTGGTACCCCGCCCAGAAAAAGGGCTACAGCGGCACTGCCATTCTTACAAAAAAAACGCCCCTAAAAGTTGAATACGGGTGTGGCCATTGTGATTACGATTTTGAGGGACGAATGGTGCGCGCAGATTTTGACGACTTTTCGGTAATGAGTACTTACTTCCCGTCAGGATCAAGCGGCGAACTCAGACAGGAATTTAAATACCGTTTTCTGGACGATTTTCAACAATATATTGATAAATTAAAAGGGGAGCATCCAAGAATGGTTATCTCTGGCGACTATAATATCTGCCATAAACCCATAGACATCCATAATCCGAGATCCAACGCAAATTCTTCCGGCTTTTTACCAGCAGAAAGAGAGTGGATGGAAAATTTTGTGAATACCGGATTTATTGATTCGTTCAGGCATTTTAATGAGGATCCCCATAATTACACCTGGTGGAGCTACAGAGCCGGCGCCCGAAAGAAAAACCTGGGATGGCGCATTGATTATAATATGGTTTCTAAAGAACTTGAAACTAGCATAAAACGATCTGCTATTTTATGCGACGCCGTTCATTCAGATCATTGCCCGGTTTTATTGGAGTTGGATATTTAACTTACTTGATTAACGCAGACAGCGTTTAGAACGCGGTCTGCATTGCCAGGGATCAAGAAAACATAAATCCTTCAAAACAAATCCATCTGTTTTCCGCCAGTTGGCATAAAATACTTAAATTCCAATGAAGGCATCGATCTCCCTCCTAGAAACCTATTCACAGAAATTTTAAAAAGCTGATGTATACTCTCTGCAATTTTTCCATCTCCCCGCATTCTTCGTCCCCAGTTACTGTCATTTAATTTCCCTCCGTGACATTCAGCAATGGCATGTAAAACCTTCTCTGCTCTATCGGGATAAGCTTTATAAATCCAGTCGGTAAATATCTCGGCAATAGACCCATTTAACCGTATTAAAGTAAACATAGCAGCTAAGGCACCTTCATTTGCTGCAGCATTAATTAAAGAAGGGATTTCGTCGCTATTTAAACCCGGAACAATCGGAGCAATCATTAATCTAACAGGTATTCCTGCTGAAGACAATTTATTGATAACCGTTAAACGACTTTTTGCGGTAACGGTACGCGGTTCCATTTTTTGTCTGAGACTTTCATTCAATGAATTGATTGTAATTGCCACGTGCACAAGATTTAATTTTGCTAAATCCTGTAAAATATCAATATCTCTAACCACCAGATTATTTTTACTAATAATACTCACCGGATGTTTATATTTTAAAAACACCTCGAGGAGTGACCGGGTTATTTTAAGCTTGCGCTCAATAGGCTGATAGCAATCCGTATTGCCCGATAACATTATTGTCTGTGGTTCATAGCCGCTTTTATTAAAGAATTTCTCGAGTAATTCAGCAGCGTTGCGTTTTACGATTATTTTGCGTTCAAAATCCAAACCTGCGCTAAAACCCCAGTACTCATGAGCATTTCGAGCATAGCAATATAAACATCCATGTTCACATCCCTGATAAGGATTTATTGAATGCATAAATGATAAATCCGGGCTGTTAGAGACACTAACAATAGATTTAGGAAACTCTTCAAAGATTTGAGTATTTACATTTTCATGCATTTGCTCATCCAATCCTTCAATATGCTCGGTTATATACCTCTGTTTTTGGAATTTATTATGCGTATTGATTTGCGCCCCGCGTCCTTTAAAATATTCACTGTTCTCTTCAAATGGCATATACAAAAATGCTAATTATTTTAGCATTTTTAAAATTCTAATTATACAATTTAAAGCTTTTAGTGAAAATCTATAGAGATCTGTCAGCAAATCTTAATTGACACCTATTTTGTTAATTCCTGCCGCTTAACTGGCCTGCCCCCGGACGTTATTTTAATATATTTTCAGCTCTAATTAATTTCAGTTTCCTTAAATACACCTAATTCTCTCTTGGCTTTTACTAAAGCCGAACCAATCACCTGGTGCATATCATAATATCTGTACTCGGCCAATCGCCCCCCAAAAATCACATTTAATTCTCCTTTTGCCAAATCCTGATACTTTTTAACGATTGCTGAGTTATTATCATCATTCACAGGATAATACGGCTCCAAGCCCTTTGACCCCTGTAGGGGATATTCTTTAGTTATTACCGTTTTTGGCTGGTTGCCGAATTCAAAATGTTTATGCTCATATACCCGGTTGTAGGGCGTTTCTGCATCCGTATAATTAAAGACAGCATTCCCTTGATAATTTTCCTGATCTAAGGTCTCCACTTCAAATCTCAGGCTTCGGTATTCAAGTTCACCGAACTGGTATCCAAAATATTCATCAATTTTTCCGGTAAACACAATTTTATGAGCCATATTGCTAAAGCTATCCCGGTCAGCAAAAAAGTCGGTATTTAAACGAACTTCTACACCTTTTAATAACCCTTCAACAATTTTGTTATATCCGCCAACCGGGATTCCCTGATATTTATCGTTAAAATAGTTATTATCATAAGTAAATCGAACGGGCAGTCGTTTAATAATAAACGCCGGTAGTTCAGTAGCTTTTCTTCCCCATTGTTTTTCCGTATAATGTTTAATTAACTTTTCATATATATCCGGACCAACAAGTTTTAAAGCCTGCTCCTCCATGTTTTTAGGCTCCGTAATTCCAAGATCCTGAATTTGTTCCGCTATTTTCTGCTTAGCTTCCTCAGGAGTTTTGGTGCCCCACAGGCGGTAAAATGTATTCATATTAAAAGGAAGATTGTACAACTCTCCTTTATAATTTGCCACCGGTGAGTTTGTATACCTGTTGAACTCGGTAAATTGGTTTACATAGTCCCATATTTCTTTGTCGTTTGTATGGAAGATATGGGCTCCATACCAATGGACGTTTATACCTTCCATTTCTTTACAGTAAACATTGCCTCCGGCATGTTCACGTTTATCAATTACCAGGCATTTTTTCCCGGCTTTGGTTGCTTCATGTGCAAAAACGGCCCCGAAAAGTCCGGAGCCTACAATTAGGTAGTCGTATGGGGTGGTCATTCGATTAGATAGCGTTAATTTTAAGATTGATTTAGGTAACCACAGAAAAACGGTAAATTGCGGGGATTGTTTGAGGAGTAATTAAGTACTCATTCATTTCCGTAGTTCACGTAGTTCATAACGACCCTATAAATAATGCGACGCTGAACAGAATGGTTAAAATTGTATAGGAATTTAAAAAGAACTTTATATATGATAAAGAAACTAAAAAGCTATCTAAAAAAAAACCGACATAATACCTCTGTTAAAATAAATATTGACAACTACACCCTAATCGCTCCAGCAACCCACAAAATTGAATTTTACCTAAATAAGTTCAAACACTATTCAAGAAACCTCGGCCGGATCGCGAAATATATCGAAGCAAAATACACTACCTATAGCATATTGGATATCGGTGCTAATATTGGGGATTCCGTAGCATTGTTGCGATCGGCAGGGGTCTTACAAACTGTTCATGCTGTAGAAGGAGAGCCATCGTACTATGAGATTCTTGAGCAGAATATTACACAATTTTCAGATTGTGTAGCTTACAACTGCTTTCTAGGAGAACACACTCAGCAGGAACAACTTAATATTTCTGCCGATGAGGGTACAGCAACACTACGTACAGACAGTAAGAAGTTAATTGATGTAGAAAAGCTGGATGATTTTATTCAGCATCATAGCTTAACTAATGTAAAACTACTGAAAATAGATACTGATGGATTTGATCTAAAAATATTAAGAGGTTCTTTTAGTTACCTTAGGCAATTAAAACCTGTGCTTTTTTTTGAATATGATGCATCTTACATAGAAGAGCAAGGAGATGACGCCATAAAAATATTTGATGATCTCGCTAAATTGGGCTATAAGAAAATATTATACTATGATAATTTTGGCAAATTTTTGCTGTCAATTACCACAAAGGATACATTAACGATCAATCAGTTATATGATTACCTACCAAAAGGAGAAAGCGCCTTTTTTTACTACGATCTCTGTATATTTCATGAAGATGACGATAATCTGGCTGACGAGGTTATTCAGAAAGAGATGACATTTTTCACCGCTGAAAAATAGCCGATCTAATGCATCGCATTACAATATTTTATTACGGAGGACCAAACTTCTTCCACACCCACATTTGATATGCAAGGAAAAGGTTCAGAATCACTAGTTATATAATCACAACTCCAATTACAATTATAGCAGGGCATCTCCGAAAAAATGCATATTGGCTTACTTGCGAAGTACTCAGGGTAAGGTAGAAAACGTTTAAAGTGGCCGCCTCCAACTATCGCTACCACGGGAGTATCAGCGGCTATAGCAATATGCACCGCATTCGTGTCGTTGGTTATTACAAAACATGAGCTTGCTATTAAATCTACAAAGTCCTTGAGAGAGGTAGCACCGGCTTTGTTTTTTATTCTTGGAGATATATTACTTCTAATTATATCCTCCGCTATGGGAACTTCCAATACGCCACCTCCTATTATGATTTGTTCATTGGTATTTAATAAAATACGATTAATGATTTCAATGAATTTATCCTTTTCCCAGTTCTTCTTCGCTGTACTTGATCCAGGAAATATTAATATGCCTTCTCGCTTCTTTTTATTTACAGGCACAGTAGGCTTTGCAAATGATAGCTCTGATCCTAGCAACCTCTCAAAAAAGTAGTGATTGAGTTCTGTTTCATGAACCAGGCTTACTGGTAAATTTATTAGGCTAGAGTAGAACTTATCCGTCTTACGTTTATATTTAGGGTCAAGTTCGCCGAAACTATTGTAAGCTACTGACTCTTTTCCCGCGGCAAATCCACACACCGCATTTCCCATTAAAGTACGTGAATATGTAGATTGGATAACTACCTCATATTTTCTAGTAAACAACCTCCTCGCAAAATTAATTATTGTTAAAGGCTTTTCATAAAGCTTTTCAGGATCTATAAAGAAAAATTTGGATACAAATTGTGAATCATATTCCATTGCTAAATCTTTCCATTTACTATTCCCAACTAGTTCTAGATCGTAAGAACTATACTTTTCCGATCTTTTTAATAGTTCTAAATAATTTCGAAATAAAATGTAATCACCAATTGCATCCAGCTTTACGACTAACAATCGCTTCCGGCTCTTTCTACATTTTGAAAAAAAACTAAAAAGCCAACTGAGTTTAAAAATCAGGAAACGTGTTAATCTGAATTTATTCCTATTCTGAATGTACATTATTTTATTCTATAATTCAACTGAAACGTTTTTTGAATATCTATTTCAAATCTCTCTTCTTCCGCAAATAAAATACTCCTGTATTCATCAAAATCATGGACTGTTTCTTCATACTTATTCAGGCAATCATAAATCTTTTTAGTAATTGCTCCTATTTCTCTTAGATCCTTCTCAAACTTATATTGTTCAGGGATAGGCATATCCTCAGGATATTTTGCAGAACCTTCTTTACCAATAATCAAACAACATTTCATAATACATGCTTCCCTTGGCATTCTCTCTTTTCCAGGATGGTACCCAAAATCAATGTAGACCTTGCTTCTGTTCATCCAATCAGCAATCTCTGATGGAGACATGTCAATTAAAGGAATCCAGGTTAAATCGGGACAATGGGAAATTACCGTTTGTAAGAACTTGTCATTTTTTTTTGGATTATATAAAATCAGGTCCTCCTTTATCGCTGCTTTGTCAGCCATTTTAAAAAATGTCTGATTCATATAATCAGATATTCTTCCATCTGGATTTATCCCGTTTTCGAGTAAATGAACCTGAGAGAAATAGGAATGAGCAATATGATATAATTTCCTCTTCTTTAACTCTTTAAATGTGCCAAACTTAACAGGATTATATAATAACCTGATCCAATAAATTGGCTTTCTTTTTGCCCTCCGGATTTGAGGGATTAAAATTTTATAATAATTAGTAACACTTAGCCACCAGATTGCTTTTCTAACTTCGCTGAATGATATATCAAAGACAGGGTCTAAATAAGTTTCAGGCAAGATTATTAGATTTTCTACCCTGTTTTCAATTTCATTAACGATAACAGTATTGTAGTTCTTATAAAATGGGTGCACGGGATTTGCCGTTTTATTATTATCCGGAAAAAGATAATACATAAAAACATGCTTATGTCCTATTAACTTCAAATGATACGCAAGTTGATGTAAAGCTTCCGGGCCTCCCGTTGCAAAGTTAGCGGTGCAAAAGATATAAATTTTAGAATCAGGATATAAAGGAATCATAGACGAGGCGTTGATATTAAGAATTTCAACTTAGTACTTATCCTTTTTTTAAAATTCCAGATCCGATATTTCATTAAAGTATAAAAGCCCAAATTATCTCTGATTAAACTTTCTTTGTCCTCAATAAAAGCTTTATCCCCAACCTGAGATGAAAATCCGCCGTCGGCGTGATCAGCGATATCCAAATCGTAATAATGAAACTTAAAATCTGGATCCCCCTTACATTGGATGTTTAAATAATAATCTGAACATACCGGATACTTGAGCTTATAACTATATTTTTCGAAAACTCTTTTGGGATAGAATATGCTTTGATGACAGATATTAAACTTCGATAGCGCAATCGAGGTTGCCTTGCTAATTATTTTCTTCCCATTATGAATTACATTCCCATAATAAATTGTATCATGCATCTGCAGATTTGATTTCATAATGGAAAAATCCTCTAACAAATTATCGTCAACCCCTAAAAACAATAACCACTGGCCTCTACTTAATTGGGTCGCCTTGTTCATAGCATCATAAATTCCTTTGTCCGGTTCGCTTATCCAATAATCTATAATCTTTTGATCTGCTTGTAAAAGCTCGCAGGTTTGATCGGTACTACCCCCATCTACTATTACCAACTCTACTTCATCACTAAGAAAACTATCTATATCCTTAAGGAATTTCTCTAAGTAACCTCCTGCATTTTTTATGACTGTTATTATTGACACGGCAGGCTCAGGAGATAACGGCATTAACAGTCTCTTTCCTCCATCTATCATAATTCGAGTATTTTAGTCAACAAAGGTCTGCATATCAATTAATCGACGGTACAGGCCATTTAACTCTATTAACTGTGTATGTGAACCTTGTTCTATCACTTTTCCTGCTTCGAGAACAATTATTTTATCAGCGCCTTGTATGGTGCTTAACCGGTGTGCAATAATAAGTGTCGTACGATTTTTCATTAATTTGTTAAGTGCATCCTGAACCAGTTTTTCAGATTCTGTATCTAACGCCGATGTGGCTTCATCTAACAACAGAATCGACGGATTCTTTAAGACAGCCCTTGCTATATTAATCCGCTGCTTCTGTCCGCCAGAAAGTTTCATACCGCGATCACCGATGTTGGTCTGATAGCCATTTTCTGTTTTAAGAATAAAGTCATGGGCATTAGCAATTTTAGATGCTCTTTCTACTTCTTCAACACTGGCATCAGGCTTGCCAAAACAAATATTATTAAATATAGTATCATTGAACAGGATTGATTCCTGATTTACAAAACCGATTTGATCTCTTAGTGATATCGATTGAATTTCTTTAATATCTATTCCATCAAAACATACAATTCCCGATTGCGGTTCATTAAATCTTGGAATCAGATCCATTAAAGTAGACTTCCCGCCGCCCGAAGGACCAACTAATGCAACTGTTTGTCCTTTTGGAATCTCTATGGAAATTCGATCTAAAATCAATTTGTCTGAATAGGAAAACGAAACATTCTGGAAAGTTATCTTGTCTGTAAAACCATTAATAATGATTGCATCGGGAGAATCCTCTATAGCTGGTTTAGTATCTATAACCTCTAATACCCGTTCACCGGCTGCAATTCCTGAATGAATATTACTAAATGAATCGGTTATTGCCTTTGCAGGACGTAAAACCTGAGAAAAGAGAATGATATATGCGATAAATGCGGGAGCATCCAGGTTCGATTCTCCCGATAAAATCAGGGATCCTCCATAGAGAACTATTCCTGCCACCATGGAAACTCCTAAGAATTCAGACACTGGCGATGCAAGCTGTTGTCGCCTGGCCATAGACTTTGTTAGACGGGTATAATACCTATTTTCATTGTAAAACCTTTTCTTTATATATTCAGTCGCATTAAAAGCTTTTATTATTTTAATCCCGGTTAACGCTTCATCTAAAAACCCAATCATTAATCCCAGAGATCGCTGAGAACTTGCAGCCTGGCTTTTTAATCTTTTAACAATCCTGGAGATCACAAATCCTGACACGGGGAATATTAAGAGGGAATAAAATGTGAGTTCCACAGAAATATTAAATAGAACTGTTAAATAGACAATTAGAGTAACAGGCTCTTTAAACACGACTTGCAATGTGCTGGTTACAGAGAACTGAACAACCTGTACATCCGAAGAAACCTTGGAAATAATATCTCCCTTACGCTCATTGCTAAAATAGCCTAAATGCAGGTCCATAATATTACGAAATATAGCATTACGAAAATTCAGGAGAGTATGAGCCCTTAAATCTTCCATCACCTTTTGGGAAAAGTAACGGAAAATATTGGTTAGAAAATTAGCGAAAATCAGAATAGCACAAACAGCCTTTAACGCATTCGACCTGCCATACTCTGATGTAACAATATTTAAGTAGTACTTAAAATTAGCCATCAAATCCCATTGATCAGGCTTTGTCAATATCAAATCCTTCGAATTTTCAGGGGCTAATAAGGCCTGTAAAAGTGGCGCTAGTAATGCGAAATTCAATGTATTAAAAAGAACAAATAAGAGGGTAGTAATTATATAAGGAATCGCGAATTTCTCTATAGGTTTCGCGAAGGATAATAGCCTGAAGTATGTTTTCATTAAATCGTAAAGTTAAATCTATTGCACCGATTATTATAATTTTATCGATGTCCAATAATTAATGGCAAAAAAATTAGTAAAGTAGCTATTTCTTTAGATGATAGCCTTTTTTAGGTTTAAAAATCTTATAATATTGACGGGCAAGGAATAGAAGAAGAGCTGTATTATAAGCACTGGAACTTAATGAATTTCCTGAAATATAAAAACGGGTTATGGTGGTGGACATAAATCTGCTCTTAAAGGCGCTCCGATATTTTTTCTTTAAAGCGGTTCGCATTTTATAAAAGCCTTTATCTGGATTTCCATCGCTTTTATGAAGTACGTTGAAGTCTATTATGTAGGAGTTAAACCCTAAAATATCTGCGATGAGACAGATGTCTGTTCCATATAAATGAAATCCTTGTAAGTCTGAGGATAAGGCCAGATTCGCCTCATTTTTGACCAGGATGAAATTCTCATCAGAACTAATCGACTTTAAGGGTAACTTTGTCTCAATAAGTCTGTGCCCCGTTTTTTGTGTAACATGCATGGCTACATGTTTCAAATTTATCCCTCCGGCATTCGCTAAAATCCCCCAATGAGGATCCAAAGCGTCCATTTCCTCGATCCTCTTCTCTAAAACAGAAATATTATCATCATGAAGTAAAATATCTTGGTGACAGAGAATAATATATCTTCCTTCTGCCTCCTGTAAAAAGCGGTTTATCCCACCAAAGGCATCGAACACATTTTCCTTCGAATTATCAGCATACAAAAACTCACAAAATTCTTCCGTAAATCCAGCATCGATAAATGAGGTAACCATTTCATTATACTCTAACATGTTTGTCACAAGAGTGCAAATGGAATATTTATACCTGTAGTGCGGCCGTGTTTTTATACTTCTTGGTGGCATTAGTGCGATTAATTAAGTCGAATGACCTCTTTCCCTTTTAATGAATCATTAATGATCTTAACAATATTTAGCAATGTTATTTCTTTTCCTCTCGACATCATTTGAGTCCTTAATTCCCTTTTACTTTTTTTAATCTCTTTAATATTCGAAAGCAAGTCGTTGTAGCTGTTCCACATCCATAAATTACCCGCTAACAACCTAGGAAACAGGTCGATAAAAGTTATTTGAAGAATCCAAAATACTAAAGAAACGCCACTTAAATGAATTGCATGTACAAAAAACCGGTTACGGTAATAAATTCGTTTAACCCATTGAGGCGTTTTATAATTATTTGTACTGGCCGAGGCTTTATGTCTGCATACCGACTGGTGCTCATAATAGCATTTCCAACCTAAGCGCCACGCCCTTAAACTCAGCTCAAGATCTTCGCCATAAAAAGGAGAGAACAATTCATTAAAGCCTCCAATCTGCTTAAGTTTTTTCGCATCAATCAGAGCATTGGCACCAGACAAATAAAATGAATAGTTCTTATTTTCAGGATCGAGGGTGTAATAAAACTCTGTTTTTATTTTAAAGCCGTGAAATTTGGGAATTCTTGCAGCATCCTGAATTCTATCACCTTCCATATCAATAATCCTCCCCATCACACCGAAAGTATCCGACTCTGCAAAGTATTTCCACTGCGGTTCAAAATAGTCCGGACTAAGTTTCACATCTGAATTTAACAGAAGTATAAGCTCATTTTCAGAAATAGTTATTCCTTGATTACAAGAGTAAGAAAATCCTCTATTTGCTTCGTTAATCAGCAATTTAACTTCCGGATAGGCTGACTTTATAAATGCTACTGAATCATCTGTGGAACAATCGTCAACAATGATAAGCTCAAACTTTACCCCAGCTTTGCTAATAGCCTCAAAAGTATATGGAAGATACTCCTCTAATAAATTCCTTCCGTTATAATTAGGAATTATTATAGAAATACTTTTCTTATAAATCATCTTATTTTGTTATTCGGTAATTCCGGTATTCGCCTACCCGCCAGCCGGTTAGGCCTTCAACAAACTGGAGCATTTTACGCCTTAAAGGCATTTTTCTTTCCAACTTTTTCAGGTCAATATTCAAAGTCCAGTTAACCGCATCAATCCGGTTTTGCATCACTTTTGGGTGAGAAGAAGTAAAGCGTACTAACCTGTCCGCATTTTTATAATCAAAATCTACAGCTTCTGGAACATGCTTTTCAATCCATTGATCGTCGTGATAAAACTTATTAAAGTTTCGCACTTTGTTTTTTAAGCCTGAAGGGGGCTTGACCCAGCCATAATGATAAATGTAGGCATCAATAAGTTTTACATTGATTTTTCTATTATTCAATCTGAAGCCCTGGGCATCACGGTAAGAATGAATGGATTTATTATTTCTAAGTATTCTTATTTCACGTCTGTACCAACGTCTTGAACTCCCATAATAATCGTATGAGCCATAGAAGTGCAAATATTTAAATAATAAGCCTTCTATTTGACTTTCACTTAAATTCTCTTTCATTTCCCTTCTGATGAGGTCATGATATTTTTCATGCACACATTCATCACCCTGAATATAAAAGGCCCAATCGGCATCGGCAGATATTGCCTGAAATGCCTTATCCGTTTCAGCGGCGAAAACCGCCCCGCCTTCCCGGATAGCGTCATCCCATACGGAATGAATTATTCTAATTTTTGGCGAATCTATATCCCTTATTAACTTTTCTGTTTCATCTTCAGAATTTCCCAGAGCAACGACAAATTCGTCACAGATCGGTAGGATTGACAAAATTGCTTCTACAATCGGATAATCATTTTTTACAGCATTTCTAATAAAAGTAAAACCTGCTACTTTCATATATCATAATCTTGCTAATCGGCAAAGATAAATTTTATCAATGGTTTTGCATTTATTTAATACCCCGCCTGGCTTTGCTGAAAAATTTTCTACTAAAACGGGCATAATTCCTACTTTGTTACAAGCTTATATAAACAACGGTATTAAGAGGTCACTTAATTGTTAACTTCGGCTAGTCGGATAAATCTAAAACATGTCTAAAAAAATAGAAAAGCCCAATTTCAAAAACTTTCGGGAAGTTTCTCGTGAACTTACTATTGTGGAAAATGGATTAGAAGGTGCTGATGATCTTCTCAAAAACTTACAAATCTCTCCTGCCACTCATATAATAGGTATTACGGGTCCGCCCGGAGCCGGAAAAAGCACCTTAATAGCTAAATTAATTGATGAGTTGTTAAAGGACGTCTCTCGTATTGCTGTTTTAGCAGTAGATCCAAGCTCTCCATTCAGCTTTGGATCATTACTGGGAGATAGAGTCCGGATGCAAAATCTTTCCACTAACTCTAATGTGTTCATCCGTTCTATTGCAACAAGAGGTTCTCTTGGAGGCTTATCGGGTAAAATAATTGAAATGACTGATGTATTAAGAGCGTCCGGTTTCGATTATATTATATTGGAAACAGTAGGAGTGGGTCAATCGGAAGTTGAGATTGCAGGACTTGCTGACATTACCTTTGTGGTTTTGGTTCCCGAATCTGGAGATGAAGTTCAATCGATAAAAGCTGGTATTATGGAAATTGGGAATGCCTTTATAGTAAACAAGTCCGACCGGGAGGGAGCGGAACAGTTTGCGAACAATCTCCAGAAGCTTACCAGGAATAGCCAGATTCCCGTTTTCAAAACTATCGCTACAAGTGGAGATGGGATTTCGCAAATTACCGCATTTATTAAAGAGTATAATCATACCTCTGCCGACAATTCATATTTGTTAGCTCAAAAAGCATGGAAACTTATTCAGGAAAAAAGGATGGCCGATCTAGATAAAAAAATGCTTCAGCAGGAAATTACTGAAGCATCAAAAAAGGCGGGTTTCAATCTATATAAATTCGTTAATACAAAAGTTAAGAATTCATGATATCTTCTATTTCTTCAGGCTCAATTGGGATATCTGCCATTAAATCAATGTTTCCATTTTCGGTGATCAAAATATCATTTTCGAGGCGTATCCCTAAGCCTTCTTCCTTAATATAAATACCAGGTTCGCAGGTTAATATGTTTCCTGGTTCGAAAGGTTTATACCTGCTGGCAAAATCATGTACATCCAATCCCAGGTGATGAGAAGTTCCATGCATAAAGTACTTTTTATATAGAGGAATTGAAGAATCCTGCCTATCAAGCTCAAATTTATTTATCAAACCCAACTGAACAAGCTGATCTGTCATTATTTTCCCTACTTCTTCATGATATTCATTCCATATTGTTCCGGCTAAAAGCATCGTTTTAGCCTCTCGCATAACATGCAGGACTGCCTTATACACATCTCGCTGTCGTTTCGTAAACTTTCCATTAACCGGTATCGAACGGCTCAAATCGGCATTATAATTGGCATACTCGGCTCCAAAATCAAAAAGGATCACATCCCCGTCCTTACAAACCCGATTATTGTCAGTATAATGAAGAATGTTCGCATTTTTCCCGGAAGCAATAATGGGCGAATATGCATGACCTGTGGCTCCCTGACGGATAAATTCATGTATTATCTCAGCCTCAATTTCGTACTCTTTAACGCCTGGCTTTACAAATTTTAATATTCTTCTAAACGCATCACCTGTAATACTGCATGCTTTTTCTGTTAAAGAAACCTCCGTCTTCGATTTCACAGCACGCAATTGACGCAAAATCGGGGCAGCTCTTTTATACTCATGAAGAGGATACCTATCCTTTAGCTGGCTTATGAACCGAAGATCGCGGGATGATCCTTCAGGAATTGATCTGTCATTTTCGTTAGTATTCAGATAAATTGTATCTGCGTAATGAATTATTGTTGGTAAAATACTCCAAAATTCATCGAGCCAAAAAACGCTCTCAATCCCGGAAATCTCTTTTGCCTGCTGTTGAGTATGTTTATGACCTTCCCAAACAGCGATGTGCTCATTTGTCTGTCTTAAAAAAAGGACTTCTCTGTATAATTTATTAGGACAATCGGGAAATAACAGTAAAATTGACTGCTCCTGATCAATGCCCGACAAATAAAAAAAATCTGCGTTCTGTTTAAAAGGAAAAGTTTGATCCCCGCTGCGTAAATATTCATCATTAGAATTGAAGATAGCTATAGCATTGATTTTCAGATTACTTATAAAATTATCGCGATTCGTCTTAAACAAGTTTTGATCAATAGGGTTATACTTCATAATTAAAAACAAATTTAAATAAAAGATAAACCTTTTTATATTTGTTGTGTTTAGCAGAATAATAGGAATGGTATTTGACAAATATTTGGTGATATCAAACTTATAATTAATTTTGTGAAAAATTACGCAATTAAAATTGTTTAACCTTAAAAAAAACAAAGCATGAATTATTCTACAATTAAAAAAGTTGTTGCTTGCACAATGGTGACGCTGGTAGGTCTAGCTGCCACGGCTCAGGAGACAACTACAACAACGAGCTCGACTGCTACAGTGTTTGGCGGAAGAGGACAGTACAGAACATGGTCTATTGGTGTTAATGCGGGTGTATTATCTCCAATTATCCCTTTTGGTACAAATGATTATGGCGATTGGAACGCAGAATTAGGTTATGGCGCTTTCTTGAAAAAGCAACTTGCACCTTCTTTCGCATTAAAATTAGATTTCCACAGAGGAAATATCTCAGGTGACTACGCAACAAACGAAGGAAGATCTCCACGTCCAGCTAATGTACCTGCAAGCTTCAATACTGAACTTCATTATGCTCTTGCATTAAAAGGAGTTGTAAATGTTGGAACTATTGATTTCTTAAGAAGAGAGAACGCAGTTAACTTCTTCGTACAAGGTGGTGCAGGATTAGCAAAATACAAAGCATATCCTAACGCTGCTAACGAAGATGATCAAAACGTTCGCGAGTTATACATTCCTATCGGAGCTGGTGTTAACTTTAAATTAGGAAACAGAGTAGCCTTAAACTTAGGTTATGATGCAAACTTCCTTGATGCTGACAACCTAGACGGTCAATGGAGAAATGGTGCCTCAAACAAAGACAAATGGTCTTACGGATATGCTGGTCTTGAGTTTTCTCTTGGAAGCTCTGCAAAACCTAGCTTAGAGTGGACTAACCCTGTTGCTTTAATGTATGATGAATTAAAAGATCCTACTTTACGTCAGGAAGTTGAAGCTTTAAAAACTCGTGTAAGCACTTTAGAAAACACAGTAAACCAATTATCAGCTGATGCTGATGGCGATGGCGTTGCTGACAGATTCGACAAATGCCCAGGAACTCCTGCAGGTACTGTAGTTGATGGATCTGGTTGTCCTCTAGTTCACCCGGAAACTTCTTTAACAACTCCAGGTGCTGTTGGTTCAGTTATCCAGTTCGAATTCGACAGTTCAGTTCTTAAGACTTCATCTTACCCAGTTTTAGATGCAGTTTCTGCTGAGTTGAGAGCTAATTCTAGTTCTACTGCAGCTTTAGAAGGTCACGCTTCTGCAGAAGGTACTGATTCTTACAACATGAATCTTTCAAGAGACAGAGCTAATTCAGTAAAAACTTACTTAGTTAACTCTGGTGTTGATGCAAACCGTCTTACTGTTAAAGCTTTCGGTGAAAGCCGTCCAGTAGCTTCTAACGAAACTGAAGAAGGTCGTATCCAAAACCGTCGTGTTGAAATTAAAAAATAAGATAATATAGTTTTAAGCATATTATCATGAGAGGGCTTCTATACAGAAGCCCTCTTTTTTTATAACCATTTTTTTATAGGCGGCTGGAACATGTGTAAGGAGAATTATTTAAATTTGTAATATGTATTTCTTTAGAAACAAGAATCCGAACCGGCCCGTAAACTTCAACCTCAGGGTAATGCATTTCATTAATGCAACCGCGATTCTTGTATTCTTGGCAGGAATTATTTACAAATTAATTGAATGGTTAACATCATAAACGATGGAACCTGTGACATACGCCTTCCGAAAGCAATGACCCTGGCACAATCAGCTAGTGCCCACTAAAAGACAAATATATCTGATGAAAAAAATAATAAACACAACAAAGGCCCCAGCACCAATCGGGCCATATAATCAAGCGGTTTTAGTAAATAATGTATTATATATATCTGGGCAAATAGCCATCAATCCCCAAACGAATGAGCTGGTTATGACATCTGTTGAAGAAGAAAGTCATCAGGTAATGAGTAACCTTAAAGAAGTACTTTCCGAAGCTGATTATTCTTTCAATGACATTGTTAAAACAACCATATTTCTATCAGACATGTCACTCTTTCCAAGGGTAAATGAAATTTATGGCTCCTATTTTACAAGCGATTTCCCTGCCCGCGAAACCGTTGCTGTTGCCGGATTGCCTAAAGGCGTTAACGTTGAGATATCTGCGATAGCCTGTAAAGAGTAGCTTTTCAAAGATGGTTATCTGCGATTAATTTATTAGGGTTTTCCTTGAAGATTTTCCTGGTGAAAAGATTCAAGTTTTTGCAGCAGAAGAATTAATTGATTTTTTTCCTGATCATTTAAATTCCCAACCACCGTCTTGCTGGCAGTTCTAATTTTATCTATTTTAGCATTTAAAGCAGTTTTTCCCGCTTCGGTTATTGAAATTTTCTTACTTCTTCGATCCTTTTCATTTTGTGTTTCATAAATAAATCCTAAAGCTAAGAGTCTGTTTATAATTTGAATCCCGGTCGACTTTTCATGAATATTCATTTCAATCAATTGAGTCTTTGTCATTCCGCCAGAATGAAGCAGATTGATGAGAAATATCACATCATCTATGGTTGAGAAAGGCGAGTCTGCTATTGCAATCTTGCTGTAAATTTTCGCATAACGGTACAAGTGCACTAAGGACGTATTGATTATACTTTCAGCGGAACGGCCTTTTTCTTTTCCTTCCCAGTTAACCGCAATAGTTTTTAATTGATCAGAGCAGCTAAATTTTTCAGAAAGCCATTGGGAAAAATTAGATAAATTACGGCTCTCCCCTTGAAACTCATGCTCAAAGTCTTCTGATAAGGCTATTAATTCCCGATAGAGTGAATACATATAACGAAATTAAATTTACAACTATTATATTCATTTTTAGTATTTTTTTGTTCTAATTTGCAAAGAGAGAAACTAAATTGAGTTATCTTAGTTTTATCTAACAGTTCTGACTTATGAATACAGTAGCACAATTTGATTTTTTCTCATCAGCATGTAGTAAGTCGGTTACGCAATTGTACAGCACATCGTTTTATTCAGCGATTCAATTACTCAGTTCAGACATACGCAAACCAATTTGTTCGATCTACGGGATGGTACGTCTGGCTGATGAAATCGTTGATACATTTCACGCCTTTGATAAACAGCAATTATTGGAGAATTTCAAAAAAGACACTTTTGATTCCATTAAAAGCGGCATCAGCCTAAATCCAATACTTCAAAGCTTTCAACAAACGGTGAATCGATACAATATAGAAAATGAACTTATAGAAGCTTTCTTTGAAAGCATGGAAAAAGATCTAAATAAATCTGTCTATACAAACCAATCGGAGTTTATGGAATATATATACGGATCTGCAGAAGTGGTGGGATTAATGTGCCTGTATGTATTTTGTGATGGAAACAAAGTTCTTTTTGATTCTCTGAAAGTGTATGCTAAAGCTCTGGGATCAGCATTTCAAAAAATTAACTTCTTACGTGATTTGCAGTCAGATGTTGAAGATCTGAAACGGACTTATTTTCCAGGATTTAAATCTTCCACATTTAATAATAATTTAAAGCAATCCATTGAAAAAGATATAGAAACAGACTTTAGATTGGCTCACACAGGGATTAAACGATTACCTCTAAATTCTCGCTTTGGAGTATACGTGGCATACAGATATTATTTGGCGCTGTTTAAAAAAGTAAAAAAAACCAGTTCCAAAACTATTCTAAAGGAAAGAGTACGCATTCCGAATCACATGAAAATGGTTATTGTTTTAAAAGCAGGTTTACGCAATCAGCTTAATTTAATTTAATATGGCGCGATCCTATGTAATTCTTGTTGACGAGAATGATCAGCAGACTGGTGTGATGGAAAAAATATTGGCTCATCAAAAAGGCTTATTACACAGAGCCTTTTCTATATTTATCATAAACAATAATCAAGAGATGCTCTTGCAAAAACGTGCATCTTCAAAATATCATTCGCCGGGATTATGGACAAACGCCTGCTGTAGTCACCCAGCCCCTGATGAAAGCACTATAGAAGCCGCCAACAGGCGTTTGCCAGAAGAAATGGGGTTTAATTGCCCTTTAACAGAAATAGGTGCATTTACATACCGCGCAGAATTTGAAAATGGCCTCACCGAATTCGAATTCGATCATGTTTTTGTAGGTACTCATAACGCAGCCGTTATTCCCAACCCCGAAGAAGTTGACGAATATAAATGGCTATCATTGTCTGAAATAGACAAGCTCATTGAAAACGATGAAAATCAGTTTACGGTCTGGTTTAAACTTGCTTATCCATTAACAAAATCATGGATCGAAAATAAATCTGCAACAACTTTTTTGATTTAAACTAACCCAAATTCTTAATTTGTCTGTTAAACTTTAAACATCTGGTCATATGGCTACGTTTAATGACTTTAACAATCCTCAGGTTGCTGCACTCCCAAGTCATTTAAAGCAATTTATAGTAGATCAGCAATACGAGCATTATACACCTATAGATCAGGCTGTGTGGCGATACGTCATGCGACAAAATTATAGTTATCTTAAAGATGTAGCCTACTATCCCTATATACCAGGACTCCAAAAAGCAGGGCTTTCTATCGAATACATTCCGCATTTGCAAGAAATGAATGATGCGCTTTCGAAAATAGGCTGGGGAGCAGTTACAGTTGATGGGTTTATTCCTCCATCCGCATTTATGGAATATCAGGCATACCGCGTTTTGGTTATCGCAGCCGATATACGTCAGCTAAAGCATATTGAATATACCCCGGCGCCTGATATTATCCATGAATCTGCTGGTCATGCTCCGATAATCGCAGACAAAAAATATCATGAATATTTAAGTTATTTCGGTTCGATTGGGGCAAAAGCTATGTTTTCTGCTCAGGATTTCGAATTGTATGAAGCTATACGGGCATTATCAATTTTAAAGGAAATGCCTGATGTTGATATCACTGAAATTAGGCAAGCGGAAGAATTGGTGGCTCATTGCCAGGAAAATATAGGGGAACCATCTGAAATGGCTTTGCTTAGCCGCCTTCATTGGTGGACCGTGGAATATGGTCTTATCGGAACATTGGAGGATCCTAAAATTTATGGGGCCGGATTATTATCCTCGATCGGAGAAAGTGCATCCTGCATGAACCCCGAAGTAAAAAAAATCTGGTATACTCTCGATGCTGTGAATTATCCTTATGATATAACGCAACCACAACCACAGCTATTTGTAACTTCAGAATTTCAGAATCTCATTAATGTCCTTGAAGCGTATGCTGATACCATGTCATTTAGAATAGGCGGGACACATGGCATAAAAAAAGCCATCGAGTCAGGAAATACATGCACTGCAGTTTATAGCTCGGGTATTCAGGTATCAGGTAGATTTTCAAATGTTTTAAGCTATGGTGACAATAACCCTTTTTTTATTAAAACAACCGGCCCAACAGCTTTAGCTTTAAATAACAAACAGCTGGCAGAGCATGGAAAGGATTATTATCGTCAGGGATTCAGTTCACCGATTGGAAAGTTAAAAAACTATTCCAAGCCAATCGAGGATTTTGATCAAGCCGATCTAATAAAAGCAGGAATTGAAATAGGTGCTCGTACCGTGCTTAAATTTGAAAGTGGCCTGACTGTTTCGGGGATAATTAATAAGATCGAATCAGCTGATAGTAAAATCCTGTTGATACAATTTAGTGACTGCATGGTAACAGGCCCGTCAAGTGAAACCCTTTTCGCCCCTAAATCGGGATTATTTAACATGGCTGCTGGCGCTAAAATTACTTCAGTTTATTGCGGAGCTGCTGATAAGGATGCGTTTGAAGAAATCGTTTACAAATCAAACCGGGTAACATACCATCCTCATTATGATGATAAAACAATCCGATTACATCAAATTTATCAGCAGGTCAGAGATATCAGGCAGTGCAGGAAAGACTTTAATTTACTAGTAGGTTTATTTGATAAAATATCAACTCAGCATAAAGATGACTGGTTATGCGCATTAGAAATACTGGAAATTTTAGAACATGAAAATTCTGAACACGAGGCTGCTATGAAAATCAGAAAATTTTTGAAACAAAAGACAGTCGAAAAGCCTGAATTAAAAAAATTAATTTCGGATGGGTTTTATCTTATTGAACATCCAATTCAGCAAAATCTCGTTAACCAGGGATTGAGATCCTGAACTTTGCACCACTTAAAGATTTCCTCTCATCTCCTGCTCACGTTCTATAGCTTCAAATAAGGCTTTAAAATTCCCAGCTCCAAAAGAACGGGCGCCTTTGCGTTGTATAATTTCAAAAAACACTGTTGGACGATCTTCCAAAGGTTTTGTAAATATTTGTAATAAATATCCTTCATCATCCCTGTCTACCAATATTCCCAGGGATTTTAAAGGTCCCAAATCTTCATCAATATGACCTACCCTCTCAAGCAGATCATTGTAATACGTATTTGGGATGGGTAAAAACTCAACGCCCCGCTTCTTCAACTCAGTAACCGTTGCTACGATATCATCTGTCGCCAAAGCCATATGCTGAACACCCTCACCTTCATAAAACTCTAAGTATTCCTCTATCTGGGATTTTTTTTTGCCTTCAGCAGGCTCGTTGATCGGAAACTTCACAAAGCCATTACCGTTACTCATCACCTTACTCATTAGAGCAGAATATTCGGTAGAAATCATTTTATCATCAAAAGTCAGAATATTTTTAAAGCCCAATACATTTTCATAAAAGTTGACCCAATTATTCATCCGGTTCCAGCCCACATTCCCCACACAATGATCGATAAACAAAAGGCCGGTAGGCGTTGGATTATAGCTGGAATTCCATACTTTATAACCAGGCAAAAAGGGACCACTATAGTTTTTCCGTTCAACAAACACATGGACCGTTTCCCCATACAATTTTATACCACTCGTTCTAACTTCTCCCCATTCATCACTTAACGTTTGAGGTGCCTGGTATGAAATTGCACCCCGTTTTACCGTTTGATCAAAAGCATCAAAAGCATCTTCTACCGATAAGGCTAAAACTTTCACCCCGTCACCATGCTTTTTAATATGATCGGATACGTAACTGTCGGAGTGAAGAGGAGATGTTAATACAAGCCTTATTTTGCCCTGTTGCAAAACATAGGAAGCTCTGTCTCGCACGCCAGTTTCTGGCCCGGCATAGGCAAGACTTTGAAACCCGAAGGCTGTTTTATAAAAATAGGCTGCTTGTTTGGCGTTTCCTACATAGAACTCAGCATAGTCAGTGCCCTTTAAAGGCAGAAAATCCTGAGCATTGTTTTGATCTGTTTTCTTTTCCATCGATTTACCCTTCCCCCCAACTCTTATAATAATTCGCATCCTCGATTTTCAAAGCCTCATCAGTAAGCATTAGCGGCCTGAAAGGATCTATCATTACTGCAAGTTCGTCTGTAGATTCTTTACCGATAGACTGTTCAACAGTCCCGGGATGCGGGCCATGAGGAATACCGCCGGGATGAAGAGTGATCTGCCCTTTGACTACAGACTTACGGCTCATAAAGTCGCCGTCAACATAATACAAAAGCTCGTCACTATCCACATTACTATGATTATAAGGAACAGGGATTGACAGCGGGTGGTAATCGAACTTCCTTGGCACAAATGAACAAATAACAAAATTATTCCCCTCAAAAGTTTGATGAACAGGAGGAGGCTGATGGATGCGTCCGGTTATTGGTTCAAAATCATGTATTGAAAGTGACCATGGATAATGAAATCCATCCCATCCAACAAAATCAAAAGGGTGGGTTCCATAAGTGTAAGGGTAGATCATTCCCTGCTTTTTAATCAATATTCTAAAATTCCCTTTTTCATCATGGGTTTCCAAATCTGCCGGCCGCCTGATATCCCTTTCGCAATAAGGCGATTGTTCCATCATCTGACCAAATTTATTAAGGTAACGCTGCGGTGATCTGACGGGGCTAAAACTTTCAACGATAAATAATCTGTTTTCCGGCGAATCGAATTCTATCTGGTAAATGGTTCCGCGAGGAATAATAAGATAATCGCCGTAACCAAACCTGATTTTTCCAAAGCCCGTTTGCAGGGTCCCCGATCCGATATGTATAAATAAGATTTCGTCCGCCTGACTATTTTTATAAAAATAATCAGTCATAGACCGGCGAGGCGCAGCTAAGGAAATATGTAAGTCATTATTAACCAAGACGGCCTTCCGGCTTTTCAGGAAATCATCTTCAGCCTCTACCTTAAATCCCAGTAAACTGGTATGTTTTAAATGCTTTTCGCGGGCAATTTTCGGTTCCACAGAATAAGCCTCTCCCAATGACTTTACAAGAGTTGGAGGATAAACGTGATACACCAGCGAATACAAGCTGGAAAACCCTTCGGTGGAAACCAGCTCTTCAGCATATAATGAACCATCAGGTTTACGGAATATTGTATGCCGTTTTGATGGAATTTTTCCCAAAGAATGATAGACTGGCATAATGATTAATTAGGTATGATTTAATAACAGTAAGAAGTAGAAAAAGTGTTTATGCATAACCTTTCCCGGATTTAGATTTTATGTGCATCAGAATGGACCATAACCAGACCCAATAACATACATTATCTTCTTGAACAGATTATCTTATCTCAGGGTAGATGACAAGACCCGTTCATAGTTACAATCAGAACTAATTTAAGATTAATAGGTTATATAGACAATGCGTACAACGTAAATCACAAAATTGTGTACATAATTGAACTGGCCTGATAGCTTATGAAACTAGTCTCCTATAAAACCGAAAACAAGGAACAACTCGGGGTTTTTGTAAACGGGCATATCTACAATTTAAATTCATGCGATAAATTAATCCCCGAAAACATGAAGAAATTTTTATGGGAAGGTGAAGAGATTATGCTTCGTGCAAAACAAGTGGACAGAGATATT
Source organism: Pedobacter superstes (assembly GCF_037622515.1). Lineage (NCBI taxonomy): Bacteria > Pseudomonadati > Bacteroidota > Sphingobacteriia > Sphingobacteriales > Sphingobacteriaceae > Pedobacter > Pedobacter superstes. The sequence goes on from NZ_JBBJCN010000003.1 coordinate 728,862, forward strand.
CGTTCGGGAAGCTTCCAGGCGAAAGAAGAGGTTTTTTATGAACTATTAGCGCCCGTACCACACCCAACTTCGTGCCGAGATGCATATGCTTTCAGGCAGCATGTTGCTGCAGCCCGGCGTAACAGAAGGGTAGAAATGATTCCTGAATTTGATCAGTATCCAATTTTTTATTTCACTAATCATAATTCAATTAAAGGACCCGGAGAAATTGAATGTATGCCGGATCATTTTAAAAAACTGGATTTTGAGTTAGAAGTGGCAATTGTCCTCAATAAAAAAGGTCGCAATATTAAAGCTTCGGAAGCGGATGAATATATAGCTGGATATATGATAATGAATGATCTGAGCGCACGAACCCTGCAAATGGAAGAAATGCTTTTAAACCTTGGACCTGCTAAAGGGAAAGACTTTGCAACAGTTATCGGACCCTGGCTTGTCACACCCGATGAACTCGAACCTTTTAAAGTCTCAGCGAAAAAGGATCACACAGGAAATGCGTTCGACCTGAAAATGAAATGCCTGGTTAACGGAATAGAAGTATCAAGCGGAACTATGGCAGATATGGACTGGACATTCGCAGAGATTATAGAACGTTGCTCATATGGCTGCGACGTCTATCCCGGAGATTTAATAGGCTCTGGAACCGTTGGCACTGGATGCTTCCTTGAACTCAATGGCACAGGATTATTAAACGACCCAGACTATAATTCCCAATGGCTGCAAAAAGGAGACGTAGTAGAAATGGAAATCACAGGCCTTGGCCGCTTAAGCACCATTATATCTGAAGAAGACAGCGATTGGTCAATTCTGGAAAACAAGAAATTAAATTCCAGTTTAAATGTTCACCCTTAAACTTTCAGACCTTAGTCCAGCCGAGTTGCAGGAATATTTGCAATACGCTATTGCCCCAAGGCCAATATGTTTGGCATCTACAATCGATAAAGATGGCAATGTAAATCTTAGTCCCTTCAGTTTTTTTAATCTGTTTAGCATTAGCCCTCCAATATGCGTGTTTTCCCCATCAAGAAGGGTAAGGGATAATACAACCAAACATACCCTGGAAAATATTAAAGAGGTCCCGGAATGTGTGATCAACCTGGTGAATTTTGATATTGTGCAACAGACTTCTTTATCCAGTACTGAATATCCAAGAGGGATGAACGAATTTGTTAAATCAGGCTTAACACCAATCATATCTGAATTGGTAAAACCTCCGAGAGTTGCTGAATCACCGGTTCAACTGGAATGTTTTGTAAACCAAATTATAAGTCTGGGCAATACGGCGGGCTCTGGAAATCTGATTCTTGCCGAAATTAAAATAATGCATATCAATCCGTCAATTCTTGATGCGGAAAAAAAAATTGATCAGGAGAAAATTGATTTGGTTGCCCGCCTCGGTGGCGATTGGTATTGCCGGGTAACAAAAGAAAATTTGTTTAAAATATCCAAGCCAAATAAAAAGATCGGAATAGGAGTGGATTCCCTACCTCGATCAATTCGCGAGTCCTCAATTTTTACAGGTAATGACCTTGGCCAGTTGGGCAATATAGACGCATTACCAAATGAGACCAGTATTAATCAGTACGCCCAGCAAAATGCAGACTTGCAAAATCTTATAATCGCCACCAGGAGTGACAGCAAACTCAGAAGAGATTCCCTGCACCTCCTGGCTAAATCACTATTAAAGCTGGGCAAAGTCTCTGAAGCCTGGATGACTCTGCTTGCAGATGACGAAACTACTTAAAAACAAAAGCTCCCCGAAGGAAGCTAAATATTTTAAAGCACGAAGAAAAAACAGATTAATTAGACTCTATCTTCTCTATTCCTTTTTTAATCCGCCCTATGGTTTCCTCTTTCCCAAGTAAAGATGCAATTTCGAATACAGCGGGTCCAAACTTTCCACCAACCAGCATAATTCTGAACGGGAGCATGACATCACCCACCTTTAACCCCTTTTCCTCTGCTAGAGCCTTAAACGAAACTTCAAGATTTGTGGGAGAATGATCGTTTATAGCGTTTAAAATTTCATTATAGGCTACAAAAAAAGAAGCCTTATCCGTATTCCATTTAGGTAAAACCGAACCCAGGTCATACTCCTTCGGAACGGAGAAAAAATAACCTGCTTGAGTGATAAAATCTGTCAACAAAATGCAACGGTCTTTTACCAGATCAATAACTACGGATAATTTATTTTCATCTGCAACTGAAATCCCGTCGGATCTAAATACTTCCAGTACTTTTCCTTTCAAGCTTTGGGAATCCAGCTTTTTTATCCATTCGGCATTGTACCATTTCGCTTTTTCAAAATCGAATTTAGCTCCTGATTTATTTACCCGATCGATAGAAAACTTTTTTATCAATTCGTCCATTGAAAAAAGCTCCTGGTCAGTCCCGTCATTCCACCCAAGCATCGCCAAAAGATTGATGAATGCTTCCGGTAAAAATCCAATCTCTCTAAACCCTTCCGTTAATTCATTAGATTTAGCATCTGTCCAGTTCATTGCGTAAACCGGGAAGCCTAAACGCGCGCCATCCCGTTTACTTAACTTTCCATGGCCGTCTGGCTTTAAGATCAACGGTAAATGAGCCCATTGAGGCATTGAATCTTCCCAGCCCAAGTACTTCCAAAGAAGTAAATGTACCGGAGCCGAGGGTAACCACTCTTCGCCCCTGAACGCGTGTGTAATCTTCATTAGGTAATCATCAACCACCACAGCGAGATGATACGTCGGCATTCCATCAGCTTTGAGCAAAACCTTATCATCAACTAAAGAAGTTTCAAAACTCACCTCTTCGCGAATCATATCATCAAAAGAAATTGTTTCATTCTGCGGTACTTTTATCCGGATAACGTGAGGTGTTTCTTTCTCCAAAAGCTCCCGGACTTCCGTTTGATTTAGTGAGATTGAATTTCGCATTTCATTGCGATGGGCATGCCCATACTGAAAATTGGGTAATTCAGCACGTTTTTTTTCAAGTTCTTCCGGTGTATCAAAAGCGTAATAGGCATAGCCATCAGCTACCAGTTTTTCTGCGTATTCCCGATAAAGTGCTTTTCTTTCGCTCTGGCGGTAGGGCCCGTATTCGCCTCCAAAACCAGGACCTTCATCAGGTACAATACCACACCACTTTAAACACTCAATTATATATTCTTCAGCACCGGAGACATACCGGCTTTGATCTGTATCCTCAATTCTTAAAATAAAATCACCGCCCTGGTTCCTTGCGAACAGGTAATTGAATAATACTGTTCTAACACCTCCTAAATGTAAGCCGCCAGTTGGACTGGGAGCAAAACGAACACGCACCTTACTTGACATAACTATTTATTTGGGGGCAAAGATAGATTTCCTGATAGATTTAGATCCTTAAAAATTGAACATCAATGTAAAAAAATTACCGGAAGCTGATCCAAATTTCAATTTAATGATAAAAAAAATTCCAAATCTGCTTATCTTTGCCTACTTTTTCTATAGACTATACAATTTGATTATAGGGAATTAAAAGATGATGGAAACCCTGAAAGATAAAATTTCTGACTTATCAGGCAGAATACAAAATTTGCCTCCACAAGAAGCCCTTGCACTACTTGCCCGGGAATTCTCCGGCAAAATTATTTTTTCAACCAGCTTTAGTTGGGAAGATCAGGCGATTTCACATATCATTTTTTCTAATAACATTCCTGTAAAGGCATTCACTCTTGATACGGGTCGCTTGTTTACCGAAACTTACTATGTGTGGAGCAGAACGGTAGAGATGTACAATGCTAAAATTGAAGCTTATTATCCGAATCAGCAGCTCTTACAGGAATTCGTAACCGAAAAAGGACCAAATTCTTTTTACGAATCTGTTGAAAACCGTAAAGGCTGTTGCTATATACGTAAAGTAGAACCTTTACAACGAGCACTAGCCGGCAATGGGCTGTGGGTAACCGGCCTAAGAGCAGAACATTCGCCTGAAAGACATGATCTGCCGATGCTGGAATATGATGAGACAAACAATATTATAAAATTTCATCCCTTACTGCATTGGACAACCGATGAAGTACGGGCGTTTATAAATACAAATGGAATACCTTATAATACTTTACATGACAAAGGGTTTGTAAGTATAGGTTGCCAGCCCTGCACACGGGCAATTATGCCTGGCGATGATTTCAGGGCCGGTCGTTGGTGGTGGGAAGATAAAGCAAGTAAAGAATGTGGCTTACATGCACATTCATAAATAGAAATTAATTTTATGTCGCAATATAAATTAGATTACCTGGATCTTCTGGAAGCAGAATCAATTCACATTATGCGTGAAGTAGCCGGACAGTTTGATCGTCCTGCTCTTTTGTTCTCTGGAGGAAAAGACTCGATAACCCTTGTTCAGTTAGCCTTAAAAGCTTTTAAACCGGGTAAAATACCTTTCCCTCTGGTTCATATTGATACAGGACATAACTTTCCTGAAGCAATTAAGTATCGGGATGAGGTGGTTGAAAGAACCGGAGCTAAACTTATTGTAAGAAATGTTGCGGATACCATTAAGAAAAAAGGGTTAAAGGAGCAGACCGGTAAATTTGCCTCTAGAAATGCTTTACAATCATACACCCTATTAGATACCATAGAAGAATTTGGTTTTGACGCTTGCATTGGCGGAGCCAGACGTGATGAAGAAAAAGCAAGAGCAAAAGAACGGATATTTTCGGTAAGGGATGAATTCGGTGCATGGGACCCTAAAAGACAGCGCCCGGAATTGTGGAACCTGTACAATGGAAAGATAGCTAAAGGGGAAAACGTTCGTGTGTTTCCGATAAGTAACTGGGTTGAACTTGACGTTTGGAATTATATAAAACGTGAAGGCATTGAATTACCTTCAATATATTTCACTCACCAGAGAGAAGTGTTGGTTCATGGCGAATATCTGGTAGCAGTTTCACCTTTTATACGAATTGATGAAGGAGATGTTATTGAAACCAGAAATGTACGCTATCGTACAGTCGGAGACATGACATGTACCGCAGCTGTAGAATCAACTGCGTCCAGCATTGATGATATTATCGCAGAAATTCATAAAACCAATATCAGCGAACGCGGCGAAACCCGTATCGATGACCAGGTGTCTGAAGCTGCCATGGAAGACAGAAAAAAGAGCGGATACTTTTAAAGAGAGAGGTGGGTGGTTAGATTTGACATATGAGACAAAACATGGCTCATATTATGAATGCTAACCTGCATATTGTTCTTGAAAATTAAATATAAAATATTAAAAGAGAGAGGTTAAGATAAACGCCCGCGTTCTCATATCTAAAATCTCATATCTCATATCTTAAAGAAAAAATGGATTTACTTCGATTTATAACTGCTGGTAGTGTTGATGATGGAAAAAGCACTTTAATTGGCCGCCTTTTATATGATACTGATTCTATAAAAGTTGATCAGCTTGAAACCATATTAAAACAAAGTAAAAATAAATCTGAAGGTGAAATAGATCTTGCTCTTTTTACCGACGGCTTACGTGCAGAACGCGAACAGGGAATTACAATCGATGTAGCCTATAAATATTTCAATACTGCAAAACGCAAGTTTATCATTGCCGATGCTCCTGGCCATATTCAATATACCAGAAATATGGTTACCGGCGCATCAAACTCTGATTTGATAATCATTTTAGTAGATGCCCGTCAGGGTGTAATAGAACAAACACGTCGCCACAGTATTCTTGCTTCCTTATTAGCAATTCCTCATGTCGTTGTTACTATAAACAAAATGGATATGGTTCATTATTCAGAAGCGGTTTATAACGATATCGTTCTGGATTATAAGAGAATGGCCGAGCAGCTCAATATTAAGAATGTAACCTTTATCCCAATTAGTGCCTTAAACGGTGATAATATTGTAAAACCGTCCGTTAACACTTCATGGTATACCGGCGAAACTTTATTAAACCTTCTGGAAACTATTAATATTTCTAATGATATCAACCATACTGACCCCCGCTTTGCGGTTCAGTATGTTATCAGACCTCAATCTGAAGATCTGCATGATTATCGTGGATACGCTGGAAAAGTGGTAAGCGGAGTTTACAAAAAGGGCGACATCGTTACTATTCTCCCGGAAGGAATTGATTCTGAAATTGAAGCCGTTGAAATAAATGGAGAAGAAGTTGATGAAATCTTTGCGCCACAAAGCGCGGTTATCCGTTTAAAAGATGATATCGATGTTAACAGGGGAAATGTTATTGTGAACAAATTAAGCATGCCTAAAGTATCACAAGAGCTTGAAGCAGTAATTTGCTGGATGGACACGAAACCATTAACTCCGGGTAATAAGTATATTTTACAGGTGCATGGCAAAACCGTGCGCTGTGTTGTAAAAGATATTAATTACAAGCTTGATGTGAATACTCTTGTAAAGGAGGAAAATATTACTCATGCAGGATTAAATGATATTGTTAATATTACTATAAAAACCGCATCACCTATCGTATTTGACACGTATGAAAGCCTGAGGGCTAACGGAGGAGCCATTCTTATTGATGAAACAGCCTTTACGACAGTGGCGGGCTGCATGCTTCAATAATAATACAATTACAATTTCGCTTAAAATATTTTTTGTCATGGAATTTCGTTAAATTCATATTATATAAGCGGATGTTATTATGCTCTCTACCAATAACTATTCTTATCTCATTCAAAAGATAGATGAGTTCATAAGGAAATACTATTTAAATAAGGTAGTCAGGGGCCTTATATATCTTGCCGCATCGTTTTTTGCCAGTTATATAGTGGTCACTGTTGCCGAGTATTATGGTAATTTTTCTCCTCTTATACGTACGTTTCTTTTTTATAGCTTTCTGCTCCTAAATGGGACCATACTCATTAACTGGATCATTCTCCCGCTTCTTTCCTTTTATAATCTGGGAAAGCACATTTCACACGAAAAAGCTTCTGAAATCATAGGCCAGCATTTTAGCCACATTAAGGACAAGTTACTGAACACCCTGCAACTTAAAAAACTGGCAGATGAAAACCATCATCAAAAATCTCTTATTGAAGCAAGTATTAATCAGAAGATCGATGATCTAAAGCCAATTCCCTTTACTTCTGCCATTCGCATTAATGATAACAGGAAGTATTTAAAATTTGCCTTGCCACCTCTGGCAATCATTTTATTTATCGGCGCCACAGCACCCTCAATTTTTTCGGAAAGCACTGAACGGTTATTAAAACACGATAAGAAATTCATTAAAAAAGCTCCTTTTGAATTCGTAATCCTTAATAAAAATCTTTCCTCAGTACAAGGTGACGACTTTGAATTGAAGATTAAAATGAACGGGAACGAAATCCCCCAGGATATCTATTTGGAAGATGGCGCCAACACATTTAAACTTGAAAAAGAAAATATAATCCGATTCAATTATACATTCAGGAACATTCAAAACACAAAGAAAATACGCCTTGTAGCTGGAGAATTTTCGTCTGACACCTATACCATTGCCGTGAAACGCAGACCAACCTTACTGAACTTTGATGTAATGCTGGATTACCCAGCTTATATTGGCAAGAAGAATGAAACGGTTAGCAATTCGGGAGATTTGATCGTCCCTGTAGGCACGCAGGTGAACTGGAGATTTAAGACTGGTAACACCAGTACCATTCAAATGACGCTTGGGACCAGAAACTTTACTATTAATCCATCAAAAGAAAACGAATTCAATTTTTCTTACCGTGCTCTCCAAAATACCGGGTTTACAGCCCGGCCGTTAAACGGAGAAGTAAGCACAAGTGATTTAGCTTCCTATACTATCAAAGTTATTCCGGATTTAAGCCCGGCAATACAATTAAATGAGCGTCCTGATTCTGTAAATACCAAAATGTTATATTTTGTGGGACAGGTGAGCGATGATTATGGCTTTTCATCCTTAAAATTCAATTATAAAATTTTGGATGGAGAAAAGGTTTCCAGGTCATATTCGAAGGTTATCCCATTCGACAGAAATACATTACAAAGCAATTTCTTTCATGTATGGGATATTAAAGAGATAAACGCTGCTCCCGGACAGCAAATTGAATACTATTTTGAAATTGCAGATAATGATGGCATCAATGGGCCAAAAGTTACCCGGTCTGTTGTTAAAACCGTTAAACTCCCCACTCAGGCAGAATCAGAAAGAAATATTGAGCAATCATCAAAAGCTGTGCAGCAAAAAATGGAGCAAGCCATTCGTCAGGCTGGCCAGATTGAGCGTGATGCCAAGCGTTTAACCCAGGATCTGATTAATAAAAAGAACCTGTCGTTTGAAGAACGGAAGCAGGTTGAAAAGTTACTGGAGAAACAAAAAGCGCTTGATAATTTAATCAATGAAGTAAAAAAAGAGAATAAACAGAAGCAACTCGAACAGCAGGATCTTCAAAACCCGTCTCAGGAGATTATTGAAAAACAAAAGCAAATTGAAGATTTATTCAATAATGTACTGGATGAAAAAACGAGAGAGCTTTTAAAAAATATTGAGCGCCTTCTTGAACAAAACAATAAAAACCAGACACAGCAGGAGCTGTCTAAAATGCAGGTTGACAATAAAACCCTTCAAAAAGAATTAGACCGCATTTTAGAATTATACAAACAATTAGAATTTGATCAAAAGCTTGAAAATGCTATAGATAAGCTTAAAGAACAGGCACAAAAGCAAGAAAAGCTTAGTGAGCAAAGTGAAAAAAAGAATGCTGATCCTGAAGCTTTAAAATCGCAGCAGTCTCAACTTCAGAAAGATTTTGATAACCTTCAAAAGGATTTAAAAGACATCGAACAAAAAAACGAAGAACTTGAGGAAAAAAACACTTTCGAGAATACTGAAAAGGAACAGCAGCAAATAGAAGAACAACAGCAGGAAAGCAGCGATAATCTCGAGAAAAACAATACAAAAAAGGCTGCCGAAAATCAAAAAAATGCTTCCGAACAAATGCAGCAGCTGGCTAAGAAAATGGAACAAATGCAACAGGAGAATGAAATGCAGGAAATGCAAATAAATATGCAGAATTTGCGTGAAGTATTATCTAACCTGTTGACCTCTTCATTTGATCAGGAAAAAGTAATGCAGAGTTTAAAGACAACATCTTTAAACGACCCTAATTATGTAAAACTTACACAAAAACAAAAGGACATAAAGGATAATCTAAAAATGGTTCAGGATAGCCTTTACTCTTTAAGCAGGCAGGTTCCACAAATCGAATCTGTAATTAACAAAGAAATTCAAACAATCAATACCAATATTGACTTTGCTTTACAACAACTATCCGAAAGGAGAACTGCCGAAGCAAACCGGAATCAGCAATACGCGATGACTTCAATAAATAATCTTGCTTTAATGCTTAGCGAAGTTGAAGAACAGATGCAACAGGCAATAAAAAATGCCAAGCAAGGCAAAGGCAAGGGCAAAGGAAAGAATCCGAGTTTATCTGAATTGAGCAAAATGCAGGAAAAGCTCAATCAGAACATGCAAAAAGCCAGAGAGCAAATGCAAAAGCAAGGTCAGCAACAAGGTCAAAAACCCGGAGAAGGAAAGGATGGGCAGCAGGGCCAGGGTAAAGGTCAAATGAGCGAGCAAATGGCCAGGATGGCACGTGAGCAACAATTAATTCGTCAGGCGCTGCAGGAAATTAATCGTGAAATGAATAAAGACGGTAAGGGTGGGATAGGCAATCTCGATAAAGTGACAAAAGAAATGGAACAAACCGAAACTGATCTCGTAAACAAGAAAATCCAACAGGAAACGTTAACCAGACAACAAGAAATCTTAACGAAACTCTTGGATGCCGATAAGGCTGAGCGTGAGCGCGAACTAGACACACAACGAGAAAGCAAGCAGGGAAAGGATCAAGCTCCTAATTATAAAATTGTACTCGAAGAGTTTAATAAAATTAAACAGCGCGAGCTTGAATTATTAAAAACTGTACCACCTTCACTTAATTCATTTTATAAATTGAAAGTAGGTGACTATTTTAGACTTTTAAATACTAAATAATCTATGATTACGAACCGCGTAGATATGTCAGATGATACCGTGTTATATACACTACAATTACCTTCAAAGGTTGAAAGTATTACCTCTGTAGAGAATTTTGTAGATTCCTTAAAAGACGAATATAACATTGGTGATGACACCTATGCCAATATGTTGACTTGCTTAAGCGAGGCGACAATAAATGCAATTGTACACGGCAACAAGCAAGACGAAGATAAAAAAGTTTATATCAATCTTGAAGTACAAGCGGGCAAGCGCTTGCAATTTACCATAGCGGATGAGGGGGAAGGATTTGATTATAATAGTCTTCCTGATCCAACCGCGCCAGAAAATCTTGAAAACCTAACCGGAAGAGGTGTATTTATAATCAAACATCTTGCAGATCAGTGCATATTCAATTTGAAAGGTAACGAGATCGAATTACACTTTAAAGTTTAAATGAGCCGTTTACCCATTTATTTTTTCTCTGAAGATATCTCCTTTACACTAAAAGACAAAACCCTCATTCGTAACTGGATAAAAAATACAATCACGTCTGAAGGTAAAAAATTAAAGGAGCTTAATATCATCTTCTGCAGTGACAACTATCTTCTTGAAATAAACAAACAATATTTAAATCACAATACATTCACAGATATTGTAACTTTTGACAATAGCGAAAGTTCGGGCTCTATATCCGGTGACGTTTTCATAAGTATTGAACGCATCCGGGAAAATGCCTCAAAATTCAAAGTCCCTGAGAGAGATGAACTTCACAGGGTTCTGATCCATGGAACGCTGCATCTTTTAGGATATAAAGACAAAACCAAAGTGCATAAAACCCTTATGACTAAAAAAGAAGATCAGTATCTTGAGTTAAGAGGCTTCTGATGCCCCTTAATTAATTATTGCATCGGAACATCAATAACGAGCAATTTAACCTTGCTATCCGCTTTAAATTCAAAACTTTCGGTATCGAATACTCCGATTGCATCTCTGCGTTTCAACATCCGACCGGCAACTTGCACTTCTCCGTCGATTACGAAAACATATGCCCCATTACCAGCATGCTTTATAGAGTATTTCGCTTCCTTTCCGGCCTCAAACTCTCCTATAGAAAAATAAGCGTCCTGATTGATCCACATAGACTCAGCGTCCTTTTGAGGAGAAACTAATACTTGAAACGCATTATGTTCTTTTGCAGGATCAAATCTTTTCTGCTCGTAGCGTGGGGTAATATTGCGAGTTTTCGGGAATACCCAAATTTGAAGAAGATTAACCTCCTCTGACGAAGATCCGTTATATTCGGAATGTTGTATCCCGCTACCAGCCGACATAATCTGAACCTCCCCATAGTCAATTGTTCCTTCGGACCCTAAACTATCTTTATGAGCCAAAACTCCTTTTAATGGAATAGTTACGATCTCCATATTATCATGGCCATGGGTACCAAAACCCATTCCAGGCGATATTGTATCATCATTTAACACCCTAAGTAATCCAAAATGTGACCGGGCAGGGTTATAAAAACTTCCAAAACTAAATGAATGTGCTGCCTTGAGCCAACCGTGATCAGCAAAGCCTCTTTCCTCCGCTTTATGAACTATAGTCTTCATATATATAATTTAATGATTATCCTTAACGTAATAGCTATCTCATATAAATACATGTTTAAACATGCAATAGTTATACCATGCTAATAAATCCTTATTTTTGTGCGCTTTAATCATTAGTAAATTTGAAAAGAGTTATTATAGCAGGCGCAAGCGGACTAATTGGCAGTAACCTTCTTAAACTCCTCTTAAATAAAAAAGAGTTTGGAGAAGTTGTTGTGTTGGTTAGAAAACCATTGCCATTAAGTAATGTAAAATTAGTACAAATTATCACAAACTTTGATTCATTAGAAAAAGTAAGAAATGAGATTTTTGGAGATGCTCTTTATTGTTGTCTTGGTTCAACAAAAAGCAAAACTCCAGACGTCCTTGATTATCGAAAAGTAGATCATGACTATCCGGTAACATTAGCTAGAATAGCCTCAGAAAACAAGGTGGCACAATTTCATTTAATTTCCTCATTAGGAGCGGATACAAATTCAAAAATTTTTTATTCCAAATTAAAAGGAGAGACAGAGAAAGATATAATAGAATTTTCTTTTAAAAGCATTCATATCTATCAGCCCTCTCTGTTAACGGGGGACAGAAAAGAGAACCGATGGCTGGAAAGATTGGCAATTACCATAATGTCAATTCTCAACCCTTTTTTAATGGGAAGCCTAAAGAAATATAAAAGTATAAAAGCTATCACAGTAGCACAAGCAATGATTAATCAAACACTTAAAAACGTGGAGGGAGTACACATTTATCCTTCTCCTATAATTAAACAATTATCATGAGCATATTATCAGTAGAACAAATAGGACATGCTTTTAATGATAACTGGCTGTTTAAGGATTTAACCCTTGGAATAGCCAAAGGCCAGCGCATGGCTTTGGTAGGAATAAACGGCTCTGGAAAAACTACTTTACTACGCATACTTGCAGAAAGACTTAAGCCCAATGAAGGGAAAGTGGTTAAGGAAAAGGGCCTTCATATTGGTTATCTTGAACAGGATCCCGATTTCTCGGGGCATAAAACTATCGTTGACTATATTTATAGCCTCGACAATCAGCAGCAACAATTGATTAGAAAATATGAAGAGTTGATTGAAAATCCAGACGCTGACAGTAAGGCACTGGAAGATATCACCCATGAACTTAGTGAAGCAAACGCATGGGAATATGAATACCAGATAAAAACAATTCTGCAGCGTTTATCCATTACCCACCTTGAACAGGAGATCACCAGTTTATCAGGGGGTCAACGAAAAAGACTTGCTCTTGCGAAGCTTCTAATAGATGATCCGGAAGTTTTTATTCTAGACGAGCCTACCAATCATTTAGATATAGAAATGATTGAATGGCTTGAAAGCTTTCTTACGACAGGACAGAAAACCATAATTATGGTTACTCACGACAGATACTTTCTTGATAATGTATGCAATCACATTATTGAATTGGAAGACAGAAAGATCTTCCATTACCAGGGAAATTACGGATATTTCCTGGAAAGAAAAGCCGAACGTGAAGCGGATGATGCAGCATCTCTACAAAAAAACCGGAACCTGTTAAGAAAGGAACTGGAATGGATGCGAAGAATGCCTAAAGCCAGAACTACAAAGTCCAAATCAAGAATTGATTCTTTTTATGATCTTGAGAACAAAACTAAAGGAGGGAAGGATAACCAAAAAATCGAACTAAGCACAAAAGTTGCGCGCCAGGGAAATAAGATCCTGGAAATTGAAAAGGTATTTAAGAGCTTTAACGACAAACCCATTATTAAAAGCTTTACTTATACTTTTAAAAAGGGCGATAAAATTGGAGTTGCAGGACGAAATGGAAGCGGTAAATCAACCTTTTTAAATTTAATCACCAGTAATATAAAACCAGATTCTGGCGCGGTAGTACCAGGCGAGACCACACAATTTGGATATTACAAACAATCGGGACTGGAATTTAATGAAAATGAAAGAGTAATCGATATTGTTAAAAACGTTGCCGAATACATAACAATGGCGGATGGTAAAACACTTACCGCCTCCCAGCTTTTGACTCATTTCTTATTCCCTCCTGCGAAACAGCATAATGTAGTATCCAAACTGAGCGGGGGTGAAAAAAAACGGCTTCATTTAATGCGGGTTTTAATGAAAAACCCTAATTTTTTAATATTAGATGAGCCTACCAACGATCTCGACATTGATACATTAAATGTACTAGAAGAGTTCCTTGAGAAATACAATGGGGTTTTGCTATTGGTATCTCACGACAGGTATTTAATGGACCGGTTAACAGACCAGCTTTTCATCCTGGAAGGGGAAGGGTTTGTCGATATCTATTCAGGGAATTATACTGATTACAGATTAGAAAAAGAAGAGGATTCCAAAAAACCGGCCACTTCGAAATCCGAAATAAATCAAAAGCCCAAAGAAGTCAAGAACAAATTAAGCTTTAAAGAACAGAAGGAACTAGAATCCCTTGAGACTGAGATATCAGAACTAGAATATAGGGTCAAAGAATTAACTTCTAAGCTAAACAATACAACAAACCATGTCGAGTTAATTGATCTTTCTAAAGAGATTGAACAACAAAAAAATAAGATCGACAGCAGCACGTTACGTTGGTTAGAATTAATTGATCTTAAAGAGCAACAATAATGTTCCACGTGGAACATTCATAACTTGTTCCACGTGGAACATCGAAAATTATGTTTAAAAAATACGATATTATAGTAGTAGGCGCCGGACATGCAGGTTGTGAAGCAGCATCAGCAGCAGGAAATCTCGGTTCTTCTGTGCTGTTGATAACCATGAATATGGGTACTATAGCACAAATGAGCTGCAATCCCGCAATGGGCGGAGTGGCAAAGGGGCAAATCGTTCGCGAAATTGATGCAATGGGAGGTATGTCGGGTATCATAACTGACAAGTCTATGCTTCAATTTAGAATGCTGAATCTATCAAAAGGCCCTGCGATGTGGAGTCCAAGAGCCCAAACAGATAGAATGCGCTTTGCCGAAGAATGGCGCCTTGCTTTAGAGAATATACCAAACGTGGATTTCTGGCAGGATACCGTAAAAGAGGTGACTATAAAAGGTGGCAAGGTTACTGGCGTGATCACATCACTAGGAATCCCAATAGAAGCTGATGCTGTAGTCTTAACCAACGGAACATTTCTAAATGGACTGATTCATATTGGAGAAAAGAAATTTGGTGGGGGGCGAACGGCTGAAAAGTCCTCAACCGGATTGACTGAGCAATTGGTAGAGATCGGCTTTGAATCGGGAAGAATGAAGACCGGAACACCACCAAGAGTGGATGGCAGAAGTCTGGACTATTCCAAAATGGAAGAACAATGGGGCGACCCAGAAGGTGGAAGATTTTCATATACCAATGTAGACATCCCAAAAAAAGAAAGATGTTGCTGGATAACATATACGAACTCTGAAGTACACGAAACTCTTAAAGAAGGCTTTGAAAAGTCGCCGATGTTTACTGGCAGGATTAAGGGTTTGGGTCCTCGTTATTGTCCATCTATTGAAGATAAAATTAACAGATTCGCAGAAAGAGAAAGACATCAGATTTTTGTAGAGCCGGAAGGATGGAACACAGTAGAAATTTATGTTAATGGTTTTTCTACTTCTCTACCTGAAGATGTTCAATACAAAGCGCTTAAATTAATCCCGGGTTTTGAGAATGCAAAAATGTTCAGACCAGGGTATGCAATAGAATACGACTTTTTCCCACCCACACAACTCGGCCTGACGCTGGAAACAAAATTAATTCAAAACCTGTTCTTCGCCGGTCAGATAAATGGAACAACCGGATACGAAGAAGCGGCAAGTCAGGGATTCATTGCCGGAATTAATGCTCATCAAAAAGTTCATGATAAGCATGAATTAATAATGAAACGCTCAGAATCTTATATAGGAGTTTTAATAGATGACCTTGTAACTAAGGGTACGGAAGAACCATATCGTATGTTTACCTCAAGAGCAGAGCATCGCTTATTACTGAGGCAGGATAATGCAGATATAAGACTCAGCCCCATAGCTCATGAACTTGGGTTAATAAATGATGAACGTCTGGAAAAAGTTAAAAGCAAAGTAGCTAATTCTGATAAAATAGTTAAACACTTAAAGATTACGTCTATTGAGCCGGCTGAGATTAATGCTATTCTAGAGGATCTAGGATCAAGCCCCATCAATCAAAACGTGAAGATGTTTCAAATTCTATCGCGGCCACAAGTTTCAGTTAAGGATTTAAGAAAAGCGAATAAATCGTTCGATGAGTTACTAAATGAATTTGATAAAGAAACCATAGAACAATCCGAAATAAAAGTAAAATATGAAAGTTACTTTGAAAAGGAAATGGAGATTGTGAACAAGATGAAAAGGATGGAAGATCAGGAAATCAATCCTTCTTTTAATTATCAAACCCTGGTTTCACTATCAAAAGAAGCAAGAGAAAAACTACTTAAAATAAAACCACGAACTTTAGGTCAGGCCTCCCGAATTTCTGGCGTTTCACCATCGGATATATCGGTTTTAATGGTTCATTTAGGTAAATAAAAAATAACATCCTGATAATCAATATATTAAACAAATAAATGTGCGACTTAAATAAATCGCGTATAAGCGAATATTTTTATAATTTAATAGTAAGGCTCCAAAATTCAGTAAAATCGTTTAAATAGCGTTTAAATGCGAAATAGAATAAAGAACTTCCTTTACACCGTATACATTAGCTTGTTTTTACTCTCAGCTCAATTTTTTGGATGTGCTAGTATACAACACCCTACCGGAGGGCCCAGAGACAGTGTAGCACCTAAGATTTTAAAGGAAAGTCCAAAAAACTTTACGACATCATTTAAAGAAAATGAAATAAATATAGAATTTAACGAATACTATAAATTGGTGAACGAATTCAAGGAAATTAGTATTTCACCTGCTATGGAAAAATCTCCGATTTTCAAAGTCAAAAAGAAAATCCTGAATATCCAATTCCAGGAACCTTTGCAGGACAGTACAACTTATACTGTTAATTTTGGAAATGCACTAGCAGATTATAATGAAGGGAATGTTTTGAAGAATTACATGTATGTGTTTGCAACTGGAAACAAAATAGATTCACTTTCCATTAGCGGATCAGTAAAAAATACTTTAACAAAGGAGGCTGTGCTTGACGCCACTGTTTTTATACTACCCGTATCCCAGGATTCATTATTCGGAAAAAAAAGAGCCAGTATTTATACGACTACTGATTCATCAGGTAATTTTAGCTTAAAATATCTCCGTCAAGGAACGTACAATATATATGCATTAAATGAAAAAGGAGGGGATCGCATATACAACTCAACAAACGAACAGATCGGCTTCTTAAATAATCCTATTAAACTTAACAAGGATACCTCAGGTATAAATCTTGAACTCTTCAATGAACAGGCTAAAGATTTTAGAGTCACTGACCGTAAAATTGAAAAAGATGGTAGAATAAGCTATGTATTTAATAAGCAGCTGGAGAAACCTGTTTTACAAATAATTCAGCCTTCCGACTTGAACAACGCTAAGATTGTAGAGTTTAGTCCGACAAAAGATTCAGCCTATGTGTGGACAAAGTCAATGGAGTTTGATTCAATTACAGTTGCCTTTCAGGACGGAAAAATAAACCTCGATACACTAATAATAAGGCGTAATAAACGGGATACGTATACTAAAACCTTAACGATAACAGATAATATTTCCTCGGGGGGACTTAAACCGGGAACGGATATAACATTAACAATCTCCGCTCCGGTTTCAATAATAGATCCTAAAAAAATTACCTTGTTACAAGATTCAATACCAGTAACCGGCCTGCGGGTTTCGAGAGATAGTTTATCGACCCGAAAAATCCATTTTAAATACCCCTGGAAGGATGAAAAACAATATACCTTATCTATTAATGAAAATGGGCTAACGGGCACCTACGGGGGTACAAATAAAGCCTATACAAAACCATTCTCTAAAGATACACAAGACAGCTACGGAGTTTTAAGTGCAGTAATAACAGTTCCGGATTCTTCAAAATCTTATATAATAGAATTATTAAATTCTGAAGAAAAGCCTATTAAAACAAATCCGATAAAAAGGAATTCAACACTTACTTATCCGATGCTGGCTATCGGGAAATACTTCATTAGAGTAACCTATGACAAGAATAATAATGGAAAATGGGACACAGGAAGTGTTTTGGATAAAAGACAACCTGAAAAGGTTTGGAATCATCCAAAAGAAATTTCATTAAGGGCCAACTTTGATATAGAAGAGAAGATAACTATTCCGAAGGATCAGTAAACCACTTGGAATACATAATATAATTATTTGGTAACCTCTTCAAAAGTTCGCGTTGTTCTTCGGAAATAGCTTTGATCTTTTTTGCAGGACTACCTGCGTAAATGAAACCCGATTCACAGATCGTATTTTCAAGTACAACAGATCCCGCGGCTATGATAGAAAACTCTTCTACAACTGTATGATCCATCACAATAGCACCCATTCCGATAAGCACATTATCCCTCAGTGTACAGCCATGAACCAGGGCATTATGTCCGATCGAAACATTATTACCAATAGTGGTAGATGCCTTTAAATAGGTGCAGTGGATAACCACACCATCCTGAATATTAACATTATTTCCAATTTTAACAGAATTAACATCACCTCTGATTACGGCGTTAAACCAAACAGAACAATTGTCTCCCATCTCTACATCCCCAACCAAAGTTGAATTTTCTGCAATGAAACACTCAGTTCCCCACTGGGGCAATTTTCCTTTAACTGGTAAAATAAGAGGCATAATAAAATATCAAAATCTAAAATTCAATAATAAAAATAAATCAGCTTGTTAAAATATAGTATCGGCTGGATTCTCCATATGCTCCGGATAATCAGTTGTATAATGTAATCCCCTGCTTTCTTTTCGAACCATTGCAGATTTTATGACTATATACGCGGTCTGAATGACATTACGCAACTCACATAATTTAACTGATAATTTAGTTTTCTTGTAGAAATCTTCAGTCTCTTCATATAACAGTCCTAAACGCCTCATTGCTCTTTCCAGCCTAAAATCTGAGCGGACGATGCCAACATAATCACTCATTATTTTCTGTGTCTCGCGAAGATTATGAGTTACTAATATATCTTCATTAGAAAGCCGGGTATTCGTTTCATCCCATTCGGGTATATTCCCGGGAATACTAATATTACTAATAACCTCAAGTGCATTTAAATAAATACGATGAGCAAATACAGTAGCTTCTAAGAGAGAATTTGAAGCTAAACGATTAGCACCATGTAAGCCTGTAGATGAACATTCTCCGCATGCATACAAACGATTTATAGAAGTTCTGCCGTAATCATCAACTAAGATACCGCCACACATGTAATGACAGGCAGGAGTTACAGGTATGAAATCTTTGGTCATGTCTATACCTATACTTAAGCATTTCGCATAAATATTTGGAAAATGGGTCAATATATCCTCTTTAGACCGATGCGTAATATCTAAATAAACAAAATCGTCACCAGACTTCTTCATTTCAGAATCAATTGCCCTCGCAACAATATCCCTGGGCGCCAATGACTTTCTCGGATCATAAGCATCCATAAACTCATTGCCGTTTCTATCCCTTAATATACCCCCAAATCCACGTACAGCTTCTGAAATCAGAAAAGAAGGATATTCACCTGGTTTATATAAAGCCGTAGGGTGAAACTGGATAAATTCCATATTTCTAACCTTTCCTTTTGCTCTGTATACCATAGCAATTCCATCGCCGGTTGCAATCACCGGATTGGTAGTGTTGGAATAAATATGACCGGCACCTCCGGTAGCCATAACAGTAACCTTAGAAAGAAACTTTTCCACAGAATTTGTATGAGTATTCAACGCGTAAATACCATAGCAATTAATGTTATCCGATCGCTTACCAACAAATTGACCTATATGATGCTGTGTAATTAATTCAACGGCAAAATAATGTGTTAATATCTCAATATTAGGATTGCTGTGTATCTTTTCTAATAAAGCACGCTCAATTTCAAATCCGGTAATATCTTTATAATGAAGTATACGGCTCTCAGAATGACCACCTTCTTTAGCTAAATCATACTCGCCTTGCTTGTCGGTATCGAAGTTTGTGCCATAATCAATTA
Source organism: Pedobacter superstes (assembly GCF_037622515.1). Classification (NCBI taxonomy): domain Bacteria; kingdom Pseudomonadati; phylum Bacteroidota; class Sphingobacteriia; order Sphingobacteriales; family Sphingobacteriaceae; genus Pedobacter; species Pedobacter superstes. The sequence continues at coordinate 748,634 of NZ_JBBJCN010000003.1, forward strand.
TTTCCTGAATACGTTCAGGACCTTCTTTTACGACTAAATCAACAACCTCTTTATCACATAAACCATCCCCCGCAATCAATGTATCTTCAATATGTTTATCAAAAGAATCCTCTTTATCCACAACTACAGCCACACCACCCTGAGCGTACTTAGTGTTAGATTCATCTTCATTAGCTTTTGTAAGTATCAGAACCTTACCATGATTAGCTGCCTTAAGTGCGAAACTTAATCCAGCAATACCAGAACCGACAACCAGGAAATCAACATCCTTCATTTAATAAATATTTAATTGAATGTAATCTTATAATAACGAATGTGGAGAAAACACCGTAAAGATGTTAATTTTGTATATAAAGTGTTAACGTTTTCTAATAACTAATTCAATTTTCCATTTTATTGTGAAAAAGTGCTAGTTCTAAGAAAGTTTTAAGCATAATTATTGAAGGTTGTTAACGTTTTGCTGATACAAAGTAATACACGGTATAAAATAAAGAGAAAAATACGGCAAAATTTAATCCCCTATTTTTCAATTATTTAAATCCCTTACTCTGTGGATAAGTTGTGGATAAAAGCTTTAAAACACAAAAAATATTATAAAGTTTCGAATCTTGTTCACATAACTAACATCCTAATAAACAATAAGAATCTTTATATATATAATAATTATATTTTATTGAAGTGTTAGAAATGGATATGTTTGATGAAATAAATGTGAAGGGTTTTATAGACGAACCTATTGATCCCACACTGGATCTATTTGACGAAATAGAGAAGTTAAAAAAAGAAAAAAATGCAGTTATTCTTGCGCACTATTATCAGGAGCCGGATATACAGGATATTGCCGATTATATTGGAGATAGCCTCGGATTATCACAACAAGCAGCGAAAACTGATGCCGATATTATCGTGTTTGCAGGAGTACACTTCATGGCTGAAACAGCCAAAATTTTATCGCCTGAAAAAAAGGTTTTATTACCAGATTTAAAGGCAGGATGCTCTCTGTCAGATAGTTGTCCGCCGCATTTATTTGCGAAATTTAAAGAGAAATACCCGGATCACCTGGTAATAACTTATGTGAATTGCTCTGCTGAATTAAAAGCGATAAGCGACATAGTCTGCACTTCATCAAATGCTGTGCAGATTGTGGAAAGCTTGCCGAAAGATCAGAAAATAATATTTGGACCTGATAAGAACCTGGGAACTTATGTAGCAAAAAAGACTGGAAGAGATTTAGTTTTGTGGAATGGTGCCTGCATGGTTCACGAAATATTTTCCATGCAGAGAATAACTAAATTAAAGGAGCAACATCCTGAAGCTAAGTTTATTGCACATCCGGAATGTGAAGATGTAGTGTTAAAAATGGCAGATTATATTGGTTCTACCACTGGATTATTAAAGTACACAATTGAGAATCCGGCGAAAGAATTTATAGTTGCAACTGAAAGTGGAATTATTCATCAGATGGAGAAATCAAGTCCTGATAAGGTGTTTATACCAGCTCCGCCAAACAACAGTTGTGCGTGTAATGATTGTCCGCATATGAAACGTAATACATTGGAAAAGTTATACTTATGTATAAAAAATGGTCAGCCAGAAATTACTATTCCGATGGATGTAATTAAAAGAGCCAGATTACCCATTGAAAGAATGCTCGATATTTCCGCAAGATTGGGATTATAACCCCCAAGCCTGGAGGGGAGTAATATTGCCTAATTATGTGCAATAGAATTTTTATCGATTAATTTTTTTCAAACGTTAGGTAATTTTAACTTTTGAATTTTAACTTTTGAATTAAACAACGTGTTTGAAAATATAGAAAAAACGGATATCAGTAATTTAGGCGAATTTGGCTTAATAGATCATCTTACAAAAAATATCATTTTAACTCAGGAATCAACAATAAAAGGGGCGGGTGATGATGCCGCAGTTTTAGATTTTAAGGATAAAAAAATGTTAATATCTACCGATTTACTTCTGGAAGGTATTCATTTTGATCTGGCCTACACTCCATTGAAGCATTTGGGGTATAAAGCTGTGCAGGTAAACCTCAGCGATATTTATGCGATGAACGGTATGGCAACACAAATTACCGTTTCTCTGGGATTATCAAGTAAGTTTCCGATTGAAGCTGTAGAAGATTTGTATTCAGGAATATTATTAGCCTGTGATAAATATAAAATCGATCTTGTCGGAGGCGATACATCTTCATCAAAACAGGGCCTGGTAATTAGTGTAACAAGTATTGGATATGCTGATGAATCTGATATTTGTTATAGAAATACAGCACAGGAAGGTGATTTGATCTGCGTTTCGGGTGATTTGGGTGCGGCGTATATTGGTCTTCAATTATTAGAAAGAGAAAAACTTATTTATCTGGAAAATCCACAGATTCAGCCTGATTTAGAAGGTAAGGATTATATTATTGAAAGACAATTAAAGCCTGAGGCCCGCAGAGATATAATTCAGATATTGAAAGAATTGGAGATAAAACCAACTGCCATGATTGACATTTCAGATGGATTATCTTCTGAAGTAATTCATATTTGTACGCAATCAGAAAAAGGATGCAATTTATATGAGGATAAATTGCCAATTGATCCAATGACTTATGATACTGCAAGGGAATTCAATTTAGACCCGACAACCTGTGCATTAAGTGGTGGTGAGGATTATGAATTATTATTCACTGTTCCTCAATCAGCCTTTGAAAAAATAAAAAATAATCCGGATATCAGTATCATCGGACATATTACTGAGAAATCAGCAGGAATGAACATAATATCCAGATCTAATAATTCCCATCCTTTAAAAGCCCAGGGATGGAATTCCTTTAAATAATTTATTAATCATTTAATTCAGGCAGCCTGGAATACTAAGTCTGTCTGAATTATTAGTTTTTATCTAATCCTCAATTAAAAATTTCTCTTCAATTTGCTTATTAGTTTTTGCTCCTAATTTTCTTAAATTTTCAACTCTTCCAATCAGGTTTCCGTTACCGGAGGATAATTTTCCAAAAGCTTCAGAGTAAGAGTCTTTCGCCTTATCTATATTATCTCCCACTTTCTTTAAATCATTTATAAAGCCAACAAATTTATCATAAAGAGCGCCAGCTTTTGTAGCTATATCAATTGCATTCCGGGTCTGCTGTTCCTGTTTCCATATCGAGGCTATAGTTTTTAAAGTGGCTAGTAATGTAGATGGAGTTACGATAACCACTCTTTTGCTCCAGGCAAATTCAAAAAGTTCGACATCATGCTGAACTGCAATAGCGAATGATGATTCAATAGGTACAAAAAGCAAAACAAAATCAGGTGAATTAACACGATATAGATCACTATAATTTTTACTGCTTAAGCCTTTAATATGTGTTTTTAGAGAAAGTATATGTTCATTTAAATGAAGTATTCTATCCTCATCGCTTTCGCAATTAATTAAGCGTTCATACGCAATAAGAGAAACTTTTGAATCTACTATAATGTGTTTATTATCGGGAAGAGTAATAACAATATCCGGTTGTAGACGATTTCCGTCATCGTCAGTAAAACTGCTTTGTTTAGTAAACGATTCGCCATTAACTAATCCTGATAATTCTAATATCCTGTCTAATACAAATTCACCCCAATTACCCTGCTTTTTAGTATCGGCCTTTAAAGCTTTCGTAAGATTATGTGCTTCCTGGCTAATCTGACGATTTAATTCGATCAATTTACCCAATTCTCCCTTTAATATATTTCGCTCATCCGATTCTGCCTTATATACTTTTTCAACTTTCTCTTCAAATGCTTTAATATTTTCTTTTAGAGGGTTTAGTAACTGGTCGAGGTTTGATTTATTAACTTCTGTAAAACGAAGCGTTTTTTCATCGAGAATTTTTCCGGCTATTAATTCAAATTCTTTATTGAATTTCAGCTGTAAATTTTCGATCTCAGCCTTTTGTTCATTAATCTTTTCTTGCTGAGTTTTATAATAAGTTCTGGAACTTTCAAGTGCCTGATTCACATCGGATAATTTTTGTCTTTCTTGCTGAAGTTCACTTAGTAATCTTTCCTGTTCTTGTTTCAGGTAATTGGTAATATTGTTTTTTTCAATAAATAGATTTTCACATCGCTCTTCTGCTTTGGCAAGCTGCAAGCTCTGCTCAGTTTTTATTGCCGACGTTTTTCCTAATTCCTGTTTAATGCGTTTATTATCTATAAAGAGAATAATAACTAATATTAAAGAAATGACAGGTATCAAAATAATTAGTTCCATTTGCTAATTTTATTATCAAATAACGAGATTTGATTTTAAAAAAGCAAAATAAATTAGTTAAAGTTATAATGGAAGAACTAACAAAATGGCAGTATTTTAATTATAGGAATGCCTTTAAGGCGTAGGAAAGTAAAATTTGAGTTATTATTACGAGTAAGGAATACTTTTTGAGTAACTTATACCAAATTATATAAAGATGGGTTTAATTATTTTTATTGGGATTGCAATAGTGAGTTTCCTGGTGCAGTCCAGGTTTAAATCTAAGTTTAGAGGATATTCTGAAACACCTTTAGCCTCAGGTTTAACCGGAAGAGATATTGCCGAAAAAATGTTAAGTGATCATGGAATACATGATGTGAAAATTTTGTCATCTGAAGGATCGCTTTCCGACCATTACAATCCGGCAAATCGTACAGTTAATTTAAGTCCTGAAGTATTCGAAGGCCGGAGTATCGCAGCAGCTGCAGTGGCTGCGCATGAGTGCGGGCACGCGGTACAACATGCCAAAGCATATTCATGGCTACAATTCCGCTCTGCAATGGTTCCGGTGGTGAGCATAGCCTCAAATTTATTGCAGTATGTATTTATGCTTGGTATCATAATGTTTGCATCTGGCATTGGTCAAACCATGTTAATGGTTGCTTTTGGAGCCATGTTAGTTGTTACGTTGTTTAGCGTTGTTACATTACCGGTAGAGTTTGATGCCAGTAACAGGGCTCTTGTATGGTTACAAACCAACAGAGGAATAATGCAGACAAGTATTGAACATAATAAAGCTAAGGACGCTTTGTGGTGGGCTGCAATGACCTATGTTGTTGCTGCTTTAGGCTCGGTAGTTCAACTGCTTTATTTAGCTATGATGCTGTTTGGTGGAAGAGGTGACGATTAAATCAGATGTTGTCAGCATAAAAAAAGCTTCCCGATTTTGGGAAGCTTTTTTTATATATGTGTAGTTTTTTTAGTTCAGTTTATATGGAGCAACCATATTAAATTCTGGTATTTTTACTTCAAACTCTTCGTTATCAACCAGTCTCCGCATTTCATAACTACCCCTCATACTTCCAATATCAGTTTTTAGATTACAACCTGAAACATATTCATGAAAATTACCGGGATCAATAACAGGCTGTAATCCAACAACCCCTTCACCTTCAACTTCGCGATGGGTACCGTTCGAATCAAATATAAACCAGTGGCGACGCATTAGTTGTACACTATATTCAGTTAAATTTTCTATACTTATTCTATAAGCAAACATATAATGATCATTTGCCGGATTAGAATATTCGGGTTGGTAGATAGTTTCTACTGAAATTTTAACTCCGTCGGTAATCTTAGTAATCATAACAAATAATAGTTAAGTTAATGATACGATATTAAATCCAAAAATCAGGCCAATACCTCATCAAATTTATTTCCTATGTCTGCAAGCACTTCATTTATAGCATTAAAGCTCTCCAATTTAACAAGGAGCATGCGGTATTCTTTAAAATTAGGAATACCTTTAAAATAATTGGAATAGTGGCGACGCATTTCAAAAATACCCGTTTTCTCGCCTTTCCATTCGATCGATTTTTGAAGATGTGTACGGCAAACATCAATTCTTTCAGATAGTGTTGGGCCGGCTAAATGTTCTCCAGTTTTGAAAAAATGCTTTATTTCTCTGAATATCCATGGATAACCGATGGCTGCCCTGCCTATCATAATACCATCAACTTCATATTCTAAACGCCAATTTGCTGCTTTTTCAATAGAGTCTACATCACCATTACCAAAAATAGGAATTTCGATATTGGGGTTGCGCTTAATATCCCTTATCATCCGCCAATCAGCTTCACCCTTATACATTTGAGCGCGTGTCCGGCCGTGAATAGTCAAAGCTTTTATTCCCACATCCTGCAGGCGGATGGCAACTTCGTCCACATTTTTGGTATTATCGTCCCACCCCAACCTTGTTTTTACAGTGACCGGAAGATGGGTTGATTCGACAACCGCTTTAGTCATCTTTACCATTTTATCAATATCCTGTAATAAGCTTGCACCTGCACCACGACAGGCCACGTTTTTTACCGGGCAGCCATAATTGATGTCTATTAAATCGGGAGACGCCTGTGAAGCTATCTCTGTTGCTTCGCGCATACTGTCTATATTGCTTCCAAATATTTGGATTCCAATAGGCCGTTCATATTCAAAAATATCCAGCTTCTGTACGCTTTTTGCCGCATCGCGAATTAATCCTTCTGAGGAAATGAATTCTGTATACATCATATCCACACCATTTTGTTTGCAAACAAAACGAAAGGGTGGATCACTCACGTCTTCCATAGGTGCTAACAATAATGGGAATTCACCTAAATTAATATTTCCAATTTTAACAGACATCGGCTATAGCTAATACTTTATCTTTGTGCGCTTGTAAACTAATTTACAAAAATAGTATTATAAGAATTAACATGTTTTATAAGCCGTCAGATCAACGTCATCCTTTCAGCTCTTTAATTTTACTATTAGGCACAGCTCTTTTCGGATTCATCGTATTTGCATTTATGGCGTATTTCATAGGATATTTCGTTTTTGGTAAAGATGAATTATTGGGTTTAAGTGACGGAACAGCTGATATAGGCATCCACAAATTGTTTTTAATGTTTTCCTCCATAGGCATGTTCGTGGTTCCGCCTTTTGTATTTGCACGACTTGAAAGCAGAAATCCGGGAGAATATCTCAATATCAATATGCCTAAACCCTGGATTTCTATTGTTCTTGGGATCTTAATTATGCTTTGTGTGACACCATTCATAGAATGGACCGTATTTTTAAATCAGCAAATGAAGCTTCCGGCGGTGCTAGAACCTCTGGAAAGCTGGATGAAGTATAAGGAAATCAGTGCCGAGATATTAACCAAAAAGTTATTGGTAATGAATTCGGCAGGCGGATTACTGCTTAATCTTATTATTATAGCGGTAATTCCCGCATTAGGCGAGGAATTTCTATTCCGGGGATGCATTCAAAAGATATTTACAAAATGGACCAATAATTACCATCTTGGCATTTGGGCTGGTGCCATAATTTTTAGTACTATACATGTACAGTTTTATGGTTTTATTCCCAGAATGATTTTGGGAGCTTTATTTGGGTATATGCTTGTACTAAGTAAAAGTATTTGGGTACCTGTTATTGCGCATTTTTACAATAATGCCTCTGCTGTTATAGCTGCATATGTTTTGCAGCATCAGGGGAAATCGTTAGACAATTTAACTAAACCAGCATTTCAGAACTGGTATTTAGTTATTCTAAGTGTTATTTTTACAGCTTTACTTTTCATGATATTTCAACGAATATCCTTGAACGACAACTTTAAAGTGAATGAACGAAGATTGGAATAAAGTTTATACATCGTCAGATTTTTTTAAATCAGAATTGGTCAGACAGTTTTTAGTAGAAAACGAAATTGAAGCAGTTATACTTAACAAGCAAGGTTATCCTTATCAAATAGGAGAAGTTGAAGTGTATGTTAATCCTGCCGTTTTTCATGAAGCATTGGAACTAATTGGTAAAAACGACTTATGAGAGTAAGGGCAATAACAGGCTTTTTTTTTGTGATCGTAATGCTGGGTTCTTTACTTTTAGGCCAATATACCTTTGCTCTTTTCTTCATTGTATTAAGTTTATTGTGCCTTGTAGAATTTTACAGATTGGTCAAGACGGAAACGATAAGACCTCATCGTTCACTCGGAGTTTTATTAGCAGGAACATTAATAACCCCCCTGGTTTTAAATTTTCTTTTCAATGATTACCTGTACTTAATTTTTCTAACGGTGCCTGCGGCTATCGCAATATGTATTGTAGAACTATTTCGCAATAAGGAACATCCGTTTATTAACCTTGCTTTTACCTATTTCGGAATACTGTTTATTATAATACCATTTTGCTTTTTTACGGCTATGGCATTTATGGGAAATACCTTTAATTTTCATTTTCCTTTAGCTTTTATGTTAATGCTGTGGGCGAATGATACGGGCGCATATATATTTGGAGTCAGCTTTGGAAAGCATAAACTGTTTGAGCGGCATTCGCCAAAGAAAACCTGGGAAGGTTTTTTTGGAGGCTTAGCCACGGGCCTTTTAGCCGCTTATATCATCGGCACTCAATTTCATGATTTAACACTGGTGCAATGGTTTATTGTTTCTGCAATAGTGGGTATCGCCGGAACTTTTGGCGATCTATTTGAGTCGATGCTGAAGCGGAGTATTTCAATTAAAGATTCAGGATCCTTATTACCGGGTCATGGGGGATTGCTCGACAGATTTGACGGCTTGCTTTTTGCGGCCCCTCTGGTTTTTATATACTTATATTCGATAATCTTTTTAGGATAGATGATGGAGAATGAACCTTTAAATCCGGAAGAAGAAATTATAAAGGATGATCAACCTGCCTATAAGGATAGATCACTGCTTTATATGGGATTAGTACTTGCGATAATTATTGCAGTAATGGGGTATTTAACTTTATTTGTGGATGATCCTTCTAAGATTTTTGGTAAAGAAGAAGAGATCCGGCTGACGACAGAGAATAAATCATCTCTGTTGAATGAGAGTGAATCCATGACCGAAGAGGAGGTAAGAAAATCTTTAATTAAATTTATTGAAGCATTTTACTTTGATCAGCGCCGCGGATATTTCGATCCGCCAAGTTACTTCGCTAACATAACCGAGACCTTTTATAATTACCATAACCTTACCCATAAACGCTTAAGAGAAATCTATTGGCGCCGGTTAACGGATATGGAGAATTTGAGGAGAAACTGGATTGTCTCATCGCTGGATTTTGTGCGAAGGGATTCCAGGATTATCGCCACCTACTGGACCAAAGAAAGTTATTTAAGGCCTTCGAAAAATGAAAATTATTCTGCGTCGATAAAATATGAGTTGATTATTGACGAAACCGGCAAGATCGTTTCGTTAAGGGAAGCAGAAATTAAGAATGTTGAAATTCAAAAATTATTGCCCGATAGTTCAGCAGTTGATTTTAATCCTGAACTTCCGTCAGAGCCTTCTGCTTCCGTAAGTGATAAATTATATGATTTCAGCCTGGTTGATGTTACTCCCGAGTTTATCGGAGGCCAGAAAGAATTTGCCAGATATGTTGAAAATAATTTAAAATATCCGCAGGCAGCACGTCAGGGAAATATTCAGGGAAAAGTTTATTTATCTTTTATAGTTGAAAAAGACGGACGTTTAACGGATATTAAAATAAAGCAGGGGTTAGGCGGAGGATGTGACGAAGAGGCTATACGCTTATTAAGAAACTCTCCTAAATGGAAACCCGGGCTTCTGAAAGATGTTCCGGTACGTACTTTTTTTGTTTTGCCCGTAACATTTCAATTATAGCAAAGAAAGCCTTTGTTTTTAAAGGCTTTCTTTGCTGATTTTTATCTATTAATTGCCGTTTCTCTTTTTTTCAAACAAGGCCTCATCCACACATTTAAGACCTTCTTCAGTCATTATCCATTCTGAGGTAGCGTTTGAATCACCATCTTCTGGCTGACACTCCCATAAATTATAATGTCTTAAACGCGACCTTAAATTTCCATCGATTCTTAGTCTCGTGTTAAGCGGCACTTTTAAATGCACATCCAGTTCCTGATCCCTGAATAATCCGTTACCAGTAAGTGTAAAGTAGTTATCAAACTGTATGATGGAATCTGTTTGACTAACTTTATATGATATGCGTTGAGCAGCCTCAAGCGCTTTCTCAAAGTTTTTGCCTCTGCCACTTAATTCTTTTACAAGTAAAAGAGTGCTATCATCGCTTCTCTCAATAAACAGATCAAAATGCTTTAATTCGTTTTGCATATCGTTTTCGCCATAGATAACCCGGCCATCTATTTCTCCCTGTTCTATATGATATTTCAGACTATCTTCCTGTGTGAAGAATAGCTTGGGATTTAATTTCAGGGTCAAAGCAGGATATGATTTTAGTGCTGAACTTTGTTCAAATTTTGCTTCTTCCCGAAATTCAGCAGCTATTCGTGAGCCATAGTAAACACCCATTCCTAATCCTGTCAGCCAAAGAATTAACATGGCGAATGAGCCATATCTTGATATTACTTTTCGGTTAAGTATAACACGTATCGCGAATAAAATTAGTGCAATCAACGGAATTATAAGCAGTAAAAACGCACTTAACAAAATCGACGGGCGATATTGATCATTAATTATATTGAAGGGAAATTGTTGAAACTCAGTATTATTTACAAATCCTAAGCCAAATAGAAGTGCTATTATAAGGGCGAATAGCATAAATGATCCCACTGTAATTATAACGATACCGATTACCTTGAGTGCAATTTTTAAGGCTTTTCCGAAAAAATTTACGATCTCAAGAATTGGATCGCCGCTTTTCTGAGAGGGATACTCATTATATAGTTTGGCTTCACCTTGTTTTAGAGAATCTGCTTCTTCATCAAAAGTCTTTTTAAAAGATTGAAGATTAATGGGCTCCCCCTTCATAGCCATTTTTTCCTGGCGGGTTTTTGCTGTAGGCAATACAATCCAGAGTACTATGTAGGGTATCAATCCAATTCCAGAGAGAGTAAGTAAGATGGTAAAAAGCCTCACATATTTTATTTCTATGTTAAAATAGTGGCCTAATCCGGCACAAACGCCTCCAATTATACGGTCGTCATTGTCTTTGTATAAGGTACGGGATGATTTGAGGGTCCCGGTGTTAAAAGGTTCTTCGTCATCAGTTTCAAAGTCGCTTGCTCTACCCATCTTGGCCGTAATTTCTTCAACATCCAATACTATTATAACTTGTTTATTTTGTTCAGCTAATCGATCGCTGAACATTTCGGCAAGCCTGTTTTCTATGTCGGTTACAATCTCCTCACTGTCGCTGCTGTAAGCAAAATGTCGCTTAACTTCAGTCATGTAGCTCTTTAAAATTTCGTAGGCATCCTCTTCAATATGAAAAACTATGCCGTTTATATTTATAATAATTGTTTTATTCATGACGATTTGGTTAAGGGTTAAGGGTTCTTCCTTCAATAGAAGTGTTCACTGCAAATACAAGCTCTGTCCAGGTTTTATCGAGATGTTCAAGTACTTTTAATCCTGCATCGGTTAAGACATAATATTTCCTGGGTGGACCAGAAGTGGATTCTACCCAATTATAGCTGAGCAATCCGTTGTTTTTTAATCGCGTAAGCAAAGGATACAAGGTCCCTTCAACTACCAGCAACCGGGCTTTTTTTAATTCGTTAATAATATCCGAGGCATATATTTCCTTTTTGGAAATAATAGATAGGATACAATATTCCAGTATCCCTTTCCTCATTTGTGTTTGAGTGTTTTCTACAATCATAAATCAAATGTAAGAATTTTTATAGTACCATGTATAACATAGTACTATAAAAAGTATTTTTTACCAAATTGTTTGTATTTCAATTGATTCGCTGTTAAATAATCATCCAATTGTATAAAAAAGTAAAATGATGAGGGAAGGTATAGGAGGTAAGAATTCTTATATCACTATATTGTGATATTCATTAATTTAAAAAGGAGAAAATATGTGTAATGAATCCGGCTTATCAGTGATCTCGGTATTTCTAACCAATCGAAATACATAGAATAGAATTTGAATTATGTCTTCGGCAAGTGAGACGAAGCAAGAAATTGTTGCAGAGTAAAACAATTTTAATTTCTTATGTATTAATACCTTATATTTTAAACTTGCAAACACTCTTTTGATTGCTTGCATTTTTCTGATAAGGCTTAACAATTAACTAATCATTAATTAAAAAAGAGTATGCGAAAACTTTTATCAAGTTTGTCAATCGTGTTGCTATGGGCTACGATTGCTCTTGGGCAGGAACGGACTGTCACCGGGACGGTAACAGCTCAGGAAGATGGCTTATCCCTTCCCGGGGTAAGTGTTAAAATTAGAGGATCAGCAACCGGTACCCAAACCGGCGCGAATGGTCAGTATTCAATTAAAATTCCAGGAAATAATGCTGTTTTGGTTTTTTCTTATATAGGTTTTGCTAACCAGGAAGTAAACGTTGGTGATCGGGACGTTGTGAATGTTTCGTTAAGTGCTGACGCCCAACAACTGGGTGAGGTGGTAGTTACCGCTTTGGGGGTTAGGAAAGAAAAACGTGCATTAACTTATGCTACTCAAACCGTTGATCCGGCAGAACTTGTGTCCTCTCGTGAAACGAACATTGTAAACGCATTAGCGGGAAAAGTTGCAGGTGTGCAAATTAACAGCTCAGGTGGGCAGGCTGGATCATCGGCCAGAATTGTAATACGCGGCAATACATCTCTTACCGGAAATAACCAGCCATTATTTGTAATTGATGGAATTCCAATGGATAATTCGAATAATAGAGCTGTTGATCCAAATACTGAAGATCCTTTGTTTAACGGATATGGTGGAAACAGGGCTATTGACTTGGATCCGAATATTATTGAGAATGTTACAGTACTGAAAGGGGCGAGCGCAACAGCTCTTTATGGATCCAGAGGGGCATTTGGAGTGATACAAATTACGACCAAAAAGGGTCTTAAATCAGACCGGAAGTATCCTAATGTAGCATTTTCATCCAGTGCATCATTTGACAATGCCTATACAGATGGTTATCAAACTACTTACTTACAAGGTTTGGATGGTTTTTATAGGAATGGATTACCACTTCAGTTAGGAGGATATGCAGAGAATGGGAGTGCGCCTCAAATATCTGGGAGCTGGGGACCTCATAAAGATAAAGTGAGTCAGGCTGTAATTACTGCGGTTGGAATGCCTCAAGTGATAGATCCGCGAAAGGAGTTTTACAGAACTGGGCAAACTTGGAATAACTCTATTTCAATAAGCGGCGGCGGAGAAAAATCAACGTACCTACTTTCTTATTCAAATTTGGATCAAGAAGGAATAGTAAATGGTAATAAGTTTGGCAGGAATAGCATTTTGGGAAGTTTTTCTACCCAACTGAGTCAAAAAGTTAACTCCTCAACCTCCGTTAATTACATAGCGTCAACAAACACTCGTTTTTCCGAAGGAAATGGTCAGCGCTCTTATACGTATGCGTTAAACTTCCAACCGATAAGTTTTGATGCAAAAAAAGCTTACGAACAATACGGAAATGTTGCCTGGACAGCCTCGAATAATTTTACGACCGGATTTAATAATCCCTATTGGTTAATTAATAATAATAGTCTGCCAAGCCTTGTAGATAGAATTATCGCTTCTAACGAAACGACTCTTGAATTTACACCCTGGTTAAAATTGACAAATCGGATTGGATTAGATACTTATACAGACGAGCAGAGAGAACGTGTAAATATTCAAACAATAAGCGTACCTCAAGGAAGAATGTATGAAGGGGTTATTAAACGTACGCAACTAAATAATGACTTGATTTTGTCAGGAAATAAAGACTTTGGTGATTGGGCGTTAACGGCTTTAATTGGTAATAACATCAATGACAGGAGATATGCTTCAAGAACATTAAGAGGGGAAGATTTAAGTGTACCGGGTTTTTATGATATTACAGGAACTCTTTCTTCAAAATCTTTTCAATTCGATGAACGACGAAGATTAGTTGGGTTATACGGTAGTGCAAGCTTAGATTATAAAAATTATGTTTTCCTAAATGCTACTGCACGAAACGACTGGTCGTCTACTTTGCCGAAAGGAAATAATTCCTTCTTTTATCCTTCGGTCTCTTTGGGTCTTGTGTTTACAGACGCATTAAAAATGACTGATAATAAATATCTGTCCTTTGGAAAGCTTCGGTTGTCATATGCGCAAGCTGGTAATGACGCTGCTCCTTATTTAACAAATCCGGTTTTCATTCAATCGAATCCAAGCGATGGAACGCGTGGAAATATAAATTTCCCTTTTAGGGGAATAAACGGATTTAAGGCAAGTACGTTAGCGACGAATAACACCCTTAAACCTGAGATTGTTACTGAAGTTGAGTTTGGTACAGATTTGAGATTTTTTAAAAGTCGCTTAGGTGTAGATCTATCATTCTATAATAAGAAGAGCGAGAAACAAATATTGCAGCAGGAAGTAGCATCATCCAGCGGATTTGTTGAACGTGTTGTTAACGCTGGTTCGCTCTCTAACAGAGGCGTTGAACTGATTGTTACAGGTAGTCCAATTAAATCAAAAAATTTCAATTGGAATACCCAGATAATATATGGAAAGAATAAATTCAAGCTTGAATCTTTAGCTGAAGGAGTGGACAATATATTTCTGGCTGGATTTGAAAACCCACAAATCAGAATCGATAAAAATTATGGGTATGGCGTTATCTGGGGACTTGGATTTAAGCGCAATGAAGAAGGAAAACTTCTGGTAGACGATGATGGTTATCCTGTAATTGCCGATGATTTAGGACCAATAGGTAATGCTACTCCTAAATGGACGGGTGGGCTTAGAAACACCTTTACTTTCAAAGGTTTGTCATTTTCCACATTATTTGACATCAGAGAAGGTGGAGATATTTTAAACATGGATTTATTCTACTCAACTTTTTATGGTACAGCCAAAGTTACTGAACAGAGAAATACCGAATATCTTTATGAAGGTATCAAAGAGTCTGACGGGACCCCAAATACAACGCCAGTTATGAGAGATCAAAGTTACTGGAGGAATTTTTATTCTTCATATGATGAGAATTTTATTGAAGATGGAAGCTTTATTAAATTAAGGGAGATCACGCTTAGTTATACAATACCATCATCTCTAATAAAAAGAACGCCATTTCAGAGTCTGGGCTTATCTATGACAGGACGAAATTTATGGATTAAATCTGACTTTAGCTTTAAAGATCCAGAGGGCAATTTACTGGGTGATACTAATGCGCAAGGATTTTATCATGCAGTGACTCCTGGAACTAGAGGTATTACTTTTGGACTCAATGCTAAGTTTTAATTAAATGATTATTATGAAAAGAAATTATATAATAATTGGAGTAGTACTCTTTTTTTCATCGACCTTTTATAGCTGTAAGAAATATTTGGATATTAATGACGATCCAAATTCTCCCACTAAGGTGACAGAGCAATTGATGTTGCCGGCAATTTTGACTACATTTTCCTTTGAGGTAGCGGGCGGACAGCCGGTAAGGACCTCGAGTTTTTGGACAAAGCACTTAGCATATGCTGTGGCTGGGCCTCATGAGGGTAATTATCGGTTCACAGGTAATGACGCTGATAACTTCTGGCGTTATTCCTCCTATACTGATGTTATGAAGAATAGCAATAATCTTATTAGTTTGGCTAATGCGAATGGGAATTCCTCATATAGTGCTATCGCCAAAATAATTATTGCTTGGAACATGTCATATATTACGGATGCTTTTGGGGATGCTCCTCTTTCAGAGGCTTTTCAGGGAGAGCTAGGTTTATTTAAGCCTAAATATGATTCCCAGGAAGATATTTATAAAGGAATACAAACGTTGTTAGACCAAGCTATTGTTGAGGCGGGACAAAACACTGGTGCCAAACCAGGATCGGATGATGTTATTTATGGTGGTAACATGGTAACATGGCAAAAGCTTGCACGAACCTTAAAAGCCAGGTTTTATTTGCGCTTATCCAATGCTCCTGGTTATAATTCTGCAACTCAGGCAACTTTAGCTCTACAAGCGTTAGATGCCGGATCTATCACAAAAGACGATATGCCTATTTTAGAATATATCGACGAGCCAAATGCCGAAAATCCTTGGTACCAGTTTGCCATAGACGGAAAATGGAGTACAGCACCTAAGCCATCTATCTTTTACATTGATTTTCTAAAATCTAAATCTGACCCCCGGCTTGCTGTGCAAGTTGACGCAGTTGTAAGTGGTGTCAACGCAGGAAAATATGTAGGTGTTACAAATGATGCACCTAAAACTCCCTTATCAAATTTTTCATCAATAGGGACATTTTATAGTAGTGCAGACGCGCCACAGTATTTACTGCTTTATGCTGAAGTCCCATTTATTCGCGCAGAAGCGGAATTTTTGAAAGCAAATAAGACTGTTACTCCTAATGTTATTGCTGCATACAATGCAGGCATTACCGCTTCAATGGATATGCTCGGTATTTCCGGATCTGAAACTGCTGCTTATTTAACTGCTAATGCATTAAGCTTGGTTCCTGCAACTGCGTATGAACAAATTATGAGAGAAAAATACATTGCAAATTATCTGCAGTTTGAAGCCTATAATGATTATAGAAGGACAGGCTATCCTAATTTACCTTTAAATGCTGAACAATATCCGGGTGAGCCCCTGGAGGTTGAACCTGAAATTAATATCATCCCCATAAGATTTCCATATCCTGCGTCGGAGAGATCTTATAATGCAGATAATATACCAGCTAATGTTCCTACCGCCTTCCGCGACGCTATGAAAGTGCCAGTTTGGTGGGATAATTAAAAGCAGTAGTATTTAAGTAAAAGACTATACTCACTAAATAGTCTTTTACTTTTTAACGAACATCGCCTCCCTCAATTCTTCAACCCTTTTTCCAGAAATTTGAAGGATGGATAAAAAAATAGCTTCACTTAAATATTGCTACTCTGCTGTACAAAAAGCGTGAGCATTAATGAAAATTTAGTTTAACGGAGTTGATCTCCACGCTTAAATTTGATATCCCACCATGTATCAACGCATGGTTGTCCGCAATATGCCCCGCCGGAAATCCAAAACAAACCGGGTAATTATACTCTTTAACCTTTTCTAAAACCATTTCTTCAATACTGCTTCCAAAAGATATATCATTATCTTTCAGGTCAGTAAACCCTCCAACAATCAGCCCCTTCAACCGCGCCAGTTTTCCAGCTCGTTTTAAATTCCAAAGCATTCTGTCGATGGAATACATGTATTCGCCAACATCTTCAATAAAAAGAATTTTACCAGCAAAATCCATTTCAGAAACAGAATGGCTCATCATTACCAATAATGTAAGATTTCCACCGATTATCGGACCCTGAGTGCTGCCTGTTCTGTTAAGCGAATGTGACTGAATCTCATATTCCAGGGGTTCTCCGAAAAGTGCTTTTCGTAATGTTTCTAATGAAGGTTTTGTGCCATCCGGAACATTTAAGGGCATTTGGCCATGGATAGTTTGTATGTTGCACCTTTCGAAAATATGACTGTGCAGAATGGTGATGTCGCTGAATCCGGCAATCCATTTCGGCTGCTTTCTAAATGCAGTAAAATCCAGATCATCAATAATCCGGATCGTTCCGTATCCTCCCCGGGCCGCAATAATCGCCTTTATAGACGGATCGTCTAAAAATTTCTGAAGATCATTGCGTCTTAATTCATCCGTTCCGGCATACTGATGGTGTGACGCTGTAACTGTTTCGCCTAAAACAACTTTCAGTCCCCAGCTTTCCAGCAATTTTATGGCACTGTCAATTGGGCCGGGTAGTTTTTTAGCAGGACAAGTAATCGCAATTTTATCGCCTTTTTTAAGAAATGGAGGAGCTATGGATTGCATGTGCATTTTCTAAGATATGCAAATATGCAAATTTGAGTATTTGCGCAGGTACAATTGGTTATCTTTGTGCCCATTATTATTTTACTTGATGTCTGAACTCGATAAATTTAAACGCTATACTGTAACCTCCGCTCTTCCTTATGCTAATGGTCCTTTACATATTGGACACCTGGCCGGAGCATATATTCCAGCAGACATTTTTGTAAGACATATGCGTCTTAAGCGGAAGGATATTGTGTACATCTGTGGTTCTGATGAACATGGTGCAGCTATAACAATTAAAGCTAAAAAAGAAGGAATAACTCCAAATGAAATAATTGACAAGTACCATGTACAGATTAAGAAAAGTTTTGAAGAATTTGGTATAGGGTTCGACATCTATCATCGCACCTCATCTCAAATCCATCATGAACTATCCCAGGAATTCTTTCTTAACCTGTATGAAAAAGGGGAGTTTATTGAGAAGGAATCTGAGCAGTATTACGACGAAGAGTTCGACCAGTTTCTGGCCGACAGATATATCATTGGAACCTGTCCGAATTGCAATAATGAAGGAGCTTACGGAGATCAGTGCGAGAAATGCGGAACTTCTCTAAATCCGATGGATCTTATAAATCCAAAATCAACGTTAAGTGGAAAAGCACCTGTACTAAAAGTTACCAAACACTGGTATCTGCCTTTAGATAAATATCAGCCATGGCTGGAAGAATGGCTTTTAGAAGGCAAGAAAAATATCTGGAAACCGAATGTTTACGGCCAATGCAGTTCCTGGTTAAAAGCAGGTTTGCAGCCACGCTCTATGACCCGTGATCTAGATTGGGGAATAGATGTTCCGCTTGAGGAAGCTAAAGGTAAAAAATTGTATGTATGGCTTGATGCCCCAATCGGGTATATCTCGGCTACAAAGCAATGGGCGCTTGACAATGGCAAAGACTGGGAAAAATACTGGAAGAAGCAGGAGAATGAAGCCGATGACTCCTATCTGGTCCATTTTATCGGAAAGGACAATATCGTTTTCCATTGTATTACCTTTCCTTCTATCCTTCATGCGCATGGAGAGTATATTCTTCCTCAAAACGTTCCGGCAAATGAATTTTTGAACCTCGAGGGAGATAAGCTTTCTACTTCAAGAAATCACGCGGTTTGGCTTCATGAGTACTTGGAGGAATTTCCTGGCAAACAGGATGAGTTGCGCTATGTGTTAACATCCATTTTGCCAGAAACATCTGATAGCGAATTTACCTGGAAAGATTACCAGTCCCGGATTAATAATGAGCTTGTGGCTATATTAGGGAATTTTGTAAACCGTGTTATGATACTGATGCATAAATATTATGAAGGTAAAGTAGAGGGGGACACATCTTTAGTGAGTGCAGAACTTAATAATCAGATCAGTAGTATATACGATGATGTTGAACAAAGCATCGAAACCTTTAAATTTCGTCAGGCTCTATCATCTGTGATGGATCTTGCGAGATTAGGTAACCGGTATCTCACCGAAAATGAACCGTGGAAAACCTTCAAAACTGATCCTGATGCGACACGTGTAGTTTTGCAAAACAGTTTACACATCATTGCGCATTTGGGTACTTTACTGCAACCCCTGTTACCCGGGTCAGCAAAAAAGATTTTTTCTATGCTTAATTTAAACGAGTCTTCTTATTATGATCAGAAGGTTGAGTTTGCGCAGGGGCACCAGTTGAATGAGGCTCAGCTATTATTTGAAAAAGTTGAAGATGATGTAATTGAGAAGCAGGTAGAAAAATTAGGCAAAAAAGTTGAAGAAATGAGCGCAGCCATTGAAGTAAGTCCGGCCAAAGAGAATATTAATTACGAACAGTTCGCTGCGATGGATATAAGAGTGGGAACGATATTGGAAGCTGAGAAAGTTGCAAAAACTAAAAAATTACTGAAGCTTAAAATTGATACTGGGATCGATCAGCGTACAGTCGTTTCTGGCATTGCCGAATATTTCGAGCCGGAAGCCATCATTGGGAAACAGGTGAGTATACTTGTTAATCTGGAGCCAAGAGAGATAAAGGGTATATTATCGCAGGGAATGATTTTAATGGCTGAAAATAATGATGGCAAATTGAGCTTTGTTTCTCCTGGAGAGTCTCTTCAAAATGGGTCGACTGTCAGGTAGTCCTGCTAAAATATTAATTTAATATTTTTTACTTGTTAAAAATCTGCACATTTGCATTTCTCATATTGCAAAGGCCTCATAGTTCAACGGATAGAATAGAAGTTTCCTAAACTTTAGATCCCAGTTCGATTCTGGGTGAGGCCACTAAATCTATGCCATGTTTTATGCTTATGTTTTAAAAAGCCTTCATAAAGATTATTACTATAAAGGACATTGTAG
>NZ_JBBJCN010000004.1:0-483996 GCF_037622515.1 Pedobacter superstes
TTAAGCCAAACTTATGATGGTACTGCAAGATCAGCAACTGCGACTACTACTCCTGCCGGTTTAACAGGAATTAGCTTTACCTACGATGGTTCGCCTACTGCTCCAACCAATGCTGGTTCCTATGCAGTGGTCGCTTCTCTTAGCAACGCTAATTACGCAGCCGATGATGCCACAGGTAACCTGGTGATCGGAAAAGCGACTGCAAGCCTATCTTTAGCGAGTTTAAGCCAAACTTATGATGGTACTGCTAGATCCGCTACGGCGACTACTAATCCAGCTGGATTAACCGGAATTAGCATTACTTATGATGGTTCTTCTACGGCTCCATCCAATGCTGGTTCATATGCTGTAGTTGCTTCGCTGACGAATGATAACTACCAGGCTGATAATGCAATTGGAACACTTATATTGGCTAAAGCTTCTGCTTCAATTGTTCTGGCTAGCTTGTCTCACACCTATAATGGGTCTGCAAAATCGGCAACTGCAGCAACAACTCCTGCCGGATTAAGTGGTGTTAGTATTTCGTATGCCGGTTCAGCAACGGCTCCAACCAATGCCGGTACATACGCTGTGGTTGCTTCGCTGACTAATAATAATTACCAGGCTGATAATGCCACAGGTAATCTGGTGATCGGCAAAGCGGCTGCTTCAATGGTTCTGGCTAACTTATCTCAAACCTACGATGGAACTGCAAGATCAGCTTCCGCCACAACTACTCCTGCCGGATTAGCCGGTGTTAGTATTTCTTACGACGGTTCAACAACCGCTCCTGTCAATGCCAGTTCGTATGCAGTGATAGCTTCTCTGAACAATCAAAACTACCAGGCTGATAATGCCACAGGCAATCTCGTCATTAGTAAAGCCCCCTCCGTAGTAAACATGAGTGATATTCTAGCAACGTACAATGGTAGTGAACATGCCGCTGCTGCTATCGCAACTGGTGCAGGTGGTTTGAACACAAGTAACAATATTATTTACAGTAACGTGGGAACTGGTGCAACCACCTATACTGCCAGCGCCACAGCACCAATCCTTGTTGGCTCTTATAGTGTTACAGCCACTTACATGGGTGATGCCAACCACACCGGCAGTAGTGCCAGCGCTACAGTGATTATCAATAAAAGAGCTATTACGATAACGGCTCATCCAAAAACCAAAGTTTACGGTCAGGCGAACCCTGTACTAACAGGAATATTGACTGGAGTCGTTAGTTCAGATGCTATTACCCCCTCCTATAATACTTCAGCTACTCAAGCAAGTGAGGTTGCGGCCGCTGGCTATCCAATAAATGCTTCCTTAAATGATCCCAATAATAAGCTGTCAAACTATACGCTGACAAATACATCAGCTGTACTTACCATTATAAAAGCAAATGCCACAATTACAGTTATTCCTTATAACGGGACCTATGATGGTCAGCCTCACACGGCAAGCGGAACAGCAAGAGGTGTGAATGATGAAGATTTAAGTAGTAATCTTTACCTTGGCTCAGCTTATACAAATGTGCCGGGAGGATCCAGCACCTGGACATTCACTGGTGGTACAAACTACAACGATGCAAGCGGCACAACTATTTTGACTATTATGCCGCAAACCGCTAACCCGATGGCAGATGCGTATTACACCGGGTCTGAGTTTTACTGGACTGCAAGTTCAACGAATAAAACAGCGACGCTGACGCTCGCCGCTACCATAAAGAACAGCGAGAACTTTACCGGAGATATCAGAACTGCCAAAGTTTCTTTCTTTATTAAAAATGGCTTAACCCTCACCCCCATTACAGGAGCTCAAAATCTTCCTGTAGATTTAATTAATCCATCTGATCTGTCTGTGGGTTCTGCGGCAACCAATGTTCAGTACAACCTGGGCAGTGCCTCAGCAACTACTCTGACTATTGCAGTTCGTATATCCGGTAATTACAATGCATTGACCACTGCTCAATATGATGCGCTGTTAACTATTGCTGTGCCCACCCCGGGTGGAATTATTGCGGGAGGAGCCAAATTACCACAAACTTCATCCTCCGGTTTTGTGCAAGGCGCATCAGACAGACGATCTGATATAAGTTTCTATGTCCAATACAACAAGAGTTTGAAAAATCCTCAGGGAAATGTGGAACTGATCATCAGAAGTTATAATGATCGTGATGGTAATACAGGCACGATTCTCCGGACATATAAAGTAAAAAGTACAGCCATATCCGTACTTGCCGTCACTAGTCCGAAGGCAGAATTTACAAGTAAGGGTAATATTGCTGAAATCGTAAATGGTGTTGAAGAAAGTATTGAGGGCAACCTGACGTTCCAATTGAAAATCTATGATGCGCATGCCACCGGTGCCACGTCGCAGCTTGGATCAGCAGATCAGGTAGCAGTTACTATTTACAGAAGTAAAGGAGGTATCTGGTATTCAAATAATTGGAACGGTACCCAAACCAACCTGGGTTCTTTGTTTAGCGGTGTATTAAGTGTGTCAGGAAATGGAGGATCAGCTTCAACTTTAATTGCTGGCACAAGCAAAATGTCAATGATCAAACAGACTGATGAAATGCAGATATTTGTAATCCCAAAAGCAAACCTTACCAGCTATCCTAATCCATACAAAGAAAATGCTACGATAGCGTTCTCAGTCCCCCAGGATGAAGATTACAAAATGGATATTTACGATATGAAAGGTTCATTGATAAAATCCTTGGCAGGTGGCAGGGCTAAAGCTAACAGCAGGATTGAAGTTAATATAGATGGGAACAGTACCCCTGCGGGTATTTACATTCTGCGTCTGACCACTAAATCTGGCGTACAAACCTTACGGATGATACATGAATAATCCAGATAAGGGTCTTGTGCTCAAAAGTAGATTTTGCAAATGTCCGTCAATCAAAATTTGAAACAGTTCGGATTAAATGATAAAACCCTCAATTTTCCATCCGGATATTGGGGGTTTTTCTTTAATAGAAGACTTTACGATATTTTCTGATGAGGCCATTACCATCAAACAGTCGCTTTTGGGTTGTTGCTTTTATGCCGGTAGAAACTCCTCGGGAATGTCCCGGAAAGCAACCTGATTTTTATCTTTTGGTCTATAATTAACAAATCCGTTAATCAAATCTGGTTTTAAACAAAAATGTCTATGTAAACTACCTTATCTGAAACTGGAATTATTCCATGTTTCTGCAATGAATTGAAGTATAAACTGTCACCGCTTTTCAGGATATATTCTATGTCGGCTACCTGCATTTTCAATGTCCCTTCCACAATAAAAATAAATTCTTCTCCTTCATGCGAAAGCTGATGAGGTATAACTTCGCCTTTTTTAGCCACAAATAAGAAAGGCTGCATCTTCTTTTCGTGAAACTCGGAGGCATATGGAAAAATTGAATACCCTTTTTCAGTAAAAACCAATTTATCCTCAGCTTCTTTTCTTGTAGTCACTATAGCTTTCGCCCATCCATCATGTTCAAATAAATTTGAAATATTTGTACCCAGAGTTTTTGCTATTTTAACAAGTGTCGCAACTGAAGGTATGGTTTTGTTATTTTCAATTTTTGAAATCATACTTTTAGAAAGGCCGCAACTATCAGCCACTTCCTGCAAAGTTCTTTTTTGACTAATACGCAAAATTTTGATTCGATCACCCACCTCTAAAGAACCTGTTACACTTTCTCTAGGGCCTACAATTTCATTTTCCAAGGTTTTTATTAAAATTTATAAGCTTCAAACTTAAGTAATTCAACTTTGTTGAACAAGATGAAACAAAACTATTTAATTGAAACAAAATCCTGGCCGTTCGGATAAACGTTCCAGCACAAAGGAAGAAATGGGTCATGCAGCATCCTTACCATTACATATAATGCCTGGGTCTCAGTCTTTAATAAATCCTAAGAACGGCGCCTCTGATAAGTTAAAGTTTGCTGATTTTGTATAAACCTGCACCATGTTTGTTAATTACAGGTGCAAATTTCCCCGTGTATCTCCCAAGTACTTTTCCTGACCATAAATCAGTTATTGTATAAGATGATGTAAGGCCAAGCTCTTTTAAATTTACTTCAATCTTAGCGCTTTCCGGAGGTACCTCACCTGATGGGTTCTGAGTATAAACCAGAAATTTAACGGTAGCACCGATATTCTGAACCGCACCGGCATTATCTAAACCTATCTGCGATTTAAAGCGGGTATATCCTTCCGGGATATCGAATTCAATAATAGAATTTGAATGAACGCCTATGCCATTCTCGAATTCCCTTCCACTAACAATCAGACTACTGCCTGAAACTGCTTTATTGATATGTGCTTTTCCCCAGCCGGACGAAGCCTTCACCCATTTTAGCTTTGTTAATAACAGGGAGTCTTTCCCATTATATAAAGTAGGTGCAATCCAGTCGGCATGATCCCAGTCTGTATTATCCCCTGCATCTGTAACAACCAAATATAATTTCCTGGCACCTGAGATATTTAAATCTAAGTCCTTTCTATGTCCCTTTGTTTCCCGGTTAATTATCCCGCTATTCCAAACAGCTTTTTCTTCAATCGCCGTTTTCTGATCTGCGATATTAAATACTGCTAAATATTTAGCGCCAGTTTTGGGTTCATCTGCTATCCATGCAGCTTTTTCCTCATCTCTGAAAACAGGTTTATTGTTGATACTTCCATTTAAAACGCTGAGGACCCGTTTGTTGGTAAGCAAAGAAAGTGTGAACGGATCATTATCAGGGAGGTTACCACCAAACATTAAAGGAGACTTAAAAATACTCCAAAGGGTCATTAACGTATATTGCTCATCTTTAGTAAAATTGGTCATTCTTGGATTTCCTCTCTCTGCACGGATCCCAATCCGACCAAGCGGCAGCATATCTCCGTCGGGATAGGCCCCAAAACTGCGCCACTTATTCCAACGCTCAAATACTGAAAAATGCTCTTTTAATTGTTGCCAGCTATCCCAAAAATCTCCAACTGTCCGCCACATATTGGCATTGTTCTGCACATGGCCTGCAGAAGCGATCGGGGTTTCTCCAGGAGAGGTGCTCAATAGAATTTTACGACCAGTTCTGTCTATTGCCTTTCTTATCATTTCCACCTCTTCCGTAAAATAAATAGGAGACGATAAATCGTCTACTTTGACAAAATCAAGTCCCCAGGATGCATACAATTCAAACAATGAATTATAATACTCCTGTGCTCCCTTCTTCCCCGGAACAATGGTGTACATATCCCTCAACCATCGGCACTGGTCCTTTTCCGAATAAATATCGCGGGCAGTAACATTTGTTCCTTTTATTGGTAAATTCTGTTTTACAGCGATTACAGGTATTCCACGCATGATATGGATGCCAAACTTTAACCCTTTAGCATGAAGGTAATCAGCCAGCGGTTTAAATCCTTTTCCTCCTGCCGCAGAAGGAAAGCGATTTACAGCCGGCAAAAATCGACCGTATTCATCCAGCACGTAATCAGGGTTTGTTTCATTATACCCATGTGCTTTATCATTTCCTATATACCACCTGATATCCACAATAACATAATTCCAGCCATAAGACTTCAGGTGTTTTGCCATGTAATCGGCATTTTCTTTTACTTCAAATTCTGTTACCGTTGGTCCGAAACAATCCCAGCTGTTCCAGCCCATAGGGGGCGTTGGTGCCCATTTATGAAAGTTGCTTGTAGATTGCGAATACCCAGAACTAAAGCTGGCAAGGAAACATAAAACCAAAAAGTACCTTTTTGTCATAAACTTTAAATAATTCATCGTATTTGAGAAAAAAAAATTGAATTGTATAGGTGAACCTATTTACTGTTTTTTTTAATACTTACTGCCTTAATACCCTCGTGGGTTGGGAATATCTGTTTGATGCTCCCGTCTTTATTGAATACTATCTTGTCAATGCATACTTCGCGATTAAAGCCGGCAGCATCACCCATTGTAATTCCTTTTGGATAATTAAAACGGTGATATACAATGTACCATTCATCTTTTCCAGGTATCTGTAGCACGGAGTTGTGCCCTGTAGCATAAATTCCGGATTCTTTATATGTTTCGATAACAGTATTATTTTCAGGAATCTCAATCTTATCCAGAGGACTAGCCGCTGTTCCGTATCGAACTTTGTATTTTACACTCCTGGTATCATCTTCAGACCACATAAAATAATACTTTCCGTTTCTGAAAAACACAGAAGTACCTTCCCTGAAAGTATTATCGGGCGTTAAAATTTTAGTGGAACCAGGTTTTAACGAGACCATATCGTCACTTAATTCTGCCCCGGCCATATAGGTATTTCCCCAATACAAATAACTTTTACCTGTTTTAGGATCGATAAACACATCGGGGTCTATTTGCTGGCCCCTCGTTACTCCTTCCGGATATTGATTAATAATCGGCTTTCCTGAATCGACAAATGGGCCTGTAGGGTTATCGGCTACTGCTACGCCAATTTTTTGTGCGGCTGTGAAATAATAAAAATATTTGTACTTACCATTGATTTTCTTTTCAATAATACAGGGTGCCCAGGCGTTCTTTTTCGCCCAGCTAACATCTTTTGCCAGATCAAGAATTACGCCTTCGTCTTTCCAGTTTACAAGATCAGGTGATGAAAAGGTTTTGAAGTAAGTGCCGCTCCAATTGTTAAAGCCATCGCTTGTTGGATAGATGTAAAACCTACCTGTTTTTTCAGAATACAAGATATCAGGATCGGCATAATATCCTTCTAAAACAGGATTATGGTATTCTTTTGCGATAAGTTCATAGTTTTCTGGTTTCTTTCCCTGTATTTCAACTGTATATTTCACCGGCCCGGATGCAAAATTAATTGTGGATTGCGTACTGATCTTTACCCCTGGAAACACTAAAAACCCGGGTTTAAATTCTTTCAAGCTAGTACCTGGTTTAACCAGCAGAGATAGTGTGTTTGTTACAGTATCTAAAGAAACGTTTATTGGCTTTAGCCCTTTAGCCTTGACAGATAATATAATTTCATCAGCCGGCATCCATTTGCTTACTAATGATTCTGCTTCTTTTGCAGTTATTGGAATAATAGTTCCATGGCGGGGATGGAAATTCATGCTTACCTCATTATCAATAACTTTAAAGGTTTTGAGGTCTGTACTTTTAGTAAACTGATATTTTCCGTGCATATATACATCATACATCAGGATATAACCTTCTCCATTGTTTAGCTTAAATACGCCAGCACCTTCCACCGGATCTTTTGTCTGCTGAACCCGTTCGTCCCGTAAAACATAGCCTTCGGTTAATTTATCAGAAACTGCGATTTTAATGCCCGGAGCTCCGCTTTCACCCTTAAAAAACAGGTGATATATGCCATCTTTTAAAATAATATCGCCATCTATGCAGGCTGAGTTTGTAGGACTGAAAAAAAGTTGCTTTGGCTCCGTTTCAAGATCGGTGAAATCTGCGTTGGCATAGGCATAATAAATTTTGTCTGGATCGCTACCGTGCTTCAGAGAAAAATAAACCATATATTTTTCTGCTTTGGCATCATAAATGGTTTGCGGCGCCCAAACACGTTTCAGGTTCTCATTACCGGGATATTTTTTCTGTATATTAACAACACTTGATGTCCAGTTGAGCAGGTCTGTAGATTTCATCAGCACCATCGCCCGGTTCGAATCCCAGCCCTTAGCCGCCACCATATCAGTAGCTACCATATAAAATGTTTTTCCATCGGCTCCCCGTAGTATATGAGGGTCCCTCACTCCTCCCGAAGAACTGATTGCCGAACTGTTAATGACGGGCTTGTTGCCATTTAGTGCCCTGAAGTTATAACCGTCGTTACTTATCGCAAAGCGTATTTCTTCCTCCCGACCTCCATTACCAGTAAAATAAGTGAAAAGATAGGCTGTGAATTTTTCATCATTGACATCTTGAACCTGGACTGATGGTATAGCACTGACAAGCGGCTGGGCATTCGTTGCAATTGACAGGGTTAAACAAAGGCCAAGGCTTAACCAGCCCTTTGTGATCAGGAAAGTATTTCTAGGTGTTGTCATCAAATTTGAGTTATAGAGTACTTTAAATATCGAATTGTTAATATTTAAAATACTTAATTTCAATTAATTAAGGGAAATGGCTAGTATTTGGTTAATAATTGTATGATTGACAATAGTAATGAAAAAATACATGGTTCCAAAAACTTATCAAATAAGGATGTCATTTTGATGAGTCGCTTAACAATAATGCGTAATGAATCTGAAAGCTGCTTTCATCGTTCAAATTATTTAAAACAAGCTTGTTTTGTACGGTAACTTTACGTACATTTGATTTCACTAATGCGGATAAGGTCATTCAGATATGACCACTATCGGCTAAATGGAAAAATTAGAGAAAAATAGAAATACAAATTGAAATCGGTTTCCACGAGGAATCGAAAACATACAGATTAAGAAGATTTTAAAGATAATTCAGCGATAAAGCGAAGTGTAATTAAAATAGGAATCTCAGAAACGGAACAGTAAAAAGATAACAGAAGAAAAGATAAATAAAATGGCAGCAGTAATTAACGATAGAATTGATGTTCGCATTAGCAAGGAACAGAAAGAGTTAATTAAGTACGCATCTGAACTGAGCGGATTTAAGAGTCTTTCTGAATTTATAGTTTTTCACATCCAGGCCCAGGCCAG
Organism: Pedobacter superstes; assembly: GCF_037622515.1. NCBI lineage: Bacteria > Pseudomonadati > Bacteroidota > Sphingobacteriia > Sphingobacteriales > Sphingobacteriaceae > Pedobacter > Pedobacter superstes. Next base: position 8,634 of record NZ_JBBJCN010000004.1, read on the forward strand.
CAAAATAATAAAAGACAGCAGCACGATACTGCATACGATTGAGGATAAAAAAACATTTTTAGAAGCGATATTAAATCCACCGGCTCCTAATGATGCCCTTAAGAACGCTCATTTAAATTACTTAAAATTTAAGGAAAACCAGTGATGTGGAAATAATAATCTTGCAAAAACAACATAATCGGGGACGTTTCAATAGTAATACCCCACTTTTAGATGAATACATAAAAAAGCAGGCTTCACAGGATGTTCGGAAAGATCTCTCTGCCTGCTACGTACTTGCAGATGCGGCAGATAAGGTGATCGCTTACTATACTTTGTCTGGTAATGCTTTACCGCAGGAAGGCTTGCCTGATGACCTGCTTAAAAAACTGAGGCTACCCCGGAGCTACAGAGACCTGCCGGCAGTCCTGCTAGGAAGGCTTGCGGTAGACGAACAGCACAAGGGCAAAAGATATGGGGAACTACTTCTGATGGATGCCTTAGATAGGTGTCTGAGGCTCTCCACACAACTTGGAACGCTGGCGGTAATTGTAGATCCGATTGATGAAAAAGCAGTTAGCTTTTACAGAAAATACGGTTTTCTATCCTTAAAGGACAGCGAAAAAATGTTTCTCCCGATGGAAACGATCAGGCAGCTTTACAGGCCCTAAGACCTGATAAAACAACAGTAAATGCGAGCTCCTATATAGCTTTCTTTGATATCAGGCCATCTGTATTGGCCGGATCGGTGAACCGGCCTTTTGGGGCGACACAACTGGATAGTACCCTGAAGCTGAAAAGGTTGCCGCGAATTCTTCGGTCGGCTACAACACCAATAACAGCCATGCGGCCGCTGTACAGTCTACCCGGAATATTAGTGGTATTAATTTAAACTTGTCTATCCGGTTAACAATTAAGAGATCCTATTTTGTAAATTTTATAATGTCAGAAAGGGCCAGCTATGGTTATGCCCTGACAAACTCAAATCCACTTATCATTAACGCAGGCCTGGAGAAAATTTTATTTAAAGAAAGAGTCCTAAGCATGAATATTAGAGGCAGTGACCTACTCGCAAAGGGAAAAATATTTCGTGTATGGTAGCAGGAACACCATTATTGATAGCCGTAACAAACAGCAAACAATGGTTATTTCCCTAAACTTAAACTACAACTTATTTAAATTTGGTGGCAAGCATTTCCGGATCGACGGAGATTAAGCTTTTCGGAGGTTATAATGGTTCCAAGAGTTCCTCTCTTGATACAGATCGGAGTCGTTATGTTACCATTGAGGCATAACCTTACCAAGAGTATCTGACCGCACTTCCTCTCCAAACTTAACGAAGCAGTCCTGTTTTCTTTTTAGCCTGAACAACTTTCACTAAAGGCGGACGCTCAAATTTGCCGGTTAAGTCAGGAGTTCGTTTTGACATCATTTTTGTGATTACCATATGCATCCATGTGATACTAAAGATAGCAAGGCCACAAATGAACATCCAGGAACTTGTCCAGAGCCCGGTGAAGTTAAGAAGGTAGCCAAATAAAATCGGCCCGATGAAACCGCCCAGCCCTCCTATTAAGCCTACCATACCTCCAACAAGCCCGATTTGTGTAGGAAAATAATCGGGTATATGCTTGAATACCGCAGCTGTGCCGATTCCCCAGCACACACCTGTAAGCAATACCAGTATAATGAAAATCCACTTGTTTGCCTGGAAATATATCTTGGTTGTGCCTTGGGCGAGCAATTGTTTCTTTGAAATCTTATCGCCCGGCTTAACCCTCACCTCGTGCCATGATTCTTTAGCGGGTAATAACAATACCTGGTTATCTACGTCGGAAAATTTTTTACTTCGCTGAACAATGGGATAGCTTTTGCCATCTACTTTAATCTGTGTGGCACTTACTTCAGTAACAACACCTCCTTTGGTAGCCATAATACCCGAACCTGGGGAGGTTATTTCCATCTGAGGAACTAAAAGCAAAAAGCTTAGAATGATAGTGGTACTTAAAACGCCATACATCACCTTCCTTGCTCCATATTTATCCGACAAAACTCCCCCGAGAATACGGAATACACCTGCCGGTAAACTGAAGCAGGAAGCATACAGTCCGGCTTCGACAAGGCTGCAATGATATACGTTTACAAAGTAGGGAACCAGCCATTGGGAGAAGGTTACAAAACAGCCAAACAAAAGGAAATAATATAATCCGAACCTCCAAACCCTGATTTCTTTTAAAGGCGATAATAGCTGCCCTATTGATTTGTTGCTTGCTGCGGGCTTCTTGTTCTCCGCGAATATAAAGAACGATAAACCTACGTTTAAAAGGACTACCGAATAAATTACGGGCAGACTTCTCCAGCCTTCGGGGTTTGTTCCGTTATCTGTAAGGCTGTTTAACAAGCTTGGCCCAACCAATGTAGTTATCGAAGCTCCGGCAGAACCCATGCCGAAAATACCTAATGCCCTCCCCTGCCAGTTTTTTGGATACCATACCGAAGTGAAGCCGACACCAACCGCAAAGCTAGAGCCTGCAAGGCCGAAGAAAAAGCTAAGTATTAAAAAGTCAGAATAAGAATCTGCCTTCGACAGCAAAAACATAGGAATAGAACAAAGAATAGCAAGTGTGCCAAATACCCATTTTCCGCCGAACCTGTCTGTTAAAATACCCATTGGCAAGCGGCATACAGCTCCGGTTAAGACCGGAATTCCCATGAGCCACCCTATCTGCATCATATTCCACTGAAAAATTCCATTATCGGTAAGGTAAGTAACCAATACTCCGTTAATCATCCAGGCCGAAAAGCACATCAGAAAACCGAAGGTGCTTAAAGCCAGAATTTTATGCGATTTAAATGTGGGTGTTGCTTCTGCGATCATCACTAGTTCTTTTTCTTTACAGATGCCTTTAGTTGTATCGAGTAGTATAAAATTCTTTAACGGTATGCTTCTTAACTCCCCCCGGTAAATAATACAACCAGAAAAACCCTATCAGGAACAGGAACAAGGAAGCGACAAAAGCCGGGAAGGCGATATCTTTATGGTCCGCAAGAGCATTATTCAACGCCGTATACAGCAGCCAGATCTGTATGGCTACATTAAATATCATCACAATGATCAATGCCAGCAATAAGGTGCCGATTTTATTGGGATGGGCCTGGTTCTGAGCCTCTCTAAATGTACTCATATAACTATGCCCTATCTTTCTGCTTAGGTTCTACAAATTGCTTTACATAAATACCGTCTGGCTTTTCAAGAACGTCCAAACGTGGAAGCGAACGTGGCGGAGGCCCTGCAAGTACCTCACCGGTCAGTGCGTTAAACCATCCGTTATGACATGGGCATTCTATTTTCCCGGTGCCAGGCTTGTAAAAAACGGCGCAGGATAAGTGGGTGCATTTTTGTTCGTAAGCTCGTAGCTGTCCATCTTCCAAATGAATCAAAACATAGGGAATTGTGCTTCCGCTGATCACAAAAGAACGGGTTCCACCTACCGGAATCTCGCTTTTCTTACATACAAAATGCTCGCCTTCAATTTTTTCTTCAGGAAAGAAATTAGCCTTTACCGCAACAGCTCCGGTGCCGGCAGCAAGCCCTCCGGAAACGAGACATAAAAATTTTGCAAAATCGCGACGGGAAACCATACTTGATTCCATTTGATCAATCGGAAAATCTTCTTTCCAGTGGTTATCCTTATTCTTCGAAGCCATATCTTAATAAACTACAAACTCGGTGGTACCTTTCGGCATCATGATATTTACTTTGGTATTCACTTTCTCGTTTCCGAAAATGAAGTTGCTTACCGGCGAACTGTTTGGGCGCATACGGGCCATTTCTTCACGGGTACCGTAATACAGAGCCTGCGTAGGACAAACAGTAGCACACATTGGTTTTTTACCGGCACTGGTACGGTCGTAGCACATGGTGCACTTCATCATCAGGTCGTACTCTTCGTTCTTTTTAGGAACGCCGAACGGACAGGCCATAACGCAGTTGGAACAACCAATGCAGCGTGATGTATTGGCTGTATGAACAACACCAAATTCATCTTTAGTAATTGCATCTGCCGGACAAACACTCGCACAGGCCGGTTCCTCGCAATGCATACATACCTGCACGGTAGTTTGCACTGTAGTTGCACGATCCACATAATTTACGTGGATCATAGATTCCTGACCATTGGTTTCGCATTCGGCACAAGCCATTTCACAAGCTTTACAGCCAATGCAACGCTGCATGTCTATGAAAAACTCCTGGTTTTGTATATAATTAGTAACTGGCATAGTATCTTTTTAATGGATAGGATTAACTGCTTTGAAATGCTTTTGACTCTTTTGAAGGTGTGGCAAACTCGCCGGTTCCTTCTATTTTACAGGCACAAACCTTAAATTCCGGAATCTTGGAAACAGGATCTAAAAGGGGTGTAGTAAACTGATTTGCCGATTTTTTACCCGGCCAGTGATAAGGCAGGAAAATGGTATCCTTACGAATGGTTTCTACAACATGTGCAGGAAACACTTCAGAGCCACGACGGGTGCTTAACCTCACCAGTTCGTTATTACGAATACCGTATTTAGCTGCAAGGTCGGGGTGCATTTCTATTTTTGGTTCGGGGAAATTATCTACCAGCTTACCGATACGACGGGTTTGCGTTCCGCTCAGGTATTGCGAAACCACACGTCCTGTAGTCAATATTATCGGATATTCTTCGTCGGTAACTTCTCCCGGATCGCGGTATTTTACAGCGTTAAAGTGTGCTTTACCATCATTTGTATGGAACTTCCGGTCTTCCCAAAGTCGCTTTGTTCCCGGGTGATCTAATGACGGACAAGGCCAGAAAACGCCCATATTGTCCTCTATTTTTTGGTATGTGATTCCATAATAGTCTGCGGTACCACCTTTTGAGGCCACCCGCAGTTCATTAAAGATGTCTTCACTGGTTTTGTAATTGAACTTGTCACCATAGCCTAACCTGTTGGCAATATCCAGCAGAATTTCTGTATCCGGACGGGCCTCACCGGGACAATCTACCGCTTTTCTGATACGGATTACCCTTCCTTCTGCCGAAGTAACGGTTCCCTCTTCTTCTTCATGTAGAGATCCCGGCAAAATAATATCCGCGTGACGGGAAGTTTCATTCATAAAGAAATCGATACACATGTAGAACTCAAGTTTCTCAAAAGCTTCGCGAACGAAATTGTTATTTGGCAGCGACACCAATGGGTTGAAACAAAGGGAAATAAGTCCTTTTACCTCGCCCCTGTGGATAGCTTCAATCAACTCGTAGGCTGTATGCCCTTTGCCCGGCATATCTTTTTCATCGATACCCCAAACCGCCGAAATATATTTTCGGTGTTCCGGATTTTCAATATCACGGTTTCCCGGAAGCTGGTCACATTTGTGGCCGTGCTCCCTTCCTCCCTGCCCGTTTCCTTGTCCGGTAATAGTCCCGTAACCACAATAAGGTTTACCAATACGGCCGGTTGCAAGTACCAGGTTAATACAGGCTACCACATTGTCTACCCCTTTGGTATGGTGTTCAATACCACGGGCATGCAGTAAGAAACTGGTTTTTGCCTGTCCCCACCATTTGGCGGCAGTTTCAATCTTTTCTTTTTCGATTCCTGTTATTTCTTCGGCCCACTCCAGCGTATAATCTTTAACTATATCCAGAGCCTCCTCAAAACCACTCGTATGATTATTAATAAAGTCATGATCAAGCATGTCATGATCGGCCAGATACTTCAGCATGGCGCCCAGTAAGGCGGAGTCTGTTCCGGGTTTTACCGGCAAATGTAAATCGGCAGTTCTGGCAAGCGGAATCATACGCGGATCTATCACAATCAGCTTAGCGCCATAATCTCTCGCCCTCCAGATCCAGTGTGTAAGCGTAGGGAACGTTTCGCTGATATTAGCGCCTGTAACAATAATAACTTCCGCACGCTCGAGGTCTTCAAAACTGTTGGAGATACGGTCGAGCCCGAAAGCCTTTTTATTTCCGGCACCGGCACTTACCATGCATAAGCGACCATTATAATCCAGGTTTGCTGTTTTTAAAGCAACACGGGCAAATTTTCCAACCAGGTAACTTTTCTCGTTGCTTAAAGAAACACCGGAAAGCATTCCAAAAGCATTGTTTCCATATTTTTCCTGGATACGCTTAATTTCAGAGACGGTATGCGTCAGGGCATCATCCCAGTCCATACGCCTAAACCCATTACCTTGTGCACGCCGTAAAGGATACACCAGCCTGTCGGGATGATTATTCTGCAGATAGCGCTCAACGCCCTTCGGGCACAAACGGCCTTCGTTGAACGGGAACTCCATCCAGGGTTCAAATCCCACCACCGTGTTATCTTTAACCAGCAGCTTCATACCGCATTGCATGCCGCAGAAACAGCAATGTGTTTTAACTTCTTTGTCTGGTTCATCACGCCCTGCGAATCCTTCTTTAGGCGGATAATTTAAAGTTGGGCCGAATTTTTCTATAAGTTCCTCTGCCGAAACGGGAAGTTTTGCCATAAAAATCTTGTTTGGTATTATAAAAAATTAACCGAAAAGCCTGCCGCCACCTTCCTCGCGGGCTTTTAAATGCGCCATTGCAAACCTTGAACGTTTTCCTTCAGGACTTAAATCGAGATGGGAACTTCCGTCGGGCAGCGAAAAATCAAAGCCTAGTTCTTTGGTTACCTGTTTTAAATCATCAATATGCATTTGCGTAGCAAACTCCTCGCCCGTATGCGGACAAACAGCCATACCACGTGCCTGACCTTCTCTTTTATAAACATGGGCCATTAATTGTGCAGGCTTTTGTATAATGTGGAAGAACTTGCCGAAGGGAATCCAGATAAGAAACATGATTACAGTGATGGCATGTGTTACAGCCATAAAATCGTAAGCAAAACCTTTCATAAACTCGTAACTATACGTTAAGCCCAGGCCGGTGCCGGCGATAGCAAAGAGCAGAATAAGTGGCAAAAGATCTCCCTCGAACGACTGGGTAGCAATTAGTCCCGGTTTTGTTAAGCGGCGGCGCATAAATATCACTACCCCTATTATTACCATCCAGGATGACCAGTTTAGTGCGTGAAACACTAGGAATGCCATTACTGAGCCCAGTTCAAACTCCATCATTTTGAAGCCGAAAAAATGTGCCTCATATAAGCGGATGCTATCGGGATTCAGGCTTGATCCGGCTTTCAGCGTAAAATGTATCCAGCCAAAAGTTAAAGGAAATGTTATTGCGAAGGCCAGTGTACTGCCGAACGCCATAAGGAAGTGACCAATCCAGCGATCGCGGCCGCGTTTGTAGATAAATTTTTGAAATGCAATATTTTCAACAGTATCCTTCGTTAAAAAAAACAGATGTGAAAAAAAGCGTCTGCTAAAGATCAGCTCCCTTCCTCTGCGGAAATACATGCGGGTTGGCGGTCTTTGTAACCACACCGAATATCTGTAAACTACACCAAAAAAGGCAAAAACAGTACCGAATAAATACGCAATTAAGGCGGCATCAAAGTTCTGAAGCTCCCTGGAACCATAAAACACCAGAGCAATTGTGATAAGTGATATCACCGTTGCATTCATTAGTGCTTTTCTGTTCAATAACAATACAGCCCTGATCATATCATTTAGCTAAAAACATCTTAATAACCATCAAAAATATGACGAAAATCATATTTTTTCTTATCTTTTTGATAATTGTGTTAAAATATTTTAAAACAGTGCCGTTTTTTTTCTCATTATCTGATGATTAATAAAAAAAGATAAATCAGGCAACAGCCGGGGTAAAAACAAGAATATTATCAAACAGCCAAGTCAAACATCAGGAATTTTATTTTCATAAAAAATCGGATAAAAACGAACTGACTCGTGAAGAAATTCCTGAATTTAGACACAATTTATTATCGGTATGGAAAGAATAAAGCCAAAATTTTCAGAGGCTTACTATAAATATAGTAAAAGCTATTAGAATTTTCGAAGGAAATGAATTATTCCAAAACAAAATGTTTCTTATGGATAAAACAAATCGGTCCTTTTCTCAAAAAATAGGAATGGGTAAGGCTAGAATCAAAATATGGTGATATCATGGTTTTGGCAAACAGAGGAATATTCCTGTTTTTTGAAAATAGAATCCTGTCGTTCGGTTAAGATATCGAGTTCAATTGAAAAGCGAAGAATTCATCAAATAGATGCGTTTCCGTTTAAACGAAGCCAAGTTGCTGCATCATAGCCATCTGATCCCATAGTTCCCAACGCTTTGCTACTTTCCCATTTACTACATGATCAATAATCAACCCTTCAATTTCCACTGTCCTGCCTGTGGCTGGCATTTCACCGAAAGATCCTGTATTTGTTCCTTTGGCGGTCCATCTTGTACTAACTTTCTGGTCGGACGCAAATTGATCATTGATAGTAAAATGGAGATCCGGGAACGCCGCCAGGAGACCGTTCACCATTTGCTTGAAATTCTCTAATGTAAGGTCCCGTTGTGGATTACCATTAATGTGAATAACACAATCAGGCTGGAATATTTCGTCTGCCACAGAAACATTGCCGCTGTTCAACCCGTCAAGCCATTTCTGTTCGTAATCTGAATTTACTGTTGGAGTACTTTCTTGACCAATCATAATAGAGCGTTTTAAAAGTGACAAATTAAATTTACTTAAAAATTAGTTGGTATGAAAGCAATTGGCAGGATAATATTTCTTAGTGATACCTATATCGGACCAACACATTTTAACTCCTGAAGGAGATGTCGGGGGCCAATCTTTCCGCATCTTTTTAGTCTAACGGTGTCATTTTTTATTGCACCAACCCATACATTTCGCTTTTCTGATTCTTTAATAATTCCAGCGATTATCCGCTACCGATATTGTATTATTTCGTTTATGCCAGAGGTGGTTTTTTAGGAGGGATTTAACTATTCTCTAAAAAATCAAAATATCGTTCATCACGGAAACTGGCCATTTCGTCACGGCAACTGACCATTTCGTGTAATAGATTTTTTACACTGATTTCCAAATAGTAGATTTATTGAGATTTGGGTTTACACTTCCCGGTGTTTACCAATCGATGAGTTACAAATTTATGCTATCTGATGAAACAATTTTCTAAATTACAGGCGCAAGCTATCCTTAATAGTAGGATTTGGGAGAACTGGACAGACCAACAAATCGTACGGTTCCAGTTATTACAAAATAATCCAATAATGCCATTTTCTAAATTTCATCTCACACTTGAGAGATATCTTGGAAGGCCGGTTTGGTCAGTCGAACTTGATTTTCAAAAAGATAAACTGCTTAGAGCAATACTTAAAACTACAACGATCCCCACTGAGGATGAGATTAGAAGTTTAATTCCAGCTGATATTCTTGACTCTGATTATAGGTTCACGCTTAATTAATCAATAGAACGATACCATCCCATGTGTAGTAGTACCAAATATCCAGGATTCGAGTATTCATCGGATCAGCTTTCAAAATTTCTTGCCGCCGGTCAGATTTTCACTATCAAACTATTGAACAACGATATCGTACATCACGAGGTCGAAGATCCGAAATTATTCAAGCAATGGTTGCTGGATCATAATATAGAAGACATAAGAGATTATACTTTGGACCTGGAGCATTTAAGGTCGAAACCAGAGCATCTGCATTTACAGTAGCAAATATAAGCTTCAACGGAATCTATGGCTACTTTTAAACTGGTACCAAAAAAATCAATTCTGCTTCTCATATACCATGTCAGTTCCGTTTAAAGTAACTCTTCCTTTATTAAACTTTAATACAAATGCCATAATTTCCATGGCATCATTTGCCATAAACTTAATTACGACATCAGAGGTAAACTCAACTCTGTTATGATTCCCCATTTCTTTATCGATATTCTGAGACCACGTCCCTGTTATTTCGCGCTGGCTTGTTGAGTTCACAAAAGATATAATTGCAGATGAGTCAGACCTCAGTTCAAATTTGCTTATATTATTTGGTCTGGCTTCCTTCATTGATTCTCTGCTTAACCCCCACTTTCCTACAAGGTTTTCTTCGGTAGCATAGCCGGTTTCCGCCGCTTCTTTCTTGCCTTCTTGTGTACAAGAGTGTAAATGTTGCCCAACAAATTAGCAGTAATGAACAGAACTTAAGTTGATTTTCCATTTTATTTTTGATTTATAATTCTAAGCTTGCCGCTAATGAGTGCTTTGCGTATAGCCGCGTAAATATCTAAATATTCAGTGGTTTGCCCAACCTCGTATTCGTTTCTATCAATTTTCTAGGACTATTTAATCGGGTGGACTTTAACTCTTTCAATGAAGGTTCTGGTACCGCGTGCTTACCCAGGCGTTTTCCGAAAAGCTGATGGAAAAATTAGTCGGAGTTATCGAAACTTTTTCAACGGAAAAGTTCAAAAAAATTGATCAAAAAAAGTGATGAAGATCATTTTTGGTATTGACCAGCCTCACACCCGACGGTTGGGTACCACAGTACTTTTGATACTAAACAAAAATCAGATGAGAACGGTCGCATACTGCTTAAGAGTTCGCAAATCCATCAGTTTAAAGTAACGATAGCTCAATAACAGGAAAGCAAATAATTATGGCTGCAAATACCGTAACCGAAATTCAATGTTATCACTGCGGAACTGAAACAACAAATTCTGCATATATATTCGACAATAAGCCATTCTGTTGTACAGGATGTCAGAGCGTTTACCAGGTTTTATCATCGAACAGCTTATGTGATTATTATCGGTATAATGATACACCCGGTCAGACACAAAAAATTCAGCAACAACAATACTCCTATCTGGATGAGGAAAATATAGCCAATGATCTTATTGATTTTAAAAATGATACCATAACGGTTATTACATTTTATATACCTTCCATTCATTGCAGTTCGTGCATCTGGCTGCTTGAGCATTTGCACAAGCTAAATACTGGTGTAATACATTCACGGATAGATTTTTTAAAGAAACAGGTTTCCATCACCTTTAAACCTCTTGAAATTTCCCTGCGTAATCTTGTTGAACTATTGGTATCAATCGGCTACGAGCCATTGATAAGCCTGCAGGATGTTGTTAAAGAAAAACAAGGTTCGGTCAATCGGCAGCTTATTCAACGAATTGCTGTGGCAGGTTTATGCATGGGGAACGTCATGCTTTTCAGCTTTCCTGAATATTTTGGCCTTTCGGAGTTTGAACAGCAATATAAAACGCTCTTCGGCTGGTTGAACCTGGCGTTTGCTGTTCCGGCAACGGTTTATTGCAGTCGCGATTTTTTTACCTCTGCCTGGTCAGGATTAAAAAACAAACTCATAAATCTTGATGCTCCGCTGGCCTTAATAATAGCAGTATTGTTTCTTAGAACTGTATTTGAAATTACAACTCAAACTGGTGCAGGATTTTCAGATACCTTAACCGGCCTCATCTTTCTATTGCTGATGGGCAGATGGGTAAAACAGCGAACCTATTCTCATCTCTCTTTTGAACGCGATTATCGGTCCTACTTTCCTGTAGCGGTAACTATTTTAAAAGATAAAAAAGAAAAGTCTGTAGCAATAGCCGAGCTTTCAATTGGCGACAGGGTTTTTATTCGTAACAATGAAATTCTTCCTGCTGATTCTATACTCATGCGGGGAGAAGGCTTTTTTGATTTCAGCTTTGTAACAGGCGAATCTGAACCAGTAAGAAAAGTACTTGGAGAAATTGTGTACGCCGGAGGCCAGCAGGTTGGCGAAGCAGTTGAACTCGAAATTATTAAACCGGTTTCGCAAAGTTACCTTACCAGTTTATGGAACAACGAAACGTTTACAAGCAGTAAAACCATCCAGAATTTTAATGACAATGTTGCAAAATACTTTAGTGTTGTAGTATTTATTATCGCCCTTTCGGCTGCCGGTTATTGGATTTATTATTCTGATACCAATAAAGCATGGGCTGCATTTACTGCGGTACTTATTGTAGCTTGTCCATGCGTGCTCTCGCTTAGTACACCATTCACCCTTTCGGCGGTTCTCGCGCTTTTTGATAAAAACCGATTCTATTTAAAAAATACCGATGCGGTTGAACAACTGGCAAGGATAAATACCATTGTGTTTGATAAAACGGGAACCATTACTTCCCCGGAAGCGGTCGATATTTCATTTTCCGGGAAGTTAACTGCTGAGGAACAAATACTTGCAGCCTCTATTGCCCGAAATTCATCGCATCCGCTAAGCCGCGAAATTATTAAATGGATAAAGCCTGAGACATTTCAGCATGTATATAATTTTATAGAAACTCCGGGCAGGGGGATTGCCGGATATATAAAGGATCAATATATCCTTCTCGGGAGTCAATCATTTGTACCATCCGCTAAAAATCTGATTAGTGGTGCATCCAACGTGCATTTAGAAATCGATGGACAGTACAAGGGTTGCTTTCAAATCAACCATCAATGGCGCACTGGCTTAAAGGGTATTTTTATTGAGTTGTCTGAGCAATTTAATCTGCATTTGCTATCCGGCGATAATGAAAACGATAAAAGTAGTTTACAGAAGTTTTTTCCAAATGTAAATCAGATGTTTTTTAAGCAATCGCCGCAAGAAAAACTTGAATATATTAAAAATCTGCAGGCTAAAGATAAGAAGGTAATGATGTGCGGTGATGGTTTAAATGATGCCGGTGCGTTAAAGCAAAGCGACTTTGGCATCGCAGTTACGGATAATATTAACAATTTTAGTCCGGGTTGCGATGCCGTTCTGCAGGGCGATTCTTTGAAACAACTACCAAAGTTTATCGCTGTGGCGAAAGATGCAATGGAAACAATCAAGTTAAGCTTTTCAATAGCAAGCATGTATAACCTGGTAGGTGTCTATTTCGCCGTCCAGGGAACCCTGTCTCCGCTCACTGCTGCAGTATTGATGCCATTAAGTACCGTTACCATTCTGTTGTTCGCATCGTTTTGTACGAAATACCTCGCTCATAAAAATCGGTTAAACTGACGTATGAATATCATATATTTTCTAATCGGTTGCAGCATCTTCATCGCGCTTATTTTTCTTATCGCATTTTTTTGGGCCATGCGAAACGGACAGAATGATGATATGCAGACTCCGGCTATGAGGATTCTGTTTGACGACGATAAGCCTGGAGAGTAGGGTTTATTGTGATAGATCAGGTGTAGCCTGCTTATTGTACGGAACCTGTTCATCATTTTAACAAATCCAACACGCCCCTGCCCTTCTATTTTCGCTATAGAAATTGTTTTTCCTTTTCTAAAAAAGTGACGAAGATCAGTTTTTGCCGGAATCTTCATCATCAAGCCGTTTTATCGCTCCTGATAACTTTACACCTGTAAAATCCATTCAACTTTATGCTTGAGAAATTTAGTTACGACAATAAAATTGTAAGAAACTTCGGTATAGCCACCGTGGTGTGGGGAATTATCGGGATGACGGTAGGACTGCTGATCGCATTTCAGCTATTTAAGCCCTCTCTAAACATGGGGAATCAGTACACAACTTTTGGCAGAATACGTCCCTTGCACACTAATGCGGTAATCTTTGCATTCGTGGGTAACGGTATCTTTATGGGGGTGTATTATTCGCTGCAAAGGCTGCTTAAGGCTCGTATGTTTAGCGATATATTAAGTAAAATACACTTTTGGGGATGGCAGCTCATTATTGTTTCAGCCGTGATAACCCTGCCACTTGGACTTACCACATCGCATGAATACGCCGAACTTGAATGGCCGATTGATATTGCCATCACTCTAATTTGGGTAGTATTTGGTATCAACATGTTTGGTACAATTATCAAACGCCGCGAACATCACATGTATGTAGCGATTTGGTTCTATATAGCAACCTTTGTAACTGTTGCTGTTCTGCATATTGTTAACTCATTTCAATTACCAATTTCAGCTTTTAAAAGTTATTACTTATACGCCGGAGTACAAGATGCGCTGGTACAATGGTGGTACGGGCACAATGCGGTCGCATTTTTCTTAACTACGCCTTATTTAGGGATGATGTATTATTTTCTTCCTAAAATGGCAAACCGGCCGATCTATTCTTATAAGCTAAGTATCCTTCATTTTTGGTCACTCATATTCATTTATATCTGGGCCGGGCCGCATCATTTACTCTATAGTTCCTTGCCCGGATGGGCTCAATCTTTAGGCATAGTTTTCTCAATCATGCTGATAGCGCCAAGCTGGGGAGGTATGATAAACGGATTACTTACGCTTCGCGGAGCATGGGATAAAGTGCGTGACGATGCTGTTCTGAAATTTATGGTGGTCGGTTTAACCTCTTACGGAATGGCAACTTTCGAAGGGCCTATGCTTTCCTTTAAGCAGATTAATGCCGTCGCACACTTTACCGACTGGATTGTAGCTCACGTACACGTTGGTGCATTAGGCTGGAACGGATTTTTAACTTTCGCAATTCTGTACTGGTTAATTCCAAGAATTTATCAAACACAGCTTTACTCTAAAAAGCTGGCCGGTTTCCATTTCTGGATAGGCACGTTCGGGATATTGTTTTATGCGATACCAATGTATTGGGCCGGTTTTACACAGGGCCTAATGCTCAAAGAATTTACTCCCGAAGGCATGTTGAAGTACCCTGGTTTCCTTGAATCCACGCTTCAAATTATTCCAATGCATATGTTCAGAGGAATGGGTGGCGTTTTGTATCTCACCGGGGTATTGGTTATGACTTATAATCTGGTTAAAACTGTAAAACAAGGTACTCTTTTAGCTGACGAACCCGCCGAAGCAATGCCTTTAGCACCGGTTTTTATACCTCATGCAGGCGAAAAAACTTGGCACAGAGCACTTGAGCGCAAGCCAATGCGCTTTCTGGTACTGTCTCTTATTGTTATTCTGATTGGTGGAATGATAGAAATGATGCCAACCTTCCTGGTAAGTTCTAACGTGCCAACAATTGCGAGTGTTAAACCTTATTCTCCGCTTGAACTTCAGGGGCGCGACATTTACATTCGCGAGGGTTGCGTTAACTGCCATTCTCAAATGGTGCGGCCATTCCGTTCTGAAACCGAACGTTATGGTGAATACAGTAAAGCCGGTGAATTTGTGTATGATCACCCGTTCTTATGGGGCTCAAAACGTACCGGACCGGATCTGCATCGTGAAGGCGGTAAGTATTCTAATGCATGGCATTTTAATCACCTTATGGATCCGACCACCATGTCGCCGGGCAGCATCATGCCTCCTTACTTATGGTTAATTGAGCAACAGCTGGATATCAGCACAACAGCTTCAAAAATTTCAGCAATGCGCAGTCTGGGTGTTCCATATGAAGATGATTTTGAGGAAACAGCGAATAAAAACCTTGAAAATCAGGCAGAGATGATTGCAAAAAATCTGGCGGCTGATAATATCAAAGTGAAAAGCGACAGAGAGATAATTGCCGTTATAGCTTACCTCCAACGATTAGGAACAGATATAAAAGCGGAAAAATAGGTAAAGAAGGTTGTGGATACGGGGTATATGTATCACCTAACTTACAACATTCAACCCAAAACTCACAACATACGACCCTTAAAATACACCCCAAATGTTTAAGCAATTTTTAAATACCGTAACAGATAGCAATATCTATTTAATTACCTCACTCTGGATATTTCTGATCTTTTTTATCCTGGTAACAGTAATGCTGATTATAATGAATAAGGACCACATTCGCCACATGAGTGAACTGCCATTAAACGAAGACAAACAGGAGAATTTATGAAAAGATATTTAACCTGCATCACACTGTTATTTGCAGCGAATTCTCTGTTTGCAGAGGAAGCTGAAAAAGTTCAGGCAGCAGTCGGCTCGGGAGATCTTAAATGGGATATGCTTATTATAGCGTTTGTGGCTACTATATTGGTTTTACTACTTGTGGCGGTAACTTTACTCAAAACCTTCAACAGTTTATCTAAAGAGTTTCTAAAGCCTACTCCACTTGTTAAGGAGGAAGTCAAACCTCTTGAGTACCTTGAATGGGCCCGGCTGCAAAAAGAAAAACCTGGAATTACTTCAAGAATACTTGGATTAAGGCCGATATCCGAAGAAAAAGATATCTTAATAGAGCATGATTTTGATGGTATCACCGAATTAGACAATCCTACGCCAGCGTGGTTTATGTGGTTGTTTTATGCAACTATTGTTATTGCGGTAGGCTATATGTTACATTACCATGTATTTGAATGGGGGCAGTTGCAAGATGAGGAATATGCTACAGAAATTCGGGAAGCGGAGGCTGAAAAAAAAGCTTATCTGGCTAAATCGGCTAATTTAATTGATGAGAATACGGTCAAAGAAAATAGCGATGCAGCAGTTATTTCTTCAGGACAGGCAATTTTCAATACCAATTGCGTGGCTTGCCATGGCGATAAAGGGCAAGGTGTTGTGGGGCCTAATTTAACCGATAATTACTGGCTTCATGGTGCAAAAATTAATGATGTCTTTAAAAGCATCAAATATGGTATCCCTGAAAAAGGCATGATTTCATGGGAGAAAACCCTGAGCCCTAAGCAGATTGCTGAGGTAGCGAACTTCATTAATTCATTGAAAGGCAGTAATCCACCGAATGCGAAAGCACCACAGGGAGAGAAAGAAGGATAGTCGATTTTTCTGAGGAAAGGATATAATAGTTGAAGTCCTCTTCTGAGATGGAGAAGTGAACTAAGTGCCTATAAATAAGGAGAATGGACTTTCTGAACGGCTTCCTTGCATCAAACGAGATGAGAAACAGATAAGATGGGAAATACAGCAAGTAAACACAATAAAGTGCGCGATTGGATATACCCCAAACTCATTAAAGGGAAGCTATATAACTATCGTAACTGGTTAAGCTATGCCCTTTTAACTTTAATGTTTACAGGGCCATTCATAAAAATTAATGGCGAGCAACTGGTTCTTTTTAATATCCTGGAAAGGAAGTTTGTGTTTTTTGGAGTAGTTTTCTGGCCTCAGGACTTTCATATTTTCGTACTGGCCATGATCACTTTTATTGTGTTCATTATCCTCTTCACGGTGGTTTTCGGCAGGGTCTGGTGCGGATGGGCTTGTCCGCAAACCATTTTTATGGAGATGCTTTTTCGCAAAATTGAGTTTTGGATAGAAGGCGATGCCGTAAAGCAACGAAAACTGGATTCTTCTCCCTTAACGGTAGAAAAGTTTGTCAAAAAAGCCTCTAAGCATTCGCTGTTTTCCCTTATTTCATTTTTAATAGCCAACATCTTTCTGGCCTACATTATTGGTTTAGATGAGCTTGTAAAAATAATAAGTGAACCGGTTAAACTGCACATCTATGGTTTTATCGCAATTATATTGTTTACCATTACTTTTTACCTGGTATTTGCCCGTTTACGAGAAATTGTATGTACGGTTATTTGTCCTTACGGAAGATTACAGGGAGTTTTACTGGACAAACAGAGTTTAGTAGTCGCTTATGATTATGAACGCGGCGAACCTCGCGGAAAGCTAAATCGCGATGCTCCGGTTAATAACGCTCCTGGCGATTGCATTGATTGCAATGTTTGTGTGCAGGTTTGCCCTACCGGGATCGATATTCGTGAAGGAACCCAGTTAGAGTGCATTAATTGTACACTTTGTATTGATGCCTGCGATATGGTGATGGAAAAAATTAACCGGCCAACCAGGTTAATTGGTTTTAAATCACAGGAGCAAATTACAAGCAGACAAGCTTTTCGCTTCAGCAAACGGCTTTATGGTTATGCAGCCATTTTAGCAGTTTTAGTCTCTGTTCTAGCCATTCTATTGGTTAAGCGGAGCGATATTGAAACCGTAGTTCTTCGAGCCAGTGGAACGCTGTACCAGCAACGTACAGATGGAACAGTAAGCAATCTTTACAATGCCGAACTTATAAATAAAACAGCTCATCCTATAAAGTTTAGGCTAATGCCCATAGATAAGGACACCAAAATCCAATTCATCCGAAAAGAAGATACCATTGGAAAAGGTAAAAGCATAAAACTTACCTTCTTTATCATCAGGCCGCAAAAAGAAATTTTGAAATACAAATCTGATATTGAATTAAAAGTACTTTCTGAAGGGAAACTGGTTGAAGAACTGAGTACCACATTTATAGCACCACCAAACTTATAATTATGAACTGGGGAACGAAATTGGTAATTGCATTAGCCTTGTTTATGGCCTTTATATTAACGTTAAGTGTTAAAATGATCTTCAGCAACGACGATGCTTTGATTGAAAAAGACTATTATGAACAGGGCTTAAACTACAATAAAAAATACGATGCCAGGCAACAGGCCGTTGCAGATTCTGTTGTGCCATCGGTGGACGTAAATGAAAATGGTCTTACTATAGTTTTTAGACATCCCGCTGAGTGTAAGCTTAATTTTAAACGTCTGTCTGACGCAAAGATGGATACCATTTTTGAGCGAAGTACGGATAAAGATTTTAGCGTCCGGGTTTTAAAAGGAGATTTGAGGCGCGGCCCATGGCTGCTTACCCTCAATTATACGATTGATGAAAAAACGTATCTCTACGAGAGTGAAAAAATAATGCCATGAGTTACGAAGCTTTAGCTTTTTTTACCGGTTTGTTTGGCAGTTTACATTGTGTTGCCATGTGCGGGCCACTCATTCTGGCTCTGCCATTTTCAAATCAATCTATCTGGACTTCAATTTTACATCGATTGCTTTATCAGGCCGGCCGGATACTAATGTATGGGTTTTTAGGATTATTAATTGGCTTAATTGGAACTGGTTTCAGCTTGCTTAAAATGCAGCAGACCTTATCCCTGATTACCGGTATTTTGTTAATCACAGCAGGCATCAGTCATTTCATAAAAGGAAGAAAGCTTACAAACCGAATCTTTTCCTTGAAGTTACTGCCCGTTCTTACCTCACTATTAGGCAGATATTTAAGTAAGCCTTACGGCGGATTTATAGCCGGCGCTTTAAACGGGATATTGCCTTGCGGAGTAACTTACATAGCATTGGCACAAGCCATAAATTTAACTACGCCAATTGAAGCAGGGCGTTTTATGTTGTTTTTCGGACTAGGTACTGTACCGCTCCTTTTTGCAACAGCATTGTCTCCCCTGTTTTTCAGGAAGTTGAAAGCGCCTGTATTGCTGATTCCAATATTATTTTTACTAGCAGGTTCCTTTTTAATGGCCAGAGGATTGAATTTAAGTATACCCTATGTATCTCATAGTATAAACTTAAACGAACCGGAAAATTGCAAATAAGCCCATTAAACCCGCTGGATTTTTAAGGCTTCCATGATTTTAATCTTCTTTTGAAAAAATAAAAACGGTAGCGAAGATTATCATACAGAAAGGCTACAACCAAGCAACCTGAAGCAAAAAGAAGTGTTTTTAATTGATAGGTGCCAAACAGAAAACCACCTAAAATACATCCTGTGAAGAAAAATGCGATAATCAGCAATCTTAAATAGATGCTTTTCGACAATCTTTTAAGTTCCTTCGTTTTACGAAAGAAAAATAATTGCGATAACTCAATTCCTAAGTCCGTAAAAAGGCCTGTTAAATGGGTAGTACGCACAGTGGATTGCGATACCTGGGTGACCAACGAATTTTGTATTCCCATAGCGAATAATAAGACGTAGGCTATCAGGTGACCGCCATGATTCTGAAGCATTAAAGAGGTGCCGAAAAAAGCCACAAAAACCAATAGGGCTATCTCAATAATCATTGGGCCAGAATGAGAAACTTCAGGGTTTGTTCTTGATATAATTCCAATTAAAAAGCTCGATACAAAGGCGCCAAACAAAAAGAATAAAATATACAGTAAGAAAATTACTGAAGTCATATAATTTTTATTCACCAGCTCTTCTGCAAAGTATGCAAAATGACCGGTTACATTTGTTGTTAAAGTTTTTACAGATAAAACTCCGGTAACATTAACCATGCCTGCCACAAAAGAGAGCATAGCAGCCAATCGTAAATTATGTATATACGCTCTACTTCTGCCTTTGTGACGAAACATGTTTTTTATTATAAATGCAAATTACGACTAATCTCTCCCTAAGCGCTATACCAGCTCTTATATTTAACAAACAAATTTAATACAAGCGTTGGTGCTAACAATTAGTGCCGCAGCATTTCCTCCAAATCCCGCTGCTGTTACCAATATTCTGTTAATAGATTTCTTGTTTTGATAAGCAATTTGAGAAACAGGATAAGGAAACTCGAGATAAGATTGGGTTTTCAATATGTGTATCGCATAATCCAAACTTAAACACGCTGATGCGCCAAGAGTATGGCCCGTCATCCATTTTGAAGAAGTTATTGCGGGTATTCCGGTAATTTTGAAGACTTCCTGTATAGCGTTTAATTCCGCATAATCACCTGCAACAGTACCGGGTGCATGCATAATAATCAGGTCAACTGGCATAGAACACAACGATTTATTAAGGGCATTTTTAATTGCCATTGTAAAATTCTGTCCTTCTTTTGAAATACCTGTTTTACTCTTTATATTCTCAAATCCAAAACCTATCGATTCTATAATAATTGGTTCTGATTTATCCGAAAGTAATTCGTCTTTATTCAGCATTTCCAGCGCAAAAATACCTGCTCCCTCCCCTAAAACAAACGTGTTTTGTTTCTGCTCATTTAAGGGTCTGCAGGGATACGATGTCGTATTGTCATCAGAATAAATACCCAGAGCTTTCATTTGAGCTATGGTAAAAGGAGTTAGCGGCGCTTCGGACGCTCCAGCCAGAAACCTTTTAGCCATACCAGATTTTAACCAGGCAAAACCGTTTGCTATGGCCTGCAAACCGGTAGAACAGGTAACCGAATGACTTATTGCCGGACCTGTTGCATTGAGATCCTGAGCAACCCATGATGATATATTGCCTAAAGTTGTGAGGGGGGATGTAACCGCCGAAACTGTTCCGTATTCGTTAAATTCTTTTAGGTATTGTTCAACTAAAGCAGTTGCCCCTCTGGAGGAGCCAATATTTACACATATATTATCTTCGTCAGGCCACCCAGCATTCTGAACGGCTTTTCGGGATGCATAAATTGCCATCAAAACAGAACGATCCAATCCTTTATATATCTTATTATCTGTGATTAACTGCTCCAGCAACACCGAACCTTCCTTTTGTAAAGAGCCAATTGGTGCGTTATTTAGCAACTGAAAATTTGCCTTACCTGATTGGTAGCTTTTTCGGATCGTTTCCAAATCATGACCTAGGGCTGAAATGGATCCATAGCCTTTTATAGCAATGAAATTTTCCAGTCTATTGAATCCCTGCAATATCCGGTTCGGAGATGCCTTCATAAATTGTTCCTGATGTGGGAGTTTCTTTAAGCTCAATCCTGCTTAATAGCGGAAGCTGCGGCTTTATATTGTCCCATAACCAAATTGAAAGCAGTTCGCTGGTTGGATTTTGAAGATCTTCAATATTATTTAAAAATGTATGGTCTATTACTTTTACTACCGATTCTACAATTGTTTTCAACTCGGCAAAATCAATAACCCACCCTTCTTCCTTTTTTACTGGTCCTTCAACAAACACCCTAAGATGATAGCAGTGGCCATGAAGTTGCCTGCATTTATGTCCCTCAGGAACATTGGGAAGAAAATGAGCTGAATCGAATGTGAAATCTTTATATAAAATCATTGAGAATATTTAAAGCAAAAGTCTGCACCATTGCTACCAATTCAAATGATCTTAATCATCAGGACTGTATATTAAAGATTACCAAACAGAACTATACCGGTTATAGCGGGTTCTGAACTTAGTTTTAGGAACTATTACAGCTTACTCGATAAAATCGTATAGTATTTTGGAGAAATCGTAAAGGATTCTGATTGTCCATTCTTGTATCCTTGTCGGAAGCGCCATTTGTAAAATTATCCGCTAAGATTACCTGCTCCATTAAGCGTATAAAATTCAATTATTAACATAAAAAAACATCAGATGACTTAAGCTGGATCTACATTCTAATTATTTGAATTTCTTAAGGCTGAATTTAATTCAGCCGGATTTATTGCCGGCGTTGCTCAACGTCTGTTGCAAAATTACTTACCTGTTAAACTTAAATTATGAATCTAACCATTACTCAACAAGTAAAGAAAACTATCTTGTTTTGCACCTCCCTCCTTTTTTCGGGAGCCGCATTTTCACAACTTCCGGAAGCGAAAGTGGATTTCAATATGCACGGAAGACCTTCAGCAGAAGTTCAGGAACCAGGCTACACTCCATGGGTACTAAAAAACGGGCTACTGGATTCCATCAGTGTTAATGGCCTTAAATTTATCGTAAAAAAAGGACCTCGTGGTTTAAATATGTCTGGAACGTATTTTAAAGCCAGCGTACAAGCAGGCGCGTTCAATGCAAGATTTACCAACGACGGCATCTTTGTAAAGGATGGAGACTTTGCATTAGGAAGCCAGATAGATTTAATCATTAAGGGATTGCCTGCTGGGGAGCATACCCTCGTTACCTATCATAACATCCCTGACAACGTCGCCGTAGCCGCTGTGTGTCCGCTTGATGTCTATGTGAATAATATTTTAACAGTCGAGAACCTTATTCCTACCGTACGGCTCGAGAAAATGACAGAATGTGCGACATCTGAAATACAGGTTAACGTTGAAGCGGGACAGCAGGTTGTAATTTCTTACCGTGCAAAAACCACTGGCAGCCAACCTGTAAAAAATGTTTATATAAACGGATTTCAGCTAAACGGGGTTAATGCTGGCAAAAAATCCAGATCGCCGCATCCTGCTCATGGGGAAGAACATCTCGACGTTCCTATCGGAGGGAGCCTGGAACTGAGTTGGGAAAAATCGCCAACGGCACTTTCGCATGATGTATATTTTGGAACAGACTCAATTTTAGTGGCCAATGCAGATCGTTCTTCTACATTTTTTATGGGAAACCAGCCTGCTAACATCACCACGTATACTGCCACGAATCTATACACCATGGATAAGTATTATTGGAGAGTAGATGAAGTGGGTTCGCAAGCATTATACAAAGGAAATGTATGGCATTTCAGAACACGCCAGCTTGCTTTCCCGGATGCTGAAGGATACGGACGTTTTGCTCGCGGAGGTCGTGGTGGCAAAGTAATTGAGGTCACGAATCTTAATGACAGCGGAGCAGGCAGCCTTAGAGCGGCTGTAGAAAACAATATTGGTCCGCGTACCATCGTATTTAGCGTTTCGGGGATAATTCAACTGCAATCACGGTTAGTACTTAAAGACCCTTACGTTACTGTAGCCGGACAAACAGCTCCCGGAAAAGGTATCTGTATCCGTAGCTCTCCGTTTGGAATTACAGGTAACGATTGTATCGTAAGGCATGTGCGGGTTCGCTTAGGTGGAGGAAGAACTTTTGATGGAATGGGATTGACGGGTGCCAATCATTCAATTATGGACCATTGCTCTATCAGCTGGACCATTGATGAAGCGTTCAGCTCAAGAGGTGCAAAGAATATTACTCTTCAGAGAACACTTATTTCAGAAGCACTTAATCAGGCTGGTCACCAGAATTATCCAGCAGGAAACAGACATGGTTATGCAGCAACCATAGGAGGAGACAGAGGCAGCTTCCATCATAATTTGCTTGCTCATAACGAAGGACGAAACTGGAGTCTTGGCGGAGGTTTGGATGGAAATGGATACTATTCTGGAGAATTGGATATCGCCAATAATGTGGTGTACAACTGGGGCGGCAGAACTACCGATGGTGGTGCCAAAGAAGTAAACTTTACCAATAACTATTACAAACCTGGACCAGCGACCAGACACTTTTATGCCTTTACTTTAAATCATGAAGGTGTTGGAAAAGGTACACAACGGTGCTATTTTAATGGGAATGTAATGCCTGGTCGTTTTAACGAAAACAACCAGATGTTAGGCAGAAGATCCGTTAATTCGAATGGCGATACCAGTTCGTATCAAACGTTTGTAAGCGCGCCTTTCTTCACTTCGTATGTGGTAACAGAAAGCGCGTATAAAGCTTATAAAAATGTACTCTCTGACGTGGGTTGTACTCAGCCGGTATTTGACGATCATGATATCCGAATTGTTAACGAAACACGAGACAGCACATATACATACGTAGGAAGCAAAACTGGATTTAAAGGCTTACCCGATGACCAGGCGGATGTTGGCGGCTATGAAGATTACCCTGAAGTAAGAAGAGATTCTGACTGGGATTCTGACCACGATGGTATGCCTGACTGGTGGGAAAACCTAAAAGGATTTAATCCACATTCTTCTCCTGGAGATTTCTCAGAAGGTAACGCAGATCCTGACCGTGACGGAAACACACCTCTTGAAGAATACCTTGAGTGGATGTCTACTCCTCATTACAGCACGAAAGGAATGGAACCAATTCTAATTGACCTGAGCAACCTTGCCAGAGGATATAAGATATCGCCTAAATTCACTGTTTCCGGCGCGGTTAATGGAACCATAAGCGTTAATGATAGCATCGCCCGATTTAAACCCTCTAAATTAGGTTTGGGTTCGTTTTACTTTACAGTTACCGATTCGGAAGGAGCTTCAATGGCCAGGAAAATAAATATGCTAAGTGGTGATTTCACCCACAAAGCATCTTCCTTAACGTTCGAAGCAACCAGACTCAATCCTCAAAATGTAAACCTTACATGGGAAACTAAATACGAAGCAAATAACGAAAGCTTTCAAATCGAAAGGAGTTTTTCAGATGTCAATCATTTTGCTAAGCTTGGAAAAAGTATTCTATCCAAAGGGAAAAATGGAGCTGCGGCATCGTTTACCTATAACGTGAATGACAAGAATGATTATTTAGGCAACACCTATTATCGTGTTGTGACCAAGGACCGGGATGGTACATTAACGACTTCTGATATTCGCGTGGTAAGCGGAATGAGAAATGCAGTATTAAATGTATGGCCAGTTCCAAATGACGGGAACTTTAACGTACAGTTAATCAACGTAAATTATAATTGCGTACTGGAAATTTATGATATGAGTGGAAAATTGATTAAGACTCAAAACATGGAGAATTCGGTTGCGGTGCCTGTACAGTTAACTACAACAGGTATATACATTCTTAAAGTAAGCAGTATAGCCGATTCGGTGGTCCTCTTTAATAGAAAAATAGAAGTGCAATAAGCGCAGTGTTCTAAAAAGAAAACCGGATTGAGCTCTTCAATCCGGTTTTCTTATTTTACGGCTACTAACGATTCAGCTGCATCCTGGTTTACAAGCAATGCTAATTAGCTATTACAAGTTTGCCAGACTGTTAAAATATTGTTTCCTATATTCCTGCGGAGTTTTTCCGACTACTTTTTTAAAATGACGATAAAAGTTTGATATGTTATGAAAGCCGCAATCAAAGCAAATTATTTCTGCGGGCAACCTATCGTCGACAAGTAATTTACAAGCTTGACTTACTCGTATTTCATTCAGAAAATCGACATATGTCTTAGTGGTCATGGTTTTGAAATACCTGCAAAATGAGGTTATACTTAGATTGCATAAGTCTGCGACTTCTTCCAGATGAATTTCCCGCATATAATTAGATAAGGCATGTTCGCAGATTTTATTCAGTCTTTTGGCATCATACTCATTTCGTTGAAACAGCATATTGCTTCCGTTTACAATTGTTCTGCAATCTGTGGTATGTGCCATTAAATTCAAAATTTGCAGTAAAATCACAATCCGATCAAATCCACAAGTATTTAAAGCTGATAGGATAAGTTCTGAAAGCTTGTTTTGCGTTTGTCCATGAAACACCAAACCCATCCGGGCACGGTCAAATAATTTCATAATACTTAGTGTTTCAGGTAAATGAAGAAATTCTTTACCTAAAAATTCGGGCACAAAGTTTATCACAATCGCATCAATTTCGAAGGCGGGATTATTTTGGTAATACAGATCGCTGCTTCTCCATGCATGTGGCAAGTTTTCACCAATCAGCACAATTTCTCCGTCTGAAAATTGACTTGTTGTGTTTCCTATAAAACGTACACCTTCTCCTTTAACAACATAATGTAATTCTAATTCAGGGTGATAATGGCCAACGCCTACAAAATGAGGTTTGACGTCGCGCCGGATATTAAAAGATTTTTCGAGTTTTACGGGAACTTTCCGATATCGCGGTCTCATATTAAAAACTTAAACCATGGCTTTCTAAAATAAATTCGCGGGGCAACTGACCTTGTGAAGGACTCAGAGACCTGTCAATAAAAGAGGCTGCCTTTTTTGGGACAGCCTCTTCGAAAATTGTAATAGTTAATCAGCTATTTTAATCTGAAATTCCACATAATCCCCTCCCTTGCTAAAGCTGTTTATCACAGTTGCGGTTAAGGCACCATATTTCCCTTCTTGTGTTTTAAAATAGATCATTTGTCCGGATGTAAACTGGAAAGGCCCTTTTTGACCAGGGTTTATCTTCGGTGTAGCTGCTTTTACGATTTGAGCGCCTGTCTTGAAATTAACAAAAGGCGCAATGGTTTCCGGCACACTGAATAACGTTGTGCGCTTGTTCCAGGAGTTCATATCGTAAAACGAATATAGCGGCTTATTTAAGGCATCCGGCGAAAATATGACATACTTTCTATCGTACCTTTTGGGCGTTGTATTAGGAACGAGTACGAATATTGTATCAACTCCTAAATCAATTTTCGACTCATTTTCCTTTCCCTCGTTATAGCTGAATAATTGCCCGCTTGTTAGCGATAAAAAACACTTTTTCACCTGCTGAGAATCAGGAAAGAAAGCATAGCGCTCTGTCAGGAACGTTAAATTAGATTTTACATCAATAGTAACCTGTTTATGGCCATCACCCATGTAAACAAGTTCTTTATCTACAGGGAATACGCGATAACTTGTCGGTCCGATTCGTTTATCTGCCTTAAGTTTAATTGTATACGAAAATTCCCTTCTTTTTGAATTATCCGTTATCGGAATCTTTAATGAAGGGGCCGTCTGGCCAGTTTCCAGTAGCCAAACTTCGTACATATCCTTTTTAGCAGAGCTAATCGTAAAGTCGATATACACACTGTCTCCATCAGCCACTTCTTTATAGTCTGTTATGCTATAAGGAGAATTGTTGTGAAGGGTTATCTGTACATCATCAAACATCGTAAAGATATTCTCCTCTTTTACACAGCCGGCAAGCAGCAGCATAATAACAAAAGGAGATACTATTTTAAAAAAACTTTTTTTCATGATTTTAAATTAACAGTTCAAATTTAAAGCGGATCGAAAGTACCACCCCATCCTATAGTTTGTTCAAGCAATGGAGAAGAGTTTAAAAACTGGTTCGGAAGACCTACGAAATAGTTCTTTTCCGGGAAAACCAATGCATTTGTCGAATTTCCTAAGCCAGTAGGGTTTCTTAAAAAGAAATACTGATAAGTGCTTTTAAGATTTGTATTTAGAGTATCCCGTCTCCTTTTGGCATTTGCAGGATTTATTTCCTCCAGCTGTAGCTTTAGATTATATGGTTGGCCATTTTTGGTAATAGATTTTGTGGTCTCGATTGGAGAAACAAGGAAACCCGTTAGCAAATGCATTCTGCGGGTTCTGCGCAGATCCCAGCCGCGTTTACCTTCAAAAGCAAACTCAATTTGACGTTCGTTTAAGATTAAATCGCGCATTTCTTGCTTATTGGTAGCTAATGCCAAGCCATAATCTTTTGTTCCAGGTTTAACTGTTGCCCGGATTTTGATTTTTTTAACCATGTCCTTCGCACCGGCCAAATCATCGGTCTCGTTCAGACATTCTGCATAATTAAGAACAACTTCAGCGAATCGCAGCTCGATCCAATCAAAACCATTCCCCCCTTTATCAGCGCTAACACCAACCGAACCCGAGGCTAAATTAGGGTCGGCGAAACGTTTACAATAAAACGGTTTACTGCTGCCCTCTACTTCGCTATTATAATTCCATTGCTTTCTGTCGGCTATTGCATTCAGCTTCCAGTCGCTTCCGTTGTAAGCAATGGTGGCATAGAACCTTGGATCTCTAGCTTTCCAGTAAAGCACAGGGTCGTAAGTTGTACTTTGGGAGATAGGGGTTCCATCCTCCATAGGATAAGCATCTAAAAGTTTGGTGGTAGCAACAAAACAGTCATTAGGGCTGCCGCCGGTCAGACCACCCGGACGAGATTTTGTTTCGATAGTCTGGAAGCGCTTCTCAAGGTCCTTCGAATAACCTCTAATTATAATAGCCTCAGTATTACCGGCTCCCTCAGTTCTGAAAATGGCGGAATAGTCTGTCATTAATCCTATGCCGGAAGCCAGGCAAAGATCATAAGCCTCTTTTGAAGCCTGTAAAGCAGTGTTCCATTTTGTTTGATCAAAGGGATGAGCGGGGTCGTTAAGAGGATTGAATAAGGGACTTGCAGCATACAAAAGCACTCGTGCCTTGTAACAAACCGCAGCAAGCTTAGTAAACTTTCCGAATTCTGTGGCAGGATTCCACGCAACACCATCCAAATTTACCGAAGCGCTGTCCAAATCGCGAACAATTTGTTTTAAAACCTCAGAAGCTTTACTTCTTGGCGCAACTTCCAGATTTTCAGGGTCCTGCTCCTTCAGCATTAAAGGAACTCCTCCCCATATGCGAACGATATCAAAGTAGGCCATGGCCCGCAGCATATAAAGTTGGCCGATAAATTTCTTCCTTGTCTCGAACGGTAATGGACTTTGATAAAGTCTGTTCAAAGCAAGATTACACCTCCCGATTTCGAAGTATTTGTTATCGGTTTTGTTTGAACCCTGATATTTATTTGCGATAAACTTATAATCTTCATTTCTAAGTTCTGCCGTAATGCTAAAGGCTTTTTTCAGTGTCCCATCGGTAACATTTATAATACTTTCGTCACTCAGATACATAATGTTAAAGCCAGCCGTTTCGAAAGGCCATTCCGGCATCACGAGGTTATAAATTCCGTTAATATAAAGCTGTACGGCACCTTCATTCTCCCATAATCTCTGATCCATACCCATGCGGTCTGGCAGGAGAAATTTTTCTTTGTTACAAGAGGCAAGACCAAGCACAGCGAGGAAGAATGTTAAAACTGTTCTTCTTTTAAAATTTAGTTTCATTGCTGATTTCATTTTTAAATAATTTATTTTTAAAAGCCTACACTTAAGCCCATAGATATAGTGCGAAGCGTAGGATAATCATACATATTCCCACTGTAAGGATCTTTATAAGGCAGCGGATTAACCAGGGTCCATAAATTATTTCCGGTTGCAAGAATGCGGAAATTTGAAATCCCCAACTTACTTGTAATGTTCTTAGGCACGGTATAACTTAAAGTCATGTTATTGATTCTTATCATGGTACCGCTCACTGCCCAGAAGTCAGAATCGTCTTTCGAGCCGGGATCATCAAGACGTGGAAATTTTCCGTCCGGATTTTCTGGTGTCCATCTGTCAACAGCAAAGAACTTCGAAGCATTCCGGGTTAATGTTGGTTCATCCTGAGCTCTGGAATCGTAGAATACCTTACCACCGATATCGGCAGCCACATTTGCTCGTAAATCAAACGATTTATAGCCAAATCCCAGATTAATACCGAAAGACGCCGGGTTTGGATGTTTAAACATTTGCACCTTGTCTTCTTCTGATATCTTTCCATCCTGATTAATATCTTTGAAATTAAGCCATCCCACTTCCGGAACTTTCCCGATAATAGTATAGTTAGGATTATCTTTTAACAAAGCGTCTACCTCCTCCTGGCTCCTCATTATCCCGGTGCTGATATATCCGAAATTTCCCCACTGGTTCTCTTTAACCCCAAAACTGGTTATCCAATCAGGGTAGGTATTTAAAAATAGCTCATACTTGTTATAGAATGTCTGTGTAACCATGGAATTTCCGAGCCCAAAGTTTATGCTCGAATTGAACCTTAGCTTTTTGGCGATTGTTGTTCTGTAACCCATACTGAATTCTGTGCCCCAGGTACGGCGTTCAAAATTATTAACCACGGGTGCGATAAATCCAACATACATCGGAAAGTTATCGTTACCATTCTTATCAAATCCGTCAAGGGACCATCTGTGAAAAATATCAAACTGAAAAGTCAGTTTATCATTAAGTAAACTTAGGTCTGCACCACCGTTCAGGGTCTTCGCGCTTTCCCATGTTATATTAGGATTGGGGATAATAGATGGGTTGAAAGTCGGTTGAGAGCTATTATTATAGAGATACCCGCTATTAACAAGGTCAATTCCGTATCTCTCCTGCCAGAGCTTGGCAGTAACTCTATCGTCTCCTGTAATACCATAGTTTACTCGTAGTTTTAAACTATTGATAAACTTTACATTGTCTTTGAAAAAGTTCTCGTTACCAATATTCCATCCCACACCCACATTTCCAAACTTGCCCCAAACATTCTTAAGTCCGAAGTTTGAAGATGCATCCATACGACCGGTAAGTTCGAGCATATACTTTCCGTCATAATTATAACTTAACCTGCTCAGGTAAGATTCTTTAATCCCGTCAGATTTCTCCCGACTTCTGAAAGTAATTGCTGTTTGATCGAAGCCCCAGTACTCTTCAATACCCGATACAATTTGATTACCCCAGTACATGTCGATCCCCTCGTTATAAGAACGGGAAGTTTCACCGGTAACCATAGCAGTTATATTATGCTTCTTAATTGCTTTATTATAATTAAGTGTAAAGGTGCCTTGCCAGCTTGAGCCTTTGCTGAGCGACGGATTTAATCTCGCGTCTTTAGGAGCAACCCCATCTTGAACAGATATTACAGAGTCTCTGTAAAAAAGACCAAGGTTACCTGTTTTGGCAAAAGTATATTGCTTATATGGTGCAGTGTATGTTTCTGAATTTCCGTTTGCACCTGATTGACTTACCCTTAAAGAGGCTACTAAGCCTGGAATAAATTTTGGCGTAAAGTTAACGGCAGTGTTGATCGAATAGTTTGTACCAACATCGCGGCTGAAAAAGCCTGAATTAATTATAGCGAGAGGATTTTTAATACCATTATGATTTACCGGCTTTCCATCGACCTGGATAGGTATCCACAATGGCGTCATCATTAAATTGGTATAATAGGTGTTGTCGGTTTTATTGAGGCCGTTTTTGCTGAATTTATTCGAAGAGTTAACATTGAATCCAACATCAACCTTAATAGATTCGCCAATGCGGGCCACTAAACCGGTACGAAAACCATAACTGTCTTTCTTCATATCAGCGTAGTTGGCATTCTCGTTCTGATAATTCCCTCCCACCGAGAACGTTAGATTCTCCGTTCCGCCACTCATGTTAATATTATGCTTTTGTGTAATTGCAGCCTGCCACAATTCCTCGCGCCAGCTCTTGATATTTGAATTTTTTAGATAGTCAAGGTCTTCCTGCGAAAAATAATTAGCGAAGGCTGCGTCTCCTTTAAGATCCAATTGCTGATTTAATAGCGAAGCATGCTCATACGCACTTAGCATCGGAGGAGTGTATGAGGCATCTGAAATACCCACATAGCTGTTTGCCGAAAATCTGGGCTTACCCGGTTTCCCTCTTTTAGTGGTAATTAGCACCACACCCTTTGCACCTGCAGAACCATAAATAGCCGCAGAAGCGTCTTTTAAGATCGTTATGGTTTCAACCATGGATGCATCAAGGGCATCAAACTGATCTCCCCCAACAGTTATCCCATCAATAATATAAAGAGGCTCCGTAGAAACTCCATATCCCGCCGATGTAGTAGATACTCTTGAATTTCTGATATTTAAATTTATATCAGCGCCCGGACGCCCCGATTGCACGCTTACACCAACTCCTGCTATCCTGTCGCGAAGTGCGGCCGCTATCGTTGGAGCTGGTATATCTTCGAGCTCCTTGCCTGTAATTGTTGCCACAGACCCTAGAATTTCAGATCGTGTTTTCACCCCATATCCTACCACCACAACTTCTTCCATAAGCTTGCTGTCTGTCTCAAGAGAAATGTTAACTGCTGTTTTGCCGGAAACATTTACTTCCTGCACCCTATATCCCAGGTATGAGAATACCAGGATTTCTGTTTTTGGATCGGCCATGATGGAGTAATTACCCTTATCATCTGTGGTGGCGGATCTTTGCTGCCCTTTTACTTTTATGCTCACACCAGGGAGAGGGAAGCCATCTTTGAGATCTACAACCGCTCCCGTCACTTTCCGCTCCTGAGCATTTAAAGCGATGCAGAAGATCATAGCCAAAATAGTAAAGACTACTTTTTTAATTTTAATTGATTGCATAATTGATTAGGTTGAGGCGTTAACCCCTTTAAATACTATAAATATTTAATTTGCTAAAGCAGCATAGTATTCATTGAACCGGTATTTTCCGGCCAGACAAACTCATCAAAGAGAGCTTTTTCATCTCAATGATAAGAATGGAATAAAGCTGAGTTCATAACTACTTAGAATTATAGCTACAGATTACTTTCTTGGTCTAAGTAAATTTCTTTCATAATGGTTGTTTAATTGGTTTTCTAATTGCCATAGCCTCATTGCCAGGATTGGATAGATATGATAATTCCTATTACCATATGGGAAAGAAAAATCGAGTACAATCAACTGCAGATTGACTATAAACCACTGTCATTTCCTTAAACAAACATATAAGAGATGCGTCGAAAGGAGGTTCAAATTCCTTCAAATTTGGTCTAATAATCATCAACCTGCGCTTAAAACAGCTTTTTTTCACGTTTAAATTGGATCGAGATTACTTCAGGAGCTTTTAAGATATTGGAATGCAAAATTGGAGGCTATGAGATGCAGAAGTTCTGCTGAATATTTTCCCCTCATCCATTTTATGAAACTCTTCACAATTCGATCCCGTTGATCTTTGAACCAATTCCGTTGATTTTTGAACTAAATTTTCGGCTTGTATTGATAGGTTTGTAGATGAAATAAAGGAGAAGTTTTGAGACCCTGCCGCTTTGTGCAAAATGAGCCAACGCGACAAACTTAAAAGACAAAAAAACAGGACTGCAATTGTATTCTAAAATTAAAAACGTTGGAGTTTGATTTAAATCAGTCCGGAAGAATCCCACCTATAATAATTGGTTAAAAGAAAGTCCACATATCTCCCGGATATGTGCTTTCTTTATTAATTTTAGAAACAAGATAAACCAGGTTACACCCTTTGCCGAAAACAATCTTCCCGGCTCTTTACGTACTCTTTTGGCGAAATTTTATACATTTCTTTGAAGCATGTACTAAAATATTTGGGGTTATTAAAGCCAACGCTATAAGCAACAGTGGAGATATTAGTTTCACCGGCATCAAGATATTGCTTCGCTCTTTTTAATCGCATCTCGCGAACGAATTCTACCGTGGTAATATTGGTAAGACTTTTAAACTTATTATAGAAAGTAGTACGGCCTAGTCCAATGGCTTCTGCAACCTTATCAATATTAAATTCCGGGTCAATCATTCCTTTCTCTACGATATCTATTACTTTTTTCAGGAAGTCTTCATCTTTGCTGGTGAACACAATTTCACCGGGACTTAAATCTACTGCTGCTTTTTTGCCTAAAAGTGAGTTAAAAACTTCTTTTCTTCGCTTCATCAGATTTTCTAAAGCAGCCATCAGGAAGTCGGAGCTAAAAGGCTTTGTGATGTAATAATCTGCACCATATTTCAGGCCCTCAATCTGGCTTTCTATGGATGCCTTGGCAGATAATAAGATTACAGGTATGTGGCTTGTACGTTCATCATTTTTTAGTTTCTCCAATAATTGGATGCCATTCAATACCGGCATCATTACATCGCTGAGGATCAAATCGGGCATCAATATTAAAGCTTTTTCTAATCCATCCTGACCGTTGTACGCTACCTCCACGTTATAGAATTCACCCAGCTGGGTTTTAAGAATATTGCGAAGCTCGTTGTTGTCTTCCACTAATAAAACTAAGGGTCTATCTGGCTTATTCTCTTTAACTAACTGTTCCTTAACAGGCACCGTTATATGTTCGCTAATTTGCGAATGAAGAGAATCAAGATTTGGAGAATCAATAAATTTAACCTGGGATTTATCGAAATGGTCCTTCCCCAGCCTTAGTTCCAGGGATACTGTAAGTCCGGATAACTGGTTGTTTCTAGCCGAAATCTTACCATGATGAAGGTCCACGAGTTCTTGCGAAAGGGCCAGCCCTATTCCTATTCCTTTATCTGTTGCGTTTTGAACCCTTTCAACATCTTCGGAATAGAACAGAGCAAAAATCTGATTAAGTTTCTCTTCAGGAACACCTGCTCCTTCATCTGTCACTTCTATAAAAAACTTATTTAAATTACTCTGGCAATCGATTTTAATACAAATCTTTTTGCCTTCAGGAGAGTATTTAAAGGCATTTGAGAGAAGATTATAAATAACGATATCAATTTTTTCTACGTCTATCCAGGCATATAATTCGTCAACATTAGATGAAATCTGAAGTTCAATATTTTTCTCACGGAGGATTTCGATAAAATATTCTCCAATGCTGCGAACCAAAGAAACTACTTCCGTATTGGAGACATTTACGCATTGCTTCCCACTTTGTATTTTTCTTAAATCTAACCATTGGTCCATAAATCTGACCATGCGCCTTGCATTTCTTCTAACAACCTGTATATAAGCTTTTCCCTGGTCCGAAAGAACTTCTCGCCGTTCAATTTCTTCGATAGGATTCAGAATTAGGGTTAACGGGGTTCTGAGTTCATGAGATACATTCGTAAAGAAGCTCACCTTAAGATTGGCCATTCTTTTTTCTATAGTGATATCCTGTCTCAGGCGTAAAATTGTACGGGCAATTCGAAAAGCTATCCGCCCGAGAATGCAAGCAACAATCAGATATAAAACATAGGCCCACCATGATCTCCAGGGCGGAGGTAAAATAGTGATACGAAGTTCTTTTAATGGTATATTAGAGTAAAACTCATCATTTACGCTCTTCACCTGAAATAAGTATTCGCCCGGGGCAAGGTTGGTGTAGGTAACTCTTTGCCGCGCCTTATCATTAATCCAGGTATCACTAAGCCCCGACAAACGATATAGAAAATCTTGTTTAGCACCGCCTCTGTAATCCAGTATTGCATAATCGATGCCCACAATATTCTGATTGTATTCCAGCTTCAATTGGCGCACATAGTTTACATTAAGGTCCAGTAATGAATCTCCGGATCCAATGTTAATATCCTCATTATTGATTTGAATACTCGTAAAAACGATATTAGGACTTGTTTTTTTAGTATCGATTCTGGCGGGATTAAAAGTCAAAAAGCCCTTTGCTGTGCCGAAATATATTGTTCCGTCGTTTGTAACCGCGCAGGAGGCTTCAGAAAAACCAACGTTCGGTAGACCATAATTTTGGCGATAATTGGTAAAGGAATTTTTCTTTATATTAAATCTTGAGAGTCCATTTTGAGTCGCTATCCAGAGATTTCCGATTTTATCCTGGATAGAACAAATAGGAAAGTCACTCGGAAGTCCGTCCTTTCTGGTGTAGGTTTTAAATGAAAGGGCTTTTAAAGGATTGTTACCAATAGCGAGCGCCAGCCCGCCTCCGGAAGTAGATAGCCACATTCTATTTTTATAATCCCGGCTAACAAACTGAATATCATTATCTCCCAGGCTCTTTTCATCTCCAGGTTGCTTTTTATAGATTTTAAACTCAGGATTTAAAACATTTTTGCCGGTTGCATTCATAAGCAGCAACCCATCAGTTGATGTCATCCACAACATTCCATTTTTGTCTGAAGTAATGTATCTTATCTGATTAAATCCTTCCTTTGGATACCTTCTAAATGCATTTTTTGTATTATAGAAAAAAGTTTTGCCATTGATGTTTGATAGCAAATTCGGCCCCCCTCCCATCGTTCCTATCCATAGCCGGCCTGCGTTATCTTCGAATATTGAATATATATCGTTGCTGCTAAGATTGCTGTTTGCCTTGTCATAGTGTGTGAGCTTGTATTTCGTTTCCTCCTTATTTATGGGCTCCGCTTTAAATAATCCATTAAATTTTGTCCCTATCCAAATTACTCCGCCCCTGTCCTGTGCAACACAATAAACAGGACCCAGTCCACCTGAAGGTTTGTTTATAAAAAGATTAGTGAGCCTTTTATTTATATCAAAAACAGTCAGGGTTCCACTTTTCGAACCCATCCATACTCGGTTTTTACGGTCGGAGAAAATGCTCCGAACCTGATTGTCGACTTTAAGCGTCGAATTTTCGACTAATGGTTGATGTAAGAAGTTATTGTTATGCAGTAGAATTTTATCGATTCCGTTTTCTGTACATAGCCAGATGATCCCCGATTTGTCGTAATATAAATTATAAACCAGATCCGGGAATTTATGTTGCTCAAATCCTTCTTCGTAAAATTGGTCTATCCTGTTGTATTTAGCATTGTAATACCCGAAACCGCCACCCTTCATGTTTAGCCATATCGTTCCGTTCTCATCTTCAAAGACACTATAAAAACTACTTGGATTTCGATTTGCGCTATGGCTTTCTCCAAACCACTTGGACGCTCCTGTTTTAATATTAAATCGTATTATTCCTTTGGTATCTGGTTCGAGCCATAAATTTCCTGTACGGTCCTGATAAATAGAAATTATAGGTATGTTGTCGCACAATTTTACCTCTTTAGCTTTTAGATCAGTCAAATTAATTGTTACCACATCGCCTTGAGACGTGGTACAAAAAATCGAAGAATTATGCAAAGATTTACGAATAGCTATCAGACTTTTATTAGCTATTTTCTTGATGATGGTGCGTCTCGTTTTCTTAGAGAAAATGACGACATATCCTTCGGTGGTACTAAAATATATATTGCCGGAATCCTCATCCACATCTCTGATATTTAATTTCCCGGGAACTGTTAGCTGATGGTTTGACTTTTTGTACTGTCCCGTCTTATTTTTAACAAAACAAACCGCTCCTGCGGTAGTTCCTACCCAAACGTTCGAGAGTTTATCCTGGTGCAAAAAATTAATGGTATCAGAAGGAAGATTACGGTTCCTGTCAGCCTTTCTGAACCATTTATAGTTTTTCGGACTAATATTATTAACAAGGAAGATGCCGCGGGTTCTGGTTACGACCCATAAATAGTTGCCTTTTGAAAAACTAACATTTTTAACGTCAATATGCTGCTCCTTAAGCTCACTAATTATTGCAGATAATGGTGAGAACTGTTCAGTCTTTTTATCAAATTTGTAAATCTCGCCTAAACCTTTCAGCCATAGGATGCCCTTTTCATCTTCCGTGATAACATCAACCCTGTCATGCGCCAGCCCATATCGATCGCCAGGAAATGATTTATAGGAAATAAAACTGCTGCCGTCAAAACGATTTAAGCCATCCCAGGATGCTGCCCAAATAAACCCTTCCTTATCTTTATGAATGAAAGTTTCCCGGTTATGAGAAAGTCCGTGTTCTGTATTATAGTGCGACACATTGCATTTCAGCTGTGCCTGGGCCTTCAGATTTAAGACCATAAATGCGAGGTATAAGTAAAGCCTTACATTGTTATACATAATAACCTACAGATGGACTAAATTTTTGAAAATTAGAGAGAATGAACGTTCAGTTCAAACAGCCTGGTTAGCATTTATATAACAAATATATCATGCTTGGAGGTGTTTACATTGTAGGATATTTACATCAACCTGTAATATTTTATCGTTCAATTAAAAAACCTAAAATTTATCTATGAAATGTCTTCCCATTAAACAGAGAACCATTTTTACAAAATGCAAGAATGGTTCCCGAAGCTTCTGATCGAAGCTGGCGTTTAATTCTTAAAAGTGAGACTAATTCGATCCGCCGCCCAACGCACGCTAGATGTTAACCACAGCTTTCATCTGCTGCATTTTTGTTTCAACCAGATCAAATCGCGATTCCAGTGCATCCCGTTGGGTCATCAATACTTCCATATAATCCGCCCGCTCCGAGCGGAACAGACTGTTTGAAATATCAATGGATTGCGTCAGCCTCAACCTCCTTCGATTTCAGGTTATAGCTCTTTTCAAGGTTAGTAATTTTAGCTAATTCATTGGCAACCTCAATATTAGCGTTTAGAATTGTTCGCTCGTAATTGTAAACTGCCTGTATCTGCTGAGCATTGGCACCCAGAATATCATACTGCAGACTCTGCATGTTAAGCACTTATGCCTGAAATCTGCGTACGGCCAGTTCGTTTACCCGGGTAGCTTCTTTCTTGAGTTTTACAATTTCCAGGGCGCTATGACAGATGATAATGTCAAATGGAAGAGCCATTTATTTAATTAAAATAACATACAATCCGACTATTTTTTGAAACCGAGGGAGTGTACCATGAACTGTGTCATGATTCTTTTCAACCCATTAAATAGTATTAATCACTTAATAGGTGATAGTTAGTCCTGCCCCATAACCCATATCACTATCATAATGAGTTGACAATGAGAAGTATTTAGTAAGCGTATAACGCAATCCTCCCATATATTCTTTATCTGTATTTCCCATGATAGTTGCCCTTAATCTACCCGTTACCGGGATATCTTCCCTCATCAGTTGGAAACGATATTTTCCTTTACTGTCAATTCTTGCTTCCGCATTAACCAACATTGGTAAAGTGTATTGAATACCTGCAACCAAAGCCTTCCTGTTGCTCTGATTACTCATCTGCCCGAACATATTCTTTTCCATATTATCCATAACATGAGGATTATAATGGTAATCAAACCCAATGAAGGGAAATAACCATTGCATTTTGCCAAAGTACCGTCCAAAATAGGTTTCACTCTCATTGCCATGTTCCGGCTTTAAGCCGATGCGCCATTCTGTAGACAAACGATAACGAGTATTTGCCAGCATGGCTTCACCATCGCTTCCATTAGTTTCCAAACCGGCTACGGCCATAAAATGAAACATGCGGTCGTCAGCAAATAATTTACGCTGAGCCAGTTTAGGGTTTGGGATATCCGGATTTGGCGGAGAATTTTGATAGCTGAAAATTTTTCCCATCCCACTCATCATATGATACAAAATATGGCAATGGAAGAACCAGTCGCCGCTTTCAGTTGCGGCAAACTCAATGGTGTCCCTTTCCATGGGCATGATATCAAGAACGTTCTTCAAAGGCGCGTATTCACCTTGTGCGTTTATAACTCGAAAATCATGTCCGTGCAAGTGCATCGGATGCCTCATCATGGAATTGTTGAACATGATAATGCGGACATTCTCGCCCTTCTTAATCAGAATTTTATCAGATTCAGAAACGGTTTTGTTATCAATCGTCCAAACATACCGATTCATATTACCCGTTAGCTCAAAATTAAGTTCCCGCCAAGGCCCCGGCCGTAAAGTGCTTTTTTTCGACGACTTCAACATGCCGTAATTCAGAGTTACCAGGTCACCGCTGCTGGCCCCGTGCATACTATGCATATCATGGCCGGTTGACTCCTGTGTTTCAACTGCGTTCATATCGGTTTGAACTGAATCCACTTCAGATTTGTCCATATCCACAATTTCATCTGGCTTTCCCTTCGACCTTCCGTATTCTTCACCGGTTGATTCAGGATACATCACGCTGTTCATGTCCATTTGCTGATTACTCATCTCCATGCCCATAGGCGCCATATCGCCGTTCATTTTCATCATGCCATTCATCATCTTCATGCCTTCGAAATACTTTAACTTACCTAAAGGTTTAGCAGGCATCTGCATGCCGTCTCCTAACCATATAGAAGTTGATTTAGTGCGATCTTCGGCAGTTGCCAAAAATTCATAACTCATATCCTCGGGAATAGTGACAATCACATCATATGT
Organism: Pedobacter superstes; assembly: GCF_037622515.1. Classification (NCBI taxonomy): domain Bacteria; kingdom Pseudomonadati; phylum Bacteroidota; class Sphingobacteriia; order Sphingobacteriales; family Sphingobacteriaceae; genus Pedobacter; species Pedobacter superstes. Next base: position 48,385 of record NZ_JBBJCN010000004.1, read on the forward strand.
TTCAGAAACAGCGATAATCAGGCGGTCGACCTCAACCGGTTCTACGTCATTACCATCGTTTCCAACAACTGTTATTTTCCCGCCAGACCATGTGAGCCAAAAATAAGTAGAGGCTCCGCCATTGATAATACGAAGCTTGACCTTATCGCCAGCTTTAAACCGGGAATATTTAATAGCAGGTTTGCCGTTAGATAAGAGCTTTTCGTAGAACACATCGCTTACGTCCATGGCCGTCATCCGCTTCCATTCATTAATAACCTTTGTTTTAAAGTAGCCGTTTTGAATGGCCTCTGCATAACTCTGTGTGGCGCCTTTTCTGATTGCGAACCAATCCGTAGCATTATGAAGAGAGCGGTCAACTTCTTTAGGCTTAAAATCTGTCCAGTCGCTTAAAACGACCGGAATCGCCGGTATATCTGGTTCGTTTTTCTTGTTGAAAATCAATGCACCGTACATCCCACTTTGCTCCTGGAGTTCGGTATGGCTATGATACCAATAGGTTCCGTTCTGGATTACAGGAAATTTGTAAATATAGGTCGAGCGCGGTTTGATAGGCATTTGTGTAAGATTCGGAACCCCATCAAAGCGGTTAGGCAAAAACACCCCATGCCAGTGAACAGAAGTTTCTTCATCCATTTTATTGTGAACGTAGATTTCTGCTGTATCACCTTCCGTGAAGGTTAGCGTGGGTGCAGGAATACTGCCATTTATAGCGATAGCCCGTTTATTTTTGCCACTAAAATTAACTGTGGTATCGTTTACATATAAATCATACCGAACAGTTCTGGGTCTGGAGGTTGGACCCGGACTTTCAACCCGATGACCTGCTTTCTCAACCTTCTCATTCTTCACCTCCTCGTTCTTGGCTGGAGTTGTTGGCTTTTTAGATGCCGGAGTTGGAGATGCCTTCGGGGATGTCGGTTTTGCAGGTGGTTTTTTAGCAACGGGTGCCGGCTTCGAAACTTTTGGCGGGCTTGGCCTTTTCGTGGGAGCTGGTCTGGCTGGTGTCGAGCTTTTACCTTTCTTTTTTACCAGGGCCATGCCGCATTTAGGACATTTACCAGGCTTATTACTTATGACTTCAGGGTGCATCGGACAAACGTATATTTCTGATTGCACCATAAGAGACAACGTTTCATGGTCATCATGCGATTGCCCGAAAGCAACATTCATATAACCAAGGAAAAATATATAGAGAATAATCCGTTTCATTTTAGTTTTTATCGAGGACGAGTGTTTTCAATCTCAGCAAGCCATTCTTTAATAATTCTTTTTTCATCTTTTGATAATTTTGCGCTTTGATGGATCAGGGTATAGGAAGCAAGGGGCATAGAACCATCCTCCACACTTTCTTCAATAGCCCTTATTTTACTTTTTTGCCTGCGGGACGAATAGGTACCAAATTCATTAAAGTTTAGTTCCGATTTTCCTTCTTTAATATGTTCATTCATCCACCACGCAAAAGGCTGAATTGAAGCGTACCAGGGATACCGGGTGGAATCACTGTGGCAATCATAACAGGAATTTCTAAGTATAGCATTTACATTTACGGGAACCTGATATACACGGCTGATATCGTTCCCTGTAATGCGCTCATTGTTATTTTTTTCCGGTTGAAAGAATTGCATAATGATAAATACCGCTGATGCTGTCAGCAGTATTTTCTTACGTGTAGTCATATTAATTAAGCTCTTCCTTCACGGTACCGCATTCCGGCATCTCTTTCCCCAGATATGGATTTTTTATTTCTTTGGTTTCACTGATCCAGTTTGCACCTTTATTATTGTTATACATTGGGCAATAGTCAAGGTAAAGTTTTCGGGCCCCACCTACAGATTTAACCAAGTCGTAAACATCCTGACTCAAACTCTCAAAATGCTCGCGCTGATGTTTGAGGTTACCGGCATTTGCTGCAATGTGTTCTGCATGTTCTTTAGCATCTTCATGAATTTCGGCATATTCTTTAGCCTGAGATTCATTCAGAGAAGCATTATCAAACTGGTCGAACGCCTTTGCAACTTCATTTCCTGCCGATGCAGCGTCCGCAGCATTATCTTCGGTTAAGGCATTTTTTAGTTTGAGATAAGAATCCAAAATTCCCTGAACAGAACCTCCCTGGGTTGAAATTTGGGTATTTTCTGAACTTGAAACAGTGTCTTTTGTCTGTTTGTTATTTTCTCCCGAATTGCAGGAAGCGAAAGCAAGGGAAGCGACGATTAAATTCAAAAATAAAGCCTTCATGTTATAATTTTAGAGTTTAATATTAGTTATAAAGTTTCCACCACACTTCCGCAAGTCAGCATTGCTGAGCCAAAATAGGGCTCTTAATTTCCTTTTCGCTACTTAACAAGGATGCTTTTTTCATCGGGCAGGTGGGTTGATATATTTGTTTTATACTCATTCTCTGCCTTAGCAAGAGTGAGCATTTCGTTAGCCAGCTTTGTTAATGCATCCCTTTGAGCCGCAAGATTTTTAGCAGATGCTATTAACCCGGTAGTTTTTGATAGGGTGATTTTACTTCCTTGTGATTTTAAACTGTTTAAAGCAGTTTTCAATTCTTCAGCCTTAGCTGCGGCTGCATCTGACTTGCCGGAAGCCAGTGGATTTAAGCTTGTTTCAGATATAATCGCCAGTCTTTTCATTTCAAACCTAATTAGCAACAGTTACTTATGGAAAAAGTTTATCATCTGATATGTCGCTTCAAATCGCATCTTGTCCTTCATATCTTTAAATAACGCCTTTCTGGTATCATCTGTTAATTCGGGTTCTTTGATGGTGACTATGAGTAATTCAATTGGGGGGTGCAAGTCATGATTTAACAGGATTGCTTTACATCCGAAATGCACCCTTACAGGAAGTAAGCTGGACGAAGAAATACCTGCAAAATCTCAGACTTTTAGCCCAAACGAACCTTCCGCCTGATGCCAAAATTATTGATATTGGCGGAACGGAGGAGACAGTTTACTTGTCGACCATTTTTTTAACTTCGCTATGAAGACATCACTATTCTTGATATTTCAGAAATCATTAGAAAGCGTTCCAAGTGTTCAAAGTATTCCCGCGCAAGGTACTTTTAAATTCTGTAAAACCTTGCAAGGTAGTTAACTTGCAAGGTTTTTTCTTTAGTGATAATAGCAAAGCAATAAGTGATATTGATATCGCCGTTTATGTTCAATAATTTAAAAGGAGCTCACTGGAAGCACCTTATGTTGAAATTAATTACTTGTTGGGTATCGTTCATGGCAATTTGTTGTTGTCAAAATTGAAAATACAAAGCATAAGCTTAGATGTGGCTCCTTCTCATCTAAGGGAAAACTTAACATCGCTACCAGTTAACGGCGGTCATTTATCGTGCGTATTACATTCTTCATCAGTCCAAATACATTATACCGCTATAACTTCAATCAATTTTGCAACAAAAGCTTATTTGATGCTCTTGGAAAAGAAAAACATAGATTTTGTATCTTTCGGAAGGAAACATATATCAACCACATTATGAAACCACTTCTTAAAATTTTCATTAATCCATCAATACTAAGCATTCTGCTATCTTTTGTTTCATCCGGTATTTTGGCTCAATCCCTTCCTTACCAGAACGATTATGCCTTCGGACTTGATCTGTCTTTTGTAAAATCCCGCGAGGATCGTGGAGAAAAATTTCGCGATATGGACGGAACACAAAAACCCGCTTTGCAGATCTTTAGCGAACATGGCTTCAATTGGGCCCGACTAATGATATGTAATGAGCCATCCCGACTTCCGCAGGATTTAAAATATGTTATAGCAGCTGCTAAAGATGTAAAGAAATATAATTACCATTTTACCCTGGATATGATGTTTAGCAATGGCTGGGCTAACCCGATGTTGCAGCCAACGCCATCATTATGGGCAAGCATGACGCATAAAAAAAAGGTAGCGGCCGTATATGAGTATGTACATCACGTTGTCTCCTCCTTAAAGGCTGAAGGCGTTTTGCCGGAGATAATTCAGATAGGTAATGAGATAGGTAATGGTTTTTTATGGCCGGACGGACGTATAAATTACGCGAAGCCAGCTGAGAGCAGATGGGAAAATGTTGCAGATTACCTTAAAGCCGGGACAATGGCTATAAGGGATGTGGATGGTAAGGAAAAAAAAGTTAAAATTATGATTCACGTTGACCATGGCGGCGATCAGGAATTCTCCAGGACATTTTTTGACTATATGAAGAAATTCAAGGTCGATTACGATGTCATCGGATATTCTTTCTATCCATGGTCGCACGGCACTTTAATGGATTTAAGAGACAACCTGAGAATGACCGCATTGCGTTATGGAAAGGAGATCATTGTCATTGAAACAGGTTACTACTGGAAAACAAATTCATCCCACGAGAATGTCGCTTTCCCATTTCCTGAAACTCCTGAGGGGCAGAAAGAATGGTTTCAGGCAGTCAATGATATAGTCATGAATGTGCCCAACGGGCTGGGAAGAGGCGTGTTCTGGTGGGAGCCGATGATGCGGGGCAGAGGCTTTTTTGACGATGAAACACGTATCGCCAAACCTATCCTGAAGTCTTTCGAAAAATATGCATTCCCCCTTCGCAGGGCCGACAAACAAACAAGGATACAATAAAAGTAACATAACTCAGAAGCATACCTTAATTCGTGGGGTGTTCAAAGATAGTCTGCTATGTGGGGATGGTCATTTAGAACCGCTTTTACAGATCCTACCTTCTACGATAACGTGCTGAAAATCAAAGAGAAAGTGCTGCTTTTTTATGAGCAGCCCTTTCGAAGTTCGTACAATTTTCCATTTAGTAAACCAAGCCGGAGTAATGTCGAACCATTTCATTGAAGATTTGACGCGAATCGCTGTCTTAAGTGATTTTAAGGCATGTTAAGCGTAATCAAAGCCGGATAAAGTCGAACCGCAGCGGCATTGCTCTGTTTTTAAGTACCACCTCATTTGTTCAATAGTGCATACTGCGTAGGCATTTGCACATATAATGTGTGAAGATTGCTTGTTACAAGGAATGGACGGAGATTTATGCTTCGAAGAACCGATCGTTTTCTTGAGACTAGGATATAAGGTTATTCTATTCGAAATAACAACCTCAATTTAACCCGGTATTAAAGTGTTCCAAGTTGGGAACTGTCAAGAAGTTAAGTTCCTACCGTGCCGAGTTGGTAAGTATATTATAACAACGCACGAAAAAGTAAGATTTCTACTTTTTCTTTGAGAAATCGATTTTCTTCGCATAGGCTTTTTTGATTTCGATCAGTATCACGCCATTCGCAGCTTTAGATCCGTAAAGCGAAGTTGCCTTTTCATCCTTTAATACCTCTAGTTTTTCTATCCATTCAGGTGGTATCTTACTTAATTTGGCTGCGTCTATGACACAACTTTTTCTATCAGCATAAACTAAGTACAAAGGCTCTTGATTTACAGATATAGTTGATATTCCACCTAAGATAATGCTGGGTTCAATTGCCAGTTTAATCACCATACCGTCGTCTAGATGAGCCTCCATCCCGGAATAGCCACTCAACTCAAACGTATACGCAGTTGCTACAGTTCCTTCCTTAATGCCTAACTTAAATTTACCGGTGCTATCTGTTAAGGCCAGCACATTTTCGAAACCCTTCTGCCTGACCTTCACCCCTTTCAATGGTTTACCGGTCCGATCATCCACCACTATCCCGCTAATGGTATCCAGCACTACCGGGGCTTTAATAGCAGACTCAACAGAAGCCGGAAGTAAAGCAGATGCTTGATCGCTATTTACCACTAGTGGTCTCAATTCGTTTGCCAGTGCCGGTGTAACCACAATTGCGCCCATAGCAAGAGGAAGTAACCAGTGCCAACTAGCTTTTGGAGGTAGCATCACTAAATCACGATTAAGCTGACTGGCCAACATGCGTCCACAAACATTTTCCTTTTTCTTTTTAAAAAATTGAATAAGCTCTTCATCCGATTTGGAAGTGAGGTCTACGATATGTTTTTCACAGCTTTCACAAAAACGCCCTGCGCTGGTTAGCAGCATGTCATCCCAGCGCTCTGAACAGGGATTGCTCAATATCAACTTTAGTTTTTTCAACTTCAGGTTTTAAACAAAGATGCACCAATTTACAATATTCCATAATCTGTTTGTAGGATATTCAATAGGGTAACATTAAAAGGTTTTACAAAAAACAAAAACCCCTCTCTACGTACTGTAAAGAGGGGTTTGTACCAAAGCCGTACTAATGTCGAACCATTTTATTGAAGATTTGAAGCAAATTGCTTCATTAAATGATATGACGGCCTATTAAGGCAAATGAAACCGGAGGAGGTCGAACCGCACTGCTGTTCCTGATTTTCAAGTATGAAATGGACTAATACTCCATTTCTCATTCAGAGGGTCGTTTTTCTTTCGTTTTTTGGGACAACTGCTATTCTCTTGTATATTATCAATTCACAGGTTTTGAAAATAAAATTTCCTCGGGAGGCATTTACACATACCAACCAAAGCAAGTATCGTTTAAACCGCAGAAATATTAATCTCGTGATGGTTCATATCCAATACATCCTAAATTTTGCTCAGGCAAAATGTTTCGTCTGTGAGCAAAAGTAGATCTGCTATTTTTGATTAGCCGAAGCTACAAGTACTTCTTTATTTTCAGCCAGATACTCCCGAACTGTTTTTGCTGGTCTGCCAAGGATGTACGGAATATCATTTTGGATCATCGACATATAGGACATTCTACCATCAAGCATTTGCCTGACAAATTCGATGTTTGCGCTTGCGTACCAACTGTCAGCACCGTTAGCTATCCATGCTTCTATCAGTTCTGTAAACTCTTCAAGGCCTTTTTCTTCGCACTTAATTTCAAGCCCGCTTACCTCACTCATCAACTGGGCGATTTCCTTTCCATTATGGCTCTCTACACTCAACCAATAATCTTTACCGCCGTGCCGCCCAGGTCCGTCCACAAGAACTTTTGCCGCAACGGCAGCTATATCACTTGAAGCAATGAAACCTACCCTGCGATCTTCCCAATAAGTGGTGTAGGTGAGATTTTTTGGCAAGTAAGCACTTGTAAGGGCTTCCATAAACATATTCGGATGGAGGTGTGTCCAGGCAATACCGCTCGCCTCAATGTATTTTTCGATCATCTGGTGCCAGGCAAAGTGAGCGTCTGTAGTATCCCACTCAGCAAATACGCCCACATGTACAATATGACTAACGCCTGCTTTTTTCGCAGCATCCACTAACGTTTTACTCTGCGTGAGCATGCCAACCGTGTACCCTGTTAAAAGAAATACTCTATCAACACCGGCAAGAGCAAATGCAAATGTTTTCGGATCATCAAGGTCAAGAAACTTGCAGTCTTTCCCTTCCGTTACCATTTGCTCTACCTCGTTCCGCTTACGGGAAGTGATCCGAACGTTAACAGGTTTATCTTCGAGGTCTTTAACCAGTTGACTCCCGATTGTTCCGCTGGCACCTATGATGAGTACCGTTGGATTTTGCTTATTTTCCATTTGGGTTAGCTTTTTATTAAAATCTTAATGTTTAATGATCTTTATCCTACTTTTCTAAATGCTGGCTTCGGAATCTCCAGATGTCCTCTTAAGGTATCCCCCTCATACTCGGTCTTAAAAACACCACGCTCCTGTAAGATCGGAACCACCAGTTCGATAAAATCCCTCAATCCGTGCGGGTGGTCCTGCCTGACCATCAGCATATCCATCGCACCGGATTCATACCATAAAGCTACCTGAGCGGCGACCCGCTCTGCCGAACCAAAGAAGAGCGGTACCGGTATGCTGTTCCTTGGACTAAATGCCAGCAGTTGCTTATATTTAGCCACCGCTTCTTCATCGGTATTGCCTACTATAGGGTTTTGGCTGGTGATCACTACAAAGTCTTCCGGGCGACGTCCTTTCTCGGCTAACCGTGCCCTTATGCCATTTGCTACTTGCATAGTATCTTCCATCGTTTGCCCATGTATAAAGGCCCCGTCGGTAAAGCTTGACGCATGATCCATAAAGGTGCCCGAACTGCCAGCGGTATAGAGTACCGGCCTGCCCTGCACCGAACGGCTCAGGTTTAATGGTCCCGCGACTGAAAAATACTTTCCCCGGTAATTCAGCGTATGCATTTTGTTGGGGTTCAGGTACACTCCCCGTTGTTTATCGCGAATGAAAGCATCATCTTCGTAAGTATCCCAAAGGCCGATCAGAATCTCCATAAATTCCTTGTTCATCGGGTATTGATCAGCCTTGGTTAAATGACCTCGACTGAAATTGACCATACCGCCGGGATTGGAGGTAACTGCGTTAACAGAGGCCCGACCTTTACTAATCTTATCGAGCGACAAAACCTGCCTGGCCACGTTGTAAGGATCAGTATAGGAAGTAGCAATTGTGGCTGATAAACCAATCTTTTCGGTTTTCGTGCTGATGGCCGACATGATAGTCATGCCCTCGAACATGCTTAGGTAATGTGGGATATTGCCCGCACCAACATGGCTGACATCGACCAGGAAAAGCGTATCAAATTTTGCAGCCTCGGCAAGCTGCGCTTGCTGGATATAAAAGTCTATATTCTCACTGGCGTCCGAGGGAATGTCCGGATGCTGCCAGCCCACAAAGTTCCAGCCGGTGCCATCAATATTTGCAGCCAGCTTTAATTTTTTTCTTTCGCTCATTTTGAAACTGTTTGATGAGCACGAGAAGCTTCTGCGTTGACATCATTCATAACTTCTGAAAAAAGCTGAATCGACTTTATCCGGTCTTCCTGGCTATGTGTAGGGGTTACAACGATCAGTTCATCTACTTTCGTGTCGTTCACAAATGCCTGAACCTGCTCTTTTACGGTTTGTTTGCTACCTATAAAGGAGTATTTCAGCATTTGATGCACTGCAGGGTGTTGCAGCATGCCTCTCAATTCCTCCGTCATGGCAGTTGGCGGATGCAGTGCAGTTGTGGTTCCGGTTAGTACCCCAACAAACATCCTTATCAGCGTGGTAAATAAACGCTCGGCTTGTTCATCTGTATCTGCAACAAATACATTGATCCCCGCTATGGTATAAGGGCTTTCTAAAGCTGCAGATGGTTGGAATTCTTCGTGGTAGATGTGCAGGGCGTCAAGTAAATGCGTAGAGGCAAAGTGGCTCGCAAATGCATAAGGCAAGCCTTTCTGGGCTGCTAAGTGTGCGCTGTCAGTGCTAGATCCTAATATATATAGGGGTACATCAGTCCCTTCGGCGATAGCTGCCCTCACTTTTGAACCACTATTACCGCGAGAAAAGTAATTTTGAATTTTCTCAATTTCTTTAGGGAAAGAATGAGCAGCCAGCATGAAATCTGACCGGATAGCCTGGGCAGTTGCCGTGTCTGTACCCGGTGCCCTGCCCAAACCCAAGTCGATGCGGCCGGGATACAAATGTGCCAGGGTGCCAAACTGCTCAGCAATCACTAAGGGCGAATGGTTAGGGAGCATAATGCCGCCCGAACCCACTCTGATGGTTTCGGTGTTTCCGGCCACGTAGCCTATCAGTAGTGCCGGCGCATTACTGCCGACATGTTCCGAATTGTGATGTTCGGCAAACCAGATCCTCATATAACCCAACCCTTCTGCTTCTTTGGCCAAAGCCAGGGAATTGTTCAGCGTTTGTTTGATGGTACTGCCCTCGGGCACAAGTGCCAGTTCTAAAATGGAATAAGCAATATCTTGTGGTTTCATTATTTTAACTATTTGTTGTAACAAGGCTTACCTCGATGTTATTCCTGGTGGCATTGGAATAGGGGCATACCTGATGTGCACGTTCAGTAAGTCGTTGCGCTTCTTCAATAGAAACATCTGAAATATTTACCGCAAGTTCAACTGCCAGTCCGAATGCACCACCTTCGAGAGGGCCGATTGACACTTTTGCAATGACTGAAGTTTTGCCAGTTTTTGCTTTTTCTAAGCGGATGGTATGGTTTAGCGCACTATCAAAACAAGCAGCGTAACCTGCTGCAAATAATTGCTCTGGATTAGTGTATTCATCATTTGCACCTCCCATTGCTTTGGGTGCTCTTACCTGTATATCCAAAACGCCATTATCACTTTTTACCTGGCCCTCTCTACCTCCGGTAGCTGTGGCAACTGCTGTGTATAGAACTTTCATTGTTATTTGTTGTTAGATTTTCATTCTACTTTTTACCCATCTGTAATTCACGGTTTCCAGCTAAGATTTCTTCATAGGCAGGCCAGGTACCTTTACTCTTCAGTCTATCCATGATCCGATCCCGGATGGCTGGAGCTTTTCCTTTTTCAGCGTCAGCAAGTGCCTGTTTTAATTCTGTTTCATTTAGTTCCGTACAATAAGCCGGGGTGCCTGGCTGCTGCAGCCAGGATTCGGCCAGACTTCCGGCATCCACGGTATCAAAACCTGTAAGATCAACCAATTGAGCGACTACTTTTTTATGTTCCTGGTTATCCCCAGCTATAGAGATTGCTATTCGATCGTCTGCACCGGCTGCTTTGCCTTTATGTTTCAAGGTATATTCTAAAATGTTATTAAACACCTTAACAAGCGGGCGATTCAACATTCCGGAAATATATTCGCTTTCGGACATCTGCTCTAATTCTGCTATCTCACCATCCCTGAAAGGATAGTAGTTCGAAGTATCCATAACTACTACATCCTGAGGTACCTCTTTCAATAAGTCGTTCGGCAGATCTTTATAAGCATTAAATGGCATAGAGAAGATGATGGCATCTACATCTTTCACAACATCTTGTATGGTTGCAGCAGTTGCGCCCAAGCTGGCAGCAATTTTTTCTAATTCAGGCATTGCCCTGGTGTTGGTTACTTTTATATAATGCCCGGCTTGAGATAATTTCTTTGCCAAAATGCTTCCTATGGAACCTGTTCCAACTATTCCTATTTTCATATCTTTCTATGTTTAGTTTCTATTTTAAACCCGTGGGTCGATTCCTTACTGGTCCGGAACACCGATGCTCCCTATATTTTATTGATGAAAAGTGACATTGTGCGAAAGTGGATCACGTCCTAATCTAAACGAATTGCCTGGCGCATCTGGGTCGGCATAGCCGAATGAAATCCCGAACAACATTTTAAGTTCGTTAGGCACGTTCAATATTTCCCTTATGGTTCCAGCGAAAAAGCCCAGCGATGTCTGCGGGATACCAGCAAGACCATGCGCTGTAAGAGATAAGAGAAACGTTTGCCCATACATTCCTATATCGCTGCCTACACGAACATTATCGCCAAAAGACGGCATGAATGGTATGGCAATATGTGGGGCATTAAAGAACTTATAATTAAGATCTGAAACTTCTTTTCGGCCTTCTTTGTTATCACGTTTAACATCAAATGCCTCATACATTGTCTTAGCCAGATTAAAGTAGCGTTCCTGGTAACGACCGTGATATTCATCCGTTTCAAAGCTAAAATCCGGCGATAACCTTCCAGCCTTGTTTGCTCTTACGAGAGCCTCCGAAAGTTCTTTGAGTTTGTCTCCTGAAACGATATGCGTTTCCCATGGTTGCGTATTGCAATTCGATGGTGCCATTTGCGCGTCTTCCAAAACGGAGGTAATCATGTCACCTGGCACTGCTGTTCGCAAAAAGCCCCGGCATGATTTTCTTAAATGCAGTACTTCTTTAAATGTATAGGTGTCTGGTTGTATTCTTTCTGATATTGCTGTTTCCATAATGAAATGTTTTATAAATCGAATATGCAAACTTCCACAAAATATGCTTTACTTTGTATAGTGCTTTCCTAAAGGAAAGCGATTTATTATTTTCAAAAGACTATTATGGCGGTAAAAAGAGGTTATAACGATTGCATAAGTACCATCAATCCGGTGCGGGATTTCCTGGATGTAATGAGCGGTAAGTGGAAACTTCCAATAATTGTGTCTATCGGTGTAGGCAATGATAGATTTGTTGATATCCAGGAAAGCATACCCGGCATTACTCCAAAGGTTTTGGCTAAAGAGTTAAAAGAGCTGGAACTGCACCAACTTATTAAAAGAACCGTGATAGGGGATTATCCGGTAAGAATTACATACACTCAGGAGCCTTATGCGGATACGTTAACGCCGATCATTTATGCAATGAGAGACTGGGGCATTAGCCACCGTAAAAAGGTACTAAGCACTTAATTAGAATAATTTATAAATCCCTGGATAATTAAGAACAAAGCATCTGATGTTTTTCACATTCTTCCTAAGTTCCTCCTCGGAATCGATAAAAGTTTCTAATCTTTTTCTTAGTCCGATGCGAAAAGCATGATAATTTGCATTATAAGGCCCCATTGTGCCTATAAGCCTCTTAATTTCTCTGCTTTGATTTACGAACTTAAAATTAAACCTTGCGTTAACTAAAATATTCTTTCGCCAGTTGTGGCTAATACTCCTCCACCAAGGTAATAAGTCATCCATACAGATGATTCAAAAGATTATCTTACCGTAAAGATCTGACCTCTACTTTGCTGCTTGTTTCTTCTTCGTTGCCCCTTCGGTTTACGATAGCAATACGACAGGTGCACGTCTGAAAGGGCGAATGTATTAGGCTTCTAATTGTGAAGAGTGGTTGAACTGATTTTGATTCGAAACGGTTGAAGAGGAGCCGTTCTAAAATTATTCACACAAACATGCTTAAGATAATAAACAAGAATCACTCGCAAATACCTCGGTCTTGCGAATGATTTGTACCCCTGACCGGGAATACTTTGAACACTTAGAATGCTTTCTAATGATTCTGGAACTCGTTATTGATGATTTGAAGGGGAAAGGATTTATAGAATGATAAAATTTTAAGGCTCGGTTGAGGAGGTTATGCTCAATAAACATCTTCTGACCGGACCAACTTTGAACCAAAAATTTGGACATTAATAAATAGGAGTTTTTGTTGTATGTAACCCTTATTTTTCAATTGCACAATTAGATTAGTGTCTGCCATCGGCTGACTTGCTATTTATTCAAAATCTGATGCGACTATAAGTTCTGTTAGTCCTATTGCAGTGCTTTTTGCATCTGAAAATGGCAGCCCTGGATCTGTTTGTCCTTCGAAACGATAATGCTTATCAACTATAAATTCTTCGGGATGGATTTGCAGGGTGTTTTCATGACAAACCAGGCAATTATCGTTCAGATTAAAGTCGACGGTATAACCTTTTTCTTTTAGATTGTTTAGCACTTTACTAACTGTAGTCATTGATTGCTCAAACAATTGGTGACGGAACTTATTATAGTATAGTATTTTAGCCAATAGTTGTATGTTAAGAAGTATGTATAGCTTAATTGGATTCACCATATGGGCAACTGATGGGGAAATAGGCAGAGTAAAGAACTTTTATTTTGACGATGAAACCTGGAAGATACGCTACCTAATAGTAAAAACGGGTAGTTGGCTATTTGGAAGAAAGGTACTGGTTTCTCCTGTGGCACTGAAAACACCTTTTTGGGATGCTGAAAGCTTCCCAGTAAATCTTAGCAAAGATCAAGTTAGAAATAGCCCGGATATCGACACTGAAAAACCTGTCTCCCGTCAGCAGGAACAAGATTTACATCATCATTACTCATGGCCATATGACGATAATTCACGTCTCGCTTCTATATCAACCGGTACGATTGGTGGAGTTATCCCTCCCTCAATGCCTTCTAAAAATAAGATTTCAGAAGAAGTTCGGAATGAAGATGATTTTTCCGATCAGGAGACTTCTGTCGCCGTTACTAACAGCGACCCGCATCTAAGGAGCTTTAAGGAAGTAGTTGGCTATAAAATCTTTACCTCTGAGCATAAAATTGGCAGAGTTGATGACTTTTTAATGGACAACGATTGGAGCATTCCTTATATGGTTATTGAAACGGGCAAGTGGCATCCTGGCAAGAGAATCGTAACAAGTACCGGAAAGGTGCAAAGAATTGAATGGAAAGACTCATCTGTATTTATTAATGAAAAGCTGGACTCGTTGAAAAACTCCTTGGAGTATGATTACACACAGCTCACTAATCAAAGTTTTGAACGGAATTTAATTGCCAGTTTTAAAAATCCAGTTTTATGAAACCCTTCAAATATCAATTCATAAACGACGCAAGATTATTTGAGATATGCCAGGACATAAAAGGCAAAGACGAACTTTATTCAATGTTCGAAGTACACTTAAAATGGAAGCCATTATGAGTACTTATATAAAAACAATGCAACGGGTGAATATACCTCTACGCCCGAGTCGCAACTAACTCCGAAAGAAATAGCTGATTTAGGTGAAGTAATCGACAAGGAATTAATTAAGCAGGATAGATAATTATTCTACTTTGAATGACTCGGCTGCCTGTAAACACATAAGAGTAAACAAATATTTTCAATCCGCTTTTTTTAATCGTGAACAATTGCGGTAAAGGGAGAATTCATCTCTTTATAAGGAACAGTTAAGGCTTCATCAAGTGAAAATTTTTCTTAAATGGAACTGAAAAAACTTCCAGAGAGTCTTTCCGCTTACTATTATCATTGAAATTATGGAGCTTTATCAAATAACCTGATACTCCTAAATTTTCAGCAATTTTCCTCTCAGTTTCTTCTCCCGATGTTGTCATTATGAATATTTCGATGTTTCTTAGCCTATCTTAATTCTCTTAAAAACTCTATGCCGTTCATCTTAGGCATATTCAAATCCAAAATGATCACTTCAGGTAGTGGTTCATTTGAAGCAAGCCTTTCATTTAACAGGTTCAAGCCTTCTAAACCGTTAAAGGCAGTACAGAGCTCATACTCAAAATCAAGTTTATTTAAAGAGCGCTGAACACTTATTACATCAGCTCATCGTCTTCTAAGTAAAATAGTATTTTATTGTTAGGTGCTTTTACAACGAATTGCGTTCTTTTTACGTTCAGATATTAATCTAATTGCTATCTAACAAAGATTGTTCTCAGGATCTTTCCAATTTTACTTAATGGGCTTTTCCGAGCAATAGGTCCTATAAGAGAAGAGTCTGATTGCAAAATATCTTCCATATTTGGATTCTGATCCAATTGTTTGGGATATAAAATCATAAAACTATTGGCTTGAAAATAAGAACTAAGATAATAAGGTAACTTCTCAAGGTATTGATTGTATGAAACGTTTCCTTTCCTGGAACTAATGATTACAAATAGGTCATTCGCTTTTAGTTCGCGACTAAAAATCAAAAAATCGTCCCAATTATTAAAGTCAGTAAACTCCATTTTGGGGCCGTTAACAGTGTTTTCATAAACGGCTTTCAGTTTTGCTAATGTTTTATTTCCGGCATAGAAGGTAATCGGCATACCCGATGCTTTGGCAATAGTTGCCAATTTCTCAAACCAATGCGAAAATCCAGGTTCAAACTCCGCTTTATCAGGTACCAGAACAACAATCTTCTTTAAAGTATTTAGAGGTTGTGCCGGTTTATAAACGTAAATAGTATCCAGAATACTCTTTAAAATCTTCTCAGCAGTAGGCCCAAAGAAGGTTTGCTGATCTGCATTGTGAGGAAGTCCGATAAGAACGTCAGTGATGCTATGCTCTTTAATAGTATAAATAATTCCATGACTAATACTGATATCATATCGTGTAATTGGAATTAGTGCATTTCCTGTGGCCGAAGCATGATTCAATGCCTTTTCCATTATCTTTTTTCGGTTTGCACCTGAATTGGAAGTGCCATTTTCATCAAGAGTAACGTGGAGTGAGTAAACAGGAATATTGCTTTTATGAGGCTTGAGCATTAACCCGAAATCCACCATCTCGACGACGGTCTCGGGATAGGCCAGCGAAATGAGGACTTTCTCATTTGTAGCTGCTTTACTATGAGATAGGCTTTCTTCTTTCAAAGCGATGACTTGCGATGCTTTTTCTACAACAAATGAGCTTATGGTACAGGTTACCAAAATCATTAATACCGTTCCGTTGAGCACATCTTCGTTTAAGAGCCTGATAGGTTCCCCACTGGCAGTTTCGGCGAGAATAATGTTATAGCCAATCAGAACTATCGCTAATGTCGCACCTACACGGGCATTGCTTAATCCGAAAATAAGGCGCTGTTCATCTTGTGATAAATTAAAGGTCCTCTTGGTAAAAACAGCAGCCAGATATTTTGATGTTACAGCCACCGCAATCATTACTGCGGCAACCGTTATAGCTCCCATACCTTTGAATAAAACACTTACATCTACGAGCATCCCTACTCCTATCAGGAAAAACGGAATAAAGAAGGCATTTCCCACAAACTCAATCCGGTTCATCAAAGGTGACACATGTGGGATAAACCGGTTTAATGCAAGGCCGGATAGGAACGCACCAATGATTGCCTCTAAACCTGCAACCTCAGCCAGAAAAGAACCTAAAAACACCATTGCCAATACAAAAATGTATTGCGAAATATGATCATCGAACCGCTTAAAGAACCAACGAGCAATCACCGGAAATAACAAGAACACAATGCAGCCGAAAATAACGCAGCCGATCAGCAGCTTGATCCAAAACGAAGGGCCGATATCTCCCTTGGTCATGCCGGTCACAGCAGCAAGTACCAATAGCGAAAGAATATCTGTAACTATTGTTCCACCAATAGTTAATGTTACAGCTCTTATGCGTGCGATTCCGTATTTACTAACAATAGGATAAGCTAATAAGGTATGGGTAGATAGCATACTCCCTAATAAAATGGACGGGTAAAGGTTAAAGTTTAGTAAGTAATATGCCGCCAGACTTCCCAAAACCAAAGGAACGCTAAAGGTAAAAAGCCCAAAAACCAAACTTTTTAAGCGATTCTTTTTGAACTCTTCCATGTCTATTTCCAGACCTGCCGTGAACATAATGTAGAGTAACCCAACAGTACCAAACAATACAATACTGCTGTCGCGAAGCAACAGATTGAAACCATAAGGACCAATAACAATACCGGCTATGATTAAACCAATGATGTGTGGAATCTTGATTCTGTTGAATAGAATCGGCGCAAAGAGAATGATAAACAGAACCAGGGAAAAGATGATAACCGGGTTCTTTAAAGGTAACGAGAAGTCGACAGCAGACAATAAGACCATATTCATAATTCAATCCTATAGTTTTTCAGCTTTGAGAGTAAATACAACCCTACAATTTCCAGTTCTGTCGATTACCCGTTGTCCTTCCATTAACTTGTCATTCGTATCATGAGGATTTAATACAACACTCATTTCTGTATGGGCATCGGGAGGTGGCACTGCCGTAAGATTTAAACTATTTTCTCTAAAAAATCCAGAATAGGTTCGAATTATTTTTTTATTGGAAATAGCTTTAATTATCACCCTATTATTTTGATATGCTATATTCCACTGTTCTGTTTTTGTATCCCCTACTGCGTATCCTTCACAAGTTGTTTCAATGCATTGCATAGTTATTAACCAACTACCTACAAGTTTAGGGTTGTATACCCCAAGGGTATCATCATTATTTTTTAAACTATCTAGTCGCTGCTCTCGTTTTGACAGATCCTGCTCTTTTAATTTTAACTGTTGATCGAGATTGAGTAGCTTCTTTTCTTTTAGCTGTAACTCCTTTTCTCTCAATTCCAATTTCTTTTGACTGTTACTTTTACCACATCCCGAAAAAAGGACAAGGGCTAAAAGAAAAAGACTGAAAAATGTTTTTTGGTACATCTGATTGCAATTATTATTTCAGTGAAATACCTAATTGTGGTAAGAAGGTAATGGCGAAATGATTCTTAGTACTAACGTTTTTTTATCAAATAGGTTTATCGGGAGTGATTGACTTCAGTGTAGAAAACAAAAAAAGAAGTGTGCAGGAAAATGAGGAGGATACCGAAAACACTGAAAGAGAGCTGCAAAAGGCAAAGGATAATCTTGACCAGAACAAAACCTCTGGCAAATAGTTAATTCTAAGCACTATAATGCCTCAAGTTATTGCCTATGAGTTATCAGCCAATAGAAAATTATGGAATTATCGGCGACCTTAATACTGTGGCATTAATTGGATTGAATGGGTCTGTTGACTTTATGTGTTTTCCAAACTTTGACTCTCCGAGCATCTTTGCTGCCCTGCTGGATGAAAAAAAAGGTGGGTGTTTCAAGTTAAATCCATTATTTAAAGAACAGAAAACCAAACAATTGTATTTACCGGACACGAATGTGTTGCTTACCCGGTTCTTATCAACAGAGGGCGTTAGCGAGATTACCGATTTTATGCCGGTTGAGGAATTGTATAACGGCAAAGAGCTTATACGCAGGGTAACAACAATCAGGGGCGATGTAAAATATAGAATGAAGTGTATGCCCCGCTTCAACTACGGAAGAAGCCTGCATACCATTACCTCTGTTTCTGACACAGAAATTATATTCACGAGTAGCGGAGAAGAAAGGACAACGATTCGCCTGGTTAGCTCTGTCCCGCTGCAGGTGATAGGAGACGATGTTGTTGCCGAGTTTTCTTTGGGTGCTACAGAGACAGCAGACTTTTTACTGGAACATGTAGATAAGGAACATCATAGCGAACGGGATTTTAAGGCTTTTATAACAGAGGCCCTCTTTGAAACTGTTAATTACTGGAAGAACTGGATAGCTCAATCTACTTATTCAGGCAGATGGCTTGACATGGTAAACCGTTCTGCGCTTGTCTTAAAACTACTAACTTCACATAATTACGGATCAGTAATAGCATCAGCAACCTTCAGTTTGCCGGAAAGTATTGGTGGGGAAAGAAATTTCGATTACCGTTTTACCTGGATCAGAGACGCCTCTTTTTCGATGTATGCATTGATTCGACTCGGCTACACTAAAGAAGCAGGTGCATTTATGCATTGGGTAGAAAAGCTATGCCAGGATATAAAAGGCCAAAACAGACTCGGAATCATGTACTCTATAGATGGTCACAGGCAACTTGAGGAAATGGCACTTGATCATTTTGAAGGCTATCGAGGTTCTGCGCCCGTGAGAGTCGGTAACGATGCCTATGGACAATTACAACTTGATATTTATGGAGAATTACTCGATGCTGTTTATCTCTACAATAAGTATGGAGAGCCAATTTCTTACGACTTCTGGAAGGATCTTGAGAAACAAATAGATTGGTTGAGTGATAACTGGAACCAGCCAGACGAAGGCATTTGGGAAGTACGCGGTGGCCGGAAGAATTTCCTCTATTCACGCTTATTATGTTGGGTAGCCTTTGACAGGGCTATTAAAATAGCAGAAGCCAGATCATTCCCTTTAAACCCAAGATGGCAAACTGAACGAGATACGATCTTCAACAATATTTTTGCAGATTTTTGGGATGAGAAAAAGCAAGCATTCATGCAATACCCGGGCGCAGAAACTGTAGATGCTTCTACCCTTTTGATGCCGCTTGTGCGCTTCATAAGTCCCAAAGATCCACGGTGGCTTTCTACCCTCGAAAGAATTGAAAAAGAACTGGTATCTGATTCTTTGGTTTATCGCTATCGGCCAGATCTTGCTGCCCCCGATGGATTTGTTAGTCATGAGGGAACTTTTTCCATGTGCAGCTTCTGGTACGTAGAATGTTTATCGAGATCGGGTCAACTGGAAAAAGCCAGGTTCTATTTTGAAAAAATGTTAGGATATGCTAACCATCTTGGGTTATATGCAGAGCAATTGGGTTTTCAGGGAGAACACCTGGGCAACTTTCCTCAGGCCTTCACGCATCTTGGCTTAATTAGTGCGGCGTACAACCTCAATGGGCAGTTAAACGATAGCAGAAATAAAAACGTAAACAACTATTCATCTACCATTTATGTTAACAAAAACAAATAAGCAGACGGTTTTAATAACAGGCGCCAGTTCTGGCATAGGCCAGGGTATCGCCATAGCATTTGGCCAGCAAGGTGCTAACGTTGTTGTAAATTACCATAGCGACGAAGATGGCGCTAGTGATACGTTGAACCAGATCATCCAAGCTGGCGGAAAGGGCTTTATTCACAAAGCTGATGTTGGAAAAGAAGATGAGGTTATTGCCATGTTTGACAAAGCACTGCATGAATATAGTACCCTTGATGTTCTGATTAATAATGCCGGAATCCAAAAAGACAGCGATTTCTCCAGCATGACATTAGACCAATGGAATAAGGTTATCAACACCAATTTAACTGGTCAGTTCTTATGTGCCCGTGAAGCAATCCAGGCATTTGAAATCAAAAAACCGGGTACTTCAGACGGCCGGGCGATAGGAAATATAATTTTCATTAGCTCTGTACACGATATTATCCCATGGGCCGGGCATGTAAATTATGCATCCTCAAAAGGTGGTATTTTGATGCTCATGAAATCTCTTGCACTGGAGGTTGCGTCGAAGAAGATAAGAGTAAATGGAATTTCTCCGGGCGCAATTGCAACCGAAATTAACGAGGATGTTTGGAAAGATGAAGAGAAAATGAGAGAACTGATGGAACTTATACCCTATAGACGCATTGGCTTACCTGAAGACATTGCAAAGGTGGCGGTCTGGTTAGCATCACATGAAAGTGATTACATAACCGGAACAACAATTTATGTAGATGGTGGAATGACATTATACCCGGGATTTGTGGATAACGGCTAGAATAAAAAGTATAAACTTAAAATTCACAGTAATGAAAAGTAATAATTATATGAAGTTTATGGGCATGCTGATAATTTCGTTTCTTATAATGTATGCTGTAATGTTTCTTAACGTAGACAGGCTTGATCATGTATATCTAAGCACAACCCGCGCATACATGGCACTTTTAATGGTTTCGCCTATGGCTATATTAATGCTGTTAATGATGTCGATGATGTATGAAAACAAAAAATTAAATGCACTTATTACGATAGTAAGTGTGGCTGTATTTGTATTAGCATTAACATTCCTGAGGTCCCAGACTTTTATAAATGATGAGCAATATATGAAAGCGATGATACCTCATCATTCATCTGCAATTCAAGTTAGTCAACATGCTAAACTTAGTGATCCTGATGTGAAAAAACTAGCTGATCAGATAATTCAATCGCAGGAAAGGGAAATTGCCGAGATGAAGCAACATTTAAAAAGACTGAAAAACCACTGAATGAACATCTGCAAAACTCAGCTGTTATCCGCCCTCTTTTTATATAAGCGATTGCTTTCAATATTCTCAATCTTACCGAACTTTCTTTCGTATTTTATTCCTTCATCTTCGCCAAATGGATGACCACCGAAACCGTGTCGCATCATAGCGATAGCTTTGTCGGCAATACGTTCGGTGTTTCGCGAGGCAAATAGCTGCATAACAGATTGTGCAATTACAGGTACAGGTACTTCCATTCGCATCGCGTCTGCTACCAGCCAGTTAACTTCACCAGTATCTTCTATATAGGATGGAACAGACTCAAACCCGTTATTTTCGTTATATATTTTAGCCATCAGTTCAATTAACCAGGAGCGAATAACAGAGCCGTTATTCCAGGTTTTTAGTATTTGAGGGAAGTTAAGCTCTTCTCTGTAATTTGAAAGCAGGTCCATTCCCTCGCCAATAGCTTGTAACATACCAAACTCAATGCCATTATGTACCAGTTTTACATAGTGTCCGGAACCTGGTGCACCGGTATGAACAAAGCCATTTTCTACTGCAAGATCTGTTAAAATTGGCGCTACGTGTTCCATTGCCTCTGGTTCGCCGCCTGCCATAAAGCAAGCACCATTACGAGCACCATCAACGCCTCCGCTGGTGCCGCAGTCGATAAAATGAATACCGTTTTCTTTTAATTTAAGCGAGCGCTGAATTGAATCACCCCAATAGGAGTTTCCTCCATCCACGATGATACTTCCTTTTGACATAGTAGCAGAGAGCTGTTCCAGTATCCTGTCTATTACTGCTCCAGCTGGCACATAGACGAAAACAATTTTAGGTTCTGAAAGCGACGAAAGCATCTCATCCACACTCGGAGCCTGTGACACGCCTTGCCTTTGGATTTCCTCATTTTGATGCAGATCATACCCCAACACGCCGTATCCTTTATCCATTGCCTGTAATGCAATGTTTCCACCCATTTTTCCAAGTCCGATAATTCCGATTGTTGATTTCTTCATACTGATTCGATTATATTCATTTATCATTTAAGGTTCGCACCACCTTTTCCAGACTTAAACCTTGCACAAGAATGGAGAACAGCACCACGATATATGTAATAGAAACCATCATATCTCGCTCCATACGAGTGGTTAGGGAGAGCGCAAGAGCAATAGAAATACCACCCCGTAAGCCGCCCCAGGTCATAAGGAGGAAAGTCTTTTGCGGGAACTCATATCTTAATCTGAAAAGGTATGATGGAGTAATTAGAGATATATAGCGGCTAATGATAACGATGATTATTGCTGCCAGGCCCACATACAGGAAAGATACTTTCAGAGGGATAACCAAAAGCTCGAGACCTATTAATACGAAAAGCAGTGCATTAAAAATCTCGTCAATCATTTCCCAGAACTTGTGCACATAGTCGTTAGTTTCCTCTGACATCGCCTCCAGGGCTCCCTTGTTGCCAATAAATAAGCCCGCTATCACCATTGCCAGTGGGGCAGAGAAATGAAAAATGGGTGCAAGCGTAATTCCTCCCATCACCATAGCCAGCGTTATCAGTACTTCTGTTTGATAATGGTCTATCCTTTTAAGCATAATAAAGCCGATGTATCCCAGTATTAAACCTAAAAATATACCTCCTAATATCTCTTCCGCCAACAGCACGACAATCTCTGACGTTGATACCTCTGCAAAACCTTCGCTTGCTATGTTAAATAGTGTCAAAAAAACCACAACACCCACACCGTCATTGAATAAAGACTCGCCTGTTATTTTGGTCTCAATGGATTCGGAAATACCGGCCTTTTTCAGGATGGATAATACCGCAATAGGATCTGTGGGTGATATCAGAGCCCCAAACAACAGACAATAAATAAAATCTACAGGTTTAAACAGCATGGGAAGCAGTACGTAGACTGCCCCTCCAACCAAAAAGGTGGAAACTAATGTACCAACGGTCGCATAGGTCAGGATGGGCCATTTTGCCTCCCGGAGTCTTTTTATATCGGTGTGTAACGCCCCGGCAAACAGAAGAAATCCAAGCATAAAATCCAGGAGAAATCCTGAAAAGTCAATTTGAACCATTAATTTTTTAACGAAGCCACCAATTGGTGACGTAGCTCCAGCCAATAGAAGAAGCAGAGATAACAGCAGGGATAAAACCATCAGCCCTATTGTTGAAGGAAGTTTTAAGAAGCGTATGTTAAGATATGCCAGTACTGCCGATAAAGTAATGATAATTGATATTAATCTCAGTGTATCCATACGTTAACACCATAACAGTATTTCAAAGAAATGGTGCGATTTTCTTTGATTTACTATTCAATAACGTGTTAAGCATTTTCAGTTAAATAAATGAGCAGCCACCTTTTTGTCGTGCCCATAGATGTCGTCTCTGAAGTTTAATTTCCCGGTATCATCAACCCAGGATGTAAAATAGCTGATGTAAACGGGCACAGGCTTATCAAGGCCAACCCATTTTTCAGAATTAGCGTGCATTGCTCCTTCTATTCTTTCGGCTGTCCATTCTGCTTGATCTTTTAAGAGGTATTTAGCAAGTTTAAATGGTTCGGCCACTCTTATACAGCCGTGGCTAAAATCTCTTCTGGTCCGTTGAAATAACCGCTTAGCTGGTGTGTCATGTAAATAAATACTATACCTGTTTGGGAAGATAAACTTTACTCTGCCAAGTGCATTCTTTCTTCCGGGCTTTTGCCTGATAACCGGCAGACCATTTCTCTCTCCGGTTACTTCCATGTTATGTCGAGCTAAATACCGTGGATTCTTTTCGATGCCAGGAAGGATCTCGTTTCGGATAATGCTCCTGGGTATGTTCCAATAAGGGCTAAATACAACATGTTTAATCTTGTCAGAGAAAATCACTGTACGATTGGCTGCCTTACCCACAACAACATCCATATTTAACACTTCATCGGTCCCTTCGTATACATGGAGCCTGAACTCCGGAATATTTACAATCACTCTTTTGCCTTCGCCTTGAGCGGGCATCCACCGCATCCGTTCCATGTTAATAAGCATTCGCTCGATTTTCGTTTCTATAGGAATATTGAGAGCTCTTATTACGGCAGGGCCAACGATACCATCATCTGTTAAACCGTGTCGTCTTTGGAAACTAAGGACAGCAGCTTCAAAGCCACTGTCAAAGGCATTCGAGCCATTAGCAGATGGCAGATCACCCAAAATATAAAGGTGATCCCTTATCAAATTTATTACAGCGGAAGAATCCCCGAGCCTAAGCACTTTCCTTTTGCCCAGGGATATTTCCGGCCATACTCGGTTTTGTAGCTTCTGAAAACGCAGGACATGATCTCTCATTAATAGATACTGCGGATTAATGGGCAGAATACTTTCTGGTTCCTTTCCGTTGTTTTCAGCGAACTCACGAAGTGTCTTTACCGCATTAACCTTCTTACGCGGGATATGCCACTGTAAGTTTTTAGGGTTAACCTTCCCCGTGTATGCCCGCTCAACAAAGTTTAGAAATAATTGGGTAAGCTGTAATTCCGTTGATTCAAAGTCCTGTTCGACGAGATTAAAATTTGCATCGGAAGTTGTAAAAAGCTCAACTCGATCATGTAAGTCTGCATTATAAAGGGAGCTATCTCCCGAATAGTTAAGGAAGTTCTCGTACAAGTTCCAAAAAGATTGGGTTTGCTCAGCAAGTCCGTCTTCATTAAACCAGGCATACTGATAGCTCCTGTTATTATAAAATTGCCGGATATCATCTGCTTTGCTACTCGATAGTTTGTCGAGAGATTGACGTTTGACGTGAAGTCCGGTAACGGAGTTTGAAATCGTTATTGATGTATCCTGCAACTGCGTTACTTGCGCCCCGCGGGTGTTGGTTGCAAAGAAAAATAGAAGTGGAATATATAATGCGAACGTGTTTTTCATAGTTTCTGAATAGCATGGGCTAAATCAGATAAACGACGTTCTGATGCCCTTAATGAATATGACTAATTAACATGGTTACAAATGCTTATATATTATACGGTTATTCAAGGTTTTTATTCTCATCATCAGTCATCTTTTTTAAGAGCACAGCCACCTGTTGAAAGCTTTGAACGATTTCAGGCTTTTGCTCAAGTGTCGGTTTTTCGGATTCTATCTCTGATATTTTTTCATTCAAGATTTCTATTTCATTCTCCAGTTCTGGAAACGAATAGGTTTGCACTGATGTCAACACCTCTCCGGAAGCTGTGAACGCCTTTTTTATCATATCAGCATGCTGTGAGCTTTTTGAATCTTTAATCAAAAGATCTGACATTTCTTTTATAGTATCTATGCGTGCTTTAGAATCATCTCCCATCTTCCTCGAGACCTTTGTCGATAGAACTTTTAAAGCATCAGCCATTTTACTAAGTCCGGTGGATACAAATCCATGATTTACATTCATATCACTTTTTGAAGCTTCATCTGCCCATTCAAGATAATGATTCACAACAACCATCGAATCACTGGATAACTTCAGGTTTCCTCTAAGTTGGGTATGCGTATCTTCCTTAGGCCAGAACATAAATACGACTCCGGCAAGGGCAATAGCCCCGATTACCCAATAGACCAATTGAGTAACTCGATTTATATTGATTTTTTCAGTTGCCATGTTAGTCGAAATTTCTTGTTTGAATCACCGTCTGTGTACCAGGATACTGAATGGAAGCTGTATCTTCTGCAGTAATAAATACTCTCACAGGCTCGAATGCGGTTACGGTAGTCAAGGTTCCTTCTAAGGAATTGGAGAAAAGTCCCTTAGAGCTCTTGAGCTGTCCAGCATTTTTGATGCCGTTTGTTTTTGTTTCTACCCAGACAATATAAACTTGCCTGGCAGGGTGCAGCCGTTCAGGTTCCGCTAAATTCGAGAGCTTTATTTCAATCGAATAATTTTTATTTTCATCTTTCTTAATTTTTACGAACCCTTCTGCTGCCGGAACTGCAGCTGAAGGTGTAAATCGAACTTTCTTAGCACAGGAGCCGAATAAGATTGTGATTGCGAGAGCCACAACAAATAATACTCTTACCCCCAGCACGTTTTTACTGATGTTTTTCATAGATGTATTTTAAGCTCTGATGCCGTGTCTAGTCAACCCTTGATAACCTAGTTAGTTTTAAGTGTTTGATTATAATTCAGCAGACACTACCTTCCCAATCGCACATTATTGACGGTTAGCTTATTTTCGTCGCTAGTATTGGCGCTATCAATCGAAGTTTCTTGTTTGGAGTAAGATTTGGCTTCCAGGCACATTACTACTGCCTGTATCTTCAGCAGTGATAAAGATTTTTATTGGTTTGAAAGGGGTAACCGTATTTAATGTCCCTCCTGGACGATTCGAACCATACCTTAAGAAACCTTCCAATTGCCCCAATTTTTTAACACCGTTTTTTTCCGTTTCAATCCAGACTACATACACTTCTTTTGATGGGTATAACTTTTGTGGAGTAGAAACATTTGAGACCTTTATTTTTATAGTATGGTTCTGGCTCTCATCCTTTGTGATTTTCACATATCCTTGCGCTGAGGGAACCAACTTTGAGGGTCTAAATCTTACCCTTTGGGCACACGAACCAAGGACGATTGTGATTGTTAGAGCCAAGATAAGTAGTATATTTAATTTCCATCCGTTTTTACTATTTTTCATAGATAATGTAATATTGAGTTTTGCTGCTATATATTCAACCCTAAAAATGCTTGTTAGTTTCCAGAGTCAATCTACTATCAGGAGCAGACACATCTGGTTGCTTCCCATGAAGCCTAAGAAGCAGTTTCCAGATCCTGCTCTCTTATCGCTTTGTGCACTAGCGCTAAAAGGTTGTTTATTAAAGGCTCTTCACATTGCTTCTGCAGTTGTAAAAGAATGTGAAGTAATTCTTTCAAAACCAAACGATCTTTTCTGCCATAATCCCAGATGGGATGGATACTGTCTCTAAAAATCTCGCTAAATGACCGTTCTTTTGTAATGATTCTGACTACGTCTTCTTTATCTTTAATATGAGTAACCGGATAGTTATGAAGCCGAAATGCCAACAGTTCACCTAATGCTTGCAAGCTTAAAACAGCAGTACCAGGGTCGTTTATTCCTGGACTAAGAGCTTTTACTGCCACCTCCATTAACTGCCTGAAACCATAGTAATAATTGGACTTAATTTCCTGGCCTCTGTGTATATTTATGAGCTTGCTAAGGTCTTCCTGAAGGTTTGTATGGGGGTCCTGATTGCATTTTATTTCCAATAAAGGATGGCCTTCTAAAACAAATGTTCCTGAAGGGTACAGAAATGAAATAACAATATCTTCTCGTTTGCAAAAAGCCAGTAGCACATCATGTGCAAATCCTTGATATATTCCTGACTTATAAGCATTAACCACTGTAGTTTCCACAAGATTAAAATGTACATCAGTATCACTTTTAGCAACACAAGCTTTTTCAAGAGATTTTCTGGTGGTATCATGAATCCGATGAATGATGGTTTCATATTTTACTGATTGAGTAACATAGTGCAGAAAGTAGATAAAAAAGAAAATGTCTATTACAGTAAGTGCAATAAGCAAATAAGTACTTATTGCCGGAACATAAATGCCTGAATTGATATCTCGAATAGTACTTAGCAGAAACAAGGCGTAAACAATAGTTCCTATATAAAAGCCAAGCACTGTTTGTTGAAAACGATTACCAATGAGCTTATCGAGTATCCGGTTACTAAGTTGTGAGGCGGCTTGGTTCAGCAATATCATCACCATACTGAAGCTGAACACGGTAAGGGAAATGATCCCGCTGGTAATAGCAGATATTATGCTTCTTGCGGTACTGGCATCTTTCAAAGTAAGCCAATGTGCATTAGATTTTATAGCTTTTCCTGAATCGGAAAAGTCAAACTGAATCATAAAGAATGACAGGAATAAAAAGGATACGGCTATTAGAGCAGGTAAAAAGGCTATGCTCGCGATGGTTTGTTTATAAATAGTCCGGAACCACTTTAATATACCTTGACCCATGCTTTTCTTTTATACAAGAACTCTGATAAGTTTAAAATGTTCTTTTACATCGCAGTAGCCATAGGAAAGCTACATGTGTTAGCCTTTGGAAATGCCTAAAAATTATTCAATTCTTTTTACACTTGACAACGGTGAGTCTTCATTTGATAGACTACCTTCTTTTACAACTGTAAATTGCCCGTTTGATTCCATTACTACAGCTTCAACCTGTTTTATTGATGTAACTCCGTTGCTTCTAAGGATTGACCTCACTTCTGCCTCCGTAACTCTTTCCTTTTTTAGAGCCTTCCCTAAGAAATTTCCTTTATAAAATATAAGTGTTGGCTCCGAACTGATTAATTTTGAGAACGCTTTCGATCTCACCGATATATATGCAAGCAAATATTGTAAAGAGATTAAGAGAGCCAACGCTAGTGCTCCATCCGCCAGTGCTACATCCTTACTTAACAAAACCGTGGCCAAAGTTGAACCCAGGGCAACTGTAACTATAAAATCGAATTCCTTCATTTGAGCCAAAGTTCTCTTTCCTGAAATTCTTAACATGAAAATCAAGGAGAAGTAAGCAAGAACCCCCACGAGGAGAATTCTCACTAGACTGTGATTGTTACTAAAAAAGATGTTTTCCATAAGAATAGGGTTCCGGTTGTTTTACTATATTCAAAGTGATACGAGAATTACCTATTGTAAATTGCTCTGTTTCACTATTTCTATCAGCTTTAATTCATCAAGAATTCTCATGCTTCTTCCAGTTAATTCAATAATCTTATTCTTACTGAAATCGGTGGCCACTTTAAACAATGTTTCATATGACGAACCTGAGAAGGAAGCAAGGTCCTGACGGGATAGCTCGACATTTAAAATACCGTTCTCATCTGTCCCAAATTGTTTTCTCAGCATTAAAAACGATTGAGCTATACGAGCCTTTACAGGCATATGAGCTAAATCGCGCATGCTTTTATGAGAACATTGAAGCTCATTTGCGAAAAAGTGCATAAGGTTACGGGTTAACTCTGGGTTAACCTTGAGTGTTGACTCAAAAAAATTCAACCCCACATAACATACTATCGAATGCTCTAAGGCGGTGGCAGAACTAGAATATTTTTGATCCTCACCCAATCCAAAAATACCAAAAATACCCCCCGGGCGTACAAAACGAACTATCAAGTCTTTATCACTATCCCAGCGTTCATGAATTTTTATGGTGCCTTGATACACAAAATAAATACCTTCAACGGCATCTCCTTCTGAAAAAACTCGGTTGCCTTTTTTTACTTCAAAATTCTTTTTGTGAAGTTCGATTGCCGCAAGCCATTCAGGCAAACATCCTTTACACAAAAAACAGCTGTTAACATCACACAAATTTTTACTCTTTCTATTAATCATTGAAACTTTACTAAACACTTTAATTGCAAATGCAATATAATACATAATATTAAAAACACAAATAACGTGTTTTACGTTGCCAATACAATAAATGTCATACGCCAGGCAATTGTTTTACTATTGTATAGAACAGCTTGGCTTCATCTTCTCCAACATACTATTAAACAACAAAACTATGGCTCAAATAAATGACGGTATACCAGAGAACTTTAGTCAAAATCCATCACCAAAACATACTTCTGTTAGTAGAAAAACCTATTTAGTAACTCTTATTGTTGCGTTAGTTTTACTCGCGGGTATATGGGTCTGGAAAGTGATTGAAGTAAATAATATAAAAAAGGCTGCCCAAATTGAAAAAGAACAATTGTATAATCAGGCTTCAAGCCAAATTGTGCAGATCCACGAACAGCACCTAAAGCGTTTGAGTAAACCATTCGTATGGGCTATAAGATCTGAAATGATGCGGGGAAATCTTAGCCAGGTAAACCTCTATATGAATGAGATGGTGAAGGAAAAAAACTTTCAGCTAATTGTTGTGGTTAACGACAAGGGAACGATAGTGTCTTCTACAAATAAAAAAGATGATGGTAAACCCTTTTCCTCCATAGGCAATACTTCACTTTTAACCACGAATAGTATTGAAGTTGAGAATAATCAGGACAGTATTTTGGCTGTTACCAGCCCTATAATGGGACTTAACAACAGGTTAGGAACATTGTATATGAGATACGCCGTCCCTCCTGCTACCTTAAACAAATAGGGGTTAAGATTTGCCGTCCGATCTCGGGCTGACAAGAAACCAGGGTGGTGATAAGTAGATGGCTCTGCTGACAAAACATATGATAAGGTTATAAAAACTTTGCTATGATTTTCGTAAAAAAAGTAGCTATTGTAGCACTATTTGTGATTGTGCTGTTACTTCTGAAATCTACCTTCAGTGTGCTGCTGATGATTCTGGCAGCAACTATTATTGCACTTTACTTTCACGGTTTGGCGGGTTTAATTAAAAGAAAAGTTAAGCTGTCGCATAAATGGAGTATGTTTTTATCTATCACAGGAAGCTTCATTATCATTGGGTTACTATTTTGGCTAATAGGCTCGCGTGTGCAGTCGCAAATAAGTACTATGAGTGAAAAACTGCCCGCCATTGTCGACCAGGCAAAAACGCAGTTAAGTCATTATTCATGGGGACGAACCATTTTAGATCAAACTTCCGGACCAAATTCAGAGAAGTTAGTTTCGTCCGCAAAAAGATTTTTCAATTCAACTTTTGGCGTACTTGGAGATATTTATGTGATACTGTTCCTCGGCATTTTTTTAACTGCCGATCCTTCTACCTATAGAAATGGAATTATTGCACTTATACCAAAACAAGACAAAGAGCAAGGCAGGCATGTACTTGATAAATTAGGACAAACTTTAAAAAGCTGGTTTAAAGGCAAGCTGTTTTCTATGGCTGTGGTAGCTGTATTAACTGGAATCGGCCTGTCCATTTTAGGAGTACCGTTAGTTTTTGCCCTGGCTATTATTGCAGGGGCACTGAACTTCATACCTAATTTGGGGCCTATTATTGCCATGGTTCCAGCAGTATTAATTGGATTAACGCTAGGTGTAAACACTGCTCTTATTATTGCCGGCCTTTATATTCTGATTCAAATGATTGAGAGCAATATTATTACTCCAATGGTTCAGAAGAAACTGGTAAGTATCCCTCCTGCTTTAATCATTATCGGGCAATTAATTGTGGGCTCCGTAACAGGCTATCTGGGTATCATATAGCTACTCCGGTTGTGCTAATTATTATGGTGATGGTTCAAGAGCTTTATGTTAAGAAACAACAATAGTGTAAGCGTTTAATAATCGAATTGGTATTGGCTGAAAATAAATTGGGCTGCATCTTTCAGCAAACGGGGAATGACTGATAATAAATCCTATATCCAGGAAGCATACGAATACCTCCTGGATTGAAGTTTTAATCTTGTTCTATGGGCCGGTGATTTTCATGGCAGGCCTCTGCACACACCCGACAGGCTTCAGCACATCTTCTACAATGTTCAGCATCATGCTTGCTGCATTCGTCAGCACACATGCGACAAACCTCCTCACATAATAATAAGAATTGAAGGGCAATTTGTGATTCTCTTTGTAAAAGTCTGGCGGCCTGGAAACATATATCAGAGCCATCTATATCAAGCCTAATACATTTTGCCATCATAGCAACATCTTCTTCCTGAAGACATGAAGTAGCGCAATTCTCGCAAGTAAGGGCACAATTCAACAACTTTTGAATCAGGTCCTGATGATTTTGATTTTTCATAACGTTAGATTTAAATTTAAATAGTTTATACTCTTTGCCTAAACCGAACAGCAAGGCGATTAATGGCCCCTCGAAAACGTTGTTTTATAAATACAACATGTCTCCTGTTAACTTTAGAACTTGAAACATGGTCTTATAATGTTCATACCCTGGTAAGCCGCTGTTATTTTTTTATTGAATCGCGATTGATATCGGAATTTTCCTTAGTCATAAATGTATCAGCACTTATCTGGTTCTGAAGTATTGAAGTGGTATCTTCTGAATCTTGGTATGATTCGCTATTACCGCAGGAAACAAGTGCGTAAACCGGCAAAAGGAATAACAGCTTTTTCATGGTTCAGTGTTAATGTTTTTAAGTATTTATTTTGTACTTTTTACCGAGATTATAACCTTTAAGGATTTACATTTCTATGCGAGTACAGTATTCTCATGCCATAAATTACAAATAAGAGGTTGACAAAACTTCTTAAACTGTCCATTTGCGATATGGAATGAGAAAGAGCATATAATGAAAAAGATACAAGGACGCAAGTCATTATTAATAACACATACCTTACTCCCTTGCTGTTTTTAATCTCCTTCATCAAAGTCCTCATGTTAGTAATTGTATAAATTTTAACTTTACTTGACTGCAGTGATACTTTCATTTAGTACCTAGGAGTGCACAAAAAGAACAATACCAACCTCCTGTGCACTCTAGGATTTATTAATGATTGTATTCCATTTAATTAATGGAAACCTTTTACTGCTCCTTTAAGCGCTGTTACATTTGCATCTTTTGACCCTGCATTTTTATTAAATATCGCAGACGGTGTATTTTCAGCTCCGTAAAATGCTTTATTGGCATCCTCATCCGGAGAAATCCTAGATCCATTTAAGGTTAATCCTGCAAAAAGTCCTTTGCTCCGGGAATAGGAATACACTTCTGCCTCCAGTTTAGTACCTGTAGTAGCCGATGAGCTCCGACCTATTGGCCCGGCAGCAACGCTAATATTCCCTCCAAGTGTAAACTCACCATTGCCGAGATTGGTGAGTATACTGCCTTTTGTAAAAAACATCACCAAATCAATGGCTTGAACACCTGCCTGAAAGCCAATGCTTCCTCCTGTTAATGTTATAAAAACGGGGTCGCTCCAGCTCCCATCTGCTTTCTTAACCATTGCTACCCCTTTACCCCTTTGTCCGCCGATTCCTAATCCAACTTTGATAAGGTTAGGGATAACAACGATTCCCTCAGATTTCTGCATAAGATCTTTTGGTATATACTCTCTTATCGCAGCAAGCTCTTTAAGGACTTCCACTGATTTTTGAAGTTTCTCATCTCGTTTTTCCTGAGCAAAGGAAACTGAACTGAATACAAAAACAAGGATTATTAAACTGATTCTTTTTAACGTTTTCATGGCTTTTCTACTTTGTAGTTGAATTAATTTATAACTTGACTCTTATTCTACTATAGATAAGAGATCCCTAATTTCTTATCTTAAGATCATTATCGATAGACAAAGCACCGCCCTCAAATGCGTTTTCCTCTGCAGCATAATATTCGCTCTAGGATCTACAGTTCCTGATCGAACTAGTAATACGACTAATTTGCAAAGGCTTTATATTTAAACTCCTTAAAAATCTGCTGAACTGCAGCCTTCACTTTAGCTGGATCTTTAATTAAACGCGAACTTAGAATGCCGGATGCATAACCTTGCCAAACCACATCTTCGTTCTTCGCTCCGCTTATTGTTATATATAAAGTTCCCGGTTTAACCGTCACTCTCGCTACATTGTCTTCTGTCCTTACTGAATCTAACCCGTTTACAACCTGGTAGCCATTATAGGTTCTAAGTTCACCTTCCTTTTCAAAAACCAGATAGTTGACAATCATATCAGGATTGCTGGAATCCATTTTAAAACCTCTGCCAGATAGCTCATATTGGATGGCATCTTTTATCTGACTTCGTGTAGAAACATTATTAAAAATGTACACACCATGAGGTCCAATAAAGACCTCATTCGTGGGGATGTTATCTATGCTCGAGCTCCAACTGTATGTTTTGAACTGTTTTATGGGTTCACCAAGTTTAAAATCAGATCCTACAATTACTCTTGGCGAGGTTGCGGTACAGCCTGTAAACATTGCGCTCAAGCTGATAATTGCCGTTAAAATTAAATTATTGAGAGTTTTCATAATATAGATATTAATACGTGAGTACATTCCTAAATCCATAAGGATAAAGCCTGATAGGTTTGTAATTGGTTAGTCGTTAACATCTACTTAAACTAAACAATGATCAGGCTTTATCTATGCTATTTACTGGTTAACACCTCCTTGTTGTTAAATTCAGGACGATCATAAAAGGAGGCATTCACAATGGTAGTATCATTTAATGAGTTATCTCCTGTGTAATGTCGGCATATATATAGTTCGTATTCAGGAGCAATGATGGCTCCTTTGCGAAATCGTTTAGCTTTAATGAAGGTTGAATAGTCCAATTGTTCGGCACATACCGTTTTCATCTTTTCATTTAGACTTGCTAAGCCTATAGGTATAATAAGATGAGTGTCTCCATCGCTGTTTAAAAACTCATGTGTACCAGCACTTGCCGGAACTTCATAAGCTTTGTGACTATCTTCAATCACAGACTCGTCAATCTCTACATCAAGGTAAATAACGCGTTCTGCCTTTTTACTTACCAGCAGGCCGTCAATTATCCCTATAGTTCTATTACCAGAATCTTTTACTTTCCAGCCTCTCACATCCGAATAATCAGAAGCAACTTTATAATCAGATAATTCATGTAAGTAATACAGATCTCTATTTTCGTCAGACATAACTTTAAGTTTTAAATTAAAAATTTTGTTAACTATTCATTTCATGCAGCAGATCCTTCGCCTTTCTAAAAAAGGTTTTGACTTCAACCTTTTGCTCTAGGGTAAGGGTATCAGGATCTATCGCGGCAGCTGCCTTTTCTAATTCAGTAGCTTCATTAATTAAATCCGGATAGTTTGCTTCCTGAAGATTTACGAGAGCTGTAGTGAGAATATCCGCTGCTTTCCTGATTTTATCTGCGTGAGTGGTTTCGAATGGGTCTTTAGTGATATCGGTGGCGTAATTACGGGCCGATTCCAGGTCTGCTTTAATGTCAAAGTTGTTTTTTAAAGCTGTAAAGCTGGTAGCCTGAATTAATCGCATAAGAGCATCGTTCGTAAATTCATGGGATAAGCTCATCGAATCTGGATCACTGTCTATTAAGAGAAAATAGCTCGTAATCTCGCTTCCTGGTACAATTTCAGTATTGTCCAGATTTCCAACTACTTCATCCTCCCTGTCATTATAAGCCAGAAAATAGACAAGAATTAATCCTATTATCGCCACAGCCAGCACTATCAATGGCCAGGCGGGCTTTTTCTTTTCAATTTTGATCTCTGTCATAACTTCAATTTTGAGGGTTAATGTTGGACTTTATGTAAGGTGAGAGCATGATTTAAGGTCTTTGTTCCGAGGTTCACATATTCAATTTCACGTACATTAAAGTCTGTCTTGTCTTCGTCTCTGACAAATAATTTCCATTTTACCTTTTTGATTCTCAATACTCTTGCACCGACAATAGAATTTTTCTTGTTAATTACATACTTTTTCATAGATTTGTTAATTAATTCTATATATTTATATTGCTAATACAATATTTAACTAATGAAATTTTTAATGGTTTTAAATAATTAAAAATAATCGGCAAGATGATTTCAAGAAATATTGTTATGGGTAGGACATATTAATTGCTAAAATGAAACCGTCATGAGCATACCGCTCATAAACAGAAATGAATATGCTCATGACAGCTTCATATCCATTAAAAAACAAATATATTCTGATGAAAAAGAAGATCTTAACCTTTTGGACCTTGATAGCAGTGCTAATGATTGTATCGTGCAATAACAGCAATCGGGTTGATGCAAGTAAAGAAGCTCCGCGTGAAAGAGCAGATAGCGTAGAACAAGATCATGTTGAGGTTGAAAATAAACGAAGTACAGTATATACTTGTCCTAAACATCCTGAAGTGATTAAAGAGGCGCCTGGAGTTTGCCCTGTATGTAAAACGACCTTGATAGAATCGACAGATTAGCTAGTTAGCTAAGCGTAAGGAAACGCCAATTTTATAAGGAACTTCCTTGCTTCTAAGCGTTCTAATCCTGCTCTATTGGTTGGTGGGATTGATGATAGGCATCTGCACATACAGCACATGCTTCAGCACATCTTTTACAATGTTCATCATCATGTTTACTGCACTCATCGGCACACATGCGGCAGATCTCTTCGCATAACAACAAGAACTGTCGGGCTATTGGTGATTCTCTTTGCAAAAGTCTGGCTGCCTGAAAACAGATATCCGAACAATCCCTATCCAGACTAATACATTTTGCCATCATTGCTACATGTTCTTCCTTAAGACAAGATGTAGCGCAATTTTCACAAGTTAGGGCACAATTCAGTAATTTTTGAATTATTTCCTGATGATTTTGATTTTCCATAACGTTGAATTTTAGATACACTATTTCAATACTATGAAATCACTAAAGTTTTCATTATTTCAAATTCATATCAAGACGATAAGGTGAGTTTGATGTGGGTTAGCTCTTATTTGAACTGTTTTTCCGATATGGTGTTATACCGTATTATGCTGGCTGATGGAAGAAAATAAAGGATTATCCTTAAGAAGGAACCGCTTGTTAATAAGAATAGAGAAGGTTCTTGAAGGGCCAATGATCTTCCTGGGCTTTGTTTGGTTAGTATTACTAATCGTCGAATTTATAAATGGCTTTAATAGTGTTCTCGAGCTAATTAGTACTATTATCTGGATAATTTTCATTTGCGACTTTGCGCTAAAGATTCTATTGGCTCCAAAGAAATTGCTTTTCCTCAGGAAGAACATTCTCACAGCTATTTCCTTGATAATTCCTGCTTTACGGTTGTTTAGAATCTTCCGTTTTATACGCTTACTTAGGATTTTCAGGGGAACTCGTCTTATCAAAGTCATCGCAAGTTTAAACCGTGGCATGAAAAGCCTTAATGCTACGATGGATCGGCGCGGCTTCGGTTATGTGATGGCACTCACCATAGCCGTAATTTTAGCTGGATCCGCTGGAATGTATGCATTTGAGAATATGGCTTTTGAGTCATACGCTGTGGCAGTATGGTGGACTACTATGCTGGTTATTACCGTCGGGACGGATTTCTGGCCTAAATCAGCTGAGGGAAGAATCTTGTGTACGCTGCTATCCCTATACGGCTTTGCGGTATTTGGATACATTACCGCTACTTTGGCGTCGTTTTTTATCGGGAGAGATGCACAATCTAAAGAAACTCCCACTGCCGGTTTGAATGACATAGAGGGACTTCGGTTGGAAGTAAGGGAACTAAAAAAACTTTTAGCCGATTTAACACACTTGAAAAAATCTTAACTGCTTTTGATTAAGCACCTAAGGGGAAATTAAACATAAATCGGGCACCATCAGGTGTTATACCATCCATGCGTATGATGCCATTCCGTGATGTACCAAGTAAATAATTGAACTCTTCTACAGTATTTACAGGTTTTCCATTTACTCTTGTTA
This sequence comes from Pedobacter superstes, assembly GCF_037622515.1. Lineage (NCBI taxonomy): Bacteria > Pseudomonadati > Bacteroidota > Sphingobacteriia > Sphingobacteriales > Sphingobacteriaceae > Pedobacter > Pedobacter superstes. The sequence goes on from NZ_JBBJCN010000004.1 coordinate 85,727, forward strand.
TAATAGTTCCTTCAGGAATTCCCGCCTGAAAGAAGAAGCCGTCTTGTTTCAATTCGGTAATCATGATCCCGCTGCTTAACCTAAATTTCTTTTGTATAGCGGGATCAATAGGAATAAAGCTAGCGCCAAATCGCTGCTGGAGTTCACGGCCGACTTTATTATTTTTCTCCATCATTGCGGACAACGATTCTTCTCCTTTCAAAGCAGCGGTTGCCTGATTTACTTTTCCATTACGCAGATAAGAAAGAGTGATTTTATCCCCCGGACGGTGCCGTGCTATGCGCTCAGAAAACTCTGCGGAAGAGTGTACTTGTTGTCCGTTTAGCTGCTGAATTACGTCTCCGGGCATTAATCCTGCCGAAGCTGCGGCGCCTCCTGGTTTGACATCTGTTATATATACTCCCTTTATGGTCCCCGGATTAATTCCCTTCTGTCTTAATAGCTGGTCTTCAACTGCCGGTGCTGGGAAGCTTACGCCCAGATACCCGCGTTTAACTTCCCCAAACTCTCTTATATCATTTACTACCTTGCGGGCAAGATTTATAGGTATCGCAAAGCCATAACCCGTATAGCTACCAGTTTGAGAAGCTATAGCTGCATTAATTCCGATCAATTCACCTGAAACATTTACTAAAGCACCTCCACTGTTCCCCGGATTGATAGCCGCATCAGTTTGGATGAAGGATTCGATTGCAGTACCAGGCATAGAAGTGGCTCCTGCGCTCGGCGTACTTAAAATACCAATCCTCCTACCTTTTGCACTTACTATTCCAGCTGTAACAGTAGAGTTTAGAGAGAGTGGATATCCAACAGCCAATACCCATTCCCCTATCTGAACTTTATCTGAATTTCCAAGTGAGACGATAGGAAAATTCCTACCATCTATTTTTACTAGCGCCAGATCAGTACTTGGATCGGTCCCTACAACTTTTCCTGCTAAAGTCCTTCTATCGGTCAGTACAACCTCTATTTGTGAAGCACCTTCAACCACATGATTATTAGTGATGATGTATCCATCTGTAGAGATTAAAACACCTGAACCTGAACCACCAACTACGCCATCCTGCCCGGGGCTTCTATTAAAATAGCCTGGCGCAGTGGATCGTCCGCGCTCAGGCCGCTCGTAAATTGTTTTCAGGTGTACTACAGCCGGAGCTACTATTGCTGCAGATCGGATAAAATCTGGATTTCCCTCAGATGAAATTGCTTTAGAAGGATTGTTAGCAAATTTAACTCCGGCAGTTTCAGAACGAGGGGTACTATCTCTTCTTTGATGCAGATATTCAGAGCCGGCGAGGGTGATAATAGAAGCAATTAAAGCAGTAACCATAGTTATAATCCAAGTATTTCTCATATGCATCCTCCATGATAATGTTGCAACTATCTTAAGGTATAACAGGATAGCGGGTGCAGGGTTTGGATAATAAAATAAGCGACATAATATATCTATTTTATTTGCCCATCTGCACATAACGAAGCTTTGAATATAATCGTGCGAAATAAAGCTATCACTTCAAGCTGTAAAAAGGCGGACTATCCTAGACAATTATGGATGGACTGGTCAAAACCTTGGTCGGCTTTAAAGGCTTTAATTGCTACCCCTTAAAGCCGTTTCGACCGCCGTTCCGATAATATTCACGGATATTTGATCTAAATCCCTTCAACCAAACTCCATGAATTATCTCCATTGTTTATGATAGAGATTGTTGAACCATCAAGCTCCAAATCAAATGTTTCGGTGTGATGATTAACCACCAGAGTTCTCTCCTCATTATCTGAGGGATTTAAAAATTGAATCTCAAATTGTCGAATATCCATTTTTATTTAGTTAAAACCTCAATTTTTGCGATTATTAATAACGGATGCATGCAACAAAAAGTTTTCATACATGCAAGTATGGGAGTCCAATCTTCTCAGTAAAACTTATGTTTTAAACAATTTTTAAATGATATTCTTGTTTAATTAGATACCAGAACGATAAAACTCCTACTTTTCATATTGTAGTTCTACGCAATCATCGGTGTGACACCTAATTTGCAATTCATCAATCAATTATTGTTCGGGCGATTATTTACACTTTAGTCAATATATAAGGCCATGACAAAGCAGTTAAAAAACATCTTCGTACCAATAAATTTTTCTGATTCTGCAGACAGTGCTATTTATGCAGCAATTGCTATGTGCAAAAGACATCATGCCAACTTACATTTATTACATGTTGAAAAGGAAAGCATATTTATTTATCCGCCTGGCAAAACACACGTTACGTTCCTAAACATGTTAAAAACTGAAGTTGAACGAGCGGATAATTTGGAAAAGCATGCTAAGAAAATTCAGGAACAAAGCAATATCAACTGCTTTTTTCATACGGGTACCGGTGTATTTCATGAAGTAGTCGCTACCAAAGCAAAAGATTTTTATTGCGACCTTATTATCCTTCAAAAAAGCTCCAGTCCGTTTTCTTTACTTGGAAACAGTGCATATGAAATTTTGAAAAAAGTTTCATGTCCGGTTCTAACAATCCCATCGGGCAAGTGGTCATTATATTTTAAGAATATATTCTATCCTATTCGTCCGATTCAGTCAGCAATGCAAAAATTAGATATAGCATTATCAATCATTAAAAAGAATCAGGCTAAAGTGTCAATATTCGGTGCATTGAAAAATCTGTCTGAGATGAGCGTTGTTGCTAAATTTAGTCAGAAAGTGGATAATCTGTTATCCAAAGACAAAATCAAGGTTGAAACTGAAATTAGCAGCAGTATTGACCCGGCTAAAGAAGTGGTTAAAAGAGCAGTCGAAAAGGATTCAGACCTGATCATTATTTCAGCGACGATAAAAAAGGGTTTCACATCCTTTTTTACTCGCAATTATACAGAGAGAGTTATCAATAATTCACCTATACCTGTATTAAGTGTTAAAGCATAAATAGAACAAATATCTCTTAATAGGTGGAGTTCATGAGCCATTCCTTTATTGAACTTCAACGGGTTCTATTAGGTCTCTTAACAATTTACGGACCTCTACAGGGCTTCGGAGGTAGAACCGGGCGGAGGAAATATTACTACCTACTTTAATCGATACAGAGCTTTCTGGAATTACTTTAAAAATATCTTCATCAGTATGATCATCACCAAAAGCCATCACAAAATCGTATTCCTTGTTATGTAGTTGTGCCAAAGCAGCCTTTCCTTTATTAATTTCGATGTTTTTGATTTCGACAACTTTATTTCCCGGTAGTAATTGAAGTCCACGGTCATTAATAAGATACCTGAGGTTGTTCATTAATTCAGCGGTTCTCAATTCTCCAAGGCCTTTCTCTACCTTTCGGTAGTGCCACACCAGAGAGAAGTCTTTTTCTTCTATAAAAGCTCCAGGTGTTCTGTCCATATATGTTTCAAGGACGGGATAAATATCCTGCTTCCATTGATCATTTAAACCTTGAACGCTCTCCCAGTTTCCGTTTCGCTTTTGCCATGCTCCATGTTCAGCGATAAGGTTTAAATCCATGTGACCAAACCATTCTTCAAGTGTGTTATGATCCCTTCCGCTAACCAGGACAAGATAATTAGATGGATCTGAATGCAAGAGATCGAGTAGTTCGTAAAGTTCCGCATCAGGTTTTGCAGAATTTATTTCAGGTTTGAATTCAACCAGAGTGCCATCGTAATCCAGAAAGATTATGCGGTTATTCGCCTTATTGTACACCTTTTTTATCGCCTGTTCAGTAATGGGGCTAATTATCCGGGTATTCATTGAGTGCTGTTGATTTTTAACTTCTAACAGCTTCTCCATATATATTTTCACCCAATGATAAATGTTAAACTTGGCCACTACCTGTCTCATCAGCTTCATTCGTCTTTTTTGTTCTTCCTCCGGCATAGTAAGCGCTCGAAAGATAGTGTCGGCCATGGACGTAATATTACTTGGATTCACGATCAGTGCATCCACCAATTCTTTTGACGCACCTGCCATTTCACTTAATATTAAGACTCCGGTGTTTTGTGTGCGGCTAGCTACATATTCTTTACTAACCAGGTTCATACCATCACGCATTGGTGTTACCATACAGACGTCCGCATTATGATATAATGCAGCTAAGGTCTCTACAGGGAAAGACCGGTAAAAGTAGTGAACTGGTACCCAGTCTATTGTACGATTTCTGGCATTTATTTCACCAACTTTTCTGTCAATAAGTTCTTTAAGTTCCCGGTATTGTGGTACGTTATCCCTTGAAGGTACCACAATCATATGAAGTATTACATTTCCAATGTATTCAGGATGCAATTGCAATAATCTTTCAAACGCCTGAAGCCGTTGCAGAATCCCTTTACTATAGTCCAGACGATCAATCGCCAGGATCATACGCCTGCCTTTATTAGCTTCCTGTAACTTATCGATTTCTCTAACCACGTTATGCTGAGTGGTTAAAGAAGCATATTTTTCATTATCTATGCCCATCGGGAATGATTCGGCAACTACAATTCTACCATCAACAGAGAGCTCGTTAGCAGAGCAGGCAACCGGTAGTAAACGCACCGCTGTATCAAGGAAATGACTGACATCATCGAATGTATGAAAGCCGAGAAGATCGGCTCCTAACATACCCTCGATTAGTTCGCAACGCCACGGAATAAGCCGGAAAATTTCGAAAGACGGAAAAGGAATATGGAGAAAAAATCCTATTGAAACATCAGGTAGTGCCGCACGGATAAGTCCCGGCAGTAATAATAATTGATAATCATGAATCCATATCTTATCCCCCGCCTGAGCAACCTTTATCACTTCCTCAAAGAACTTTTGATTTACAGATTGGTAATAGTCCCAGTTAGATTGCTTATAATCCGAATGAGTGGGTGCATAGTAATGGAAAATTGGCCACAATATTTCATTAGAAAATCCTTCATAAAACTCTGAAATTTCCTGCGAGCTTAAAAAAACCGGTAAGAGGTTTAATTCTGAAAGGCGATCTTTAATAATTAACTGATTCTTTTCGCCATTTATTTGTAAACCAGGCCAGCCGATCCAAACGTTATCTCCATTTTTGTATACAGACCCTAATCCTGTGGCTAATCCGCCTTCAGCAGGGTTCAAGTCGAAATCGCCATTCTTTTCAGATACTTTAACGGGAAACCTGTTTGAAATTATAATCGTTTTACTCATAATCTGGTGTTGTACTCCAGGTATATTAAAAAATCTATTACTTAAATTAACGGGAGTTAATATGCTGACTTTATGTAAACCATAACAGCCCATATTAGTTTTGAAGGTTTGTGTACTAGCCCCCTAAAAGACTGGACTAAATTTAAAAAACAATTTAAACCATTAAATTAGGAATCATGAAAAAAGAGAGACGAGCTTTCACGCCTGAAGACAGGCTTGCCGTATTTTTCTCTCGCAACTTGCGTATCCCTTGCGAGTTACCTGTTCAATCCTGATGCATTTTTGTACAATAATCCGTTGCATATGGACCTTTTTCCAAACAAGACAAACCCACCGGCAAAACCTATTTTAGTCATAGATCAACTTACAGAAGACTTTGGAATTCCCCTTCACAAGCATAAAAAAAATGAAAAAAACCTCAGCAAAAGCGAGGAGAATTTGCTAACTTTAATAGCAAACGTCATTGTTGAAATCATTTTGAAAGAAGAGTTATGAATGCCATTGGATATATGAGGCTCAGCTCTAAAGACCAATCAAAATCTTTAGAATACCAGGAATCATCAATTAGAGAATACTGTAAAAGAAATAAGTTAAATGTCTTAGGTGTATTTAAAGATAATGGTGAATCCATACGTTCGACCGTCCCGATTATAATGCCTTAGAAGCCTATTTAAAGAAGTATAGGGGCGAGTGTCAGTACTTAATAGTACTAGACCACGATAGATTTAGCAGAAACCTACCTGAGGCTTTAATGAAAATTGCAGAACTTGAAAAGAAACACGGTGTTAAAGTGCTTTCTACAAGTGAACGTGTTGATCTCGATACATCTGACCCGGATGTATTTATGAAACGAGCTCTTGATTATATGATGGCAAATAAGGAGCTATTCAACATCAGGAAACGGACTAAACAAGGTGTAAGGAATGCCAAGGAAAACGGCAGATATCTAGGTCGTGCACCTTTTGGCTACAGAAATATCATTGATGGAACCAAGCGAAATTTGATTGAAATAGATAGCCCGAAAGCTCAGATTGTTGAGCGAATCTTTAGAGACTACACATTGGGAGTACCGCAGTATATCATTTAAAAATGTAAAGGCTCTCGGATTTACCTTTACTGGAAAAAGCGCCATATCAGATATTCTTCAAAATTGCGTTTTACGCTGGCTTGATAAAAGTTCCGGCATTTCAAGAACTTCCAGAAAAATACGTTAAGGCAATTCACGAGCCAATTATATCTGAAGCGGAATACTGGCTTGTACAAAGTATGCTAAACGCAACTAAACGGAGAACACGGATACAACCGGCTGAAGATTTTCCCTTACGAGGGGTATTAAAATGTTCGTGCGGACAAAGCATGACCGCAGGCTGGACGAAAGGCAGGAGGCAATACTATTTGTACTACAGATGCACTACACATACTAATATTAATATCCCTGGTGACCTGTTACACACCAAATTTGAAGAACTATTAAAAGCATTAGGCTTCCAACCACATCAAATCAGATTCTTGCGTGAAACTACCAAAGCACTATTGGTCGAACCGTTGAAGTTAAAACGAAAAAGAGATGATGAGAAAATAAAAGCTATAAAGGAAATCAACGAGAAGATATTCAAGTTGGAAGAGCGCCTGATGAATAACGAAATAGAGACTTCTACTTACAAGACTTGGTTCCAAAAATTCAAAGAAGAGAAAGCAGTGTTGGAGTATCAGCTAAATGGTACCACAAAAAAAGCAACTGATAATAGTGATGATATCGTCGAGCGCATTCTGCCAAACTTAGGGAACCTTTATGAAACTTATGAAAAAGGGAACATCACTCAAAAGCATACATTAATTCGGGGGGTGTTCAAAGATAGTCTGCTATGGGGTGACGGGTCATTTAGAACCGCTTTTATAGACCCTACCTTCTAGGATAACGTACTGAAAATCAACAAAAAAAGGTTGCTTTTTTATGAGCAACCCTTTCCAAATTCGGACATTTTCCGTTTAGTACCCAGCGCCGGAGTCGAACCGGCACGGTTTCCCACAGGTGTTTGAGACCAGCGCGTCTACCAATTCCGCCAGCTGGGCATACTGCTATCGGGTAGCAAACTTATTCAAACTCTCGCGTATTCGCAATAAGTATTTTTGTCTGTAATATAAATCCTTGATTTTCAGAAGAAAATTCTCCTTTTCCCCTTCCTTTCCCTCATCAAAAGCTCTGGTAAAAGCATCCAGCTCAGATAATATCCCTTCTTCAATAACAGCAATTTGTTTTGAAGTATTCTCTAAAACAACAGCGTCAGGTTCAAATTCCAGCTCCATCAGGGCTTCGTTCACTTCCATCATTTCCATAAGAAACTCCTGGGGAAGCTGATACTTCTCCCCTTCTAAAGCATGGCCGTGAATCTTTAAAATATACTCTAAGCGCTTAACCGGGTTTGATAAAACCTGGTATGCTTTATTATTGATCGTCGAAAGCTCAAGTATTTCCTGTTGCTTCTCTTCAGTATGATTGATATAAAAATCAGGATGATAGGTTTTACTTAGTTCGTAAAACTTACGTTTTACTCCGCTTTCATCCACATTAAAAGATTCCGGAATTCCGTAAAATTCGTAATAATTCATCCTTAATTAATACTTATACTAATCAACATGATATGTAAGGTTTTTCTGCATGCTTCGACAAGCTCAGCATGACAAACTCAGCACGACACTGCATTAATTTATCACGTATTTAAGAATATCATTTCCTAAAACAAATACCATAAGGGCAACTAATATTACGAAGCCTACAAGTTGTGCCTTTTCCATAAACTTATCGCCTAAAGGTTTGCCTTTAATCATTTCGATTACCAGAAACACAGCGTGCCCACCGTCTAAAGCAGGAATGGGTAATAAGTTCATTAATGCCAGAGCCATAGATAGCAAACCTACAAGGCTCCAGAATTTAATCCAGTTTACCTCTGCCCCAAACATATTGGCTATACCTACCGGACCTGTAAATGCCTTATTTGCCTTTACCTGTCCGGATACTACCTTGCCTAAACCCTTAGCGTTATCGGTAAAAGACCCCCAGGCTTTAGATGCGCCAACCGGAAGGGATGTAAAGAAATCGTATTTCTGTTTCTCCTGAGGAATTTCAAGACCATCAGGTTTAAAACCAATCTGACCGGCTGTATCAACTGCTGTAGCTAACCTTACTGTATCAACCGAACGCAGAACACCAAGTTCGACAGTTTTACTCTTCTGCGCCTGTAATTCGTCTCGTACTTCATCCAGGAACTTAACCGGCTTTCTGTTAATGCTTACGATCTTATCACCAACCTCTAGTCCCGCTTTCTTTGCGTTACTGGCAGGCACAACCTCTCCTACTGAAGCTAAAAATCTTGGTGCCACAAATTCCGCGATACCATAATCAGAGACTTTCTCTAACACATCGCCAGGAACTTTAATGGTTTTAGTATCACCATTGCGTTGTACAGTAAGTTCGCTGTTTCCTAATAATACTTTGGAACTGGCCACTTCCTCGAAACGAACAATCTTTTTTCCATTGACTTCAACAATTCTGTCTCCATTCTGAAGGCCGATTTCTTTGCCGATAATTCCCGGGGCAATACCATTAACTAATTTATCATTAGGAGTATAGGATTCGCCGTATTTGAAAGTAAGTATCCAGAAAATAAAGATCCCCAGAATAATATTTACGGTAACGCCGCCAAGCATAACAATTAGTCGCTGCCAGGCTGGTTTAGAGCGAAATTCCCAGGGTTGAGGCGGGCCCGCCAGCTGATCAGTATCCATAGACTCATCGATCATACCTGCGATTTTCACATAGCCCCCTAAAGGCAGCCAGCCGATTCCATATTCACAACCTTTATAGTTAAAACTGAATAATTTAAAGCCCCATGCGTCAAAGAATAAATAAAATTTTTCGACTTTTATTCCAAAAGCACGAGCGGCCCAAAAATGCCCCAGCTCGTGTAATACTATTAATATTGATAATCCCAGCAAAAGCTGGCCTGTCATAACGAGTCCGTCCATTCGTATTTAAGATTTTATTTAAGATTTGTATTCTGATAGTTTGTTACTAAATGCTGCGCTAAAATGCGAGTTTCTTTGTCAGTTTCAATATAATCCTCTAAAGAAGGGTCAATTAAATGCCCCATACTGCTCATACACTTTTCTATAACGTCACTCATTTCTAAAAACCCGATTCGTTCTTTCAAAAACTCAGCCACAACCACTTCATTGGCTGCATTTATGATACATGGCATATTTCCCCCTGTTTCTATGGCCATAAAAGCTAATGCAAGATTCCTGAATGTAGTTTTGTCAGGTTGTTCAAACGATAACTGAGAATATTGTAAGAAATCAAAACGTGGAAAGTTATTATTTATTCTTTGCGGATAAGCCAGAGCATATTGTATAGGCAGCTTCATGTCTGGTAAACCCATTTGCGATTTCATAGAACCGTCGCTGAACTGAACAATGGAGTGGATAATGGATTGAGGATGAACAATAACATCTATTTGAGAAACCTCCAGATCAAACAACCATTTTGCTTCAATTACTTCCAGACCCTTGTTCATCAATGTTGCAGAATCGATGGTGATTTTTGCGCCCATAATCCAGTTAGGATGCTTTAAGGCCTGATTCTTTGTAACTGATGATAAAAAAGCGGTATCTCTTCCCCGGAAAGGCCCGCCCGAAGCCGTTAGATAAATTTTTTCAATCAGATTATTCTCCTCGCCCACCAGACATTGATATATCGCGGAATGTTCAGAATCAACCGGAAGGATTCTTACTCCGTTTACTTTCGCTAAGCGAGTCACAAGCTCTCCGGCGACAACCAAAGTCTCTTTATTAGCCAAAGCAATGTCCTTCCCGGCCTTTATAGCTGCAATAGTTGGCTGTAAGCCTGAAAAACCCACTAAGGCAGTTAATACTATACTGATTTCGTTATACTGAACTACTTCAACAAGGGCATCTTCTCCCGACAGAACATTAATTTCTGTTTTCGAAAGAGCAGATTTTACTTCCTCATACTTCGCATCATTAACAATTACTACAGTATGAGGTAAAAATTCTAAAGCCTGTTTAATTAACAACTCTGCGTTATGATGAACGGTTAATACAGAAACTTTAAAGCGGTCAGGGTTCTCTCTGATTACTTCGAGAGCTTGTGTACCGATGCTACCGGAAGAACCTAATATGGCAATGTTTTTAATCAAAATTATCTTATGCTACAAATGTTATACTTAAACCTTATAGGTTTATTCCCTGTTACCGTATAAAGATCTCTCCTTAGTCGGCGATGAAAAAGCGCCTAATTAATATACCTACTTAACTCTTCCGCAATTTTCCTGTCGTTAGACAGGCGCGGCACTTTATTCTGTCCGCCAAGTTTACCTTCTGCTTTCATGTAATTTCTGAACGCGTCTGCCTTTAAGCTACGTATAATTAAGGGTTGAAGAATTTTTCCTTCAATTAAATCGAAATAATAGATATTTTTCTTTTGCAGAGCTTCATCTACTTTTAATCGGAATACTTCCATATCTGCCGGAGCTTTGGAAAACTCAATGAACCATTCATGATAAGGTAGCTCACCATTTATTGAATTCACCTGTGGTGCAACCGTAAATTCGGTTATTTCCACCCCCTCTTCTTTCGCGACAGATAGCAATGCATATTCAACTTCTTCACCTATAACATGTTCGCCAAACGCGGATATGTAATGCTTAATGCGGCCGGAAACTATGATTTTATACGGATTCAGGGATACAAATTTTATGGTATCGCCTATACTGTATCCCCATAAACCTGCATTGGTATTTAATATCAGTGCATAGTTTTTGTCAAGTTCTACTTCTGCCAGAGACAGTCTGGCCGGATTTTCGTTGAAAAAATCTTCAGCAGGTATAAACTCGTAAAAAATCCCGGCATCAGCCAGAAGCAAAAGCCCATTGTCCTTCTGCGAATCCTGGTAAGCAATAAATCCTTCCGAAGCTGGATAAGTCTCGATTGAATCGACCCGCTTACCAATTACCTCTTCCATTTTTGCCCTGTAAGGTTCGAAGTTTACTCCTCCGTACACAAAAAGACTGAAGTTCCTGAAGATATCCTTGATCTTCTTCCCGCCAGCCTTCGCCGAAAGTCTGTCGAAATACATTTGCACCCATGGCGGAATACCAGAAATCAGGCGCATATCCTGGTTAAACGTTTCTTCTACAACAGCATCAACTTTTTTCTCCCAATCGTCAATACAATTGGTTTCGTAAGAAGGAAGCCGGTTTTTCTGAAGATAATCAGGCACATGATGCGCAACAATGCCCGATAGTCTTCCGGTTTTGATACCGGCATGTTCTTTCATAATTGGACTTCCCTGAAGAAATATCATCTTCCCATCCACAAAATCGGTTTTCCCGGTTTCATGAATATAGGTCAACAATGCGTTCCTGGCGGCTTTTATATGCTCGGGCATAGATTCCTTAGATAAAGGGATATACTTTACTCCCGATGTTGTACCCGATGTTTTTGCAAAATAAGCAGGTTTACCGGGCCATAAGACGTCGGGTTCGCCCTCCACTACCCGCTCAATGTAGGGTTTAAGATCCTCATAATCTCGTACTGGAACCTTTGTCTTGAAATCATTGTAAGAGTGTATTTTCGAAAAACCGTGGTCCTTCCCAAAAGCTGTGGATTGCGCGGTCTTGATCAGTTTTTGAAAAACCTTTTCCTGCGCAGCAACCGCGTTCTTCTTCCACTTATCAATCTGCCATACTGCAAAAGCTGCAAAAGGCTTACTTAAAGCTGCTTTTATTCCCATAAATTAGATGATATTGTCCATCACATCAGGATCCTGATCACCTGTGTATTCGCTCATCATACCACGATAAGCTATTGCTAAAGCAACGCTCGACAATGGAATAACAAAGAAAGAATTTATAAAAAGCACTACCAGACTCAATCCTAAGTACTCATTATATTCCAGGTACAGATACAAGATGTGAAATATTGCAAAGAAGGATAAAAGAAGCAATAACTTAGTGAAATTCCCCCTTGTAATGGCTAAACTTAAGCGTAATGCCCTCAATGGATTGATTTGGCGGTCGATGATAAAAAACGGAAAGAACACCACTCTTACTGATGCAATAAAGATTACCAGCGTTGCCAGAGACATTGCAAACTGCACTACCGATGTTATCTCCACTCCTGTATAAATGATTGGAAATCCGATTAAAAAGAAAACCAAAAGCACCAGGATACAGAAGATCAGAAAAAAGAGTGTACCAAGAAGAAAGTCAATAATTTCTTTGGTAGTTGGTGTCGCTTTCATAAAAGAGACATCATTTTCTTCCTTATCCAGAGCATGGAAAATGTATTTGATAATGGTTAACTGAAAACCAAAATAGGTAAGGACAAAGAGGAAAAGAAAGAAAATTTTCAGAAACGGATTTATATCACTTAAAAGATTAGCTAACACTCTTGAAAGTGTTGGAATTAAGAACAATAAAAGACAAAGTCCTACTATCGAGAAATAATACTTACGCAAGATAACTCTGGCAGATTGTATAACATCTTTAACAGCAAAAGTACTTTCCTTAAGAAAATCTATCATGAACGTTTTAAAATAATTCTTTTAATAAAATCCTGCATAAACCCCAAGCCATAAGCAGTAAGCTGGATTAGCGCTGCAAAGATGCTTAAAAATGCAACATTTAAAGATTTGTTTTCACTCCATGAGTGAAAAAATATTAACAAAATATATACTGAGAGTATAAAATTGGTGATAATCGACAAAGGATGCTGAATCGCATTGGCAAACACCGTTATAAACAGAAAAATAGTAAATGCGGCCGGAAAAAAATGCACCAGTTTTAACTCGGATGGGAAAAACTTAAAGACATTGATTCTTGCTCTTCCGAAGAAATGCAGTTGCTTATAAAATTGCCTGAAACTGGTTCTTCTTTTATGAAATACAATGGCGTCGGGTATTAAACCGATTTTAAATCCTAATGAATGTATTCGAATGCTAAATTCGATGTCTTCACCCAAACGGGTAAGAATAAAACCTTTACTAGCTTCCCATACTTTCCTCGAAATTCCCATATTAAAACTTCTGGGATGAAACATGCCACCAAGATTTTTTTTGTTTCCCCGGATGCCGCCTGTGGTAAAGGGAGAAGTCATTGCATAGCTTATTGCCTTTTGTATCGGGGTAAAAGAATGGTGCGCCGCGTCGGGTCCTCCATACGCATCAAGCTGATGTTCAAGGATATAATTATTAACGTTTTGCAAATAATCTTCCGGAATCAAGCAATCCGAATCAAAAACAATAAAATAACTGCCTTTAGCTCTTTCAAAACCAAAGTTCCTGGCAAAACCCTGCCCCTCGTTTTCCTTAAAATAATAGCTTATTTCAAGTCGATCCTTATATCCCTCAACAATTTCTTTTGCGGTGTCCTTCGAGCCATCTTCAATGACCAAAACTTCAAATTGCCTGTACGTTTGCTGAGTGAGTGTATAAAGCAATTCGTCAATTTCTTGCGGACGATTGTATAGGGGGATGATTATGGAGAAAAACAAATTTATAAATGTGCAAATGAGTTAATGTGCAAATATGCAAATTATTGGCAAACGTAATATAATGTAGATTTTGATAATTGCCCTGTTAATAGCAATGGAAAATGCGCCGTTTTTCATTTGCACATTTTCTCGTCTGCATATTTGCACATCTATCCAATTTTCTTACCTATCTGGTAATGATTTCTCTCAGACGAACTTCTCGATACCAGCTCCGCAACGAAACCGGTTAAAAACAGCTGAAACCCAACTATAATAGCGACCAGTGCAATATAAAACAAGGGTTGGTCAGTAGCATTGCGATACCTTAGATTTTGCGAAATAGCGATCAGCTTTTCAGCAATCAGCCAAATTGTAATAATTAATCCCGTAATGAAGCATAAAACGCCCATGGTACCAAAAAAATGCATAGGCCGCTTTCCGAATTTTCCAACAAAAAAGATTGAAAGCAAATCAAGAAACCCATTAACAAACCGGCTCATGCCGAATTTTGTTGTACCATACTTTCTTGGCCGGTGTTCAACTTCCTGCTCCCCTATTTTTTTAAATCCCGCCCATTTGGCCAGAACAGGAATGTAGCGATGCATTTCTCCGTACACTTCAATATTCTTAACCACATCCCTGCGATAGGCTTTTAATCCGCAATTAAAATCATGAAGATTGTTGATGCCCGACATTTTTCGGGTGGCAGAATTAAAAAGTTTTGTGGGTAAAGTCTTACTTATCGGATCATGCCGCTTTTTCTTCCAACCTGAAACTAAATCGTAGTTTTCACCTGTAATTTTGCGGTATAATTCTGGGATCTCATCCGGACTATCCTGAAGATCAGCATCCATTGTGATCACAACATCGCCCTGGGCTTCAGCAAACCCCACGTTTAAAGCGGCCGACTTACCATAATTTCTCCTGAAGTTTATACCCTTGACTGCCGGATATTTGGTTTGTAACCGTTCAATGACCTCCCATGATTCGTCGCTGCTTCCATCATCCACCAAAATTATTTCATAAGTAAATCCGTGTTCGCTCATCACGCGGTTATTCCACTCTACCAGTTCGGGCAATGATTCTGCTTCATTATAAAGAGGTACTACTACAGAGATGTTCATTAAGAAATATGATTTTGATTTTCAGGCTGATGATTTGCAAGCAATTGCTCCCTTTTAAAAATGGCGGCAAATACCAGGGCTGTAATAAACAATATTATTATAGACGACAATAAATTAGAGACTACTGAACTAACACTGGTATTAGCCGTGGCTTCAAACTGCTGCTCAATTTTCTCGGCCATCTCATCAATCTTTTCAGGCTCGGTATCCATTCTGTTTAAAAATGCAGACAATACATTTACAAAATTATTTTTGGCCTCTAGTGTAATTTGCGGACGGATATATTTTATAAATACAAAGCTGCCGGCGGATGAAATTAGATAGGCAGACAGAAACAAAATAAAAATACCCGAGGTTGCTTGTCTGAAATTCCAATAACCACCAATTTTTTTCCTTAAGCGCTTTATTAAAATAATTGCGGCTGTTAAGGGGATAATTAAATATCCAAACAGGTAGGATATAAAAACCATCAGAATAGATTGACTGTGAGCCAAAATAAACAAGGCTAAAATATCCAAAACCAGTAAAGCACCACCTAAAATCAATCCGTTTTGCAGAGCGTCTTTCCTGATCTCCTTTAAACTTTTATCCATTAATTATAATTGATTAAACGAAGATAACAGCACATAAACAGAAGCATCAAATTCTGCATCGGTACTATTTTTTTCGAATGTAGCCATTTCTTCCATACTTGGTTCTGGCTGGTAAAAAAAGGCCATAATTGGGTAAAACAAATCTTTTAGCTCAGATTCTTCATCAAGCTGATCTGAGGCTATCGCGATTTCTTCCAGGCCCGCTTCCATTAATATCTGATTAGCAATAATGTCTTCGTAAATACGATGTTCATCCTGAAACTCGTCTTCATCTACTAATAAAAACTCTTTAAGGAAATCCTCCAGTTCAGGCTCAATATCTTCATCGTGGCATTCGCGGATGTACAACAATACATTCAGAAGCTCGGTACCGCGGTCAATGGTGTCTTCTTCTATTTCTTCCCATTCTTTGGAGTCAAGATAATCTTCCTCAAGCTTCATAACATCTTCGGCAAAGAAATTAATCATCAGCAGATCAAAAAATACTTCACGCAGGAAATCTACTTTTGATTCATCATCAAAAGCTTCATCCATCAATGCTACTTTTTCTGTAAAGGAGGCATCAAGGTTAAATACGTCAATTATTCTTTTTGAAAAATCAGAAACTGATTCATTGCTTATTTGCGAATATTTCGCTAATGATGCCTTTATGGCCTTTTCTACCTGCTTATCCATCTTAGAAATTATTATAAACTTGCCCGTTATTACAGGCCAACAGGACCTTGCCTTTTAAACTATTTTTAAAAAATGGTGAGTTTGAAGATTTTGACTTGTTAGAATCCGCGTCAAATACCCATTCCGAATCTGTATCGAACAAAATTACATTTGCTGTTTCGCCTTCTTCAATTGCAGGCACCCGGAGATTTAATACTTTTCGTGGATTTATTGCCAGCTTCTCAACAAGTATTTCAGGAGATAATCCTGATTCCAATGCTAATGGAAGAACAGTTTGTAAGCCGATTATTCCAAACGCGGCGATTTCAAATTCAACCTCTTTAAATTCAATTTCATGCGGAGTATGCTGCGAAACAATTGCATCAATAGTTCCGTCTTTCAAACCTTTCAAAAGTGCCGCGACATCATCGGATGTACGAAGCGGAGGTTTCACTTTGTAATTGCTGTCGAATCCCTGTAAAGCCTCATCAGTTAAAACCAGATGATGCGCCGCAACATCGCAGCTTACCTTTAAACCTTTTTCTTTTGCTTTACGGATTAAATCCACACTGTTTGCCGAAGATATTGTGCTAAAATGAACCGGACATTCATTGTATTCTGCCAGGTATAAATCCCGTGAAATATGCACTTCTTCGGCTAAAGATGGAATTCCTTTCATTCCCAGATAGGTACTTACAATTCCTTCATTCATTTTGCCTTTGCCGGCAATGGAAGAATCTTCCGGAAATGAAAAAATCAGACCATCAAAGCCTTTTGCGTATAGCAAGGCTCTGCTCATCAAGCCCGATTCTGTTACCGGACGGGTTCCGTCGCTAAAAGCCACCGCTCCCGACATACGCATATCGTATAATTCAGCAAGATCGATCCCTTCTCTGTTTTGTGATATACATCCTACAGGATGAACATCGACGATGAAATCTTTTGTACGGTTAACAATATAAGAAACCTCCGATTTAGAATGAATAACCGGATTTGTAGAAGGCTGTACTGCAACACCGGTAAAACCACCTGCAATAGCCGCAGCGGTTCCGCTTATCAAATCTTCTTTTGTTTCAAAACCGGGTTCACAAAAATTAACATTCAGGTCAAAAAAACCAGGCGACAGGTACTTA
Organism: Pedobacter superstes; assembly: GCF_037622515.1. Classification (NCBI taxonomy): domain Bacteria; kingdom Pseudomonadati; phylum Bacteroidota; class Sphingobacteriia; order Sphingobacteriales; family Sphingobacteriaceae; genus Pedobacter; species Pedobacter superstes. The sequence continues at coordinate 102,944 of NZ_JBBJCN010000004.1, forward strand.
CCTTTTCCATCAATTAAAACAACATCATCTTCTATATCTATTGATTCAGAAATTCGTGCGATTTTCCCATCAGAAAGTAGCAGATCGACAATTTTATTATTAAAAGCAGAGGCTGGATGAAGAATGGTTACCGACCGGATAAGTATTGATTTCATCAAATTTTAATTTTTGAATCTTTGGTTTTATAAAACCTGACAAGCAAAATTTCCACTGCCAGGAAAACCAGGGCCAAAATTAGACAAAGTTTCCACAACTGGACACCATTATTTACAGCTTTTATAGCGTTTTGAATAGAAGCCCTGCCGGGGCTGAAAATTTCTAATGTATTATCCGGCAACTTTTTGCTCAGTTCAGATTTGGTCAGATAGCTTAAATCAGACTCTGAACGGTTATCATTAAATGCAAAAACAGATAAAACACTGTCGCCTTTAAGCAATTGATATACACCTTTTTCTCTGATCTGATCTGAAACAAACAATCTGGTACCATTGTCTGATGACCTCACATCAGGAATAGCTTCAAATTTTCCTTTTTTCAACTTCAAACTTTGATTTGCAGAGAGCGTAATTTTATTTGTTTCCAGAAACTGATCTTTACCCAGAGTGTAAAACAAGCGATTATCACGCAGGCTTAAAAAAGCAATCTGATACATAATCGGTACAAAAACCGAATGTCTGACAAAATTACTTGAGGCTTCACTTAGCGAAACTGCAGAAAGATAGACTTTTCCTTTTCCGATGGAATACTGGCTTAAAAAACTTCTCCTTCCGGGAAGCATCAATATACTTTGTTTATTGGTACGGCTTAGATTACTAAACTGTACATATTTCTTGGCCAGAGGCAAATCAAGTTTATTAGGAAGTTGAGAAAACACGCCTTTAAATACAGGATGCTGAAGATTAATTTCTGAAACTTTAATGTCCTGACTAACTACAGATTCCGGAATATCGGTTCCTAAAGTTTGAGTAAGAGTCCGTAAACCCGACAGGTTATCGTCCAGAGATGGATAGATCATCAGGCTTCCTCCATTACGCACGTAAGTTTTTAACTGGGAAGCCAGTCCCGTTGAGATATTATCAGTTGCGGTTAAAATAAGGAGGGGAGTATTCGCAAGCTGAGAATAATTGATGCTTCCTGTAAGGATGTTTTGATATAAAAAAAATGGTTCGGCCTGGTAAAGTGAGTTGATATATGGATTTTCACTTGCGGTATGAATTGCCAAAACAGGCATTTTCAGTTGTACATTGAAAGTGAAATAAAAGTTATCATCAAAAACCACCGGATAATCTGTTATTAACACCTCTCCTCGTTTCCAGCCTGCTCTTAAACCTCCGAACGACAGCGTATCTTTACTGGTGCTCCTTGACTCAATATTTAAGCTTCCGAGAGCTTTAGGTTTTCCATCGATCAAAATTTTAACAGGAACGTTTTCGGCATTTTTATCCGAATTATTTTTAAGCTGAACTACAATCCTTTCAGTTTCATTTGGCCTGTGGACCGGAGAAACAAACCAAACGGAATCAACCGATATGTTAGCTAGCTGGTTAGCTTCAAGCTGAACGAAACGCACTGCGATGCTCGTATCAATAGTTAAATCCCGGGCCGGAACAAAGTTCTTCTGAAAGTCTGATAAAATGTAAATCGTTTTGCTGGTATTGGGTTCACCCGAAAAAACATCTGACTGACGATTAATTACCTGCTGAAGGTTTCTGCTTAACGCACTGATTTTAACATCATCTACAGCCTGAACAAATTCTTCGTATGATAACAGACGCTGGTGCCTCCCTTCAAAATCGTTGGTTAACAGCTGGTACTTATCATTTATATTATAAGCCGAAGCTATTTCTTTTGCACGTCGTTTTGCTTCATCTAATAAACTACCCTCTTTATTGAGCGTTTCCATGCTGTACGAATTGTCAATATAAACACTGATAGCCTGTTGCTGAAAACTGTTGCTTTGCTGACTTTCATCAGGAATATACGGTCGGGCGAATGCCAGTACAAGAAAGGCCAGAATTAATAGCCTTGACAAAAGGAGTAATATATTTTTAAGATTTCTGCTCGATGAGGTTTGTTGCTGAATTTCTTTTAGAAAAGATACATTGCTGAAATATACTTTCTTAAACTTCCGGAAATTAAACAGGTGTATTATTACCGGGATGGCAAGTGTAGATAAAGCGAAAAGAAAACCTGGAAATAGGAAATTCATTAAATTCAAACTTACATAAAATTTCATCTTAGAAATTATCAAACATAAGTTTTGTGCATTTTTTGCCTGCAGGCTGATTTAATCAAAAAGTATATTCATGCAAAAATAGTGGCCTTGTAATTAATTAAACCGCATTATTTTAATTTCAATGTATACCTGAAAAGAAAAAAAATACAGCTCTGTACTAAAATAAATACAAAAGGAAGAGAAAAATTAATCTCCATAATCTAATCGAGGTTTGGCATAATCTTAGTACACCATCCGGTATATAAAGAATTGCTATGAAAAGAACTAAAAACTCAACCGGAAATCTTTTGAATCAATTTGATAAAGAATTAAGAGCAATAATACTGTATGACTTAAAATTATTTAAGTCAAATAATGGCAGATTCCTTAGAAATAACCCGGGCAAACGCCAGGAAATTGATCTTCAGGTTGCCTGATCGACATAATAACTATTCTCATCTACCTATAGAAAAGGGTTTGGCCACACTGCAGGCTAAACTCTTTTTTAATTAATAACCACCCTCTTGTCAAATGCGCTTAATAATAAGAACTGATTGTTCTTCCAAATCAAGTTCCGATCTAATCTGTCTTTTTAGGTTTGCCCGAGGGTCTTTTACTTAGTTGAAAAGAAACTTTGTTTAATTGCAATTTGAATTGGACAATAAAGAATCAGTCTTAAACTTAGAATAACTATAATATTGAAAAAGGAAAGTATTATTAATTTTACGTGTTCAAAACAACAAGGTACAGCATTTTTTAATGGAGAAGCAGCATAAAGAATACAGCAAGTTCACCACCGAACTGAGAGTAAGACCCGATGATATCGACATGTTTAATCATGTCCATAACAGTAAATATTTGGATTATGTACTTGCGGCACGCTATGAACAGATGGAAACATGCTACGGTATGTCTATGGAAGAATTCATAGACATGGGCTATGGCTGGGTCGTAAAAACAGCTCACGTTGAGTTTAAACGCCCGCTTACCCTTGGAGAAAACTTTACGGTAAGTACATGGATCGTGTCAATGGATGAAAAAAGCAGTAAAGTAAAATTTGAAATTCAAAGCTTAAAAACAGAAAAAATATGCAGCGAAGGCTGGTTTGAGTATGTTTTAATAGATATAAAGACAGGTCGCGGAATGAAAATTACTGAGGAAATGATCGAGAAATATTCTATATGAAGAATAGTTCACTAGTTATGGTTTATTTCATAACTAGTGCACCATAAAGAACTAATGAACTATTTAGCTAATGCTACTTCAATTAATTCTGTGTAAAAATCTTTTATTGTTCTTCCTACAGATCTAACCTGTTGTGGAATAATACTGTTTTCAGTTTGTCCGGGCACAGTATTCACTTCGATAAAAAAGAATTTACCTGTTGACTCTTCAAGAATATAATCAATTCGAACCACCCCCCTGCAGTTTAATTTTCTGTAAGCCTCCTGAACGATCTCCTCTACTCTGTTTTTTTCTTCTGAGGACATCCTTCCGGGAGTAATTTCCTCAGTTACTCCGGTGGTATACTTAGCTTCAAAATCGAAAAACTCTTTTGATGTAACAATTTCTGTTGCAGGAAGTACCTTGATTCCCTCGTAGCCTTTGTAAACACCGATCGTAAACTCTCTGCCTTTAACAAATTCTTCAATTAAAACCTGGGTATCTTCTTTAAAGGCTTTAGTTATGGCGTCTGGCAACTCTGGCGCTGACTTCACTTTACTCATACCAATACTGCTTCCCCCGTTATTGGGTTTTACAAACAAGGGCAGATTAAGCTGTGAAAGGACCTCCTGAGATGTGTCCGAAGTATTTGAAAACAATTGAACTGAACGGGCAATATTTAATTGATTTATTCCATTTACAATGGCTTTTGTATACCCTTTATTCATTGTGATTGCCGAGGTTAATGCATCGCAGGTGGTGTATGGGATTCCAATCATATCGAAATAACCCTGAAGTTTTCCATCCTCTCCCGGCGAACCGTGTAATCCTATAAAAATCCCATCAAAGCGAATGTTTTGATCTCCGATAGCCAATGAAAAATCGTTCTTATTAATTTCATAATGAACAGTATTTTCTTCATAAAACCAACTTTCGGGTGTAATAATCACCTTATATACTTCAAATTTTTCACGGTCAAGATTTCCGTCGATAACCTCCGCACTTTTAAGTGAAATAACCGATTCCCCTGTAAATCCTCCTGTTACTAAAGCAATTTTTTTCTTCATACTAATTGTTGTGGGTATGATCTGTTTGATATTTGGCGAAACTAAAAATAAATCCCAGCTGATCATCACTTATCTTAATAAAAAAATTATCTTAGGGTCTGAAACACTAAAGCCAGTAGAAGTATAATGAAAACCGTTCTTGTAATTGATGACATAGAGATATCGACCTTTATTGTTAGAAAACTGATCAATCAGGTATCCCCCGAAACTACTGTATATGAATGTAATGATCCGGTTAAAGGATTGGAAATGATCTCTAAAATAAACCCTGATTTCATTTTTCTTGATTTGAATATGCCCTTAATGGATGGATGGCAGTTTTTAGATAAAATGCAAAAAAAGGATCTCGATCATAAAGTCGTTATCCTCACTTCTTCAACCAGTTCCGACGATCATGGAGAATCATATAATTTCCCAAATGTTTATTCATTTTTGGTAAAGCCATTAAAACCATCCGATATTTCCACTTTGCTGCAGACTATACCAGGTTGATAGCTTAAACCATTTCATATATAAGTCAGGGCTCTCCAAAAGGCCCGTAATATATTCTATGCTGAAGATTGATAATATTGTAAAGCAATATGCCGAACACAGGGCTCTGGATCATGTAAGTCTTGAGGTTGAAAAAGGAAGCATTTTTGGTTTACTGGGGCCTAATGGAGCGGGAAAAACTTCCTTAATCAGAATTATCAATCAAATCACCGCTCCCGACGAAGGAACTGTTTTCATTAATGGTGTTCGCTTAAATCCCTCTCATATTAACATTATTGGTTATTTACCCGAGGAACGTGGTCTCTATAAAAAAATGGAGATCGGTGAACAAATGATTTACCTGGCACAATTGAAAGGCCTCAGTAAAAAAGAAGCAAAAGAGCGATGCAATTATTGGTTTGAGAAAATGGAGATGCAGGATTGGTGGAAAAAGAAAGTGGAAGACCTGAGTAAAGGAATGCAACAGAAGGTTCAGTTCGTTGCGACAGTAATTCATAAACCAGAGCTTATAATTCTGGATGAACCCTTTTCCGGATTTGATCCTATTAACGCCGATGTCATTAAGAATGAAATTCTTGAATTAAATAAACAGGGAGCAACTATTATATTTTCAACCCACAGAATGGAATCTGTAGAACAGCTTTGTGATAGTATTGCGCTAATAAACAAATCGAAAAAAATCCTTGACGGAAAATTAAAGGATATTAAAAATTCCTATCGCGACAATACTTTTTGTGTTGAATATAGCGGACAACTCAGCAATTTCAACACGCCTTTGTTTGATATAATTCATAACCGAAACTTGGAAGAGACTAGTGAAGTAACGTTAAAACTTAACGACGGTATAAGCGTAAACGATGCTTTATATTATTTAATTCCATTAATTCAAATACATCAGCTAAAAGAAGTTATTCCAACTATCAACGAAATTTTCATTCAGCAGGTAAAGGGTATTCACCATTATGCATAAAACCTTACTCATCATAAAGCGCGAATATCTTAGTCGCGTTAAGAAGAAAAGTTTTTTATTAATGACTTTCCTGGTTCCCCTTTTATTCCTTGGAATGACTGGTTTAGTAGCTTACCTAACTCAAACCGGCGGCGATGCGGTAACGAAAGTGACTGTAATAGATGATGATGGAAGTTTCAGTAATCAATTCAAAAACAGTAAAGGACTTGTTTTTTCTTCGGGTTCAGAGAATCTAAAAAAATCTAAATTAACAGCAAGGGTTAACGAATCATTTGTGCTTTATATTCCTAAAGATATTGAGCAGGGTGGTAAAGTGCAGCTTGTTTCCGAAAAGAAAGCTCCGATGTTTGTGATGAGCGAAATAGAAAATCAGATTAATAGCATACTCCGATATAAGCAACTTAAAGAAGCAGGCATTGATATTAAGACACTTGAAAGCATTAAACCCAGTGTAACTATAGAATATAAAGAATTTACTGATGAGGGAGAAAAAGACAGCAATGCTTCAGCGGCCTATGCGATAAGTTTTTCTGCTGCAATTCTGATTTATGTTTGCCTTTTTATTTATGGAGCACAGGTGATGCGTGGGGTGATTGAAGAAAAAACGAGTAGAATTGTGGAAGTCATCATATCATCTGTGAAACCATTCCAGCTTATGCTGGGCAAAATATTAGGCATTGGCCTGGTTGGCTTAACCCAATTTTTACTCTGGATAATCCTATCAAGTCTGGCCACAAAAATCAGCAGTACGGATGTAATCCCCCCCGTTGTTTTAAACGCTATAGAAACCATTCCGGTAGGTTATATTCTGGTTACTTTTTTGATCTATTTTTTGGGAGGTTATTTACTTTACAGTGCCTTATTCGCTGCAGTGGGGTCGGCAGTTGATAATGAAACAGAGACACAGCAATTTATGTTCCCAATAACACTCCCATTATTGTTTACCTACATAATGGCTTTCAGCTTTATTGTAAATAACCCAAACAGTACCTTGTCATTCTGGCTCAGTATGATTCCGTTTACCTCTCCCATAGCAATGATGGTTAGAATACCGTTTGGAGTTCCGGCATGGGAACTGTATTTATCAATCTCGCTGTTAATAGCGGGTTTTATATTCACAACCTGGGTGGCGGCAAGAATTTATAGGGTAGGAATTTTGATGTATGGCAAAAAGACCAGTTATCGGGAGTTAATTAAATGGTTCATGTATAAAGAATAATTCAATGACTCGACGTATTGCCGCATTAGACCTGGGCACCAACACATTTCATTTAATTATTGCTGATGTTTCAAATTCGAAAATTCAGAGAATCGTAGCCGCTGATCAAAAACATGTGAAGCTTGGCGAAGGCGGAATAAATACCGGTACGATTACCGCCGACGCCTTCAACCGAGGATTAGATGCGATAGCGGATTTCAGTATTGCTATCCAGGAAAACAATGTCGATACAGTACACGCTGTTGGGACAGCAGCTCTCAGGTCTGCATCTAATGGTTTAGATTTTTTACAGAATGTCAAAGAAAAAACAGGCATTCAGATTGAAATTATAACCGGCGACCGGGAAGCATCTTTGATTTATCAGGGAGTTAAAGAAGCGATAGATTTTACTGAAAACTCATTAATAATGGATATTGGTGGCGGAAGTGTTGAATTTATTTTTGCAAATAAAAAGGGAATTCAATGGAAAAAAAGTTATCCGATCGGAGCCGCTAAACTGATGGCAACTTTTCATCGGTCCGACCCAATATCAAATGAAGATATACAAGCCATCTTAAAACATCTGGATGAAATGCTTTCAGATTTATTAAGATTTTCCAGGATGTTCAAGCCTAAAATACTAATCGGGTCTGCCGGTGCATTTGAAACATTTGCTGCGCTTTGTCAACTTAAGTTTAATGGGAATCCATCAGAGATAACAAGAAGTTTTTTGTTTAATATATCCCATCTGGAGCTTATACTTTCCGAAATTTTCAAATCAAACCATCAGGAGCGCAAAGACAACCCGGCGATTATTTCTGTAAGGACTGATATGATTGTCACGGCATCCGTGCTATCTCAATATATTATTAGTAAACTGGAAATTGAATCAGTGCTGCTTAGCGCCTATGCGTTAAAAGAAGGTCTGCTTTTAGACCAGACTTATTAAGATCGCAAAGCTTTCATGTTTTAACATGTCAATAAACCAAGCTGTGTGGATTATTTACGAAGCACTACGATACAAATTTTAGTAACTCTTCATAAACCCTGTGTGTTGGCAAACCAACTACATTTGTGTAAGAACCAATAATTTTTTCTATAGCAATTAAGCCAGCCCATTCCTGGATGCCATAAGAACCAGCTTTGTCATAGGGCTTGAAGTTTTCTATGTAATGATTAATCTGATCTGCGGTGAGCGGCCTAAAATAAACCTCTGTAACTTCGTAAAAAGAATGAAGATGATGATTTTGGAGAAATGCTACGCCTGTAATAACTTCGTGCTTTTTTCCTGATAAGAGGCTAAGCATTTCAAAAGCATGCTTTTCATCATTTGGTTTGCCTAAAATCTGTTTATCTATACATACGATTGTATCGGCAGTAAGAACCAGTTCATTTTTATCTAAAGACTCATCAAAAGCTCTTGCTTTTTTTTCAGCTATGTAAATTGCGATCTCCGCAGCACTTAACCCTTCCGGATATGATTCGTCAACCTCTTTCAGTACAACCCGAAAATCCACATTCATAAGAGTCAGAAGCTCCTGTCTGCGTGGAGATTTTGATGCAAGAATTATTGCAGGAAACTTATGTTGCATAGATAAATTAAACTGAGGGAATACTATCTTCCTGAGCTGTCGGATCAGAGTCAAACCAGTTGTCCTGAACTTTAAGTACCTTTTCAATCAGATCACGGACACACCCGTTCCCGCCTCTTTTGGAAGATATATAATCTGAAATTTCCTTAACCTCTTCAACAGCATCTGCTGGGCAGGCACTAACACCGGCAACCTTCATAACAGGCATATCAGGAATGTCATCACCCATATAAATTACGTTTTCGGGCTTAAGATGATTTTGCTGCATGAATTTATTATACACTTCCAGCTTTTGTGTAATTCCTAAATGTACTTCAGTAATTCCTAATCCTTTTAATCTCAGAATTACACTTTCCGATTTACCTCCCGAAATGACACAAATGAAATAGCCTTTTTTTACAGCTAATTGCATTGCATACCCATCACGAACATTAAACCGGCGCAACTGTTCTCCAGATTCAGTAACATGTATCGTGGCGTCTGTAAGAACACCATCAATATCTAAAACAAAAGCTTGTATATGTTTTAATTTGCTGAGAAACATGGGTTAAATGTGCAAATGAAATTGATGTGCAAATATGCAAATTCCTGTAAGAGTAATACCAAAGCATTTAATAGAGCGCTTTATATAAAATCTGCACATATGCATATTAATAAAGCACTTTACAAGAATCTGCACATTAATCCTGATTGTCCCTCCATTCATAAACCCAGGCTGACTGGATCTGCTCCAGATGACCTTCGTTACATTCTTCACGGGTGCCCGAAAAATTAGGAAGACTTAACACCCAATCCATTAATTCGGTAAAGCGGATGCGGTAAATTTTTGATTCATTAAAATCGTCACCAAATTTCTCATAAAGGCCCATTGCAATGTCTTCATGATCTTTCCAGTGTATGGGTAATGCGAATTTATTTTGATTCATATGAGAATATTAATGTCCTAAGAACTGGTTTTGATCTGGTAAAGTAACTTCGATATTTCCGTCAATAATAACACATTGACAGCCTAAACGGGAATTTATGCGAGGATTAACAGCACGGTCTATAAAGTCCTCTTCTTTGTCTGAGATTTCCTGCAGACTATCCATTCCTTGATTTACATACACATGGCAGGTGCTGCAACCGCAAACGCCGCCGCAATTATGTTGAAGCTCTATTCCGTTATCAAGGCATACGTCAAGTACAGATTCGCCTTCTGCGATAGGAAACTCAACCGACTCAAGGCCTTGTTCTTCAAAATTTATTTTGATTTTGTAAAGATTCATTGCGGCAAAATTAATAAAAATGATCAGCCATCATGCTTTTTGATCGAAATTGATAATGCTTTGACTTAATTTCTGATAAAGGTCATTTAAATCATCCATGTTTTTTAAAAAATCAAGATGCTTATTCAGTGTGATCTGATCTCGCCGAACAGCAGGACCTGTCTGCACAGAAACCGGATGAAATTGCTGGACTTTCTCGGTAGTTTCCTTGATTAGCGGCTTAATTAAATCAAAATCTAATCCATTGTCAGTCAAAATCTTATCAGCTATGGCATACAGATGATTACTGAAATTACAGGCGAAAACAGCTGCAACATGTAACGCTTTTCGCTGTTCAGAAGTCATTATAACAACTCTTTCTGAAATTGATTCCGCGAGACTTTTTAAACCTTCAGAAATCTTTTCATTTAATCCTTCTACTGCGATGGGGATTTCAGAAAAATCAACTTCTTTTTGCTTTGAAAAAGTTTGCAGAGGATATAAAACTCCAGATACTCCTGGAATATTCAGGTCTGTTGTACCCGATGTATGAACCAGTATTTTATTTTGTAATGGAAAACTCCTGGCAATTTCCTTAATTGCGTCATCCTTAACAGCAATAATGTATAAATCTCCCTGATCACTAACTTTTGAGAGGTTGATTATGAACTCGCTGTTTAACTTTTCTCCAAGTGTTTTAGCGTGTTCTAAAGTTCTGCTCCAGACCTGAATAATTTCATGACCGGCATCCTTCAGTGCTTTACCAAGATGTATGGCAACATTTCCGCTGCCTAGCAAAACGATCTTCATCAACTAAGGCGTTTTAGCTCCTTTTGTCTTCGGAAAATTGAAAGTAAAAATCCAATAACCATGATTATCGTTCCTCCCCAAAACAGGTTGATGAACGGAAATTTGATGGCTTTAAGTACAATCCATTTTTTAGGAGTCAATGGCTTTTGATAGACCATAAGTTCCAGTTTATCTTTTGCCGGAAATATGTTTGAGAAACGAAACTTCAAACCTGCCTCGTCAATAGTTTTCGCAAAATCAAACTTATTTCCGTTTTTAATAAGGTATAATGGCTCAACATTATACGTTTTACCTTTAGTAACTACCTCGAGCTGCATTCCAACGGCCACATCACCAGGTGTTAAAGGAATTTTCTCAATAGTTGCGTTTTTGTTGACAGATTTTACAACTATAATGCCGTTATTATACTTTACCGTATCACCTGGAGAAACCTCCTTCGTAATTGGTGTATCATACTCTTCTTCGTCAGAATGACCTTCATGGGCTTCATGCTTATCTTCCTTCGGAGGAGCGGCAGTCGCATGAGTATATATATCATATGTTAAATAATGACGGGTATCTGGCGATGCAATTAAACCCATTTTAGGATTCTGCTGCGCATTAGGATAAAGATCAAATTCTTCTTTAACCTTACCCGTGCTCTTATCAATAGTTTTGTAGTTAACTCTATAATAAACATTGGGCCCTTCAATAGAATCTCCGACATATGTAATGGTATATTTGTCCATTGCAAGCGGTTCACCCTGATAAAGCATCAAGTTCTCACGTGGCTTTTCTACTTTATCAAACCCTTCAACCGCTATAAGCCCCGTGCTGTTAACAGACACTACTTCGTTTGTAGCTGCCGACACTAATGCACCGATTAGTAGCAAAGCAAAACCAATATGAGCAACCGAAGATCCGGCCAGTTTCCATTTGCCTTTTAAAGCATCAAAGAGAATATCAAAGTTTGTAACGATGGAAAACACCCCGGCGAAAGTCAACAGAATGTACATCAGATTCGCATACACTTTAGCGACGTAAACAAATCCAGCCGTTATACATAAAGCAATGATTATTGAGATAATTATCTTCCTCCAGAATTTTTTTGAATCAGTAGTACGGTATTTCAGAAATTGTGTAAATCCGGAAATGATGGCAACGATAACAGCAAAAGGAACCTGCCATTTATTATAATGCTGAATTACATTTGGAGGAGGAGCGATTTTAGTCCCGAAGACAGCATTGAAAACAGGTATGGATGTGGTAGCTATTACCTGGATACATGATACTGTTAAAACCAGCGCCCCGATAAATAACCAAAATTCTCTTGAGTATGTCTCTTCATCTTTCTGTGTGATAGGCATTCCTTTCCAGCGAACGACCATCAAAACAATCGGAATTATTGCAAATACAGCCAGGTACAAAAGTAAATGCCCAAACATTCCAAGATCCGTAAAAGCATGAACTGATGTTTCACCTAATATGCCGCTTCTCGTTAGAAATGAGGCGTATAAAACCAGCACAAAACTTATTAGTGTTAAAAATGTAGCGGTGAAATAAGAATGACCGGAACTTTTAAATGCAAGAATCACATGTACTGCCGCTATAAGCATTAACCATGGAATAATAGAGGCGTTCTCAACTGGATCCCAGGCCCAGAACCCACCGAAATTCAAAGCTTCATAGGCCCAGAATGAACCCATAATGATGCCGGTTCCTAAAATCATAACTGCAAAAAGAGCCCATGGAAGAGCTACACCCGGCCATTCTTTATGTTTCTTTTGCCACAAACCTGCAATTGCATAAGCGAAAGGAACGATCATGGATGCAAAACCCAGGAAGAGAGTTGGAGGGTGAATAACCATCCAGTAATTCTGTAATAAGGGATTCAGACCATTTCCATCTGGAATTAAGCTCAGATAATCAGGTCTCGAAAAAATAGGCCCGTCAATGGCATCTCTTAATAAAATGAACGGCGAACTACCAATACGTGTCCCCAGGATTTCAACTCCAAGAAGCATAGACGCAATAAAAGTTTGCGACAGCATCACTGTTGTCATTACAGAATTTTCCCAGCTTTTCGCTTTCCATATTAAAATGCTTGATAAAACTGCTTGCCAGAACATCCAGAGCCAGAAACTTCCTTCCTGACCTTCCCAAAAACAGGAAATAATATAATATGTAGGTAATGCCTTGGAAGAATGTGCCCAGGCGTAATGATATTCAAAATAATGGTTGTATATAATATAAAATAAACAAGCCCCCACTCCTATTACTGATATGAAATTCAGGCCGAAGCCAATGCGGGCAATGCGCTGCCATGAATCATCCAGGGTGTCTTTTACCGTTGCAAAATAATAAGAGATAGTGGCTAAAAATGCAGAACCAAAAGATAAAATAATAAAAAACTGGCCAAGCTGGCCTGGTAGCAGGTGTTCTCCTGCAAATTGTGTATCCATTTATTTGATTGAATTTAAGAAGCAGAATTTACTTCCTGAACCTCGATTTGATCTTTGTTGTATTTAGACGGACACTTCATTAGTATTTTAGAAGCCTGAAACTCTCCGTTCACCATTTTTCCGGTTAAGACTATTTGCTCGGATCGTTCAAAATCCTGAGGTTTTGTTCCGTTAAAAACCACTTTGCATTCTTTACCATTATTGTCTTTCATATAGAAAGCAAAATAATTGGCATCCCTTTGAGGATTATAAACCAGTTCTTTTTCTTTATCCAGTTTTCCAACCACATGCAACTCTGAGCTTGTTTCCTGTGCATCTGAGAAAGTTCCGTATGTACTTGAATCTGCGTATGTGCTGATAATTGTACCTATAGCAATAGCAATAATAATAATTCCAATGATCGAGCTCCTTTTCATGAATATCTAAAACCTTTAAATTCCTAACGAAATTGGGTTTACAAAATTACAAAACGATAACCATTAGTGATACAATTATGAACCGCTATGTTTATTAAGAATTATTCTAGATAAGGAATATATAAATGGTTTTTACGAGCTATTATGGCCAGATACCCAGGTTCATATACGAAATAGCGATTTTATCAATCGAAGAAATAAAAGCAGCAGTTCTCAAATCGTTGATTTCGGGGTTTTTTACCTTGATGTTACGAATTTCGTGATACGAACGAATCATGGTATCTTCAAGTCCTGAATTAACAAGTTCGAGTTCTGAAGGCCCTTTTACCACTAAACTTTTTTGTTCTGCATTCAAAGACACGCCAGTCATTTTCTCCATAAGGTTAATCAGATTCAAGCTATTATTTTCTTCGTATCGTTTATCCATGCGTCCGAAAGCAACATGCGAAAGATTTTTAAGCCATTCAAAGTATGAAACAGTAACCCCACCTGCATTGCAGTACATATCAGGGATAATTATACCGCCTTTTTTTAAAAATAATTCGGCAGCCTGGGGTGATGTTGGGCCGTTAGCGCCTTCGGCAATAATTTTTGCTTTTATATTCTGGATATTACTGATGGTAAGCTGATTTTCAAGAGCAGCAGGTACCAATATATCACAATCTTGTTCTAGTCCTTCTGAAGAGTTTTTAAATCCCGTAGCACCATTAAATCCTAATATAGAACCTGTTTCTTTACGATGAGCCACCACTGCTTCCAGATCTAGTCCTGATGAACTATATATAGCTCCTTCAAATTCACAAAGTCCAACTATAACAGCGCCAAATTCCAGTAAATATTTAGCCGAATGATAGCCAACATTTCCAAGCCCCTGAACAATAACACGTTTCCCTGATAATCCCGTATTTAATCCAAGTGCCTGCATATCTTCGGTTATACTCACACATTCGCGTATAGCAATGGCAACTCCGCGGCCGGTTGCTTCTTTACGACCGTGAATACCATGCAAGGCAATTGGTTTTCCTGTTACACAAGCCAGCGCATCAAGCTGCCCGGGATTCATAGTAAGATAAGTATCAGCTATCCAGCTCATCTCCCGTTCTCCTGACCCGTAGTCCGGAGCCGGAACATCGATAGCAGGCCCTATAAAGTTCTTTTTCACCAATTCAACCGTATACCTGCGAGTTATATTTTCAAGTTCTGCAAGTGAATAGTTTTTAGGGTTAATTTTGATCCCTCCCTTTGCACCACCAAAGGGAACATTTACAATAGCACATTTGTATGTCATTAAAGCAGCCAGGGCCATAACTTCATCCTGATTTACTATTTCACTGTATCTGATACCTCCTTTTGTAGGCGACATATGGTTTGAATGCTCTACCCTCCATCCGTCAACTACTTCCACAGCATTCCCTTTTCTAATCGGGAAACGAAAATGATAAACACTATTACATGCTTTAATCTGATTTAGCAATCCTTTTGAATGGTTGGTAAATTGTGCCGCGTTATCAAAATACGAACAAACATCATCAAAAAAGCCGGTGGGATTAGGGTTTACAATATCTTTTACCATACTTGAGGTTTATAACATGTCTTTTTTTATCGAAAAGTAAAATTATCCTCAAAACGAGAATAATATAAAACCAGAACGAAAATAAAGCAAAAAAGTTCGGATTCAGAGCTTAGATTGAGTCTTCCCTGTTTTCCAGCTTTTTTACCCGTCTGTCAATTGAGAATAAATAAGCGATAAGTCCGATAAAGATAACAGCGATAACGATGACAACAACATATATTTTGCCTGAGCTTCTTAATCCCGAAGCCATTTCTACCTCTTGTGCCCGAGCCTGGAAAAATGTTAAAAGTATCACAAGAATGCCTGGTATTGTTTTCATCAATTTGAGTTTTGTAAGTTTTCTAATTTACGGATACGATAACGTATTGTCATAATCCATGTTCCTATAAGCATCCATCCTAATACGGCAGGACGAAACACCAGTTTCATATTATCATCTAAATCATATCCGGCAAACCCCGGATTACCGCCATTACCCGGATGTAATGAATCCGTCATTCGCGGCAGGATAAATAACAACACTATCATTACCGGGAAGGCGAATATGTTATAAACGGCAGATATTTTGGCACGTTTTTGCTCTTCATCTATGGAGTTTCTAAGAACCAGGTAAGCCAGGTACATTAAGGTGGAAATTGCTGAACCATTTAATTTAGGGTCGTTTGGCCATGGTTCGCCCCATGTAATATTTGCCCAAAGCATGCCCGTAATTAATCCGAAAAAACAAAAAACAACTCCTGTATTTACACTTTCAACAGCAATCAGATCATGGTTTGTTTTCCCTGAACCTAAATATTTGATACTATATATAACCGAGATCAAATACATCAGAATCATCGAAAACCACATCGGAACATGGAAATAAACGTTTCGAATCGTTTCATGTAGTATGGGTAATGCAGGAACATCCATTAGTAGCCCTCCTACCAAAGAGTAGAGCACCAAAACTGAGGCTAATATTTTCCACCAGTTTTCTTTCATATTTTTTTTAATTAGTGCCCAAATGTAAAAAAGAGAGGTGGTGCATCAAAGTGAAATCTTATATCATTTAATCTAATCACAATATGTATTAACTTTGGTTAAATTAAAACTGGAGGAATTGTGAAAAAAAGCAAGGATAAATTTTCCGCTCAAGCAAAGCAGTATCAAAAATTTCGCCCGCACTATCCTGATCTGCTTTACAGTTTCTTGTATAGTAAAGTTCAGGATTTTGATTCGGCCTGGGATTGCGGAACAGGTAACGGGCAGGTTGCAAGCGAACTTGCTGAAAAATTCAAAAAGGTTTTTGCAAGCGACATTAGTGAAAATCAATTACAACATGCAAATCTCAAGGATAATATTACTTACTTTTTAGGTCGATCAGAAGAAACTGATTTTGTTGATAACAGTTTCGATCTCATCACTGTTGCTCAGGCAGTTCATTGGTTTGATTTACATAGTTTTTATAAAGAAGCTAAACGTGTAGCTAAACCTAATGCAGTTATTGCAATTTGGGGATACAACCTTCTGAACGTTTCCACAGAGATTGACAGGATTATTGGCAAGTTCTATAATGATACTTTACACGATTATTGGGATGCGGAGAGAAAGTTAGTTGAAGATGAGTACAAATCGATATCTTTTCCCTTTAAGGAGTTTGAAGTTCCAAGGTTTGAAATTGTTGTCAACTGGGACATTGAACAATTACTTGGATATTTAAATTCATGGTCTGCAGTACAAAATTATATAGAAGCAAATGGTTACAACCCGGTTGATGAATTGGAAAATGAACTGGAGCCTTTCTGGCATACAGATAGCATAAAAAATATTCGATTCAGAGTTTTTGCCAGGGTTGGGATGATTGAAAAATAGAGAATGCCAAACTTAGAATAGACGGATTCGGCATTTCACGCTTGTTTTCCGGCTGCTGGTGTAATTTTAATCTCCTGCAATTATTATTCTTTCCATAAATAAGGAAAAAGAATCAGTGATACTGTGATCACAATTAAATTAATAGCTGCTAATACTCCTATTTCATTTAAACTTACACTGCGGTCCAGGCCATCCATCGCATTCTTTGAAAATTGTATTAGAACCATTAACAAGGGTATTATTACAGGAAAACTTAGAATTGCCATCAAAGCACCACTGTTATTCGCTTTAGATGCTATTCCAGAAATCATAGTAAATACGGTGGCGAAACTAATACTACCTATAAGAACTGCGAGCATATAAAACAATGGGTCGCCGACAGGATTATTAAAAACAAGCATGTAAAATCCTAATGCTATTATCGATAATAACAGCATTAGCAGGATGTTATATATAATTTTAGAGAGTATCACGGCTTTAGCACCAGCTATACTGTAGTAATAAAGCTGGCGGCCCTTGTTTTCCTGTATAAAGCTTTTTGCAATCGCATTTACCGACGCGAACAGCATTATTATCCAGAATAATGCATTCCATGTTATCGGATTTATTTGCTTGAAAGATAGAAAACAGACAAATATTGTAGAAACTACATACAGCAAAATTCCGTTGAAGGCGTATTTTGAGCGCCATTCTAATATTATCTCTTTTTGAATTAGAAATTTTACCTGACCAAATAAACTCATCGGTTTCAAAGATAAAGATTTGTTATTGGTTGAATTGTTATTGAAATTTGTTTTTGTTCATTATGAAAGTGTATTTTAAGCAATGTTTTGTTCAAAACTCGATACTCCCATAGGAATGCTGTTTATTAAATCCAGTGATAAAGCTCTCTATTCCATTGGCTTTGATGAGGATGAAACAGAAGAAAATCCGGGCGAACTCACCGAATACGCTAAAGTTCAGTTGCAGGAATATTTTAGCGGAAAACGAAGTTATTTCGATTTTTCAACCGAGCAGGCTGGAACAGACTTTCAAAAACTGGTATGGAATGAGCTGCTTTGTATTACACCGGGAAACCCGATCAGCTATGCTTCTCTTTCAAAAAAAATGAATAATCCCTTAGCGATTAGGGCTATCGCATCTGCAAATGGCAAAAACAAATTAATGATCGCAGTGCCCTGTCACCGCGTTATTGGCAGTACCGGAGAATTAGTTGGCTATGCCTGTGGATTATGGAGAAAGAAATGGCTATTGGAGCATGAGGCCCGGATGATGAATACGGGCCAGGCTACATTATTTTTTTAGCGGGTTGCTTTTCTCCTTGAACCGATAATGGATGCAAGTGATCCTGTTATCAATAATATCCACCCTACCCAGCGATAGTGTACAATTCGTGAAGCTGCCGCAGCGAGTTTCTTTAGGGGGATAAAAGAAAAGTAATCATTTACTTTGAAATAAACCGCCGCCAGAGTAAAAAGAATTACAATTAACGAAGCCCAGGCAGAAAAACGCAAAAGACCCTTTTTATTTATTACTGATGCGATTAAGCCTAAAGCAGCTAATAACATCACAACGGATGCCAGGGTTACATCAATATCGTAATAGTTCCAGTTTCCGATAATCGGGATATGAAGCATCGGGCTTAACGCGCCTGCTATAATTAATATGGAGCCTAGTAAGCCAGGATAATTAACAGATTTCATTTTAAATAAGATGTGAGATGTGAGACATTAGATTTGAGAATGGCAATCATTTAAATTACTTATTTTCAGTAATTTCCATTTTTTCGGCGAAATGGGCACAATAATCACGCAGATCTTCTACAATGTTTTTTTCTCCCGTCGCCCTTAAAAAGCTATCACCCATAGTTTGAAGAGTCTCATAGAAAAAACGTTTCATTTCGTCAACAGGCATGTCTTTAGTCCAAAGGTCAATACGTAAAGCATTCTTGTAATTATGATCCCATAAGGCCAGCATCATTGATTTTACGGGTAATTTTTCTTTGTTCTCAGAATCGGTTGATTCCCAGGTAATGTTTTCCGGAACGTTATTATCGTCAAGTTCTATGGTAAGTTTTATTTCTGCTTTCTTCATTATTATACTATGATTACACTAATTGATGTGATTTCACTGATTATTATATTATGATTACACTGATTGATGTGATTTCACTGATTATGGTGATTACACTGATTTGGGTGATTGCACTGATTTTTTACTTTTTACTTTTTAATTTTTAATTTTTAATTCTCACTTTTCACTTTTTCACTTCAAACCCTGAATTATCAGCATCAGTATTGCAGCAAAGATGATAAATACTATCTCTATTATCCAAATGCGTTTTAAATCCTTTAAAAACCTGCGGAAAATGATGTCTGTGATGAAACTTAAAAGAGCAAGCAAAAACAATGAGACACTGCCTAAAACTCTCCAGCCTTCAGCATCACGATATATGAATAAATAAAGAATGCTGACAACTATTACAGATGTGAGAATATTTAAGGGTGTTAAACGAAGCTTCAATATTTCCTCCTGTTGTTTCCTTTAAAACCACCTTTCACGCTGCTGGAAACTTTGGCTGCCTTCCCTGCCTTACCGGTTCCTGCTTTGTTACTTGCCTCGAGCTTTGATTTTGCTATTTTTTGAGCTATGACCTTTGCATTCTTTTTTTCATGAAAAGCGCCTTTAAAATCAGGGTCTTCTTTACGTTTTTGATTATCGATTTCTTTAGCAATATCCTGGCGTTCCTGGTATGGTGTTTCTTCAATAAAAACTTCGGATGGAATATCTTTAACAGGAATTTGTTGCTTAATCAAAGTTTCAATTTTGGTTACGTAATATTTTTCAGCCTCGTTACAAAAGGTAATGGCATCTCCAATACTATTAGCCCGTCCGGTTCTGCCGATTCTATGTACATAATCCTCGATAATTATCGGAACATCAAAATTGATTACATGACTAACTTCCGTTACATCAATACCACGTGAAGCAACATCGGTAGCAACCAAAACTCTAACCCCGCCTTCTTTAAATGCATTAATGGAGTTAATCCGGGTGTTTTGACCCTTGTTAGCATGAATAACCCTGATTTCATCCAAGGTAAACCTGCGCTCTAAAAACTTGAAGATATTATCAGCGGTAGTTTTAGTTTTACAAAAGATTATCAACCTGTTAAACTCTTCTCCCTTAAGTAAATATTGAAGCAGATTGATTTTTGTTTTATTATTGGGAACATAATATAATACCTGATTAACCGATTGAGCAGGTGTAGCAGGCGCAGAAGCTTCAATAATGGTAGGAAACTTTAAAAAATCTCCAGCAATCTTATGAACCAAATCACTCATAGTAGCCGAGAAAAGAAGATTTTGCCGTTTTCGGGGAACTACTTCCAAAATGCGATGAATAGAACCAATAAAGCCCATATCAACCATTTTATCGGCTTCGTCCATTACCATGAATTGTATCGATCGGGTGTTTATATCTCCAGAAAGATATAAATCAAGAAAACGCCCGGGTGTAGCAACCAAAATGTCTAAGCCGTTAGCAAGCTTTTCCTTCTGACCTTTAGGCCCTAAACCGCCATAAATTACAACAGTTCTTAAATCTGTATATTTAGCAAACAGCTTAATGTTTTCCTCAATCTGCATGGCAAGCTCACGGGTTGGAGCCAGTATAAGTGCCCTTGCATCGTTCCCCTGTGCATATTTAAGCTTCATTAGTATTGGCAACACAAATGCTGCAGTTTTGCCCGTGCCGGTTTGAGCAATGCCCATTAAATCCTGACCGGATAAAGCCGGAGCTATAGCTTTTTGCTGAATTGGAGTAGGGATTGTAAAGCCCGCATCTGCAATTGCATTCAGAATCTGAGGGTTTAGTTTAAAATCTTCGAAAGATTGCGACATTCCGCAAAGATACCATGTATTTACGATTTTTATTTACGAATTACGATTATGTGCCAATCCATAATAAAAATCAAAAAAGTCAAATCGTAATTACCAAGTCTTATCTTTGCGCCAAATACAATCAGCGAATAATAAAAAGTAAATCGAAAATCCAATGTCTTCTATTCTGATAAAATCGGCAATAATAATTAATGAAGGAAAACAAGTTACAGGTGATGTCTTTATTAATAATGGTTTTATAGAGAAAATAGGATCGTCTTTAAATGTACGGGCAGACAAAGAGATTAACGCTGAAGGACAATACCTACTTCCCGGATGCATTGACGATCAGGTGCATTTCCGTGAGCCAGGCTTAACACATAAAGGAGATATTTATACTGAAAGCAGAGCCGCGGTTGCAGGGGGAATAACTTCCTATATGGAAATGCCAAACACTGTCCCCAATACTGTAACACAAGAATTGCTGGAGAACAAGTATAAAATCGCTTCGGAAAAATCATTGGCAAATTATTCCTTTTACATGGGCGCAACTAATGATAATTTGGAAGAAGTTCTTAAAACTGATTCAAAAAATGTATGCGGTATAAAAATTTTCATGGGATCCTCTACCGGTAATATGCTGGTTGATAATGAAAAGGCCCTTGAATCAATTTTTAGCTCTACTCCTATGTTAATTGCTACTCATTGCGAAGATGAAGAAACGATTAAGCGAAACCTGGAAATATTTAAACAGAAATACGGAGAAGAGATTACTCCGGAAATGCATCCGCTAATCAGAACAGCCGAAGCATGCTATAAATCTTCTTCATTTGCGGTTGCTCTTGCCAAAAAGCATAATTCACGCTTGCATATACTTCACATTTCCTCAGCTATAGAAACTGCCTTATTTGATAATACTATTCCATTAAAGGATAAAAAGATTACAGCCGAAGCCTGCGTGCATCATCTGTGGTTCTCGGAAAAAGATTATTCAGAAAAAGGGAACTGGATAAAGTGGAATCCTGCAATTAAAACTGCTGACGACCGTAAAGCAATATTTGATGCCGTTTTAGACGGAAGAATTGATGTGATTGCAACCGATCATGCGCCTCATACTAGAGAAGAAAAATCTAAACCGTATTTGCAGGCGCCATCAGGAGGCCCTTTAGTGCAACATTCCTTACTGGCTATGCTGGAGTTTTATAAAAAAGGCGGGATCTCGATAGAAAAGATTGTCGAGAAGATGGCACATAATCCTGCGATTTGCTTCAGAGTCGAAAACCGCGGATTTATACGCGAAGGATACTGGGCAGATGTGGTGCTGGTCGATTTGGGCACTACATCTCTGGTTTCAAGAGACAATATTATTTCTAAATGCGGGTGGAGCCCTTTTGAAGGGTATGAATTCAAGTCGTCCATTACCCATACTATAGTGTCTGGTAAAATAGTGTATGAAAATGGAAAACTGATAGAATCAGGAAGTGGCAAAAGATTACAATTCTCCTAGCGCTGAATTATTTAGAGGAAATTTTTTACAGGTAAATAGTTAAAAAACAGCTTCTTTTTTCCTGTCTTTTTTTGGTAAATCCGGATAAATTCCTTATCTTTAATACAGCAAAACTCACATAAAGAATCTGTTTTATGAGTTGAGAGTTAAGCTCTTTTTCTCATAGACAAAGTCCCGACGCTTACACTTCTTTCATACTGAAGCGACGGGGCTTTCTTTTTTATGAACGGTTCTAATGGATTATTTTAAATACCAACTCTTTCAATAATTCTCCGTCTGTTGTATTACCTGAAGAATCAACACCTTTAGATTTTAAATCATATTCCCGTAAGTAACTAAATATCGTAAACACCTTAAACGCATCATAATTTTTTGCCGCTAATTCATAATCCTTTATGAAATATGGATTAACGCCAAGTTCTCTCGCCAGGTTTTGCGGCGATCTGTCAGGAACGTAATGGTATTTCAATATTTTTGTGAACCATGTATTCAAGGCACCAAAAACTAACTGAATAGGATTCGCTTTAGGATTGGCAGTAAAATAATCAATGATCTGGTTTGCTTTAAATGGATCGCGTTTTGCCAGTGCATCCTGAAGTTCAAAAACGTTATATTCTTTGCTGATTCCTATATTATTCTGAACATCTTCAACTGTAATCTCCTGCCCCTTAGGAACATTCAACATGAGTTTTTCAAGTTCATTGGAAATTTTTGACAGATCATTTCCAAGATATTCTGCAATCATTGCAGAGGCTCTGGCATGTATGCGATAGGATTTGTCTTTAACAAAATCATCAACCCAGGCCGGAACTTTATTTTCATAAATAGTTGCAGATTCGAACACAACTCCGGTTTTCTCTATAGCCTTATACGTTTTTTTTCGTTTGTCGAATTTTGCGTGTTTAAAACAAAAAACAAGAATGGTGCCGGGGGCAGGATTTTCGAGGTAGCTCAATAATGGATCAGGAGCTTTTTTATCATCGCCTTCCTTTCCCCATTTCATTTCCTGAGCTTCTTTTATAAGTACTAACTGGTACTCACTCATCATCGGAAATCGCTTTGCGGCATTCAGTAATCCCATGACATCCGTATCCCGGCCATAGAGCACTGTTTGATTAAAGCCTTTCTCTGCATCCGTGAGCAGGTTGCTTTCTATATAATCACTAAATAAATCGATGTAATAAGATTCTTCACCGTGGAAAAGATAAACAGGTTTAAATTTCCGGCTTTTTAAATCAGCTTGTAATGCAGCAGCAGTCATATCAGAGCGCCAAATTAAGAAAAACGCGAATTAAAAGCCTAAGAAAGATAGACCTTAAAAAGATTTTTCTGAAATTCGCTTCGTGATATTCGAACCCGTTCAATTAAACTTTCCATCCTATCCGTTTAAAATAAAACAGGAAACAGATATTACTTACATATTTGATGAAATCAGGAAGAAGTTTCTGGTGCTTACTCCGGAGGAATGGGTCAGGCAACACGTTGTACAATATATAATACGGGAAAGAGGCTATCCCAAAACCTTAATAAAGCTTGAAGGCGGCTTAAAGCTCAACTCGCTCCAAAAAAGAACAGATATTGTTGTATTTAATTCTGAGGGCGAAAAAATACTATTAATTGAATGCAAAGCACCCTCCGTCAGAATAACCCAGAATGCTTTTGATCAGATAGCCCGGTACAATATTATTCATAAAGTGCCGCTTTTATTTGTAAGTAATGGATTGCAACACTATGTATGTAAAATCAGCATCAAGGGCCAGAATTATGAGTTTGTAGAAAGTTTACCTTTTTTCGAAAAATAAATGTAACCTTCTTATTAAAAGCTGCGTAACAATCTAAAAAAATAAAGAGTTATGCAAGTGCACCTAATCAAGCAGAATTCTATTTTAACGCCCTCAACTCAACGGAATCTTTCAAGTACCAGTATCTTAATTGGTATTGCTATCATTATTGCCACGATAACCGCAATAGTGTTAATTCCGGGATATTCAACTTTTTTTACTGGTGCGTTGCTGATTGGTGCAACAATCCGATACCTGGCTAAATCTATCAACAGGAAGCCTTTATTGATAGAGATTACTGATAATAAATTAATTTATTTATCTGAAGAACGAAATGAACTAATCACCATTAATTCGGAAGATATTTTAAGCATTAATCATAAATTTTGTGAACTACAGATTCATACCAGGAACGAACAAATTCATAACATTAATTTACTTAATACCGGAAGCGAGCAAACCCGCTGGGAAATTAAAGAACACATTAAAGGGTTGACTGCCGGTATTCGCTAAAACAAATTGTAAATGCAGTTTTTAAACTCTTATTAAAATTATATAATTTTCAGGTTTCGACGACTGGCTGTTTCAAAAGCAATTTTGAAGCAGCTTTTTTTTTAACAATTTCTGGTTAAATTACGTTTTAAGAAACAGCAAAGGTGGTTTTTAACGGTATTTTTTTATTCAATTTATCGGAAATCCAGTTAGATTTCACCAATTTCTTAACCCCTCTTCAAGTTTTGACAATTCCTGATGTCTCTTGTGAAGTTAATAAATTTAAAGCTTTAAGCGGACACCTGTAGGGCTTGAAAGAAATCCTGATGTACTCCATGCCTATCTAAAATATTTATCCGCTAAAGGTGACATACTTCTCTTTGTTTTCATCCCAATGTTAACCATTTGAAATTAGACCACAACTATATACTGGTATGAACGTCGTCTCCATTAAAACGGACTTTAAACGGACCTTGTTCGCACATTAGACGCACCTTGAATGCTAAAGTGCAAATAAGCTGCGGTACATATTCGTTTTAAGTCCGTTTGATTTACATCTTTTATAACTTCCTGGTAAGACTTTCGTATAACCTGGGTACTGTTTAATTATCAAAAAAATTAAATAAATTTATATGGCACGTTTAACGAATGGACCGCTCGGACAGCTCAGCGGAAAAGTGGGTGGCGTAGTGGTATGCAAGTGGAAAGATGTAGAGTATATACGCAGTTTGCCCAAAATTAAAAAAAACAGAAAGCCTTCACCGGCACAGCTTGCAGCCAGAGCAAGATTCAACTTCCTGAATACCTGGCTTAAAAGTTTTGCGCCTCTGGTTAGTTTAGGATTTAAAGATTATTCGGGCCGGATGACCGGTATGCAGGCAGCATTCTCTTGTAATTCGAAAGCAGTGAAGGGTGTATATCCTGATTTTGAACTCGACTTCCCCTCTATCATGATCAGCTATGGCGACCTCCCCGGAGCAAGCGGTGCAAAAGTTATTGCTGCGAATGATTGTATACTGGAATTCAGCTGGGATACAAAGTCGCAAGCAAAGGCAAATGACGATGACCAGGTGATGCTGCTGGCTTATATCCCTGAAAAAAAGAATGCTTTTTGGATCTGCAGCGGTGCAAACCGTTATAAAGGCAATGAAACACTAAAGGTGAACTTCCAGGGAACCACGGCAGAAACATATATGGCTTTTATATCTAACGACAGGAAAAAAATCTCAAACAGCCAGTACCTGGGCCAGGTTACAGTCCTATAAAAAGACTGTAAGATATTGATGCAGTACAACAATGAGTTAGACAAATTCCTGAATTAATTCCCGGAGGGATTTTAATTGAAAACAGAGGCTGTCACAAAAGTCTGAACCGTCAACCCGAGATTCAGAGATGCTGAAATCTAATTAGCCAGACATAGACTTTTGAGACTGCCTCCTGCGGGTTATCACATATAATTATTTCGGGCTAAGGCGAATGATGCTTAACACCACATCATATCTCTGTAGAATTCTATCAAAAGATTTTATCTCCTCCTGAGCCTGAAATTCTCTCATTTCATTTACATCAATAGGCTTTTGGTCGGTCCATTCTAAAACACCTCCCAAACATGGATTAGATTTTGGAATTTCTCCATTATTATAGCCTTTAATAACACCAGGTTCACTCATCGCACTGAAATTCTTAAAGGTGATTGCCATGCCTCCATTCTTTTTTACCAGATCTTTTAATGACATACCAACTCCTATACTATCTATTGTCATATAAGGAGCCATCCCGTCAATTACATCTATATATTTTATAGTTTTGAAGGGAGCCTGACTTTCCTGCCAATAAATGTTAAGGTGTTTAGGACTATTCTCCCAAACGGAAGTGAATTTTCCGGCTACGTTATTTTCGTGTTCTGATAGAACGGAATCTCCCAGTTTTTTTTGAAGATCAGCGTACGTGTCTTTTAGTTTCACATCACCAACACCTTCGCAACTAATTAATAACTTAGGGTCAAGAGTTTCTGCTTTCTTTTCAGCTTTTGGACTACATGCTGAAAGAGCAAAAAATACTAATAGGTATAGATAAGAATATTTCATGCGCTAAAAATATAAATGATAATTTAAATTATAAGATGATAAGGATCTTGTTACAAACACTAAAGTGATTTCAGACTACTTTCTAAGATTTCGATTTTAGCCTCAGCGTCCGCTTTTTTATTTTTCTCATTTACAATTATCTCTTCCTTAGCGTTTTGAACGAATTTTTCGTTAGAGAGTTTTGCATTAACGGACTTCAAAAAGCCTGTTAAATAAACCAGTTCTTTCGTGATCCTTTCCTTTTCTGCTTCTGCATCGATATTGCCGGCAAGGGTAACAAAAAATTCATCTCTTCCAACGATAAAGCCAGCGGCCCCATCCAGTTTATCACTTACAAGTGAAATTTGGGTAATATTTGCGAGTTTATTTATGATATTGAAATAGTTACTGTAAGCAACATCCGAATTGATCTTAATTGCCAAAGGCAGAGCTTCTTTGGGAGAGATCTGTTTGATATTACGAATGTTTCGCACTTCTGAAACTATCTGTTTTACTGCTTCTATATCTTTAAGTAATTGTGAATTCACAGTACCGGAAACCGGATATTTTGCTACAACACAACAGTCCATCTCGGTCCTCTTTCCGAATAATTCATCATGCCAAAGTTCTTCTGTTATAAATGGCATAAATGGATGTAATAAAGTGAGGATCCGCTCAAAGAAATTCACTGTAGCGTCAAATGTTTTCCGGTCAATTGGCTGCTGGTAAACTGGCTTAACCATTTCTAAGTACCAGGCGCAGAAATCATCCCATACCAGTTTGTAGGTAGCCATCAGGGCTTCGGATAAACGATATTGACCAAAATGACTTTCAATTTCGGACAAAGCGTCGTTAAACCGGGTTTCGTACCAGTCAACAGCTTTCTCGTTTACAAAATCCAGTTTTTCGTCTACTTCCCAGCCTTTAACGAGCCTGAAAGCATTCCATATTTTATTGGCAAAATTTCTTCCCTGCTCACAGTATGACTCGTCGAACATTAGATCATTTCCTGCAGGGGAGCAAAGCAACATTCCAACGCGAACACCATCAGCTCCGAATTTTTCGATCAGGTCTATCGGGTCAGGAGAATTACCTAAGGATTTAGACATTTTCCTGCCTAGTTTATCACGTACAATTCCTGTCAGGTAAACGTTTGTGAAGGGTTTCTCACCGCGAAACTCATGACCAGCCATTATCATCCTGGCAACCCAGAAGAAAAGAATTTCCGGCGCGGTAACTAAGTCGTTTGTAGGATAGTAATAATTAAGATCTGCATTACCTTTCGCTCCGGGATTTCCACATACTGACGGATCAAAAACAGAAATCGGCCATAACCATGAAGAAAACCATGTATCTACAACATCTTCATCCTGTGTTAAGTCCTGAGGGTTGATATTCGGGTTGTCAACTCTGGCCAGTTCAAACGCCTCTTCGCGGGTTTTTGCAACCACATATTGTCCGTTTGGAAGATACCAGGCAGGAATCTGTTGTCCCCACCACAATTGGCGACTAATACACCAATCCTTTACGTTCTCCATCCAATGGCGGTAAGTATTGATAAATTTATCAGGGATAAGTTTGACTTCACCATTTAACACGTAATCTAATGCAGGCTTCGACATTTCCTCCATTTTACAGAACCATTGCATTGATAACTTAGGTTCTATTGCAGCATCCGTTCTCTCAGAAAATCCAATTTGGGATTTATAGTCTTCAACTTTTTCAAGCTGATCACTTTCTTCAAGCAGTTTGGCTATTTTTTTTCTGGCGATAAAGCGATCCTCCCCTACTAATATTTCGGCTTTTGCGTTTAAAGTACCATCATCATTTAAAATATCTATTACCGGAAGGTTATGCTTTAAGCCGAGCTCATAATCATTTAAATCATGTGCCGGTGTAACTTTCAAACATCCTGTACCAAATTCCATCTCCACATATTCATCCTCGATAACTGGAATTTCACGGTTTATTAAAGGGATAGATACCTTTTTGCCCTTCAAATGCTTATAACGCTCATCATTGGGGTTGATACAGATTGCTGCATCGGCCATAATGGTTTCGGGCCGGGTGGTGGCAATCGTTAAATAAGAGTCAGTATTAACGACTTTATATTTGATATAATACAGCTTCTGATTTACTTCTTTACGGATTACTTCTTCGTCAGAAACAGCTGTTAATCCTTTAGGATCCCAGTTCACCATACGAATACCACGGTAAATCAAGCCTTTTTTGTGAAGGTGAATAAACGTATCTAATACTGCTTCAGAAAGAGCAGGATCCATGGTAAAGTTTGTGCGGTCCCAATCGCACGAAGCGCCTAATTTTTCAAGCTGTTTTAAAATAATTCCACCGTATTTTTCTTTCCATTCCCAGGCATATTTTAAAAATTCTTCGCGGCTCAGATCTTTCTTTTCGATACCTTTTTCTTTAAGTAAGGCCACCACTTTTGCTTCAGTTGCAATGGATGCATGATCAGTTCCGGGAACCCAGCACGCATTTTTACCGAGCATTCTTGCTCTGCGGATCATCACATCCTGGATAGTATTGTTTAACATATGCCCCATGTGTAATACACCGGTAACATTTGGCGGCGGAATTACAATAGTATATGGCTCACGCTCGTCTGGTACAGACCGAAAAAACTTCTTTTCTAACCAGTATTTGTACCATTTATCTTCAGTTTCTTTTGGATTATATTTTGTCGAGATACTCATATTTAATGATCGCTTTCTGCAAAGGGATGGCAAAAATAACTTTTTAAGTTTAGTTTTTATGGATAGATGCCCCCAAATGAAATTTTTGATTGAAGAATTAACAATATTATCACCGAATAACAGTTATTCTATTAATACAACAATCTAAACAATGAAAACTTTAATGAATCTCAAGTTCGCCGGATACTTTGTAAGAGCTTTCTGTGTTAACAGCATCATCAGGTGGTTTAATAAATAGTCTAATCTATTTTGCTTTTATTGCTTTCAAATGCAAAAGCCTGTTACACAGGAATGGTGCATTTTTTCATTAAGAGCAGTTGTTTTGTTTCCCTTCAAAAAATCATCTATAAAAATCGTAAATTCGCGCCGTGATAGCGATTAACAACCTTACTTTCGAGATTGGTGCAAGAGCATTGTACGACGAAGCAAACTGGCACATTAAACCAGGAGAAAAAATTGGCCTGATTGGCGCCAATGGTACCGGTAAAACAACTTTACTAAAAATAATTGTAGGAGCATATAACCCTACCAGTGGGACTATATCAATGGCTAAGGACCTGAAAATGGGTTACCTGAACCAGGATTTGCTATCATACCAAACAGACAAAAGTATTTTGCATGTGGCTATGGAAGCGTTCGAACGCCAGAATCAGCTTCATACAGAAATAGAAATACTTCTTAATAAACTCGAAACAGATTATTCTGAAGACGTTCTTCATAAGCTTAGTGATAAACAACATGAATTCGAAGCTCTTGACGGATATAATATTGAATTCAAGGCACACGAAATTTTAGCTGGTTTAGGTTTCAGTGAGGAAGATCAAAAGCGAAATTTAATGACCTTTTCGGGCGGGTGGCGCATGAGGGTTATGCTTGCAAAGATCCTTCTTCAAACTCCCGACATTCTTCTGTTGGATGAGCCAACCAATCACCTGGATTTGCCATCTATTAAATGGCTCGAAACCTATCTGCAATCTTACGAGGGAGCAATTGTGATTGTTTCGCACGACAGATATTTTCTGGATCGTGTAGTGAAAAAAATTGTTGAATCCCGCAAAGGAAAGCTTATTCCTTATGCAGGTAATTATAGCTTTTATCTGGAAGAGAAATCTTTACGTGAAGAGATTCAAAGTGGTCAGTATAAGAATCAGCAAGCTAAAATTAAGCAGGAAGAGCGCCTGATTGAACGCTTCCGTGCGAAAGCTAGTAAAGCTAAAATGGCACAGTCACGCATTAAAGCTCTCGAAAAAATGGAGCGTGTGGATGACGTGGATGATGATAATCCGAGTGTAAACTTCAGTTTTAAGTTTAGTAAGCAATCTGGCCGGCATGTTGTAAGAATGGAGCATGTAAGCAAAGCCTATCCCAATCTGCAAATTTTAAACGATGCGCATGCAGTGATCGAAAAGGGTGATAAAATTGCTTTGATCGGTGCGAATGGTAAAGGAAAATCAACTTTATTGCGAATAATTGCCGGTACTGATAAAGAATTCGATGGGATGGCCGAAACCGGACATAATGTTTCTACAACTTTCTTTGCGCAGCATCAGTTAGAATCTCTTCATTTGGAGAATGAGATTTTAAGAGAGCTGCAGGCTTTTGCGCCTAAACACACTGAAACAGAACTACGCTCGATACTGGGATGTTTTCTTTTTACAGGAGATGATGCCTTCAAAAAAATCAAGGTATTATCCGGAGGAGAAAAATCCCGGGTAGCATTAGCGAAGGCATTAACCGCCGATGCCAATTTTCTAATTCTGGATGAGCCGACCAATCACCTTGATATACAATCTGTAAATATTCTTATTCAGGCTTTACAGCAGTATGAGGGTACTTTAATAGCTGTATCTCACGACAGGTACTTCCTTGATAATGTGGCTAATAAAATCTGGTATATAGAAAATCAGCAGATTAAAGCCTATCCGGGTACTTATGCAGAGTACGAAGAGTGGCAATCGAAAAGGCCACCAGTTGTAGAAAGACCTTCAACACCTGTAGTTAAAAAGCAGGAAAAAGCTACTGAAAAGGCTCCTGTTATCGACGATAGAAGCAAAAACCTTAAAAAGTTAAATCAAAGCTTACAACAATTAGAAGAGAAAATCGCTGATTTAGAATTGGATGTAAGGAACATTGAAGCCGAATTGGGCAATGATGCTCTTTATAATGAGTCAGCTAAATTGAACGCCGTTAATGAGCGATATAAAAAAGCCAAAGACGATTTACATTCCTCACAAACCGAATGGGAGACTTTAGCTGAACAAATATTAGAACTTGAAAACGCCTCAATCTAATTTGTGTTAATAAAGGAGTATGAAAATTAATACTCCTTTATTATTGCTGATTCTGTTGCTTACTTCCTGTACGGTTCAGCAAGGAACATCGCAGTCCACAGGTTCAAATTCTTCGGCCAGATCAGAATCGATTGTTTACCAGGACAAGTCATATTTGCCTTCAATTAAAAGCGTTGAGTTTTATAACCGGGTAAAAGAACAGTCTTTACCCGTTATTACTTTGGGTTCAAATGACGAATTGCTTTTAGGATTCGATGATTTGAGGGCTGGCAGCAGAAACCTATCATACACAATTGAGCATTGTGACGCCAGCTGGAACAGTAGTCGCCTCTCTCCTATCGATTATCTTGAAAATTTTACCGAAGACCGGATTAATGATTACCGGTTTTCTTTTAATACTCTTCAAAAATTTACTCATTACGAATTAATATTACCGAATTTCAGTATCAAACCTAAAATTTCGGGAAATTATCTTCTTAAGGTTTATGAGGATGGTGATCAGCGAAAGCTTGTATTGACCAAGCGATTTTTTGTTGTAAACCCGCTTGTTACCATAACTGCAGAAATCGTCGCAAGTAACCAGGTTTCGCTTCGGGACAAAAATCAAAAGGTGAATTTCATTGTAAATCATCCACAACTCACTGTACAGAATCCATATGTAGATGTGAAGGCTCTGGTTATGCAAAATGGTCGTTTTGACAATGCCAAATGGGCCGAACGTCCGGCGTTTGTACGTCAGAATCAATTGGTTTATAATGATATCCGAACATTCGATTTTCCGGGTGGCAATGAGTTCAGAAGATTTGATATTCGTAGCCTGCGTTTTCAAACTGAGCGTGTTGCCAGAATCACACGCGACTCGGCCAATATTGTGCAGCTCCTTCCTGATCCGAACGTAAGCGGTGTCGGTTATACCTTTAATTATGATGAAAACGGCGCTTTTTTTATAAGAAGCCAGGAAGGAAGAAACAATCGAACTGATGCTGATTATGCGGCTATAAAGCTCGAACTCGTTTCTGAAGCTCCCTCTGAGAGCGGACAAGCATATA
The DNA here is from genome assembly GCF_037622515.1 of Pedobacter superstes. Lineage (NCBI taxonomy): Bacteria > Pseudomonadati > Bacteroidota > Sphingobacteriia > Sphingobacteriales > Sphingobacteriaceae > Pedobacter > Pedobacter superstes. The sequence goes on from NZ_JBBJCN010000004.1 coordinate 135,761, forward strand.
TTGTTGGTAAGTTTAACGACTATCAGTTAAAGGAAGAGAACAGGCTTACTTACGATGCCACAAGAAGGAGATTTTATGGAAGTATGTTTGTGAAACAGGGTGTTTATGATTATCAATATATCTGGGCGGAAAATAATTCGGTTGACACGGCGCCTTTTGAAGGATCTTTTTATCAGACAAATAATATCTATCAAGTTTTCTTTTATTTTCACAAGCCGGGCGCAAGGTGGGATGAACTTTTAGGATTTTCTGAGATTAGAAATTAAGCTATTCCAATTTCATTGCTATCCCTTATATTTAAATCATGAGCGTACAATCTAAAAAAGCCAGCGAATCATTTACTATCATGAATGAACTGGTGCTACCTAACGATACAAATACACTCAATAACCTTATGGGTGGGCGTTTGCTGCACTGGATGGATATAGCGGCAGCCATTTCGGCACAGAAACATAGTAACCATATTGTGGTTACAGCATCTGTAGACAATGTTTCGTTTAAAAAAGCGGTAAAACTGGGAGATGTTATAACGATAAGCGCTAAGGTAACCAGGGCTTTTACTACTTCTATGGAGGTGCGTCTGGAAGTATGGACTGAAAATATCCCGACAGGCGAGAAAAATAAAAGTAATGAGGCTTATTATACTTTTGTGGCCCTGGACAATGCGGGAAGAGTAGCTAAAGTACCTGAGCTGGTACCAGAAACCGAAGAAGAGCAAAACCTTTTTTCGCATGCATTAAGGCGCAGGCAGCTACGTTTAATTTTAGCCGGAAAAATGAAACCCAATGATGCGACGGAGCTTAAAGCGTTTTTCTCTGATATTGAAGATTAAAAACCTGTAAGATTAGGCTGAGCGATGAATTAACCCTCACTGAAAAAGAATTTTTTGTACCCTTTGCTTACTGATTGGCCAACTCTAAAATCCGGTCAAATTCCTCTGCTTTTAGTCCCATGACAGATAAGCGACCCTGTTTTACCAAACCAATATTTTGAAGGCGCTCATCTGCTTTCACTTCTTCAAGTGTAACCGGTCTTTTTAGAGTTTCAACAGGTGCTAAATCTACAACAACCCAATTTTTATCTTCTGTGGTAGGATCCTGATAAAACTCTTTAACTACTTTTGCCACTCCAACCACAGCCTTTCCCTCATTACTGTGGTAAAATAGAACCAGATCACCCGCTTTCATTTCTTTCAGGTTGTTACGAGCCTGATAATTTCGCACGCCATCCCAAAATGTACGTCCATCTGCATTAAATTTATCCCAGCTATATTTAAACGGTTCTGATTTTACTAACCAGTGGTTCATATGATTTCAACTATTAAGTGCTTTAAACAGTGTTTTTTCGCCTTGTTTCCTTATGTGGTGACAAGATGTGGCGACAAATTTAAACTTAATACCGACAAAGTAAAAAATGTCCGGGCATTAGCCACTAGTCGTGATAAACACATCTAGTTGTAAGTTTGGGATAAGTAATTACCTTTAGACGATAAAACCTAACATTTCACCAATGGAAAACCTTTCACCCCAGGAAGCTCCTGAATCTATCAGGTTTGATAGCATATGCATTCATCATCTACGATCGACCCGTCGTTGGACTAAATTTCTATCCTTATTGGGATTTTGCTTTATTAGTTTGGTAATAATTGTTATGGGCCTAGCCTCTATACAATTTTTCAAAATGGTTAGTATTCTTGCAATGCTACCATTGGCAGTAATAGGATTGATTTATTTTTTTCCAATTTACTATCTGTGGCAATTTTCAAAATACTCCAAACTTGCTATAGAGGCTAATGATACTGCGTATTTAGGAACAGCTATCAAGTTTTTAAATCGCCATTATGCCTTTATGGGAATACTTGTTATCCTAATGATTGTTTTTTATGTGATATCGGGAATTAGTATGTTTACGCAAGGAAGGATTAATCCTTTTTAAGCTTGCTAACATTTGCAATGATTCAAAAAGAAAAATTCTGATGATTTACGATCGGGGAATTCGGTGGGTCTTATTGAAATAATCCCCACCAGGATAAAAGAATTGATAAAAAAAGAACTACAGCAGAGATAAAAGAATACGCCGTAAAATTAAATCGGGATCTGTAAAATCCTCTAACCGCCAGAAACAATAAGAAAGGCTGCATTAACAAACAGGGAATCATCAAGATCTCATGCAGAATTCCAAACCATACTAAATTTAACTTAGAATAAAAGACAAGGTAGGAACACAGTAAAAACAGCGAAGTAATAATTGATAAGATCAGGATTTTTTTATCGAACTGATTAGAAGAACTTTTATTTAGAACGCCAACCATATATTTTTTTTATTTAACTTGTTCTATAGCCTTTAATCCTATCGGTGACTGTGTAAAAATGAAAAAACTATAAATACACCAAACAAGTTTATGAGTTAACCAATATAGCTATTTTATAATCTTTGTATACTTGTAAGCAAAATACATTCTGAAAAATAAAATCATTTAATATGCAAGAGTTAGAGCCATCTGTACTACAAAAAATCAATACCTGGCTTCAGGGAAGTTATGATTCTGATACGAAAACCAGTGTTCAGAAACTATTAAACGATAAATCTTATACCGAGTTAACGGATTCATTCTATAAAGATCTGGAATTTGGAACAGGTGGACTTAGAGGTTTAATGGGAAATGGCTCGAACAGAATAAATAAATTCACTATCGGAACTGCTACGCAGGGACTTTGTAATTATCTTCTGAAAAAATATCCGGGAGAAAAGATAAAAGTAGCGGTAGCGCATGATAGCAGAAACAATTCTGATTATTTCGCAAATATTACCGCGGAGGTGTTTTCTGCGAATGGAATCCATGTTTATTTCTTTAAAGAATTAAGACCTACTCCGCTGCTGTCTTTTGCCATCAGAGAGTTAGGATGCAGAAGCGGAGTAATGCTGACAGCCTCTCATAACCCCAAAGAATATAACGGGTATAAAGCATACGGTGCCGATGGCGGCCAGTTTGTTTCTCCGGACGATAAAATGGTTATGGATGAAGTTGCCCAGATAAGCAGCATAGATAAGGTGAAGTTTAACCGGGTGGAAGAAAATATTGAACTTCTGGGCGAGGAAATTGATAAACTTTACCTGGATAAAATTACTGAGCTTTCGGTATCTCCCGAAGCTATTAAACGTCAAACCGGTCTTAAGATAGTTTTTTCTCCGATTCATGGAACCGGAATCACACTGGTTCCGCAAGCTTTGGAACGCTTTGGTTTCAGTAATGTAATTTTGGTTGAAGAGCAGATAAAACCAGATGGAAATTTCCCAACGGTGGTTTATCCTAACCCGGAAGAAAAGGAAGCCTTGACTCTTGCCCTGGCTAAAGGGAAAGAAACCGATGCAGATTTAATTCTGGCTACCGACCCTGATGCCGACAGAGTCGGAATTGCGGTTAAGAATGACGAAGGCGAGTTTATCCTTTTAAATGGAAACCAGACCGGAAGTTTATTGATAAACTATTTGTTAACTGCCTGGGAAGAAAGCGGTAAGCTTACCGGAAATGAATATATTGTTAAGACAATTGTTACTTCCTACATCATTGATGAGATTGCAAAATCTAAGAAAGTAGAATGCTACAATACCTTAACAGGATTTAAATATATCGGTGAATTGATGACCAGCCTGTCTGGTAAAAAAACCTTTATAGGTGGTGGGGAAGAGAGTTACGGATATCTGATCGGTGAATTGGTTCGCGATAAAGATGCCGTAATTTCGGCTGCTTTCATTGCAGAAATGACGGCATATTACAAAGATAAAGGAAGCAGCTTATTTGAGGCTATGCTGTCAATGTATGAACAATATGGGCTTTACAAAGAAAAGCTTGTATCTGTCACCAAAACCGGAAAAAGCGGGGCTGAAGAAATTAAAGCGATGATGGAACGCTTCAGAAACAATCCCCCTGTAAGTCTTGGCGGATCGAAAGTAATATTATTGAAAGATTATGAGTTGCAGAAAGAAACTGATTTGAGTTCAGGTTCAATTAAAGTCCTGGATTTCCCTAAATCGGATGTTTTGCAATTTATTACCGAGGATGGCTGTATTATTTCCGCACGTCCATCTGGCACGGAACCTAAGATCAAATTTTATTGCAGTGTTAATGCGCCTTTGGATAATAAATCAAACTATAAAAAAGTCGATAAAGAATTAGATGAAAAGGTTAATTCTATAATGAAAGACCTGGAGGTTTAATTTTTTAAATAATCATCATATTGGTGATGAGCTCTCATTCAGGTTAAGTTTGACAACTTTCAAAAAGTTGTCAAACTTTTTACTTTAGATCTGGTCAATTGACTTTGTTGACAGGCTTTCCATTTATAAAGGCCTGCAAATTTTCAAAAGTTATCTGCATAATTCTTTCCCTCGCCTCTTTGCTCATCCATGCATTGTGAGGAGTAATTATACAATTTTTCGCGTTTAACAAGGGGTTATCGCCCGAAGGCGGTTCTGTTGATAAAACATCCAGGGCTGCACCGGCAATCTGACCGGAGTTTAAAGCATCCGCCAAATCCTGCTCATTGATTAGCTGCCCCCTTGCTGTGTTAATCAGAAAGGCACCCGCTTTCATTTTCCCTATCAGATCTTTATTTACGAATTGTTTGTTATCTGGTTTTAATGGCAGATGGAGAGAAATAAAATCGCTTTCACTAAACAGGGAATCCAGGTCTTTAAATTCACCTAAGGATGTTTCCTTTTTGCTGGGAGTATTATAAAATACACGCATTCCAAAAGCTTTTGCTATTTCAGCCGTTTTACGACCAATATTACCAAATCCAACAAGTCCTATGCTCTTGCCTTTTAATTCCGTCAGAGGGCTTAAGGAGTAGCTAAAATCGGGCGAAGTGACCCATTGACCTTTATGAACGGAAGCCGAATGTAAACCTACCTGATTTACCAGTTCCAGAATAAATGCAAAAGAATGCTGGGCAACAGAATCTGTACCGTAATCAGGTACATTACAAACACATATTCCCCTGTTACTTGCTGCGTCGGTATCAATAATATTGTAACCTGTAGCAGTAACAGCTATCAGTTTTAAGTTGGGGAGCTGGTTGAGCGTTTCTTTGTCGAAGGGCACCTTATTCGTTAAAACTATATCAGCGTTAATACACCTTTCAATTAATTCAGTTTTAGAAGTACGTTCAAAAATTTCTATTTCTGCAAAACTGCCAATTAGATCCCAGGACATATCGCCCGGATTTAATGTATATGCGTCTACTACAACTATTTTCATCAGAATTTATTTTTCTTTAAGTCCGCCGGCTTCGTGCGGAGGGGCTTGCATGAGCTTGCCCGAAAACAGGCGGGCTCTCTCTTTAGATTTTGCGAGTAGTATGCTCTGGCAGATTCACAGATTAAATCAGAATTAGAAAGAGCCACGATAAATCATGGCCCTCCAGTACATTTAAAATAAAAATTTCAAGACTGTTCTGACTATAATTTAAATGCTTGCCGTGCCAGGAGTCTCCAATCTCCTTTTTGTTTTTGAAATACTAATAGTACACCTAGATTAACATTACCAGGATTGCCATTATCATTGGTTTTGGCGGATAGTTTGTGCCTTACTAAGGCTGTTTTGCCTGAAACTTTAATAGATTGCTCTGTGAGATCAAGAGTGACAAAATCCGATTTTCCACTGGCAATACTTTCCACAAAAGAGGCTTTATCTTCAATTTTTCCACTGGAATGACCATAACTCAGCTCATTCGAAGCGATATCTTCAAGTGCGGTTCTATTGCCATCAAGCATAGCTTGTTTCAAAGTTTCAACAGAAGCTGCTACTTGTTTTTCAGATTTAGATTGCGCTTTTACACTTATTGCAATGAAACCGCAAAATAATAATAGATAAACTCTTTTCATTTCCAGGATATTTAATGATTTTAATTTCTGCTAAAATATTGATTTAAAATTAAGTTGTTAATCTAAAATTTCAGGTCAGAATTAAAACGTTGAACCGACAATAAAAAGAGGATTGCACAATTGAATTAAGAATATCCCGCAGACATAGGGATTACAACAGAAGTAGGTGAATCTCTTGTAAAGTAAAGTTTATCGGGAGGTAAAAAAAAGACAAAAAAAATGAGGTGAATGTTCACCTCATTTTTTTACCAACGATTTCCGTCGTCTTTATTTCGATCTCTGTTTCCAGATTTGTTATAGTCACTGCGACCACCGGAGCTTCCTCCTTTATTATAACCGCCCCCACTACTGTTCCCGCCTTTATATCCTCCACCACTGCTTCTGTCAGGGTTTGAAAAAGTTCTTTGAGGACGAGGACTGCTTTCGCGTTTGTCTTCTGCTTTAGAAACCGAGATTGTGCGGCCAAAAACTTCTAAACCGTTCAATTCGGTTATAGCTTTTTGAGCTTCTTCATCATCTGGCATTTCTACGAATCCAAATCCTCTTTTCTTTCCTGTTTCTTTATCCAGGATTAATTTAACTGAAGAAACAGCTCCAAATTCTTCGAAGGTTTCTTTAACATCAGCTTCTTCAAGCTGATAAGGCAGGCTGGCAACAAAAATATTCATGTGAAATTAATTGGGTGAGTATCAGAGGGGTTGAATTATTTAATGTTATTATATCTTCTATTTTTTTTTAAATATATCAATAATAACAATACGTATTATAAAATATTTTGTTCGTTAAAAAATTGCAAATCTCCAGATTAAGATCTGGAATTATTGTAAAATAGTACTTTAACAGGATATTAATCCAAAACCTCAAGGATTTTATTCCTTGAGGGCCCTAAAAACTTCTATCTCAATCAAATTAATAAAAATATCAGATTACCAGAGGCAAACGCAGGGCAATAATACTTTAAAACTTAAGATCGAAAGTTAATTGGTTTTTAAGAAAGGTAGTTATTATTTAATTAATAGCTGATTTATTTTTTTTCAAATAGGCTATTCTTAATTATCCCTTTTTGCCAATACCTCATTGTATTTTTCCAGCAGGTAGATATATTTATTTATCCAGTATTCTGCTGAATTAGTTACAGGATCTGCATCAATAGTCTCTACTCTCTCTTCTGAAGGAGATCTAAAACTCTTCTTATCAATATATTCCTCGTTAAAATATTCGGGGAGCTTAACAGAAAATTCATACACTAATACATCGCAGATCCTATGCAAAGTATAAGGACGCAAGTCGCTTTGTTTGAACCAATTATATACTGACCTCCTGTTAACATGAATTTTTCTGGCAACAGAGCTGATGCTTATATAATTAGATCTAATTACATCTTCAATTAATTTGCCAACATGAATTTCTTTATTCATAAGATTTTAGATAAAAGGGTGTACATGCTTCTTTATAAGGAATTGGTCAAAGGGTGATAGGTGTTATTTATTTATTTATTTATTTTTTTCGCTGAGGGATCATCTTTAGATACTCCTTTTGCAAGTGTTTCATTGTACTTTTCCAGTAAATAGATATATTTATTTATCCAGTATTGTACAGAACTAGCTTCCGGATCTCCTTCTTTAACAGGAGGGTTCTCGGCAGAAGGAGGTGTAAAATCACTGCTATCTATTAATTCCTGCTTAAAATAGTCGGGTAGCTTCACAGAAAATTCATACGCCAGCACATAGCAAATTCTATGTAAGGTATAAGGACGCAAGGCCTTCTGTTTGAACCAATTGTAAACCGAACGTCTGTTTACATGAATCTTCCTTGCAACATCGCTGATGCTGAGATGGTTAGATCGAATTACCTCTTCAATCAATTCACCAACATGAATATCTTTATTCATCTTTATTTAAATAAGCAGGTTATTATCCTCAAATTATGAGGTGAAGGTAGAAAGGGGTGTGTATCACCTCTTGTAGGTAATTCGATGTTGAGGATTGTGGGAGGTAGAATTTGATTACATGTAAAAGACAGATTTTTATAAGTTTTGCAGGATCAAATCAAGCTCTGAAAATCTCGAGTTATTGCTTTTAAATTCAGGAATGATTTCTTTCATCTTACTCACTACCTCTATTTCATCGGCACAATTATTCAGGTTTATTAACTCATTGATTTTTTGTTGTATGTATTGGTAAGGGTACAAAATGACGCGTGAAATTTTTATTTTCTCATGATGCGTCGGAATTGTAAGTTCCTCTTTATTTAAAAGTTCTTCATATAATTTTTCGCCGGGACGCAAGCCTGTAAATTCTATTTTAATATCTTTCCCCGGAACAAGTCCGGTTAGTTTTATCATATTGCTGGCCAGGTCTACAATTTTTACCGGTTCTCCCATATCAAAAATAAATATTTCGCCGCCATTACCCATTGCTGCAGCTTCAAGAACGAGTTGTACAGATTCGGTAATGGTCATGAAATACCGGGTTATTTCCGGATGGGTAACCGTAACGGGTCCGCCACGTTCAATCTGAGCTTTAAAACGAGGTATAACCGAACCATTCGAGCCCAGCACATTTCCAAACCGGGTAGTGATAAATTTTGTTGGAGTAGCTATAGCCTGGCTATTGTTTAACAATGCCATCTGAAGAAACCCGCTTTCATCCAGTTCCGCATTTTCTAAGTTATTCAGAGATTGGATATACATTTCAGCGAGACGTTTGGAGGCTCCCATAACATTAGTGGGATTAACGGCTTTGTCTGTAGAAATCATTACAAATTTTTCAACCCCAAACAGAACAGAGATATCAGCTATGTTTTTTGTACCCACTACATTATCTAAAATCGCTTCGCAGGGATTGTTCTCCATCATTGGCACATGCTTGTATGCTGCTGCATGAAACACAACCTGGGGCTTATAGGCATTAAAAATGCCCTTCATTGTTTTAACGTTCTGAATATTAGCTATACATATCTGAACCCTGCTGGCCGTTAATTTATCTTCGAGCTCCAATTGTAGTTCGTGCAGCGGAGATTCGGCCTGGTCGCATAAAACAACAAGCTCTGGATTATAGGTTGTAACCTGTCGTACAATTTCAGATCCTATTGACCCGGCAGCACCTGTAATCAAAATTCTTTTTCCGGAAAGCTCATTTAAAATATTTGTTTTGTTTAAAACAATGGGTCGCCGTTGTAAAAGATCTTCAATTTTTAAATCAGCAACCTGATTTAAGCTCAACCGGCCGTTTAACCACTGATCTGCAGGCGGAACGGTAAGAACTTTGATACCCACTTCAATACATTTTTCAATGGCTTGTTTTTTTCCATTCCTGTTTAAACAGTTACTATTCACTATTAACTCGGCACTGGAATATCTGTCTTTTAAAGATTTAATTGAAGAAGACTTAAATACTTTTTTTTGCTCTATATATTTGCCCACTTTATCCACATCGTCGTCAATAAAGCCTAAAACTTCATATTTAATTTCAGGATCGTCTTCAAAAGCTTGTTTTATAAGTACAGATGACCTGTCAGATCCAAATATAATAATTGGTTTTATTTGCGCCCTATGAAGGTCTGTATAGAAATGATACATGCTTTTTACCAAAAGGCGAAAAAGTATCAGCATAGTTGAAGAAATAAAAAAATTAAAGATAATTATTTGTTTAAACTGGATGTGAGCAAACCTGTCGGATTGCTGCAAGGCACCTTGAATTGCCACCCAGTAAATAACATTGCAAATTAATGTAGCGGAAAATATACTAAAGATATCTGTAGTATTCGAATATCTTATCAGGCCTGTATGAATTTTCATACCGATAAAAACGAGCGTTGTAATAAAGGAATACAAGCAGAGAGATAAGAGGTATTCTAATGTAAACATATCCAAATACCAGAACTTTGTGGATATTAAAAAGGATATTGAAAACGCCCAGATTGCAACAATAAGGTCAATCAATAAGATAAGCCAACGGCTTTGTGCTTTCCCAAATAAAAATGTCTGTATCATGGTAAGGTTATTTAATTGTGATTCGAACAGATAGAAATTTCACCTGCTAAATAAGTCCAGGTGGCCAGGAAAAAAGGCAGGATCAAAACAGAAAAAAGAATTATTGAGTCACAAACTGTTTATATCGGTATAATGGAAAAAAATCAATCTCATGTGCGTTTTTAATTCCTTCATTTGCCGATAGAGAATTATAAACTTTTTCATCAACAACATATCTCCAGCTATAGTATGGTAAATGCAGGTTGGAAAAGCCAGCTTTCCACTTAAATAATGAATCTTTTTTAAACCCGACTCCTCCTCCCAGATGGTAATATTTCATATTTAAGTCTCTACCAATAATAGAAGCGTTATCGATCAGGAGTTTAGCAGGAGATAAATGTAAAAACTCGGTTCTTGTTGATAAGAGATGTGCCTGTATGATGCCATTTATACAAGTAATAATCATTCCGGCCATAGCCTGGTCTCCATCATAGGCCATTATCAACTTACTTTGGTACTCTGTTGATTTAAGAATAGTTTTAAAATAGGCATCATTAAAATAATAGAAACTTGAAGCGCCAATCCGATCCATATTTTCTTTATACATGCTGGCAAAAACCCGGATATCTTCACTTGAGGATGCTTCTTTAACAGTGCAGCCCATACTTCTCAATTTATTATTACTCCTTGAATGTGAACTACTATAATTTTGTATTTGTTGTTTATACGAAATTCTTAAATCAATAACAACCGTATTTCCATTACTATACAATCCACCAAAATTTTCCAGAACTACTTTCTGGTTGAAAAATGGATTTAACCTGGAAAAAACAGAAACATATTGGCCATCCTTCAAAAATTTCAAGAATTCAGTTTGAAAGTTTTTTAAAAAACTTTCATCAATTTCTTCAAACTTTATATTTGATATCGGTCCTGTATATCCATAAACTGAAGTCAGATCGAAACAATCTGAATTTTTAATTTTCCTTTTAATTAATGGAATGGCTATAAATAAGTTATTCTCTTCATAAACAATAAGTAACGGATCACCAGTTTTATCGATTGAGTGGTAGGACCAGGTATGATAAAAGTCGTATTGTAAAGACTTTGCTATATATTCCCTCCACTTTATTTGCTGGTGAATAGAGATTATTTGAATCATAGACAGAATTTAATTAAGAGATCTATTGCTCCGTTTCAGAATATTAAATAAAAGATGGCTACTCCACCAGGATCGGACTCGTTCTAAATCCCGATCTGTATAATGGAAAAAAATCTATTTCCGCGCTTTTTTCAATATTCGCCTTTTCTAACAAACTATTATAAACAGGTTCATTGACAATGTATCTCCATGTATAGTATGGTAAGTGCAAGTCGGAAAAGCCTGATTTCCAATTAAATAGTGAATCTTCTTTAAACCCGACCCCCCCTCCTAAATGGTAGTATTTCATATTTAACTCTCTACCAATAATCGTAGCCTCATCAACCAGGAGTTTAGCAGGAGACAGATGTAAAAACTCGGTTCTTGTTGATAAGAGATGTGCCTGTATAATGCCATTTATGCAAGTAATGATCATCCCGGCAACAGCCAGATCATCATCATTGTATGCCATCAAAAGTTTGCTTTGATACTCTTTTGATTCAAGAATATTTCTAAAGTAATCTTCCGAGAAATAATATGATTCAGACGCACCAATGCGATCCATGTTTTCTGTGTAAATACTTACAAAAGTCCGGATATCTTCGATTGAATTCCCCTCTTTAACAATATAACCCAGCTTTCTTAATTTCTTAATATTACCATGAAAAGCTCTTCTGTAATTAGATGTTTGTTCTTTATGTGAAGATGTAAGATCAATGGCTACCGTTTTTCCGTTATAATACAATCCACCAAAACACTGGACTATTGATTCCTGGTTAAAAAAGGGATTTAACCTTGAAAAAACCGATACATAGTTGCCTTTCTGAAGAAAAGTTAGAAACTCATTTTGAAAGTTTTTAATTAACAGTTCGTTAATCTCATCAAATTTTGTATTTGAGACAGGCCCGGTATAGCCATAGACAGAAGTCAGATCAAAATACGGAGAGTTGTCAATTTTTCTTTTAATTAAGGGAAATGCTATAAATAAGTTATTTTCTTCATAAACAAACAGTAAAGGATCTCCAGTCTGATCAATTGAATGGTATGACCAGGTGTGATAAAAATCGCTTTGAAACGAGTTCTCAATATATTCGTTCCATTTATCCTTTTGATCAATAGTAATTATTCGTGTCATAGGTGAAAATTTAAGTGAGAAGATTTGGTTATAAAAGCTTTTTAAGATTTTATGTCTTTATCAGCCTGATAAAACAGCTTTAAATTCAAAATCGCTGTCTGAAAAAAAGCGTTTGTAAAAAATGATTCCTGGGTGGGCCATAGAAAAAGAACCTTATGATTACCGGTCTCTTTAAAGAAAGGAATTCAGGATTTGGAATTAAAGGACTTCTTCGTTCATAAACACTTCCTCAAACCGTTGCTTTGTAAGTTCCATATTTATAAATTCGTTGTCCTGCCCGACAGGTAAAAATCCAATTTTTGCATACACTGCTATTCCTGGTAAATTAGCGGCATTAACCTCAAGACTAACTTTTTCTAAATTAATAGTTCTAAAGGCATACTGCATTAATAAATAAGTAGCAGCTTTTGCAATCCCTTTACCCCATAAATCACTTTCTCCGATAAAAATGTGAAAACACGCGGTGCCGCCGGCAATATTTAGCAGTTGAGTATTCCCGACATACCGGTCTTCTTCTTTTAAACAAATTGCAAAGCGCTTTTCGTCGTGTCTTGTAAGAATTCCAGCGAGCCAATTTGTCTCAGTTTCTACCGTAATTTCCTTATCGGGAATATATTTTGTGTAGGACCAGATATGGGGTTGATTCCGCCACTTGTAGGAAATTTCAGCATCTTCAATTTTCAATGGTCTTAAGTAAACAGATGGATTCATAAGAAATTGATTATAGTATTAACAACATGTTTCATATCATTTGTGTCGTAACGATGGTCTACCGGTATTGGCAGGAGATTTTTCGCCAGGTGATTTTCGAACATTTCGGTACTTGTCCAATCGAAAACATTGGGCCAAAAAGTGGGAATGAATATTTTTTGCTGTATTAATTTCTCTCTTAATCCTGGTTTAGAAATCAAAAGAGGATAAGCCATCGGCCCGTTTATGTTTTTAAACTGAACACCTAATTCATTATGTTTTTCTAACATCTTATTTAAAAATTTAAAGTTAGAATTACGTCTTGCTTTACATTCGCGGTAGTTTATAGCAGAGAGTAGTCTTTCTGTCAACAGAGACATTTTTTTAATAGAATTATTCATCAGTACCTCATTGTTTTTGACATAATCAGCATAGCCAGCTTCAATACCACAATTGATACTTTTTATTAGATGAGAAAAGCGTCCGGTTGAATTGTCTTCTTCAAGACTTATTTGAGTTTCAGAATTTATACTCAGATAAGAACCATCCGGTACGCCGAAAAACTTACGACATGAATAAAACGTATCAACACCTTCCAATGGAGCAGAAAAAAAAGCCTGAGAGTTATCGACTATCAGATTTGGAATTACCTTCGACAGCATAGTAACTGTTTGCTGCTTTAGGCCGAAGTAATTGTTGTATACAAAGCATTCATTTGAACCTATCTCAAAATCAATCACAGGATCGAGATTATTATCTATATGATAAAACTCAAAGTCAATCTTTAACTTTTTTATGGGCTCTAATAATACTTCACAAGTGAAATATGGAAGGTATATACGGGTGTAGCCCTTAACCTTTAATATATATTCCAGAGAATTCCTTCCGGTATTTAATTTCTTTAATGAGGGATAGTATTCATTTTTAGTTGGTAGCTGTAATTCAATGTATCCGCCAATAGGATTAACCGCAGTTAAAGTATTTTTCATTGAAGTATTTTTTTAAATTAAACAATCGTGATATTATCCTATCAAATAGATATTTGAAGCAAAAGGTCAGAAATGGACCTATACGGAAATTTTATTAAAGCAAGTGATTAAAGGTGGGACGTGTTAAGAGTAGTAACACTAACCCATTAAGACGTTTAACATTTGTTTATTAACTTTATGGACGTCAAATTTCTCCTGAGCATATCTCCTACCCTGTATTCCAAATTTTATTATATCCTTCGAGTTAATCACGTAATATTCCATTTTAGATATAAGTGCACTAACATTTTTAACCGGAACTAAAAACCCGTTAGATTCTCCGGGTTCTTCATTTACAGTTTCCTTGCACCCAACCGAATTAGTAGTTAAAACTGCCCGCCCCATGGCCATCGCTTCCAGAATACACCTTGGAATGCCTTCGCCGTAATAAGACGGCAGTACCAGAACTGATGACTCTTTAATAAAAGATCGAACATCATCCACCTGCCCCAGGTATTCTATCACGTCGCCTGAGAGTAGTTTTTCATAAAGTTTTTTATCAATAGCATCTATATTATCATCATAAGGGCCAATTAATTGACATTTCACAAAGGGAAAGCTGGCGCGTATCACTTTTGCTGCCTCATAATATTCATTAACACCTTTCGCATTAATCAATCTGGCGATCATTAAAAAGCTAATCTGTTTACAATTGGGCTCGCTATATACGTAATGAGATAAATCTACCCCAGATCCATTTACAACAAATGCTTTATTTCTATTGGTAATTATTTTGAAATCGAGAAGTGTTTTGTAATCGTCTTTATTTTGCAGGATAACGCTTGTTCTGTTACGATTTATCAGGCTCAGCTTCAAAAGCCCTCTCGTAATTATTTTGATAATATTTGTACCCGATTCTGTATTTAGAAAATTGTATCCCAAACCAGTTAACATAGGCGTTATGCGCTTTACCCCGCAGATATTAGCCACCAGGCAACCATAAATAACGGGTTTAAAAGCATAGGGAAAGAACACATCGGGCCGTATTAATTTAATGACTTTATACAGGCTGATGATATATTTTATATCAGACCATACAGAAACCTTGCTGGAATCTAATCCGTTTTCATAAACGATTACACCTAAACGATCAAGAGTATTTCGAATACTGGTTTGTGAAATTTTAGGGGTAAATACAAAAACTTCATTCTGTTCTAACAGAGCTTCTATAAGCTTCCCTCTAAAGTCAAGAAGAGAACGCGATGAATCGCAGGCGATAAGTATTTTTCTTTTCAATTCCATCGGTGTTGAGATTTGAAAACATACACGGATTCATGTACTGGAGGATGTTTTTTTTTTCAAAAAAAGCTTATTGAAAAAAATGGTAAACCTTTTTACGTAATTAAAAAAGTTTTAGAAACCATCAAAGCTACCAGTTACGGTAGCCTTGATGGTTTGTATTGTTTTAAAAATTATGAATCTGCGAAAAGACTCAACTTATTTTGCACCAGCTCCGCTAGCAACAACTGAAGGAACATTTGCTGCAGGGATAAGAACTGACTGATATTCGTATGAAGGAACCCAGTTAGAAGCAGCAGTTGTGATTCTTGGAGTTCCACCGTTAAATATGTTGGTGTTTGCACCACTTACATAACCCGGTTTTGCATTGAAATCTGTTCTTATTGGCACTCCTGTACCTTCAAAGTAGTTATTGTCTGTACGTACAGTGGCATCCATAGTTACGCCAATACCGTATCCGCTACCGTTTTTAACATAATTATTAAATACGTGCATCTGGCCAAAACGAGTTGTTGGTTGTCTTTCAGAAACGTTATAGAAATAATTATTGTAAACAGTTACGTGCAGTTTACCGATATCGCTTGTTCTTGCGTCAGAAAAACCAATCAGTAAGGCAATGTGATTATCGTGTAGTTTGTTCCATGATAAAGAAACATAATCTGATCCGTTACCTACATCCAGTAATCCGTCATAATAATCCCAACCATGACTACGGTCTGATGATAAAGTACAGTGGTCAACCCAAACGTGATGAGCGTTTTCTTTAATAACAATATTTGAATATGTAACTACATTTCTGATTGTCATGTTTCTAATGATAACGTTACTGGTTCCGTATACTAACAAACCAACACCATCCATGCTTGATCCGCTTAATCCGATAATTGTTTTATTTGAACTTATATTAACGTATCCTGTACCAGTGATATTTCCTGAGAATTGAATAATCATTGGAGATGATGAAGCCGCAGCACTTTTTAGAGCCGATAAAGTAGAAACAGTTACTGTTTGTCCTCCCTGACCACCTGTAGTTAAGCCATTTACATTTGCATAACCAACAATACCTGTTGCCGGTTGAGCAGTTTCTGTTGCCGGTGGAGTAATCTCTTGTGGCGGCGCAGTAGTAGTTGGAGGAGGAGTTGTTGTTGTTGCTGCTTCTCCAATTATATACGAGTATTGTCTGCCGTTAGTGCGCGGATTTGAATTGTCAGATGCTGAGAAATACAATTTACCAGCCCAATGACTATATCTGCCGTTACCGTAATTTCTGATATCAGCATGAACCGAATGTGCAGGATTTAATTCTACACCGTTTTCAAATACTCTTAAAGTTGAAATTGTTGGCTGTGTATCAGAATCAGACGTAATTCCAAAATCTTTTACCACAGCATATGCGAATCCACCATCCGAAACGCTGGATGATACATCTAAAGGGGTTGTAGAAAGAGCTACCGTAGCTGTTGCATTGGTATAGGTGTATTTTCTGCCGTTTGTTTTCGGATTAGTATTATCCGATGCAGAAAAATAGATTTTTGTGCCCCAATGACTAAATCTTCCCTGTCCGGAAGTACGAACGTCGTTGTGAACTGAATGGGCCGGACCTATTTCTTTTCCATCTTCAAAAATTCTGATTGTTGAAACAGTTGGTTGAGATGGTGAATCTCCGGTTGTGTTTAAATTTTGATTGATTACATAAGCAAAACCGCCATCGCTCGCAGCTTTTGAAACATCCAGAGAACCACTTACAGTGGTCGCGCTGGTGGTGGCCATTATGGCACTTGTTGTGGTGTCTGAATAAACCTCGTCAGTTGATTCTTTTTTGCATTGAGTAAATAAGATTACTGCACATAATAGAAGGCACATTGATAATCCTTTGTTAAAACTAAATCTTTTCATTTCTTTCATACTGTGTTTTTAATTACACCTCTTGAACGCATCAAATGGTACAGAGTTGCATACACATACAGTAGGAAAAGACGATATTTTTTTTATGTGATTTTTGCTCTTCTAAGAAAAGTTAACTTAAGAGCTGTTTAAATTTTGGATATATGTTGTAACATCTTTATAAAAAAGAACGAAATTATATGCACGATAAAAAAAGTATTCTTTCAATTAATATAGATTGTCATATATCGGCAATATTTTCGTGCTTATTTTTTTACAAAAAAAATAAAACTTTTTTAAAACTAATTTTCGAGTGTGAACTAATTTCACACATTTCACAATCGATGTTAGATTCACAGACGACGAAATGTAAATTATCTGTCATAAAATATTCTTAATTTTATTTTTTTAAAACCATTCCAAAAATATTTTGTGAAAATAGGCTCAAGAATAGATTTAAAAACGTCGCATTTTTGTTACGATGCAAGACCATGCCTGATATAAATTTGTTCTTTAATACTAAAGCCATAATATTTTTTGTACCAGGAAACAAAATTTCTAACTCCTTCATTTACAGATACTTTTGGTTTATACCCATATTCTGTATTCAGAGTGTGCACATCAGCCCAAGTACGCGGAACGTCGCCGTCCTGTAAAGGTAAATAATTGATAATCGCTGATTTTCCCAGGTTATCTTCTATCTCTCTTACAAAATCGCAAAGATTTACAGACTGCCCCCTGCCAATATTCAAGACGCTATAAGGAGCGATAGAGCTTGCAGGGTTTGGATCACTCGAATCCCATTTTGGATTGCTTTTGGCCGGCTGATCAAAGGCCATCACAATTCCCTCAATTATATCATCCACATAGGTAAAATCTCTTTGCATATTACCGAAATTAAAAACGTCAATCGGCTTATTCTCTATAATATTTTTAGTAAAAATAAAAAGAGCCATGTCAGGTCTACCCCAGGGGCCATATACGGTAAAGAATCTTAAGCCGGTAGTAGGCAGGTTAAATAAGTGACTATAAGCATGAGCCATTAACTCATTGCTTTTTTTAGAAGCTGCATAGAGAGATACTGGATGATCCACGTTATCATTGACAGAAAAGGGCATTTTTGTATTCAATCCATAAACACTGGAAGAACTGGCATATAGTAAATGTTTAATAGAATAATGTCGTGAACATTCTAAAATATTTAGAAAGCCTACTATATTAGATTCCATGTAGGCCCGGGGATTTGTAAGACTGTACCTCACTCCTGCCTGGGCGGCCAGATTGCATACGGCATCAAATTTTGAGTGCAGAAATAATTCATGAAGACCCTCAGAATCGGTAAGGTCCAATTTTACAAATTGATAATTTTCATTCGTTGAACTTTGTACAGATTTCCCATATTCAATTCTATCTTCTTCTACACCAGTTTCATGTAAACGACCGTATTTCAGGTTTACATCATAATAGTCGTTTATATTATCAATTCCTGTTACTTCATCTCCCCGTTCCAATAAACGTTTTACCAGATGAAATCCAATAAATCCGGCGCTGCCTGTTACTAATACTTTCATAAGATTTATGTAAATGGTTAAAAATTGATAATTAATATGACAGGGTTCCCACTGGTGTAATGAGAATTAATAAAATTGAATTTTTACATTGAGCTAGTTAAGGTTTCTGTACCAAACCTCCATACCGAAAATGCAAAAAAGGATTTTGGCTCTTCTTTCGTCTGATATCCTGACCTTGCGAGAGATCAGATCTTCTATAAAGCTCTTCCGGATAATTTTCGAATACAAATTATCTTCAGCCAATAGATAATCCGCAACGATGTCTTTCAATTCATTGTCTATCCACTTTTTCAAAGGTATTTCAAAGCCCCTTTTTGGTTGGTTTATCAGATCCGGGGGTAAATATTTTTTTGCCAGATCTCTAAGAATATACTTTGTAGTGATGTTATTGATTTTAAATTCGTCGCTTAAGCCCGGTGCAAATTCCAGTATATCTTTAGAGAGAAACGGACTTCGCCCCTCCAGTGAATGAGCCATTGTTGCTATATCCATTTTAGGCAATAGGCCACTAAATAAAATACTCTGAAAATCCATCAGCAATAACTTATTTAAGGATGAAAGAGATAACTGATTTATAAATTCAAGATTAGCAGTTATATCAAGCAATTCGGGACGGTGTAAAAACTGATTTTCATACCCCACTAACATATCAGATGAAGCAGAGCTGTATACTTTTACATTATCCTTATAACTGGCAAATTTCAACAGCCTGTATAAATAATTATACCTGCTCTTTTTTTCATTTGCTACAGGCAGTATCCTCAGCAAGCTGCTGGCTGTCATCCTGGATAAATCGGTTGACTTAAAAAAGTCGTGATACTTAAAAGGAACATATCTCCTGTAACCACCAAAAAGCTCATCTGCACCATCGCCATTTAAAGCTACAGTTATATGTTGTTTGGCAGCTTTTGCTACATAATAACTCGGGATGGAAGAACTATCGCAATAAGGTTCGCCGTAATTAATTAATAGCGGCACTATATCATTTTTCAAATCAGAAAATGAAATTTCAACAACCCTGTGATTGGTATTGAATTTTTCCGCAACCTGATTTGCAAGTGAAGATTCGTCGTATGCACCTTCAATTTTTACAGTGAACGTTTTTAAAGTTGATGAATATTCTCTTGCGATAGCCGTAACTAATCCGCTGTCTATACCGCCACTCAGAAAAGATCCTACATCAAGGTCTGAGCTTTCAATGCGGCTTTTTACAGCAGAATGGAGTTTTCTGTCAAGTTCTTCGATGGCATCTTTATAAGTAATACGATTTACCTGACGGTAAAACAATGAAATATCAAACCATTTGTAGAGCCCGGTTTCATTGGTTTTCGTATCTATTTTGAGATAATGTCCGTTTTCTAATTCTGAAACATACTGATAAGGTGTGGATTTGCGGTAATGATATCCCAGATACAAATAATCGGATATAGCGGAATAATTAATGGGAGCCTTGGTAATACTATATAAGGTATTTAATTCGGATGAAAAAACAACGCTGGCGTCTTTCTGATATATATATAAGGGTTTTTTTCCGGCACGGTCCCGAGCTAAAAACAACAGATTCTTGTTTGAATCGTAGAGTGCCAGCGCAAACATTCCATCAAATTCATTGAGCATTTTCATTCCCATTTTTTGATATAAAAGAAGAATGGTTTTAGTATCAGAATGCGATTCGGACGATAATCCATATTTTTTTCTGAGGTACATGTGATTATATATTTCCCCGTTGAAAACAATATAAATGCCATCGAACTGCATCGGTTGCGCTCCGGCTTCACTCAAATCCTGAATAGCTAAACGAGTATGATATAGCTGAATATTATTAAGCTCCAAATTATCATGCGCATCAGGTCCGCGATGGTAGAGCCCCTTAAATACTTTAGAAGAATCATCAGACAGCCTGTAGTTTATTGTTCCGAAAATACCGCACATGATAGTTTGTTTTAAGACTTATAAAAATTCACAGCCGGAGCGTCCCAGAATTATTTAGAGCTTAATTCTGCTTTTTTTCCTGAAAACAATTCAATTGCATGGAGCCAATCGCCCATTATTTTTTTTTCAGAGAAATTTGTTTCTATAAATTTTCTTCCGTTTTCAGCCATGACAATGCGCTCTTTGTTGCCCATACTCATTAATTTGGACATTTTATGAGCGAGATCCACTTCATTTGCCGGTTTAGAAAGAAAACCACATTGGGCTCCATTAACCAGTTCGTTATTTCCGTCTATATCGGTAACCACCACTGGTATATTTCTGGCCATTGCTTCAAGAATTGCGTTGGGCATTCCTTCCGAAAAAGAAGAGAGAACAAAGGCATCGGCACTCTCAAGATAGTCTGTGGCTTTAGGTTGAAATCCCAGTAAACGAACACGATCCTGGATTTTGAGTTCTTCAATTATCTTTAAGGGCCAAACCTCCTTGTTTAAGTTCCCCAAGATATCTACTCTAAAGTTTTTCTCTTTGATAAGTGCGATGGCTTTGAATAATGTTAAATAATCTTTATTCCATCTGAAATGCGCTATACATACCCAATTAAATGTTCCGGAATGCTCCCTTCGCAAGGGTTTTAGTAAAGGAATTTCTATTCTGTTATAGATGACGATACCCGGCTTACTTACTAATTTACTTCGTTCAAAGCTTAGTTTCGATGCGTGAGAATTGTATACAATGCCATCGTCAAACGTCGAAGTTATCTTAAATGGAATGTACCATTTCCTGTTTATTACTGAAATTCTGATTGTTGAAATTAATTTAAACCGGAGAAAAATCTTAAGTAAACGGGCAAAAATGATTGCAATGAACATGAAAGCTATTACTACATCGCAGCGGAAGGACTTCACTGTTTTATATAAAAATATCCAGTTTGAAAAGAAATGTCCTGTCCAGTTCTGTAAAACCACTAAATCGATATCTTCTTTTTGAAAATCTATATTAAACTCATTAATTGGCTTTAATGAAATAATCATCACCTCATGGTTTTTAGATTTCAAAAACCTTGCTATTTTAATCAATTGGGTTTCTGCTCCACCTTTACTAAGACTTGGTGTTATAAATAGAATCCTTTTTTTCATAATGAATTCAACTAAGATTTAATCACGCTATTATTCCGGCATGGGGCATTGCTTTATTGGAAACGAATGAAGCTTGCTCGGATTTTAACCATTGTGACATCACCAATAACTTCCAAATCTGTTGAGAACGATTCCATTTTCCGGTCATGTGCTCCTGAATGATTTGTTCTGTTCTTTGCACATTTATACCTGGGATGTTTTTTAATTCATCCTTTGAAAGGTTATCCAAAACGTATTCTTTAAGTTCACGTTTAAACCATTCTTTTAACGGCATGGAAAAGCCTGCTTTCGGACGGTTAAACAATGATGAAGGAACATGATGAAAGAGTAAATCTTTTAAAATTAGTTTCTGATTACCCATTCTGTACTTAAAGCTTACAGGTAAAGATCTTCCAAATTCAATCACTCTGTAATCCATTAAAGGAGATCTCGATTCCAGGGAAAAAGCCATTGATGCCCTATCCACCTTTGTATTTATATCTTCATTCAGATATGTTTTAATATCAAAATCAGACAACCTCTTCAATAAAGGTTTATCCGTTGCTGATATTATTTTAAAAAGCTCATTTTTTAAACCCGGGTTTGGATTATGTATCCAGGAACTTTCCATTTCTCCCAGAATATTTACATAGAGTGTATTAATATCCTCCTGAGCTATACCCTTGGCGATTAGCTTATGTCTGTAATTAAGTGATAACTTTACAAACGACGCTAAAAGCTGCCGAATACTTAATGGCAATGCAAACAAAGAATTGATCGTTTTCATCCATTTATACCTGGAATAACCCAGGAAAACTTCATCGCCGGCATCTCCGCTTAAAGCCACAGTAACTTGTTTACTGGTATATTTACTTAATAAAAGAGTTGGAATGGCACTTGAATCTGCAAAAGGCTCGTCGAAATACCGGGTAAAGTTTTTTATAATTTCTATGCCTTCATAAAGACTGCACTCAATCGTATGATGTTCGGTACCTAAATAATTAGCCACCCGTTGTGCATAGAGACTTTCATCAAATCCTTTTTCATTGAATTTTATGGAAAAGGTTTTAACATTATTGACTTTTTGAACGGCTAAAGCAACAACCAGGGAGGAGTCTATTCCTCCGGATAGAAATACGCCCAGGGGAACATCAGCATTCATCCGAATTTTAACAGAATCAGTCAAAAGTTCGTTAAGCATGTGTTTTGCATCCTGATAGGAGCCTGAAAATTCATTCCCGCCGGTATGATCTAAATCCCAGTATTTATTGACTTCAAACTCTCCGGAATAGAAATCATATATAAAGGAATGACCGGCAGGTAATTTTTTAATCTCTTTCCATATACAATTTGGCTCCGGTATATAACCCCATGTGTAATATTGGTTAATAGCTTTCTGGTCTACAGATAGTTGCCTTCCTAAACTAATTTGAGAAGGTTGGCTGGCAAACTCTAATTCATGCGGGGAATGGCAGTAATAGAATGGCTTTTTACCAAAACGATCCCTCGCTCCAAAGACAATTCGTTTTTTTTCATCATAAATTGCAAAAGCAAACATTCCATTGAAATGAGGTACGCAGTTTTGGCCATATTCTAAATAAGCTGCGCAAATAACTTCGGTATCCGAAACTGTTGTAAACTGATACCCTTTTTTAAGAAGTTTAGCTTTAATTTCAGAATAATTATAAATCTCACCATTAAAAACAATGGTAAGATGTAAATACCTGAAGGGTTGATTAGATCTGGCATCTAAATCAATAATAGCCAGTCGGTTATGCCCAAGAATAATATCCTCCGTACGCCTGATCTCGGTATAATCGGGTCCGCGAAAATTTATACGAGCCAGCTTTTCTTTAAGGATGTCTTCACTATAGTTAATAGTTGAACCATATATTCCACACATAACGATACTTTTAATGGTGATTAAATCTGAAATCCAGCATCATCGACTTCCGGAAAACAATTGGATTTTGTGATTTATTAAATTTTAAGGCAGTTTATTTAGCTGTATATGCATTAACATGTTTTTTTGCCGAGGCCTCTATATGGTATTTCGACTTAAAAGCATAAATGCTATTTTCTTTAATCAGATGTTTATTTTTAGAATAAACTGCTTCTTTAATAGCATTACAAAAGGCATCAACGCTAAAATCCTTACTCAGAAACCCGGTTTTTCCGTGATATATCATTTCATTAATTCCACCGACAGGTGTGCAAACGCTTATACAACCCATTGATAAGGCTTCTATAAGTGAAATTGGCATGCCTTCGAATGAACTGGACAGGCAAAAGACATCTGCAATACTTAAATAATCTGCAATATTGAATATGCCTCCTAAAAATTCTATTTGGGAGTCGGTTCCTACTATCGCTTGTAATTCTTTGTATAAAATTTCGTCATTGACATCTCCGATAATCAATAATCTGCATTGATTTTTCTGGCTTGAATTAAATTGCTGAACTGCTTCAATTAAAACCCGCTGATTTTTCTCGGCAGAAATTCTTCCAACATGAACCAGTAGAAATATATTTTTATCTGATTTGTATTTTTTCATCAACCTCACCTGTTCAGGGCTCAATGTTAAATCGGGCCTTCCATTTCTTATTAAAATATCATTCCGTAAATTGTAAGTCTTTTTGAAATCTTCGCTCCCGTCAGCAGAAATAGTCACGGGCATCACCATGTTTTTCCGGTAAAACCATTTACGAATACTTTTTACAAGGATATTTGAACATTCAAAACTGGCCATATTGTGTATAGTATGAAAAAACCTTGTACCAGGATTTTGCACTATATAAAGCATTGCATATTCAAAGGCGTTTAAATGTGTATGAAGAATATCAGGTTGCTCGTGTTTCAACCACTTTGACAATTTTAAAAGCACATTAAGACTAAATCCGCGCCCTTTATTCAGGGAATAATAGGATACCCTGGGATTAATTTCCTTTAAAAAGGTATTTGCAGAATCATTAGCATTTAAAGAAATTATCCAAACGTCGTATTGTTCATTTTTTGAAAGCTCGTTGCATAAATCTATTACAAAGCGCTCTGCCCCGCCTTTGGTTAATGAGCCAATCAAATGCACAATTTTAACTTTTGAAATGTTAAGTTTTCTATTAACATCTCCATTAAGCACGGGTAGCAGTTCACATTGCATTTTCCAATATTTAAGGACTGGCGTCGTAAAATTTATTTGACAGCTATACCGATAGCAATATACTTGTATTTCCCGGGCAGTAATTTATCCAACACAGTATCAATCTTCCCTAAGACAGTTCGCTGATTTTCTGTTCTTCCTAAACAACCGAGAAATCCAACTGTGGTATATTCAATACTTCTATACTCAGAAAAAATTTTATCGATTTCATTTAACCTCAAATAATTCCAGTTTTTTGTCCCAAATTTTTTCCGGAGTGCAGTATGCAAAAATGAACCCTGAAGGTTTTCGGCAAACAATAATATGCCACCTGGTTTTAAAGCTTTGTATATTTCATCCAATGTTTTCTTTTTATAAACATCCTGATTGTTAGAGCTGATTCCACCCAGAATTGATTTAAAAACTATTAGATCGAAATGATTTTCATATGGAATAGCAGTAGCATCAATTGCTGCGTACTCGATATTATCTCCGCAGGTATATTTTTCGTGTAATCGCCTGGCATCTTTATGAGGACCTTGCACATCTGAACAAATAACCTTATTCCGGTTTAATGCCAGCCATAAGGAAAGGCCACCACAACTTGCCCCGAGTTCTAAACATTTGTATTTTTTATCTTCTAGCGGAATATTTTTTTCCCAGTAATCTAATGCTTTCGACCAATTACTAATATCCCAGTTGATTATATCTTTTTTGGTTTGCTCGTCTAATAATTTCATGTTTAGACAGCTCATTACTCTATGAGCGAGGGTTAGGTGTAAAAATTACAGAATTCAATTTCTGACTACTCTTGCCAGGGTGAGGAAAATAATTTTTAAGTCGATCCATAAATCATGATGATCAATATATTGAAGACTGTGAGAAAGTTTTGAAGGGATTATTTCCTTTATATAATAGTTTTCAGGATCTTTTGATTTTGCCAGAAGCTCACTTTCACCGCAATATTCTATTGAAGCCCAATCAGTGATGCCCGGTTTAACGGAAAATACTCTCTGCTGGTCGCGATTATAAAGCCTGGCATATTTTTGAACTTCTGGCCGGGGGCCCACAAAACTCATATCGCCTTTCAAAATATTAATTAATTGAGGCAGCTCATCAATTTTATATTTCCGTAGCCAATAGCCGAGTTTGGTTACACGCGGATCGTGAGCACCAATGGTTAATTGGCATTTCTCAAATGGCCTGTAATACATTGTTCTAAACTTATATAGTTTAAAATCAATTTTATTTTTACCAACTCTGCTTTGCTTATAAAGTATTCCACCCTTTGAATCGGCTGTTATAAGAAGCGCGATAATGATAAATAAAGGCAGAAACATTAAAATGGCCAGCAATGCAAGACTAAAATCAAATATCCTTTTCATTTTATTAAGATTTAGGAAACGGCTAACAACACTCGTTGACCTCCAACCAGCAGCAGCACAGCTTCAATTACAGAATCGATTATAAAATTTGTCTCAACTTCAGATAATTCCGGATATATGGGCAGAGATATCTCACAGGCATATTGCTTATAAGCATTCGGATAATTCACTATATCATAACCAAGGCTCTTAAACAGAGTCAACATTGGCATGGGAATAAAATGAACATTAACTATAATGCCGGCATTCATCAAATAATCTATGATTTTATCTCTTTCCGCTTCTGTTATTCCTTTTATCCTGAGCTGAAACAGATGGTATGACGACTCGCGATGTCTATCTTTAAATGGAGGTGCCACGAACCAGTCGAAGGGTTTGAAAGCATTATAATATTTCAAGGCAATAGCTTTCCGGGCGGGGAGCATTGATCTGTTATACTGTCTGATCTGAGCTAAACCTATAGCTGCGCAGATATCAGGCATGTTTATTTTTAGACCCTGGTAAAGAACATCATATTTCCATCCAGACCCGTTAAACTTGGAAAAAGCATCTTTATTTTGCCCGTTAAGCGAAAAAATCTTAAGGTACTTATATTCCGATTGAACATTAAACGGTTCCGGTAAATTCAAACAAATGCATCCCCCTTCGGCGGTGGTAATATTTTTCACTGCATGGAAAGAAAAGATAGATATATCTGCTTTTAAAGCGGCTGCAGTTCTGTCGTATATTGCCCCTATTGAGTGAGCAGCGTCAGAAATTAATAAAATTCTGTTTAAAATACCCTGTGTATTAGAGGATGGAACAAATAGATCCCTGGCTGCGGCACTTTTGATAATAGCATTCAGCGCTCTGTAATCACAAGGCCATCCGCCGATATCTACTGCTATGATTGCCTTTGTTTTTGATGTAATGGCTTTTTTTACTGCCTCAGGATCAATCGTGAAATCATCATTAATATCAACCATGACAGGGGTCGCACCACAGTGCAGAACGCTTAAAGCAGTTGCGCAATAGGTATATGCCGGCACAATTACTTCGTCACCCTCCTTAATTCCAAACCATTTTAACATCATGATTGCTCCGGATGTCCATGAGTTTACACATAAGGCAGCTTTTGTACCCGTTAGTTGAATAATTTCCTCCTCCAGGGATTTTACCTTTGGCCCTGAAGTAATCCACTTTGATTGAAGTGTCTCTAAAACCTGATCAATTACAGATTGATCAATAAACGGAGGTGAAAATGCAATATTCATAAGAATGATTTTAATCTTGATTTCAGAAATTTAATTTGAGAGTCTTAGACCTTTAAATCGAACTGAGCCTGGTGACTGGAAATAATTATCAATGGCTTTTAATCTGATTGCATTCAATGAAGCATGAAATATCTGAACAATCTTAATCGCTTTTTACCAAACACTCATTGTTTGAAGAAATGATGAGAAAGAGAGCTTAAATGATTTTGTCAGAGTTTTTACAGATACGCTGTCCACCAGCAAAAAGACAATCAAATGTTTAAGCCATGGCTTAATATCAATTTTTCCCATTTTAAGGAGATGGTTTCAAGAGAATTAGATTTATTAATGAGTTTCGCATTCTCCGAAATTCTCCTTTTCAGTATAGGGTTAGTCAGTAAATCTAAAATTGCGGTGGCTAATTCATGCACGTTGACAGGCTCAACCAATATGCCATTATCCTGATTTATAATAATTTCTGAAGGTCCGAATTCACAATTAGTGGCTATACAGGAACATCCTAAACTCATTGCTTCTACCAAAGCATTTGGATAACCTTCGTTTCTGGATGAGAGAACAAATACTTCTGCCTGCTTATAATAATCCTGAATATTATTCTTAAAACCGATTAATTTAACTCGATCAGTTAAGTTCAGAGATTCTATCAATTGTACAATATTGCTTCGTTCTTTTCCTTCTCCAGATATCAATAAATCAATATCTAAATCGCGTAACTTGCTAAACGCATTTATCAGAATGTCAAATCCCTTTTGAGGGTCGAGGCGTCCGACAGCTAGAATATATTTCCGGGGATACACCTGGCTGCTAAAATTGGAGGCAAACAGATTTACAGGGTTATGAATAGTCTTGAAATTATTCAGACTTCTAAATAATCTATTCTTTTTAAAAGATGCAATCATTCCTTTTGCCGGGATCACTATTGCTTTAGCGTGCTTATAAATAATATATGACAAACATTTATAAATATAATTAAAGCTGTTTATTGTATAATCGGGTGTTATTCTTTCAGAAACCAGGTAAGGTATTCTAAGGATACTACAAGTGAGTCCTGTCCATAAATTTGCAGAGGTCATGAATGAAACCACGCATTTGGGTCTTTCTCTGGCAAGTAAACGCAGCAGATTAAAGAACGTCATCCCTCCATACAGCAGCCTGTAGAAAAAACCAGAACTATCTTTTCTGTTAACCAGATAAACCACCTTTATTCCGGGAGAAGGTTTATATGACGCGGGCGCATAATTAAGACAAACAATATATACTCTATAACCTTTCTCATGAAAGTAATTCGCCAAATTTGTAAGAACGCGCTCGGCCCCGCCACCTTCTAAGGTATTGATAACAAAAAATAAATTCGATTTCATAAACAATATAAATTAAGAAAGAGATTCGAATAGGTTTATTGGATGTTTTATCGTTTAGGAAGCAGTCGTCTCATCCTCTTTCAATGGTTCGATTTGTTATAAAAGTTTTTTTTGAGCACACCAAATCAGTCCATTATCTCCTTCAGCTTTTTAACAAATGTTTCAGAATCATTAATGCTTTTTCTATACAGCTCTTGCCCGTACTTGGCTATATGTTTATAAGAGTTATAATTTGAAGTTATAGAATTCAATTTATCGGGAAGATCCTGTAAATCCCAAGCGACAGGCAGATAGGTTTCATTTGGAATATAGATATTAGGATATGTTTCCAGATGGCCCATCCAGGGTTTAATAAGCACTGCTCCTGAAATAAAGGTTTCAAAATCCCGATAGCAAATTTCGCCCCATCCAAAGGGACTTATACTAATTTTGGAACTCCCTAACTCTTTAAGATACAGTTTCTTACTAATGGCAGCTCCTGTAGCTACTTTTAGATTCAATGAATTGATAAGCTTAATTACTTCAATTCTTTGATCTGAGATTTTATTGGAAACATCTTTCTTTACAGTACCACGAAAGGTTAAATCCAATATTCTTTTTTTATCAACTCCCTGATAATTAACAGAATGAATGTTGTAGCTAAGGTAATTACTTAAGCGACTCATCTTATAACCAAAATACCGGTAATCGTTAAGCCCGATATTCCACCCGATTTTAATTTTTTTCAATTCCTCTTTCGGGCAAGGCGTAAAAGAGGAGGCATTATCGTTGAGCCAAACCCTCAAAGGTTTAGACGTTTCGGTATAGAGTGTTAAATCTTTATGTATTTGCTTTTTAACAAAGGAATCCACTAAATGAATAATTGGAAAATCTGCAGAGCCTGTTGAATCAGCTGCATCGTACCAAATTATTTTCCCCGCATCCTTTTTCATTTCAAAAAGATAATTCATCAGCTCCGCTTCATTTTCTGAATTCCTTTTTAAAATATTTTGCCAGCCTTTATCAAAATAGCGTGAGTGAATGAATAAACAATCAGCACCTGCTAATTTTGCACTTTTGTGGTTGGAATAAAATTCTACTTTAATATCATGCTCTCTCAGCGTTTTACTCCATCTATGTAATGGATGACTTTCTGAATAAAAACGATAATCGGGCCAATCAAGAACCTTTAATGTTTTCATGTGTGTATCGCAGGTTTATTATAATCTTCTACCCAATAACCTGTCAAGTATCTGCACAATTGCACAGCTAAATTCAAATCTTCGGACAGAGTCGAAAGATCATATTTAAAATCATTTCAGGCTAATGATTTCCGGCAGATGTTGGATTAAGGGATTCAGGACTATTTTGAATTTTTGATAACTGCATTATGCAGAAGTATAAAAATATCGTTGGACCGCTTCCAGCCAACAACCATTCGTTATGAAAAAATGAATTTAGTGAAATAGCTAAAAAGGAAAAGCACAACGAAATCATCAAGGCATTTTCCCGTTTCCGGATATGCAGAAGCGCACGCCAGAATATGCTTGCAATTTTCTGATAAAATAACCAGAGAAAAAGACCGCCCACAACAATTCCTAGGTAGGTGATAAACATTAAATACGCATTATGGGAAGTTACAATGCCTTCAAAGCCAAGCCTGAATGCGGGATTCCGTTTTGCTACATCAGTCCAGGACTTTCCGTAAAAAGCTAATCCAAAAGGATTGTCGGCTATGATTTTAAAATTTTCAATCATTAAACTTTCCCTGTGCTCATCAGCATTCTTCTCATTCTTTGCCAGGATATTCTCTTTCCGGCCTGTGGACAAATCTTCAATAGACGATCTAAACAGCAGCCCGAAACAAATCAGAATTCCTACAAACAGCAAAGCTTTAAAGCGATAATACAAAATCCAAAAAAGGCCGACTGATAATGAAAAAGTCACTAATACAGATCGATTCATGCCATAGAGAATCAAAACCAGAGACAGTCCAAATACAATAACTATTATCAGGATATGCTTTCGAAAGCATATTGCAGAAATTACTGCAAAAGAAACTAAAGCCGAAAGCTGGTATCCAAAAGTAAAAATATAGGGGGCAATACCAGAGGGTGTTTGCTTTGCTACTTCACCAAGAAGCATGGACCGTAATGCTGTAATTTGAACAGGGTTAAGATGATCAAGCAGCATTATTACCGATGACAAGAGAAGCAATGCATAAAACATCCAAATAGAGAGCGTTAATTTCTTAATGTCTTTCCCGATGAAATAATTAAAATACATAATACAGCATCCTACAATAATCAATACAACAAGAAAAGATTTTATACTCTGCAGCGCTATCAGAAAAAGCAATATGGCCCCCATCAGAAAAACAAACATTTCTTTTGTATAATAAAACCTTTGTGAAAAGATATTTTCTTGTTGCTTATTGAATAAGAAAATCAGGGGCATGGTAAATACCAGCGGTGCAGGTAATCTTATAAAGGAATTCATGAAAATGTTAAATGTTAATGTATACATATACATAAACATCAATAGATAAACTATGCTATTTTTAATCATCATACAATCGTTTAAATCAAAGATGATATGGTATTAT
Organism: Pedobacter superstes; assembly: GCF_037622515.1. NCBI lineage: Bacteria > Pseudomonadati > Bacteroidota > Sphingobacteriia > Sphingobacteriales > Sphingobacteriaceae > Pedobacter > Pedobacter superstes. The sequence goes on from NZ_JBBJCN010000004.1 coordinate 167,078, forward strand.
AAGCACTTCTTAACTTAAAATTGCGGAGTTCAAAAAGAAAAAACTGGGTAAAATAATTGAACAGTAGTTTCCTTTTCAACCTGGTTGAATATGAAAAATGATTGACGATGATGTTAAAATCATTAAGCATCCTTCCTTTTCTTATTTTAGGATCTATCATACTAAAAATACCACCCCTGTGAAGTCGATACGTAGACATAACTTCGGGTATAACATATATTTTCCCGCCGGTATTCGCTATTATATAAAGCTTTAAAAACACATCGGAACCAAAGGTTCTGTGATACCATTCGTTTTCAAAAATCTGCTTCAGTTCTGGTGAGTTACGACATACAATAGAACTTGTTCTGGTTTCATGTCGTTTTCCCAATAAGAGATCGTTATATGTGTATTCAAAGGGGATTAATTCTTCTGCCTCATACACTAAGGCATCCGAATCATCAATGACCCTCGCATAATGGCAGCAAATGGCGATGTTTGCATCGTTTTCCAAAAGGTCGATCTGCTTTTGAAGCTTTCGCTCATCTGTCCAAAAATCATCACCCTCACAAAACGCAACGTATTTTCCGGTTGCTGCTTCAACTACACGCTTGACGTTTTTAGTAGGTCCCACGTTTGTTTCTGAGGTGATCAGCCTGATAACAGATGGGTGATTAGCTGTATATTCTTTAACAATTTCCCCTGTTTGGTCTGTAGAACAATCTTCGCCTATAAGGATTTCAATTTTAAAATTGGTTTTTTGCATTAAAAATCCTTCAATTGTCTGAGCTATATACTCTTCGTGATTATACGTTATACAACATATACTAACGGTAATATCTGAAACTGGCCTGTCCATTTCTTAATTGTTTAAATCAGAAATAGTTATTTTACGGTCATTCAGTAATGATTTGATCTCTTCTTCGATCAAAATAGTTTTTGCTGCTTTGTTAATAGTTGCATTTTGACCATAATTCTGTTCTCTTAACATTACTCTGCTTACCAAATCCAGGTCACCTGTCATAAGGGAATGGTACAATGGCAAGCAGACAATCCGCTGTACAACCGAATCGCAAACAGGAACCTGCTGATTTTTAACAAACGGAAGTGTAGTTAGTGCCGGGTAGAAATACCGGCGACAATAAACTTTTTCGCTTTCCAGGGCTTTAACACACCTAAGCATCAGATCATGGCTATCAAACAAAACCGGGAAATAAGCATAATTATAATCGCGATCCGCGTTTAGTTTTGGATATTTAGCTTTAAGGTTTGTTAAATTATCAATATAATGAAGAGACAATAATTTTCTTTTTTCCAGAATTTCGTCAATATGATTAAGGTTACATAAACCCATTGCTGCATGAAATTCTGAATTTTTTCCATTTATACCCAACTCGGCAAACTCTTCTGGTCCGTCATGGCCGAAGTTTCTTATGAAAGCCATTTTCTTTAAAAGATTGGGGCATTTAGTAAATACCGCACCTCCTTCTATGGTATGAAATATCTTGGTAGCATGAAAGCTGGTAGTACTTATATCGCCATACTCAAACACCGATTTGTTCTTATATTTCGTTCCAAAGCAATGTGCAGCATCGTAAATTACTTTTAGGTTATGTTTATCGGCAATGGTCTGTATTGCTTCAATATTGCAGGGGTTCCCAAATACATGGGTTGCCAAAATAGCCGAAGTTTTTGATGTAATGGCAGCTTCTATTTTTGTGGGATCAATATTGAATGTATCTTCTTCAATATCTACATATACAGGTTCACAGCCCTGCCAAACAATGCTGCTGCTTGTAGCAACATAAGAAAAAGGGGTAGTAATAATTTCGCCCTGAAGTTCTAATGCTTTAATTGCAATTTGAAGAGCTAAAGTGCCATTGGTAACGTAGAGTAAATAATCCAGGCCCAAATACTTTTTTAGTTTTAATTCTAATTCATTAACAAGGGGACCGTTATTAGTTAACCATTGGCGTTCCCAAATACTGTTCAGATATTCATCATATTCATTTACACTTGGTAAATAGGGTTTAGTCACAGGTATCATTTCTTTAGGATTAGTTGTTTGAAATCTATTATTGCATTTAACTTTATTATATTACTGGAGCTTAAATACATTAGAAAATAAAATACACCGGCTATTATTAGCCTGGTAAAATCAGGCAATTGAAATCTTAGAAAAAGGTATCGGTCAAGGAAATAACAAAGAGCACCGATTATACAGGACAAAAAGATTACCGGAAAAATATCTGCAAGTTGTTCTTTAAATGTATAGCCGATGATTTTACCGCTATAGAACGAATTAATAAAATATCCCAGGACGCTGAAAATTAATTGAAAATATAGTAGTCCATAAATTCCGAATGGAATTGCTATTACTATACCTATTACACTAATGATTTTTTTTACTACCTCTAATTTTAAAAACAGGTCGCTCCTGCCTTTTACTTTAAGAATATTAAGGTTATATGCATGCAAGGGATACATAATACCTGCAAAACATAGTATCTGAAAATAAGGAACTGCAGGTAACCACTTTTCTGTTAATAAAAACCTGAATAAGGGCTCGGCAATCACACCTAAGAATATTAATGCCGGAGCGTTCCAGAACAGAACCTGCTGCAATATTTTTTTGTAGATGCCTTTTAATTTCTTATCGTCATTCGATATTGACGCGAACATCGGGTAAGTAACTTTATTTAATGCAGCAGAGATGTTACTAATGGATAACTGACTAATGCTATTGGCTCGTGAATAATAACCTAGCAGAGTAGCAGAATAAAACTTACCTATAATGATGATATATATGTTTTGGTAAATGGTGTCTAACAATCCCGACAAGGTCATTTTGTATCCAAAAAAGAAATGTTTCTTAAAACTTTCTTTATCAAACACCCAGTCGGGCCGCCAACCAGAATAGGTCCAATGCATTAAGGTTGATAGAAGAGAATTAAGTAAACTCATCCAAACCAGGCTCCAAACGCCATAACCCATTTTTGCTAATATAATCCCTAAAAGACCGCCACCTAAAACCGATGGTATTATGATGATAGTCTGTGCTTTAAAATCCATTTCCTTTGAAAGGCGAGTATTTTGGATAGTAAAGAAAGCGTTCAAAATGAGTGTTAAGCCATAGACTCTGATAATGTTGGTTAAGATCTCCTGTTTATAAAATAATGAAAGATAGGGAGCAAGCAAAAACAGGATAAAATAGAGAAAAACACTTCCAATAAGGTTAAAAAAAAATATTGTGGAGTAATCTCTCTGATTTGCATCGTTGGTTCGAATCAGCGATGATGTTAATCCGCTATCCATCAAAGAATTTCCAATGGAAATGAATACAGCAAACATTGCTATTATCCCAAACTCGGCCGGATCTAATATTCTGGCAAGAACTATGGTTATACAGAAACTAAGCAACTTGGCACTAAACTGCTCTGTAAATGACCATAAAATACCCGATATCGTTTTCTCTCTTAAACTCATAGCGAAGCCATTGCAGCCTATGCATTTATATAAATTGCATTTTTTAGGTTTTCAGATTTCTCAGGGATACCGAATCTTGGGGCCTTTAAAGATTGCTTTTCATTTTATCAGCATTAATTTATTAAAACCAGGTTAGCCGCTTCTACCCTGCTTACTAAAGCGCATTCAAGATTATCGAGAATCATCAAGACGCTTTTTCCCTGCACCTTAATTACTTTACCTTGATGGTTAGTAAACATGCCGTTTTTTATGCTCACCCGATCGCCTATAGAGATCGTTTTTAAATCGACAACCTCTAAATCCGGACAATAAATCAGCGCGTTTTTAATCTTATCTATCTCAGATTCTCTGATTTTAGCGGGCTTTCCCATATAATAGATAAAGTTTAGAACCCCCAGGGTTTGTCTCACTTTAAATTCTTCTTTGCTGTTTATTTTGACAAATACATAAGAACAGAATAAAGGCAGTTCCACAATTTTCTTCCGGTCGGCCCATTGATTTTCAACTTTACGTACCGGACAAAAACTTTCTATTCCCTGAGCCTGTAACAGGAGATCAACTTTCTTCTCCCAACGCGGACGGGTGTAAATTACCAGCCAAATCCTTTCAGTAAGAGATTTATACGCTGATTTTAATTCTGAAAATGGGCTATTGTGTAGAGGATTGTTCATTTTTACAGGCTTTAGATATCAATTGTGCAGGTGTGTAAAAAGCACAGGGCTTCGCCATCTCAGTTACATGAGTGTTTTTGTACTTTAATTTTTTTGCACTCAGATCATTGTAGATTCAATGAAAGAGTTTTTTGATGTAAGCCGGATAGAGCTTCGCTATCTCACTTACATGATTAATTGTTTTTTTGGTAGTTTAAACTACCTGGCAATGGGGATTTAAAAAGCAGATAGTAGATTAAATAAATGTTTAAATCTTTAAGTTTGTATTATTCAGTTAATTGTACGCATATCTGCCATAGGCATAAGCATCACTATTATCTTCTTTTGCATCGTTAAAAACAACCATTGGATTTTTCAACTTCTCATTTTCATAGATATCCTGCAAAATTCGGAGTTGAAATTTATTGGTATAATTATAGCGTACCAGATAAATACTGGAGTCGGTATATTTAGCCAGACTGAATGCGTCTGCTACCTGCCCCACTGGTGAAGTGTCTACAATTATATAATCAAATTTCTCTCTTAATTCCTCAAACAATACACCGATTCTGTCGCTCATAAGGAGTTCTGCCGGATTATCCGGGAAAGTACCGCATCCAATCACCGATAGGTTCGGCGAAAGTTCTGAAGGGGAGATAATATTATCTAAAGTGACATCCTCAAAATTTAAAAAATCTGTAATCCCAAGTTCGGATTTGACTTTTATACTCTGAAGCAAATCAGGTTTCCGTAAGTCAAACTCCAATAAAACAACCTTTTTATCTGTTAATGACAATGTTAGGCCTAAGTTTACACTGAAGAAAGTTTTACCTTCACCTTTGATACTGGAGGTTATAAGAAGAACCTGGTTTTGCTCTCTGGAATTGATATAATTTAAATTGCTGCGGATATACCGGAAAAGTTCTGAAATAGTAGTACGGCTTCCTTTTTGAACGACCACAGAGCCAAGCTTACCTTTGTTACTTAATTCGCCCAACACTTTAGCTCCGGTAATGAATTCAACTTCCGATGCGTCCTGAACCTTTGTATTAAATTTATCGCGACAGTAGATTATACCGGCCGGCAAAATTACTCCTAATAAAAACGAACATAAATATATTAAATCACCCTTAGGCTGTTCAGGAACTGTATTATATGCAGGCTTATCTATAACCTGCGATGTAGGAATTGTGGCGGTTAATGAAAGTGCTGTCTCTTCCCTTTTTTGTAATAAGTAATGGTACAGGCTGATCTTAACATCCTGTTCACGGTTTCTCTCCAATAAACCTCTTTCTATAGACGGAACATCTCTGATTCTGGACTCAGACTGAGCATACTTCGAGCGTGAATTATTTCTTTCGATCACTAATCTATTTTTAATATTCTTCAGGTTTTCCTGAAGACTCAACCTAATACTTCCTAGCTGTTCATTTATATTAACAACAAGAGGATTATCAGCATTATTCGTACTCAGTAATCTTTGTTTTTCCAATTGCAAGGAGTTATATCTTTCGGTTAATGCTTCCAGAGTTGCATCTTTTAACCCTAAAGTACTTGGAACCAGCCCAGAATTCCTGCCAGGTTGCCTTAAATAGGTTTCTAAAGATGTAATAATGCTTAACTGCATTTCTGAGCCGGCTAACTGCTGATTATATATTTGAGAATTATCCAGGTTCATCTGAGCATTCGACATAATATCTGTCACCTGATTTTGCTGTTTGTAATTTTCCACGTCCTGTTCTACAGCTGAAAGATCCCTGGTAAGATATTTTAAGCGATTATCTATGAAGCTTATCGTATTTCTGGCTATAGTGTTCTTATTCATTACATTCTCATAATTATAAGTCTCTATTAATTTGCTTAGAATATCTATACCACGTTGCGGAACTTCATCAATCATGCTTATTATGATAGTATTTGCATCTTTAATGATGGGAACAACAGTGAGTCTGGCAAGGCTAAAGGCTTCAGCCATCTGAACGAGGTTCTTAAATTTTATGGATATCGGTTTGTAGTTTTTTGCAAATGCTGGTCCTTTAATTACCCGGATGGTATAATCTGGATTTTGAATTACCTGATTGAAATGATATACCCTGCCTTTATCGCCTTCTTTGATAACGAATATGTTCTCATCTAAAATCTGAAGAGTATATTTCTTAATATAGGCGTTATTAGTAAGCCTGTAAACAATAACTCTTACCGGTAAAGTTTCACCATAAAGTTCAGCCCTGGTTAACCAATTGTTTTTTGAATAACTTGTTTCCAGTGATAATTCTTTTAAAACTTTATATATTAAATCCCTGGAACGCAAAACCTCCATTTCATTGTCTACAGTTTTTGTGGTTTTAAACATTTGAAGGTCACTAAAAGCCGTTCCTTTCAACATGCCCTCTCCTTTTGCATCATCCTGGATCAAAAGAGTGCTGCTGATTCTGTACTTAGATGGAGTATAACGCACATATAGAATTGCTACAGTTAAGCAAAAGACAATAGACACCAGGAATATCTTCCAGTGTTTGAGGTATTTTTCTAATTCTTTCAGAGTTTTCATTTAGTGTAGAATTAAATGATTATCGATTTTTAGCGCCTGATTAGTAAAAGCTATCTGCTAATTAAGGTAGTCGCAAGAACTGCCAAAGCAGATATGGTTGCTACTACCAAAGGCATTAATCTGTTGTTTGGATTATACTCCAAAACTTTAGATTTATCCGGTTCCACATACACCACATCGTTTTGTTTAAGGTAAAAATAGGGTGATTGAAAAATCTCCTGTTTGTTTAAATTCATTCTGACCATCGTACGCTTACCATCAACTTTCCTTATAACTAATACATTTTCCCTTTTTCCATATGGCGTCATATCACCTGCCATACCAAGAGCCTGAAGGAGATCGACTTTTTCATTTGATACTGTAAAGGTTTCAGGTTTATTAACTTCCCCGATTACTGTGATTCTGAAGTTCAGAAACTGCACAGTGACTATGGAACTCTTCACATATTTTTCAAGTTTAAGAGCAATCATATCCTGAGCTTGTTCAATGGTTAAACCCTTTAGGTTAGTAATACCAATTACTGGAAAATTAATCTCTCCCCTGGTATTTACCCGGTAGCCTTCTTTTTCATAGGTTTCATTATTTGCGGGGTTACTTGAGTTGAAGGCAAACAACATATTGGATTCTTTACTGGGCGTATTAATAGTAATATTAAGCAGATCACTTTCTTGAATTTTAGGCTCAATATCATTTAGAATTATAGACTTCTCATCTGATTTTTCCGACAAGTCACTAAAGTAAACCAGATTTCTTCTTGGAGAGCAGGCATTTAAGGCAATCACACATACAGCACAGAAATACAACAGGTAGAAATTTTTCATGACTTTTTAATTAAATAGTTATGAATTGTATAATCAAATTTACACAGTATTTGAAATGAAAAAACGATTTCCGGAGGTTGTTACAGCGATTGTAAAATATTCACATTTAAATACACATAAGGCCACAAAGCAGTTCACAAAAGGGCTAAGAAGCGGGTTACAGTGTGAAAATTTACACTATTAAACAAAAAATTATTAAAATATTTTTTTTTTGATTATATAATCAGGGATGGAATAGGAGTCTAATTTTTTCACATATAAAAATCAGACAGGGACAGAAATTCACAACAATATAAAATGTGATTTCTTCAAAAAAACCAGACCCTTTTAATTAGGAGAAAGGATAATTTACCTGCAACTATTGTATTAGCTCACAGCATCGGACGTGAGACTTAGGGCCAGATGTTATGATGGATCGATGTTATGAATCAAGAAATTATTATGTTGTTCAAGCAGAGTGATATATTTATTTCTCCAGTAAGTGACCAATTCTAATTCATTTACTTCAGTTCCAGTATTCCCATTTATTTGAGTATTTACTCGTGGCGATGAATCAAACAAATCAGGGAACTCCGCTGAAAAATCATGATTTAATACAGTTCCGATTTTATAAACTATATCCCTGCTCAGCCGTTCCTGATTGAACCAGTTATAGACAGATCGCCTGCTAACATTAAGTTTTCTGGAAAGTTCGCTAATACTGATGTGATTGCGTCGAATAACTTGTTCTAGAATTTCACCTTTTTGCATAACCATTAATTTAGATTGTTATAAAATATTTAGTATACACGTCAAAAAAATTTCAATTGCGAATTTTATGTAGAAATCATCCAATAAATTTTTTTTTATTGAATAGCAGGAAGAGATTGTAATTGTATAATTCTTCACGGAATTGCAGAGAGGTAAAACATGATCTCATACTTATTAATCCCGGATCAAGATTAATAAATCTCATGGCTGCTATCACGATTTTGTGTGAACTCCTTATTCTTTTGGCTTTAATAAGGGTATTTTAAGGTTTACTTCAAAAATGCCTTTTGTATCATGTGTTAAGGCTGACATTTCCTTTGTATATATGAACTGAAAGTATACGCTGGTCATATAATTCATTCCAAGACTAAAGGAGGCGCTTTTAGTGCTATGGTACATGCACATCATATTAAGGTTATTAGCGAACATTACGCTGGATCCCAGATCCCACATATTGGCAGCTCCCTTTACTCCCCTATAGCAAAATTTTGGTTCCAGAGCAACTTCGTTCCTATCTACACCGCTTTTAAACATATAAGATATAGCTGAATAAAAAGTAGGGCGGTCTATGTTCCCAATGTTATAATCTTTCTTGAAATAGGTCTTCAGATTAGGTAAAGATCCTTGTATGGTTAATCTTTCATTGGTATAGGCGATGCCAAAATCACCATCTATAGTCATCTCACGCAGGTTAAACTGTTCAACAGCTACATCATTCTGATCTCCGATTATATCCTCTTTATTGATATACTCATGCATAAAACCGAGTGACCATCCAAAATGTAATTCATCTCCTTTAATATTAAGGGGTAAATGGTAGGCGTATGTAGCCATCGTTCTGGTTCCTTTGATAAGTCCAGCTTTGTCGTTATAAATACTCAGTCCTAATCCAACCTTTTTAACCCGGTAATCTCCTGTCAGGGTTTGTGTTACCGGCGCTCCCGGGATTCCGTTCCACTGGTTTCTGTAGCTCAGATTAATATTTAAGTTATCATCCATTCCGGCAAGTGCCGGATTACCCAAATATTGATTTTGATAATATTGGGATACTAAAGGATTAATCTGGGCAGAAATACTGCTTACACCAATGAATAAAATGATAAACAAAAGAACTATCAGCGCTCTGTTTAAGAAACTACATGAGTAATTAATACCTGTTTTCATGACTGATTTTTTTAAAGTTTAAAAACTATTGTAATGTTAAATATGCCTTACCTGATTTTTTCTCTGACTATAGATACAAAGCCTTTTACTTTGTCGAAGCCAGATCCCAGAGTTATGATATAATAGTATGTTCCTTCTGTTAAGGCATCACCGTTGGATGTTCCGTCCCAATCATTGAGATACCCCTTTTTGGTGTAAACCAACCTTTCTGCCCGGTCGAATACCCTTACCTCATTGTCAGGATATAAGTCAATATTCTTTACTACCCATATATCATTTACACCATCTCCATTAGGAGAAAGAATATTATTAGGTATAAATTTGAAATCCTCCCGTGCCTCAATCGTGATTTTTTGTTCAAAAGGACATCCGTTCGCATTGGCGCCGCTGACGATATAAGTGGTTGTTTGTTTCGGACGAACGGTTAACGTTGCCGTATTCTGGCCACTGATAACACCTGAAGCATCTGCCCACACATAATTAACTCCTCCTGATGCGGTTAAATTAATCCAATCACCTTTCGATATGGAAGCTCCCTTGTCACTTGTGATCTGCGGGTTGGGTGATTTATAGGTGGTTAATTTAAATTTCTGTATGAGCTCATCCATGCCGCCATTAGCTTTACCCCCGTTGTCTGCAACCTTAATGGTTAAGTTTGCTATACCGTTAGCATCGGGTTTTAACTGGTAGGTTAATTTGGCTGTCCCATCCTGACCGTTTTTGATGTTCAGCTGATCAAAAAGGTTGTTATCTGAACTTACAGATAAAGTATAGGTCTGATTAGCTTCAGGACCAGCTGTTATGCCGCTTAAAGAAACAGTTTGCAGCTCGGAGTTGGTACATATAACCTGGTCTGCTATGGCATTGATCGTCGGTACCTCATTCACATCGTTCACTGTAATGGTAAAGATCTGTTCCAGGCTCATACTACTATTATCAGTAGATTGAATTCGGATCGAATAGGAGTTTTTTCTTTCGAAATCAAATGACTGAGTTGTTAACAGCTGCTTACCCGTAATCATGAAAGACTCATTATCAGTATTGCCATCACCATTTACTAAGGAATAGTTGAAGCTTGCGTTTCCATATGCTCCTGTGGTGTTTAGTAATCCCACCAGGGTGCCGCTAACCTTATTCTCATCAATAATTGAATTAGCTAAAGTCAACTCTCCTGGCGTGATGGTCAATGTACCGTCTACATAGTTGATTGAATAGTTTCCCGAAGAGGCACCACTTACCTTCACCGGATATGAACCAGTCACTGAACCGGTACGTGCAGTAGTTGTAATGGCTGGCTGAGTCAAAAGACTAACAGGGGTATCGCCATTTACAAAGCCGTTATAATTGGCTGTAAGTATTGGATTGATTGCATTGTATGCTTTCGTTTGGTTATTTGCTGTGATGGTTAATGAAGCCTTTTCCACAGTTAATACCGCTCCGGGGTTGCTTACAGTATAGTTGCGCAGTTTATTGTCAGGATCTACCAGTGAAGCAACAATCAGATAGGTTCCTACAGGGGCAGTTGCCGATGAACCGGTGCTGGTATAGGTGGCGGTAAGGTTATCCCCGTTCTGGATACCACTGAAGGTTCCGGTAAAGGCGCTGAATACAGAACCATAGGTTTTCCTCTGATTATCGGCAGCCAGGCGTAGGTCAAGACTTGCTTTATTGACCGTTAATACCGCTCCATTATTTACTACAGTATAATTACCCAGTTTATTGTCAGGATCTATCAGGGTGGCCACAATCGGATAGTTTCCGGCATTGGCTGTTGCTGCCGAGCCGATACTGGTATAGGTTGCGGTAAGGTTATCCCCGTTCCGGATACCACTAAAGGTTCCGGTAAAAGCAGTGAATGCTGAACCGTAAGGTTTGCCTTGATTATCGGTGCTTAGAACTAAGGATACAGGATTGACGGTTAAAAGTCCGTCAACATAGCTGATGTTATAGTTGGGTGATGAAGCGCCGCCGACAGTTATCGGATGAGTCCCAACTGGAAAACCCGAAGTTGCAGTCGTGCTAACAACCGGCTGAGTGGTCAGGCTATTAAAGGTGTCGCCGTTAACAAAACCACTATAACTGGCCGTTAAAACCGGATTATCTGCCCCGTAAGATTTACTTTGATTATTAGCAGTAATTACCAGGGTTCCTTTGCCAATAGTAAGATTTTCACTGGTAAAGTTCAGCATATAATTACTGTTTAAAGCCAGTGTATTTTGATTAATGGCATATGTCCCCACGTTCTCACCAGTTGTACGGCTCAAGGCTCCGCTGAAGGAATCGCCTGAAACAAGAGGACTGGAAGTATAGGTTAATGCAGGATCAGCATCGCCATAAGTTTTGGTTTTTGCTTCAGCTGTTACGTTGATGGTTTTAGTGCCGATTATCAGGTTCGCACCAGTATAGCTCAGTACATAATTGCTGTTTAAAGCCAGTGTATTTTGATTAATGGCATAAGTTCCTACATTTTCCCCTGCTGTGCGGCTTAGGGACCCGTTGAAGGAATCCGTTCCAACCAATCCGCTGAAAGTATAGGTTAATGCAGGATCAGCATCGCCATAAGTTTTGGTTTTTGCTTCAGCTGTTACGTTGATGGTTTTGGTGCCGATGGACAGATTTGCAGCGATATAGTTCAATATATAGTTACTGCTTAAAGCCAGCGAGTTTTGATTAATGGCATAAGTTCCTACATTTTCCCCTGCTGTGCGGCTTAGGGACCCGCTGAAGGAATCCGTTCCAACCAATCCGCTGAAAGTATAAGTTAACGCAGGATCGGCATCGCCATAAGTTTTAGTCTTTGCTTCTGCTGTTACAGTAATGGTTTTGGTGTCGATGGTCAGATTTGCAGCAGTATAATTCAGGATATAGTTACCACTTAATGCCAAATTATTTTGATTAATGGCATAAGTTCCCACATTCTCACCTGGTGTGCGGCTTAGGGACCCGGTGAATGAATCTGTTCCAACCAATGCTCCGGATGCAATGGTATAGGTTAACGCAGGATCGGCATCGCCATAAGTTTTAGCTTTTGTTTCTGCCGTTACGGTGATGGTTTTGGTGCCGATAATGAGGTTCGCACCAGTATAATCGAGAATATAATTGCCATTTAAAGCAAGTGTATTTTGGTTGATGGCGTAAGTGCCTACATTCTCACCTGCTGGGCGGCTTAGTGATCCGCTGAAAGAATCTGTTCCAACCAATCCGCTGAAAGTATAAGTTAAAGCAGGATCTGCATCTCCGTAGGTTTTAGTTTTTGCTTCTGCTGTTACGGTTACAGATTTAGTACCGATCGACAGGTTAGCACCAGTATAGTTCAAGGTATAGTTACTGCTTAAAGCCAGTGTATTTTGATTAATGGCATAAGTTCCCACGTTCTCACCAGCTTTACGGCCTAGCGATCCGCTGAATGAATCTGTTCCAACCATTGCTCCGGATGTAATGGTATAGGTTAATGCAGGATCTGCATCGCCGTAAGTTTTAGTTTTTGCTTCCGCCGATACAGTGATGGCTTTACTGGCGATAGTCAGATTTGCACTGGTAAAATTAAGGATGTAATTGCCGCTCAAAGCCAATGTATTTTGATTGATGACATAAGTTCCGACATTCTCACCTGGAGCACGGCTTAAAGATCCGCTGAAAGAGTCTGTGCCAATCGATCCGGTGAAAGTATAGGTTAAGGCAGGGTCTGAATCGCCATAAGTTTTAGCTTTTGTTTCGGCTATTACGTTGATGATTTGGGTACCAATAACCAGGTTCGCACCGGTATACTCCAGGATATAATTGCTATTTAGAGCCAAAGTATTTTGGTTGATGGCATAAATTCCCACATTTTCACCAGTTGCGCGGCTTAGTGATCCGCTGAATGAATCTGTTCCAACCAATGCTCCGGATGTAATGGTATAAGTTAGTGCAGGATCTGCATCGCCGTAAGTTTTAGCTTTTGCTTCTGCTGTTACGTTGATGGTTTTGGTGCCGATGGTCAGATTTGCACCAGTATAATTCAGAATGTAGTTACCGCTTAATGCCAAATTATTTTGGTTAATGGCATAAGTCCCTACGTTCTCACCTGCTGCGCGACTTAGGGACCCGATGAAGGAATCCGTTCCAACCAATCCGCTGAAAGTATAAGTTAAAGCAGGATCAGTATCGCCGTAAGTTTTAGCTTTTGCTTCTGCTGTTACGTTGATGGTTTTGGTGCCGATGGTCAGATTTGCACCTGTGTAGTTCAGAATGTAGTTGCCACTTAATGCCAAATCATTTTGGTTAATGGCATAAGTCCCTACATTCTCACCTGCTGCGCGGCTTAGTGATCCGATGAAGGAATCCGTTCCAACCAATCCGCTGAAAGTATAAGTTAAAGCAGGATCAGCATCCCCGTAAGTTTTAGCCTTTGCTTCTGCTGTTACGGTAATGGTTTTTGTGCCGATAACCAAATTTGCACCGGTATAGTTCAATATGTAGTTACTGCTTAATGCCAAACCATTTTGGTTAATGGCATAAGTCCCTACATTCTCACCTGCTGTGCGACTGAGGGACCCGCTGAACGAATCTGTTCCAACCAATCCGCTGAAAGTATAAGTTAATGCAGGATCAGCATCCCCGTAGGTTTTAGTTTTTGCTTCTGCCGTTACGTTAATGGTTTTAGTGCCGATTATCAGGTTTGCACCAGTATAGTTCAGTATATAGTTACTGCCTAATGCCAGCGAGTTTTGATTAATCGTATAAGTTCCCACATTCTCACCTGGTGTGCGGCTTAGGGACCCACTGAAGGAATCCGTTCCCATCAATCCGCTGAAAGTATAAGTTAATGGAGGGTCAGCATCCCCGTAGGTTTTAGTTTTTGCTTCTGCCGTTACGTTAATGGTTTTAGTGCCGATTATCAGGTTTGCACCAGTATAGTTCAGTACATAATTGCTATTTAAAGCAAGTGTATTTTGATTAATGGCGTATGTTCCCACGTTCTCACCTGCTGCGCGGCTCAATGATCCGCTGAAAGAATCACCGGCAACGAGTTCTCCGGATGTCGTTGATATATTTACATTATAGGTGTAGACTCTTCCATTGGTGCGTGGATCAGTATTATCAGAGGAAGAAAAACGCAGCCTTGTACCATAATGGCTGAACAGCCCCTTACCTATATTTCGAATATCGGCATGTTGTGAGTGAGCTGAACCAATCTCAAGGCCATTTTCAATAACTTTCAGTGTCGAAACAGCTGGCTGTCCATTTGAATCGCCAAGCAGGCTGGGGTCTACATCAATACTATAAGCAAAACCTCCATCTGAAGTAACCTTAGAAAGATCCAGGTGAACATTTGCTGTGCTGGTTACTGGACCTGCGACTATGGTATAAGATAAAGCAGGATCTGCATCCCCGTAGGTTTTATTTTTTACATCAGCCGCTACGTTGATAGCTTTGGTACCGATAGTCAGGTTTGCACTATTAAAAGTCAGCACATAATTGCTGTTTAATGCCAGAGTATTTTGATTAATGACATATGTTCCCACATTCTCACCTCCTGCACGGCTTAATGCCCCGCTGAAGAAATCCGTTCCAACCAATGATCCGGATGTAGTTATGCTGTACGTGTAGACTCTTCCATTGGTACGTGGATCAGTATTATCAGAGGAAGAAAAACGCAACCTTGTACCATAATGGCTGAACAGACCCATACCCGCATTTCGAATATCTGAATGTTGTGAGTGGGCCGACCCAATCTGAATACCATTTTCAAAAACTTTCATTGTCGAAACAGTTGGCTGTTCATTTGAGTCTCCAATCTGGGTTGGGTCTACATCTATAATATAAGCAAAGCCCCCATCTGAAGTAACCTTAGAGATATCAAGGAAAACATTTGATGTGTTAACAGCTGAACCTGTAACTGAAGTTATGGTATATGTTAAAGCAGGATCTGCATCTCCGTAGGTTTTAGTTTTTGCTTCTGCTGTTACGGTTACAGATTTAGTACCGATCGACAGGTTAGCACCAGTATAGTTCAAGGTATAGTTACTGCTTAAAGCCAGTGTATTTTGATTAATGGCATAAGTTCCCACGTTCTCACCAGCTTTACGGCCTAGCGATCCGCTGAATGAATCTGTTCCAACCATTGCTCCGGATGTAATGGTATAGGTTAATGCAGGATCTGCATCGCCGTAAGTTTTAGTTTTTGCTTCCGCCGATACAGTGATGGCTTTACTGGCGATAGTCAGATTTGCACTGGTAAAATTAAGGATGTAATTGCCGCTCAAAGCCAATGTATTTTGATTGATGACATAAGTTCCGACATTCTCACCTGGAGCACGGCTTAAAGATCCGCTGAAAGAGTCTGTGCCAATCGATCCGGTGAAAGTATAGGTTAAGGCAGGGTCTGAATCGCCATAAGTTTTAGCTTTTGTTTCGGCTATTACGTTGATGATTTGGGTACCAATAACCAGGTTCGCACCGGTATACTCCAGGATATAATTGCTATTTAGAGCCAAAGTATTTTGGTTGATGGCATAAATTCCCACATTTTCACCAGTTGCGCGGCTTAGTGATCCGCTGAATGAATCTGTTCCAACCAATGCTCCGGATGTAATGGTATAAGTTAGTGCAGGATCTGCATCGCCGTAAGTTTTAGCTTTTGCTTCTGCTGTTACGTTGATGGTTTTGGTGCCGATGGTCAGATTTGCACCAGTATAATTCAGAATGTAGTTACCGCTTAATGCCAAATTATTTTGGTTAATGGCATAAGTCCCTACGTTCTCACCTGCTGCGCGACTTAGGGACCCGATGAAGGAATCCGTTCCAACCAATCCGCTGAAAGTATAAGTTAAAGCAGGATCAGTATCGCCGTAAGTTTTAGCTTTTGCTTCTGCTGTTACGTTGATGGTTTTGGTGCCGATGGTCAGATTTGCACCTGTGTAGTTCAGAATGTAGTTGCCACTTAATGCCAAATCATTTTGGTTAATGGCATAAGTCCCTACATTCTCACCTGCTGCGCGGCTTAGTGATCCGCTGAAGGAATCCGTTCCAACCAATCCGCTGAAAGTATAAGTTAAAGCAGGATCAGCATCCCCGTAAGTTTTAGATTTTACTTCTGCTGTTACAGTGATGGTTTTTGTGCCGATGGTCAGATTTGCTCCGGTGTAGTTCAGAATGTAGTTACCGCTTAATGCCAAATCATTTTGGTTAATGGCATAAGTCCCTACATTCTCACCTGCTGCGCGGCTTAGCGATCCGCTGAAGGAATCCGTT
The DNA here is from genome assembly GCF_037622515.1 of Pedobacter superstes. Taxonomy (NCBI): domain Bacteria; kingdom Pseudomonadati; phylum Bacteroidota; class Sphingobacteriia; order Sphingobacteriales; family Sphingobacteriaceae; genus Pedobacter; species Pedobacter superstes. The sequence goes on from NZ_JBBJCN010000004.1 coordinate 183,715, forward strand.
CCGATCAATCCGCTGAAAGTATAAGTTAAAGCAGGATCAGTATCGCCGTAAGTTTTAGCTTTTGTTTCTGCTGTTACGTTGATGGTTTTAGTGCCGATTATCAGGTTCGCACCAGTATAGCTCAGTACATAATTGCTGTTTAAAGCCAGTGTATTTTGATTAATGGCATAAGTTCCTACATTCTCGCCTGCTGCGCGACTTAGGGACCCGTTGAAGGAATCCGTTCCAACCAATCCGCTGAAAGTATAGGTTAATGCAGGATCAGCATCGCCATAAGTTTTGGTTTTTGCTTCAGCTGTTACAGAGATGGTTTTCGCACCGATAGTCAGATTTGCACCGGTATAATTCAATATATAGTTACTGCTTAGTGCCAGCGAGTTTTGATTAATGGCATAAGTTCCCACATTCTCACCTGGTGTGCGGCTTAGGGACCCGCTGAAGGAATCCGTTCCAACCAATCCGCTGAAAGCATAAGTTAACGCAGGATCGGCATCGCCATAAGTTTTAGTCTTTGCTTCTGCTGTTACAGTGACGGTTTTGGTGCCAACAAGCAGATCTGCCTGGGTACTTGTTACCGAACTACAAATACCGGATACAATAACCCGGTATTTATAGCCGCTCATAGATACAGTCGGCTGTGACAAACTCAATGTGGCTGTAGTAACACCAGAATAAATCCCTGTATTGCTGATATTAACAAACCCAGAACCGGTATTCTCTTGCCATTGGTACCCAGTACTGCCTGTTGCAGAAACTGAAAAACTTACCGGAGATCCATAAGTAATCGTTTGATTTACTGGTTGTGTTGAAACAGATGGCGGTGTAGTTACAGTTACTGTTACCGAAGCACAAGCAGTGTTAAAATTACACGGTGCTGCATTTTCATAGCGTCCGTAATAAGTGGTGGTACTTGTCGGACTAACAGACAAATTATTGCCAGTCCCTGCTAATGTGCCCCCGCAAGAGGCGGTATACCATTTGATTATTTCTGAGAAACCTCCGCCGCCACCATTAAGTGTAAGATTTGTACTTTGTCCACTACAGATCGTTGCAGGTGAAGCAGATGCCGAAGTAGGAGCGGCTGATTTTTGGTTTATTGTCCAGCTTACTATAAGTGGCGTTGATGAAGTGCAATTGCTTCCTGAAGCCGTACGATAGGTTTGTATATCAACAGTATTATGTCCGATTGTACTTAAATTGGCACCCGAAGTATAGGTCTGCCATGAACCTCCATCAAAACGGTATTGCAGTACGTCTGATATTGTTCCCGCCCCGCCAGCTCCGGGGGTTGCGCTTGCTGATACATTAGTTCCTGCACAAACTGAACCAGCTGTTGGGCTTGGAGACAATGTGCCCGAAGTTGGCTGTGCGTTTATTATCCAGCTAACTGTAACGGGAACAGAAGGCGCACAACCAGCATCTGAATTGTAAAAGCTATAGGTTTGAATATCAACAGAAGTATGCCCGGCGGTGACAAGTGCGGTATTAGAAGTATATGGTTGCCATGCACCGCCATCATATCGATAAAGAAGCTTATCTGTTATAGGTCCTGATCCTGTTCCACCGGTAGCTGTTGCCGAAACAACGCCTCCCGAACAAATAGCGCCTGCAGCAGGAGAAGGACTTAGGGTTCCGGCTGTAGGCCCTTGTACAGATGGTAGTACACCAGATAAAAAGACACTATTGCTGGTATAGCCGGCATTTGTATAACCTGTTATATCCCACGGACTAAAAGTAACCGATGGAGTAGAGAATGTTATTATTAAATAGTCATTTTTATTCAGGACGCTTGTGGAAGTTGTAAGTTTCAATAAACTGCTGGTAGATTCATTAGTCCAAGTTGCCCCTGTATTGTCAACAGCAGAAATGTTAAAAGGGGCACCTGCGTCTGTAGGTATTACGCTCATTACCGATCTAAGCTTTGGACTCCCGGTGATGTTTATAATTTTTATTGTATAGGTTATTGTAGCTGAATTGCAAGCACTAACGGTGATGTCTGCAGTAAACTCTCCACCCATTCTGATCCGCATTCTTTCACTTTCCTCATTTTTAAGTGAAGTGTTCGAAGACACTTCCCCTTTCTCTAAAGCAAAAACAGATGAGCAGGTGAAGAACAAAAAGAAAGCAAATAGAAAGTGCAGTTTTTGTTTGTGTAAAAATTTTTTCATCGCGTTTAGATTTAAATGAATGAATGAGATTGATCAGAAGTCAATCCTGACTTTTATTGATTATTTATCTTCGGAGATTTTCAATTAATCTTAGGAAAGGAACTTAAAATGAGCTGTTTGAAAAGGAAATAAAGGAACGGAAAGGGCTATCCCCAGGGGCCGGTAAGGCCCATAAAGTAGCCCAGTTTTATGAAAAGAGCGTGTTAGTGGAATCGGTTTATTGGAAGTATTCCATGGTGAAATACTGTTAATCCTGGTTATTACAGAAATTCTTTAATTATAGCCTCATTAAGCCCTGAGAAGTAAAGCTATATTTTATTTTTATTATCGTTAGTTTACCAAAACCAGGTTCGCCGCTTCTACCCTGCTCAATAAAGCGCATTCAAGATTATCAAGGACCATTAAAACGCTTTTTCCCTGCACCTTAATCACATTGCCCTGATGGTTGGTGAAAATTCCGTTTTTAATACTCACCCGGTCACCTATCGAGATAGTTCTCATATCGACAACTTCTAAATCCGGACAATAAACGAGAGCATTTCTAATTTTATCTATTTCAGATTCTCTGATTTTTGCAGGTTTTCCCATATAATAGATGAAGTTTAACACCCCTAAGGTTTGTCTTACTTTGAATTCTTCTCTACTGTGTATATTGACGAATATATAGGAACAAAATAAGGGCAGGTCCACAATCTTCTTCCTGTCGGCCCATTGATTTTCAACTTTACGTACCGGACAAAAACTCTCTATCCCCTGGGATTGCAACTGAAGGTCAACTTTCTTCTCCCAACGCGGACGGGTGTAAATTACCATCCAATTCTTTTCGTTTATAGAATTATAAGTTGTTTTCGAATCTAAGAATGTGGTGTTGTCGGCAGTTTTCATATTTTCGAGTATTTAGTTATCAAATCGAGCAGGTAATTAAAAAGCACAAGGCTTCGCCATCTCAGTTACATGAGTATTTTTTTAATTAGAATTTAATGGACTCAGATCATTGCAGAAATCAATGTAAGAGCTTTTTTGATATCATGCTGGGCAGATAAAGCTTCGCTATCTCACTTACATGACCATTTTGTTTATTAGTAGTTTGAACTATAAACTACCAGGCAATAATTGGCGCTTAATTAAAAGCAGATTTAGAGTGTAATAAATGTGAGAACGTGAACTAAAATCTTTAAAATTATCAGACTTTTATTATGGTATCCTCATTAAAAAACTATCTGCTGATCAATGTAGTTGCCAGCACTGCCACTGCAGATATTGTCGCTACAACCAAAGGCATTAATCTGTTATTTGGATTATATTCCAGAACTTTGGATTTATCCGGTTCCACATAAATAACATCATTTTGTTTAAGGTAGAAATAGGGCGATTGAAATATCTCTTGTTTGTTTAAGTTCATTCTAACCATGGTACGGTTTCCATCCTCTTTTCTTATAACCAATACATTTTCCCTTTTCCCATAAGGGGTCATATCCCCTGCCATACCAAGTGCCTGAAGAAGGTCTACTTTTTCATCAGATATTGTAAACGTTTGTGGTTTATTAACCTCTCCAATTACAGTTATTCTGAAGTTTAGAAAAGAAATATTCACAATGGAGTTTTTAACATATTTCTCGAGTTTTTTAGCGATCGCATTTTGGGCTTGTTCAAGAGTTAATCCCTTTAACACTGTACTACCGATAACAGGGAATTTAACCTCCCCTTTATTGTTTACCCTGTAGCCTTCTCTATCATGCTCAGAATTATTATTTTTTTGACTACTTGAGTTAAAAGCAAACAATACGTTTGATTCGGCACTCTGTGTGTTTACAGTGATACTAAGCAAATCACTTTCTTGAATTTTTGGCTCAATTTCATTTAGAATTACAGAATTCTCGTTTGATCTTTCTTTAAGATCACTGAAGTAAACTAAGTTTCTTCTGGATGAACATGCACTTAATGCAATCAGGCATGCAGAAACAAGTATGTAGATATTTTTCATCACTTCTGTAAATATGTCTGTGAATTGTATGATAAATTTACACACTATTCGAAAAGAAAAATCGATTTCCGGAGGTTGTTACATCAATTGTGAAATGTTTACAATCAAATTCACACAATAGTGAAAGTTTTTTTTACAAGCATCTTCAAAAGCAACTTTTAGTGTGAATCTGGCACTATTACATCGAAATAATTTAAAAATCAGTGTTGGGATTATTAAAATATCGAAGGAATAGAAGTGTTATTTTTTAACAAAAAAAATGTTGACAGGAACAAAGTTCACATCAACATCAGGTATTCTTTTTATTGAAAATAACCAGGTTGGTTAATGAGGGAGGATTGATAAATCAACTAATTCAACCGTGTTGAATTAGTTGATAGGTTAGAGTGTAGCGGCCGATGGCTCAATGTTATTAATTAAGAAATTATTATGCTTTTCAAGCAGATTAATATATTTATTTCGCCAGTAATTGACCGATTCTAATTCATTTATCGCGGCACTATTATTTCCGTCTATTTGGGTATTTACTAGTGTCGACGAATCAAACATATCAGGAAACTCCACTGAAAAATCATGATGTAAAACTTCACCGATTTTATAGATTATTTCCCGACTCAGACTTTCCTGAGTAAACCAATTATAGATTGATCGGCGGCTAACTTTAAGCTTCCTGGAAAGTTCGCTAATACTAATATGATTGCGTCGAATAACTAGTTCTACAATTTCACCTTTTTGCATAACCATTAATTTAAATTGTTCAAAAAATTCATTAAATAAGACAATAAAAGCGATTTACATTGCTTTTATCATGTAGATATCATCCAACAACTTTTTGACTTTATTGAATAGTTAGGAATAAGAAGAGTACATAGATAGTTTTTAATTTCCGATCGGAATTGGAGGGATGTAGAGCGTGATTTCATATTATTTAAAATTGAGTGATAGATTCAGTTTGTTCAGTTAATGATAGTCTTAGAGCATAATCTCTTAAAAAATATCATTTTATCATCGCTTCACGTGACGATTTTCTGAGGTTTTCGGATTGTTGTACTCATAGCTTAATATTTAAATGTCTGATGTAGAATATAAATATCCGAATCTGTGAACATGTGAAGCCTGATGTAAATTAACCTCGATCCTGATTCTCGTCAATATCAAAAAATCACAACTAATAGACAATCAGTGACTTACAAAATCATCAAGTATCGTTCTAAGTAATTAGATATCATTTAACCTCAACAATACATAAGTTAGGTTGTGTGAAAACCTGTAAAGGGCGAATATTTAGAAAAAAACCGTTTATTATAACCATGAATTTCCATTTCAGAGAAATTCTATACACTTATTGAATAGTTTAAGTTAATTTTAACTCTTAAAAAGAAAAACCACGAGGAGATTTCACATGTAAAAATTTTTCATTCTCAGTAACAGACAAGTTACCCAGCAGAAAAAAATATATAACTAACTGATTGTCAATTTATACACAACCATATGTAATGAATTTTAATCATTTTTTAAACAGATCAAAAGCTTAATCTGCAGAAGTTCTCAGAAAATTAATATAGCCCCAATTCTTCAGGAAGCAATTAATGTTTTACGATGGGAGTATTATAATTTAACGAGACAAGCTCAATTGATTACAACCACATCCTTTTTTCTGCTTTCAGGTAAAATTCTCAATAATGCTACCTTTCCATCTTTCAAAATCACTTCCACCGTAGTTTGATAAGGTGCATGTAATTTAAAATGGACATCCTTTTGTTTTGGCCATGCTGGAAATACATATATTTTCTTTCCATCGGTCTGTATTAACATTTCCTGCAAACCGATCATACCAGAACCTCCCCAGTTATGATCGGGTGTCCAATCAAAGCCCGGACCCCAAAATGCAGGAAAACGCCGGCCTGAATCTTTAAGTTTTAAAACGTTAAGCTCCATCGCATCTTTGCTTAAACCCAGCCGTGCAGCAAAAATATTATCCTGCTTCCAACCGACGTGACTTCTGAACTTTATCACATCCTTATCGTATTTATAGGTATTAATAGCAGTATCAAGCCCTGGCCTGCCAATTCCATATATCCCCCACGGAAAAACAGGATATAATTGAGGGCTTTCTGTATTATTAATTCTCTCCCATAGCTTAGCCGGAGAAATGGTAGGTTTACCGTCAAATTCCCTGAAACTGATTGGTGGAATACGTTTTAGCATTGTTTGCCATCCCTGCCTTTTTTCGTCAGTTAAATAAGACCCCGGAAGCTCAAGTAAACGTGTAACAACCGTTTTCAAACCTGCAATGGTCGACGTTGCATTATATGCCATTTTATATGTTTCGGCAGCAGAACCCGGATAAAGAATAAGATGACCTCTCTCATCAAACGTTTTGCTTCCTCTTTGTTTCGCTAGGTATTGATAATGTTCATTAAAAAAGGTCAGGCAACTTTCAATAAAAGGAATATATTCTTTAATATCTCTGCCAGCGTATCGTTCCGTTTCCAGCATCATCATACAAAATTCGAGCACCGTGTCCCATTCGTACTCTAGCCAGGCATTATGTTCCATGCCTTTATCATAATCAGCCGGTCTTTTCGAGTTATATTCTGCAGGATTTGGAAGGCCGAAATTTTCGAGTTGCTCCGTAAAGCTTGCTCCCTTATGCTTCCAGTAAAATTCGCTTCTCAGTTCCGCATTTTTAAGCATCTGCACATAAAACCTGAACTGGGGCTTCATCAAATCAAAATCGCCACTTCTAAGCATTGGCCAGTATACTAATCGCTGGTTTTGAGCTGTATGAGTTCCCCCGCCCCAATTCCGAAAATCGGGTGTAAACTTTAAAGATTCGTTTGTTAATGAGGGATCATAGGTAAATAAACCACCATTAAATTTTGTCGGATACTTGCCAAATGCATTGCAGCCTAACATATAGCGGAATAACTGGTAATTTTTCCCAACCTGCCATTCTTCAGATTCTGATCCGGCATTCTGATCAATTAGAATGAAGCTTCTTTGCCAATATTCATTCCACCATTTCTGCGATTTAGTTAATGTCTGTTTATAATTATTTTTAGTGAGAGCAATGTTCTTTTGCAGAGCTGATCGCCAATCTTCTGCTGAAGACTGAGCTGTATGAAGATTTAAACTAAGCTTTTGAGAGCGCGTTGGCTTACTGCTTTTTAAATTCCAGCCCTTAAAATCAGTATCAATATACTTCCCTTCGCTATTACCTGCCGGAATCATATTATCTCCCCGAAGCAATCCTCCAAAAATGAGATCTTTTAAAGGGTTGAAAAGCTGAGATTTTACAGCATCCATTCCCTGCTGTTTTACGGTCACATCAAAAACGGTTTCTGGCTGGTTCTGATGATAAAACAATACCCCATTTTCCTGAAAAGCAATTACATCCTTTAATGTTTTCACTTCGGAAGGTGGTGCAAACTTGTATGAATTTGCATTATTTTCCGACCCTTTTACTATTCTGTCGTTAAACCTCCAACTTTCGTATACTGCGGTAGTTATCAGTGGTTTATTACTATTAACTTCAACGTTTACAACAGGATTATGCACGTCGACCCATAGTTTAATTTCTGAAGATAAATTGCCTTTTGTAGCATTGATCTTAACATATCCATCCTTTAAAACCAGCTCCTGTTTAAAGGAATCACCGTTTTCAAAAGGATTCGGAGACAGTTTCAAGCGAATGCGGCCCTGTTTAAGCAAGGTGTTATTTTCATCAAAAGTGCCACTTCGAGAGACGTAGAACAAAATCTCATTATTTTCTACCCATACATTTAAACCGATGTCTCCGCCGCCACAGGGCATAGATTGAGAGGCATCTTTACTTTGTGTCAGCCAAACCGGATTAAATTTATCCAGCTGCGGCTGAGCATTGGCTGTCAAATTGAGCAGGATGAGAAATAGTATTACAGATCTTTTCAAATTGTTGTTCTTTTTATGATTAACCCTCACCCGCCTTTGCGCTTTTTTTGACTTGCGCACCCTCTCCCCAAGGTGATGAGTTTGGGTGTATTAAATTGTACTATTACTATTCATTTTTAACAAATGTATTTCGTCTCCTCTCCCTGGAGAGGGTTGAGTGACACTCCTTACCAGTCATCCGTTCTAAACGAACTTGCAGGTAATCCTTCCGTGCTAAACAAATCACCTACAACAAAATCTTTAAAAGCATAGCGCACCGCAACAGGTTCTTTTACCATAGCGGAAGATACAGAAACGGAACTCCCGTTTACGGTAGCTTTTGCAGGGTAAAATACTTTATCTGAGCCAGCTATCTCGAAGGTATTCATTTCTTTACTGAAGGACGTTAATCCATTAGCGGCATTGTTAAAACTAACGGTAGCCACATCACCACTAACGGACAGTGATTTATATAATGGACTGGCAGAACCAAAACCTTTAAATGAATAAGTATTTGTCAAAGCCAGAAGGGCTAGTCGTTTCCCAACCACTTCTTTGTTGGCAGGATGTATCATATTTTCTTCTCCCGCATCCAATACTACAGCCATAGCAGAATTAGGAATTTTGGCTAAAGATTTACGTTGGGCATCACGCAGGTATGCCGAATTAAACTTACCTCCTTTATTGTAAGGCGGAAGCTGTGCATAATTGTAAGGAGCTATCTGCACGTAATAAAATGGAAAATCTCCCTGCTTCCACAGGGACCGCCATTCTTTCACCATCGCCGGAAACATTTCTTCATATTTGTCCGGTCGCTCATAGTTTGATTCTCCCTGATAAAAAATCGCCCCTTTTATTCCGTAACCTGCAGTTGGATAGAGCATTCCGTTATATAACGTTGTGGGAGTGCGGCTTACAGCTTTAATGGTATCTCCTTTTGCAGGAATTTTAACCTCAGGAAACTGTTTTAAATTTTCAGGAGACATCCATGCTTCAACAAATGAGCCGCTGTAACTTACATTGATCAAGCCAACCGGCACGTCGAGCATTTCATATAGCAGGCGCCCGAAATAATAACCGGTAGCACTAAAATTAGCTATTGATTCAGGCTCAGCAGTCTTCCAGACAGATGGTTTGCTATTTTGCTGTAATTCTGTGACAGATGAACGCGGGACCGTATACACGCGGATCCTATTATTTTTTGATTTCAGAATGGCGTCATTCGAACCCAATATCGGTTGTCCCTTAAAACCTTTCAAAGGAACTTCCATATTAGACTGGCCACCGCAAATCCAGACCTCCCCTATTAAGACATTTTTTAATATTAGAGGCTTGCCATCACTTACTGTCAATTCATACGGGCCTCCGGCCGAAGGTGTATTCACTTTTATCATCCACTTTCCTGAATCATCAGCTTTAACAGAATAGCTTTTCTTATTCCATGAAGTGATTATTTTTACAGTTTTACCGGCACCTGACCATCCCCAAACAGGCGCCTGAGTATTCTGCTGAAGCACCATATTATCTGTGAATAAAGAGGCAAGTTTTACCTGGGCATCTGTGGATAAAGAAATTAAAAGGCAAAGTATAAAGACTGCTATGTTCTTCATAATAATTTTGTCAAATGGTTTTTGGTGTTACGACTAAATCATTTTCTGTTAGCTTTTTTGCAGCTTCCTCTTCCTTGAACGACTGCTTTCTCCAGTAATTGGCAAGGATAGAGCCCGAAATATTCATCCATGGACTAAACACCGCAGCAGCTAAACCAACTGTCCCTAATTTGCCCATAGAACCGGCCAGACCAGACGCCATACCACCGTTTTGTAGTCCCACTTCAAAAGCGACGGTTCGTGCTGAAGGCTTATCCATGCCAAACCAGCGACTCAGATAATAACCAAAGAAATAACCGGCAGCATTATGGATTACAGAGGAAAGGAAAAGAATCAATCCAACTTTCAAAAGATTGTCGCGGCCCGCTGCTGTTGTAACCGTGGTAAAATACACGATGCCAAACATGCTTACATAGGGCATTAGATCGTCCAGGGTATTAAACTTTAATGTGGCCAGATGATAAAATAAGCCCACTAATACAGCCCCGGCAAAGAAGCTTAAGATTTCGACTGAATGCTGAGCTTCTACCGAAAGATTTTCGCTGATGGCTGTCCATAAGCCCAAAGGAAGTGCAATAAGCCATACTGTGCAGATAGCCGAGATGATTTTCATTTTTGTCCAGCCTTTAGGTGAAGCCGTTTTTAAATAGTCGTGTATAAGTGCTGCTCCGATAGGTACAATTACAATTTTTATAATCTCCATCATCATGTTGAGGAACTTAATTTCTATCAGGGTTCCTGCCAGAAGTTTCATGAGTAAAGGCGTCATAAAAGGAGCAATAAGCGTGGCCATTGCAGTTACAGTAACTGATAAGACAAGGTTTGCCCTTGCTATGTAAACCATCACATTTGAGGCTAATCCGCTTGAACATGAACCGATAAGGATGATACCTGCAGCAATTTCGGTTTCGAAATGAAACACCTGGGTTAACAACCATCCCATTATGGGCATGATTGAAAAATGACATAACAAACCAATAAGAACACCCTTGCCAGTACTTGCCAACCCTGAAAAATCTTTGAGACTCATCTGGATACCCATCCCAAACATTACCAGCTGCACAACCAGAAGGATTAACCATTTGTTACGCAAGTCAAAATCGCCCCATTTTAAAAAGGCTGCGGGATAAATCATCCCAGCCACTACCGCTGTAATAATCCATGCGGTATACTGGTAATTTGCAAGAGCGGGAATCACACCTATTCCAATCGAAGCTGTTACGGCAAAAGTCACTGCAGCAGGTTGCCAGATAGCTGAATTTTGGGTAATTAGGCCAAAAACCAGCAGTAAAAGTGATATAGCACTTATACCGAGGCACAGTTTACGAATTTGTTTCATTTTATTCTTTAGCTAAATCAGCAATATGTTGAACCGCCAGTCCGGGACTGGCAAGAATTGGCACCGTCTTATCTGCTTCCGGCAAAGTATCTACTACTCTGGCCATTGATGCCTGAGCCAGCACAATTACATCCACCTCCGCAGAAAGTTCAATTAATGCCTTTGCTACCATACTATCATGCTTTTCAGTATCACCACTCATTAAAGCTTCGAAAGCCCCTTCACATAAGCGGGATGTTAATTCAATTTCTTTACCTGCCGCAAGAGCTCTGCGGCGAACCAAATCGCTTGTAGGCTCCAGAGTGGTTGGTAATGTTGCGATAACGCCAATTTTCCTTCCGCTTTGAACAGCAATATCTGCCATTGCCTGATCGACGCGTAAAACAGGAACATTCGTAAGGGCAGCTGAGGCTTCAACAGCAGATCCGATAGAAGAACAAGTGACCATGATAAAGTCTGCACCTGCCGCTTCTGCTGAACCCACATAGTTTACAACACGACGGGCTGTAGTACTGGTCAATTCGTTTTTTGCGATAACATCTTTTATTAGACTGTCGTCCACGATATTAAATACGTTTACGCCCGGAAGATAATCGCTGCACAATTTTTGAAATACCGGAACCAGGGTTGCGGAAGTATGGATGAGACCTAAAGTTTTTATTTTCATATGTTTTTATATTAGCTATGAAGGCACGGAGGCACAAAGTTTTTTAATTGTTTTATTTAAAGTTATCGGCCACAAAGGCGCGAAGGCACAAAGTTTAATATGGCGTATTTAGGTGTCAGACATTTTTGAAATGTCTGACACCTAAGCACCTTTCAGCATTTCAAAATAATCTTCCTTTCCTACCTGCCCGCCTTTAAAATTTACCTCCAGACCATTTATAGCCGAACCTGGTGCATAGGCTTTGCATAAAGGCGATCCCGGTGCAAGCGGAGCAATCATCTCTACAGCTTCAATTCCCATTGCTCTTGCAGCATGACTTGAGGTATCGCCGCCAGCTATTACAATTCTTTGAAGGGCTGTTTTTTCTGCTACAAGCTTTATAATACGCCCCAGAACAGTTCCGTATAATACAGATGTTTCTGTTTTGGCTATCCCTTTTTTTCTAAAAACCTCGTCTGATCTCTTTACTCTTTCATCCTCATTACCACGACTGGTATGTATTATAACATCTGATTTATTCCGGATATAGAATGATGCTTCTACGGCATAAGCCTCTAACGTCTCTTCTGAAATCCCATCCAACGCAAGTTTTTCAGTATCTATTGCAATTTCTTTAAAGCCACGTGCTACTGCATAAGCTATTTGGCCCGATGTGACAGGCGAGCAGCTTCCCGAAGCAACAAGGATATTACCATCTGCTGGCTTTTGTTTCCATTCTGGCAGGGAATCGATTATTCGTTTATGCTGCCAATAATTTCCCAGGGCCATTTCCACAGCCGAAGAGCCTGCAGAAAACAAAGTTTTATTTGCTGATGTATTTTTTTCAATAAGTTCTCCAATGACAGATAATTGTTGCTGATAGAGCGTATCGAAAAGTATAATTTCATTTCCGGACCCGACTAGCTCTTTTATTAAATGTTGAGTTTCATCACTGGTTTTCTCTATCTGAAGGATATCTATAAGTCCGATTTTTTTCGAGGTTTGTTTACCGAGGTGAAGGCGTAAATCGCTTTCATCAGCAGGTGTTGTTGGATGTTTACTCATAGAAGGATGCCGGTCGAGCCGATAAATACTTCCCTCGCTTCCGATACCCATTTTTGCAAAGAGGTTCCCAAATACACAGTGCCTTCCCAGAATCGGTGCGCCTACTAGCAGGGGCACAAATTCCGATTCGAATATTTTGGCGCCAAGGTCAATAGCTTTCCCTATACTTCCTATAGATGGTGAAGAATCAAAAGTTGAACAAACTTTATAATGTACATGCCGGGGACTTAAAGCTTTCAATGCAGTAAAGGCTGTATGTAATTCCCTCTCCATAGCTTCAGGTGCCATTGACCTGGTCATACCGGCTACACCAATTGCCTGTAATCCATTGTATCGTTTTAATTGTTCTTCGGTTGGCGATTCAATAAACAGAATAGTTTTCACACCGGCACGACTTAAAAATTCCAGCGCATCGGTAGAGCCCGTAAAATCATCGCCATAGAAAGCGATTAAAAGCCTGTTATCGTTTACCGCCATTATTTAACACCAAATTTTTCCACTGATTTTCCAAATTCGGGATATTTAGTGGCGGCCTCTGCTACAGATAATCCGTCTACGGCTGCTTCCCAGGCCTGATGCAATGCCCTTACGCCGCCAGCCGGACCTGAAGGATGTGCCATAATTCCCCCTCCCGCCATATATAGTAAGTCCACGGTATTGGTACGGCGGTAAGTTTCCGGCGCTTGCCCGCCCCATTGGCCCGAAGAAACCACAGGCAAAACAGAAAAGCCTCCAAGCATTGGCTTCAAGCAGGCTTCTATAGACCGAACAACAGAGTCGTCAGATTCCCAAAACTTATTCTGAATTCCATTTACATGTATTTGATCGACACCAGCCAGCCGCCACAATTTCTGGTATGCAGGAAACTCAATTCCCAATAAAGGATGGCGGTTCATCATACCCCAGCCATTGCGGTGACCATGAATGGCGAGCTCACCGATATCACACATTTTTTTTGTTGCCGATATACCGACACTATTTAAGCTAATCATAGCACAGGTACCGCCGGCGTTGAAAACTTTTTGGTAGTTGCGCTGCATTTCATCAACATCATCACTGATATTGAAAGCATACATTACTTTCTTTCCGGTTTTATCAGCATAATCATTAATCACCCGCATTACTGCGTCTACCCTGTCTTCGAAAGGTGAATTTGCTGATGAGGAAAGAAGCTCGTCATCTTTAATAAAATCTATCCCTGCTTCAACTAATGTTTTTACAAGTTCAGCAGTTTGCCCGGGTGTCATCCCAATGCTGGGCTTGATGATCGTGCCGATTAATGGCCGGTCGAAAACATCTGTTAGCTTTCTGCATCCATCGATACCGAATTTTGGTCCTTTAAAAGCCTTCGAATACGAATCCGGCAATTCGATATCCATTAATTTAAGACCAGTGAACTGAGTTAATTCATAAAGGTTTCCCTGCAAAGTTGAAATCAGGACGGGAAGATTATGTCCAAAATTTTCAGTAGACCAGGATACTTCAATCATAGCCCTTTGGTATTTCCCGTTAGTTGTGATGGCCCCGGGAATAGCCGGTTCCGCAACTGTCTCCAAAGCTGTAATTGATTCTACCCGGGCAGCAAAGCGGCTTTTTAATTCTTCTGTTTCTCCCGGCACCTCTACAAAAGTACCCGAAGATTGCTCGCCTGCTAAGACCTGGGCTGCTTTTTCCAGCTCAAAAGGAGTTTCTATATAGTATCTGGCGGTTATTCTTTCCACGTTGCAAATTAAAAAGTCAAAATTAAAAAGTTAAAAGCTCCGAACTTATAACTACCGTGATAATGGCAACCAAACCGACATTTCAGAATGGCCTCTGTTACCCCAGGCAAAATAAGGCACCAGGCGAATCTTTGCAGTTTTATTCTGATCGGATATCTCTCTGTATAAAACATTTTTCCAGTCTTTATTTTCAACCAGTTTTGCTTCGCCTTCAAGGCTCATTACATCTGCCCCGTCAATGGTTAAAGGCTGAGGTTTTAGATCGATGCCCGAAGGAACAAAAACATTGAATATTTTTTGGTTAGGCATATCAACCGATTCAAGGCAATATACCACGGGACCGCGTTTTACAGCTACCTGGTTACGATTTTCTTCAACTAATGGATTAGACTCAACCAATTTAGCTTCCATTGGTAAAACGAGTTCCACTTTATCACCCTTTTTCCATTCACGGTTAATTTCGGCATACTGACCCGATGTAAGTTTTACGTTTGAAGCCTTTCCATTAATTAAAAGCCTGGCATTGTCCGTCCATGCAGGAATCCGAAGGAAAATTGAATACGGCTTTGAGCTAGTTTCATTCAGGGTCAGTTTTATATTTCCGTCCCAGGGATAATTTGTTTCCTGAGCAAGATTAATTTTAGAACCATCTTTTAATGTGGTAGATACATTATTACTTCCGTAAAGATTTAACCATAAGCCTTTATCAGAAACACTGTAAGCGTAATTAGCCACTTCCGCTATAGTACGAACAACGTTTGGAGGACAGCAATTTGATAAGCCGATATATTCTACCCTATCTTTCGACCATCTCTGTTTAAATGGCAAATCATCCGAATAAGCCATTGGATTTGTATAAAGAAATTTCTTTCCATTAAGACTTATACCAGATAAAACACTGTTATGCAATGCAAGTTCCATTACATCAGCATATTTAGCATCACCGGTTATCTGAAGCATACGCCAATTGAAAAGAACATTGCCAATATTGGCGCAGGTTTCATTGTGTGCGGTAAAATTTGGCAATTGGTAATCGCGGCCAAAAGCCTGATGTATTTTCTGTACTTCAGTTGGATTATAGGAAGTTCCGTCTGGCGATACCCCATCGTATAAAGAACCACAGCCGCCTGTGATATACATTTTACGTGTGGTCATGTCATTCCACATTAAATCAAGCGTTTTTATTAACGTTTCATCTCCTGTCTCAGCATACACATCAGCTGCCCCGGCCCATAAGTAATTTGCACGAACGGCATGTCCCATAGCTTTTGTTTGTTCGCGGAAAGGAATTCTGTCCTGATTATCATCGGTACCATCGTCTATTTTTCCTTTAATATCAATGAGTTTTTTAGCAAGTTCAAGGTACCGGGGCTCGCGGGTTGTGCGGTACATTTCTATGGTTCCCATATAATGCGATGGACAAATAGCGTTACGCGCTAAGGTTGGCGATGCCTGTTTGTAGAAATTATAAAGATAATCTGTCGCTTTTTTCGCCACATTAAGCAGTGAAGTTTTTCCCGTAGCACGATAATGTACGCAGGCGGCAGTCATCAGGTGACCGATATTATAAGCTTCAAAACTCAGCCTGTCCTGAAACTGATTTTTAGAACCTGTTTTCCTTTGCTCTATCATTGCTTTCGTATAGATATAACCATCTTCACGTTGCGATTTTGCAATAACTGCAATGGCCTTGTCCATCATTTGGTCAAGCTTTTTATCACGGCTAACAGCATAAACGCTGGCAACAGCTTCAAGCGTTTTGTAATAATCGCCATCGTGAAAAGAAGGGCCTTTATGATTTCCGGTATCCAATCCGGCTGCTATTTCAAAGTTTTTGAATGCGTGGCTAATTTTGGCGTCGTTATAAATGCGCCACATATTTGGCACCATAGTTTCTTTGGCAACCTTAAAGCGGTCGGCCCAGAATCCAGTAGTCCAGGTTACATCTCTCATATTTAAACTTTGCAGTTTAGCGTGCGGACTAAGAGAGGTATTAACAAGGCTTTTATCCTGCGCTGAGATGCTCAATGCAAAGCCAGAGAATAGTAAAGCTAAAGTTCCTTTTGCGATCATCCGGTTCATGTTTTTCATTTTATGTTTATCAGATAGCTGGTATTGTACCAGGCCATTTATTATTTTAAAAAGCACTTTGTGTGCTGCTATGTTCTTTCGTCCCTAGAAGGATCTTGTCATTTCAACGATTTGTCATTTCGACTGCAGGAGAAATCTAAGAGATCTCCTGCGTTGAGAGGACACCCCCCCAGACCTTTTATGGTTCCAAAACGCAGACAGCGTTTAGAACGCTGTCTGCGTTAATTCCCTACTAGGTCGCCGTCTTTAATCCGCTTTGCATCGACAAGCTCAGCATGACACTGCTTATTTTTCCATCATCAACACAACCGGCCCCAACAATCCAGCTTCCTGTAAAGGTTGCCCTTCCAGGCGATAGGGAGCAGTAGTTTTTGTTATCCGTTTACTTTCCGGCAATCGTTGGTCACCCATTAATCGATTGGCCCAGGTATTTGTAACTTCTATTGTTAATTGATTTGATCCTTTTTTTAATGCTTTACTGATATCAACACGGTATGGCGGCGTCCATGCAATTCCGCAGCTTTGTCCATTAACTTTCACTTCTGCAAGATTCGCCACTTTCCCTAAATCCAGCCATACAGGTTTATTACCAGGCACACTAACTTTAAACGTTTTTGAATAAGATGCAGTACCCGAATAATACCTGATTAATGAATCTGGATTTTTGCTCCAATCTGTTAGTGAATTAAATTTGACAGCTTTTTCAGGTCCACCTACACTGGAGTCAAAGTTTATCTGCCATGGCCCCGCAATAGTTTGAAAAGTTTCTAAATCCGTCCAATTTTTGCTCTTTTTAATCTGAGTATCATTGCTTCCTGTTTTAAAAATCACAAACAGAGAAGCGTTAGGAGCAAGTTTCAAAGAAAGCACAGTGCGATTATTTTCAGATTTCCAGTCCTTGGCTAACCACTTCTGATTACTTACTGCATCATATAATTCTATGATACTACTTTGGCGTCTGAATGAAAACTCTAATATTCTTTCCTTTTCTTCCTGATTAGAGAGAAAATAAATATCATCTGAGCCATTTCTTCTATGTGTCCAGGCAACATTTTGAGCATATTTACCCGAACCATCGCTAATATCTACATCTCTTTCTATTCCTGTCTTTTTAAAAGTTTCTTCCTGATAAACCCCTCTAAGTACTTTTCCTGAAAAATTACCGGTCCACAACTCATTCACAATTCTGTTAAACTCTGTGGCATCTGCCGTTTGCAAACCCGGTTGGCTACGGGGCATCTCCGAAATTAAAATATGTGCACCTGCTTTTGCCAATTCTAAAAGCTTTCCCGCCACTTCCGCACTCATCCAATCATTATTCGGATTTAAGCGATGTTTACCTGGAATAACTAATAATTTGTATGTTGCTCCGCTTTCAAAAACCACATTTCCCTCCTGAACTTTGGCCGACAGCAAAGCATCAGGATTAAAAGAGTCGTAAGCATATCCCCGTAAGGGATTAATAAAATCCTCCGCATCAGCCATGTTTGCCGAATTGGAAACCCCAGCAGGGATTTGTCGCATGGGTTCACCAACATTAGCCAAACGCCTGGTTTCTGCTTCAACAACGTCCTTCCCGAATATTCCTGGCAGAAATGGCACCAATCTGTCCGGCAAAACCGAACGCCTTGGAATTTCTTCTCCTGTAAACACTGCGATATCAGCTACAGGCTTTCCCTGTTGCAAAAGATTCTGTGATCGTTCAGCATATTCCACCCATGCTTTCCCTTGTTTCCACCAGGTTTGATCCCGCTGGAAATATAAACCCACACCATCTAAAGTCATCCCAGGTTTCCGGTCCATCCATGGATTGTGAGCGAAAACATGGTATACCATTTTATTTATACCCAGGGCATAATTTCTGTCCTGTAAAGTTTTCAGCATTCCGGGATGCTCGTTCCATGCCATACGGACTGTGGTAAAAGCTTCTGCCTGAATAATATTTTTCCCGTAAATATGAGCGGCTGAAATGGCATCCAGCATATCGTTTGGCTTATCGTGGGTCGGACTGTTTAACCAGAACTCTCCCATTGGAATATCTACAGTTTTATAATGCAGCAAGCCATCGCTAACCATTGTTGGGGCTACACTTTCCGCAGTGAATACTACTCCTTTTTCTTTTGCCGATTGGGCAAGTGTTTTATAAAACTTATCTACAACGAGCTCTGAAATGGTTTTCCGTACATCATACAAAAACTTTTCAGATACTTCCGCGCTTTCAACAGGGATTCCTGACATGACTGGAAGATAAGGCAACAGGTCATATCCTCTCCTCTTCTTAAACTCATCCCTGAAAACGGTCGACCAGTTCTGGCTGCCACATTCCCAGCTATCCACGTGGAAGGTATTCAAGATTCTGGGAGCAAGCTCAGGTCCGGCTTGTCTTAAAGCTTCACCATACCAGCTATTAAATTGCAGCTTGATAGCTACAGGATTAAATTTATCGCACTCCAATCCAATTGCTCCGCCTCCGGTTGCATTGGTGTGACCAGTTGAGGTATGACCGGTCCTGATGATCGTCCAGTTGCCCTTCGGAGCATTCCAGTTTAAACTTCCATCAGAATTTAACTTATCACTAAGATTAAGGATCTTGTTTAAAGGAACGCACAGATCCTTTGAGATTTGATTTGCCGTGCTTCTTGAGCTCACCCTCCAAACTGCTCCGGACTTGCCTTCAAACTGATGAATGCGCGGTTCAGCAGAAAGTTCGAGCCTGACAAGTTTTAAAGATGGTTTCCACTTCGCTGCATCTAAATCTTCAGCCCCGGGCTCGGAACCTGATTTATCGAATGTAAACCTGAAATACTTTGCTGTTGTGGGAACAATGCTGTGCGTAATATCTGCATCGGTATCCTGCCAGCCATGACGGGGAGGCTGCAGGCGGCCAATAGAACGAAATGATTTACCGTCATCGCTAACTTCAATGAGTAAACGATGGGCCTGGACATTATTTCCATTGGTGTGTATAAAAACTGTGCGAGTGGTAAATGGCTTTTCGAATTCATATTGAATCCAAAGCGGATCGTTAGAACGTAAAGCCTCCGTATTCCCTTCTTTCACGAGATAAGAAGCATCAATACCTGTACTTGTAGTGATTTTAGGAATAATTTTACGTGTAGAAATATTGGTACCAGGAACTGAAGGAAACGCGTAGACGGCAATATCTTTATAATAACCTTCCTTAGTTTCTGGCTGAGGAAGGCTGATTTTGAATTTCTTGCCTCCCGTAATATTTGTTTGGGTTGACACAACTTTTTGCATGGATAATTCGGGAGTAATCCATGGGCCACCAGCTAAGGCAAATCCGTCACTTACATGCATCCCGATTTTCAGGCCTAAGCGGTCGGCTTCTTTAAGAGCGTGTTTAACCATCATCCACCATTGCGGACTTAGTTGCTGGGCAACAGGTGTAAATAAGGGCGGATTGGTTGCTCCCTTAATTGGCATCAGATATGCCCCGCCGATACCGGCTTCCTTCATGGCTTCCAAATCGGCGGTTATACCTTCTTTTGAAACACCTGCCTGCATCCAGTACCAGAAAACCCAGGATTTTGCTGAGTCGTTAGTTTGGGCCAGCCCATGTCTTAAAGGGATGCTTAGCAGGATGATAACAAATACAATCTTTAATAATCTCATTTTAATATGAAGATGCTGAACAAGTTCCAAGTTAGGCGGTTGTGAAGACACCAACCTCGGCGGAATCACCCGGTGTTGGCGTCCTCACCAACACCTGTCAAACCATTAATTATAGCATGGCACGCTCCCCACCGCATTACAATCTACTTATCTGATGGCTTATACCCTTTAATACCAAAGAATAAGATCACCACAAAACATACCAGGGGAATAGAATATCCTATTTGAATATTGTCTCCGTTTAAATCAATTACAGTTCCCATCAGGTATGGCAGAATTGCACCGCCTACAATAGACATGATTATCCATGATGAACCAGCCTTTGTTCCTTCACCTAAATTGCTTATTCCCAAAGCAAAAATGGTTGGAAACATAATAGACATAAAGAAACCTAATCCGCCTAAGGCGTAAATAACATAAGCTCCGTCTCCTAAAATAGCAACCAGACAAAGAAAAACTGATATTACAGAATAGATGGATAAAAGCATTTGAGAACTGGTGAACTTTAAAAATGCGGTTCCGACAAAACGGCCGGCCATAAATAAGAAACCATAAACCCCCAAATAATAACCTGCGGTATGCTCATCCAATCCACCTCCCTGTTGTGCCATCCGGATAAAAAAGCTGGTAACACAAACCTGTGCGCCAACATAAAAGAACTGCGCTGCAACAGCCCAGGATAAATGACGATGTTTTAAAACAGCAAAGAAGCCCCCTTCGGTTACCAGCTTCTCAGCTTTAGGTTTAACTTCAGGAAAATGAATGAAATAGAATAATAAAGCAACCAAAACAAGCACGCTGCCAAGTATAATATAAGGCATTTTAACAGAAGAAGCTTCTTCCATTAGATAAGCCATTCGTGTTGCATCAGGCATAGCAGCTAATTCATTTGTGGTATATTCTTTTCCCGAAAGGATAAAAAGAGTACCAATAATAGGCGCCACCATGGCAGCCAAACCATTAAAAGATGCTGCAAGATTTAAACGGGTTGAAGCGGTTTTAGCATCGCCAAGTACGGCGGCATATGGATTGGCTGCTGTTTCAAGAATGGTTAAGCCGCAGCCTATGATAAAAAGCGCCAACAAAAAGATCTCGTAAGTTCTTGTATTTGCTGCCGGTACAAACAAAAATGCCCCTGCTGCGAATACCAGTAATCCTAAAATAATACTGCTTTTATAGCCCCATTTTTTTAGAATCATTCCTGCCGGGATAGCCATAAGGAAATATGCCATAAAAACTGAAGTATCTACCAGCGTAGACTGACGATTGTTCAGCTGACAGGCTTTTTTTAAATGTGGGATTAATATGGAGTCGAGGTTATGAGCCATTCCCCATAAAAAGAAAAGACAAGTTACCAGGATAAAAGGAACAAGATAATTATTCCCGCTACTGGTAGTTTTGGTTCCTGTTTTTTCTATAACAGGTTCTTGGTTAGGTGCAAATGCCATTTTATATTGGTTTAATTTGATTTATTTTTTCTTAACCAGTAACAGGTGGTCGCAAACAAGTACCACTTCACCGTTCTGATTAATTATTTCAACATGTTCTGTTACTGTTCCGTATTCAGGTTTTTTTGCTTCGGCTTTTTCAGAAATAGTAACTTCAGAATGAATAGTGTCTCCTATAAAAACAGGCTTTATAAAACGCAGCCGGTCGTATCCTTTCGACATGGCTTCCGGATTTATTTCTGAAGCGGTTAAGCCAATTCCAATGCTGAAAATCATAGTTCCATGGGCAATTCGTTGTTTAAAGGGTTGAGTTTTACACCATTCTGCATCCATGTGATGAGGAAAGAAATCTCCGGTATGGCCGGCGTGAACAACAAAATCGGTTTCTGTTATAGTGCGACCAAGGGTTACACGTTTGTCGTTTAAAATATAATCTTCAAAAAAAGTTGATTTAAAATACATCTCTAATCTTTCCTATTATTCTATCAATAGTTATCCAGGTCTGAAATCCGGATTTTTAATATTTCTAATCCCTTAAATTCCCACTCCAGCAAGGGACACCACCGCTTTAGGTCGTTTAAAACTTAAAGCGTTCTAAACGCCTCTTCTTTCAATTGTTCTGAAACTTTCACGCCTCCTTTATCACTTGAAATATAGGCGCTTTCTACTACCGCCATCGTTTTAATTACATCCTCAACACTGGTATAGAGTATATCAGAAGAACCTTCTTTGTAACGCATCAGGTTTGACATAGTACCAATAAACGCTTCTGGAAACCATGAACCTTCTAATTCGAGAGTTTTCCATTCGGGAGTTTTACCGTCTTCGACTAAACAGTATTCGAACAAATCAGGAACACCATGGGGATAATCCATTAATAATCCCATTTTGGCTTTTATCGCACCTTTCGTTCCTTCCCACTTAATAAAACTCTCCTGGTTATGCGGACCAAAATCGTGATCGTGATTGGTGTTAATAACCGCATGCATCGTATCTCCATAATCCAGCAAAATCGTTGAACGTGAAGAAGAAAGAGCTTTTGCCGGATGTTTCAAGGTTTTGGCATAAACACTTTCCGGATCGCCCAGAAATGATCGCAGCAAATCCACATAATGGATGCTGTGGTACTGAATTTCCAGACGCGGATGTATCATCACATGGGGGAATAATTCCCATGGCGTTTTCAAAGTAACCCGTACTTCCAGATCATACAACTCACCGATCATCCCCTGCTCAATCATATATCTGGCCGCGCTAACAAAGGGCGCAAAGCGAAGCTGAAAGTTTATTGCGGCAACCAGGTTTTTCTTCCGGCAAACCGCTAAGATTTCTTTAGCCTGCCAGAAATAATCGCCCATAGGCTTTTGAATGAGTACGGCGCTCCCATCAGGCAATTGATTCAGCGTTTCCACATATTGCTCGGGCATGATGGTTAAATCGTAAACTGCATTTGCTGGAGCTTTGGCAACTGCATCAGCAACACTATCGTAAACATTTGGGATTCCAAATTCCGCAGCTAACTTCTCGGCTCTCGACTTTGTTCTGTTGGTAATACCATGAACATTAAACCCCGCTTGTTTATAAGCTGGAAGATGCGCATCGCTGACAATACCACCCGCGCCTATAATAATAACAGGCTGGTTTGTTTTGGGTAATTCAGGTTTATATGGTATTTGCATTTAGTAATTATTAATAAAAAGTAAAAAATCAAAAGTTAAAAGTTAAATCAAAAACCTGTAAACAATTGAAAACCAACATCATATTCAATGTATTTTTTATTTGACATGACTTAGGTTAAGCTGTTTGATTTTATTTTGAGCTATCGCAAGGATCTCATCTGCCGCGACATTGCTATTCATAGCCTTTAAGACTGCCCCATCAATAATTTCTGCAATTTGAGCCCAATTACTTTTTTGCGGTAAGGATTTGGCCCCCTTATGCAGCATTTCTAATTTGTGGTAATAGGGAATAACCTTGTTTATTTCTTCATCCTTCCAGGTTGATATACGGCAGCCGATGCCCCCTTCAAGGGTTAAAAGCTTATCATTTTCGGGACTTACCGCAAAACGAATAAAATCGTAAGCTATCTTTTTATTTCTGCTTCCCGATCCAATTGTATAAAGCCAATAAACATTCAGAGATGCCGTTTCACTTCCTTCTGAATGAGGCAATGAAGTGATATCTACTTTACCCTTTACTTCCGATTGTTCGTATACTTCGCACATGGATGCAAAGCCAAACCAGTTTATCATCATGGCTACTTCGCCGCGGGCGAACGCCATACCAGCTTGTACCGACTCGTATTCAGGAGATTTGGGATGAACGGCAGTTCTGTCATTTACCAACTGCCGGTAAAAATTCAGGCCTTCGATGGCTTCGGGGGTATGTATATTCACTTTCCCATTATCGTCTACCAGAGAACCGCCACGGGTCCAGAGCTGAAGGCAAAAATCGAATACCGTATTGTGCCCATCAGGAAAACAGGCAAATACACTTCCGTATAAATTCTGCTCCGGGCGATTGAAGAAACGGGCTATTTGCTGAAAATCATCCCAGGCTACCGGCACTTCTAATGGTTTGCCGTATTGTTTAAAGTAAGCTTCCTTTTCTTTTGGGTCATTAAATAAATCTTTTCGGTAGATGAAGCATTCCGGGCCATCATGAAAAGGCAATCCAATAATATCTTCACCAAACTGCTGCATCCGCAAAAGCGAGTTACTCCATCCAACCGGATAATTTGCCGGAGGATTTCTATCTATATATTGATTCAGCTTTTCTACAGCCCCACTGGTGTAGGCTTCATAAATCCAGTCTGTGTTGATATGTGCAACATCCCAGTCGCCATTAGCTAAACCCTTGTCTTTTAAAGTTGCTTCGTGCAGAGGATGTAAATCCATAGGCACCATTTCTGCCTGTAGGGTACAGCCCGTTTCCTTGCAGAATTTGTCCCATAGCTTTTCCATGGCCGACTCAAAAGGGCCAAACTTGCGAACAGCTATTCGGAATTTGTTATTAATACTCATAAGGAATTTGATTTAATGGTGTCGGGTGATGAAACCAAACCTTGTGTTAACTCCTTTATGATCTTTTCATTATCTTCACCCAACTTAGAAGACGCTTTATATGAGGTAAAGATTTCACCGTCAATTTTTATGGGACAACGTGTGGTTCGATAGGTATAGCCATCAGACATTTCAACCTGCTGAATCATATCCAGCACTTTGAAGCCGTCATGATTCATGAGCTGCTCCCAGTTTAAAACATCCGCACACCAGATATCCGCAGGTTCGAGCACAGAAAGCCATTTTTCTGTAGTTCCATGTTTAAGATGATTAGCCAAAATCTCTTTGATCTGATCACGCTTATAAAAAGCTTCAGAGATTTCGGTGAAAGGTTTTAGCTCTTCACATTCTAATAAATTACTAAGAACCGGGATTGAACCCATTGCTAAAGCAATATGTCCGTTGCTCGTTTGATATATCCCATAAGGGGCGCCCAGATAAGCGTTCGCATTATTACTCTTTGTTCTTTCAGGCAATTCCATACCATCATTTAAAAAAGTAGTAATGGTTTCAAACTGAAAATCAAGTGATGATTCAAGCATGCTAACCTGAACCAGTGCCCCTTCTCCGTGAATACTTTTAGTTACCAGACAAGCTAATACTCCTTGTAATAGATGTGCACCGGCAAGCATATCAACAATGGACAAGCCCATTGGTACCGGGCCGCTTTCTGCATTTCCGCTTAGCCAGGTTAAACCTGTTAGCGATTGTAGTAGTAAGTCCTGCCCGGGTTTTTCTTTCCATTCACCTTCATTTCCATAACCTGATATCTCGCCGTAAACGACTCCCGGATTTATTTTGCGTACACTTGCATAATCAAACCCAAGGCGTTCCATAACCCCCGGCCGGTAATTATGAAGTACAACATCAGCCTGCTTCAATAAAGCCCAAACAGCCTCACAGTCGGCTTTATTTTTTAAATCTGCGGTAAAGCTTTCTTTATTTCGGTTAATGGCATGGAATACAGATGATTCGCCATTCATAACTACATTAGAAGTATACAAAGTCCGGCAAATATCTCCCGTCCCCGGACGCTCAATCTTTATTACCCTTGCCCCCAGATCGGCCATGCGCAAGCTTGCAGAAGGCCCCGAAAGGAACTGACTAAAATCTATTACCAGATAATCTTCAAGCGGCTTCATTTTAATTTATTTTGAGATTGAACTCTTTATTTATACCATCTGTATCTATACCAACTTTGGGTGCAAGTTTTGCTGAATAATACCTGGCTTTATTAATTTGAACAGGACTTCGGGTAGTTTTAATTTCGCTGCCTCCGGAAGTTCTTAAAGTTTGAAGCATTCCGCTCTGCTTAACAGCATTCTGCTCAAATACTTCTGTGTAATTTAAAACCGGAGAACACCATATCCCAGCTGTTTCTAAAATTGAAAGCCATTCATTAGTAGTTTTTTTAATAAGATCCTGAGAAAACAGGCTTCCAATTTCATCACGCTTGTCAAACCATGAAGCAGAATCGGCATAGATATCAGAAATATTGCAGCCAATAGCAGAAGCGATATTTAAAAGGTTACCCATCGCTAAAGCAAGATACCCATCTGCTGTTTGATAAACTCCGTACGGAGCACTTAAATAAGCGTGCCCGCTTCCTTTCACCGTGCTTCGTTCCGGGAGCTTTCCTCCATCATTTAAGTAGGTAGTCAGAACTTCAAATTGTAAATCGAGTGTTGATTCCAGAAGACTTACTTCAACTAATGCCCCCTTGCCTGTTTTGGATCGTTTTAAAAGTGCAGCCAGTAATCCCTGAGCCAGATGATTACCACACATAGTATCAGCTACTGAAAGACCGAAAGGAACCGGTCCATCATTTTTTGTTCCGGTTAAGTGAGTTAAACCCGAAAGAGATTGAACCAAAAGATCCTGTCCCGGTTTATTTGCCCATGGACCTTTATCTCCATAGCCGGTAACCACTCCGTAAATTATTTTAGGATTGATCGCTTTTGCTGCTTCGAAATCAAGCCCGATTTTTTCCATAACACCGGGACGGAAATTGTGAGTCATGATATCTGCTTTGGCAATCAGCTTCTTTATTTTGTCAAGATCATCAGGATTTTTTAAATCTGCAGCATATGATTCCTTGTTTCTGTTTATGGTATGAAAAAGCAAGCTGTCGCCATCAACAAAAAGATTTTTAATCGCTAATTGCCGGCAAGCTTCGCCTTTAACAGGGCGCTCAATTTTGATAACGCGGGCCCCCAGATCGGCAAGTTTTAAACCAGCAAGAGGTCCGGCCAGAAACTGACAAAACTCTAAAACTAAAAGTCCTTCTAAAGGTCGTTTCATGCCATTTGTAAGTTTCTTGATTTTAAATACAGTTCGTTCATTTTATTTAAAACTGCTCTTCCGTTTCCGCCTTGCATCAGATAATCTCTGACCATATCTCCCGCATGATCCTGAAAAAACATATGACCGTGATAACGCGGTCGAAGGAAAGCCCGCTGCAATGCAGGTAAGGTATTAGAGAAATAATTATGTGTTTGTCGGTTCACCTCTTTATCCTTCCACGCACCTAGATGGCCGGGCTGCCCTCCATTTTCGAAAAACAAGGATTGCTGGCATTCCGGAGAAGCTACATAGTTAGCATATTCAACCGCTGCCGTGATATTTTTTGAACTTGAGGAAATTGCAAGTCCTGTTCCTCCGAGCGTGCTTTTTAAATTTGATTTTCCATTCAGAGAAACCATATCATGAAAATGGAGTAATTTTCTAGCGTAGCCTCTTCGCGAATAATTCGAATAACCATAAGCAAATGGGCAGTAAGCTATCTCATCACTTTTAGTCATCGCTTCATAAACCTGAATCGGATTACGGTCGAAATTGTCCGGATTTACTTTTAAAGCCAGCTCTCTGAACAATTGTAATGCCTTTAAGCCGATTTCTTCTGATATTACACGTTCTTCCGACTGGCAGGGATCTTCACCCAGCGAGCAGCAAAACATATAGAAGCTCATTAAAACATCTATCGGAATACCGGCAAAAGCCACAAGGCCTTTATCAGCAAGTTTCAGCAAGTCGGCAAAGGTTTTTGGCAATTGAATATTATGCTTTTTGAACAGATCCGGCCGACTGGATGCAACCGGAGTTGCAGCATCAATAGCCAAAGCCCATTGATGGCCGTCAAAAGAATAACTTTCGCATGAACGGCCCACCGTATTTTTTTGCTGGTCTTTTATATATTCTGCACTGAGGTATTCATCTAAAGGAAGTATTGATTTTGTTCCGGCAGCAAAACCAGCCCATGGGTGATCTATCACCAATAAATCAAAACGTTTTGCAAGTTCTTCAATTGAAAAATCGGCGAACTGCTGTAAGCTTCTTTTTTCCCAGCTTATTTCAACAGAGGGATTTAATTCAGTAAACCGTTGCGCAGTTGCAACCATAGGTACAAACCCCCTGCTATGGTTCCATGTTATTCCTTTTAAACTTACTTTTTTAGACATTTAATCATTTTTATTAAAGCATCTTGTCCTTTCGAACGGCGGGAGAAATTTGAAGAGGTCTCTCCTGTCGTCGAGATGACAAATCGCATATTTAAACCTTTGGAATGTTACTCTCCGGCATATAATCATTTTTACTAAAGCACTTTGTCATTTCGAACGCAGAGAGAAATCTAAAGCAATGCTCACCAGATTTCCCTGTCGTCGAGATGACAAAGCGAATTATTAGAATCTTATATTCTTTGCAATCCCACTCACATTATCTTTATTTCCTTTTACAGGCATTAAGTAAAAACTATAATTATAAGCCTTTGCAGGAATCTGATATTTTTCCAAGGGCGCTGCAACATCACTCCAGCTATCATTTCCTCCGACACCCATTTGAATTAAATCAATATTCAGAGTAATGTATCCGGCATCTTTCAGTTTGTTGGTATGTTTAGCCGTACTGATATTTTCTTCAGTATAGGGCCATGCACTCATACTTAAAAGGCTATCGGCA
Source organism: Pedobacter superstes (assembly GCF_037622515.1). NCBI lineage: Bacteria > Pseudomonadati > Bacteroidota > Sphingobacteriia > Sphingobacteriales > Sphingobacteriaceae > Pedobacter > Pedobacter superstes. The sequence goes on from NZ_JBBJCN010000004.1 coordinate 212,354, forward strand.
ACAACCAGCAATCCTTCACTTTTATTGCTTCCGGATAAATACATCCAGCGCACATCCGTGCGGTTACCATTTTCCTGGGGCACAGCATACGGCTCCATAAATTCATTTATTGGCTGAGTATAAATAGCTGCATCGAAAGCATAATTGCGGTCAATATAATTTTCAAGCAATCCTTTACCATACCAGCTGATGTTATCGAAGGTTCTTGCAATACCACCCTGCATTCCAACTTTAGGAATATTGGGCAAGCCTGGTTTCACATTCAGAGAATAATCAACTTTCAAAACACCATCCCCGTTAAGGGTGTAAATTAAATTTACAGACGCGCTGTCGTTAACTAAAGAATAGTTGCTTTTAATCTGGACGGAACCTTCAGTAAGCTGATCTGCTTTTATTTCTTTAAGCTTAAGCTCCGGAGAAAACCACTGTTTCAACTTTCTATGTGTTTTCCAGCCACGCTTATCATTATCCGTTTGAGGGCGGGTAAAGTGCGGTAATAATGGTGCAAAAACCTGCTCTTTTCCGTTTAACTTAAATGAGGTTAATGCTCCGTTTATTTTATCGAATGTAACGGTAAATGTTTTTCCTGTTAGCTGATAAGCGGTAGCGGTATTGCTTAGAGCAATTGAAGGATAAGGCGGACGCTTGATCATTCTTGCTTCGGCCAAACCAGTTATAGCAAACTGATTAGATGCCACCTCATGACCTTTTGCTGCCCAGAGTTCATCGTTGGCCAAAGTAAAGTGTATATCGGCCAGGTATTCGGAACCAGGTTTTATTTGAGGCAGATAAGAAGCTATGCTGATGAGGGTATCTTTTCCGGCAGCAAGGTCAATTTTACGCAGAGGTTTATTTACAACAATCCTTCCATCTTCACGAATAATCAGGTTAACCATATAATCGCCTAAAGATTTAACAGCATGACGATTGGTAATCTTAATGAGGCCCTTTGCAGCATCAACCAGTTCCGTTTGAGCTCCCTGGTATACCCGCTTACATTCGAACATTGCAGCTTTAGGTCTTCCATCTGATGCGACAACTCCTTTTATCGTGAAATTATCAAAGTATTTCTCCCCAAAATCGCCTCCGTATGCATAATACTCTACTCCGGCGCTGTCTTTTTTCAATAAGCCCTGATCTTTGAATTCCCAGATGGCACCTCCAATAATACGGGGCGTCTCCCGGAATTTATCCCAGAAATCTTTCATGTTCCCAACAGAATTACCCATCGCATGAGCGTACTCTACAAAGAAGATGGGACGTTTATCTCCGTTGCTTTGATTTACAAGAAGTTCAGGCGTATAGATACTCGGATACATACGGCTTACAATGTCAACGTAGTATGAGTCCTGTGGGTTTTGTATCCTGTGTGAGTGGTCATTAGATTTCAGGTAACGGGGATCGCTGGGATCCATATATCCCTCCAATCGCGGGTTTCCCATTGCCGGCTCGTAATGCACGGGTCTGGTAATGTCGAAATCGTGAATCCATTCGGCCATAGCCGCATGATTAGGTCCGCGGCCGGCTTCATTACCCAAACTCCATATAATTATACTGGGATGATTTTTATCGCGCATAACCATACGGTTACTTCTCTCGAGGTAAGCGCCGGTCCATTGAGGATCATTACTTAATTTACCACCCAATCCATGCGTTTCAAGATTAGCTTCGTCAATCACCAGGATTCCATACTCATCGCATAGGTCATATAAATACGGATCCATTGGATAATGACTCGTACGGATACAGTTGAAGTTAAAGCGTTTTATAGTTTGAACATCCTCTAAAATATCTTGTCTGCTTAGCGCTTTACCTTTTGTGGGATGATGATCCGGACGATTAATGCCGTAGAGATAGGTTTGTTTTCCATTGATAAGTAATTTGCCGTTCGCAGGAGAAAATTCAATGCTTCTAAAGCCAACTTTACAACTTTTTGCTTCCAAAATATTCCCTGTACTGTCCTGCAATGATAGAACCAACGTATAAAGATTTGGTTTTTCATCGCTCCATTTAGCAGGGTTACTCAGTTTGGTTTCAAGCAAACCAAACTTTACATTATCCAATCGTGGGTATATCTCATTGATAATACTTTCCGCGCTTCTTTCTAAGGGTTTTTGAAATACAGCTTTTCCATTCTTATCAAAAAGATGAGCTTCAACTTTGTAACCCTTTACCTCTTTACCGGTTAAATTTTCAATTCTTGGGCGGATACTTAAAACCGCGTCCTTATAATTTTTATCCAGTTTGGCTTGCCAATGAAAATCAGCGATACGCAGTTTTGGTTCGGCCAAAAGCATCACTTCACGATGAATGCCACTCATCCGCCAGTGATCCTGATCTTCAAGAAAACTGCCATCGCTCCAGCGGATTACCTGTACAGATACAATATTTTCACCGGCATGCAGATAAGGAGATATATTAAATTCAGAAGCAAGGAAACTATCCTCGGCATAGCCTAAAAATTTTCCGTTTAACCAAACCTTATATGCCGAACTAACGCCTCCGAAATGAAGCGTAACATTCATATTTTTCCAGTTATCCGGAATGGTAAACGTTTTTTGATAAGATCCAACTCCATTATAATCCTGCGGAACATAAGGAGGATTTACCGGTCGGAAGGGATATACCGCACTTTTGTAGATGGGTTTATCGTATCCTTTCATTTCCCAGTTACTGGGTACTTCAATTTTTTTCCAGCCGCTAACCCGTGTCTTGTAGAAATCTTTCGGCGCATCAGATGGTTTAAAGGCAAATGAAAAATCCCACTGGCCGTTAAGTGATAACATTCTTGTCGATTTATCCCGGTTATTTCTAAGGGCGTCGGCCACTGTAGCAAATGAATAAGCTGTGGCTCTTGAGGGCTCGCGATTAATTCCGCTAATAAGCGGATCTTCCCAGGGCTCGCGGTTATAAATGCCTGGCACTACCGGAACAGCCGCCGGAGTTTTATCAACCAATTGAGCGAAAGAGGAAGAGGTTAATACTAAGGAGATTAAAATTGACAGATATATTTTCATCTAAGAGAACCGTGTTATTATAACCTCTTATTCTTTACCGCATATCAAAAAACCTTTTATAACAATTAAAAAATGAGGTTTTATTGAATTATTTATCTGAAGAAAAGGGTTAGTTGCATACAAATATAGATTTAGACTGAGCTGATTTTTTATATAATGTTCTCTATGTTTTATAGCATATTATCTTCTAAAAAAAAGAAAATAATCCTTTCCATTAAAATGGTAATGAAGATAATACAATGAACTTAAGCGGCTTGAAGGAATATAAAGGAGGATTTTCTCTCCTCCTTTATATGAAAAACTTAATTAATATAATCAGGATTCTGTTCCAATTGAGGATTATTTGATAATTCCGATGAAGGGAATGGCAATACATAATTCTTTAATTCAAAAACCAATGGCGTATTTGCAGGATCCTTTAAAGTAGGCAGTTTAATATGTGCGATATTCCAGCGTTTCAAATCATTATAGCGCTGACCTTCAAAGGCAAACTCTACGCGTCTCTCATGACGGATATAATCCCGGAGTTTGGCTTGAGTATTATATTTAACCTGGTCTACCGGAGGCATATTGATACCCGTACGGCCCCGAACAAGATTGATAGCATTATAAATGGAAGCATCCGGAGTTGCCAGCACTTCGTTTTTAGCTTCGGCATACATTAATAAAATATCAGCATAGCGTAAATGAATAATATCCTGATCGGTTGTTGTTGCTGAAGCAGCGGTAAAAGGCCCTTGAGCGACATCTACATATTTTTCCACTAAAAATCCTGTCGCTGGTACTGCAGGTGGTGCAAAGGCAGTTCCTGACGAGTTTCTCCATATTTCTCCGGGAAGCTTTACAGTAAGATCCAACCGTGGATCACGATTTGCGTATGGATTTAATGGATTAAAAAGGATTGATTCTGAAGCAGGTTTTCCATCTGTCATTTCATAATCGTCGACCAGATCCTTATAAGGCTGAATTAAAATATCCCGACCAAATTCTATGTTCAGGCCCGAAGCTCCAGGACTTGTTCTGTGAGGGTTGTTAGGTGCCAGATACTGGGTAGCAAACATGATTTCGATATTAACAGCTGCATTGGACTGGCCAGATGTTTTAAATAAAGCAGCAAAGTTATTTGAAAGCCCGAATTTGCCTGTTGCAGTGCTCATTATTTGTTCCAGAAGAGGTACCGCCTGAGCCCATTTTTGCTGTGTAACCAATACCCTTGCTTTTATACCTTGTGCACTACCCTTAACAGCATGGCCATTATATTTTATATCGGGCAGGTTGGCAATTGCAAAATCCAGATCTTCCTCGATAAAAGCATATACTTCTTCTTTAGTGCTTTTAGCTATTTTATAATCATCTAATTTTTCAAGATAATTTCTGTAAAGCGGAACCCCGCCAAAAGCTTGTACTAAATCAAAATAAGCCAGTGCTCTGATAAACCGAACTTCAGCTTTATAACCATTCTTAAGGGCTTCACTAACTGGTGCTTTATCGACATTATCAAGAAAGTAATTACATGAGGATATTGCCCTGTAGGGTGTACTGAAGAAGTTCGGTAAGGCACCTGTAAGCCCAGCATTAATACCTCCAGTGGCAAACAATGGTAAATTATTTTGGTTACCATTACCAGCCAATAAAAAGGCGTTATCTGTGATTCCGTCCAGATAGATCCTTTCATAACCCAGAAAGTTTTGCTGAAGCCTTGAATACACACCGGCCAAACCTGTTTTTACATCATCTTCAGAAGCCCAAAAAATCTGGCTTGAAACGCTGTTTAGAGGATTTCTGTCTAAAAAATCTTTTTTACATGAGACTGTCCCTGACAGCAAACCCGCTGAAAGCAGAACAGATAGTATATATTTATTTTTCATGATCTCGATTTAAAATTTAACATTAAGGCCTACGTTGTAAATGCGGGTTTGCGGATACTGAGCAAAGTTCCCTGTAGGACTGGATCTTTCAGGATCGCCACCTTCATATTTAGTAATGGTAAAGAGGTTGTCACCCGACACATATACGCCTATTCCATTTGCCCCTACTTTTTTAGCTACAGAAAGCGGAACTTCATAAGACAGCATAACATTTTTCAGACGCAGATAAGACGCATCCTGTAAATAATAGGTTGAACCTATATAGCTCTGAATACCGGAGTAACCCTGGATATAAATGGCCGGCAACGTGTTGCTTCTGTTTTCTGGAGTCCATGCATCCCTCCATTTTGTAGTCGGAGCTGTTCCCTGATGAAAAGGATCTATTCCCCAACCGGAGACCCTGTTGGAAATTCCTTCAACTCCCTGAAAAAATGCGTTAAAGTGAAATCTCTTATAACCTAAATTTAATCCAAAAGAGTAAGTAAGGTCAGGATAAACACCGTCTATAACCTGACGGTCATTCACATCCACATCGCCATCGCCATCCAAATCTTTCATCTTAATGTCACCTGCCTTTGGAGTTGGATTCAAGGCATGCCTTGGAACATTTGGATTGCCTATGTCTTCAACCTGGAACACACCATCCCATACATACAGATAATGTTCATCATAAGGCAAGCCCTCTTTTCTTATGTTAGAGCCGGCGTCACTTGGTACTCGAATACTTAATACTTTATTTTTTGCTGTTGATGCCAGGAAATTTGCACCATAAGAGATCTCACCAATTTTATTCTGGTGAGTCAAACCCAACTCTATCCCTTTATTTTGCAGTTTTCCGTCATTAGTGGTTGGGGCGCCAAGACCCAGGCTTAACGGAATTGGCTGGGTGGCTAAAATATCATAAGTGGTTTTATCAAACCAGTCAAATGTAAGACCTAATAAACCTCTTCGAATATCCAGGTCCAAACCAAAATCAAGAATGCTGGTTGATTCCCATCTCAAACTTTGATCCCTGAACACGTTATTAACCGCACCCTGCTGAGCTGTTGAGTTATCAAACGGATACAATATATTATTAATAACAAGATTATCCTGATAGAGATAGGTCCCTACATCCTGGTTACCTAAGACACCATATGATGCCCGTAATTTTAAATTAGTGAGCCAATTGAATTTATCTTTCAGAAAATCTTCTTGCGAAACAACCCATCCAGCCGATACTGATGGAAACGTTCCCCAGCGAAACTCTGGCGAAACCTTAGATGTTCCGTCATATCTCAAATTACCCTCTAATAAATACTTGCCCTTATAATCATAATTTACCCGTCCAAAAAATGATGTCAGAGCCCACTCAGATGGTCCGGGTAGTCCCGGTAACCTCGGATGACTAAAATACAAGCTCTCGCCACCTGCATATCCTGTTAAATCTCGTAACACAGGTGCTACAGTGGTTGTTCTTCTGGCCCGTAAATTTTGATTTTTGAAGGATATCTGCTCGTATCCAGCCAGAAAGTTAAAATTATGATTTTCTTTAAACTGAGTATTATAAGTTAGAGTAGAATAAAGAGTTGGATTTAGAACCTTTGCGTATTGATCAGTTACACCCAGGATATCAGGGCCGAATGAATTAAAGGTATAATCCGTTGCCGTGGCACTTTTTTGACTAAGAAATGCCTGATACGGACGCTGATACATTTTATAATATTCATCAGTATAATTCAAAGCTACTTTCGTCGACCATGTTAAACCTTTTAAAGGTTTAACATCAATATAGGCCTGGCCATTTAAATTATACTCTTTAGTGTTTTGGTCACCCATAGCATAATACTCTTGTGGATTACGGTTTCTTCCTTCAAATGCATATGCTTTTGAAGCTATCCTGCCGCTGCCGTCAGGTAAAAAGGGACCATACAAGGGTCCTGCTGCATAAATGGAGAGTGCCATGCCTTCACCTGTAAATGGCGGCTCTTTTCTATCTTTATAGGTGAGATTTGCAGACGTTCCTATTGTGATTACTTTGTTTATCTCGGTCGAATAATTCAATAATCCATTATACCTTTTAAACTTATATCCTCTGATAATCGCGTTTTGATCCAGATATCCTAAAGAAAGATTATAGGTGCTTTTTTCTGAGCCTCCCGAAACAGAAAAATTATGATTGCTTACAGTCGACGAGTTAATGTAATAATCGATGTTGTCAAAATTAGGATATTGATTCCTGTCGGTTGCATCCCTGTATTTTGCGATTTCCAAAGGATCATACTGACCTGTCGCCGCCGGAATTCCCTGACGGGTTGCAGCTGCATTATACATGGTCATGTAATCGGCAGAATTCGTAATTAAATCAGGTAATTCAGTTGGTGTATGTCTGCCTACATTCAAGCGGTAACTAAATACAGGCTGACCTCTTTTACCCTTTTTAGTAGTCACCAATATTACTCCGTTTGCCCCTCTCGAACCGTAAATAGCTGAAGATGCCGCATCTTTCAATACCGTTACATTTTCAATATCATCCGGCGAAAGATTATTATATGAGCCCGCGACCCCGTCAATTAAAATCAAAGGCTGAGTGTTGGTACCACCTCCAAATGAGCCTCTGCCACGGATTACAAAGGTAGGGTTGTCTCTTCCTGGTTCACCTGATGGTTGAGTTACCTGCAGTCCGGTTACTCGTCCCTGCAATAAATTGGCTGCGTTTGGAGCTGGCCTTTGTGTTAATGTCTCGCCTTGTACGGTAGCTACAGAACCTGTCAGATTAGCCTTCTTTTGAGTGCCATAACCTACTATAACCACTTCCTCCAATGCTTTGGTGTCTGATTGTAACTGTACATTAATAACTGTACGGCTATTTACCGCAACTTCTTGCGTTGCAAAACCTATGAAGCTGAAAATAAGAGTGGAATTCCCGTCAGGAACAGAGATTTTATAACCACCATTTACATCGGTTGTGGTGCTTGAGGTACTGTTTTTAACTTTTATACCCACTCCCGGTAATGTTTCTCCCTCTACAGAGGTAACTTTTCCGGTAACTGTAATCGAAGCCTGCTCCTGGGCAAGCGCGACTGTCTTAAATGTTAATAAAAAGGCAGAAAAACTTAGGAATAACAATACTCCCACGGCCCTTTCATAACTAAATAAATTTAGTTTTAAAGTTTTCATAAATTGCTGATTCGTTAATTTATCGATAATTGGCTGTTAAGCGCAGATTTGCAGATCGTGCACTTAAATTTTTGGAAGCAGGGAAATTTATATTCCTGCTTTTTCATCTAGTAAAATTTCTTCATTTTTCCGGGCCTTAGTTTAGTAATTTTTTAAAAACTGGTTGAAAAAAAATCTAATTAAAACACCGACAAGCCGAAGGCTTATCTTTGCGCAAACTTTAATTTAAATAAACTGAGTAGTTTTATTGGTTTATAATTCAAATATAAATACTTTTTTCAAATATGAAAATCTATTTTGCTTTTTTTTTGTTTTAAAACATGTCTCTCAGCTATATTAATTGCAATCTGTATGTTTGTTGCCATCGAATGCTTTAATTTAAATAATGACAAAAAAGGATAATAAATATCAGGCTCCAGCGCTCGATAAAGGATTAGATATTCTTGAATATCTATCATCCCAATCTATTCCACTTTCTCAAACTGAAATTGCTGCTGGTATTAATAGAAATTCTAACGAGATATACAGAATGTTGATGAGCCTCGAAAGCAGGGGCTATGTATTAAGAGATGAAATATCCGGAAAATACCGATTGACATTAAAACTATACCACCTTTCACACAGGCACTCGCCGGTTGACGAATTGTGTAAAGCAGCTCAGCATCCATTAGAAGAATTGGCCCAGTCTGTAAGGCAATCATGTCATTTAAGTATATTGTATCTTAACCAGGTAATGGTGGTACTCCATGCTAAAAGTCCCGAGCCTATTGCCTTATCAATAGAAGAAGGAAATCTTTTCCCTTTGCCTTTAACAGCTTCCGGGAAAGTTTTACTTGCTTTTATGCCCGCACCTGAAAGAAATTCAATACTTAAAACTGACAAAATATATAAAAACTATATAGAGGATCAAAAAGATTTGTTTGCACAATCACTTGAACAAATACAGCAAAATGGCCATTATATCAAAACCAGTGAACTTGCCGAAGGTGTCACAGATATCTCTGTACCAGTCGGACTTACTCCTGCTGGTATTATTGCATGTTTAACTGTATCACGACTCACCACGTTAACCATTAAAAAAGGCGTAGTGAATGTAGATATTTTAGCTGCGGCAATAAAATGCGCCAAACTCATTCAAAAAAGAGTTGGTATTTAAACCTCCTGTAAAAACTCATCTTTAAATCCAAATCCCCAGCCAGGTCTGTTGTGAGGACTCGCCATTCCGTTTTTTATCTTTAAAGGATAATCAATTAAAGGGTCGATCCAATCGAATGACTCCGCTCCTGCTCCATTTGAAATAGTGCAAAGCAATGGAATATCATAATCTTTATAATAGTGTGGCAGAACGGGGATGTTAAAACTTCCTGCAAGAGCAGCGCTGTTTCTCCAAGCTTCCACCCCTCCCAATCTCAGGATATCGGGTTGCCAGATATCAATAGCATTGCGCACCAGCAATTCCCGCAACGGAACCGTAGAATATTCTCTTTCACCCATAGCTAAAGAAATACCAGCCTGAGTTCGGAGCAATTGATAACCGGCAAAATCAGTATGATCAATAGGTTCTTCAAACCAGTTAATATTTAAATCGCGGGCGGCTTTTGCCAGTTGCAGGGCAAATGCTACATCCATTCCCTGGTTGGCATCCATCATAATATTGATATCAATTCCAACTGCTTCGCGAACCAGGCGTAAGCGTTCAAGATCTTCTTTCCAATCTGGTTTTCCAACCTTAATTTTCACTGCCTTAAATCCACGGGATTTGTAATTACTTACTTCATCAATCAGTTCTTCAACGGTATAAGAAATCCAGCCTCCGCTACCGTAAATAGGAACTTCGGTTCTTGACGTGCCCAAAACTTTCCATATCGGCTGATTTAATGTTTTGCACCAGGCATCCCACATGGCAATATTATAGGCGCCCTGTGCCCAGCGGTTAATCCCTTCCATTCCGAAATATTCGTTGGCGTGGTTTATTTTCTCAAATACCTTAACGGTATTGTAAACCTCTTCTCCCAGCAACATTTCTCCAACATCTTTCAACGCACCGGCAATTGCTTTCGGGCTGTATTGAAAGCTTAGTAAATAGGATTCTCCAATAATACCTGTGTCAAGAGTAATGCGAACTACTAAAAAAGAAATTTCGGTTAAGGTATGGGTAGCATCCGAAATGGGTTTTTCTAGTTTTGCTTTTGCAGAGTAAACTGAATATGATTTTATGGTTGATTCCTTCGTCATTGGTAATATTCGTGTATAAATATTTGCCGGCTTTTTTCCAGGCTGCGGGAACTGAAGCGTTGGTGTAGTCCTCTTTAACAGGGTACCAATGTGTAATTTGTGATGCTGCGCTTGTCGAAGAGCTGCTTTATGCTTCGACAAGCTCAGCATGACGCTACGGTTTTAGTTCATTTTTGAAGCTAAAATCCTAAATCGCTGAATATTTTACTATATATTCTTTTCCTTTCGGAATAGTTATCTCATAAACTCCATTTCCTTTGGATTGCGCACTTAAACCCTTTACGCTTGGCTTTGTTTTACTTTTAAGTCGCAACGTTCCGGTTCCTATCGGAGATTTGACTTTAACTTCCGATGTGCTTGCGTAAACAGAAATCTCTCCGTTTGGCGTAGGCACTTTTCCTTCCATCCATTTTAATCCGCCTAAATTTGGTTCAATCGCCCATGTTTTATAACCTGGAGACAATGGTTTAACTCCTAAATAATACTTTCCTAACAAGTAGATCGGACTTGCTCCCCAGGCGTGGCAAAGGCTTTTTCCATAAGGACGACCATACATCGTTAAATGCTCTGTTCCTTTTTTGTTTGGATTGTATTCTTCCCAGAAAGATGTTGCGCCTTCATTCAGCATTCCGCCCCAATAATCTTTCATTTCTTTTAAAACATAATCCTGTTCGCCCATAGCACACAAGGCTTCCAACTCGTAAAAACGCATATAGGGCGTTGTGATTTGAAGAACATCTTTATTCAGTAACACCTTATTTTTTACACTTTGTTTTTGCTCTTCAGTAAAATAATTGAAAAAAATACCGAACATATTAGCGTATCTGGTTACAATATCCTGCATTTTACCGTCGATACGCTGGTGCTTCATCACGTTTTCTTTCTTATCCCAAAAGACATCGAATAATTTTGTTTTTAAATCAGAAGCTAATTTTTGATATTCTTTCTGGTCATCCTTTTCATCTGCAATTTCAGCACTAACTGCCATGGCTTCCAAACTTCTTGCCAAAAGCATTTGTTCAAAACTTACCTCTCCGGTTTTTGGTAATCCATTCGCCCAGTCAATAAAAACCCAATCACCTTCTAATGGTTCCAAGAATCCGTTTTTGTTTCTTCTTTCTAAACAGAAATCCATCAAAGATTTCATTCGTGGATAATAAGTTTTGATAAATTTCGTATCGCCTGTATGTAAATAGTAATCGTAAACACCCACAAACCAATACAGCGAATAATCCATTATGATATTTACATGGGCCGTCACAGGATCTTTTCCGCGAAGAGCTGCCATTGTTCGTTCTACAGAAGGCGAATCAAAGAATAAATAATAATTCATTAAATAACTTTGATAAGCATCGCCGGACCAAACCCAACGGTCGCGTTTGATTCCGTCTATAAAAAATTCGCGCGACGTTAAATGCATCGTGTAAGCCGACACATCCCAAATTTTATTCAATAATTGATCCGAAGATTTGAATGAACCACGATAATCTAATGGTAAATATTCGTAAAGCATCGAAATAGAATCATATTTTACACCCGCATCTGCCTGCACCTGAACATAGCGGAATGCTTTGGATCCATCATGTGTGTAGGTTTCAGGCTGGTTTCCATCAAAAGATAAATGATCTAATGTTTCGCATCTCGCAGAATCCAGCGCTTCCTCACGAGATTCTCCATAATAAAGTGCTACTTTACCTTTTCCTTTTAAACCGTGAATTTTAATATATCCAAAAGTTTCTTTACCAAAATCTACCAACTGACCCGCTCCTATTTTTTCTGTTTTTTTTGCGTTCCAGGGCGTGGTTCTTAGTTTAAATCCAGAAGGTTTATTCTCAGGTGAGTCAAAATTCCAGGAACCAACAGGCATCCATGGTGTACCGGATTGTTGTGCTTTTCCATTTTCATCAATCCAAAGTTTATCTTCATTGGTCACCTTCCAGGAGGCATCAGATTTGACATAGTTACCAGCAATATAAATCGCCGGCAGCACTTCCTGATTATAAACTTTAAAGGAAATTTTGTGTTTCCCGGCAGGAACTGTTATTGATTTTGGCTGTCCATAGATCTGGACACCATCTAAAAGTAATTGAAAAGGTCCTTCTGAGTAGATTTTCACCTCATCTGGTTTTGGAATATCTACTTCGGTTTGAAAAGTTACCAAGGCATAAGGACTGTAATATTGCCAAAGCGGTGGAAATACCGCTTCGCGTTCTGTACGCCTTACCTGCATTTTATTGCTTAACCAAACTTCTAAATCACCTGGATACCAGATCCAGGTAGCTTTAGACTGAGCCTGAGATGTTTCAATCGATACTAAGGACAAGCACGTGAGGCAGAACAGAACTAATCGACTGGATAAAAATGATATTTTCATTTGGATGTATTTGTTTTTTTAGTGGCTATGAAGCTTGCATGAGCTTATAAATCTCAGTTTGTGAGCGGTAAGCTCATGCAGGTTTCATAATAATGATTGAATATTGCTTATATATTAGTTGTAACGCATAAATAATTCGAATAAGAGGATAATTACAAGCTTATAACCAAAAGCTAAAAAGAAGATATAAACCAACCATAACAATACATAAAAGTATCCAGGCAAGTTTAACCTTCGGCGTTGGCTTAGCGATGTTCTTTGTTTCTTCCAGGTTTGGCTTATATATTTCAGGAGAATTATCCAGCAAAGAAATGATGATGGCCACGATCAGCAAAAAGGCGAAAATGTAAAAAGACAATAACAGATAATGCGGCCAGAAAGGAAACTTATCAGGTGTTAAAATCCACAAATAGGTAATACCTACCCCAAGACTAAACGCCGAACCTATAGATAAGGTAAAGTTTACTGCTTTCCGTGTAGTACGTTTCCAGAATACAGTTAAAAGAAAAACCACCGATAAAGGAGGAGCAATAAAACCCAGCACAGATTGAAAAACATCAAACAGGTTTAAGCCTTTTATATTATCAATTGCCAGCGCCATCATTACCGCAAAAGCGCATCCGGCAATAACTGTCATCCTTCCTACTTTAATGATTTCTTTATTGGTAGCATTCGGATTGATTTTCTTGGCATAAACATCCATTGTAAAAACTGTACTTAAAGAATTAAGCGACGAGCCAATTGTCCCTACTAAAACCGCTATTAAAACTACAATCACCAAACCATTCATCCCGGGAGGGAAAAGATTAGTAACCATAGTCATGTAAGCTTCTGCCGGATCATTTAAATTCGGATATAAAATAAAGCAAAGCACACCCGTTAGAATAAATAAGGGGAGTGAAAGAATCTTCAACCATCCGATAAAGTTAACACCTAACTGACCATGTTCCAGGCTTTTAGCACCTAGCACAGATTGTACCATCGCCTGATCTGTACAGAAAAATGCAACGGCCGATACCGGGTATCCTAAAAGGATAGCTGGCCACGGATATTTGGTATCGCTTGCCGGATGGATTAAACTCCAATAATCAGAAGGAACACTGCTATACATTTTAGATATACCTCCTACTTTGATTATACCCAGAATTGTTAAGGTTAATGAAACGCCTATTAATAAGATCATTTGGAAAACGTTCACTTTAGCAATTGCTTTCAGGCCCCCGGCATAGGCAAATATGCCTGCAAAAAGCACCAGTACGATTACTGACTCCCACATCGGAATACCTAAAATTTGCCTTACAAGAAATCCTCCGGCAAATAAACCGAGTGACAGCCAGGAAATTAAAATCTTTATTAAAGCATACCATGCAAGTATATTTTGAGTAGAACCACCATAGCGCTTACCCATAAATTCGGGCATTGTAGAAACTTTGGCGGCAAGGTATTTCGGCGCAAAAACAATGGCCAGCAGTAAAAGAAACACAAAGGCGTACCAGTCAAAATTTACAGCAACAATGCCGGTGCTATAACCGATACTTGCAAAGGCAAGCAGCATTGAAGGCCCTACATTTGTGCCCCACATATTAAAACCTATACTTGGCCAGGTTAAAGATTTGTTAGCCAGGAACAATGATTCATCAGTTTCTATTTTATTGGAAAAACTTGCCCTGTAGCCGATGATGAACAATATCACCAGATATGCTACCACGATGGCATAATCTAAAACCGTTAAGCGTTCTACAAGACCATCCATGTTATAAACTAATTGATTTACGTGAAATATTATGAGCGTTTAACATATCCTCAACCTTAACAGGCAGACCTGTTTCCAGCGATTTATCCATGGCCTGAAGCAATGCGATAGTGCCTATGCCCTCTTTTAAATCAGGATATGCGGTGAAGTTTTCGTTGATGCTATCGGCAAAATATTCCAGGTAGTTTTGATACTCCCCGGCATGATGGCTTTGTCCTTCAAAACGGAAATAGTGCTTCATAGTATCGTCGCCCCAACGGACGATTTTTTCCTCTCCGGATTTATCTGTAACCGAATAACGCAACTCATGATAGTCTGCCTGAGAGGCTCCTTCGGTACATCTCAAAATACAACTCATACCACTGTCTCTGCTCGCAGGCTGTGTCGGGCCGGTATATGCGCCGCTAACACGGGCTATTCGTCCATCACTTGACTTAAAAATAAAGTGCATGGTATCCTCATTTTTCAATCCCGCTGTATTTCCATTACTGCTGATCATTCCGTATCCCATCACCTCTTCAATATTCGGCAGATACCAACGTATAAAATCGACAGGATGGCTTAAACCACCATACAGCCATTTAAAGGAATTTAGCAGAGACCAACCCTTTTTTAAAAACCAGCGATGATCAGCATGGTAATGGCTCTCGATAGTGATCAGCTCACCTAATAAACCATTTTCGTAATCTTTCCGCTGCCGTTTTGCCGGTTCAAAAAACCGTGAACTCTGTCCCACAAAAACTCGTTTACCTGTTTGTGCAGCCACCTCAAGTAATTCGTTCGCTTTGCTTAAATCATCAATAAAGGGTTTGGTGCATACTACATGCTTATCGTGCAATAAAGCTTGCTTAACATGTTCTGCATGAAGATGGTCTGGTGTGTAAATAGCAATAACGTCAATTTCCTTATCATCCAGCATGGTTTGGTAGCTGGTAGTGTAATTATGGAAATCGAATTCTTTAGCGCGTTGTCTGCACATCTCTTCGTTTGCATCGCAGATTGTTTTAAGCTCCCATTTTTCGCTGGCCAGAGCCGCCGACATTGTGCTGCGGCCTTCACCAAGGCCCAGTATTCCTAGTTTTAGCATATATAACCTCACCCGCCCTGATCTTCGGCCATCTCAACTTTGTGAGCTTAATGAATATCCCGGCGGCCTTTTTAATTTTTAATTTTTTAATTTAGACCTTTTACTTTCTCTAAAAAAACCCAGGTTTCTCCCGCCTTTGTCCCTTCAATTCCTTCCTGATATTTCTTCATTAAATTATTCCAGTCATTTACGCGCGGATTATTTTCCGAAGTTTTAGGATTTAACTGATCAAGGCTGGCTCCTTTCGGAATGCTGATAATCAGCATCAGCTGGCCGGCATTTTTAAATACCTGCAATTGCTGGAAATTTGCATTACAGAAACCTTTTGAAACTTCGGGCCATTGTTTAAACTGGGTAGCATGATAATCAAGATATTCTTTTTGTAAAAGAGAATCTTTAACCAGGTTTGCTGTAAGCAGGATATTATCCCATTCCTTTACTGTTGTTGAACCCGGGCAATTCCTTTTCCTGCTGAATTCATAAAACGGTGTGTTATAAATTTTTACATAACTATCATTAAACTTAACTAACAGGTCTTTCCTGATCTTTTCAGGATTCTCAATAGCACCATAAATTACCGTATGATTGTTCCATTGGTAGATATTTTCCCGGGTGATTCCGTACTTACGGACAACCTGATCGAGAGTATTTATATTGTGTTTTGTTCCCGAAGCACCAATCAACTCTAAGACCTTTGTTTTCTCGGAATGATTAATTTCTCTGTCGGCAGAGACCGGTAGCCTGTCTTTTAATAAATACCTATAAGAAGCCTGTAATCCGGCTTTGAATTTAATACTGTCTGCTACCTGCGGGCCATTATTCTGCCATAGATTCCCGGGTCCGTTTGCATTCTGAAGATATTTATCAGATGGTGTCCAGTTGTTTTTTACAGTAAAAAATGAAGAGCCCTCGTCCGTATATAAATAAAACCAATGGTTAGGGTCATGAGCATATGGCGCTATATAAATACTGTCGATGTAATTCTCAGCAATCAGAGAAGAAGGTTGTGCAGACAAGGTATAAATGGAAGATACATCATACATGTGCTTTCCATAGCGTTGTATTTTATTAGCAACAATTCGATTATTTCGCATGGTATTTACAGTCTTAGACCATCCCCATCCCATAGAAATTCCGGTATAAGAAACCTCACTTACATCATTATGCTCTATATTGATTCCCTTTACATAACCTGCACTAATACCGATCGCGCCCCAATCTTCATTCGTAACATCGGTAACCAGGTTGTTGCGTACCAATACATTCGTACAAACATCCCGTTCATCCGAGGGGTTGTAAGGAACATG
This sequence comes from Pedobacter superstes, assembly GCF_037622515.1. Lineage (NCBI taxonomy): Bacteria > Pseudomonadati > Bacteroidota > Sphingobacteriia > Sphingobacteriales > Sphingobacteriaceae > Pedobacter > Pedobacter superstes. The sequence continues at coordinate 229,154 of NZ_JBBJCN010000004.1, forward strand.
AACCTCATGACTTTCATCCGAATATACACCCACATGAATTCCTGTACCTCCGATATCCTTAAACAGATTGCCTTTTATCTGGTCGTTCCGCGTACCTCTTTTATAATCCAGACCTGTTGAAGCGAGGTGCTCGAACCGGCAAGCCTCGAATACTGTATTGCTGGCAAAAGATACTTCAACTGCAGCGGCCGGACGGCCAACCCAGGCCTGATTTTCCATTCCTGCTTTATCAGGTGTTCCTGGGATTTTAAGTTTGTAAGCATCCAGCATATACATACCAGACTGATGCGGGACATGCCCCTCACTGGATGGTCTTAACCAGCTTGAATGCTGAAAGGATATTCCTCTAAAAGAAACATATGAAACAGGATTATCTATAGTACCCTGCATTTTAACAAGGGTTTCTAAATAAGGAACCGTTACACTGGCCGTATTTAGATTTTCATTACTTTTTGGCCAGTAATAAATTTTCCTTTGCTGCTTATCCAGGTACCACTCGCCTGGTTCATTTAAAAACTCTATCGCATTAGACAGAAAAAAAGCCGAGTTGCCTGTTTCTTTAGAAATCCAGGGAGCCGGCCAAGGATGCTCTGATTGAACACGACTTTCCGGTTGATAAAACGATAGTTTTGCGCTATCTCCTTTCATCTCCACCGACTTAATTCTTAAAATTGCAATGGCCCACCATTGATGAATAAACATCTCCATGCCTTTGGCATTTCTTATATCCGCAGAAGGCTTAGGTATCCAGCAGGTTTCATCCTTTTTGTTCCATGACAGAATGCGGCTCATTGTACCGATTTTCACATCGCGTGAACGCACCGCTTTTACATTATTTACCCAAAGCTGCCTGAAATCCAAAACATTATCCGCAATTGCAGGAGCATTTGCGACCCAAACTTTTCCTTGAGCTTCTGCGGGTAAACCATTTATGTTTCCAGAAGCTTTGTTCCATCCCTTAACGCTTATGCCGCCGCTAAGTACTGGTTTTTCGCCGGGAGCAGCCTGAAATATGGTCGGACTTTCGGCTGTTCCAGAATCCTCCGGCCTGATAAACAATGGTTCGTCCAGCGTGTAAATTCCACCCTTAAGAATAATTGAAATGCCTTCTGCAATTGATGGGTCTGATAAACGTCTTAACTCGCGGGCTTTACGTAATGCAAGCCCAATATCTGCCAGAGGTTTTTGCTTGGTACCAGGATTCTCATTATTCCCATTAGGAGACACCCAAATCTCCGCGGCGTCGGCAGGGAAAATACTAAACAAAACGAACAGAAAAACTACGAGAACAAAACGTTTAGATAGAATGGTCATTAATCAGTTGATTTAAAGAGATGCTCTCAGGTTAATCATAAATGGAAGCTCAACTTTCTCCCGGTAATCCTTAGCTATCATTTCAGCTGCCAGTTCTCCCATATGCTTATAATCGGTAGAAATCGTGGTTATTCCTTTGAGTATAAATTTCTTCATTGGGGTTTCATTGTAAGAAATTATCCCTATATCCGATCCCACATTAAAATCAGTTATATCTATCTTTTCGATAAGCGAAACTAAGTCACTTTCTGTAAGGCATATATATACAACACCACTTTTAAGTATTTCATTTTTAACAGTGTGGATAACCTCTCTTTCAAAAGCATACTGAAGACAAAAGGAATTAAAACCATGAATAATATCTTCCGGATAATAACTATTCTCGGGAAATACCAGCTTAATGGTATTGTACTTACTGAGTGGAGTGATGGCTTTTTCGAGTGCTCTGTAAATATCTTTTCTGAAATTTTCATACACACAGCCATATTTCCCCTGGACCCCAGGAAGTGCTTTATCCAGCAGAATTAGTTTTTCTTTGGGTATTGAATTTATTAGAAGTTCTGCTTCGTCGGCATTATCCCGGAAATGAGGCATTACAGCATAATGAGAATAATCGTTTTTCTGGGCCAGGAGCCTTTTAAACAGATTGAAATCATTATTGAAAATGTAGAAATCTATGGGCACGTGCGTGCCCAGGTTTGCCACAAAAGCATCATAGAAAACCTTTTTTTCGTCACTGATCTTATTAATCAGGAGGCAAATTTTAAGCTCCTGTTTTATTTCAGTAGTAATAATATAATGTCCCTTTCCCGGGATTGCATTTAATACTCCTAAATGCTGTAAATATTTATAGCTCCGGTCGGCGGTCTCTCTGGAAATCTCTAAATTATTCGTGAGTTCGTTAAGAGAGGGCAGCAGAATATTTTTATGGATTTTGCCAAGCTCGATGGCTTCGAGAATAGAATGAGCCAGTTGTAAATATTTTGGTGTAGCAGAATGCATATCCACCTGGATATTTTCAAAAAACTTAGTGTGAGTAGTAGTTACATAGGATGACTTCATAATCACTTGCTTTTAATTGTTATAGACATTGGTTGTAACCCTTCAGACGAGGCTTGCAAGTTTATTTCACCAGATTTTTCTTTTGATTGTATAATTGCCAGACACATTCCTTTAAAGGCCTTCCGGTACGGAGTTTTAAAAGATTCCATACTTGCCTGATAACCGTTATCCACTCCGGCAATAAATCCGTTACCAGTCATGTTAAACTTCACCAGGTTGTCAGCGTCAGGAACCAGGTTACCTTCAGCATCCAATATTCTTACAGTAATAAACGAAAGATCTTTTCCATCGGCTTGGATCGTATTTCTATCGGCAGAAAGTTCTATTTTAGAGGGTGCACCAGCTGTTTTAACTTCTCGGGTTAAAATTACTTTTCCGTTTTTACGTGATATAGCTTTAAGTATTCCCGGCTCATAGTTCACTTTCCATTCAACATGCAGATCTTCTCCTTCTTTCTTTTTTGATCCTAAGGATCTCCCATTAAGAAAAAGTTCCACTTCATCGGCATTATTGTAATAGGCCCAAACGTCGACGGATTTTCCAGCCGTCCAGTTCCAGTGTGGCAAAAGGTGGAGGACAGGGGTATTGGTCCATTCGCTTTTGTACATGTAATACGCATTTTTAGGAAAACCGGCTAAATCGATAATTCCAAAATATGAGCTTCTGGCAGGCCATGGATAAGGGATAGGTTCTCCCAGGTAATCAAAACCTGTCCATACAAAAAGCCCGGAAACATGAGGGTATTTCTTCACTTCCTTCCAGGTTTCTTCGTGAGTAGAGCCCCAGTATGCCGAAACATTGTCGTATGACGAAACAGCAATTTCTGAATTTCCTTCTGTCAGCTTTGTTTTACCATTTCTCGGCCATCGGCGAATAGTATCCGGCGGGGTATCATAAAAGCCCCTTGTTTGCAATGCAGAAGTTGTTTCTGTAGCCAGAAATTTTTGCCCCGGGTAGTTCTTCGGGAAATCTTTATAAAGCTTATGATTGTAATTTAAGCCATACAGATCCAGAACACCAGCCTGATACATAAAGTTTTTTTCGGCCACGGTTTCTGTTAAGGCGGACATTACAGGTCTGGAAGTATCCAGATTTTTAACTATCCGAACCAGATCTCGGGTTATAGCAATTCCGGTGCTGTCAAATTGCTCGCGAATTTCATTACCAATACTCCAAAGAATTATTGAAGGGTGATTGCGGTCGCGTTTAACCATATCCTCCAGATCGGCTTTATGCCATTCAGGGAAATCTTTATGATAATCCTGCGAAGTTTTCTTCTTCCTCCACATATCAAAAGATTCATCCATAACCAGGAATCCCATCTTATCACAAAGATCCAATAGCTCGGGTGCCGGAGGGTTATGTGCGGTACGAATGGCATTGCAACCCATCTCCTTTAAAATTTCCAGCTGACGTTCTGCCGCACGGGTATTAAATGCTGCGCCAAGAGCGCCTAAATCATGGTGATTACATACACCCAAGATCTTAAGAGATTTTCCGTTGAGAGAAAATCCGGTGGCAGCATCAAACTTGAAATACCGGATTCCAAAGGATGTTACATACTCGTCTAAGAGTTTTTTTCCAGTATATACCCTTGTAACCGCTTTATACTGATGTGGATTATCCGTAGACCATAATTTAGGTTCCTTTACTCTTAAAGTCTGCGTGAGCGAGATTACTTTGTCTTTTAATGAAACTCCAGAAGAAACCACTTCTGCGATTTTTGCACCGTTTGGTCCATAAACAATAGAATTCACTTTTACCGAGCCCGAATTGCTTCCTGTATTTTTTAATTTAACAGCAAGATTTACAGTGGCACTCGCCTGGCTTACTTCAGGAGTTGTAATAAATGTCCCCCAATGGTCCACTGCCACATTTGAAGTAGTGGTAAGCCAAACATTCCTGTAAATTCCCGAACCTGAATACCAGCGTGAATTAGGTTGCAAAGAATTATCCACACGAACAGCTATTGTGTTTGGCTGGCCAAATTTTAAACAGGATGTAATATCGTATGCGAAAGAGATATAACCATTGGGTCTCTTTCCTAAATACTTGCCGTTAACCCAAACTTCACTATCACGATAGATTCCGTCAAATTCGATAACTATATTTTTTGAGGATGAACTTGCAGGTACAGCAAAGGTTTTGCGGTACCATGCAATCCCGGTAGGTAAACCACCACCTTCCGGCTTGGCCGGATTTTTTTCATCAAAAGATCCTTCAATACTCCAGTCGTGCGGCAGGTTCAATACTCTCCACCTAGAATCATCAAAGCTTGCCTCTTTAGCTCTCGCGGCATCTCCTAAAAAGAATTTCCAGTCTTTGTTAAAGCTCGTTCTGCTGCGAGGCTGGGCAGAAACCGCTGTACACGCAAAAAAGGTAAACACAAAAAAAACGACTCTTTTTCCAAACGACGACATGTATCTACTTTTTAGATGTGATAAAATTGATTTTGCTCTTGCCAAGATCTTTTGATGTTGCTACCGCAATGCCTCTCTGCTCTTTTTTATTAACAGCGCAGTAATAATGATAAACTACACCTTTGTGTTTTATCACAAAGGATTTGTGGGCATATAACTCGTCATAAGGTTCTGACGACTGAACAAGGTTCTCCCCTGTCCAGTCTGTCCAGTTAACCATATCTTTAGAAGCCGCAAAACGGTTGAAGGCTCCCTTTCTATCTTGCCAAAATGCCCCGAAATAGAACATAACCCAGGTATCGCCCATTTTCTGAACAACAGCATCGCCGGTTATTCCGACGGGATGATGAACCACCGGCTCGGGATTGAATCGCTTCCAGCTGATCATGTCATCAGAAACCGCCATTCCTATACGCTCGAACCAGCGGGTTTTAAGATTATTTTTCGCCGAATCGCCATTGGCATTATAATACATTACAAAAGGATGTCCGGTAGTTTCCTGTTTATCCCAAACCACAGAACTTTTAAACAATTTGCGGTTTTCCCACCAGCGAACGTCTGCATCTTTTGCCGTGAACAGGGGTTCCGGTAAACGTTTCCATTCATGAGGCTTGGCCGGATTTCCGGTTGTATAAGACATACCAATACTTAGATCCCCGGCTTCATAACCTTTAGTTTGGCCGCCAAAATAGGACATCCAGTATTTGCCTTTGTATTCTTTAAGGGCATAACTTCCCCCCCATTTAGTATCCTGCAATGCAATATATCCAGCCCGCTGACTCCCATCCCATTTAGTGGTGTCACCAAATGACATGACCCGGCCCTGTTTCTCCCAGTTTAGCAAATCTTTACTTTTTGAAAGCCAGGTTTCATAACCCCTGCCATCAAAAACAACATAGGTCATGTACCAATATTTACCTTTACGAAAAACGCTCGGGCAATCAATTTTCTTAGAATCATCGTCAGGAACCAGCACCATACCGTACTTGTAAGGCGTTTTTACTTCATTGTAAATGGCCTGCATTTCGGACTGAGAAACTATGTTCTTTTGTTGTGCGAAGGAGTTTGATGAGAGAATTGAGACAAATATCAATAAATAAGCAACTGTTTTTATTACTTGGTGAGAGTCTCTGTAGGCTAAAGATTGCCACGGCTCTTTGCTCAAGGCCATAGCTTCAGCCTCGCAATGACGGTAATATGTTGAATTGCTTCTTTGTTTGGAAAAGTATCCTTGCCCACTCTTCGCCACTGCGAGGCTTGGGTTAGATTTTGTGTGATGGAGCCGTGGCAATCTCCAACCTACGAAGGATATATATTGTATAGCTAGAAAGCTGTTAATACTATTTCTCATGTTTAATTACTTACACTAAACTTGTAATTCCCTGAACCAACTTTTATTAAAGCTCTTCCTTCTTTATATCCTATTTGTTTCAAACTCGCAGAATTTAATTTAGCCAAATCGGCATTTCCCTCAAAAATTCTACTAGATTCTTTTGCAGGAAGATAAATCATCGCCGTAGTATTAGCAGGAATTTCAACATCTATTTCAAAACCATTTGCTGTTTTCTTCCATTCAGATTTTATCATCCCGTAAGGAGAATTATAACTCGTGTTAGCGAAGGTTACATCACCAACTACTTCCGGTTTAATATCTATTTCATTAAAAGCAACCGAACCATTAGCTGCCCGGATTCCGCCCAGGCCGCTATAGAACCATTCCATTAAATGCCCCAGCATAAAGTGATTGTTTGAAACTGTAGGCAATGCTGCCCATGACTCTGTAAGCGCCGTCGCGCCTTTTGCTAACTGGTAACCGTAACCCGGAACATCGGTGCGGCTGTTCATATCAAAAATCACATCCGAACGACCTTCATTTTCGAGAACACGTAACAGGTAACGGTAGCCTATGTCACCGGCAGTTAAAGCATTGCCTCTATCGCGAATATCTTTTATAATATTATCCAATACCGCAGCTTTATATTCAGGTTCCACCAGTTTCATATAAATAGCCATGGCATTAGCTGCCTGACTTCCTGTTGCATATTGTTTGGTTTCTTTATTAAAGAAAGTTGCATTGAAAGATGCTTTAACTTCTGCCGCAAGTTTGCGGTATTTTGCAGCATCATCGGGTTTGCCCATCAGCTGAGCAATGCTATCCATTATATTTAAATCGTAATAAAATATAGCGGTACCGGTTACACCCATTGGAGTGAGCTGAGATACACCCGGTGGTTTAGGACCCAGGTCGTACCAATCACCAAGTCCCTGAGAAAGAATGTTATTTTTCGCTTTAGTCTGAAGATAAGAAATATACTTCTGCATCATCGGATAGCTGGACACAAGCGCCTGCTTATCGCCGTACCATTGATACATATACCAGGGCATGATTATGCTGTTGCTTCCCCATTCGGGCGAGTCACGAAACATACCATCGCCATATTCAAATTTCACATATTCGGGTGCAATCTCCGGAACTAATCCATCAGGCAATTGGGAAGCTTTCATATCCTGGATAATTTTCCTGCCAAGATTGACGATATCGTAATTATATCGAACAGATGCGCCAACCAAATGTGCTTCTTCTAACCAGCCCAGTTTTTCACGATGCGGACAATCGGTGAATACGCTTGCCATATTGCTTTTAATAGCCCAGTCAATCAATTCATCTGTTTTATTAAACAGCTCGTTTGATGATATAAAGGATCCGGCTCTTTCGGCGGCATTCCGGGTATGCAATCCCTTTATTTCTAAAATTTGAGGAAGATTTGTACTATTCCTATCTCCTGGTCGAACTCCACCCTTAACTTCAAGGTATCTGAATCCATAATAAGTAAAACGAGGTTGCCAGGTTTCTTCGCCTTCACCCTTGAGAATGTATTCGAAATAAAATGGACTGCCGGTTGGCCGCTGATTTACAGAACCATCATCCTTCAATAATTCGGCAGGCGTTACCCTGATCGTATCTCCCCTTTTTCCTTTAACCTTCAGCTCTATAATACCCGAAGCATTCTGCGCCAAATCATAAACCGTGTTTCCATTGTCAAGTCTGCTGGCTTTTACGGGCGAAAAACGGTCAAATATTTTTAGTGGATCAGCCATTTGAGAATTCAGCCGGGGTGGGCCATCCACTATAAGAACGGATTTCCAATTTTTATCGTTAAAGCCGGGTGCGTCCCAGCCTTTTTGTTCAAGAGTAGCATTGTAATCTTCGCCACCATATATGCTTGAGAAAGTTATTGGACCTTTAGAGGTTTTCCAGGTGTTATCGCTGATGATATTTTCAGAAGTTCCATCAGTATACTCAATAAGGATCCTGCTTATCATCTTAGGGTAACCGAAAGATGTTTTTAATTTACGAAATCGTCCTTTTACAGGAGGAACGTAATAAAAGCCGTTTCCAAGCATTACACCAAGGGCATTATTGCCCTGTTTTACTTGATTGGTGATGTCGAAAGTTACATACAAAGCCTCTTTATCATATTTTGTCCAGCCAGCGTCAAGAAAATGATCTCCTACCTTTCTGCCATTAATGCTGAACTCAAAATGTCCTAAACCTGATAAGAATGCTGAAGCTTTTTTAACCTTTTTTTTAACAACGAAGTTCTTTCTTAATAACGGTAAGATATTATTGGTAGAAATCTTGTCTATCTTCTTATCTGTTACCAGTGAGTAAACTAAAGAGTCTGGCAGTTTTTCATGCGCAATCCACTTTGCTCCCTTCCAGTCGGATTGTTTTAGAAGCCCCATCTGAAAACTTGATGTTTGCGACCATGAGGACTGATGATTTTTATTATCCCAAATCATTACCTTCCAGTAATACGTTTTTGCAGGAAGTAATGGCTTCCCAGCAATACTTACCTGAATGGATGCAGAGGAATTGAGTTTTTTAGAATCCCAAATATTGCCAATATTGTTTCGAAGCTTAAGAGCATCATCGGCAACAAGAATTCTGTAAGACGTTTGTTTAACGTTTCTTTCTGAGGAACTTAGCTTCCAGCTTAAACGGGGAGTAGAAATATCGACACCTAAAGGATTTACCTTATTTTCACAACGGACATCCAGAATTTGCAGATCTTGCGAAAAAGCCTGAATTGAGATAAACAAGGCAAATAAAATACCGGGCAGTTTGTGCATGTTCATTTAAAAACAAAAGCTTAAAGCCAAACAATTTTGGATCAAGGAAATTTTTAATAAAACTTTAGACTGGTTAGCTTCTATACAAAAATATAGGGAGGATACTGTGTTTTTTTATATCAAGTTCTCCAGGTATTGTATGATATTATCATTAGAGTATAAAGATTTACTTTAAGAAATATTCATATTGTCCTGCCTGCCACTAACTCTCTAATTTGAAGGACAACACAGCTATTGGTCACACTATATGCCTCTAAAATCTCTGTAAAAAACCCAAAATATACTAATTCACTTTCAACCCATTATTTCGCGGCCTGAAAAATCTGTTTCATATAAGCAGTATTCGCCGAAAAGTTTTTACGAACATTGGTTGGATCTTTCTGATCCCTCGAACGCTCTATAACTAACCATCCTTTATAACCAATATCGTCCAGGGTTTGCTTTACCTTTCGCATATCCATGCGTGTATTGTTTTCTAACCAAACTCCATCTTCATCGGTACAATGGATCATACAAATACGCTTTTTACCAAGAATACGAAGTTCATTATGTAAATCGCGGCCTTCTTTTAAAGGATTAGAAAAATTGAAGTATATCCGGATAGCTTTACAATCAATATCTTTCAACAGCTGAACTTCGCCCTTTGCATCCAGGGCGGTTTCGATCCCAATTACCACGCCAGCCTTTTTAGCCATTTTTCCGACTACTTTTAGTCGTTCTACAATAGCTGGTCGCAGTTCAGGGTTTTTAACCAGATCTCCCTGAATACCTAAAGGTAAAAAGGCAACTTTAACATCTAAAGCTTTCATGGTATCAATGCAATCCTGCACCATACGCTGATAAGTGGGGCGGGTAGCAAAAGACTGGGCATAAAAACCAGTCATAGCTAAAGAACAAATTTCGAGATTCAGTTCCCTGGCTTTATCAATATACTGTTGTAAAATTTCTGGTTTTGCCAACTGATTATCGAAGGTTTCTCTGTTTCCTAAACCTCCCATATCTACCTCCAGCCCATCCGCACCCAATTCTTTAGCCAAAGGTAAAGCACTAAGTTTCTGACGCTTTAAAATCATCAGGTCGATAACAGCAATTTTGTAACGCTGATTTTTATGAGGAACAGCCCAGGCAAGCACATCCGGAATGCATAAACCGGCGGTTAATAAAGCTGTGTTTCTTAAAAAAACTCTTCTGCTTTGCATAATTTATTTCTTACTGTTTGCGAATACTTTTTCCAATTCTTCAAAGCTTTTTATGGCATTTGGAGGGAGCTTCTCACCTTTTTCACCGAACACATACATTGCCGGATATTTCTCTATCGTAACCTTCGACTCATCAATTTTACCAGTTTTATCCTGTACTTTTCTCAGATCCAGCCTGAAGTTCTCCGATAAAAAATCATATAACGCCAGGCGTTTATTAATTCCGTAATCGTGTCCTTCGGAGGCAAGATGAACGTTTTGAACCGCATCGGCTTTGCCATAAAAACTATAAATTCTTTTAACAAAGGGAAATTCAACCTCCGGAACCTGCTGCGTCCAGTCTTTACCATCGGAGATGGCCAGTTGAGGTCGCGGTGCTGCCATAGCAGCTATTTCTACGTTATTAGTTCCTCCACCGCATAAATGAACCCCCATTCCGCTCTCGCAAGGGCAGCCACCACTATGGTAAGAAGAAAGCATAACAACCGGAACACTTAATGTGATTCTATTGTCTAAGGCGGTAACCAGCATGGTCTGACTACCTCCGCCTGAGCCTCCAGTTATAGCAACACGCTTAGGATCTGCATTTTTCAAGGACAGCATCCAATCCAGGATCCGTTCACTGTTTAAAAACTGGATAGTTTGGGCAAGCGCCCTTCTGTGATCTTCGGTTTTAAATTGCAAAAGAGATTCGCCCCATGCAAATAAATCATAACTGAAAGCCATCGCTCCCATTCTTGCCTGCATAGCACAACGGTATTGAGCATCTGCACGATATCGGCCATCACCAAAATGCCCGTCCGGATTTAAAATAACAGGAATTTTCCCCTTAGAATTTAAGGGTTGATACAATGAACCTGAAACATATAGCCCAGGTAAAACTTCCAGGGCAACATTCTCCACTGTATAGCCATCAAATGTTCTTTTATTGCTGGTAAAAGGTTTACTCTTAGGTTTAGCAGGCATTGGCGAAAGTTGCAAAGCTTCCCACATGCAGCTTTTTAGTTCTGCCCTGCGTTTTTCCCAGCTTGCAGTATCGTTGTAATACAGAGAAAGAAAATCCAGCTGCTGTTTACCCTGTAATGGTGTTTTGAGATGATATTGAAAACTTTGAAGTTTATATTTCCCCTCGCCTTCTTTGGCAAAGGTGATATCCTGAGAAGATAAAACGTTGGTTAAAGTTTCCTCTAAATCCGGGCGAAAGCGCCAGCCTGCGTATGTAACTATCCTGTCTTTTACCAGGTCTTCGGGATAACGGATTTTAACGTGAAACTGATTCTCTATCTGGGCGATAACATCTTTTAAAGGTTTTTTAAACGCATTATCAGAAGTTTGCGCAAATGAAAGATTTACGAGGATAGAAAAACAAAATACAAATACAAACTTCATAAACATTTATTTAGATAAGTTCTCTGCCTCCGCACGTAATTGCTCTTCTTTCCGCTCCTTTCTTGCTTCCTGCCAGCCGCTATAAAGTAAAAACTTATCCAGTTTAGGTTTTGGGAAGAACAAACTAGCGACGTAACCAACAACAATAACTACAAGATGGCTATACACACCCAGCATGAGTTTATTATGGGTAAAGTTGTATACTCCCATATCAAGTAATAAAAAATTATTTTCTCCGAAACCAATTTTAGTGGAAGTCAAAAAGGCATAGGCCGTAAAGATAATGCAAACTACAATCGCGATATTGATACCCTGCCTGTTGGCTCTGGCACTAAATAACCCTAAAAGGAAGATTCCTACAATGCCACCGGAAAAGATGGCGTAAAGAGTGAAAATAATTCCTAAAATCCCTTCATTACCCAAATTAATATAAATAGCGCCAATACCGATTGAGATTAGGCCGGAAATTACCACTAATATTTTACTAACCTTTAAGTATTGAATATCAGCATTTTTAGGGCGCAACTTCTTGTAATAATCCTCTATTCCCACGGCCGCCAGAGAATTTAAATCCGCACTTAAACTGCATATTGCAGCCGAAATCATTGCAGCCAGAATAAATCCGATCACGCCGGTTGGAAGGTGAGTCATGATAAAATACGGAAAAACAGCATCAGGACGAATTCCTGCAGGCAGGGGTTGCTGTTTATAAAACACAAACAAGGCTGTGCCGATAAACATAAACATGGTCCACACGGGTACTGTTAGTAAAATGCCCATCATGGATGCCCGGATGGCCGATTTATCGCTTCTGGCGGTTAAATAACGTTGCACTACTGTCTGATCAGTTCCGTATTTCTGGATGGCATAAAAAGCACCATTAATCACCATAACGATGAATGTTAAACGTGTAAAATCAAGGTCATAAGGTCCAAAACCTGTTCGTCCGTTTGCCTTGGCGATATCCCAGACTGCAGAAGGGCCGCCATCAACAGAAAACAGAATAACTATCAGACATAATATTCCGCTGGCAAAAAGCATGAAACCCTGGAAAACATCTAACCAGATTACGGCTTCAATTCCTCCCATAAGGTTAACGACAATGATTATAAAACCGACTACAGCGATAATAAGAAATGGATTACCGCCCGTCATGCTTGATATAGCTATTGCTAATAAATAAAACACTGTTCCCATTCCAGAAAACTGCCGGAGAACGAAGGCAATTGAACTGTAATAACGAGCTACAGGGCCAAATCGCTTTTCGAAGTACTCGTACGTGCTTAAGCCTATTACTTTACGGTACAGCGGAACAATAAACCAGATAGTACCCAATAAAACAATAGGTACCATTAAACCCTGAACCAGCAAGATCCAGTTAGATGAATATCCTTCACCGGGATATCCGAGAAAAGTCACACTACTAATTAATGTAGCCAGTAATGACATACCAATTGCCCATGTGGGGACCCTTCCATGAGCAGCAAAATAAGTTTGGGTTGAATTTTGATTACGGGAAAATCTAAAACCAAAATACAGCGTAATAAGTAATACTGCAATAATTATAGCGTAATCAATACCACTTAAAAGAGATTTATCCATATAAAAAAAAGGTTTATGGTCTTTTTGTTCTTAGAACGTTAAAACTTGGTTAGGCCAGCTATAACTACCTGGCTTTAATGTAACATATAAATTTTCTTCGCTGTTAACTTTACTACGGATCACCCCTGTCGCATATTCGTTAACAGGTTTTAAGGTTTCAATTTCAAGACTCTTCAATATCGCCGATGCGGTCGAGCCACCTTCAATGATCAGTTCTTTAATATTTACTTTATTAAAAACTTTTTTTACAAGCTGGGCCATAATGGTTCTCAATTCCAATGCACTTACTGGAATTTCCTTCAAAGCATCTATTGCAATAATTGCTTTTTCATTAATATTTATCAAGTTACATATTTCATCACTGCAACGATCAAGCTCACGATTATTATCCTTACCATTTATCAGTGCTTCAGGCAGGTAATAAACCGGTCCGCCTCCTGATAAAATATTTTTGGCAATATCTTTACTTTTAGAAAAAGCACTTCCAAATACATAAAGCAAAGGACCGGAAAGAATTTCGGATGACTGATGATTGGCTTTTTTAATGAAACCTGCCTTGCTTAATACCGCCCTGAAAAAACCTGAAGCGCCTGCAAGTAAAACATCTTTAGTGCCCAATTTCGCCCATCCCAGTAAATCTGAATCAGATTTTGTTTCTCCAACAGTTATCCCATTTTCCATGACGGGATCAGAATATTTTCTAACATGTACAGCCGGATCTGATTTTAACAAGTCAAGCACTACAGAATGCCTGGCAGGAAATTCCGGATCGCTTGAAAATCCTGTTTGCGAAATGGGAATTCCGTCAATAAGATAATTACCATTTTCTATCGTTCTGCCTAATGCCGGATTTGCCGGAATAAGCAGGGCCTTTTTATATTCTAAAACCTTCAATTGAGCGTTTATTTCAGAAACAATGTATCCCCGAAGCACAGAATCAACTTTTTTAAAAATAAACTCTGGTTTCAACAATGCAATTTGTTTCGTCACTTCTAGCATATCAGCAACAGCTTCATCTTCAGTTTTAGAACGTGTATCTGTGGCAATAACTAACAGATCGATTTGGGATACGGACGGCACTTTAGCTGAAATTTCAACATTTAAACCATAGTTTAAACCTATTCCTGCCAATTCTGCCGCACCCGTTAAATCATCTGCGATTACCGCTATCATGTCCTTAACTATTTTTTATATTTAGACAGTTGTACTGCCGATTCAATTGCCAAAACCATCGCATCCGCACTAGCTACACCTTTTCCGGCGATTTCAAAAGCTGTTCCATGATCTACAGAAGTTCGGATGATTGGCAAACCCATCGTAATGTTTACCCCTTTTACACTATCCATTTGCTGTTTATCAGCATTCCATTTAAAACCGGTCAGCTTAAAAGGAATATGTCCCTGATCATGATACATTGCCACCACTCCACCGAAATAACCTGTTGCGGCTTTAGAGAACATGGTATCTGCCGGAACCGGGCCTTCCACATCGTAACCCCGTCTTTTGGCCTCTTCAACCGCTGGCAGAATTTCCTCATCATCCTCTGTTCCGAAAAGGCCCGAATCACCTGCATGAGGGTTCAGACCTGCAATTCCGATTTTTAGATTTTTTTCTCCCAGGCTAATCAGTCCATTATGTAAAAGTTCTACAACCTCAACTATCCGGTCCTTTTTAACTAGATCGCAGGCCTGACGAAGAGATACGTGCGTGGAAACATGAATCACTTTCATGTTATCTTCAACAAGAAGCATCGCGTATTTCTTTGTCCCGGTAAACTGGGCGTAAATTTCGGTATGTCCGGCAAAATGATGCCCGGCTTCATTAATTGACTTTTTATTGATCGGACCGGTTACAGTTGCATCAACTTCACCTGCCAAAGCCAGGTCAATTACTTTCTTTACAGCTTCAAACGATGCTTTTCCAGCCATCGCTGATATCTCTCCAAACTTTAATTCATCCAGGTTAACATTCTGTAAATCAAAAACATCAATAGTTCCAAACTGAAACTTCGCATCTCTAACATCCTTGATTGGATTGATTAGAGCTTTAAGATTTAACCGTTGAATTATTTCCTGGAAAACACCTGCGTCGCCCACCAAAACCGGGTTACAGATGGCGTATATTTTATCCTGTAAAAGTGCTTTTATAGCAATTTCGGGCCCGATACTAGCCGGATCGCCCATGGTAATTCCTAAAATAGGTTTATCAGACATGTGTTAATGAGATATTTATTTGAATTCCTTCTTTTTTGATCAATTCGTGAAACGATTGAATAAGCTGTAACTCCTCTTCGGCCGACATTAGTTGCAGGGGTTTCAGCATATTTGGTTTACATAAACCATATTCACTCATTAACACTTTCAATGCCCATAAAGATTCACCGAGTGATCTGCCGCCCTGATAAAGATTTCCAAGTAAATCTGATTGACGCTGTAATTCGTAGGCCTTTGAATGATCACCATTAAGGACTGCCTGTGTCATCTCATAATACAGGCCCGGATGCAAATTACCTGTACTGGGAATCAGGCCGTCGCTTCCATGAATTAATGAGTAAGCAGATTGTGCCGCCCAACCCAGAAAATGACTGAAATCTTTTCTGTGAGCCCATAATTTAAGCGAATTATCAAGTCTCTCAACACTTCGTTCAGAATCTTTTGTTGCAACAATGTTCTCGTGAAAACTCAAATGATCTATGACACTTAAAGGAATAGACATCTGAGTGGTAGCAGGAATATTATAAATAACCAGTGGCCCTTTTACCTCCTCTGCCAGATGTTCATAATACTTTGTCATTGAATCTTCCGAAAGCCTGTAATAAGTAGGAAGCGTAGCCACCACAACATCCACACCTTCATCAAAGCAGAGTTTGGCGAAGTCGACAGAATCTTCAAAACAATTTGAAGAAATACTTACATACAAAGTAGTACCCGGTTTTTTGTACTTTACCGCTGATTTAAGATAATCCAGTTTAACTGAATTTGATAATGAAGCTGATTCACCGGTGGTGCCCAGAATAAATGGAATTGCATCGTTCTTATACAGATGCGAAAATATCTTTTCTACAGACTCATGATCCAGCTTAAAGTCGGCGGTAACAGGTGTCACAACCGGCACTATCGTTCCCTGATATTTTTTTTGAGTTTTCATATTAATAGGCTTCGGTATAAATTCCGATGGCGTCTTCAATTGTGATGGGCCGCGGATTATTTTTTAGTAATCTTGTTATTTTCATTGCATCTTCTGCCATTTTCGGGATAGCGTCCTGAGGTATACTCAATTCCGAAAGCCTTGCCGGAATCCCGCAATCTTTTATTAATTCTCTTATTTTTTCGACACCTTTAAACGCAGTATCATTTGGGTAGGCTTCTGGTGTACAACCTAGTGCAAGGGCCACATCAGCATATCGTTGAGGCGCGGCAGGAATATTAAATTCCATTACATAAGGCAGCAGCAAAGCATTTGAAAGGCCATGAGCAAGATGAAACATACTTCCCAGCGGATACGACAAGGCGTGTACTCCAGCTGTATTCACCGGTCCGAGGCAAAACCCTCCCAATAAACTTCCCATAGCTACTTGTGTTCGTGCTTCTTCATTTGTCCCTTCTTTTACGGCTTTTACAATGTTTGCCGCAATCAAACGCATTCCTTCAAATGCATATATATCAATAAAAGCTTGAGAAAACTTATTGGTATATGCTTCTAGACAATGAGTTAAGGCATCCAAACCAGTTGCTGCAGTAATGGAAGGAGGAACACTTATAGTGAGTAAAGGATCAACGTACACGGAATCCGGAACAAGGAACGGACTGATAATGCCTTTTTTCTGATTATCAAAGTTATCGACCAAAATAGCATTCGGTGAAGCTTCACTCCCCGTGCCTGAGGTAGCAGGCACACATATAAGCTTCTTTTTCCGCCCTTTAAGTAAACCAATGCCTACAATTTCTTCCAGGCTTTGTTCATTCCCGAGTTGGGCAGCTAAAAGTTTGGCGATATCCAGCACGCTTCCCCCGCCTATTCCAAGTACAACATCTGCATTAAAAGGACTGACTTTTGCCAGCAGGTTTTTAAAATCATCAAAAGACGGCTCCTGGGTGATGCTTGTATCTGTGAACACAGAAAGGCCCGCATCTTTCAATGTATTTATGAGCTTATCTAAAGTGGAAAGAAGTGGATCAATGGTAATAATCAACACTTTTCCCGAAGGCACAGCCAATAGCTCCTCTGTTAAAGAGTCGAGTGATCCTTTACCAAAAACCAGTTTTCCCGGAAAATATATTTTTAATTCCTGGCTCATATTAATCTTGAGTTATCTCTCCCTCCACAGGTGCTTTGTATCCTTTAATATTTGGCCAAATGCCTTTTTTTATTTTCTTCAGTTTTAATTTGTCCGGATCGATTACGGCGTGCTTGATTCTTTCTCTTCTCCAGGTGTATATGGCGTGAAGCATTCCATCTTTTGTTTGAATAATTGAAGGGTAAGAATACTGGCTTATCGGAGAATCTTCAAGAATAGCTGCTGCATACCAATCTTTACCATTCTTTGATAGAGATAAATTAAGTGGCGTACGCGGGCCTTTAGCTAAATCGCCCGGAGGCAGTACATGATTGTAAACTAAAGCAAACCTGCCATCATTAAGGGTTACCGCATCTGTACCCGAATTATTATTCGGTAATGTGGTTTTTGAAAGTGAGGACCATGTTTCGCCATTATCGTATGACCATGACTGTAAAACAGCCCTGTTACGGCTGCGGGCCAGAATCTGAAGTTTTCCATTGCCATGATCAAGTATACTCGGCTGTATAGCGTCAATTGCCGAATCGGCTTTAAGCGGGCCTATTTTTCGCCAGGTTTTACCGAAATCAGGTGTAACTTCAAAGTGAACCTGCCAGCTGTTTGCTCCTTTATTTCCTTCTGTACTGGTAGGGCAGAATAAGTTTCCATTGCTTAATAAAACCGGCTTATTTTTAACCGGCCCCAAATATCCTTGAGGCAAAGCACGAGCATCCGACCATGTTAAACCATTGTCTTTTGAAGTTCTCAACCAGCCATGCCATGTACCGGGGCTCGCTCCTATTTTATAGAACAGCATCAGTTCGCCATTTGGTATCTGATACAACACAGGGTTCCATGTTGGATATCTTTTATCCGGCATAATACCGTTGGCAACATTTTGAGGGGCCGTCCACTTTCCATTTTCATGACGACTTACATATATGCAAACATCTGGGTTACGTTCTTTTGTTCCACCAAAAAATGCAGCCACCAGGCCATTCGGAGTTTCTGCTATGGTTGCTGAATGACATTCAGGAAACGGAGCAGTTTCGTAAATAAATTCATCCACCAAAATTCCCTTTTTCCAGGGCTTGGTTTGGGCAGATAAAAATCCGGTTGATGTGATCAACAGGAGGATAATTAATTTTATGTTTTTGTAATGTTTCATCTCTTCAAATGCCTTAAGGCGCTATAATTCCCCTTTTGAGAGGGCTTAGGGGTGTGTTAAACAGTTTACAATGAACACACCCCGTTTTCTTTTCTTTATTATTTTCGTTACTCGCCCCTACTAAGAGGAGAATAAAATTTCTGTCAGCACTCTACTGCTTCTTAGCAGCCGCCGCATCAGCAGCCTTTTTCGCTTTTATCATGTTTGTATAATCCTTATACATTTGCTTCCAGCTGCGGCCGTTGGAATTTAAATACTGTTCTGATTTAGTTTTATAGATCTCGAAGATTGCCGAAATCTGGTTCATATTCTTGTAATCAATGGCCTGCTCCCTGGCCTGCTTTAAATTCTTTAAAATTTCAGCTTCCTCTACTGCTGTAAGATTCGGAACGATGGATTTATATCCATTCATCGTGAACGCTACTTTGCCAATGGTGTATTTGTCAAGAATCGCCTCTACCTGCTGTTCGGTTAAATCTTTTCTTAAACCACTCATCAAGTTTTCATGAACCGTATTAGGCATCGCCGAATTGGCGATAACCTGTCTGTCTAATTCAGATAGTTTAATTCCCGTTACCGGATTGATTCCTGCGGGAACTGTCGAAAACGGATGATCATTGTGCCAGTCGCGGACAGTTTTTAAATGGGTAGCTATAATCGCCTGAATACGAGCCGCTTTTGATGCATCATTTAAACTAAGGGATGTAACCCATTCGGCTGCTTTTTTTTCCTGATCAGCATCAGACTTGGCTCTGGTTTCTGCTAACATGGCTTCTGTTTTAACATCAGGCTTAACCTGACTATAGGCAGAAGAAGTAAGTAAAGCAGCACAGAAAATGGCCGCGCTCAACGTTTTTAGTTTTTTAGGTTTCATTATGATATTTTTTAAATGCCTGAATTAAATGTGTAATTACCTGAACCGACTTCAAAAACAGCCCTGCCGTCTTCCATTTTTATAAACTTCACTCCATTTGCCGATGATGCCTTTTCGTTTCCCTCCTTAACTTCTTTAGCAGAAGCCGCGGGTATATGAACAAGTGCTTTTGTATTGGCTGGTACAGTTATATTCCAGTTAAAAGCTTTTCCATCCCGCTTCCAATCACTTTTGATTACACCGTAAGGCGATTGGTAACTTCCCTTTGCATAATTTAATCCGTCGATCAACTCAGGCTTCATAACGATTCTCTTAAACCCGGGATTCTCATAGTCCGATTGTATTCCAAGCAGATTCTCGTAATACCAAATCATTAAATCGCCAAGCATCATCACGTGATTTTGAGAATTCATCTTTGGGTCAGCAGTGTTTCCATTCCAAAGCTCCCAAATGGCTGTCGCGCCATTTTCAATCATATATCCCCATGAAGGATAGGTTTTTTGAGAAGCAATTTTATAAGCCAGATCAGATCTTCCTATATCCGAAAGTGTACGCATAAGCCACTGAGTCCCGATTAATCCAGTGCTTAAATGACTTTTGTTTTCAACCTCAATGATATTCACTATCCGGCGATGCACCTTATCAGTATTCCCTGGTTCAACCAGTCCAAAATGAACAGCAAGTATGTTGTCGGTCAAGTTATTCTCACCGTAAAAACCCTTTTGGTTGTAGAATTTTTTATTAAATGCAGTCTTTGCCGAGGATGCAAGCTCTGCAAATGTTAAAATATCTGCATCATTACCTGTGAGCTTAGCAAAACGGCTCATCATATTCAAATAATGGAAATAATACGCTGTCGCGATTAAGGTACTTGGATGTTTCTGATCAGCATTTACGCCACGTCCCGCTTCGGCAGTTGCAGGTGGAACACACCAATCTCCATAGCTATCTCTGGTCATAATACCTTCAGCATTCAGATATCGAGATTGCATATATGTCAGCCACTTTTTCATAGCCGGATAATTGGTATAAAGAACGGAAACATCTCCCGTTTGACGATAAAGCATATCCGAAATCAAAAGCAGTGTTCCCGGCCAGGTCATATTGTCACTGTAATAGCGCCAAAAGGCAGGGGCAACATCAGGAATAGCTCCATCAGCTTTTTGAGAATACCTGATATCTGCCAACCATTTAGTGTACAAAGCTGTGTTATCAAACAAAAAGCTTTCGCCATAAGCGCCAGTTGACCTGTCGCCTAACCAGGGTTGACGTTCATTACGTTGCGGACAATCTACCGGCATGCCTTTGTAGTTTGAAGCAATTCCCCACCACGAATTCTTATGAATCTGATTTAACAAAGCATTGGATGTTTCGAAAGAGCCAACGGTTTGCAGGTCGTCATAAACTAGCCTGGCGCTAAAATCATTCTTGGTGGGTGTACCCGGATACCCTTTTACTTCGACATACCGAAAGCCGTGATAAACAAAACGAGGTTCCCACTCTTCAATGCCTTCTCCATTAACAATATAGGTATCGGTAGTCTTGGCGTCGCGTAGGTTAGCGATAAACAAGTCTCCGTTTCCCTGTAAAGATTCTGCAAACTTGAGAGTTAGCTTGCGACCTTTTTCACTTTTCACGCGTAGTTTCACCCAACCGGCCATATTCTGACCAAAGTCGATGATGTAATTTCCATTGCTCCGTTTTGTAATTGACACTGGCTTGATATCCTGCATTACTTTCATAAACTGGTTCATTTGAGCCTCATAAGCTCCACCAGGCTCCTGAACATACTCAGATTTCAACCAATTTTTCTCATTGAATCCTGGCTGGTTCCACCCATACATTTCCTTGCGGGCATCATACTCTTCACCATCGTACTCGTTGTTTGCCAATATAGGACCATCTGCGGTACCCTTCCAGCTTTCATCGGTTTTGATAGTTTCCTTCGTTCCGTCAGCATAAGTGATATTCACCTGCATTAGCAGTTTTGGGAAACCAAATGTCTTTTGCTTATACGCTTTGCTTTGGCGCATTTCGAAAAAGCGACCGTTACCTAGAATTACTCCGACCGCATGCTTTCCCGCTTTTAAGTGTTCTGTGACATCGAAGGTATTGTATTTAACATTTTGAGTATAATCTGTCGGTGCCGGTGCTAAAACCTGGTCGCCGATCTTCTTTCCATCGATATACAGCTCGTATAAACCCAAACCGATGATAGATGCTGTTGCAGATTTAACCTGTTTTGTTGTTGAAAATTCTTTTCTAAAATACCTGGCTGATAATCTTGGCAGATCTTGGTTATCCCATGGAAAATAGCGATCGAAGCCTATCCAGCGGCCTTCCCAATCTTTGTATTCCTTTAAACCCATGCTCCAGAATGCAGGTGCGCTCCAATCTGAAAAGCCGTTATTTGTCCATACTTTAACTTTCCAAAAAGCCCTCTCTCTGCTTTTCAATGGCTTACCTGCATATCTGGCATGAATCGACTCGCTCGAATTCACTTTACCAGAATTCCACAAATCGCCTTCATTAGCATTAAGCTTTTCCAAACTTGAAGCCACAAGAATTTGATAAGCAGTTTGCTCTATTCCCCGAGCCAACACAGGAATCTCCCAGCTTAAACGAGGTGTTGTTACATCAATCCCTACAGGGTTAAGCAACAACTCTGTACGCAAATTTTCAAGTTTAATAGGAGACAATTCCTCTCCCTTGAATGATGCGAACAAGGCGATGCTTAGCAGAACAAAAAAGTATCTTAATATCTTCATCTTATTTACCTGAGAAATCAAAGTATAATGTCAGATCCAGAGCCCTTGCAGGTTCCTTTTCGTAATCGTAAAAAACGTTTTTACCCGCCCTTGGCCCACTCCTGTCTGACCTTTGCGTTTTTGTACCTATTCCGGGAATTCCTTGCATAAATGAAATATCGCCGGAAGGAAATATAGGTTCATAATTATGCCATTGATCAGTTTTCCATGCAGGTGTAAACAAGCGCAAAAACACATCTTCATTTTCAGCTACTACGGTGAATGGCTGTTCGGTAGTAATGAATTTACTCCAGTACATGTTCGAATGGTATCCCTTAAATTCGGGATACACCCATTGCTCGCCTGTTTCGGTTGTGTTATAATCCTTGTTCCAAACGCCAAATTGATTGCCTTTTACTCGGTTTCTCCAAACCCGGTATGGCCCATCTCCCATGTATTGAACCCCCTTAATCTTGTTTTCCGGGAATGAGAAATTGACTCCGATGAAGTTTGTGAGGTATTCTGCCGGGAAATATTTTACATTCAGCTTCACCCAACCAGATGGATAAATTGTCCATTGAATGGTGTTGTACGCAGCTTTTCTATCGAATGTGGATTCAACTATCAGATTCTTACCATCCAGCCTGTGTATAATATTTTGAAAGTTGGTTGCTCCTTCCTGAACAATCGGTCCGTTTGTAAAAGGAATCGAGCCTTTTGCATTTTTAACACTTCTTAAAATTCCGGTCTTTTTGCTGAAGCTGAGGTTTATTCCGTTTGCCGAAACGTTGTAAAGTGTGTCGGTTTCCGATAAGCGTACTGTTTCATTTCCTTCAGTAATTACCAACCTGTTTGCTTCTGTTTTTGGAAGAGTTATCGGAAAACTCCAGGTAAACAATTCGCGGTTATGAGGATCAGTCGCGCTGATATATAAAACATCAAAATTCCCCCAGTCGGCAGGTAAAGAAACATTCAGTAACCCTTTTTCAAATGGTTTAATATTTGGAGAAGAAGCACTTCCTGTTTTAGCGCTTTGGTTTTTTAAGTTCAAAAGCTTCCAGCTAAATTTACACTGATTCAGATTGGTAAAATAATACCTGTTCTCAATATTAAAAGCTCCGTTGAACCCCGGTGTCATTTCGCGCGGTTCAAAATAAAGAGGGCTCCATACTTCTTTTATCGTGTAAAAGCTGCCTTCTTTTTCGTGATATGGGCCAACAATTCCATCTGCACCACGATTTTTGTCGGTATCTATAATTCCATTTTTGTCGGTACGTACAACTCCCTGATCAGCAAAATCCCACAGAAAACCGCCTGCTGAAAGCGGGTTGATCAGCATATCGTTCCAGTAGTCGTCTAAACTTGCCCCGTGACCACCATCGTACATACCATGTAAAAACTCGGTCGGCATAACAATGCTGTGGCCATGGCGATAATTACCTATACCATAATTGTATTCACGATAATGCTGTGTATCAAATCCATTAAAATCTTCCCATGGATGAACCAATGGTCTCTTTTGAATATCTTCCTCTGCGAATAAATAATCAAGCTCACGATTGTGACCTCCTTCGTTTCCGTTCGCCCAAAAAACAATCGATGGATGGTTAACATCATGCGAAAGCATTTCCTTCGTAAGTTTCGTACCCGTTGGCGTATCGTAGTGACCATGCCAGCCGGCAAGCTCGTCCATTACAAAGAGTCCTAATGAGTCACATACATCCAGAAAATGTCCGTCTGGTGGATAATGAGACATGCGCACTGCGTTCATGTTCATTTCCTTTATCAGATTTACATCATTAATGCTTACTGTTTTACTGGTAGTTCTTCCAGATGTGGGATAGAAGGAATGGCGATTTACTCCTTTAAACTTTATCTTAACTCCATTAACATATACACCGTCCCGTTCTTTGACTTCCACGGTACGAAATCCGATTTTCTGTTCGATGGTATGCAATGTTTTTCCTTTTTTGTATAAGGTGAACACCGCTTTATAAAGGTTTGGAAATTCTGAAGACCATAATTTGGGAGAGCTGAACTTCGCAGAAATAAGGCTGGTAGCTACTCCGTTTACAGCCTGGTTAATTTGTTTACCAAACTTTTTCCCATCAGAAGCATAAAGCTGGATCGAAATCTTATCCGCATTGGCTGAATGAAAAACCTTTGCAGTAAACTGTCCGTTGGCCTTCGCATCAACAGCAATCCGTTCAATATGATCTTGGGGCAAAACTTCTAAAAACACAGGTCGGAAAATGCCTCCAAAAATCCAGAAATCTGCTTTTCGTTCAGCTTCATTGACCGATTGATTGGCAGAATGCTTCGATACCTTTGCCTCCAGTACATTAGAAGATCCATAGTTCAGTAAATCAGAGATATCATATTTAAAGACATAAAAAGCTCCCTGGTGAGTTGAACCGGCAGATCTTCCATTAATTTTAACTTCAGTATCTGTCATTGATCCCTCAAACACAATGTTTATTTTTTTGCCTTTCAAAGAAGCTGGAACTGTAAAAGTATGTTTATAAAATCCATGTTCTTTTCCCCTTACTGAATCTTTTGAAAAACCATAATCATATTTTCCAAAGCCCTGTAATTCCCAGTTAGAAGGCACCGCAATTTTCGACCATTTACCCGAATTCATGCCACCGCTAACCATAAAATCCCATTGCACGGTATTATCGTTCCCGGTACCCGAGAGATACAGCTTTTCTGTTTTTTGCGCCATAATAGATGCAAAAGGTAAAAGGCCAATGACAAGTGGGATTATATGTCGGAGCACGTTCTTCATTAATTAGTATCAGTATATTTAAATTGTGTGATTAATGGGTTGTCTGTTCTGAAAGGCATTGCCGGGATGCCGTCTTTATTGTAAAAATTTGCTTTGCCGCCTTCATCCCATGCGAAGCGTACTTTAACCGGATTTTTAATTGCTGTTGCAGAAACGATTACCTTATTTCCCTTAATTTCTGCTTTTGCAGGAATATACCTGCCATCGCTTCCGGCGATCTCAAACTGGGTTAATGCTTTTCCGTCTTTACTGGTTAAACCCTTGCCTGTATACTTAAATCTCAGGTATATTTTATCGCCTTTTATCTGCTTTTTTTCGTAAACCGGGCCCGAAGGACTAACCTTAACACCATAGTTTTCAGCCAGCGGCCATTGGGCAAGCCTCCTCCCGATCTCCCATTTAAAACCGGGGTGTAGATCATCGGGAGTATTCACCAGGTCGGTAGTAGTAATCATTCCGGTATAAGGAATTTTCATAGCCAGCTGCTGCGCTTCCCAAAATTTCGGCAAGGTTTCTTTGGTTAACGGATACTTTCCGGCACTCTTTGAATAATAAAAAGGAGCGATCTGGACATAGTAAAATGGGAGAGTTTTATCGTCCCATAATTTACGCCAGCTCTTAATCAGGGCTGCCAGTTTGTAGGTATATTCTATGTTCTCATTCTGAAAACAGTTTGTTTCTCCCTGGTACCATAAAAACCCCTTTACGGCGAACGGAGCCAGAGGAGCAATCATGGGTTCGTAAAACTTACCCGGGTCGCCACTGATTTTTAGATCTTTAAAAAAACCGGCAGTAAATCCATTTACCGGAATCCAGGGTTCTATGGCGCTGCCCGGAATAGCAGAAGAAATCATCCCGACAGGAACATCGAGTTTTTCATTCAACTCTTTAGCAAAAAAATACCCTGCGGCAGAAAATGAGCGTAAAGCCGAATCGCGGGCAATACTCCAGCCTTTATGAGCGGGGTCTGGTATTGCCAGCTCTTTCCTGTTAACAAGAAAAATCCTTATTTCAGGGTTATTCGCATAATTTAATTCATCAACAGGAGAATGAAGGCCGTCAGGGTTTTGAACCTTGCCAGCGTTGACAACTTTGCTGTTTTTGCGCATGGTATACTCCATGTTGGATTGCCCGGAACAAAGCCATACTTCTCCTACCAGAATATTATCCAGTTTGATAGTATTCGTACCGGTAATTGTCAATGACCTTGGTTTATTACTGGCCTTTAAGGGATTTAAAAACACGATCCATTTACCTTGTGCATCAGCCGTAGTTTTCTTTTCCTGACCGGCAAACTGAACTGAAATGAGTTCACCGGCCGACGCAGAACCCCAAATAGGTAAGCTTTTATTGCGTTGCAAGACCATATCATGTGCCAGAATACGGGGCAGAGTAATTGCAGCCTGCGTATTAAAAGCAAACAGTGATAAAATAATGCAAACAGATAAATTTCTCATCTTAATACCCGGAGGTTTTAAATGACTTTATATAAAATATGGCTTCAGGAACTGGTGTTCCCGGATTTTCCAGGTCGTAGGTTTGATCAGTAGGGGTATCGGCATCAGGAAAACGACGAACGTCACCGGTTCTGAAAATCACCCGTTCAAAAGCCGCAACAGGTGCAAATTGAAGTTTCGCCCCTTTGCTTTGACCGTTAACTAGTACATTATAAATTCTTTTATCGCGGTCGAGTTCGATCCTGACATCGTACTGCTTGCCTGCTTCGTATGCCATAATACCCGAATTACGATAACCTACCTTTGCCTCAAACTGTCCCTGATCGTTAAATATTAACCGTGCTGCGGCATTTCCTTTTGCATCCGTAAATTCAATCTGCAGGCTTCCTTTATCACTTTGTGCAGCAATTACTGAAAATTCAACCGCTACCTTTTTTGAGGACGGGATCACCCGTTCTGCTCTGGCATAATCGTACCTGTCTTTATCCCGTAAGGTTAAAGCATTCCTGCCATCCGAAGCCTTTTCAATTTTTACAGGTGCCCAAAGAGGACTGTATATGTTCCATAGCTTCAGATCAGATAGTTTATTAAACTGACTAAAGTTGTCGTTAGCATTTGAAGTAACCTTAGACGTAACAGGAACAGGCACACTTCCAACCCACATATCTTCCTTATTCATACTGTAGGTTAGCCACATTTTCCCATCAAATGTTTTGCCGTTACCCTCTAAAATTCCCCGAATATACTGGGGGCCGTAAGATTTATAATTACCGCCATAACGCATCGGAGAGATCTCACCGTTCACCAATAGTAAATCTTTATAATCCAGGCCATTATCGCTGGTAGAAACAGCCAGAGGCCAGCGAAATTCTGAAGGGTTGTACACTGTAGCATAACGTCCATCTGAAGTCTTCTGACCCCAGATTTTTGCATTACTATTTACAAAACCTGGTGCACGTAAAGGTTCATATTTCCATGATTTACCGCC
This sequence comes from Pedobacter superstes, assembly GCF_037622515.1. Classification (NCBI taxonomy): domain Bacteria; kingdom Pseudomonadati; phylum Bacteroidota; class Sphingobacteriia; order Sphingobacteriales; family Sphingobacteriaceae; genus Pedobacter; species Pedobacter superstes. The sequence goes on from NZ_JBBJCN010000004.1 coordinate 256,572, forward strand.
ATCATTGCTTACCGAGGTTAATGCATGTTTCCATAAACCCACTACTCTGCCATCCGGCAGGTGATAATAACTAAATGCTTTTACAGGACGGTTATACGGAATTAAAGGATCATTTCTGTCGGCCTCCTCTACCATTTGCTGCATCATTAATGGATTTGCGAGTATTTCATTACAGGCCTGGACAAAACTTTTGTCTTTACTTTTAGTATAGAATGGATATTGTGATTTTTTCAGATCCCAGGTTGAGTTGTGACGAAGAAAATAAATCGGCCCGTATGATCCGTCTTTTTTGATCTCCCGAACTACCCTTCCAATTCCCTTTCCATCATTTGGGTCATCTTTAGCATCCATGGCAATGCCATAATAGGCCAATGCCAGTAAACGGTCTTTCTTAGACACATAAAAACCTACACGCTGATGCATGGTGGCAAATAAATCTTTCGCTACTCCAGGATACCCTTCTTTTTTCCAGCCATCCGGAATTTTATAGGGCGGAAAAATAATCTCTGGCTTAGACCAGTTATAACCATCTTTTGATGTTTGCAATAAAGTCTGGCTGGGAGGAATATGTTCACCAACCGGATCACTTAAGTATTCCAGGAAAAAAGTATTGTTCCAGTAAGCCAGCATGGGAGCATGGTTGTAGGTCCAGCTAAAGCCATTTGCCAGTTCCGGGTGTTCGCGGTTTGCACGAAAAACCTGGATGTTGTGCACGCCAACTGCCGGACTTAATTGCCCGTGGTGGTAATCTACGTTAGACAGAGTCGTACCTGTATATCTAACTGTATCCTGGGCCCGAAGCTTTGTTAAGCTGAATGCCACAAGAAAAATTAAAATTATGTTACGTTTTAAATACTTCATTACTTATTCAACTTTGCTGTATCAATACCAGCAGTTTTCTGCAATCCTTTTAAAATTTTAGTATTTGTTTTAAATATAGTTCCGTGCTTATGTCCTGCCGGAACGCTGGTTTCCTTCGAAGCATCGGTAAATGTTTTGAAATCAGCAGTTTTCAGGCTGCCATATTTCTTGTCGCGATAGGAATCAAAATAGATAAGATATTCCTCTCCTACCTTGGCAACCGAGGGGCCTTCCGTGAAACTATCTGTAAAAGGCTGCGAAACATTGGTGTAGGGACCAATCGCGGTTTTGCCGAAAGCAACTTTTATATTCCGCATTGGGCGAGTATTATCTTTCAAAACCAATACAAAGTCATTCGCCTTTCTTTTTACAATAACCGCATCAATCACACTAAATTCAGGATCGATAAAAAGCTTTGCCTGACTGAAAGATTTAAAATCCTTCGTTGTTGTATAATACATCCGGTGGTTGTTTTCTTCTTCTTCCAGTTTTTTTGGAAAACGGAACGGAATTGTAGAGGCCCAGATTATTATAAACTGATTATTATCCTCGTCATAAAATAACTCCGGAGCCCAAACATTCACCGTTGTTGGCTCATGTTCCATTACCGGGATAAACCTTTGTTCTGACCAATGAATAAGATCTTTTGATGATGCGTAACCAAAACCTTTATCACCTTTCCAGCTGCTTGTCCACACTAAGTGGAAAGTCCCGTCAGGTCCTTTTACGATAGAGGGGTCGCGCATAACTTTCTGGCTGCCTATTTCGGGCTTTAAAAAAACTTTGTCCAGATCATTCCACTTGTAGCCGTCGTAACTATATAAGAAACGCAAGCCCTGATCTGCGGGCTCGTGAAAAGAAGAGAACATATATACTTCTTTTGAGCAGGAAGAGAAAATTACGACAATTAATAGTAATAGATATTTTTTCATTTAGGGTTCTTTATCATTATTGCTAAATACATCTTCGCTTCAGTCATCATCGATCGACTTTTCCATCCCGACCTAAGGAGAGATCTTTTAGCAGTCTGCTAATCTTCTTAGATTCCTCCTTATTTTCCGTCCAAAATCAATACCCAGTCATTTCCGTCTTTCTCATCACCCGGCGGATTAAATTCCTTTGTTCCTGTATTCTCAAATTCACCGATCTCAGCAGATTTTCCGTCACGTGGATTAAACCAGGACGCAGAAACTTTATCACCTTCAATCTTACCGAGGTTTACGCCGAAGTTTTTACCTGTATATGTATAGATGAAAGCATAATTTTTACCTCTTGTCGCTAAAACCCGGCTATACTTTTCACCATTTTGTCCGCTGATTAATGACTGATCAGGAACTCTTTCTAAAAACGGGCGGGAAAGCATCAGATTCTTTAAATGAATCATTTGACTTGCTCCCGGATTATTGATTGCTACTGTCCATAGCTCTTTGGCACCATAAGCACTTGATTTATCACTTTTACCAAGCATTTGCATCACCGAATTATTACCATATGTATAGCCAAATGCACCAGAGAACACTGACCAATAGCCATATCTTCTCACATCCTTATCGACCCATCTTACCTCAGTTGTGTCATGCAATCCCTGTGGAATACCTTCATAGGAAGGCTCGCCATCTATGGTTGGTTTAGCAGGACTCAGACTGTAGTCATAATCCATAAATTTCCAGTTGTCCTCACCGAAATGACGCTTTTCTTTAGCGGAAGTATCCTGATTGTATCTCCTGTGGCCAGATTGAACCATGTTAAAGTCCAGCCACTCTTCATTATGGAACCATTCTGATGATGCTGTCCTTCCCCGGGGATGAAAGGTCATTAAATGTGCAGAATCTATTTGTTTGATAGTGCTTCCGATGGTTTTCCAAACCGCAAGTGAATCACTACCGGGAATATCCCCACCATTTAACCAGATAATGTTTTTCCGGTCTTTATACCGGTTCGCTAAAAACTCAGAATATGCTTTCGCTTGCTGCTGATTAACATGGCCACCCTTCACGTTTGAACCCCAAACTGGAACTAATGCCATGTAAATGCCTTTTTCTGCTGCTTTATCGATTACATAATCAATGTGATCCCAAAAATCATACTGCACGGAATCCGTAAAAGAATTCCCCTTTGTGGTATCTGGTTTTGCCACATCTAAATTAACCAGGGCCGAATCGCCATAAACATTCACCGAATTAGGCACATCGTGCAATACCATCACCTGGATAACATTAAATCCTTTTTTTGCTCTGTCGTCAAGATACAGATCCGCTTCTTCCCTCTTTAACTTATTAAACAATAACCATCCGGTATCTCCCAACCAGAAAAAAGGCTCTCCATCTGCGGTAACCAGATAACGGCCATTTTCAGAAACTTTTAAAGCCTGCAAACCGGTAGAAGATCTAGTGCTGTCTTTTTGCGTGTTGCAGCCAAGTAACACAATAGAGAGAATTGAAATTAAACCTAAAAATCTGTTCATTAGCTTTAAATTTTGGTAATCCATAGTACTTCAGGACTGGAAGAAGAATTTTTTAAACTTATTGAATTTCCACCTTTAACTTCTTCCTCGGCTTTTAACCGGGCACCAGTTCTGGGGTTGATATGATAAACTTTAAATGTTCCGTTAGCTGAACTTAAATCTAGCTGAACAGCTTTGGAAGAAGTATTATAAATGATATATGATTGCCCACTTTTTGCAAGAGCTATCTGATTTTCAGGATTACCGCTCAGTGGCAGTACTTCCATAGAGGCAGCATCTTTTAATAAACCCTCGGGAGTATTGCTGATATTCGGCAAAGAGCCTCCTGCCATTACCACAGCCCATCCATTAGCATCAGAGCCATCTGCATTATAAGTCACTGCTTTTCCCGGGAATTTTTTGCGGTATTCTGAAACAGCCCGGTAAACCTGTTCAAAAGAACTTGCTTTGGGTTTTAATAAACGGGCATGCTGGCGGGGAGCAAGGTTCTGACCGCCTTTTGGTTCATAGGTACTTCCATCTGCCTGATAGTGCCAGTATTTAATATCGATTATATCTACAATTGATGCCCGGTCTTTATCCGCAAGAATCGCATCCTGCACATCTTTAGTTGTGCTTAAGCTAATCAATGCATTTTTTCCGGTTTCTTTTTCCCATCCTTTAATGGTGTCTAACCAAAATTGAACAAAATGCAGCGGGCCGGTGTACTCGGCACTAACTGACTGTATTACTCCGCTATTAGAGGCAAAATTGTCAAGGCATTTTTTAATATAGGCTTTATGCAATTCCCTCCTTACGGGATGACTGATATCATAAAACTGGTCTGCCATAAAAATTCTTTTATCGCCTGCATAAGGTACAGGCTCGGGGAAGCCTGTATTGTTTATATTATTGGCTGGACGCCATGGAAAATCGGCATAATGCGCCCCTGCTTCGATAATATTATGCTGGAAGTAATTCTCATGAATTAAAACTAATCCTTTTTGATCCGCTAAATCAGCAAATTGCTTTAAGCGGTTCCAATACCAGTTATTATATTTAGTCAGGTCGTATTTGCTTAAGCCATCCCATGCAGTACCTTGTCCGCTGCGGGCGAATGGTAATTCGTAAAATGGAGGCCAAACTTCACCGTCCATTCTACGGATGCGTTCATGGTCGTCACGTCGGCGATCATACCATAACCCATAATTATGATCAAGTGCAACAACATTATCCAGCTTTAAGCTGTCTGTCATCAATCCCAGATCATCTGTTAATCCTCTGCCGGTTTTTCCAGGCACAAAACGGGTAATATGAGGCTTAGCTGAAGCTAATCCATGAGGACGAGAACTTCCGTTCCACCATTGTACGTCGCGGCTTTTTCCGGTTACTAAAGCATTTCCTCTAACCAACAGGCCATTTTGAATATGGAAGGCCTCGGCTTTCGCCGGAGTTATGAGTTTTTTAATACCGATTTGATCGATCGATTTAATCCCTTTTGCAGTTATTGATATCGGATTACGGGATGGGGCGCCATCGATAAAATCTGACAACACTGGTGCTGGTGAAACTGCTTTCGCCGTTAAAGCCATTGCAACGTCTACCGGCGGACTGCTTGATGCTTCAGTATCAATATTTAACAGCTGAATGCGGGGTTGCACTTTATCACCAAGCCTGTCTTTCAACTGAGCATAATATAAACTTCTTGGCTCAATCTGCTCGTTAGACATCCCCCAATAACCATTTCCATCAAATTGCGCCCATGTGCCAAAGGCCCAGTTCTGAGCAGTCGGGGGAGCAAAATTATTAACCTTACTTGCAGAACATTGCCAAAAAACACTGTTTGCCGCAGTCCAACCTGCCCCCTGCCCGTCATGTCCGCGGTTTACATAACTTAAAGCCTGTCCGTCTACATTTACAATATCAAACAACACACCCGAAGCCCAGCTGTCGATGGCACCAGAGAAACTGTAAGGTAAATGTGATTCGCATTGCACAAACACATTAGGCCCGGGAGCACAATATCCAACAGCAAAATCGTGGTAGCCGCGTTCCGAATAAATGCGTTGAAAAAGCGTTTGTTGTCCGTTAGTATAAAACGTATATCTTCTTTGAGCAGCAATTTCTGAAATCGGGTTTAGCGATTTACAATCTTCAACAGTGATGCGTCTGGCTGTTTCCTGTACGAAAACTGCAGAACCGGCAAATTGACGAAACTCTAATTGTCTGGCCCATGCATCGATAACATTTTCGAAAGAGACCGCCATCCAGCGATGGTCCTCATCTTTTTGATTCGACTGATTATAAGTTGATTGCAGCTGCAAATTCTCTATCCCGACATTTGAGATACGACCAGACCAGGTATACTCGGCTACAGTTCCGCCTCCAAATACAGTGTCTAAAGAATTGGTGAGAGGAGCATCAATGGTTATTCGCGAACCTTTAATAGCAGTAATCTTTCTATCCCAGTAAATATCCCGCTGGCCGGGTTTCCAGCCTAAATAAGTTTCTCCACCACCAAAGTGATCGGCACCTAATTTATCAATCCATGCTTTTGTGGATGGCCTGCGAATCTGAATGTAATCTCCGACTGTAAGACCCTGAATGGTTGAAACACTAAAATTCAAAGCGTTTACAGGAACATATGCATCTGAAATTTTTACTGCCGCAGATAGTTTTTTATCCTTCTTTCCGGCTATGGATATTAACGTTTCCCTGCTAAACCCTGCCCCAATAATCACTGTGCCATTTTTCCCTGCTCCGCTTCCCCTGAGAACTACCCCCGAAGCATTAATATTCAGAGATCCATTCACAGAAAAGCTTCCTTTTTCAAGTAAAACAACGCCTCTGAACCCATTCTTATCTAAAGGCAGTGAAGAGACATGATCTATAGCAGACTGAATTCTTAAAGTAGCATCACCAGATTTAACAGGAACAATTACTTTAACCGGTACATCCGGAATTGCGACCTCTCCCGCCATGTACCCGGCATAAGAAAAATCGGGAACACGATCGCCTTTTTCGTTTGACTCATAAACTAGTTTCCCCTCTTTATTTAATGAAATAGGATCAACTGGAATTGGTTTCTTCTGAGCATATCCGTTTACAGTAAAAGCAGATACGCCAATAAAACATGCAACTAGTACTTTACGAAAGTTTGTTATGCGATCCGTCATTAATAAGGTTAATTAAGGGGCTTTACAGTATTTAAAGGAACCAGGCTGTTTAAATATTCTTCGATGTTGCTGTACCCGTTTTTGTTGGGATCAAGACTCGCATCTGCAGCGTTCTTAGGATTTAAATTGTTTTTAGACTCCCATGCATCCGGCATACCATCATTGTCAGAATCTTTGTATGGTGTGCCCTTGTATTCAGGATATCCACCTACCTGACTGATATCACTGATGATTCCCTGCTTATAGGAGTCTGATGGTAAACGGCGTTTAATGTATTGCTTTCCAATATCTGTTTTTCCGTCTTCCTTATAGAAAATCTTTCCTGTTTTAACAGTTTGAATAATGCGGGTGTCTACCGGATCTCTTTTTGGTAAGCTTGCACCCACGTTTTTTAGAACGTAATCGTAAGCAGCTGTTGCTGAGATTGTAGTAACTTTAGCCATAGGAAGAGGTTTGTTTACGCGAATGCTATCGGTATGTCTTCCGGCATCAGGCATATCCTCAATCTGAACGCCGCCATCCCAGTTATCTTTGGTTACGCGATCATTCCCTTCTACGATATTGCCATTAACATAGACTTTGCCATAAAGCGTTTTTTTGTCGGGTGAACGACCCGCCTCCGGCTTTAAAATTCGATGACCTATAGGCTTATCTCTCGGTGTGATTGGTCCCGGCTTGTAATAATTGTTGATAAAATTGAATAAAGAATTATTATCACCACCATCAGCAGAACGGTTCCACCAGTTGAATACAACATTGTTTACAAAACCAAAATCACCGTACATTCCAATTGAAGGATTGCGGCTGATGTTATTGGCCCAAAGATTACGCATGAAGGTACTGTTCAAGCCGCCAATTGTACTTCCAAAGGAGTGATTGTAAGTATCAAGTGCTTCAGAAAATATAGAATTCTGGATGGTAATATTTACTGTCGGAAGCTTTTGTTGTACCCCGTCGCCAGAATCATACACGTGGCGATACATTGACATATTTTCGTCCAGTCCCCAGCTTGCAGAAACGTGATCAATGATAATATTTCCTACACCATTGCCGCCAATGGCATCATCTCTGCGCAGAACGTCTGTTTCTCCTCTGCGAAATCTCATGTAACGAATAACCACATCGTGAGTATTGATCCAGACAGATTCTCCGGCAATACAGATCCCATCACCAGGAGCAGACTGACCGGCAATAGTAATATAAGGAGCTCGTATGGTAATCGGAGAATTTAAGCGTATAATACCCGCAACATTAAAAACTACAATTCTCGCTCCACCCTGTTCGCAAGCTTCACGCAAACTGCCAGGACCGCTGTCATTTAGATTAGTTACAACATATACTTTTCCGCCACGACCGCCGAAAGAATAGGCACCCCCGCCTTCAGCACCAGGAAAAGCCAGAACAGGCGATTGAGGAAGATCAGATGGTTTAGCAGCCCATGGAATAAAGGGTCTGCCATTTTTTGCATCCTTTTCTACCTGCGGCAGAGCTTTCATCCAGGCTACATCAGATAAGCGTTTTACTTCATTTAAAACTGAATCACCTTTCTTTTCTAAAGCAGGTGGAATTACAGGATATTGAGCTAATACCGGCTGGCACAGAGAAGCCAGAAAAGCCATGCTTAAAATTTTTTTCAGTGAGATATTTATCATGAATATTTAGTATAAAATAAAAAACAACCTAATATTAATCCTGCTAAGCAAGGTTTCAAAATTTCGAAATTGTTAATCTTTTGGTTTTAATTATGATTAGAAGATATAATTATAATACAAAAATAGGCTTACGGAGCTTAATATACTGTATTATTTTCTCATGGTATTATAGCATATTATCTATAAAGGCATTGTTACTTTGGGGCTATAAATTAAAAAAGGGAGTAACCACACTCCCTTTTTAACCAAAAACCAAACTAAACTCTTAAGGCTTTACATTTGCTACAGAAACAACGCTGTTTAAATAGTCTTCGATACTAGTATAACCATCATTATTTTTATCTGCACTTGCATCTGCCGCATCCTTTGGATTCAAGCCATTTTTAGATTCCCAATCATCAGGCATTCCATCACTATCAGAATCTTTATATGGACTTCCTTTGTAAACCGGGTAACCACCTACCTGGCTGATATCTGTAATTATACCGCCTTTATACGAGTCGATAGGTAAACGGCGATGTTCAAACTGTGTCGAAGGAAGTTTGACATTTTTTGGAGTAACAATCTTTCCGGTCCTTACCTGTTCAACAATCCGTATATCTACAGGATCTCTTTTCGGTAAAGAAGCTCCCGCATTATTCAATACAAAATTATATGCCTGAATTGCAGGGAGAATAGTGATAGGAGGCATGGGCATTGGCTTTTTAACCCGCATGGCTGCAAAGTAAGTTTTAGCCTTGTCAAAATTCATTAACTCGCCGTCTTTACCTTCTACCTGTATTCCACCGGCCCAGTTGTCTTTCGTAATCTTGTCATTTCCTTCAATAATGTTTCCCTCTACATATGCTCTTCCAAACACCACATAGGGCAATTTGCTGCGCCCCGATTCGGGCTTTAAAATACGATAGCTAATTGGCTGATCTAAAGGAGTCAGAGGGCCTGGCTTATAGTAATTATTGATGATATTGTACATGGCTGTATAATCTCCACCATCCGTGGAACGGTGCACCCAGTTAAATACTACATTATTTGCAAAATTGAAGATCCCGTTCCAACCGATAGACGGGTTACGGGCAGCATTATCAGCCCAAAGATTACGCATGAAGGTAGCATTTTCTCCTCCAAGTGTACTTCCGAACGCGTGATTCCAGGTATCCAATGCCTCCGAAAAAATTGAGTTTTGAATGGTAATATTTACTGTTCCTAATTTGTCTTCGATCTTTCCTGTACTGTCGTTATACATATGGCGGTACATCGACATGTTTTCATCCAATCCCCAGCTTGCTGAAACATGGTCTATCATAATGTTTCCTATTGGATTACCACCAATTGCATCATCACGTCGGCCAACAAATGTTTCACCTCTTCTGAAACGCATGTAGCGAATTATCACATCATGCGTATTAATCCAAACAGATTCGCCTGCCACACATACACCGTCACCGGGCGCAGTCTGTCCGGCGATGGTAATGTAAGGCGCACGGATGATTAAAGGAGTTTTAATACGGATTATTCCGGAAACATTAAAAACTACAGTACGCGCGCCACCTTGTTCGCAGGCATCACGCAATGTGCCTGGTCCGCTGTCCGCCAGACTTGTAACTACAATAACTTTTCCTCCCCTGCCACCAAATGAGTAAGCACCGCCACCTTCGGCACCGGGAAAAGCGAGAATATCTGCCTGAGGCAAATCGTATGGTCTGCCTGCCCATGGAATATAAGGCTTTCCTTCTTTAGCTTGTTGCTCAATAACAACTAATGCTTTTTGCCAGGCGATATCGGATTTACGATTTGCGTCAGCCATCATTGCGTTTGTGGCTTTTGAAACTTCGGGTGGTATACTGGGGTATTGTGCCACTGCCGTATGGATTAAACCCAGTACCAGTACCGGCAATAACAACCGTCTTAAATTATCCTTCATTTTCTGAATCATTTCTTTTGAGGTTAAACTTATTTTATACTATTAATTGTGTGTTTCTCTAATTCTTCGGTGGCTTTTCTTAAATTATATCCCTCTGCTGCAAGATAATTATTTGCCCGGCCACGATATTTTGCAAACCACTGGTTGCGATCTTTGCTGGTTAAAACGTTCATGGCGTTTTCCCTGGCTTCGATCAAATAGTCATAAACTTTTTTCTTTTGTACGTCAGTCATACCCGGTAGCAGGGCCTGAAATTTAGTATACTCTTTCTTAAGACCGTGTGCGGTCATTTCATCTTTAACAACTTCGATTTGCTCATTGCTGATATATTCAGAAAGTTTAGCCAGGTACATTGCGCGCTGGTTGTCGAGTTTTTGCTTTGCATCAGCCCAGGCATCTGTAATTGCTTTGTCTTTTTCCTCTTTAGCTATTTGCTGTTTATCTATTGCAGCTAGTTTTGCTGTCCTGGCATTTTGGATCTCTTCGAGTTTCTGATACTGATGTGCGACGAGGTTCCGAATCGATTCTCTTTTTGCTTTATCGTTTAAGTTCAGCGCAGAAACTACATTGGCCGCTTGAGTAATTGCTATAGTTTGAGCGGCAGTATCGCGCCTCCTGGCCCAATCTGCGCTTTCCTTCTTCATGTCGTATCCTTCAGCAGCAAGAAAGTTCGTGATCTTACCCTTATACTTTCCAAACCATGCGTGTTTTTCGTCGGACGAGCCTCCATCCATGGCTAATTCACGGGCCTCAACCAGAAAAGCCAATATCTTTTCCTGTTGTTGCTTGCTGAGATACGGATTCTGCAATAAATAATTAGCGAATGTAAGCGGAACCACGTTATACGTCATTCCATCTTTAACTTTCTCTATCTGTGCAGGATTTAGTTCTTTTGAAAGCTTTTTAAGGTAGGCAATATGTAGTTTACTAATATCCGCATCCGCTTTCTTTTTAAAACTTTCTATTTTAGTTTTAGAATTGGGTGCACTGTCCGCAGCTTTAATCTTATTGTCTCTTTCGGTATGAATCTTATTTATATCAACATATTGAGCCGCGATATAATCCCGCACGCGAAGAGCTTGCGTAGCGTCAGCAATACCAAGTGCAGGGATAATCTTATCCGCTCTTTCTTTCGCTATGTCGTTATAGGACTGGGCCTGCAAGAGTGTCGCAGATAAAAGAGAAAATAGTATTGAAATCGCAAACAGTTTATAGCATTTCATTATGGCAAAAGTTTATTATTGGTTAAAAATTCGAATAAGCCGTACGTTAAATTTCTTAAGTTATTTAAGGTTTAACAGATATAAATTGGTACTCGACTTAATTACAATCAAATATGAAATTAATTGTGAATTATTAAATATAGGATTTTTGCCTTGTTATATAGGATATTATCAAAGCCAGGAAACTTTGAATTTATGTCTCATTTATGTTACAGATGCAACAGGCAAACTAAAAGCACATTATAGCGTGTTATGAAATTTTAGCATTGAATAATATTATACATAAAAAGGCATCCTTCGGGATGTCGGGAATAATTTCCCTATCGGTCCTCTACACCCTACGAGCCGTTTCAGCATACGGCGGTTCATTAGAATAATTCTTTTGCCTTTATGGCCATTTGTTTATCATGAATTTAATCTTAAGAGTGCTTTTTATGTAATAACTGCATAGTTAATACCTCCTCCGGTTGTGATTAACCACATACTCAAAGAAAATAAGCATATAGTCCGCTCTTTTTAATAAAAATGCGGACTAAATGCGGACTATATGCGGACTTGCTAATAACGAGAGACTAACTTGGTAGAATGAATCATATGGCTTGACTCGCCCAGGAATAGCATTTTGGTGAAACATTTTGGTGGTTCGGTTAAAGATCCAATACCAGATGCTACATCATTATACCAATATTACCAGACGCTTGAATGCCTGTTCGCTTTTTCAGTCCTTGCTGTAAAAAAACTGTACTACGACTTCTCCTCCGGCTTCCGTCAGATTCGCAGTCATCCGCGACACCCATGCCTCTTGTTAATAGTTAGTTCCTAATGAAAAGCGTGTTCAGGACTCTTACCTTATGTCGATTATCATGCCGGCGCACCATAAAACATAATCATGGTTTTAACGATTACGCGCTCCGGGTATGGAAAAAGTTGCAATCGAACGGGGTTTAATTGCAATTGCACAAAATATCAAAAAAAAGCAGCTTAAAAACGCTCCTAGATCTCTCTTTGAAAACACATTTTGAAAAACACAACAAGAGACAGGAAGATTTTAAAAAAAAGAGGATGCCTTTTTGAGACATCCTCTTTTCAATAATTCAGATAAACTACTTCTGAATCTTCACAAAAATATTGGCAAACCACTTACCATCTGTATCAGTGGTAATTTGTCTAAACCAAATGGCACCGAGCTTATTTTCAGGTGTTTTAAAATAAACCACCGATCCGACTCTAATGTGACCGGCCTGTGTCTTTGGCGTCTGATCTAAAGTTACGGACTTCCCACCAACGTAGGTCCCTATTGCAGCTCCTGAAATCAAGTTATCCCTAAACTGGTTCGCCTCACTCAACGGAAGGCTGAATTTTGTAGCGCGTCTAGTCCAGGTACTTAAATCATACACTGTAAAAGGAAGCGTAGTTGCTGCAGGCGAGTATATATGGTACCAATATCCACCGATCATATTAGCAGAGCTCGTATTCGCAGGAGCAGGCGAACGATAGATAGCAAAATCAATATCTGCAGACACTGCCTTCGCCTCCTCGTACGTGAATGCCTTACCGAGTTTTATAGAATAGTAAAACGCCCTTGTACTATTGGCAACGCTGTCTGGCAAGTACACATTCTTTTGAGTAGTATAGATGAAGTTGGGTGTAACGTTAACCGTTACTTTAGTATAGCCATCTCCAATATATATCTGCTGCTTATTCAATGCATATACACGGTAAGTACTTTCTCCTACACGAGTTGCTTTGAACTTGATAACACTAGAATACGTGCGCTTATCGTCAGTCGGTGTAAGCGTAACCATCTGTATGGTTTCCGGACTAAGCGCATCGCGCGTCACAACGACTGCTGCCATATCCTCTTTGGCAGAAGTTATTGTGTATTCGATCACAATCGAATCCTGTTCGTTATATGTTCTATAATCAGTAACTGCATGAGGACTTGTTTCCTGGAAAGTCACTTTGACATCGTCAAACATATTGTAAATGTTATCTACCTCCTTTTTGCAAGATCCCAGCGAGATTGAGGCAAGGAGACATGACGCTATAAAATATTTGAGTTTCATATTATTTTTTTTTAGATATACTACTTCAACGGATCAAAAGTGCCATTCTCCCAACCAATAGTATGCTGTAAGAGCGGGCTGGAAGCCATGAAATCGTTATGAAAGGTGTAAAAATAGTGGTGTTCAGGTATCGCGAATGAACCAATATTTGATGGAGTTAAAATTGCTTTCTGAAAATACGTGGTATATACAGCTTTATTGTTAATATCAAGCTGATCTCTGAATTGTACGGCAGGATTTGTGGTGCTCGCTGCCTCTAAGATAGCCTTTTGATTGGTGTTTTTTAACGTTATTCTAATGGTAGAAATAGTACCGCTTAACGTATGCCATTTCCTTAGACGACGTAGATCCGCATTGCGCTTATTCTCAAAGGCAAATTCAATAAACCTTTCGTTAGTTATCAGATCCAGCATCTCAGTACCTGCACCGTTAATTGACCCCAGCCCATAATCATTAGCACCCATTTCAATACCAGCTCTTTGACGAATCTGGCGTACCATATTTTTCGCAGTTGCAATATCACCCGTTTGATTAGCGCACTCTGCATAGTCTAGCATCACCTCGGCCAAGCGTAGTTCGATCCAGTCCATACCGCTACCGCCAAGGTTATTTGTATAACTTACAGAGGCCTGAGCAACAGTTGGGTTAGAAAACCGCTTTGAATACACTCCATAGTTTCCAGACTCATTCACAGCATTGACATAATTCCATTGCTTTCGCCCTGATTTGCCACTCAAAGGCCATACTGAGCCATTATAAGCGAAAGTTGCCTCGAAACGAGGATCGCGGTTCTGCCAAAACATGACATCATCATATGTATAAGCACCAGGCTGACCAGGCAGGTTACCATCTTTCATCGGATATGCATTCAGCAAGATGGTGGTTGGAATAAAGGCATTATTACTCGAACCTCCCTCCGAATTCGGGCGCACTCTATTCTCTATATTATGTCCCCGTCGTTCAAGTTTATCTGAATATGGGCGAACAAAAATCGCTTCCTTATTATTAGTGCCTTCTAACAGAAAAATGTTCGCATAGTTTGGCACCAGGCTCCTTCCGTTTGCTATGCAAAGGTCGTAAGCCGCCTTGTTAGCTATTAACGCAGTTTGCCATCTTGCAGCCTCATTGTTTGGATTGAATTGCGGGCTTGCCCAATAAAGGAGAACTTTGGCCTTCATCACAGTAGCAATCTCTTTGTTAATGCGACCCAAGTCGCTGTTACCCCAAACAACTCCTTCGAGATTAGAAATGGAGCTTTCCAAATCACTAAGTATCTGGTCAAAACATTCCTTTGCACTTGCACGACCACTTACATTCAAGTTACTAGGACCTTGCGGGGTCAATACAAGAGGTACACCGCCATAAACCTTCACTAACTCGAAATAAGTAAACGCACGCAAAAAGTAATATTGGCCTAAAATTCGCTTCTGGGCCGCCTCCGGAATTGAACCTCCCGGAATGTATGCAATCGCATTATTGGACCGAGCGATATCAAAATAGCGATTATCACCGTAGGTAGTGCCTCGATACCTGTTACCAACAAAGCGGACATCGTTATTAGCAAGAACCCCTTCCAGGCCGAGCGCTGCTTTAGCCCATTGATCGTTACCAGAAAAATAGTTTTCATCGCTTGCCATGTGAATTGGTAAACGATCATAACTTTCATTATGCGGAAAACGAGGAGCCGACATATCATAAGTTTCCCTGAGATGCATTTCTACAGCCCCCTCAACACTCCATATATTGGCATCAATACCTTGCCTGTCTGGCAGTTCGAAAAATTCGTCCTTGTTTACGCAGGCTGTGCCAAGCACTGCGGTAAGTGCAAAAATTGCACTTACTTTAATTATATTTTTATATCGGATAGTCATTTTCATAATATTTAGAAACCAACAGTTAAACCTAGTGATATTGTCCGTATAGTTGGATAATTATATGCGCTACTTGTGTACGGATCTTTGTATGGAAGTGGATTGATAATATTCCATAAGTTATTTCCAGTAGCAAGAAGGCGAGCACTTCCTAGCCCCGAAGCCTTCAATAATCGCTCTGGTAATTTATAGCTTAACGTCATATTGTTTACCCTGATCATAGTGCCGTCTACTGCCCAAAATGTAGAATTCCGGGTTAACGTGGGATCATCAAATCGGGGCATCATGCCCGACATTGGATTTTCTGGTGTCCAGCGGTCTCTCCAAATTGATAACACATTTTTGCCGTCAGTTGGATTTACCCTCGCCCGGGAGTCGTAAAATACCTTTCCTCCAAAACGTGCTGCAATATTTGTACTTAAGTTTAAACTCTTATACCCGAGGGAAAGGTTAATACCTGAGGAAAGCCATGGCTGAGGATTTTTGAACATTGGGACCATGTCGTTTTCATCTATTACGCCGTCCTGACTTACATCTTCATAGACAAGCCAGCCAACCTGCGGAGAAGTTCGGCTACCTCCTGATCCTACAAGATAGTTAGGATTTGCTGAAATAAAAGCATCCACTTCTTCCTGGGTGCGTAAAATGCCTTTTGCTATAAGACCAATATTACTACTGCTATAATAACGAGGATCTAAACCGACCGTAATAATATCTTCACCCCTATTAAATCGCAGATCGGCTGGGTTATAAAACGTCCTGGCTTCAACCGAATTGCCGAAGCTGAAATTTATGCTGGTGTTCAAATTCAATTCCCGGGCTACCTTCGCTTTATAGCCTATCGTAAATTCAGATCCCCAGTTATAGGCCTCACGATAATTTACTATTGCCGAATTAAAGCCAGCAAACATTGGATATATCCTGTCTACACCACCGTCAAATCCGTCATAAACGTAATTCTGGAAAACCTCAACCCCAAAATCAAGCTTATTGTTAAACATAGAGGTCTCAAGACCGACGTTCATGGTACGCTTCTTTTCCCAGGTTATGTTTGGATTCGGTAAAACGTTAGGATTGAGACCTATACCATTGTTATCAGCTCCAAATAAGTATCCATCGTTCAAACCTACAACGTAACGTTCCTGCCATAGCCTCTGTGCTACGCGGTCTTCACCTGTTATACCCCAATTGGCTTTTAATTTTAAGAAATTAATAAATCGGATATTATCTTTAAAAAAGTTTTCATTGCTTACTATCCAGCCCAGGCCGATATTTGGCGAAATTCCCCAGCGACTGCTTCTGGCGAAGTTTGATGAGGCATCCAGACGTGTAACACCTTCAATCAAGTATTTTTTATTGAAATCATAAGAAATTCGGCTAAAGAAGGACCTTTTTGTAGTTTCAAATACCTGTCTGTTAGGCACGGGAATATTGTTGTTGCTAAAACCCCAGGGGTCTTCCACCCCCGGAACTAATTGATTAATCCAGATTTGTGAATGAGTCTCATTATAATTCTCTGTCTGCTCTCCCCCTAAAAGTACATTGAAGGTATGCGCTGCAATGGTTCTACCATATTGAAGCGTGAAGAAGCCTTGATAATTATTGCCTGAGCCCTGATCAGCGGTAGTTCGAGCGTTGCTTGCATCTAAGTAGTATCTTGAAGAAACAGGTACATCGCTATAGTACCGGTTGTCATTCCCGAATTGCTCAAAGTTATAAACCTGGTAGGGTGGAGCATAACTTCTCGACTTGTTGGAAGTAGATCCCTGTGAAATCTGAAGTTTCGCTGTTAGTCCCTTTACAAATTCTGGTGCATAACTCAAGCTAGCATTAACTCGATAGCCTGTTCTATATCTGTTGTCGTAATATCCTGAATTTAACAAGGCCAAAGGGTTAACTTGACCTGAACCATAGTCCACAGGTAATCCGCTTATAGTAAGTGGCACCCATGCTGGAGTTGCAATTATCCTTTCGTAAAAGATTTGATCTTGATCCGAGCCGTTGTTTTTCTGCTTATTCACGTTATGATCAACGTTGAAGGCAAGATCTGCTTTCAGACCGGGTAAAATAGTAGCATTCATCCCGCTCCTGAACGTATATTTATCCGCTTTGATTCCCTCATAGTTACCATTTTCGTTCTGGAAACTACCGCCTGCAAAGAAGGTCAATTTATCACTTCCACCGGAAACGCTTAAATTATGACGCTGCATCATCGAAGCACTCCAAAGCTGGTCATACCAACTTTTGCCCTGGTAATTCTGAAGGTATTCGAAATCAGCAGTACTAAACAAATCAGAGGAAGGTCTATTTCCAATGCGAGCGCCTTCGTTTAATATCTGTGCCAGCTCAAATGGCGATAACATATCCGCCTTTTTCGCATTGTCAGAAACTCCTATATATCCATTGTAATTAATGGAAGGCTTACCTACTTGACCTCGTTTAGTAGTGATCAACACAACTCCTTTGGCACCTGCCGCGCCATAAATTGCCGCGGATGCATCTTTCAGGATAGTCATACTTTCGACCATGGACGCGTCAAGATTGTTGAAAGCCTCGCTATTAGGCATTGAAATACCATCAATGATATACAGAGGCTCATTAGTTGTTCCTATTGCATTTGTATTGGATGTTGTCGTTGAATTACGAACATTAAGTGTAATCCCAGCCCCCGGTCGGCCAGAAACTTCATTCACACTTACCCCTGCTACACGGCCACGTAGTGCTGCTGCAAGATTTGGCCCGGGGATATCCTGTAAATCTTGGGGGTTTACCGTTGCCGAAGAACCCAGATGTTCGCTTTTCTTTTTTGTCCCGTAGCCAACATTGATAACAACCTCTTCAAGGCTTGCTGCATCTTCAGATAAAACAACGTTTACTACTGTTTGGGTACCAACCTGAACTTCTTTGGATTTAAAACCAATAAAACTAAAAACCAAGGTCTCATTTCCAGTTGGTAAATTAATCCGGTAGACTCCATTAACATCAGTAGTTGTTGCTGTCGTTGTGCCTTTTATTTTCACAGTTACTCCCGGCAAAGGCTCGCCCTTCTCGTCCTTAACTGTTCCTGTAATATTTTCACGTGCTTTTAAAGCAGCTTTTTCAGCGCTTTGTTCTTTAGTCGGATCTGCAAATGCTGCAGAAAAATTGACTAAAGTAAGCCCCGTCAATAAAAAAACAAATACGCATTTTGCGCATCTATTTAAATTATCTTGCTTATGTAAACGATAGTTCATATTGCTTGTTGATTTAGTTTAATACTTGAGAGAAATGTTTTCAAGGGTAAAAGCCTGTTGAGACGATGTCTAGTCATTAATTCCACCTTTCATTTGAGTTAATTTATATATTGGTTAATTTTTAAATTTTTCTTTACGAAAATTTCTGCAAAAAGCGCAACATACTGTTACTTAATGACTAGTGCAGATGAACTATGATTCGAGCCTTTAAAATTGGTTAGATTTGTATATCAAATTTATAGGTCAAAGCCAGTGTTTTTTTATAGCATGTTCTCAAGATATTATACGATATTATCCTGGGGATTTAATTAGTCTTTTTGCTCGCAGCCTCGTCTTTAATCCGTTGCTGCCATTCTTTACTCGCCTTATTCATATCAATTCCAGCTTTCGAAAGATAATTATTGATTTTACCTTTGTATTTGCCGAACCATCCATGCTTTTTTTCTGACGATTCTGCATCCATCGCATATTCACGTGCTTCGGTAAGATACAGCAATATTTGCTTCTTTTGTTCAACTGTCAAATTGGGCAGCATCTCCTGATACCCTTTATATGTTATAGGCAAAACCCCATAGGTCATGCCATCTTTAACCTTCTCAACCTGTTCAGCTGATAAGTTCTTATTTAGCTTTGCTATATATTTTTTGTGAAGTTTTTTCAGCTTTTTATCGGCTTTTTCCTCGAGGCGCTTTATAGCTGGTTCTGCCTTTTCTTTATTCTCCTTATTTATCTCCTTTAAGTTTTTAATAGCATTATTTCGGGTGTCGTGAATTTCATTCAGATCAATATATTGCTGCGCAATTATATCACGTACTTTAGCAGTTTTATCAGCTTCTGTGATGCCCAGATTTACAACAATTTTATCTGCGCGTTCTGTTACTACCTTTTTATAAGCCTTGCTATCATCCAGATTTTGCTGTGCCCATACAGTAACTGAGAATAAAGTACTGATTACAGAATAAATCAATACTGTTTTGAAAGCTAATTTCATAGATTATAAAAGTTAATTATTTAGGTTTATATCACCACAGAAATGAACTTGCAGGCCCAATTCTGCCAACGCAGCGGCTTTGATCCTGCAAGCTTTATGCGCTGCAGCCTCATCGCTCGTGTAAACTACGTGTATATGATTTGCCTGATGCCTTGCCATCATCTGATCCCTGCTCACTCCTTTCAATACGGCATGCATAATAGGCCATTGCGTGGTTGTTTCTTTCCAGCGTCTTTGGGTTTCAGCCTCGGGGAGCTCAACTGCCTCTCCTACACCCATATCACATTGAAGGATATTATCTTTAACGTAAACTCTGCTCCATACGATATGACCTGGCTTACTTATTCCTTTAAGTGTACCGCCGCCTAAACGGAAAAACATCGGTGGTTGCCTGTCACTGGATGCCCCTTTATATCCACCGATAAAATGTGCAGCAGGTGCGGCGCCAGAAATCAGAAATACCCACACAAATTCATCGGTGCCGTTTATCTTAAAATTCTCGCCCCAGCGGATATCATGAAGCGTATTCTCTCCTTCCATACCCATTTCTTTCCATAAATGATATGTGAGCAAGGCATCTAAACCTGCGCATTCATCCACTTCATTAAAATGAGGTAAGGCTTCACCAGCATATAATTCTTTGCCTGATTCGGAATAAACCGGAGGACGATCCTGGTTATTCAATAATCCTTCAACAAGATCGCTTGCTACAGTAAGATCTTTAAGGCCCTGCTGATATTGAATGCCAATAGTATCGCAGCCAAATTCATCCGCAATTCTGGTGGCAGCTATATACATTTTACATTGCTCGAGGGTTTGTGCCTCAGTAAGATCTGTTTCCGGATTATTCCCCCAGTTAAATGTCATTCCCTTCTGAAGCAGCCAATCCAGAATCTTTCTGGATTCGCTGTCCTCGACGGTTTTCATAGATGCATATAGGGCCGATTGACTTAATCTTTCTTTAAATATTCCGGTTTTATGTAGTAATTCGTCAGGAATAATTGCATTGTACATTCCCATACAGCCTTCATCAAATACACCCATGATGGCCTTATTCTCCTTTAAACGCTTACCGAAAGCCCTTCCTTTCTGCTCATCCTCGTATGGTATTTTAGTTAGATCAAAGCTTTTCACATGACTTTTATCATGTTTAATGCGGCCGGTTTCCAGCCATTGCTTTAATCCATCCGTAAAAAAATCATCATCAAAGTTCTTGCTCCAAAGCGTGCTATAATTAACATTCGCTTTTGTCAGACAGCCATTTAAGTTTAACATCCCAACCAAACCGGGCCATTGGCCGCTCCAGTTAGCTACAGTAAGAATAGGTCCTTCATGTGTAGTTAATCCCGCTAAAACGTGATGAGAATATTGCCAAACACTTTCCGCTACAATTAAAGGCTGCTTCTTATCAATATTTCTAAAAACCTCCATCCCCATTTTCTGAGAATCAATAAACCCATGGTTCTTTTCACTATCGAATGAATGCGCCCGTTTAACTGTCCATCCCTGCTTTTCCAATGCTCCCCTTAACTGGTTTTCCATTTCCTCCTGTGCGGCCCAGCAACTTTGATTGGCTGAAAGTCTTAAATCTCCGCTTGCAATAATTAATACTTCGTTCTGGTAAGATTTACTCATGACAATAATTCCAAATACCTGTTATTTAAGATTTGTAACATTTGCTTTGCTGTACCCCTAATTTAAAAGTGGGACGTTTGTAGTTTATAAATGGGATTATTTTTATTTAAGCCCTTACAAATGTGACAATTGAGGCACAGCTAATTCTGCTGATTTTTATCAACTTAGTGTAGGATATTAGCATTCGATGTTTTTTTTAACTATTTTTACTTTTATTGGCAGGCTGGCTCAATTTTTCAGGGTCAGCAAGGAACAGTATAAGCCAGTTGATGATGTATTCATTTGTAAGCCAGAGGATTATTTAACACATATGTATGAAACCACTTTTTCATAAAGTTCCTGTAAAGCTTGAAAGCTCTTTCAGTATTCGTCATGATAAGAAACCAAACTTTGTCGGTATATGGCATTACCATCCGGAACTGGAGCTACACTATGTAATAAAGGGAGAAGGTGTACGGTTTATAGGTAACAACATCAGCAACTATTCACCCGGAGACCTTGTTTTGCTGGGCGAAAACTTACCCCATACCTGGCGCTGTACAGATCAGTACTTTCAAAACAGCCCCGATCATGAGATAGAAGTAATAGTAATACATTTTTTGCCCGACTGCCTGGGGAAATATCTTCTTCACCTGCCGGAAGCTTACCTGCTGCCAATGTTGTTCGAGAAAGCTAAAAGCGGAATGGTGATTACCGGGAAAACCAAACAAAAGCTGGCCGGATTAATGAAAGATGCCCTTAAAGCAACAAACCTGGATAAAATCATCGTTCTGCTGCAGATTTTGAAAACCCTGGCCGAAACAGTAGAATTTAAAACAATTGTATCGGGTCAAAGTTCTTTTTATCAGTCCAATGAAACGGATACTTTACGCTTAAACAAAGTTTGTAATTATACATTGACTAATTATAAAAAGGACATTACACTGGAAGAGATCTCTTCAATAAGCAATCTTAGTGTAACATCATTTTGCAGGTATTTTAAGTTAATGACAAAGAAGACGTATTATGACTTTTTAATAGAAATACGTATCAGTCATGCCTGCAGAGCTTTGGTTGAAGATAAACTTCCTACTGAAGTAATCTGTTTTGATTGTGGCTTTAACAATGTATCAAATTTTTATCGCCACTTTAAAAAAGTAACGGGTATTACACCATTAGAATATAAAAGGAAATACCTAAATAAGATAAAGCAGAATGTAGCTTAAAAAGGGAAAAGTAAAAAGTAAAAAGCGATAGTTTAAAAAACCAAAACCCCTCTCTTTCGGGAGAGGCTGAGGTTAACAATTGTTAATACAACGCTGGATTAAAATCCAGCTCTTCCTGTAATCGTTTGTAGTTAACATACAAATCATCCACCTGAGACTTAATAACGGACGTAAATTCACCCACATTCCGGCGTGTAAAAGTTGATATATTAAGGCCTCTTTTTTGCAGAAAATATTTAGAGACAATCGGATATACATTGTGCATCACATCCATGTTCTCAATCAGAAATAGTTGAACCATATCCACCTCAGTCTGCAATTCTGCCTTATTGTAATTATCACAGAGCCAAACAATTAATTCCGGGAAATAATTACCCTGAATACACGATAAACCTGCCGATCCTGCTTTCAATGATTGAACAGCATGCCCCATGTAAGCGTCGTATAATCCAAACTCGCGGCCTTTTGTCAGAGCAAGCTTTTCTTTAATTTGATCGATATCAAGGGAAGTATCTTTATGGTAAATAACCCTGCCGGTTGCAACAAAACTCTCCAGTTGCTTAGGCGATAAAAGCCTTTTATATGGAACCGGGCATTCATAAAAACCAAGCGGTACATTTGGTGTAAGATCTAATAACTGGAAAACTCTATCGTTAAACACCTCATCCGATTCCTGTTCTTCAGCCAACAAGCCATTTAGCAGAATTACCGCAGCAGTGCCGGTATCATTCACTTTATTAACAAAATCTGCCTGTTCTTGTATGGAACCCCCAAATGTACCAGTTGCAACTACAGGAACAGAGCCACCGGCAACCGTTATCACATGCTTAATGATATCAATCCTTTCCTCACCGCTTAACTCGAACATTTCACTGGAAAGGCAATTGGCAAACAGGCCTTTTGCTCCAGCTTTTAAGTAAACTTCTGTCAGCCTGGTCAGCGTATCAAAATCAATACTTCCATTGTCTTTAAAAGGGGTTAGCATTACCGGAATAAAGCCTTTTTGTGTCATTTCCATTTTATAATGATGATAATATTTTATAATAGATAATAATGTCCTATAAGTTTACCATGGATGCTTTTCTGATCCTGGTCAGGAAAAGTCCGGCAAGAAAAATAGTCAGGGTACCAATAACAATAATCATATTTTTATGAAGAGGACTTTTAAGAAACTCATATTCCAACGGAATACTATTGGAAAAAGTCATCCATAAAATAACCAGGATACCAATGATGGTAGCGGTCAAGGCTTCATGATTTTTTGTTTGTTTACTGATAATCCCTAACAGGAAGAGGCCGAGCATACCCGCCGCAAATATTCCTGAAAGTTCCCACCATACGTCTAAAATACTTTTCACGCCTATCATAGCGATACCCGCTATCAGACCCAATAAACCAAATACCACAGTAGCCAAATGCAGTAAGCGAAGTGTTTGCTTTTCGGTGATTTCAGGCTTAAAATACCGTTTATAGATATCAACTGAAAAAACCGTCGCTGATGCATTCATACCAGAACTTATTGTACTCATAGCTGCAGAAAGTATTGCGGATACGATTAGCCCGACCAGTCCGGCAGGTATTTTAGTAACCATAAAATGCGGCATCACTTTATCTCCATAATCAGCAGGCTGTAAACCGGCGGCAATACCAGAAATTTGTGTCGCAGAAGCGCCAAGTCCTGCCCTTTCTACAGCAACCTGGTATTTTATCGTTTCGATTAATTCGGGATGCTGCTGGTAATAAGCGAATAACGAAGATCCTATAACAAAAAACAATAAGGAAGCCGGTACGTACAACCATACACATAACCAGATTGATTTAGCTGCGGCTTTACCTGAGGTGGCTGTATGATAACGCTGAATGTAATTCTGGTCCATACCAAAATTATTCAGGTTGATAAAGAATCCGTATAAAAGTACAACCCAAAAAGATGCTTGTGTAAAATCAGGAGAAAAGCTTCCAAGGCTAAACTTCCCGTTCACCTCTCCTATTTCTATGATTTTTGAAACACCGCCAGGCATTTCAGTAACAATAAGATAAAGAATAAGGACAGCCCCGAAAGTTTTTACTACAGCCTGAACAACTTCTGTCCAAATAACAGCTTCTATACCTCCCAGTACCGTATAAATGATAATTACGACTCCCATAGTTATCATGATCATTTGCATTGAATAACCCGTCAAGGCCTGTAAACTCAAAGCTATTCCAAAGAAAATGGAGCCCATTCTTGCAAGTTGGGTTAACAGGAAACAAACTACAGCATAAGTTCTTGCCCAGGCACCAAAACGATGTTCCAGATGGGTATATGCTGAAATTTCGCCTGTATTTCTATAAAAAGGAACAAAATATTTAGATGCTACCCAGGCAGCCAGTGGCATGGAAATACTAAATACAAAAGCATTCCAGTTTGCACCAAATGCTTTTCCGGGCACACCGAGGAAGGTATTGCTGCTTAAAAAAGTAGCGTAGATTGACATACCGATAGCCCAACCCGGGATAGTTCCGGAGGCTTTGGTAAACTGCTGTGAATTTTTATTGGTTCTTGAAAAATAAAATCCGACCAGCACCATTGCCAACAGGTATATTACAATAACTGCAAGATCAAAAATGGGCAGGTTGTTCATGAATGATTATTTGGCTTATAGAATAATTAGTTAAACAAATATGCTATGGGCCAGGCATTTATTTTTGTAGCATTTTCTCCAGGTACTATATGATATTACCTTAGGTACAAATGATAAAAGCTATAGTGGATCACTATAGCTTTTATGGTAAAGGTTCAAAAGTCCTGGTTAATACCTGGATTTTGATGAAAACTATTTCTCACTAGTATCCATTATTTCCAAATTCATCTGCATTCTGAATAGTATTCAGGAAATTAAACGGAATAGGCCTGTTATAATGTCTGGAAGGAATAAAACTTGCAGCAGCCCTGGAATTATAAGAGGCTAAACGGGTCTCGAAGGCTCTATGACGTTTTAATAGGGCCCAGCGGTTAAACTCACCGCAAAGTTCACGGGTATATTCATCAAAAACATCGTTCATAGTTGCTGTAGTTAACTGCATACCTGTTCCTGTCGTAAAGTCTGCAGGAGTCCGTACGGCACGTTGACGCAATACGTTTAAATGCGCCGCAGCTGCGGTTCCTGTTCCGCCTGAACGTAGAGTGGCCTCGGCAGCAATTAAATAAACCTCCGCCATACGCATCACTATAATATTACCTAGCTTTTGCTGGAAATTGCCACCCAGCCAGCCGCCGTCGAAATTGTGGTTGAATTTTATCATTGCCGGAAAAAGAGTGGCTATGCCTGAAGGTTTTAATCCGTTATTTGGATTATTCGTTTTGTACGTGCCACCTGTAGGATCTGAAGGATCGAACAAATCATCAATATTCACCGTTACATAGCGGCGCGCTTGTTTGTCTGCGGCGCTAAGTGGTTCCTTGCTCAAATATGCAAAGAATCTGTCTTCGTCGGGGGCCAGCGGATAAGGATGCAAGTTAGCATTTGCAACAGACTGCAAAGCTGCAATCGCACCGGTATAAACACCTTTAGGCCATACCTTTGGAATGTATTGCCAGGTAGCAAACGAGGGAGCCAATTGGGCGTTTACATCAATATACGGATATATCTTTTTTCCTATATGAGAGGGATCGATACCATATTTGGTACACATTGCAGCGGTAAGTGTGACGGTTGCGGCACTATATGTTACTCTCGCAGGAGCGGGAGCGACGGTTGAACCAAGACTGGCAAGAGCCTGCTCCGACGAATAATTTGTGAACGCAGTTGCAAATGTATTCTCCCATCGTTTATCATACGTCGCATTAAAGCAATTGACCAAATATTTCGTAGGTGCAACAAACGCCTGGTTTAAACGTCCGTAATACGCATTAGAAGTATTTGAGTTGACACTTCTTTTGAATAAATCAGTAGTTCCAAATGCATCATCGAACTTAGGATAAAAATGAAGATAGAGATTGGGTTTGGTGTTACTTGTGGCTACGTTATATGAGGGGTCATACGGGTTTAAGCCATAAGCAGTAAATAAAGCCTCGGAATTATTTCTGTTATTGGTAGAGGCAAAAACCTGAGCAAAGTCAGGATATAACATCGCGCCATATGTAGCTTTATTGATAATTAAATCTTCTGCCACTTCTTTTGCACGGAGCCAATACGATTTGCCTTCTTCAGTCAGCCCTTCTCCACCTCCCTGGGCATATACACGGGCAAGAAGACCAAGTGCAGCTTTCTTGGTTACCCGCTGAGGATTGTTTTCAAACGGCGTTACAGGCAGATCTGCTGCCGCAGCTTTCAAGTCTGACACGATTTGAGCATAAATTTCAGGAACTTTTGCACGTGTTGGACGTAAATTCTTAACAGGATCGTCTGTTAGAACCAATGGAATCTCTCCAAAATTCGTTACTAAAACTGAATAGTAATACGCTCTCATCAACCTCGCTTCTGCTACCAGGATTTTGATATCATTCGCGTTACCATCCTTTAGCTGAGTGGAAAGCTGGATTGTTTTGTTACAATCTTTAATCGACCCAAAACCAAAATCCCAAACATTTCTTACGTGTGCAGAATTATTCGTAAACTGCTCATAGGCCATTAATTCTCTTACACTCGAACCATTGGCCGGAAATGTCCAAAGATCTGTTCCGAGTTCGGAAACAAGACCATACGGCATCCCTATAAGGGACCCCCAGAGATTGGAATAAATATTGGATTGATAGGCTTTAAAACCACTATAGTCTCTCAATACATTCTCTTCCGATAAAGCAGCAGGGTTAAATTCATCCAGTTTGCATGAAGGCACAGAAAGTGTAATCAGTAATCCTAACCCACACCTGTATAAAACTCTCTTTGTTGTTATGTTAAATTTCATGTGTCTAATTTTTTATTGGTTTACATAGAACTGCGAACGGGTATATGATAAATCACGTCGTTCGCCCATTCCATGGCTTCATCATCTAATTATTAAAATGTTACATTCAAGCCTACTACAACCTGCTTAGTTAATGGATAATCCAGCTCACCATTCATTTCAGGGTCATACTGCTTTAAGAGATCATTTTTTGCAAGCACCAAGGGATTGGTAACAGTAGCATACAAACGCATTCTCTGCATAGAAACCTTTTGAACTAGATTTTTTGGAAGAGTGTAACCCAGGGTAATATTTTTGATTTTGAAGAATGAGCCGTCAACATAATTAAGACCGGAAAATCCTATCATTGTTGAAGGCGCTGCTTCGAAATTCATCATCGGGAAATCGTTAGACGGATTTTCTGGTGTCCAGTAGTTGAAGTGTTCTGGAATTGTTCTTGATGGACTGGCAGTAATCGCAAATCCGCTCGGCTGATACCATCCCATCATATTGTAGTTTATTGTTTGTCCCCACCTTAAATAGGTATATACGCCAAGATCAAAGCCTTTGTATTTAAAGTTGTTTTGGAAACCTAAGGACCAATCCGGACTATTATGGCCCACAATCTGGAAATCATTGTTACCTGCATTGTATATTGAATTGGCTGCTGTTAGGGCAGAATTATACTTCTGAGCCTCGGCAAGATTATTATAATAATAGGTTTGTGTACCATCTGGAGCTTGTTTCACATATACTCCAGCCCCAACACGGGTGATGCCCGGAACATTTACTTTCAAGTCGCCAGGACGCCTGCCAAACACTGCGGCATCAGTTTCTTCGCCTATTTGCCAAACCCCATCTAATTTAAAATTACGGAAGGAAGCAACTGGTTGACCAATAGTAAGTGAGTAATTTCCCTCAGCGCGGTTTTCAATTCCTGTTACCGTGTTGGTAATATTATTAGCTGTCCCTCCGGTTAATTTTACAATTTTCTCTTTATTTCGCCCGAAAGCAATAGCTGAGGTCCATTCAAAATTTCTGGAAACTATATTTCGTGTATTCAGCGTAAGTTCCAGACCCTTATTATTGGTTTCAGCTATGTTGACAAAGGTTTGATATCCAACTCCCGGGGTATATCCTCCATAAATTTGAGGCAAGCCTACATTATAAATAACTCCATCTGTGTTGGTACTGTAATAATCTAATGCTAAATCAATGCGGTTTTTGAAAAGTCCCGCATCGATACCCACATTCGTGCTCGTCGACCGCTCCCATCTTAAATCCGCATTAGTAACGAATTGTGAGCTGCGATAAATAGGATGAGTAGTTCCCCCCAAAGCCATGTTTTGGCTCTCCAAATTCTGAACAGAGCTGTAAGGAGGAATACTGGCTGCGCCTGTAATACCCCAACTTCCACGAAGTTTCAAATTAGTCAACCAACCTTTCGTACCTGCCATAAAATTTTCGTCCGAAATCCTCCATCCTGCAGACACTGCTGGAAAGTCATCCCATTGGTTTTCTCTGTATAGAGCTGAGGCCCCGTCGCGGCGCCACGAAGCCGAAAATAGATATTTACCTAAAAAAGAGTAATTTACACGCCCCATCAGTCCCAAAGTTTTTTCCATTAAATAACTTGATGTACCGGTGGAATTCTCGCCCGCCTGGAAATTGTACCATTGGAAGTTATTAGAGGTGATGTTCTTTTGATTCATTTGAGAATTGGTATTCTGACTATGCATCCAGGAAGTTACCCCGGTAAAGGTAAAATCGTGTTTATTTGCCAGGCTTAAATTATAGGTAAGGATATTCTCCCATCGATACTCCTGGCTACGATTCTGATTGATTTGAGCCGTGGCAACATTGGCATTATTATAAGTGTATGCCACAGAACCGATACCATCAAAACGATAGCTGTTATTATAGCCAAGCTGTGCACTGGCACGAGTCAAGAAAGTTAAACCCTTTAATGGCCTGAGTTCTACATAAGGATTAATCATTAACCTGGTATTGTTCTGAACATTCCCATAAACGCCGGGCTGATAATTGAGAAGAAGATTGTAAACGTTGTTGCCCAGGTCGGGATTAAGCGATCCATCGGCCTTGTAAGGTCTCACTAGGGGATCAGTAACCAATGCGTTTTCTAATTTATCCTGAGCTCTGTCTCTGTCTACGTACGAGCCCTGAAGGTTACTTCCAACCGAAAGCCACTTCCTGATCTTATGGTCAAGACGCATGGTGGATGAATATAGTTTATACTGATCTCCAGTATACTGACCTTTTTCATCTGTAACGTTGAACGAAATATATCCTTTGGTCACATCATTACCACCCGAAACACCCAGGCTATAATTCTGCGTGCCCGCATTATCTCGTAAAAAAACGTCTGCCCAATCTACAAACTGGCCCTCCTGGAAGGTTTGATATCTGGCAGCACCAAAAATCTTTTCATCATCTGCCGGAGATTGCCAAAGCGCATTGGTTGTTGTCCATTTTTGAGCCGCCGCATCGTATGTATATCTATAGGCATCGCGTTTAGCCTGTAAATAGGATTGGCCCGTCCTCATTTTTGGGGTAGTCGAGAAACCATTATACCCGTAGTAGGAATTAAAATCTATACTCAATTTTCCAGCTTTTCCGCCTTTGGTGGTAATAATAATTACTCCGTTGGATCCCTCCGAACCGTAGACAGCAGTGGAAGAAGCATCTTTTAATACCTCGATAGATTCGATATCATTTGGATTAAGCGTCGCGTAATCTCCGGGTAAGCCGTTGATGATAAATAAAGGTGCTCCGTCTGCCTTAATGGACCTATTACCACGTAATTGAAGGTTGACTCCCTCTCCGGGCTGCCCTGATGAACGGGTAATATCCAAACCGGCCACTCTTCCCTGTAATGATTCCATAGGATTCGGGCCCGGCCTGGCGGTGATATCCTCAGGCTTTACCGACACAACAGAGCCTGTAAGGTCCCGCCTTTTCGTGGTACCATAGCCAACCACTACTACTTCGTTTAGAGAATTATCACCTGGTTGAAGTGCCACGGTCAATGCGGTACCCTCATCACCTACTCTTAGTTCTCTTTCCTGGTACCCGATAAAACTTATCACTAAGACGTCGCCTTTTACAGCACTAATGGTAAATAGTCCGTTCTGATCGGTAACAGCAGAATTCGTGGAGCCTTTCACTTTAACAGTTGCTCCGGGGAGGGGCGAATTGTCATCTGCGCTTAAAACCTTTCCCTGGGTTTGAGCCTGGACTGTAATTTGCAATAACAGCAAAAAAAGAAAGAATAGAGATTGTTTCATATGTTTGGTTTATATCTAGATTTTACTGAATAAAAAAAAAATACCGAGCACAAAATTTTCCTTACAAGAGGGATGATCGCAAAGCTTTAACGATTACTAAAATTACTTAGTAAGATTTTTAATTGGTTTATAACTAATTATATCAATTGCTCAATATCTTTCAGTAATATAAATATAGAGGGAAAAAAAGCCTCTAAATTCTCACATATTGACGAGTTTATGTAGGATATTATCGTACCGTTGTATCAAGTTTATTACTGAACATCTAACGCATCTATACTAACTCCTGAAGCATCCACTGAGCTTAGCTTCACTTTATAAGTCCCGGCATTAATCATTGTCCCGGTATTTGTAGTAAAGTAATTCCATTTGCCTTCTTTGGTAGGCGCCATATCGAATATTTCAGGGCTTTTCATAACCGTACCATCAGCGGCTAAAACCTCAATCTTAGCTTTTAGAATCTTCTGAAAAGGATTATGATATTTCACGGTTAAAGAATAGGTGTCGGCCACGCCTGTGTTTATAGTAAATTCGAGAACATCGCCGGAAGCCCTTTTGAATATTGCCCTTTCTCTGCCCATAAGCACTTCTTTACTTATGCCAGAACCCAGGAAAGCAGCTTCAACTGACTTATAGGAGGTTACTTTTTTAAGATCGTGAGCCGGTTCGAGATTTGATGCAGGTACAACTGCTATGATATACATCTGCCCCTTTAACACATTTCCAAAACTCACCTGCTCTCCTTTTAAATATCGCTTTCTAAAAACCTGAAATTTTTGATTTTTGGAATTTGCTATATGAGTTTTGGTATCTTCATATCCGGCCAACAGATCTTTGGAGCCGGATTGACCCAGTCCAATAAAAACATCCGCGTCTGCGCTCACCTTAAATGTTTCGGTGCCATTTAATGCCTTGCCGGTTGATGTTCTGATCCACTCCGCTCCAAAAAGATTCGATGGCAGGGAAGTGAATGCAATTTCCGAATTTTCGAACTGCTTGTCACCTGTACCCATCCATGTTTGCACAGAATACTTTTCCGACAAGCTATTGCTCGTTCTGAAATTTTCAATAATCGAGCCGGACGAAGGCGCCGGAACTATCGCTTTATTTCTGCTGGCGATGGCAATCGCAGAAATAACTGCCTGTCCTGATTTTATATTCGGAAAGTCAATTACAAGTTTCCCACCTTTTACCTTTACTTTCACCGACTTCTTCAAGGCAACATCGTGTCCTGCCTCTTTCCAGATATCAAGATCTTTGATAACAACCTGCTTATTTATAGCAACATCAAAAAGTCGCATGGCAGAACAGTCCATTCCTCCCCCTGTACCAAGCCAGGGTTCAGTGAAATAGAGCTCTACCAGATATTCGCCATCGGGTACAGGAAATTCATAATTGAGTTTATGTAATCCGTAACGAAAATCCTGAAAAAGCCTCCAGTCTGACGTACCTTTTATTGGATCATATGTTCGACGCTGACTGGCGTAGAATGCTGGAGTGCCGGGAAAATCTTTCGTCCATGAATTAGATCCCCAGGTATTATTTCCACTTTGCTGGCGGTCTGCTGACCACAAATTACCGTTCTCATCTTTATAATCCGGGCCACCAGAGTTAACTCGGTATAAATAATTATAGCCTGATTGTGGTGCAGTCAGGGGCTTAGCATCCTTTAAAAAATCATTAAAATGCGGCGCCCTCGGTAAATGGTGCAGAACAATATAATCCTGAGCAACTACCTTTCCGTTTACATATCCTTTAGCATATAACACATTATAATTAATGTTTACACCGTCCCATTGAAAATGAGTGCCTATTCCACTCCGCTTTCTTTTCCCTAATGAAGAATGATCAACATCATTAAACAGTTCTACTTCATCGCAATTAGAATATACGGTTATGCTATCTTTTTTACCGGTTGAGATCCACCTGTCCGGCCATGTATGGGAAGCAATGTAAACCATCGGTTCGGTCTCTTTTGGAGCATAATTGGAGCGGAACATGTAGAATACATCCAGGGGTTCTTCCCATGGTGTTAACAAGCCCTTATAGTTTACAGGGCCTATTCGATCCAGTTCTCGTAATCCTTCACCACCCTGAACCCTTCCCGGATTATCATGGGACGTAAACAACCAGAAAAAATGCCCTGTTGTCTTGTCTTTTGCAGATTCAGCAAGCTTCACCTTCAGTTCCATTAACTGGGTCATGCGGTCTTCGCTGTAAGCACCGTTCTGAACAAATGGACCTTCGGTATGCAGATCAAGTGTACGCCAGGCTCCATACTCACCGATCAATACCTGTCGTTCTACATCCTGGTCGTAAGTTTTAGGATCTCCGCCATAGGTTCCGGTCCAGTTCTGAGGCACATCCCAATCGGTTCCTTTGCCGCCATTGCAAGTAGTTACCAGACGTTGTGACGAGGCCGTCGGATCCAGACTTCGTATTAGTTCCGTGCATTCACGTGCGAAATCCTCAGGAAGCGTACTTTCATTTTCGAGTCCCCAGAGGACTATAGACGGACTGTTGCGACGCTCCCTTACCCAGTCGACTAAGCGTTCTTTAAAATTTTTCCGGAATGCCGGTGTATCGTACCAGACATGTGCTGCCATTTGGGTCCACCACAATATGCCCAGTTTATCCCAATACTCATTATAACGCAGATTATGCGGCTGATGCGCATCGCGGAAAGCGTTAAAACCTGCAGATTTCATTTGCATTACTCTTGAACGTACCTGCTCGCCGGTAAAGGCGTGACTCTGACCCAATAAATGTTCGTATTCGGCAATACCATTAATAAATACCGGTTTGCCGTTTAGGAAAAACTGCTTCTGATCTTTTTTACCAATCGGCCAGCTGATCCAGCGAATTCCATAAGGGGTTTGAAGTTCGTCAATAGTTTTGCCATTCTCTTTTACAGTAGTAACAACGGAATATAAGTAAGGATCTTTAATAGACC
The DNA here is from genome assembly GCF_037622515.1 of Pedobacter superstes. NCBI lineage: Bacteria > Pseudomonadati > Bacteroidota > Sphingobacteriia > Sphingobacteriales > Sphingobacteriaceae > Pedobacter > Pedobacter superstes. The sequence continues at coordinate 289,976 of NZ_JBBJCN010000004.1, forward strand.
AAAGTCTGACGTTCTTTAAATCAGGGGTATTTTGAGAAATTTTAGTAAGCGCGCCAGGCATAATCTTTTGCGTGGTTTGAACTTCTGCTATTTTTACTCCTTTATCATTTAAGATTTGGGTGGAGACCAAAACAGTTCTGATTTTATTGCTGTAATTCTTAACTTCAGTATTGAGGTGCAATAAAGCCGACTTTTCGGTAACAGTGGTATCATTCCATATATGCACACCGAATGGTTCGATCCGAACGTCTTTCGTAACCATTAAATGCACAGGTCTGAAAATCCCCATTGGCTGAGACCCTTCTGAAAAGCCCCGCTCTGTGGAGCAGCCACCACAAACCCATGGAAGATCCTGAATATGTGCGGGATGATCGGCTTTAACTGCTAAAATATTAGGTTTATTATCAAGGTTGATCGCATTGGTAATATCTAAGGTAAACGATGTTCTTCCCCCTGCGTGATAACCTACTTGTTTACCATTTAAAAACACGGTTGCATAAGAGCCCACTCCTTCAAACCACAAAAAGAACCGGCTCCCGGTTTTCTTTAAATTAGTGCTGAACGTTTTTCTGTACCATGAATAGCCATGGCGGTTCCCGTGCATTAAACGACGATACCCTTCGTACTGATCCCAGCTATGAGGCACATTTACATTTTGCCAGTTATTGGTTTTGAAAGCAGTTTTTTCAAACCCTCTGAATGCATTTTGGTTGCTGTCGTTAGCAACCGTTTGCCAGTTGTTATCAAGAGAGATAACAGTTCTGCCGGATTGAGAATAAAGGTTTTGGGTGAAGATAAATAATAAAAGAAGTATAATATATCTTATTGTCTTCATTATCGTTTGGTTGATTGTTACCGTTGTATATTAAGTATTGAGTGTCATACACCTTTGACGTGTCTGACACTTTTAAAAGTCGATTTTTACGGGGCGCTATAGATTTCTCCTGATGGTCGAAATAACAAAGCGCTTTAAACTGCCCATTTTATCATCTCGCCCCCCCTGTCATCTCCTTTTACATTTTTTTCAGTGTCCCATTAAACTTATACTTCTTCCCTTTTTTAGTCGAAATACTTATTTCCTTACCTGCATATCGTACCACACAATCTTCACCTGCTTTTGAAAGAACTTCAAGATCTGTTAATGTTCCGTTTTTCCATTTGAAATTGAGCTCAAAGCCTCCCCTCGCGCAAATACCTTTAACCTCTCCTTCTTTAAAATCAGAAGGTAAAGCAGGGAGAATATCAATATATTTTGTATGGCTCTGCAACAGCATTTCACCAATTCCAGCCGCCCCGCCAAAGTTTCCATCGATTTGAAAAGGAGGATGCGCATCGAAAAGATTAACATAAGAACCACCGTTCCCACTGGCTGGTCGTAATAGCATCTTCACCATCTTCATAGCATGTTCGCCATCTTTAAAGCGAGCCCAGAAATTTATTTTCCATGCCAGACTCCAGCCTGTTCCTTCATCACCACGGTATATTAACGACTGCTTTGCCGCATTCATAACAGCGGGATTTGTGTCCCACGTTATATCATTTCCGGGATGAACTCCCCATAAATGAGACACATGACGATGCTTATTTGTAGTATCATCTTTATCTTCAAGCCACTCCTGCAGCTGGCCATACTTACCAATTTGATTAGGGGCAATCTGACTGACTTTAGATTTTAAAGTTTCGCGAAAATCGGCATCAGTATTTAATATCTCGCTTGCCCGGATGCTTACATTGAATAATGTCCTGATAATTTGGTGATCCATCGTTGGCCCGGAAACTAAACCTCCATTTTCGGGCGAATTAGAAGGTGTACTGATTAACCAGCCGGTTTTAGAATCTTTTATCATAAAATCAACATAAAACTTAGCGGCCTCCTTCATAATCGGATAAGCCCTGTTTCGTAAGAATTCTTTATCCTGCGTAAAAAGGTAATGTTCCCATAAATGCTGACTAACCCAACCTGCACCTCCTACCCAAATTCCATGATTGGACGCATTGATCGGAGCCGTGCCACGCCATGCGTCCGTGTTGTGATGCAATACCCAACCCGAAGCATTATAATGTGCTTTTGCGGTTTTTTTTCCTGTTTCAGCTAATTCTTCGACCATTTTAAAAAATGGCTGGTGCATAGGAGACAGGTTTAAGAGTTCCGCAGGCCAGTAATTCATTTCCGCATTAATATTTGTCGTGTATTTACTCCCCCACGGCGGGCTAAGAAGATCATTCCATATTCCCTGGAGATTTGCAGGGCGTGTACCGGGTCTTGAACTTGAGATTAACAGATATCTACCGTATTGAACATAAAGGGCCGCAAACGAAGGATCGTTCGATTGAGAAAATTTCGCCAGACGTTCGTTTGTCGGCAGGGAGTTATCCTCTTTTCCCAGAGTAATCGAAAATGGATTATAATATTGCCTATATTCTTTAATATGCGCATCCATTACTTTGAAGTACGTTTTCCCTTTTAAACTTTGCAAAGCATTCTCACATAAAGAAAGAGGCTTACCCGAAACGTCCTGATAATTCACATAATTAGTGCCTGCGGTAAGATAAAGCGTCACTTCATCTGCTCCTTTTACAACAATCCTGTCCTTTTCTACAAGGGCAGTTCCATTTTTGGATTCGACACGCAGTAAGCTTTCACCCTGTAAAGCTCCGTTCCTGACCTTTAGGGAAAGACCAAGAGTTTTTTCATCGACTTTTCTTGTTGCATAGTTTTTATGCGGGCTGCTCAGCAAGGTTTCAAAACTGATACTCTTGGCTTTATCGGCACTTATATGGATAACAATAGCCTGGTTTGGCTGACTTACGAAATACTCACGTTTATAATTTACCCCATCAATAGAATAAGTGGTTGTTGAAACAGCAGTACTTAAATCCAGTTGACGTTTGTAATTAGTTGCTGAAGCTGCTCCTGTGAAATTTAAAAAAACATCACCGAAGGGCTGATAATCAGCCTGAAACTTTGCAACAGCCGGTGGTTCATCATTTTGTATTTTGTACTTCCATGGCTTAACCAGTGAAATCCCTGTTGCCATAGTACCACTCTGCGGATATACAGCAATGTGACGGGTTGTATCTTTATATCCCGCAATCCCTCCTTTATCTAAATAGTTTAAAACCTGGATGGCGATAGTATTCCTTCCCTTTTTTAAAGAGCCTTTCGGGACGATGTATTTTCTTCCTTCAGTGCTGTTTGTGGATCCGATAAGCTTTCCGTTAACGTATGTAAAATCCTGATCACGAATGCGGTTCAGATCCAGAACGAGATCCTTTCCCAACCACTTATCCGGAAGTTCAAACGTTGTGCGAAACCACACAGCACCATCGATTTCTAAGCCCTGGGTTTCCCAACCCTCATAAGTAGGAACATTAAAAAGTTCCCATTTGCTATCGTCGTAATTTTCAAGTGATGGATTACCTTCCATTCCCTGAAAAGAACGCATATCGCTAAGCCATTTTTCACGCTGGCCTTCAGTGCTTTTCATGCCCATAAACTTTTCCGCAGCAAGATCCTCCGCTTCTTTTTGCTTGCCTTCTGAAAGCAATTTCCTTAGCTCTGAAAGGTAGTTTCCGGCACCTTCTCTCTGATAATTTCTTGGCTCACCAGTCCATAAAGTCTCTTCATTAAACTGAATACGGTCGCTTTCCAATCCTGCAAAAATCATTGCACCCAAACGCCCGTTTCCAATTGGTAAAGCATCGGTCCATTTCTCTGCTGGCTTAGTATACCAGAGTTTATACGCCTGGTTCTGAGCAAATGAGTTTGACACGAGAACGTAGCCGAAAGCTAAGAAAACGAGAAAAATTTTACTTAAGAGGTATTTCATTTATTCTGGTTAATATTAGTATTCCATTAATTGAAAAGTGTCTGACACCTTTGAGGTGTTTGACACTTAATGCCTGGATAAAACCAGTCCGAACGCTTTCAAGGTACGGGTGAAGACACCAACACCGGAATCCGCTGCTGTTAGTGTACTGCCGACCGCTTAACATAATTTGATCGGCGATTTGCATAGGCATGAAATCCGGTGGAGCGCTGGCCCGAGCAGAACGGCGGGCCGGGTGCTTTGCCCGTGCGGCTGAAGCTTCGTTCTGTTCTTGAATTTATTCACTTGTTGTCTATTTTATTGGTGTTCATGGACTCGCTATGGCTCGGCATTGGTGACTTTTGTTTCAAGACAAAAGTTACTAGGCCCCCGCGGCTATGAGCGGATTGCAAGAGGTTTTGTGAAGCAACTTGGAAGTTCTTAGATCTGTTCATATCATGTCAACAATTTGACGCCTCAATTATCTAACAATATTCCTCTGCTCAAGCTGAACAATTTCAGTCACGCCATTTTCCTTCACAATCGGTGTTTTAACGTTTCTAAAATTATTTCCATCAAGCGTGATGCTTTTGGTTTTGTCGCCTTTAAGCTTTAAATACACATCTGTTCCTGCCGGAGAAAACGAATCGTAGATAAAAGCTTCCTCAACGTTTGTAAAATCCAAAACAGGCACATTTGCGTGCGGACTGAAGGATTTCACATTATCAACCTCCAGAATTCTGACATTCTCAGCCTTTATTGATGGACCTATTTCTGTATTTACCTGTACATTATGAAACTCTATTCTTCTGGCTTCTTTAATATTAAATCCTGTTTTTGAGTCTATGTTAATATCATTGAACGTAATATTTTCAACGGGCATTTCTACAAGGCCATTAATAAAACAGGCCTCGTTAATACCTGAACCAGTAATGTTGCTGAAATGAATATTTCTGAATTGCGGGGTACGTTCCGAAACCGGCTCAGGATCTGTTTTTGCATATTGAAGATCGAGTACAATAGCCTGATCCCTGATATTTTTCATCACGATGTTATCCACCCTGATCTCTTCAACAATTCCTCCCCTTCCCCGTGCAGATTTAATACGTATACCACGATCGGTTCCATCGAAAATGCAGTTTGAAATGGTGATCTTTCTAACACCTCCAGACATCTCACTGCCAATAACCACACCTCCGTGACCTGATAACATTGTAGAATTAGTGATTGTATAGTTTTCAGCCGGCGTATTCATGGCCCGGCCGGGTTTATCCTTACCTGATTTGATCGTGATGCAATCATCACCCACACTGATATGGCAGTTAGATATATGAACGTTATTGCAGGATTCAGGATTTATTCCATCAGTATTTGGAGCAAACGACTTAGGATTAAGGATGGTGACCCCGTTGATCGTCACATTTTCTGAAAATTGAGGATTAACAGTCCAGAATGGTGAATTCTGTATAGTGATCCCTTCAATCTGAACATTCTTGCAATACATGGTCTGTATAAAAGGAGGACGAAGAAATCCGCGCTTCATTTGCCTTGGATCATCAGGTAAAAGAATGTCCTTATTCAGATCATCAAACATAAGCTGCCATTTAGAGCGCGGCTGGCCTTCCTTATACCCCTCAACAAAATTCCACCATTTTTTGCCATGACCATCAATTAACCCTCTTCCAACTATTGCTATATTTTCTGCTTTATATGCATAGAACAAGGGCGAAAAGCTGGTTACATCCACACCTTCGTAGCGGCTCTTAACCATCGGGAGATAGTCATCGAAATTATCGCTAAAATGAAGCTCTGCTCCTGCATCAATTAAAATAGTAATATTACTTTTCAAGTGAATGGAACCGGTAAGGTATTTACCTGCCGGAAAATAAACAGTTCCTCCTCCAGCCTTAGATGCGGCTTCTATTGCTTTCTTAATAGCAATGGTTGCTAACTTAGTGCTGTCATTTTTGGCCCCGTATTTTACCACATTGTAATAGCTTTGAGCTGATGCAGATATTGAGGAAAAGCAAATCAGTAAAGCGGCAATTGTGAAAAGTCTCAAATGGTTCAATTTCATTATCTTTTGTTTATTTCTACAGGGTTTATTGCGTTCAGTTCTACGGAACGTTTTGTCACTTCGACGCAGGAGTGATCTTTTTATTAATTCTAGATCTCTGGCTAAGGTCAAATGTCAAAATGTATTTGCTGCACTTAAACCTATTTTGTTTAATATTTTAGACCTATTGGGTTCATTCTTAAATCAACCTGGTCTTAATTTTCTTTAACTTATCAGACTTAGCGATTTCTTTGCCATCAGCAAAAACTCTAAACCCCTTGCCTTTACCATATTTAGTTCCGTCCTTATCCCAAAGAAAGGTTAGCATTTTTCCGTGATAAGATACCTGATCGAGGCAAAACCAATCCCATTGACTGTCGGGCAAAAGTGGATTAACTTCAAGAATATTGTCAGGTCTGGGTTTTAAACCAACGAGGTCATTAATAATCAGATCAGCAAATCCTGAATGGTTATAAAACTTACTGCGGGGATTATCGCCTTTGAGCCACTCCCCGGTTTTTTCATCCTGGTACTCGCCAATATAAGTTTTGCCATTCATTTGATGAGACATCGCATATTTATGAAGTTCATCATAAAAGACCTGCTTTGTCATCGATCCCTTATGCTTGTAATTGGTAAGCAAATTTGAAAGTCCTTTTAGTGTCTGAGTAGTTGCATAGGGCCAAACCGGGCCATCCCACTCGCAACCGTGACCAGAACCGTGGGTTCTGAAAAGGGGATGACGCCTTTCAGCCGTGGTTAATCCCCATGGAGCATTGAAACCGCTTTTATCAAGCAATTGATCCCATTGTTTCGCATATTTAGCTTTGTCTTTAGGAAGGTCAAAATACCAGGGTATAAAACCAATAGCCTCCCGGGCATCGCATAATCCACCTTTTTCGTATTGCACTTTAAAGAAAGAAGCCGAATCGTCCCATAATTGTTCGTGAACCGCCTTTTTCAAAAATGAAGCCTTTTTCTCATACCTTCTTTCTAAAGTATCGTTATTAAACATTTTAGCCATTTCCGACAATGCTGTTGCGTTTCCATACATATAACTATTTATCGTTGGCCTGATATTCTTATCCTTCCGGGATCCGCTAATAGATTCTTCCATCGCATCACGCACATCGAATTGATAAAACATCTGATTTGGAAGTTGCTTCTCCAGCTCCCATTTGCGATAATCGGCATCAAGCTCCGGCAAAAGATTCGCAAGAAAAGGTTTATCAAGAGCAACTTTATAATGGTCGTAAACAGCATCCTGTACCCAGCTGCTGAATGCATGAAAGCGTTGAACCTTATGCTTAGGGTCGATATAGAACCAAAAATTAATGTAATCTTTAATATACTTCTGATTGTGCAGCCATCGACCTTCGTTTATCTGGTGCCCTAACCCGCTGCTTATCGCATTATATTTTCCTGCATGATTGGCAGGTGTAATAAATTCGGTAATGACGTGCCCTTCGGGAGTTTGTTTGATATGCTTCCGGTAAGACCACCAACGGAAATAATATATTTTTTCTATGGCAGAATCCGGACAGTCAAACAAAGGGATATTGGCTGAAAGCCATTCAAATGATTGAGCGTTTGGAACAAGATTAATAACCGCCTCCTCTTTATCCTGGGTGTTAAACTCGGATACATACCTACTCAGATCTTCCGTTTTTAATACCTTCTGACTTTGAGAAAATCCTATATTAAATTGTAAGATCGATATAAAAACTACACTTATATATTTATAATTCATTGCTAATATACTTTAGAATCAAATTTATCATTCAAATAACCAGTCGATTTCCTTTCCGTATGCACCTAAACCTGCATTATAAATTTTTACTTCCTGGTTTCCATCAATAAAACCCAAAATAAGCAATGCTCCTTTTGGAAGGTTTAAGGTATGTGTTCCTTCTTTAAACGAATATGAGTGAACATTTACTGTGGGTAATTTTCCAGCTAGCAAAGCATTTGAAATCTTTATTTCCCCCTGTCCATAATCATTGGCACTGGCATCGGTTTCCAATTCGGGAGCTTTCGCAAAAGCAGTTTCCTGCGCCTTAAAATATCCAACCAATAATTTAACAGGCTTTGAAGTCGAAAATTTCAGACTTGTACCTGATTTTAACTGCTGAGCTTTAACAAAACGTATTGCTTTTAATCCCTGGAGTTCAACGGCAACATCACTCAACTTCACAACTGAGTCGGCAAAAACAGATTGGTTCGGAGACAGGGTATAAAATGATCCTGTTTTACTTAAGAGTTTAACATCAGCATTTTTAAAAGGCATTTTCTTGTTATTGCCTGCAGCCTTGTTAGTTTTTAATGAATCAATACTCTTCTTAAAAGTATTAAGTTCCTTCTCAAAAACCGGAAGCATTTCATACCAGTTGATATAGGTAGCATCAACTCCGCGCATTGGAATTTTGCGTTGAGAGGTTTGCATGCTATTCGCATATAAATAGGAATCTTTGGTAAATTTCACCAGTTCGGCATAGTGCTTAACACTGCTTTCAAGAAATGGAAGGGCCTTGTCTAAATCGCTTACATCATCAGAATATTTAAATCGTAAAACAGCGACAGCCGCCTTCGCCTTATCTGAATAATAATTTGCCATTGCATTATAACAATACATATCATTTTTCAAGCGTTCGAACTCGTCTTTATTTTTTGTGACAAAAGGGGCAGCTTTTTCAATGGCTTCCACGGCTTTCCTTCCATGAATTACTACTTCCTCTGCAACCTGTATGGGTGTTTCTCCAATATGCTTTTCATGTTTAGCTTCCTTTTCAGCATACTCTATAATCATTTCACCTTCCGGCGCTTCCGACTCGTAAAGCATTGTAAACAAACCGTAACGGAAGGGATTAATCAGTTGAGTCATCAACATTCCTAAAGTCAGGGTTTGGCGATTACCATCAGTAATTCCGTATCTTCTTAATAATTTTGGCGAAATTTCTCCTGCCTCTTCCTGGGCGGCAAGCACTTGTTTACCCTGATCTGCATTTAAACCAAATGTTTGCGCCAGAGAATTACCCCAGTAATTAACCTCTTCATTTCTGTCGCGATTAGCTTTCCAGGCATATCTCGCCCATGTTTTATACCACATCCAGTCGCGTTCGACCTGCAATAAGCGTTCTTTAGTTTTATCTGCGGTATATGGCCAATCCCAATATGATGCCTGGGGATACAAATGAAGTCCGTTTGCTTCATAAACATTGTGCATGGCTTGAACAGATTTTTGAATAAAATCCGGCGAACTGTAGCGAAAAGGCTCAAGATTAGCCAGTATATGGACATTCTGAATATGTACAGTTCCAATTCTGCTTAAACTTCTATGCAGCTCGGCCCATTTTCCACGGGGAGTATAGGTTGTAAGAGCCTCACCATTGTACTTTGCCATTGTGTATAGGTTTTTATAAAGCGGCAAAGCATCTTTCATGACCCGGGGAGCATCCGAGTCATGGGCACGGAGAACGATCGGAGGTTCATTGGTTTGCCCCAATGCCTTTAGGCCATCCTTAACACCCGGAATAATAGTTTTCGTAAACCAATCCACATCATCCTGCCCCGCACCTTCCATGGCTTCACCTAAGGTAATAAGTAAACCTACGTTGGGATATTTCTCTACAAAAGCAGCGATTGATTTACGGGTATAATCTGCGATTAAAGGAACAATTGGCCTGTTTCTTTCCTGAGTTTTTATATTATGCTTTTCAGCAAAAGGTTTGGACACGATAATATTATAGAACATCTGGATCACCCAGATACCACGTTTGTCTGCCTCTTCTGTAAGAAAGCGGAACATTTCTTCATTCTTTTTAAAGGTAGCATCATCTACTTCTACAGCATAGGGATAATCTTTAAGTTTTACCAGGGATGCAAATGGATGTCCGTTCCACAAATACAAAGAGTTATAACGGTTTTCTACCATCATATCCAGGTATTTTGTCCAGTGTTGTTTATCGTAAAACCAGGGAAAAGTTTCGGGAGTATATGGATATTCGTACACTGTTCTGCCCGGAAGATAATATGGTTTTTGAAGCCCGATACAGGTACCGCGAAGAACCATTTCTGGTTTATCAGAAACATTAAGATTATCAGGAAGCTTCCCCTCAGATTTAATACGCTCCGCAAGTTCAATGCATCCGTACAAAGCACCTGATGCATCTGTTCCGGCTATGATTGTATTCTTTGCTGATGCGATTGCAAAGCCCTCTTTACCCGAATTGGCATTTAAGGTAAGTTTGTACGCCGATGCCGATTTTTTAATTAAGTCGCTGCCGGCTAATCCCACAACAATAACCCCGGATGTTTTAGGAAGCTGGTTCTGCTGAAGCACGGTCGCTTTAATTCCTATTTCTTTTAACGCTTTGCTCAGATTTTCTGCTCCGAATATTAATCGGCTATGGCTGTTTAAAGGGATAACTATCGTGATATTCTTGACTTTTTCGACAGACTCGGCTGATGGAATAGCAAAAAACACGATGCTAATCAAGGTCAAAACAAAGGGCGTAATTTTTTTCATCTAATCTTCTGCTTAGAAAATTGTGCGTGTGATTGGGTATTATGGTTAGATATCAAATTTAGAATTAAAGCAACCTGATTCTCTGTAACATTTTCTCAAAGTACTATAGGATATTAGCGAAAAATGCAACTAAACCGTTACAAAATCGGATAATCCTGAACAATAAAAAACGGGAAAGGACTGAAACCCTCCCCGTTCTATTTTAAATTCAGATATTAGATCAATTATATCCCGGATTATTTCCGAACTCCGCCCCGTTTAGGAGGGAGTTTAATTCTTCCTGACGAATAGGTCTTAAACGATGAAAAGGCTGCACGTCTGTGATGTCGGAGTTTTTGGTTCTGATGAAATCCACGAAATCCTGACCGTTATTCCCATATTTAATTCGTTTTACATCAAACCATCTAACGTATTCGCCACATAACTCCCTGGCCCTCTCCTCTAAGATAAAATCAATTCCTCCTGAAGTTAGGGTAGCCCCGGTAATTTGCATATCTGCAACTTTTCCAGGCAATGCAGCACGAGTTCTTAAGACGTTTATTAATATTGCCGCCTCATTAGGATTAGCTAATTGATATTCTGCTTCTGCAGCAATGAGATACATTTCAGCTAAACGCATCACCAAAATATCTCTGGTTCCTACTCTAGAGATTGGAGTTGCCCTATTTGGGTCCATAAACTTTTTAAAATTAATGTAATCTCTTGTTCCTGCTCTAATAGAGCCATTTGCAGCGTAAATACTGTCCCGGTCAATTACGACGTATGGGCGTTGGGCTTCATTAGTAATACGTTTTTTAGTAATATATAAGGAAGTATCACGCCCAGTTACTATTACTCTACCGGTTAAAGCCGCGCTTTTTTGAAACTTTGCAATGTTTGCAGAGGTCCATGTAAAGTTCTGAGAAGTATTTGCTATCCATATTTCTTGAAAAGAGGCAGCATAGCGTGCATCTTTGCTTTCATCAAAATAATCGAGCAAAGTTAAGGTTGGCATTAAACGGCGCTCATTATCGTAACCGTATGCGAGGCTATATTCTAAGGCGGGTTTTAAATCTCCGGTGTAAGGTGTTTGGAATGTCATGAACACACGGTTAGCATTATCTTCTATATTCAATCCTATGTTAGAAGATATACTTATAGTATATAATGCCTCTTTGTTTCTTTTGTTATTCGCAGGATTCCACAAATCTGCAGGTGTAGCCCATAAATCAATTCCAAATTCAGATTTTCTGCTTATCACTTCTTTTGCTAAATCTCTGGCCTTGGCGAAATAGACATCCGCTTCAGGCTTGTTTCCAGCAGCTAAAGAATAATAAGCTCTTGACAAATTTGCCCGGGCTAAAAAACCAAGCGCAGACTTTTTGCTGGCTCTGCTATATTCATTTCCCCAATCCTGTTGCAAGGGAAGATTTGCGGCAGCAAATTCCAGATCGGAAAATATTAATTGATAAAAATCATTTACTGAACTTCTGGTAGCTGTTAATTCTGGTTCCTTAGTTTCAGTGGTACGTAACATCACTCCCCCCCAGGTTTCTACGATATGCCAATAGTAAAAAGCTCTTAGAAAACGTAACTCACCTTCACGTCTGTTCCGTTCAGTTGCATTAGTAAAACCCGCATCACCAATTCGCTCTAACCCTGCATTACAAAGATTAATTCCTTTCCAGAGATTGGTCCAGGTTGCCCTTACCGGATTCCCTTGCAATGGAGTGAGGTTAACATATTTAGTAAGTTGCTGGGCGTAGGTGTTTTTTTCCCTGTTAAACCAAAGGTCAGTACCACTTTCGCTCATAAATATTCCATCCTCTTTCCCATACCAGTTTCGCTGATCCGAATATGCAGCATTTACGAGGGTAACGAAACCCTGTGGAGTATTCCAGGCAGCATCAGCTGTAGCTCCGGACGGATTATATTCATCCAGCTTCCTGCAAGATGTAAATCCTGCGATGAGCACTGTAAAAAGACATCCTGTATATATATATATAATATGTTTCATGACTAATATCTAATAATTACAAATCAAAATTAAGTCCAATAACAAACTGTCTGCTTAAAGGCGACGATTCTGCGCCACCTCTTTCAGGATCATAATCTTTAATTAAATCGTTTTTTGTGATTGTAAACAGATTTGATCCTGTTGCATACAATCTGACCTTTCCGGCAGAGATCTTATTGGTAATGCTTTGAGGAAGTGTATAGCCAAGCGTTACATTCCGAAGCTTTACATATGAGCCATCTACATAGGTAAGCGATTGATATCCTGTATAGGTATTCAGTGCGGCTCCCCAACGTGGACGAGGAAAGTCGTTTGAAGGATTTTCAGGAGTCCAGTAATTAAGCATCGCAGGACTGTTACCAGTTCCTGATGGATTATAACGGCCCAGAAATTCTGCGTCTATGGTTTGGCCAATTCTTGCAACAAGAAATAAATTCAAATCAAAAGCCTTATAGCTTAACGTATTTTGAAAACCTCCCACCCATTTTGGTACAGTAGAGCCTACATATGTATAATCTTTAGCATCCAATATCATGTCGCCGTTTAAGTCTGCCAACTTTATATCTCCAGGCTTAAATGTTGTGCTGCCAGCTTTATATCTTGCGGCCTCTGCCTCTTCGTCAGTCTGCCAAATGCCAAGTTTTTGATAAGTATAGAACGAACTTATAGGATGACCAAGCAATAAAGAATTCTCTTCTGTACCTGAGGCTGCTATAATATTTGTCCCGTTGATTAATTTGGTAATCTCCTCTTTATTTCTTGAATAAGTAAGAGTTGAAGACCACCTAAAATCCTTTGACTGGATATTTGTTGAGTTGATTGCCAGTTCAATTCCCTTATTCTGTGTTTCACCTATATTTTCATAAATCCTGGTAACACCAGATGATAAAGGCAAGTCTCTAGGAAGAAGAATATCTGAAGTAATCGTGTTATAAAAATCAAGTGTTGCACTCACTCTGTTATTAAGAAATGCCACATCTAAACCGATATTTGTAGCGGCAGATTTCTCCCACCCTAAAGCTTCATTAGCAACTGTTCCTTCAAATAAATATGCAGGGGCAGCAACATCTCCAAAGCCCATTCTGTTAAACGGAACAAGTAAGCTTTGTGTTCCGTAAGGTGCAATGTTATAGTTTCCTGAAACTCCATAACTGGCTCTTAATTTAAGATTAGATACCGTCGACTTGAGGGAAGTAAAGAAAGCTTCATCGCTTAAATTCCAGCCAATTGCCGCTGATGGAAAGAAATCCCACTTTTTACCTTCGGATAAACGGGAGGATCCGTCGAAACGACCTGAAACCGTTAGCAGATATTTGCCTTTATAGCTATAATTCAGTCTTCCGGCATAGGCCATATTATTCCAGCCCACATATTCTGAATTTATAGTTCTTGCTCCCGCATCTGCACTGGTCGAACCAAGGTTATAAAACAACTGAGAGGACAATACCTGGTTAATGCCTTGAGCAAAAGTCATATCTCCATCACTCTGAAGGTAACTTGTAATACCTGTCAGTGTAACAGAATGATCTTGTATTAGCTTATTGTAGGTCAAAACATTGTCCCAGTTTATAAACCGGTTAAAACGATTTCTAACAGATGCCTGAGAAATTCCGGTTGTATACCGCTGCAAGGATTCTTTATCATTGAACATTCCATTTTTATTAAAAAGGAAGTTGGTGCCAAAATTAGACTTGAAAGAAAGACCCTTTAAAGGACTTAGTTCAACAAATCCATTCGCAATGATATTAGTGGCCAACGTATTATTTCTTGCTACAAATTCTGTTGCCTCGTCAGCTAAAGGACTTATATTTCCCCCTCTTTGTCCGGCTACTAATAGCGGATACAAATCAACCTCGCCGTTATCGTCATATGCCGTGCCCAAGGGACTAACAGACATGGCCTGACTTAAGGGGTCGTTTCGGAGATTTTGCTTTGAATACGTAACCTGGGTTTGAACCCCAGCCTTCGCCCATTTATTTATGATCTGATCCACGTTAAAGCGACCGTTATAGCGGTTAAAATCACTGTTTCGCAACATTCCGGTTTCACCAAAATATCCTATTGAGCCAACAATTCTGGTTTTCTCCGTTCCGCCGTTTAAGGTTAAAGAATGACTTTGCTGAGCACCATTGCGTTGAAGCAGATCATACCAATCGATCCATTGGCCATTTTGATAAGCACTTAATTCGCCAGTTTCGGTAAATATTTTATCATCATTCGCCGGACTCGTCCAAATACCTGTAGTTCTTCCCGCTTCTCTTCTTAGTTGTAAATATTCATCACCAGTTCTCAAATCCGGGAACCGATAATTATTTACGCCGTAATAAGCATTATAATTCACCCGGGTTTTTCCTGCAACTCCTTTTTTGGTAGTTACGATTACAACACCATTTGCTCCCTGAGCACCATATATAGCTGTTGATGAGGCATCTTTTAAGACGTCAATGGATTCGATGTCATTCGGATTCAAGGTTGATATATCGCCGCCCTGAAAGCCATCAATAATATATAAAGGGCCGTTTCTGCTGGCCAGTTCATCCCTGGTGGCAATGGATTTATTTCCTCTAATGGTAATGTTTGTACTAGCACCAGGTACGCCCGAAGACCGTGTAATATCAGCTCCCGCAATTCTTCCCTGTATTGCTTCCGCAGCGTTGTGTGTAGGAACACGGGTAATATCTTCCGCCTTAACCGATGCTACAGACCCTGTCAAATCGCGCTTTTTAACTGTTCCGTATCCAATTACTACAACTTCTTCAAGAGAAGCGGCATCTGCCTGAAGGCGAATATCCACGCGGCTTTGATTCGGTCCCACACTAACTTCCTGTTGTTTAAAGCCCAAATAACTAACAACCAATACAACAGGTTCATTACCGGGAACATTTAATGAAAAAGCACCATTAACATCCGTCGAAACGCCTAAATTAGTTCCTTTCAACTTTACACTTGCCCCAGGCAGGGTTTCACCCTGTTCATCTTTCACCGTTCCCGAGATAGTGTAATCCACTAAAGAATTTTTGTCATTAACAGACTTAATAACAATCATTTGATCAATAACCTCAAACGTAAGCGGCTGGTTTTGAAGCACCTGTTTCATTATCGTTTCTATTGATGCTTCTTCTGCAAAAACCTTGATCCTTTGATTAAGTTTTATCTGATCATGCCTGTAAAAAACGGTATAGTCACTGCTTTGCTCAATTTTCTTAAGCATTTCTTTTACCGTTGTATTCGCCTCATTCATTGTAAATGAATTCTGCGAATACCCTGCAGCATGAATCTGCATTACACCGAAAAAGATCAAAATAGTTGTAAGCTTCATAGCTCTTAAAATTGTTCGCCCAATAGGAACAGCGAATAGAGAATTTCTACACAAAAAAATCATAAATTTGGTTTATTATACTAGTTAATACTACGCTTCCCCAAGCTATGGGTATTAGCTATTTAATTCAGAAACTCCGGGGTGTTAGCGCATCCCGGTTTTTTATTATCGGAAATTTTCTATGGCATATTATATAGTTTTAAGTTTATCCTTAATTAGTTTAGTTAGGTTTTTTTATAATGATTACACCATTAGCCAGGTTGTACTCAAGTGGAGTTGTCTCTTTTATAACATTAAAGACTTTAGATATATTTTCTAATTTTTTAAAGGTTCCTGAGTACTGAATTTTTTTAAATTCATCATCAGCAAATACGATACTGACATTATATCTTCTTTCCAGAATCTTAGCTATTTCCTCAAATGTATCTCCGTCAAATATCAATAGGTCTTCCTTCCAACCATTATATTCGTTTATCTGGGAGTTTTCGATTTGTACTACTTTTAAAGGTTCCAGATCTAAATCCTTCTTCTTATTTGTGTTACTTATCCTGTTAATTTTCAATACCTGGTTAACATCCAGGAACACTTTTCCCTCCTCGTCCGATCCTTCCGTTAATTTTCCTTCAACAGAGACTTTTCCTTCAACCACAGTAGTTTCAAATAATTCATCGGGATAGGCTTTAACATTAAATACGGTACCTATATCCCTTATAGTATAAATGCCCGCTTTAACCAGAAAAGGAATTTCTGTGTCACTTTTCGCGATATCGAAATATGCTTCCCCTTTTAAAAATATTGTCCTGTTTTGTTTCCCAAAATCTTTTGAATAAGAAATCTGGCTTCCGGCATTTACCCAAACTATACTTCCATCCGGCAATATTATTTTTTTAGTCATACCTTTTGGAACTTCCAGTGCAACTAAAATTTCTGATCTTTTGAATTTATTGTACTGAAAATATCCTATTGAACACATTAAAATAATAATGGCCGCCGAAGAAAGTCTTGTCCAGAAACTCAGCCGTTTATAAAGTGGTTTCTTTCCAGCAATTCTATGAAGAAAGGTTTCGTAGGCATCATCAACATCAAATATTTCCTTATTTGCGTATAAACTGTTATGCCAGGCCTCATAAAGCTGAAAGTAATTCTCTTCATTCCCGGGAGTGCTTTTAATCCATTCCCTTACTTCGGCAGATTCAGTTTCATCCGCCTGCCCAGTAATATATTTAATTAATGAATTTTTAATATCCTCCTTCATGTGAACAGATATAAGACAATTAAGATGGAGAGAACCCCCAAAAAAAAATTTATTTATTTTAAAAAGACGTCAAAACGGCGAGAAATATAAACAGGTGTTTTAAATAATGACGCATCTTTTCAAGCGCGATAGTCATATGACGTTCGACAGTTTTTTGAGAGATATTCAGTTTTCGAGCAATTTCTTTATTTTGCAGATGTTCAAACCTGCTTAATTTAAAAACCTCTCTGCACTTTTCAGGTAATTCCTCAACAGCTTTATAAACTTGCTCTTCTAACTCTTTTTCAAGGCAGGGATTTCTCACAACGGCAGGAATTTCTGACAACATGTTGTGTTTGGCCAGGTAGTTCACATATTCACTTTCGACCTTCTTATGTTTCAAATAATTCAGACATCGGTTTTGAACCATCCTGTATAAATATGCATTGACAGAAGTACTAACATCCATTTGTCCCCGATGTTCCCACAAATAAGCAAAAGTATCGGATACGATTTCTTCTGAAACTTGCAGATCATTCACAAACTTATTAGCAAAGAAAGAGAGCTTTACATAATAATCTTTAAATAAAGTCTCAAACGCTTTATCAGCACTTACGACCCTATCCTCAGCTTTGATATCCGTCCTTAAAGTATAAGTAAAAGCCGTTGCTGACATAGATATAACTCGTACTTAAATGGTTAGAAAGTAATTGGTTCATTACGTGTAACCTACAAAACAATGAAATGCAGGCCAGGCCAAATGTCAAATATAAGGAACCAAGAAAGATGCTTTTTATAGAATCCTTTCCATCTGTTATAGGATATTTTCATAGAAAGTATGCAAGAAGCGACTGGTTTCTTTGATCAATATATCCGAATTAAGAGGGATAATACAGGTTTTACTTTTATGTTTTGTGTCTGAGAGACTACAACCGACACAAAACATAAGCGTTACTTCATTAACCTCACTTCATAGATATTAGATATGGTTGAGGGTGCATTCGCCTGAAATTTTATCGTCAAAGATTTCGAACTTTTAAGTTGAGAAGGAAGTTCATAATCTACCGTATAAAAAGTATCTCCTTTTGAACCATCAGTCTTTACTTCAGACAATAACATGTTATTGATATAAATGTTAAAACTTTTATTACGCTCTCGTCCAAAATAAGTAATGCGGATTTTGTTTCCCAACCCTTCAGAATTTCTTAACTCATAACTGAACCATCCTGCTCCATTTCTAAAATGCTGTTCTTTGAATAAGCCTGTTTCCGTTTTTTCACCTTTAAAATTATGGTCCGATTCTGGTTGCTGTTCTCCCGGATTTATTACATCCACAGTTAAGGCCTCTAACTTTAACTTCGCTTCTTCTTTATCCTTAAATTCTTTCTGAACTTTTGGCAGATCTGAGGCTGTAGTAAAAGGCCAGTATAAAACATACCTGGAGTCATGAATTTTATAGAATGGCACTAATTTAAGGTGCTTGTATTTCTGCTGATAAATCAATTCAGAGGCAGTGTAAGTAAGTGTTTGAGTATTAAGGGGTTTTACAACATCCGAAATCTTAGAATTGTCAATCACAAGCAGTGGCGCTTCTTCTAAGGGCACCAGTGGACCGCTTGCGATATGCCCCATTCTGCTTCCATCCGCTTTTAAACCTGTTAATCCCTCATCTCCAGTTGCTGCGGCCAACACAATTGGCCCGTGAACGAATGAAAGCCAGTTTGATTTATCAGGAAGCGATTCAGTTATTGTTTCCATCGGAAGATGAACTGTTATTGCATCACCCGATTTCCAGGTTCTGTCAATGGATATATAAGAGTTCGCATCTGGCTGTACCTTAACTGCCTGATTATTGACCATTATCTTCATTTTTCCATTTAACCAGGACGGACTTCTAAATTTAATAGCAAACCTGGAGGGCCTCTTCATCGCTAACTTTAGAGTAGATTTCTCTTCATAAGGAAAAGTTGTGCTTTGCGTAACGTTAATACCTTTCTCTGCCCAATTAAGCGTGGAAGGAACATATAAATTCACATACAGGTTTTTCTGATCATGGGCATAAATTAATTCACCATACTTTCCATGGTTTTCGATTCCGGACCCTACACAGCACCAGAACGATTCCTGCGGAGAAGAATAAACACGGTAATGATTGGGTCTGATCGGTGTGAAATACACCAATCCTCCCTCGGGATGCTGAGATGAAAGTATATGGTTGTAAGTCGTGCGTTCATAATAATCGATGAACTTTGCACTTGGATCTGATAAAAAAAGATGCTTGCTTAACTTAAGCATATTATAACTATTACAGGTTTCTGGCCCTTCCCTCGATTCCAGCATGGATGTAAAATCGTTTGACGGATTAAAGTGCTCCCTTACGCTGTTGCCCCCAATTGAAATGGTCCTGTTGTTTACAACTGTATTCCAGAAAAAATTCGCAGCTCCCGCCCAGTCTTTATCTCCTGCAACCTGGGCCACACGCATAAACCCGATCACTTTGGGGATTTGAGTATTTGCATGGATGCCATTTAATGAATCGGTATTATGTAAAAGAGGATTAAGTATAGCTTTATGAGAAAATTTCCGGGCTAGCTCTAAATATTTCTTTTCGCCGGTTATTTCAGTCACATCTGCAAAAACTTCATTCATACCCCCGTGCTCACTCCGAAGCATCTGTTGTATCTGAGTATCCGATAAATTGGCGGTGAGATTAACACACCAGTCGGAAAGATTAATAAGAAGTTTTTTAGCCATTAGGTTCCCGGTTAATCTGTATGCATCGACCAATCCGGCATATAACTTATGAATATTATACCAGGGTACCCATTTATCATTTAATGAGAAACTTCCTGCTTTAATCTTCCCTTTTGAAATATCATCCCAAAGAACTTTTCCTCCGGGTATACCGCCCACATAACCGTTTCCATTTTTTTGCTGACATTTATCAAGCCATGTAAGCATGTAATTTAATCGCTCATTTAATTGCTTATCTCCTGTAGAGGCATACATTAAAGACAAAGCCGATAAATAATGTCCGCCTACATGCCCGTCTAATCCAGTATTTTCCCAGTTACCATATGAAACTCCTTTGGGTTCTATCCCGGCCTCTCTTAAAAAAGGAGACAGCAAACGGTCAGGATTCAGCTCAAGAATATATTTTAAATCGGTCTGCTGAGCCTCCTTAAATGGCCCCTGAAGTAATTTAACTGAACTTAAGGGAAATGTTTTCAATGTGGGTTTTTGAGCATATGCTGCCGTCACAAAAACTACACAAAAACTCAGCAGAAATAAATTCTTATTCATGATTTTATCAATTGTTAAAAGATCTTTTCACACGCTTGTCTGATTAATTGTTTCGATGGCTCTGATACACTCCTCCTGTTGTTACAAAAGGAAAGCATTCGGCATCTTTCTAAAACTAAGAAATCGGTTAGGGTGGAACGGTTTATTTACAATTGTCTAAAATACAATTAATCTATAAGAACACAAGAAGAACCTGATTGAAATCTCAGATAATGTCGAAATACCAACAGTAAATTTAAAAAGTAATGAAAACCGATCGCCGTAGTATTGGCTTCAAATTACGGGTTCTGTGACCTTTGCCCGTTACATCTTCTAGCTGAAGCACATCACCGGCGGCAAATCTTCGCTTTTCTCCTAAAGATGTTTCTATCTCAATCTCGCCGTCTAAGAGAATAATAAACTGCCTGTCGGGAGCCGTATGAAATTCATAATCATAATCGGGCAGCACTTGCCGGAATATCAGATCCTTAACCGGAAACTTCCCTGATAAATATCCGATGGGTCCGGCAGAGGTTAAAGGCACATCTATATCTTCAAAATGTGTATCGCCATTGTTATCAGCATATATTCTGGTGATGATAAATTCTTCCATAATCAGTGCTCCCTTTCAGCAAGTAAACGATTCCATTCAGGATGCCGTTTAAGAAACGCCTGCACATATACACAGTAAGGAACCAATTGCAATTTATTCGACTCAAGATAAACAAGGGTTTTTTCGACTAATGCAGCCGCAATACCCTTACCATTCAGCTCTTTCGGAACTTCTGTATGCAACAAATAAACTTTATCACCTTTCATCTTATAATCAATAAAAGAACGCTTTCCATCTATGAACAATTCGAAATTATGCCGTTCAATATTGTTAATCAGTTCGACTTCTCCGTACTTCATTTATACCAGAATTAATTGATTTGCGAGTTTAATTTCTTCCTGCTGTATGGTATGCATGCGTCCTTTGTATACCCTTAAAGAAACTTCCGCATGCATTTCCTCTAAAATTTCAACGGTTTCTTCTACCCTGGACAGAGGAACATGCGGATCCGGGTCTCCGGTAGTGATAAGAATGGGTGTATGTGCAAAATCACCTGTATAATTTTCTCTGTTCAAATGCTCTCCTATCAACCCACCGGTATAAGCAATTACCCCGCCATAAGCAGTTGCATGCCTGCTTACATATTCAAGTGCCAAACAGGCTCCCTGTGAAAATCCTAAAAAAAAGATTTTATGAAGCGGAATTCCTTGTGAAATGATGTCTTTAACCAGGGTATCAATTAGTTCTAGCGCTGAGCTTAAAGCCGGTTGATTATTCTCAACCGGAGCCATAAAACTATAAGGATACCAGCTGTTATTCGTCGCTGTTGGTGCAAAAATAGCCGCGTCCTCCAGATTAAGGTAGTCAGCTAAAGAACTGATGCTTTCAGCGCTTGCACCTCTTCCGTGAAGCATAATGATAGCTTTATTTGCTTGTTTCAGCGGAAGCCCGCTCTCTTCTGTTTGCTTGCTATGACTGTACATCGTATTAATCTAATATGGCTAAACGTTCAGTAATTTCTTTTCGGTGACCTTCGTATTGTGCAGGCAATTTTAAGCCTGATCCTAATTCTTCTACAGATTCGTCTGTAGCAAAACCTGGATTGTCTGTAGCTATTTCAAATAACACGCCGCCAGGTTCGCGGAAGTATAAAGAATAAAAATAATTCCTGTCAATCTTCTCTGTAATATGAAGGCCGGCTTCCAAAACTTTGTCTCTGAATTTCATCAACACCTCTTCGTTCTGAACTCTAAATGCTACGTGATGAACGGATCCTCCTGCCACATGACCTACACCTTCTCCCGGAACTTCCACCACATCTACGATATTGGCATTATCTACCGCGTCTGTTACAAACCGGTACCGGTTTACATGAGTTTCCAATAATTTGTAACCAAATATATTTGTCAGCACATCGGCAGTAGGCTGAAGTTTATTAGTATTAATGGTGATATTATGGAATCCCTTTGTTGCATATTCAGCAGAAATTTCTTGAGTTTCCCAAGGCAAACGATTGTCCGGTGTTTTGGAAACGGTCAGTTCAAACTTTAAACCATCAGGGTCTAAAAAGGTAAGGTATTGCTCGCCAAATTTTTCAGACACCTTATTGTAGATAACGTTACGTTTTTCAAATCTGTTTAACCAGAAATCCAGACTATTTTCTGGTACAGAATATCCTATTTCAGTTACCTGGCGGGTGCCCCTTCTGCCAGACTGAATCCCTTCCATCGGGAAAAATGTTAAAATAGCCCCCGGTGTACCTACTTTATCACCATAGTAAAAATGATAAGTATAGGGATCATCGAAATTCACAGTTTTTTTAATCAGACGTAAGCCTAATATATCTGTATAAAAATCATAATTGCGTTTTGCTTCACCTGCTATCGCTGTGATGTGATGAAGTCCTAATATTCTATCTTCCATCTTATTCTTATTAAAATTATTGTGTCTTATAATTGTTTAACAAAAATACGAGGTTCGGGAAACCTCGCTCTTGATATAGGATAAGAACTTACTTCTTCTTGAGAATTTGTGTTTTTATGCGGCTTAATGATTCAGGAGTAATTCCAAGATAAGATGCGATTTGTTGTTGGGGTACTCTTTGGGGAATGGATGGATATTTCTTGATAAACTCCAGATAGCGTGCTTCTGCCGAATGTGAAACAGTTGAATAAAAGCGGCTTTCTAATACAGAGTATGCTCGTTGCAACATAATACGAAACACACGCTCAAGCCCCGGGATCTCCTGGTAAAGTCTTTCTTTGCTCTCAAAATCTATAATAAGTAGTTCGGTATCTTCTATTGTTTCGATAAACAGATTCGATGCTTTTTGTTCATTAAAGCTGCCGATGTCACTAATCCACCAGTCTTCAACCGCGAACTGTAAAATCACTTCATCTCCATTCTGATCTATATAATATTTTTTTACACACCCTTTTACTATGTAAGCTTCAAACTTGCAAATCTCACCTTGTTGTAATAGCAATGTTTTCTTTCGAAACGATCTGTTTTTGAGCCTTGAATGAAAAACTTCTAATTCCTGATGGTTTATAGGAGCGCAACGGCTAATATGCTGGTCTATTTCTTCAAACATTTTCAAATATAAAATTCATTTTCAAATAAGAATCCCAAATTGAGGCAATTGTCATCACGATGACGGAGAGAACTTATTGAATAAAACGTTAGATTTCTCGCCGGGTGAATAGCAGATTGTATCGTGAACTTGGTTCTTACAGGAATAAAAGAAATTATTACTTTCGGTTTTATGAAAGCTGCAGGTGCTTATCGTTCATAAATAGAAGAGGATAAGCCCGCCTGTTTTTCGCGCAGGCTTATGCAGGCACGGCCCGCAAAGCAGGCTGGTTCACAACCACTAAAAGGAAAAATATATTCAAATGAAAAAAGGAAGATTAGAAGCATTTAGCGATGGTGTAATTGCGATTATTATAACTATTATGGTACTTGAGCTGAAAATCCCCCACAACGATTCTATTGAAGGACTAAAACCATTATTTCCGGTTTTTGTAAGTTATGTCCTCAGCTTCATTTACATTGGGATTTATTGGAATAATCACCATCATATGATGCAGGCTTCGAAAACAATTAACGGTAAAATCTTGTGGGCAAATATGCACCTGCTTTTTTGGCTTTCTTTAATTCCTTTTGTTACAGGCTGGATGGGTGAAAATCATTTCACCAAATGGCCGGTTGCCCTGTATGGCCTTATCCTTTTCATGAATGCTGTTGCCTATACCATACTTTCTAAATTATTAATCAAGCATCATGGTGCAGAATCCATGTTGAATAAAGCTATCGGCATAGATATTAAAGGAAAAGTTTCAATCTTGCTTTATCTATCGGCTATGTTAATTGCCTTAATAAATGCATGGGTCAGTCTTTCAATTTATATTATTGTTGCGATAATGTGGATCATTCCTGATACGCGTATAGAGAAAAGACTGGTAGAAGCAGAATCAGAAGAGTAACTGATTCAATCCTTAATCACAGAGCTTCAGCCATCCCCTAAAAATCTGATGACTACCGATGTTATAAAAATGTCAAATAAAAATTTCCCTCAGTAGCCGCTTCCGGCAGATTTAGAAATGTACTGTGTATTCCGATCCAGATACCAACCATTGGGGGCTTTAGTGGTTCACAACCTGTTGAATATGTGGTACAGGCACCTGATTTAAAAAGCCTGGTCGATGTGATGCCCAAATTAATGGGTTCAGTATATTCAAGTAAAAAACTGGCTTTCCCCAATCCTGATTTTAAGGTTAACCGTCCGGAAATGAGTTTAACAATCGATCGAAACCGGGCAGCGCAAATGGGTATATCCACACAAGAAATTGGAAAAACTTTGCAGCTCGCTCTTAGCAGCCGCAGATATGGGTATTTTATTTACAATGACCGTCAATATGAGGTAATCGGGCAACTTGACCGTAAGGACAGATCTGCTCCTTATGATCTAAAATCGCTATCTCTAAAAGCTGGTAATGGTGAAATGGTATCATTGGATAACCTGGTTAAACTAAAGGAGGGTATTAGTCCACCCGCTATATATCGATACAATCAAACATACAGCGCTACTATTTCTGCTACCCCTGTCCCGGGAGTAAGCTTAGGTGAAGCAATTGCGGAAATGGACAATATCACCGCTCAAGTGCTTCCGAAAGGTTTTTAATACTGCACTTGCCGGCCAAAGCCGTGACTTTGCTGAAAGCAGCTCCAGTTTGATTTTTGCTTTCATCTTTGCTATTATCCTGATTTATCTGGTTCTGGCTGCCCAGTTTGAAAGTTTAATAGACCCCTTTACTATTTTATTGACTGTGCCGATGGCTTTAACCGGAGCATTATTAAGCTTGTGGGTTACTGGACAATCGATCAATATATTTAGTCAGATAGGCATTATTATGCTCATTGGATTAATCACTAAGAATGGCATCCTGATTGTGGAATTTGCCAATCAAAGTAAAGAAGAGGGATTGACTGTCCTGGAGGCAGCCAAAAATGCGGCAGTATCTCGCTTTCGGCCGATTTTAATGACTACCCTGGCTATGATCTTCGGAACATTACCCATCGCATTATCACTGGGAACTTCATCAGGAAGCCGGCAATCGTTAGGAATAGTCGTTGTTGGCGGTTTAACCTTCGCAGGAATATTAACACTGTATGTTATCCCGGCAATCTATTCTTATTTCTCAATACCCGTACCCAAACATGCAGAGCAAAAAGTGGAAGAAATAATTCCTTTAACTGCATCAGCTTATTAAAATTACTAAGATGTCTCAAATTCACCCAAATAATCATCATAACGTCAGGCTGAGCTTGTCGAAGACTTTCGGACTTCGTAGCAACAATCTTTCGACAGGCTCAACATGACAAGAATGACTTTTGAGACTTTCTGATATCTAAACATCAAAACAAAGAAACCTGCATGAGCTTACCGCTCACAAACCGGGATGGATAAGCTCATGTCAGCTTCATATCCACTAAAAAATATTCTAATGAAAAAAGAGAACATTGCGCATATTACCTCATGGCTGCTTCTGCTGATAATTGTGCTCATTACTACAATAGCAGAAGCCCAAACTCCATCGGTTGACTTAAAAGAGGCTTTGAGAAGGGCACGATTGCAAAACAGGCAGCTTTCTGTAGATTCTTTAAGTATTGAAACCGCAAGGCAACAGACAATTATTAGCAAAGGAAGGCTTCTCCCTTCTATAGAACTTGGAGGACAAATCAATCATTTCTTTCAGAAGCCTATCTTTTTTGGTTTTGGGGAAACAAACAATACTAATTCTATCGGGTACGGAAGGTTTGGTGGTGAAGATCAGGCGCAAGCCGGCGTTTCGCTTTTACAACCTTTATTCAATCCTGTTACTTTTCCTGAAATCAAAAAAAGCAAATTGCTGGAAGAGCAAAGCCGCCAGCGATTTAAATATAATGAGACTGACCTGGCTGCACAGGTTAAACAAAGTTATTTAAGAATTTTGGTTCTTGAAAAACGCCTTAACCTGCAAAGAGAAAGTATTGCCCGAAATAAAAAAGCACTGGACGATTCACGTTCATTGTTAGTGCAGGGAAGAGCTCTGAGAGTAGATACACTTAGAGCTTATACCTCATACAAAAACTTAGAGCCGGATATTCTAAGAATTTTGGACGCAATTGCGATAAGTAAACAGCAGTTAAACATCTTAATGGGTGCTGATCCTTCATCAGAATTAGAATTAAAAGACACTCTTGCCTACAACCATGCAGATATTATCCTTGATGAAATAAAAGCATATAATCTATCTCTTGTTCAAAGACAGGATATAAAAATACTGGAGCTTAATCAGGATATAAGCAAACAACAAA
Organism: Pedobacter superstes; assembly: GCF_037622515.1. NCBI lineage: Bacteria > Pseudomonadati > Bacteroidota > Sphingobacteriia > Sphingobacteriales > Sphingobacteriaceae > Pedobacter > Pedobacter superstes. The sequence goes on from NZ_JBBJCN010000004.1 coordinate 316,609, forward strand.
TAGCTGCGGCAAGTGCTGCAAAGTTGCCGTCTGTAAACTTCCTGAGTCAATACCTTGTGCAAACACAAACAAATAGTTTCAGGTATGGAAGTTCAAAATATCCGCCGGTTGTGTATGTTGGCGCACAAATAGCTGTTCCTCTATTTACGGGCTTTACCAATACAGCCAAGCTCAGGCAGGCAAAAATTGAATACAAGCAAAGCAATTTGATTTATGAGAATGCCCGCGAACTTCTTAAAACAGAAGTAAAACAAATTATTACAGCTTTGAACGAAACTTCAAAACGAATACAAACACAACAAAATGTATCAGAAACAGCGTCACAAAGTTATTCGATTACTAAATACCGCTATGAACGTGGTGTGGCCTCGCGGCTTGAACTAATAGATGCAGAACTGGCTTTAACTACCGCTCAATCGAACTACCTGGAAGCGGTTTTCAATTACCAGTCAGCAAAAATCGAACTCGACAGAACCTTAGGAAGAGATAAAGAATAATAATTAATAATATTCTTGTGGCAATATTCCGGGAAAGGGGAATATTGCTACATTTTTAAAAGATAGAATCTCGCAGATCCACCGTACATACCTCTTACTGGATGAATTGGGGGCGTTTGCTGATGCTCAATCTTAGCCTCTTCCGTGGCAAATTCAGCAAGCACTTTCTCGGTAACATTAGTAGCCAGTTGAATGATGTATTGCATTTCCCCTGATCATCGCATACCAGTGTATGTCCAGATTCCCAATAGCGCCGGATAAATTTACCCGTGCGGCTTCTATCGGGCACATCATACCGCTGAATGGGCATGTAATGTGGCGGTTTAGTTAAAAACTTTTTCAGATGATGAGCCGCTTTATATCTCAGATACTGATACCAAATAAATTAAAATAAAAAAAATATTACTATAAACATTTATTTTCTCACATTCCTTAAAACAGGGTTTAAAATAACTAGCCAAAAACACTCTTCGCCTTATTAATTACTTTCTCTAAATCAATCCCCTTCCCCAGCACCCCCTTAAATAAATCACCTTCAACTTTTAAACGGGCTATTGAATTAAAAATAGTAAAATCTTTCATGGTCAAACCTGCCTTAACTTCATCCCAATGCAGTGGCATCGACACAGTAGCCCCGGGCTTCGGTCTTAACGAATATGGACCAGCGATTGTAGCACCCGGCCTGTTCTGCAAGAAATCCAGATACATTTTCCCTTTCCTGTTTGCGATCATGCGTTCGAGGCTGGTGTAGTCAGGGATTTGTTTATGAACCAGATTCACAATAAGCCGTGCAAACATCTGTGATTGATCATAGCTATATTTTGCTTCCAGCGGGATATAAATATGAATGCCTGTTGATCCCGATGTTTTCGGGTAGCTTGGCACATCAATAGCATCCAGAACCTTTTTAACTTCCTGTGCAGCTTCAATTACCTGCTCAAAAGTATTCTTATCCGGGTCAAGATCTATTACGCAATAATCAGGGTTATCCGGCGATTGCACCCTGCTGAACCAGGGATTCATTTCTATGCAACCTAAGCTGGCCATCCATAACAGATACGATTCATCGGAACCGACCAGGTATTCCTTATGCTCACCATCGCTGGTGGTATAGGGAAATGTTTTAGTGACCCATTCGGGAGCTTTTCCTTTTACATCTTTTTGATAAAAGCTTTTACCGCTTATTCCGTTGGGAAAGCGGTTCAGCGACATGGGGCGGTCCTTAAGGTAGGGTAAGATATATTCAGCTACCTGGTAATAGTAGTTGAACATATCCCGCTTGGTGATACCTTCTTCGGGCCAGTACACCTTGCTTAAGTTGGTAAACTTAAGGTCGTGTCCGCAAATCTTACGTACCTGAGTTTCATCAGTGGGATTAAGAAGTGTTTTACGATCTGTATTTTTAGGTGGCTTAACGGGCTTCGCCGAAGTTTCATGCTCTTCTGAGTTTGCAGCCTCCACCACCTCGGCAGTATCTTTAGGGGTTTCCAGGACTACTTCTTTAGCTTTTTTATCGTTACGCAATCCTTTAAATGAGGCCTGCCGAAAAATGCCTTCGGTGGTAACTTCTGCAAAGGCTACTTCGCAAACAAGCTCAGGTTTTAGCCACGTGGGTTTAGCGCCTAATCGCTGTGGTCTGAAACGGGATGGTTTGTCTACGTCGGGTTCTACTTCAAAAGGGCTTTTATCTGTAATCAGCGGCTTGAATTGAGCCATCATTTCCTTTTGCAAACTTTCGGAAAAGCCTGTTCCAACCTTGCCCACATATCGCAGGCCATCCTGATCATAAACGGCAAGAACCAGGGCACTAAAAGATTTATTGGTGCCTGAATTTTTGGTAAACCCTGCAATAATGGCTTCTTGTCGTCTTTGTACCTTAATTTTTAGCCACTCTTTCGAACGCAGATCGGAGGTATATACGCTGTCGGCTTTTTTAGCTATAATACCTTCCAGGCCTATTCTCTCAGCGGCATTAAAAAACTCAGTTCCATTAGTCGCGAAGACTTTACTTTGTCGTATCCGGTCGTCATCCGTAGGAAGAATTTCCTTTAGAATCGCCAGTCTCTGAATCAAAGGTAATCCCATCAGGTTCTTGCCTTCGTACCATAAAATGTCGAAGACATAGTATACCAGGTTGCCGTCTGCTTCACTACGCCAGTTTTGCAAGGCTCCAAAATCTGAAATTCCTTTATCATTAAGCACCAGAATTTCCCCATCAATAACCGCATTAATCTTCCAGTCTTTTAGCAGATTGTTGAGGGGATAATATTTAGTGAAGGTGATGTTGTTGCGGGAGATTAATTCAGCACCATTTTTATCTATCACAGCAATGGCACGGTACCCATCCCATTTTACTTCATAGAGCCAGTCGGGGTCGTCAAAAGGCTCATCCACCAGCGTAGCTTTCATGGGCTTGATGTCTGCCGGCGCTTTAGATTTCGGTGCCTGCTTAAGTAGTGATTCTAAATCAAACTCTTTTGTTTCTTCATCTTCTGTTAATTCCTCCAGTGCTTCCTCAGTTTCCTTCAGGGCTTTTTTTTTACCTTTTTTTTCTGACGCCTTCAAATCTTCCTCATGCCCGTTTTGCCAAACCTTCTCACTGGTTTTTTCCATCGTTTCGATGGTTTTACCAGACAACACTGATTTGTCGAGTTTGGTAATATCTTCCATAGATGCGTATTCGTCCTTATGCTTAATCAGCAGCCAGCCGTTTTCACCCATACCATGAGTCTTCACCAGAGCAAACTCACCCTGAAGCTTTTGACCATGCAGCTTAATTTTTAAAGACCCTGATTTCAGTTGTTGTAATAAGTGCTTTTCCTGAGCTTTTTTTCCCTTGATCGCTTCGATAGGTTCGTAGGTACCCTCGTCCCATACAATTACCGTACCTCCTCCATATTCGCCCTCAGGAATAATGCCTTCAAAATTTTTGTAATCGAACGGATGATCCTCGACCATCATTGCAAGCCGCTTGGTTTTAGGGTCGGTTGAGGGTCCTTTTGGAACTGCCCAGCTTTTTAATACGCCTTCCATCTCCAGCCGGAAATCGTAATGCAACCTGGACGCATCATGTTTCTGAATTACAAAAAGAAGTTTCTCTTTATCTCTGCTCTTTCCGGCTTTTGGTTCGGAGGTTTTCTTAAAATCCCTTTTTCCGACATATTTCTCCAGGCTCATAGGTTATTTTCTTAAGTTATCTTCAACATTCTTAGCAGATGTACCACTGAATTTACTGCTTTCAGACTATTAATAAGGCAACAATATTCTAGTGGGAAAAGTTTAACATCTTCTGCCTGGGATGGATTAATAAGATACTTGACCTGCTACCTAAAACAATTTATCATTTATTTCCTTTGGTAGTACGTATGAAATTAACCCCAACAAGATATTCCTATCCTGAATTTATCGAGTTTTCCATTTACGGAGATCTGAAGAGCTCCTTCAAACCGAATGACCGCCTGACCTTAAACTCTGATGAGGAATTTGAAGATGTTCAAAGCAGGTTAAGCGAAATTAAGGTCCCTTTTCTGATTAAATCAAAACGGGAAATATGGATCGCTTCAGCTGATTTGTGATAACTTGGTCAGAATCAGAGGAATTTTAAATTAATGCTGATCGGGCAATTCGTCAGGTTAATCCGGCTCGGTTAAAAGAGCTTTTTATTAAAAAGCCGTGTGGATTTGGTTTCCAATGAATGATTGAAAAACGAATAGTTCCATCCCTTAGGTTCTTCCCTAACAACCTGGGTACGCCGCTTGGGTGTGGCTTATATCGTAACCAAAGAGGAAATAAATAAGGGCCGGAGAACATCCCCTTCAAAATTCCAATTTAGCAGGTCGGTAGAGCTATAACAAGCACTGATTCAAACGTACTGGAATTGTTACGGGTGATCGATGGATCGGCGCGATAGCTGTCAACCTCTGCATAATGAACACCTTGCCAATAATACTTTTTTGTTCCGGTTGCCGGATCAGCAAATTTGAAAATACCTCCCCCTGGCTATTGATCGGCATGCCGTCACGTGTGTCCCAGAAGATATCATTTTTGATATTCGTTGTTTGCCCCAGCGCAAGGCTGCCTGAGCATATCACTAATACCCATGCCAGTAGCATGATAGAAAGATTATAATAATGGCTGTTTTTTTTGTTTATATCTATCTATCGGTCTTTAATCCTGATCTGGGAGTCCCGGGTTAGTAAAAGGAGTAAGTAATTGCTAAAATATTCTTTATTTAATTAATAATGGAATCAGGAACCAGTTTAAAGCCCCTGCGAACTACTAACCAAATTTATAATTTATTCCCATCCGTACCTGCGATTCGGGTTACTCCATAAAAACATGAATTGATTTCGTTTCCGTTTTGCATTGGTTAACATAGAATCCTGCAAAATGACTTTAAAACACGTATTCAGACGTTTTTTTTTGCGCTATAAAAAAGTCTATCGGCATACCTCGGCTCAAATTGGTTTTAAACCTAGCCAAATGGTATCTGTGATAAAATGGATAGAAATTATAGAGGGATGGATCTCTAAACCCTCTGAAAATAGCATTTTATCGATAATATCGACATGCAATCGAGTGTATAGTTAGAATGTGACAAGTTAAAACAGGAATAAAAAAAACCTTGTCATTCATCACCGTAAAGCAAAGTGGGACACAGAACACCGAGAAAGAGTTCATCGCCCGAACTCCAATGTTCTACCCATGGTCTACCCATGTTCTGATATGGCCGCTATATGTTGCCTATCAGCACCGAATCACCACGCTATCTGCTCCGAGATTTCTCGGTTCAGATACGAAGCAGATACGGTGCAGATCCGGTGGTGATCAAAGGCCGGTCAGTGGCCGATTTTGATAAAGAATAATTTGATTAGCGATCATCGGAATTAGTAAACAAATGATATAGATATAGATGGTCTGTGGGACAAACCACTGAAAAAAATAAAAAAGGCACTCACTGTCCGATTTCTATGAGTCAAGCAACTAATTTGAGATTATTTTTTTCATATTTTCTATCCTGTTTTACACAAGCAAAAATTAGCTTTAATTACACACATCTTGTTCTTCTTTTCATGGTATAGTTTACGTTCATAATAGGCTCTTAACTCCTGGTTATACCTGATGGCTACCAGTAGCTAATATTCAGTGATATTTTGTTATTGTAAATCTAAAGGTAGATTTAAGGTTCAGCGTCTCTGCGGACAGAAAAAGCAAGCGGCATTGTCATTTTCCACGAAAGGAGAAACTTGTCGAATATAAAGATTAGATGTCTCGCTGCTCTGGACAGGACAAACGAGCTAGCAAAGCGTAGCATCTTTGCGCTTCCCCGCGCTGGTTTGAGCATGTAATTCAGGTTATAAATTTGGCAAATTTTTATCCGTACTTTCCTTCCTGATATATTCAGATAAAAATTTGGGATTAGAAATCATAATAGTAAAAGCAATTAAAAGATAAGCCAGGCTTAGTACAGACCAACCTGTAAAAAGAGGCTCATGATCTGCTCTAATGCTTAATAGCCTATTTTCCATGAAATCTATAGGAGAGTTAACTGAAGCATGAGCAATGGCCAAAACAAAAATATTTCCTTTTGCTTTGTACCATAACCACGTGAGTATAAAACCGAGGGAGATTAACAGAATTATCCATGGCAATACCACTTTATACCCGTTAAACAGAATTGGGAAATGCCATAAGCCCCAGATAATAATCATTGAGATTACTGCGAATGCGACATTTCCCTTTTCTAGCAGTCGAGGTAATAACCAGGCTCTCCAGCCAAGTTCTTCACCCACACCGACAGTTAACAATTGTCCAAAGAAATGAATAAATAGCACTTGCCAGTCCTTATCTAACACATCAAGTATATGTTCCGAAGACTGACCACCCAAAAAATAGGAATAAAAGGTAATAAAGCTGAATATTACAGGTATAATAAACCACCAAAGAACATGCTTTATCTCTGGTCGAAGTTTCCTTAACAAAGAACTTAAACCATCTCTTCCAGATAAAGTTACCGTCATTATGATGGCAGTTAATCCCGGCGCATAAACGGTAATTATTCTTGGCAATACATGAGACGACACTTCACCACCATTTCCTAATATGCCTGAAGTGAACATATTGAATGGAATGCCTATTACGTATGAGATGAAGAACGTGATAGTTATAAAGCCAGCAATTGGATTTTTTTTTAACCAATAGACAATCCGGTTTTCGCTCTTATTCATATTAACGTTTTCTTCATAAAAATGAAGACAGAATCGTTTAAGCTCTTGGCCCGCCCTTCCCATTTCAACGACAGGAGAAATCTTTTGATTTGAAGGTAAGATGCCTCGCTGCTCTCGACATGACAAAGTATGCTAGCAGGGCCTGAGCATTTACTCTACAGAAAAGTTTAATTTTAGCGATGAAAGCTTCTGCAGATGTTACTGATAGAAATGAGCGTCTATCTCACATCCGATGGCATTCGCTTCTTCCGGAGATCTCGCGCCTTCTCTCCACTCCCATCCGTCTTTCCCATTCTGAAGTACACCCAGCGTTTCGCTACCTGCTGATACTGAAAATAAAGTATCATCGTCCTCGTTCTGATGAGATTGAATCCTTAAAATTCGTTCTTCAGAAGCTAATATCACTTTTACGTCGAATGTTTCCTTTGCCATGATGATTTAATATAGAGCCAATTTAATAGTTTATTAACGTATTAGGTTGTTTCAAGAAATTTATTTCGCTTTAGATTGCAAAATCATAAAGTCAATTGCAGAAGTGAGGGTGTCGCTCGCTCCAAGCTCTTTTACGATACAATCCGGCACAAGCGGAAAAGTTGGGGAGAATGGAATAAACGAAAAAAGCACGCAAGTAACTCGGTACCTGCGTGCTTTTTGTACTGAAGGCGGGAATCGAACCCGCACGACCTTTAAGGGTCACAGGATTTTAAGTCCTGCGTGTCTACCAGTTCCACCACTTCAGCATGTTTTGAGAAGGTTCTCAAAACTAAATCCCTTCCTGGTAGAAAGGGATTTGGAGCGAAAGACGAGATTCGAACTCGCGACCCCGACCTTGGCAAGGTCGTGCTCTACCAACTGAGCTACTTTCGCATTGGTATTTACATTTAACGTTTCGTCGATCTTTTTTAAGAAATGATTACCGTTTTTTGTGAGTGCAAATATAGACAGAAAAGCATCTTTGTCAATAGAATAATGAAGTTTTTTTTCATTTTTCTAATAAGCCACTGGAATTCAGGCAATCAAATATCAGGTCTTTTTCATAACCCTTCGATATTCCGTACAAAACCAGCTTTTGACGTCGTTTAAAAGTATCGGTTTCTTTTAGCAAAGCATTCTTTTTCTCTAACAGATCACTTAAGGTCTGTTGATAATCATCATCATTAATCTGATTTAATGCTTTTTTTATCAGATTATCCCCCACCCTCTTAAATTTGAGTCCCTGCTTAATTTTCAATCTGCCCCAATGTTTAATTCTGAACTTCCCTAATGCATAAGCATTCGCGAATCTTTCCTCGTTTAAAAAGTTAGCACTTATCAAGTCACACAACACATCTTCCACATCAGAAGAATGCAAACCATAGCTGTAAAGCTTATCCCTTACCTCCTGCTGGGAACGCTCCTGGTAAGCACAATAATTTTCCAGCCTGGATTGGGCAGTCCTTTTATCCAATACTTTATTTTGTGCTTTTTCGGGGTCCATATTTTTCTGTATCAATTCGTAAAAATATCATTCAAATCCTAAAAATTTATAGAAATTAGTGCGATATGTCGCACACGCTATACCCGGTAAAAGAAATTAAGGAAGTAATTAATGCAGAAGGAGTTCTGAACCATCCGGAAGCAAACATCCGCACCTTGGTTTTCGACAGTCGCAAGTTAACCGACATGGAACATGCTTTATTTTTTGCTTTAAAAGGTCGAAGAGACGGGCATGAATACCTGCAGGAAGTATATGACCAGGGAATCAGGAATTTCGTAATCTCTGAAGATTCTGCAGTTTTAAAAAATCACCCCGACGCCAATATTCTGATTGTACATGATACCCTTCAGGCAATGCAACTCCTAACTGCCTGGCATAGAAAACAATTTGAATATCCTGTAATAGCAATAACAGGCAGCAACGGAAAAACGATTGTCAAAGAATGGCTTTATCAATTGCTTGCGCCAGAAAAAAACATTGTTCGCAGCCCCAAAAGTTATAATTCCCAAATCGGAGTGCCTCTTTCTGTCTGGGAAATGAATGAAGATCATTCGATGGCAATATTCGAAGCAGGCGTTTCACACACAGGAGAAATGATCAACCTTGCGCGGGTTATCCAGCCCACAATAGGACTTTTAACAAATATTGGAGAAGCGCATAACGAGGGTTTCGCCGACAGGGAAGAAAAAATCAGAGAAAAGCTTTTACTATTCGCAAATACAGACCTGTTTATTTACTCACCAAAATATCTGAAAGGCTATACCGGTGAAATCCCCGGGAAAGAGAAATTTACCTGGTCATGGGATGAAGAAGCTGATTTAATGCTTATTGACGATGAGATTCTGGAGGATAAATATCTTTTTATAAGAGGTAAGTACCAAAACCGGGATGTGCAGTGTGCTATTCCGTTTATAGATGCCGCGTCTGTAGAAAATGCAATTTGTTGCTGGGCCACTATTTTAGCCCTGGGGTATTTACCCCAGGATGCCGATCTCAGACTGGAAAAACTTCATCCAATAAAAATGCGTTTGGAGTTAAAAGCTGGCATTAATAATTGTTCGATTATTGATGATTCTTATAGTTCAGATATCTCCTCCTTAGCTATTGCCCTTGATTTTCTGAAACAGCAAAACCAACATTTAAAACGTTCCTTAATATTGTCCGATATTCCTGAAGCCGGAATTGATTCTGACACTCTATATGAACAGGTAGGCAAACTTCTGAAAAACAAGGAAGTGGACCGTTTTATTGGTGTGGGAGAAGAAATCAGGAAGCATGCTGATAAATTCGTTATTGAAAAATCTTTTTTTAAGGATACTGATGACCTGATTAATAACCTCGATACTTTAAAACTAAACAATGAAACAATTTTAATTAAAGGTGCGAGGGCATTCGGCTTCGAGCAGGTAAGTACTTTACTAACTAAAAAAGTACACGAAACTATGCTCGAAATTAATTTAAATGCGCTCGAGTATAATCTGAATCATTATAAGTCACACCTTAAAAAAGGCGTTAAACTAATGGTAATGGTAAAAGCCTTTTCATACGGAAGCGGCAGCTTTGAAATAGCTAACCTGTTGCAGTTTAACAAAATAGACTGGCTGGCTGTTGCTTATGCGGATGAAGGTGTGACACTTAGAAAAGCCGGAATAACATTACCAATCATGGTGATGAACCCCGACTCGATGGCGTTTGATGTTATGGTAGAGCATACTTTAGAACCTGAAATTTATAGTTTCCGTGTGCTTAAAGATTTTATAGAAGCCCTGAATCGCAAAAATCAGGAAAGTTATCCGGTCCATATAAAACTTGATACGGGGATGCACCGACTGGGATTTTCACCTGCTGATATTGAGCGATTACTGAAAGAAATTGAAAACTGCCCCGCCATAAAAATAAAAAGCGTTTTCTCACATCTTGTTGCAAGTGAAGATCCGCATATGGATGATTTTACAGAACAGCAAATTTCTTTATTTAAAGAAATTACTGCCAGAATTGAAAAATCAGTGGGTTATAACTTCCTGCGCCACATCGCCAATACTTCAGCCATCAGCCGGATCCCTGAAGCGCAATTTGACATGGTCCGTCTTGGCATCGGCCTTTACGGGATCGATAATTTTTTTCAAAATAAAAAGTCTCCATTACAAACAGTTACTACATTAAAAACCAGCATCTCGCAAATTAAAGAACTTGCACCAGGTGATACTGTAGGTTACAATAGAAAAGGTGTACTACCGAATGGAGGAAAAGTAGCCACTGTAAAAATCGGTTACGCGGACGGCTACAGCAGGAAACTTGGAAATGGAAATGGAAAAATGCTTGTAAATGGTGTAGAGGTACCAACAATCGGTAATATCTGTATGGATATGTGCATGCTGGATATTACAGGTGTGCACGCCAATGAAGGCGACGAAGTGATTGTATTTAATGACATAATTAAAGTGGAAGATATAGCCAGGCAAATTGATACCATCCCTTACGAAATATTAACCGGTATCTCAGAACGGGTAAAAAGAGTATATTTCTATGAGTAGTCAAAGAAATTCCCATTTATCCGTCTTCATTAATACCTTTGCAGAATAATGAGAAATATTGCCAGGGTTTTATTGAATTACTTTTTTAAAGGAGTATTGGTTGTTGTGCCTTTAGGTGCCGCTATTTTTCTGATCTATTGGATAATATCATCTGTTGATAACGCATTAAACCTGAGTAATGCGATTGGAGTGGACGCTCAGGGCAAGCCTGTTTATATTCCCGGATTAGGAATTTTAACAGTTGTTGTCATCATTTTTATTGCTGGAATTATCGTTACTAATTTTATTACGGATCCGATTAAGGCCTGGTTTAGCCGATGGATAAAAAAAATACCGCTTTTAAGCTTTTTTTACTCTTCTATCAAAGATTTCACAGAGGCCTTCGTTGGCGACGAAAAGAAATTCAGTGAACCGGTTTTAGTTGAGCTTAACGATTCCGGACTTAAACAGGTGGGCTTTGTAACACATAAAAATCTTAATAAAATAAGACTTGCAGGCGAAGTAGCGGTTTATCTACCATTTGCCTATTCATTTGCGGGTCAGTTAGTTATTGTTAAATCTGAAAGAATAAAACCTTTAAACATGACCGCAAGCGCGGCAATGAAGTTTGTTGTTTCCGGAGGTGTTAGCGGATTAACTGATTAATTTAATAAGTCAATATAGAGCTTATAATTCTCTTCATCAAAACACACAAAGTATACTTTTTCAATAGTATCATCCTTCAATAAGAAGTCTTTAACTGTGTTAACTGCAATTTTTGCCGCATCCGGTTTGGGATAGCCAAAAACTCCGGTGCTTATATTGGGGAAAGCTATCGTGAAGAGCTCATGCTTAACTGCCATTTCAAGAGAATTTCGATAACAGTTACTTAATTTCTCGGCTTCCTGATGGTTGCCGCCCTGCCAAATCGGACCCACTGTATGGATTACATATTTGGCCGAAAGATTCCCGCCTGTAGTGATTACAGCCTCACCCGGAGGGCAAGTCCCTTGACGGGCAATTATCTCTTTGCATTCCTCAAGAATTTTCGGTCCTCCTGCTCGATGTATAGCTCCGTCAACACCTCCTCCACCCATTAATGAGGAATTGGCGGCATTTACAATGGCATCAACACTCAGTGCGGTAATGTCACCTTGACTGACAGCTATTTTATTCATAATACCTTGTGCTTCCATATTTGCATAACATAAATATTTCCGACAGGTTTGAACAGAATGGTTTACACTTTGGATCGTACAATCAAAACAGAAGCCTAATTCAGGATGGAAGTAAAACCGGCAGACTCAAAAAAAAAAAGCAGACAATCTAAATTATCTGCTTTTCAAAATGATGCTATTATTTATTAGGCTGGGGAGTGTAGCGTAAATATGGTTTTACAATCCTGTGTCCTTTGGGGAACCTTGCCGGAATATCCTCAGTTTTGATAGCTGGCGTTACAACCACATCTTCACCGTCTTTCCAGTCAGCTGGTGTAGCTACACCATAGTTAGCAGTCAATTGAAGTGAATCAATTACCCTTAAAATCTCAACAAAATTTCTTCCTGTTGATGCCGGATAGGAAATCATCAATTTTATTTTCTTATCAGGACTTATAATGAATAAAGAACGCACAGTGGCTGTTTCAGAAGCATTCGGATGGATCATATCATACAAACCCGATACTCTTCTATCTTCATCTGCAATAATTGGGAAATTAACTTCCACCCCTTGTGTTTCATTAATATCCTGTATCCAACCCTGATGTTTGTCGAGCGGATCAACGCTTAAAGCCAGGACTTTCACATTTCGTTTTTCAAATTCCTCATTTAATGACGCAGTGCGTCCTAATTCAGTAGTACAAACGGGAGTATAATCTGCCGGATGAGAAAATAGAACAGCCCAGCTGTCTCCAAGATATTCATAAAAGTCTATTTCCCCTTTAGAGGTCTGCGCCTTAAAATTTGGTGCGGTGTCGCCTAATCGTAAGCTCATGATTTTAATTATTTAGGTAAGTATTAATATCTACTAAACTAACAGCTTTAAGTTTTAAAGAAAAATATTCTTTCACTAAAAAAGAGAATCTGACCCCGAGATGAATTTAGACTCTGGCAAACTTGTCCCCAATCTTTCATTCAATTTTCTGAAAGTATAATCGGCAAGGATGGGTGTGTCTTTTTCATCGTGCTGATGAAGGAAAAAACAGATCGAATTCAAGCCTTTCTCCGTCCAGTCAGCCAATCGTTTAACCCATTCATCAATCCGGCTATAATCTGTCGGATCCAAACCATTACCTACAAAACGAATAAAGGCATAAGGTGTTGGGAGTTCCATATGAACGCAATCTCTTCTTCCCGAGGCATCGGTAATCACCGCGCCCTTTTTAACCTTATGCAGCAACTCGAAAAGATCTTTTCTTGCTGCAAGGTCACTGTACCATTCGGTGTGACGCACTTCAACAAACAAATCAAAATCATGGGGCAATTGCTCTAAGTAATTTTTTAAAACATCGAAGTTTTTGGGGCCAAAATTATCACTCAATTGCAAAAAGCACGGGCCCAGGTATTCACCAAACTCCGAAATATTTTCAAGATATCGGGATGTATCTTCTTCAGCGTTTTTTTACCTGCGGATATGACTGATTGTCCTGGAAATCTTTGGAAAAAATTTAAAGTCCTTCCCTTCCCCGGCAGCTTTGTCTTTCCAGGCTATGATCTGATCAGTTTTAGGCACCTGGTAAAAAACCGCATTTAGTTCAATACTGTTAAAATGTTTAAAAACCTGACTTCTTTTGTTTTTTCAGTATAAATCAAACCAACCCATTCTTTCCGTCCCCATTTTGCACAGCCAACATACAGGTCTGGTAGTTCAGGCTTTACAGCTTGTTTTAAAACAGCCGTTGTGAGTTCCGAATCCCCGAGGAAAACTAAAATCTATTTTATCAAGTTCGGTTACAGGTACTTTTCCAAAATCCATAGTGTTATTTTACAACCTAAAGGTAACAACAAAGAACAATTCTTTACCATTTGCTTCCGCATCAGTAAAACAGAAGTTTCATTTTAAAGTTTATTACTTACTTGTTTTCGCAGGAAGAAATATGATAGAAACAGACGAACAGAAGAAAGAAGCACGTGTCTTTTATAGAGAAGCACTTGAATTACTAAAAGAATGCGGAACTAATTATATGTTGGGTGGAGGTTTCGCAATGTCGCACTATACAGGAATTTACAGAGATACAAAAGACCTGGATATTTTTTGCAAACCAAATGAATACTCCCTGATCCTGAAGTTTTTTGCGGAAAAGGGGTACCGGATCGAATTGTTTGATGTGAGATGGCTGGCAAAAATCTTTAAAGGTGACTACTTTATTGATGTAATTTTCGACACCGTTAATAACATTTGTACTGTAGACGACACCTGGTACAAGCACGCTTCAAAAGGCGAATTTGCCGGGATGCCTGTTAAGTTTTTATCAGCCGAAGACCTAATCTGGTGCAAAATTTATGTACAAAACAGGGAGAGATTTGACGGAGCTGATATAAACCACATTATATTAAAACATGGAAAAAAACTTGACTGGAAACGTCTGTTAGCCCGTTTAGATCCGCACTGGCACTTGCTGTTATCACAAATAATTAACTTTCAATTTGTATACCCAGCCGATTTTCATGATATCATTCCGAAATGGATTTTTGATGAATTGATGAGCAGAGCACATTTGCAATATGACTTGCCCTCGCCTCTCGAAAGAGTATGCCGTGGTCCGGTTATTGACCAAACTCAATACATGATCGACATTAAGGAATGGGATTACAAAGTTACTACCATCAAAACAGTATAAGTTATGGAGGAAGAAATAAAACGTACAAGGATCGCGGCTGTAGCAGACATACACGTTAAGGAAACAGATAAAGGCAAATGGGTTGAGTATTTTAAAGATATTTCAAAACATGCCGATGTACTGGTAATTGCCGGCGATTTAACGGATACCGGCGATGAACAGGAGGCACAGGTCTTATCCGAAGAATTAAATTCATGCAGCATACCGGTTGTTGCAGTGTTAGGAAATCACGATTTCGAAAAAGGCAGGCATAAGCTTATCAGGAGCATACTTCAGAATGAAAATGTACATATTTTAGACGGAGAAGCTATTATTATCGGTAATGTAGGCTTTGCGGGGGTTAAAGGTTTTGGCGGAGGGTTCGACAATCATATGCTTTCGATGTTTGGTGAAGGAGCTATGAAATCTTTTGTTCAGGAAGCAGTTGATGAAGCCTTGCATCTCGACAGAGCCTTGGCTCGTTTAGATGAAAATCCAAACATCAAAAAAATCGCCATTTTGCACTATTCCCCAATCCGCGATACAGTTATTGGCGAATCGGAAGCTATATTTCCATTTCTGGGATCCTCGCGCCTGGCAGAACCTTTAAGCCGAAGGGGTGTAGAGGTTGCATTCCATGGTCACGCGCATATAGGCACCTTTAAGGGTGAAACTTCTGGTGGGGTACATGTATACAATGTAGCTAAGCCTCTTTTAATTAGAGAAGGTTACGGATCGGCCTACTTTTTACTGGAAGTTTAATTAACAGGTATACTTTGCATATCTGATCAATGCAAAGCTCATTTTTTCTTAGATTTGGCCATGCTTACCCGATTGGGAATATTTGGATTAAAACTTCTATCTTTTTTGCCATTAAATGTATTATACGTCCTTTCAGATGCTCTATTCATAGTTCTTTTTCATATCATGAAGTATCGTCGAATTGTTGTAGACGAAAACCTGAATAACGCGTTTCCTGAAAAGGATTCAGCGGAGAGGAAAAAAATAACTATTCAGTACTATAAATTTCTATGCGATTTAATTATTGAATCTGTTAAAATGATTAGTATTTCCAAAGCCGAAGCGATGGAAAGATTCAAATTCCTGAACCCGGAATTACTGGATGAGTATTTTAAGAATAATAAAAGTGTAATTGCGGTTGCCGGTCATTACGGAAATTGGGAGATGGCCAGTAATGTGGGCCTAATCACAGATAAGAAAATTCTGATTGTGTATAAACCTTTATCAAATGAATTATTTGAACGGTTTATCAAAAAAGTCCGGTCCCGCTTTAGTGCGAAATTGATCCCAATGAAAAAATCTTTCCGGGAGATATTATCTTATAGGAAAGAACCAACGGTATCTATTATTATTAGCGATCAAACGCCTGTAAAAAGTGATTCGCATATTTTTACAAGCTTCTTAAATCAGCCAACGGCGGTTTTTCAAGGCATAGAAAAACTCGCCAAATCATATAATTATCCTGTTGTTTTTTGCGATGTAAAAGTAGTAAAACGCGGTCATTACAGCTGTGAATTTATACCTCTGGTAAATGAGCCGAAAGCTACCGCTGATCGTGAAATTACAGAGGCACATGTAAAATACCTGGAACAGATGATTCAAAAAGAGCCTCAATACTGGATTTGGTCGCACAAACGCTGGAAGTTAAAACCAGAATAAAATTTATAATCGTGTTTGAGGCCGGTGTCTTTCCGCATCTTTTCTTTCTTCCAGGTTTCTCATAATTTTTGTAAACCCTCTGTGAACATTATGCGTGTCAAACAGTGGAAAAACCAGACCACTTCCCCAAAACACAGACTTATCTTTACGAACATGATAACGCTCATCAATAGCCTTACCATTTTTTATTGCCATTTCTAGCTCTTTCTCGGGTTCTTTACTCTCCTGATCCTTCTCAGTAAAAAAAACATGAGCCTTTTTCCCTAATATCTCCTCTTCAGAATAACCTAAAAGTCTTTCGGCTCCTTTATTCCAGCTGCTTACATCTCCCAATTTATCGGTAGTTATAACGGCATATTCTTCTAAACTTTCAACCACCTGCTTGTAAAAATCTTCACTTAACCGAAAGGTATTATCTTCCAGAACATCAGCAGGCATTAAATCAGGCATATTTTCATCCAAAGGCACATCAATCACCACTATTGTAGAATTATCGATACCACAAGCCATTTGCATTGGTTCCTGGGTTATATGATAGTACGTTTCGAAACCATGAGGTAAGTTTTCAACTACAGGTTTCTCTCGTATCGGAAAAAGAGTTATGGTTAAAATTCCTGTTTCATCGTTTTCCTCGTTTTTGGCCAGAACAAAATAATAGCCTTTTTCAATAAGGTAGCCTAAGACGCTTGTATTTAAAGGTATAGTCATAATGATGTATTTTAGTTAACCACCAATACTCTTTAATGTTTATACAGACTTACAGCTTAATAATATTATATTTTCCGTTTTGAAATATAGCATTGTTAACTTTGCAGTGCTAATACGCTTGAAATTTGGTTAAGAGCGTTATCATATCCTTTAAAAATGTCACTCAACTCAACACGCTTAAATAAATACATTAGTGAAAGTGGTATCTGTTCAAGACGCCAGGCCGACAAATTCATTGAAAACGGAAATGTATTTATCAATGGTAAACGGGCTAAAATAGGTGATCAGGTTTTACCTGCCGACCGTGTAGTTGTTAACGGCAATGCTATCGAACCAAGAAAAGAGGAAGACGCTATTTTTATAGCTTTTAATAAGCCAGTTGGTGTAACAAGTACTAGCGAGGCGAGTACAAAAAACAATATAGTTGACTATGTAAATCATAGTGAGAGAATTTTCCCTATTGGAAGATTAGATAAAGATTCGCAGGGATTAATATTTTTAACGAGTAACGGAGACATTGTAAACAAAATATTAAGAGCAGGAAATAATCATGAAAAAGAATACCTGGTAACTGTTAACAAACCGATTACCAACGAATTTATAGATTCAATGTCTTCGGGTGTTCCCATTTTGGGAGTAATGACCAAAAAATGTACTGTAACTAAAGAATCTCCATTTGTATTCAAAATAATTTTAATTCAGGGAATGAACCGGCAGATACGCCGGATGTGCGAATTTTTTGGTTATGAAGTTACCAAACTTGAACGTACGCGTATTATGAACATTAGCTTAAAAGGTTTACCTGTCGGCGAATGGAGAGAATTAACAGAACAGGAAATGTCCGGAATTTTTAAAATGATTAAAAATTCCAGTTCCACGCAGGAGCCTGCCAAATCAAAAAACGATAAATCTTCTAATCCAACTTTAAAAAAAGAGCGGCAAAATACGCCGCCACCCACAAAATCCTATTCGAGGGCAAGACCAACCGCGGGTCAAAAAGCTAAGGAGAAATCAGGTAAAATTAAAGGCGCCGGTAAAAATAACACAAGCGCCAAAAATACATCAAAAGCTTCCAGAGGTAAAGCAGTGTCACCCGCTAAAGGAAAGAGAAGATAATTACTTTTTAAAGGTTAGCAGCACTTTATCTGAATCTGACAAATAAAGCATTCCATTTCTTATCTCAAAACGTTTTACTTTCCTTAAATTGGTAACCATCTGATTTTCAAGATCCATAACTCCATCACAATACATTTTAGTAGATACTATTTCCTGAAAAACGATTTGGCTATCTCCCATCCGTTCGTAATCTGCGCTTATGCTGTTGCAAAACGCTTTACCTTTAACCTCCAGATCTTCACCGTCAAACACTAAATATGCACGACCATTTGCAACTACATTTTTATGGTCGATCATTGTAAGTTGCCAATCGGGACCATCTAATTTCAATTGTACTGTTTCTGGTTTTAATGCGTTACATCCCGAAAAAATTGAAATTGCCAGTATACTAAGTAAGAATTTATTCATAATCTTTTATATTCTAACACTTGATATTGATGTATGTTTGACTACAGGCTTTGGGCTATAACAAAACCACTGGCCCAGGCCCATTGAAAATTATATCCTCCGAGCCATCCGGTTACATCAACACACTCTCCTCCAAAGAATAAGCCAGGCACTTTTTTGGCTTCAAGAGTTTTAGACGACAGCTCATCTGTAGCCACCCCTCCCCGCATTACCTCGGCCCTGTCATACCCTTTATCACCTGCAGGTTTAACCTTAAATTCATGGATAAAAGCCCTGATGGTTTCCAAATCCTGTTTGGTTAAAGAGGCAATATTTTTATCGACAGGCAGATATTTCCCTAAGGCTTCCGCAAATTTTCTGGTATATAAGCCCGACATTATAGTTAGTAAAGACTTCCTGCCGTTTTGCAAACGTTCTTCGTCTATAACTGAGCTAATGGATTGATTGGGAAGCATATCAATACTAATTTCTTCTCCCGGTCGCCAATATGATGATATCTGCAGGATCGCAGGTCCGCTTAAACCCCAGTGTGTAAAGAGTATATTTTCCTCAAAACTTATTTTTTCATTGCTTACACGACAAAAGATACTATTTCCCGCAAGATTGGAAAACCATTCTGCATCTTTTCCGGTAACACTTAAAGGAACCAGGGCTGGTGCCGTTTCAATGATCTTTAATCCGAACTGCCTGGCAACTTTTAATCCGAAATCACTCGCCCCCATTTTCTGAATGGGTAAACCACCCGAAGCGATCACCACATTTAATGCTCTTAACTGCTGGACTTTACCCTTCTGCTCATAATCAATTACAAATCCTTCGTCAGCTTTATCAATTCGTTTAACTTCGCAATTACATCTGATTTCCTGACCAAAATCTTTGCATAAAGTGGTAAAGATATCTACAACATCTTTCGCCTTATTACTTACGGGGAATAATTGCCCTAAAGTTTTTTCCTGCCCGATAATGCCATAAGTTTCAAAAAAGCTTATTGTGTCCTCTACAGTCCATTGCGAAAATGCAGATTTACTGAAATGTTCGTTTTGAGATATAAAATTTGACGGCGTACTATACATATTGGTGTAATTACACCTTCCCCCGCCAGAGATCAATATTTTTGCACCCGGCTTTTCACCTTTCTCTAGTACTAATACCTGTTTTCCTAAAAAGCCTGCCTGAACAGCACACATTAATCCGCAGGCACCTCCGCCAATTATTACAGCATCAATCATTTCCGCAAAACTAAAAACATTGTGGTTAAACCAACCTATAAGGTTTTAAATCCTTTAAGGTTATGTAGTGATCTACGAATCCCTATTCAATTCACTTGTGTCGAAATCATTGTATTAGTGAGCAATCTTTCGATAAAATCACAACAAGCAATGGTTTAAATTTTAATTTTTAACAGGTATATGTATATTTGCGGCTCCCGATTTAATCAGGAATCCAAATTATGGTAACAGTTTTAACACATCACATTCATTTTCACCATCGCCATCATGGCGAGATATGATATGTATGTTTCTACGTGAAACTGTTTTTACCGAAATAATTTGTTGGTCTGATTAATAAAAATATAACAATTGAAAACACTCAAAATAGCTATCCAGAAATCGGGTAGATTAAACGAAAAATCTGTTGAGCTTCTTAAAAACTGCGGTTTAAGCTTCGAAAACTATAAAAGCTCTTTAATATCACCAGTATCAAATTTCCCGTTAGAAATTCTCTTTTTAAGAGATGATGATATTCCGGAATACGTTCAGGATGGAATTGCTGATTTAGGAATTGTTGGTGAAAACGTAATTAACGAAACAGAAGTTGACGTTGCTTATTTACAAAAGTTAGGTTTTGGAAAATGCTCACTAAAACTTGCAATACCTAATAATTCTGAAATCAGGGCTATTTCTGATTTAAACGGGAAATCGATCGCTACATCTTACCCGGTTATTTTAGAAAAGTTTCTGGCTACTCATAATGTAAAGTCTGATATCAGAACAATTTCAGGATCTGTGGAGATTGCGCCCGGACTGGGTTTAAGCGACGCTATTTGCGATTTAGTTTCAACGGGCGGCACTTTAATAAGCAACGGTTTAAAACCTTTCGGTGACGTAATGTATTCTGAAGCGGTTTTAATTGGCCGCAAAGGAGAAGAAAGTAATCCGCTGATTGTTGAACTGATCGACCGGGTTCAATCTGTCCTTCGTGCCAAAGAAACCAAATATGTAGTTCTGAATATCGAACGTAAAAACATTGAAGTAATCAAATCATTGCTTCCCGGGATTAAAAGTCCTACTGTTGTACCTTTAGCCGAAGAAGGTTGGGTAGCCGTTCATACTGTAATACCAGAGAAAGATTTCTGGAGCAAAATAAGTCAGTTAAAAGCTGCCGGGGCTGAAGGAATTGTGGTAATGCCGATTGAGAAGATAATTTTATAATAAGAGGCCCTCAGGGAATTATTTTCAGACTGCCAGAAATTTAGCTATGCTTAAAATTCACAAATTCAAAGAATTATCTGGATCACAAATTCAAGGTTTAACTTCCCGGAATACCGACGAGGATAATACTATTGAAGATCGTGTTCTTTCTATCCTATCTGAGGTAAAACTCAATGGCGATAAAGCTTTATTTGCATTTGCTGACAAGTTTGACGGTGTAAAGCTCAATCGCATCTTTATAAATAAAGAAGAAATAAGCTCTATCGCTAATACAATCGGGGAATCTCAAAAACAGGCGATCAATACCGCTTATCAAAATATAAAGAAATTTCACGAGAGCCAGCTAATCTCCGAGGCAAAAGTTGAAACTATGCCAGGCGTTGATTGCTGGCGCGAAACCCGTGCTATCGAAAAAGTAGGTTTATATATCCCTGGTGGGACGGCTGTCTTACCCAGTACTTTTTTGATGCTGGGCATACCTGCAAAAATTGCCGGCTGTAAAGAACTGGTTGTTTGCTCTCCTCCTCAGAAAACAGAAGGTCAGCCTTTAATTAATTGTTATATTGCTTATGTAGCCCAACTACTTGAGGTTGAAAAAATTTACATGGTTGGCGGTGCGCAAGCTGTTGCTGCCATGGCTTACGGCACCGAATCAATAACTAAAGTTGACAAAATATTTGGCCCGGGCAATCAATATGTAACAAAGGCAAAAACCATAATTCAATCTACAACACAGACTGCTATAGATATGCCAGCCGGTCCGTCAGAGGTGTTAGTTATTGCTGATGAAACGGCAAACCCTGTTTTTGTTGCGGCTGATCTTTTAGCACAGGCTGAGCACGGAGCTGATTCGCAAGCCGTTCTGGTAGCTACATCTCAGGACGTCATTTTTCAAACTATTATTGAGCTTGAAAAACAATTGGCTGTATTACCACGTAAAGAAATCGCTGCAAAAGCAATTGCAAATTCTTATGCGGTTTTAGTTTCTGATCTATCGGAAGCAATGGCATTTAGTAATCAATATGCTCCTGAACATCTCATATTAGCAACCAATAACTGGCAATCTCTAACTTCTCAAATAAGAAACGCTGGTTCTGTATTTCTGGGAAATTTAACGCCGGAAAGTGCTGGTGATTACGCTTCGGGCACAAACCATACTTTACCAACCAGTGCATATGCACGCTCGTATTCGGGCGTTTCGGTTGATTCATTCGTTAAAAAAATCACTTTTCAGCATCTTTCGCCGCAAGGCGTTAAAAACATCGGAAATACTGTAGAAATTCTGGCAGAGCTTGAAGGACTCCAGGCGCATAAAAATGCGATAAGTGTTAGATTACAGTCACTGCTAGTTAATGGACAGTCGTAGGGTAAGTCATCCTGAACTTGTTTCAGGATCGCTATAACAACTGAAAGTGCCAGATGCTGAAACATTTCAGCATGAAAAATTGCTTAAAACAATGGAATTCAACTTAAATAATCTCTTAAGAGAAAATATAAAAAATCTTGTTCCTTACTCCTCTGCAAGAGATGAGTTCAAAGGCGAAGCATCTGTATTTTTAGATGCAAATGAAAATAGTTACGGATCACCAATCCCTACACCATTTAACCGTTATCCAGACCCATTGCAAATAGCGGTCAAAAATCGTCTAAGTGAAATAAAAGGCGTGCCACCGCATAATATTTTTTTAGGAAATGGCAGCGATGAAGCAATAGATATTCTTTTCAGGGCCTTTTGCCGCCCGGGAATTGATAATGTTATTACAGTCCCTCCTACTTATGGCATGTACGAGGTATCGGCCAATATAAATGATATTGCTATTAAAAAAGTGCCTTTGACTCCCGATTATCAATTAAATCTGGAAGAAATAGCCGCTGCAATAGACGAAAACACGAAGCTGATTTTCATATGCTCTCCTAACAACCCAACAGCTAATTCGATCAACAGAGAAGATATTGAAACCATTCTGGCTAATTTTAACGGATTAGTTATAATTGATGAAGCATACATTAATTATTCGCGCCAGAAAACTTTTATACAGGAACTGACTGAATACAGCAACCTTGTTGTTTTACAAACACTTTCTAAAGCCTGGGGTTTAGCTGGCTTGCGTATCGGGATGGCTTTTGCCAGCGAAGAAATCATTGAAGTTTTTAATCGTGTTAAGCCACCTTATAATATTAACCAGGCATCACAACAATTAGCTTTAGAAGCCTTAAATAACATCGAACAGGTAAATACCTGGATAAAGGAAACTATTGAGCAACGCGAAGAGCTGGTGAATAAATTATCAAAACTTCCTTTTGTGCTTAAAATTTATCCATCAGACGCTAACTTTGTCCTGGTGAAAACTACTAACCCAAAGGGCATTTATAATTATTTGGTTGAGAGAGGAATAATCGTACGCGACCGTTCTAAAATTGAATTGTGTGAAGGCAGCCTGCGAATTACTGTCGGAAAACCCGATGAAAATGAAAAATTAATTGACGCTTTAAAATCCTTTCAAGGATGAAAAAAATACTATTCATAGACCGCGACGGAACGCTATGTCTTGAACCTGAAGATTACCAGGTAGATTCATTTGAAAAATTAAAATTCTATCCTCAGGTTTTTAAGTATCTGACTAAAATCGTCGAAGAACTTGATTACGATTTGGTAATGGTGACCAATCAGGATGGTTTGGGTACAGACTCTCATCCTGAAGAAAATTTCTGGGCTGTACAAAACTTCATCATTGATACGTTTAAAGGAGAAGGCATTCAATTTTCTGAAATTATTATTGACAAAACCTTCTCACACGAGAATGCTCCAACCCGCAAACCGGGTACAGCTTTACTTACTCATTACTTTGATACAGAAAAGTATGACCTGGCAAATTCATTCGTATTAGGAGACAGGATCACAGACGTTGCTCTAGCAAAAAATCTGGGCTCAAAAGCCATATGGATCAAACAGGATGATAATTTAGGAGCTGATGAAATTGCAGAACAAAAACACGATTTAAAAGAGTTTATAGTTTTAGATACTACCAACTGGAAAGATATTTACGAATTCTTAAAAGTTGGAAAACGAGAAGTAGAGCATCAGCGTACCACTAAGGAAACCGATATTTATATTAAATTAAACCTTGATGGAAAAGGTGATGCGAAAATTTCAACCGGTTTGCACTTCTTTGATCACATGCTCGAACAAATTGCCCGCCACGGCAGTATAGATTTAGAGATCAAAGCTGAAGGAGATTTGCATATCGATGAACATCATACAATAGAAGATACAGGAATCGCTTTAGGAGAAGCTATTGCCAAAGCATTTGGTGATAAACGCGGCATTGAACGTTATGGTTTTTGTTTACCTATGGACGATTGCCTGGCTCAGGCTGCAATAGATTTTGGCGGAAGAAACTGGATTGTTTGGGATGCTGATTTTAAACGGGAAAAAGTTGGTGAAATGCCTACCGAGATGTTTTATCACTTCTTTAAATCATTTAGTGATGCTTCAAAATCAAACCTGAATATTAAGGCGGAAGGCCAGAATGAGCATCATAAAATAGAAGCTATTTTTAAAGCTTTCGCTAAAGCAATAAAAATGGCCGCAAAACGTGATGTAAATAATATGCAGTTACCAAGTACCAAGGGGCTTTTATAGATGCAAAAGAATCAGGATACCGAGACGCAAAATACAATTGGCATTGTTAATTACGGTGCTGGTAATATATTTTCTTTAACTGCGGCTCTCGACAGGCAAAATATAGCTTACCGGATGATTGATTCACCTGAAGAATTTGAAAAATTTGAAAGGTATATTATTCCAGGTGTCGGTCATGCCGGAGCTGCTATGCAAAAGCTTAAGGAGAGTGGTATGGTAGAAAAAATTCTGGCCACTAAAAAACCTGTTTTAGGCATTTGCGTGGGCATGCAATTACTTACAGAATTTTCTGAAGAAGGAAATTCTACACTTCTTGGCATTGCCCCGGTAAAAACCTGCCTTTTTTCAGAAAATTTAAAACTTAAAGTACCTCATACGGGTTGGAACAAAGTTAACTCATCAATTGATAATGAATTATTTAAGGGATTAAATAAGGATACCTATTTCTATTTTGTACATTCCTATTTTATAGAATTTAATCCTAATTTTACAATAGCTTCGGCCGACTATGGAATTAGATTTTCAGCCGCCTTAAAAAAAGACAATTATTACGGCGTTCAGTTTCATCCGGAAAAATCTGGAGAAGCTGGCGAACAGATATTAAAAAACTTTTCATTAATTAAAGAAAACCATGTACATAATTCCGGCAATTGACATTCTTGACAAAAAAGTTGTTCGTTTGAGAGAAGGCGATTACGATCAGGCCACACTTTACGACGTTACACTTGAAGAAATGATTGAAAAGTACCAGTCTAACGGTACCGAGTTTGTTCATATCATCGATCTTAATGGAGCTAAAGGTGATTTTAGCAACCAGGAATACCTCTTTAATATCATCCGAAAAACTGAAATGAAAGTTCAATACGGTGGTGGAGTAAGAAGTATAGAAAAAGTTAAAGAACTTATTGATGCAGGTATCCATCGGGTTATAGTTGGAACACAGGCATTAACGAATCCGGATTTCTTGCCTTCTTTAAGTGAGACACTATGCGGAAAAGAACAGTGTTCTGACCAGATAGTAGTAGCGATTGACGTACTGGATGAAGTAATAAAATACTCCGGATGGATGGAAAGTTCACCCATTAAACTAAGAGATTACGTGGATCGTTGCCTTAATCTGGGTTTTTTTCGGTTTTTATGCACAGACATTAATAAGGACGGTAAACTTGGCGGAGCCGGTATCGAATTATATCAGAAATTATTAGACCACTCTCCATTTATAAAACTTATAGCATCGGGCGGAATAAGTTCAATGGCCGACATTGAAGCATTAAATGATATCAAAGTTGAAGCTTGTGTTGTTGGTAAAGCGATTTATGAAAACCGGATTTCAATTGAAGAAATTAAAGATTGGAATTTAAAATCATTGATATCGTTCTAAAAACCACATAGAATTCAATCAGGTCAAAATTAAGATTTAAACTAGGGTCTCTGAAGTCTTACAATTGACCAAATATTTAAGAAATACTTCACGTGTTGAATATAGTTCCAGCCGCTTTACAATCTCCCCCTTCAGCGGGTCGGGGGGGCTTAGCTAAACGTATTATCCCCTGTCTTGATGTCAAAGACGGCCGTACTGTTAAAGGTGTAAACTTTGTTGATCTGCGCGATGCTGGTGATCCTGTAGAACTTGCCTGGCAATATTCTCAGCAAGGTGCTGATGAATTAGTATTTCTTGATATTACTGCAACTCACGAACGCCGAAAAACAATGGTTGAACTGGTTAAATCAGTTGCCCGCCAGATCAACATCCCATTTACCATCGGTGGAGGTATAAATGAGATTTCAGACGCCGAAATTCTTCTGAACGCCGGTGCTGATAAAATTTCTATAAACTCTGCTGCTGTTAGAAATCCCGATTTTATTGATGAACTAGCTGCAGCTTTTGGAAAACAATTTGTGGTCGTTGCGGTAGATACAAAATTTGTGGAAGGCAGAAATCTGGTCCATTTAAATGGCGGACGTATCGCAACCGAGTTTGAAACAGAGAAGTGGATTAAAGAAGCTGAAGAGCGGGGCGCCGGTGAAATTCTGCTAACATCCATGGATCACGACGGAACAAAAGCGGGATTTGATATTTCACTTTTAAAAAACATAAACGATGCAATTTCCATCCCCTTGATTGCATCTGGCGGAGCAGGTAATGTTCAGCATTTTATTGATGTATTTCAGAAAACTGATGTTGATGCGGCTCTTGCTGCTTCAGTTTTCCATTACGGGGAAATCCTTATACCTTCGCTGAAAGAAGAGTTAAGAAAATCTAATATTGAGGTAAGGCTATAATGACTATTGATTTTTCAAAATCCGACGGATTAGTCCCGGTTGTAATACAGGATGAGCAAACGTTAGAGGTGCTTATGTTGGGATACATGAATGAAGAAGCATTCAATAAAACCAGCGCAGAGGGAAAGGTAACTTTCTTTTCACGCACGAAAAACCGTTTGTGGACAAAAGGTGAAGAAAGCGGTAACTTTCTTTTAGTAAAAAACATCAGTATCGACTGCGATAACGACACTTTACTGATTAAAGCAAAACCTATAGGTCCAACCTGCCACACAGGTTCAAGGAGTTGTTTTAATACAACATACAATCAGAATTTTATTTTTAAACTTGAAGGCATTGTTAAAGACCGATACGATAATCCGGTAGAAGGCTCATATGTAAACCGGCTGCACGCTAAAGGTCTGAATAAAATCGCCCAAAAAGTTGGCGAAGAGGGTGTTGAAACCGTGATTGCCGCTCTCAATGAAACCGAACAGGATTTTATCAATGAATCTTCTGATCTCCTTTTCCATTTACTTGTTCTTCTAAGAGAGAAAAATATAAGCCTGGAAACCATCGCAAAAAATCTTGAGAATAGACATCAGTAAATAATGGTTGAGGTTAAGCAAGCAGCCTTATTATCCGGGCACCAAAATCCGGTTTACGCCCTTGAACCTTCCCGGAAACCCGGAATAATATTTACCGGAGGGAATGACAAAGGGGTTGTTGAATGGAGTCTTAATAACATGGCATTTATTAAGGTATTGATGCCTGTTAAAAGTTCTGTTTATTCATTACATGCTCCTGACTGTTCACCTGTTCTAGCTGTGGGTGAAAGAAGTGGACTGATCAGCCTATTCAGCTTTACTGAACAAAAGATAAGCGTTCAGTTAGATTATCATAAATTACCCATTTTTGAACTGGTTTCGGTTAATTCTAAAAAAGAGCTCTTAGCTGCTTCTGAAGACGGAAGTATTTCGGTTGTAGATTTAACAACACATAAACTCTTATATAATTTTAATGTTTCAGAACTTACCGTTCGGTGTATAGCCATAAGCAAGGATGAAAAATTAGCGGCTTTTGGATGCAAAGACAATAGTATCCGGATTTACAACCTGGACGATTATTCAGTAATCACCGAATTAAATCAACATACCTTACCCATTACCTCACTTAGTTTTTCACCAGATGGTAAATATTTATTATCCGGAAGCAGAGACGCAAAATTAATCGTTTGGAATCTGAGCGACTTCTCGATGAAAGAAAATTTCGCAGCCCATATGTTTGCTATTTACGACATTCAATTTCATCCCACAAAACCTTATTTCGCTACTTGCAGCAGGGATAAAAGCATAAAACTTTGGGATGCGGAAACTTTTAAGCTGAAGAAAGTGATTAGTCGTGAGAAAGGAATGGAAGCTCACAGCCACTCCGTTAATAAGATTTGCTGGGAGCGGTCTACGGAATTTTTAGTTTCCGTAAGTGATGATACAAGGGTAATGGTCTGGGATGTGAAATTTTAATACATAAGCCCCCCGAGGAGGCCTTAAATTCATATTTCAACTCATACTCTTTTAATAATCCTCAGTTTATGTGTATGTTTTTTCAGATCCAGGCTATAAATCCCCTGACCGTCAATCGGATCAATTTTCACTCTTCCTGAAGCATGAATAATATGCTGATCATCCAGCATTATCCCTACATGCACTACCTTACCCTCAGCATTATCAAAAAAAGCCAGATCTCCAGCTTTAGCTTCTTGTAAGAAATTTACTACTTCGCCCTGTTCTGCCTGTTGCCATGCATCACGGTAAAGTTTTTTACCACACATTTTAAAAACTATCTGGGTTAAACCCGAGCAATCTATCCCAAAAATTGATTTACCTCCCCATAGATATGGAGCACTAAGGAAAAACTTTGCGTATTCGACAACAGCGCTTTCAAATTTTATATCGGTAGAAAGTATTGAGTCAGATTGCAATCGATATTCTTCTGTACCCAAAAAGAATTTTTTATTTAGCATTTCGGGAAGGCTAGAACCCGCTGCTAAATGGAGTTTTTCTCCCGTAGATAATTTAATGACCTCGTGATTTACATTTAAACCAAGAATTGTGCTGGATTCACCCGATTCAATTAAACATTGTTTTGAGAAAATATATTGTTTGCTGTCAATCCAGCCCTGATAATCATCAAAGCAGTTTTTAATTAAGGTCCATTTTTCAGTGAACTGCAGAATCTCGAAACACTCGCCAAATAGTAACTGTGATAAAATCTCGCTCTTATCAGAGGCATCTGCCCTGATGGGCACAATAGAAAGATTACAAATCCCGTATTTATTCATTTGGATACAAATCAAAGAAAATTGATTAGATTCAGGAAATAAAAAAACTTAGCTTTTACTTTATTGTTTTAATGCATATGAAAGTTATCCATTCAGTATATCAAATCACCCGTCCAAATAATGAAAACCTTTAATCAAATTCAAAAAATTTTAATCGCGGTTGAAGACAGCCAGTATTCTGAGCGTGCAACCAGTTATGGTGTTGATTTAGCTAAAAAACTTGGATCCGAAATTGCATTATTGCATGTGAATGAACTTCCGGTAGCTACTCCTTATGTTGCAGATCCTTTGCTTAACGAACCACCCATTATGATGCCTGAAATGGTTCATGCCCAGGAAGACGCAAGTAAAAAACTTTTGAATAAAATTGCTGATTCCATTGGAGATGATATCACCGTTTTCACGTTTCACAAAATTGGACATCCTAAAGACGAAATTTTGGCAACCGCGGATGAATGGAATGCCGATATCATTATTTTAGGCACACATGGCAGAACTGGATTTGACCACTTTATTTCCGGAAGCGTAGCTGAAAAAGTTGTCAGAAAGGCAAAATGCCCGGTTCTGATTATTCCAAACAAGGATGCTGAGGCAGAAAAAAAATAGAACCGCATTTTTTTATAAAACACGAAACTAATCATCAGATGTATAGTTTACATCTGATGATTAAGCTTTTATAAAAAAAAGAGCGACCGAAGCCGCTCTTTAACAAATTTTTTCTTTCTATTAATCCTCTGCGTGAAGCCAGGCTTTTTTGGCAAGTAATTCTTCTTCAGTCTCGCGTACGTCCACATCATCAATGCAGCAATCCACCGGACAAACAGCAGCACATTGAGGTTCATCATGAAAACCTTTACATTCTGTACATTTATCTGAAACTATATAATAAAATTCCTCTGAAATTGCTGCTTGAGCCTCTTCAGCATTTAATGTTGTACCATCACCAAAATCTATTATTCCGCGTAAAGCTGTCCCTTCGGAAAAACGCCATGCAGCCCCTGCATCATAAATAGCATTATTAGGGCATTCAGGCTCACAAGCTCCGCAGTTAATGCATTCGTCTGTTATTATTATCGCCATGTTCTAAAATTCTATTTCTTAACCGTAATTTTGCAATTGTTAACGCATGCAAAACAATGCAAATATAATACAATCTGTTGATTTTATTTTAAGGACTTCCATTTTGACACAAGAACAACGAAAAGCAGCATTTAAACATTTAGGAAATTATTTGCAAAACCCTGATGAGCATCTTAAAACCCTTATAAGCAATGCACATTACTCAAATGCCTGGTTTACTCCGGAAGAAACAAGAAAAGCTATAAACGGCATTTCTCATATGCTAAACGCGGAGGATTTGGATACATGGATGGACGACGTAAAGAATCAGCAGGGAAATTTTACCCCAAAAAAAATCGGTCTTGTTTTAGCAGGAAATATTCCTATGGTAGGTTTCCATGATATTTTATCTGTGATGGCTTCAGGACATATTGCTTTAATTAAATCATCTTCACAGGATAAGGATTTGATTCCTCATTTGGTTAATAAACTGATCGAATTTGAGCCCGAATTTAAAAATCAGATAAATTTCATTGAGAGACTCGAAGGATTTGATGCTGTAATCGCTACAGGAAGTAATAATACTTCCCGATATTTTGAATATTACTTTGGGAAAGTCCCGCATATTATTCGCAAGAACCGTAATAGCATTGCAGTATTAACCGGAGAGGAAACAAGAGATGAATTACACTTACTAGGACATGACGTTTTTGATTTTTTTGGCATGGGATGCAGAAATATATCAAAGGTTTTTGTTCCAAATGATTATGATTTCACAACGTTTTTCGAATCAGTTGAAACTTATAAAAATATTGTAAATCATAATAAATACTGTAATAATTACGAATACAATAAATCTATTTATCTGATAAACAGGGAAAAGCATTTCGATAATGGTTTCCTGCTTGTAAAAAAAGATGAACGACTGGCCTCTCCCCTGGCGGTTTTATATTATGAAGAGTACGATAAACTTGAATCCGCTGAAGCATTAATTCTGTTACATTCAGAACAAATACAATGCATCGTTTCTAAATCAAAACTAAATGTCAGCAACCAGCAGGTAGGTTTTGGCGAAAGTCAGAAGCCAAAACTTTGGGATTATGCAGATGGAGTAAATACTATTGAATTTTTACTGAGTTTATAAACAACGCAGGCGAAAACCATAGAAAATTCTAACTTTGGCGTTATGTACATCATAAAGGTGAAAGGTGTTGCAAGAATTCCTGATTACGTACAGTTAAGAGACGATAAATTTACTTTATTGGCCTATTTCAGAGTAGACAGGCCAGATAAATCTCTTGAAAAAATTGGGTTGGGAGAAAAAACTGAATACATCATGAACCTTGTTAAGGACCTACCATTTGGTCAGATTTTAAAATTAGAGCTTTAATATGATTGGTAATACAGTAATAAAACTTGAAAATGTTGACGTCTACCAGCAAAAACACCTGGTTCTTTCTAATGTGAACCTAAAGATTGATAAAGGTGAGTTTGTGTTTCTTATCGGCCAAACCGGATCTGGTAAAAGCAGCTTATTAAAAATCATTTATGGCGATCTTCATATTTCATCTGGCGAAGGACATGCGGGAGGATACGATTTAAAAAAACTTACCGAAAGAGATGTTCCTTATTTGAGAAGGAAACTCGGTATTGTTTTTCAGGATTTCCAGTTATTAACCGATCGTACCATAGAAGATAATCTTCGTTTTGTTATGCATGCAACGGGCTGGAAAGATAAAGGTTTAATTTCTGACAGGATTAAAGATGTATTAGAAAAAGTAGGCCTGCGTTCAAAAATCAAAAAAATGCCTCATGAAATATCAGGGGGAGAGCAGCAACGCGTCGTGATTGCACGTGCATTACTCAATGATCCGGAAATAATTCTTGCCGATGAACCGACTGGAAATCTTGACCCCGACACGGCAGAAGAAATTATGCTTCTTCTGAAAGAAATCAGCCGTTCGGGCACGGCAGTTCTAATGGCCACGCATGCATACCAATTGATCCGAACTTTCCCCTCGCGCATTATAAAATGTGAAGATGGGAAGGTCATAGAAGATGTCAAAATCGTTTAAATCTTACTACATACGTCAAATTGTTTTAAGTAGCAATCAAATCACTGACAGCTTGGCTGTTTTATTTAATTGGCAAAAAATTTGTCTAACCCCATTATTATGAAGTTTTCAGATATGTTGAAAAACAAGAAGAAAAACCAGGAACAAGAAGTTATGAACGAAAATAACGAAGCAAAATCAGAAATTGAACAGGAATTAGAACAGGTAAGCGAAATACTAAGTCATCAGGGCGATGGTGGTAATTCTGAAAATATACCTGCAAGCGATGTTGAAGATCAGCAAGCCTCACAGGAAGATAAGCTTAAAACTGATCTGACAGAAGCTAACAATAAATATTTACGCCTGTACGCAGAATTTGATAATTATAAAAGACGTACAAATAAAGAGCGTATAGAGCTGCTTCAAACTGCAGGGAAAGACGTTCTATCGAGTTTACTGCCAGTTGTTGATGACTTTGACAGGGCATTAAAGTCCATGGAGACGGCGTCTGACGTTTCAGCAGTTAAAGAAGGAATCGTCCTGGTTCAAAATAAACTTAAAAGTATTTTAACTCAAAAAGGATTAAAAGAAATGGAATCCGTGGGGACGGTTTTTGATCCAGAACTCCATGAAGCTATTACCAATATCCCTGCTCCTTCCAATGATTTAAAAGGAAAAGTTATTGATGAAGTTGAAAAAGGATATTATTTACATGACAAAGTGATACGGTTTGCAAAAGTAGTTGTAGGCGCATAAAAAAGGATTAAAGGAGAGAAAGAAAGAATGAGAGATTTAATATTCATTCCTTCAGTAATTCATTCCTTCAATCATTATAAAAAAAATGGCTAAAAGAGATTATTACGATATACTGGGTATTACAAAGAGTTCCAGTGCCGATGAGATAAAAAAAGCTTATCGTAAACAGGCTATAAAATATCATCCAGACAAAAATCCGGGAGACAAAGAAGCTGAGGAAATGTTTAAGGAAGCAGCCGAAGCTTATGAAATTTTAAGTAATCCGGAGAAAAAACAGCGGTATGATCAGTTTGGTCATGCAGGAACTCAAGGTGCCGGTAGTTACGGAGGAGGCCATATGAATATGGAAGACATCTTCAGCCAGTTTGGAGATGTATTCGGCGGCGGCAGTCCATTCGAAAGCTTTTTTGGAGGCGGCCAGTCAAGGGGCGGAAAACGCGTTGCACGCGGAAGCAATTTAAGGATTAAAGTTAAATTAACTCTTGAAGAGATTGCAAAAGGAGCTGAAAAGAAAATCAAAGTTAACAAGCAGGTAGTTTGTTCAACTTGTGACGGCAGCGGAGCCAAAGACCGCTCTTCTTTCCACACATGCTCTACTTGCGGTGGTTCAGGGTCAGTACGCAGAGTAACCAACACTATTCTTGGTCAGATGCAAACCACTAGCACCTGTCCTACTTGTAACGGCGAAGGCACACAAATTACTTCCAAGTGTACTGTTTGTCATGGCGATGGAATTGTAAGAGGCGAAGAAACAATTACAATTAATATTCCTGCAGGTGTAAGTGAAGGGATGCAACTCTCTATGGGAGGTAAAGGAAATGCAGCTCCGAGAGGAGGCGTACCCGGAGACCTTATCATATTAATTGAAGAAATTTCTCACGAAACGCTTCAACGCGAAGGAAATAATGTTGTTTATGATTTACATATTAGCTTCGTTGATGCTACTTTAGGCGCTAGTGTTGAAGTTCCTACGATTGATGGTAAAGCTAAAATCAAGATTGAACCAGGTACTCAGGGAGGAAAAATCCTGAGATTGAAGGGTAAAGGAGTTCCTGAAGTAAATTCCTATCACCGTGGCGATCAATTGGTTTATGTAAATATCTGGACCCCAAAAGCTCTTTCGAGAGAAGAACGTGATTTAATGGAAAAATTGCAGGAATCACCCAATTTCCGTCCTCAACCAGGAAAGCATGAAAAAAGCTTTTTTGAAAGGATGAAAGAATATTTTGAGTAATAGAAAAACCTATAAAGTCTTAGAAACTTAAAAGTTTTATAAAATAAAAAAGCCATTCGCTACAAACGAATGGCTTTTTATTTTAACAATTATTCTTTTGGTTGCTAATAATTAAATTGCACCTGTATTCTTAAAAGCCTTCCTTCCTGATCATTCAAAGGCTTTACTGCATCTTCAAATCTTCTTTTAGAAATAGTATACATGGTTACTACCTCAAAATTTTTGACCGGCTGCCATTCTGTGCCAATTTCAAAGTCCCTTACTCTATACGTCCTTGCATCGCGCTCGAATTTTTTACCACCATCATAACGGAAGTAACGAACAAAAGGGAACACTACCTGCTTATTAAATTTTAAAGCATAAGAAGCAAGTACGTAGCCCCCCTGAAGTCGTTTCTGCTCAATAGTGTTTGTAACCGTGTTGTATTCAGGTCCGGTGCCTATATTGTATTCCATCTGCAATCCAAATGGCTGCGGATAAAGAACAAAACTTGCAGCTGCCCTCTGGTCTTTGTACTCCCCTTTTGGATTCGCGCTAACACCACTGGTGATTGAGGTGACCACATATTTTCCGGTATATGCCTGGATTGAAGGCTCAATAATCTGCTTTCCTATTTGCATTGGATAGGTGAAGCGGCTGACAATATGTGGCTGATCATTTGCTTCGTTTTTATTCGCTGTTTGACCATTAAATGCTCCAAATGCAAAAACCCCGTAATCTCCGGATCCCTTTAAACCAGAACTAACCAGGTAAGAAAACCGTTCACGTATCTTTTCAGGTGCCCAGTAAAAAAATACTCCTAAATCCCGCTCGTTGCTTACGGCACTGTTTAAAGCATCATTTCGATCAAGAGGAAGCCGATTCTGGCTTGACTGCATATTCTCAAATCCGTATGGAACTTTACTTTGGCCGAAACGAAGCCTGAATTCATTTTTAGAATCCAACCCTAAATCGAAATAGGCATCCCTTATCTGGCCAAAATGATTGTTAGTACCATCTGGGCTTGAAGCAAAATCTGGTTGAATATAAATATATAAACGATCGGTAATTTGTCCGGAAAGAACCAATCGAAGTCGGCGCAGAAAAAAACCACCATCTCCCCCCCAGGATTTGTCGCACTGCTCACACTGTAAATCCGGATTGGTTTCCAATAAGCGGTTATACCTTAATTGAGCGTATCCTCTTAAATTTATCCTTTGATACCATTCTGTTTTTTTAGCTTCCGGCTTTTCCGCTTTGCCTTTTAGAGTATCGGTATGCGCTTTTCCAGTATCGCTAACTAATTCATAAGAATATGTTTCTGAAGTTATTATCAAAAACAAAGTAATTAAAACTGCTTTAAAAATTTTCATTATAACATTAATATGTCGCGAAAATACATTTAATGTTAATCGAATGATTGCCCGAAATACTGATTTAACCTAATGATTATTTGGGCTTAACATTAACTTAACGTTTCGGGGCAAAACGCTATATTTTGATGAAATTTCTATTTAGGCAACCTGTCTTCAGCATCATTAATAGTATTGCTTATCTCTTCAATCAGTCTGCGCACCGCATCCTTTAGTTTAGGATCACCCTTGTAATCTAAATCAAAAAGCACAGCTTTACTCTTTCTTTTATAAGTCAATTCTATATAATAATGAGGAGTATTTTTTAATGGTTCGCCTTTATTAACGATTTCGGAAGGGAAATTCCAAAAACCTAATTGCGCTGCCCTGCGATGAAGAACTAATAAATCATCTTTTGTTAGTTTTACCTTTTTTTTGATCAATGAATCCTGCTCATTTACATATTGGTAGATAGCTGTTTTAGAATTGTACTGATTAATGAGGCTGTCTCCCAGGCCATATTTAAAAGTCAAGGATTCAAATTCTGAAAATTTATATGGAGCAT
Source organism: Pedobacter superstes (assembly GCF_037622515.1). Lineage (NCBI taxonomy): Bacteria > Pseudomonadati > Bacteroidota > Sphingobacteriia > Sphingobacteriales > Sphingobacteriaceae > Pedobacter > Pedobacter superstes. The sequence continues at coordinate 352,729 of NZ_JBBJCN010000004.1, forward strand.
TCTTCACCATCATTCCATAGTAATAGAAGCAATAGATGAGAAAAGGAATTATGATACTTAATGCTAAGAAGATTTTCTTTGATTTATTCGACATGTGTTATTAATAATAGATTATGAAATGATTGGATGGATTAAAGAAGTATTAACTCACCTCTATTCAATGATTTCTTCTGTTGGATTAAATTCTTTTTCCCATTTCGCGACAACAACGGTTGCAAGGCAATTGCCAATTACATTTACAGATGTGCGGGCCATATCCATTAACTCATCTATTCCAAGAATAATAAAGATGGGCCACGAAGGCATACCAAAAGACGCAGCTGTTCCTAATAAGATCACCAGAGATGCCCTCGGAACACCGGCTACCCCTTTACTTGTTAACATTAACGTAAAGACAATAACAAGTTGCTGTGGAATGGAAAGATTCATGCCTGCTGCCTGAGCTACAAAAATTGATGCAAGTGAAAGATATAAAGTTGTTCCGTCCAAATTAAAGCTATACCCTGTTGGCATCACAAAGGCGACAATTTTTCGGGGCACACCCAGTTTTTCAAGATTCTCCATAGCACGTGGCAATGCTGCTTCAGAACTTGTGGTTGCAAAAGCGATTGAAACAGGGCCTGCAATGGCCTGAAGGAACTTTTTAATTGGCACACCAACAATAAGCCCGATCGGTAATAATACTCCTAGCAGGAACACTGTCAGGGCTACATACAAAGTTGCAAGCAACTGAAACAGGTTAACTAAAATGCCCAACCCCATATGGCCAACCGTATAAGCAATGGCTGCTCCTACTCCTATCGGTGCGAAATACATCACGATATTTGTAAATTTAAACATAACTTCAGAAAGACTTTCTGTTGCTCTGAGCATTGGTAAACGCTTATCTTCCCTTACCATCGCCAATGCAATTCCAAAAAGAATACTGAATACCACTATCTGTAAAATTTGCCCTTCCGAGATAGATTTTGCGATATTCTCAGGAAAAATGTGAAGGATTATATCATTGAAAGATTGAGGAGGCACATTTGGTAAAACTTCCTGTGAGGCGGGAGGCATTTTAATTCCGGCCCCTGCCTGAGAAATATTGATTGCTGCCAGTCCTATAAACAACGCAATTGTAGTAACTACCTCGAAATAAAGAATCGCCTTCCACCCCATACGGCCCACCTGCTTTAAATCTGCATGACCGGCTATACCATAAACCAGGGTAGCAAAAAGCAGAGGAGCCACAATCGTTTTAATCATTTTCAAAAACACCTTGCTAAGTACCTGCAGCTTTATTCCTATTTCAGGATAATCATGACCAATTTCTGCACCGATGACCATTGAGATCAATATCCAGGAAGTAAGTGAATTCTTTTTTATCCCGAACAATATCAAAGCCGCAATAACCAGCCATCTCGAAAAAGATAATGCAACAGGTGAAACAGGAAGGATGCTAAACGAGTTAAAAAAAGTAAGAAGTGCAGCAATAAAAACTGTAATTATAGCAGCATATCCTGCTTGTTTTAACTTCATAGAGAATTTTAATGAATTGAACAAATGTAAATAATTAGATTTACCCACCAAATCAGATTAATGAGAGTAGAAAAATTAAGTGACATAAAAAAGGAATTGAGGTCGCTTAATACCGAGGCTTTAACAGAAATTTGTTTGAGGCTGGCCAAATATAAAAAAGACAATAAAGAATTATTGAGCTATTTGCTTTATGATGCAGATAACCCACTTAATTATGCCGAAGAAGTTAAATCTACACTGCTGATTAATTTTCAAAATTTAAACAAGTCGTCTTATACAAGCACTAAAGAAGTTCGGAAAATAGTTCGATTACTGGCCAAGCACGCAAAATATACAGGCTCAAAGGAGGTTGAAACAGAGTTATTGCTATGGTTCGGAACCTGTTTTTTAGAATACGCCGACACCCGTTCTTCCCATAAACCTCTCCAAACAATTTTTAGCCGCCAGATAGAAAAAATAAGACGCATACTTCCTAAACTCCATGAAGATCTTCAATTTGATTACGGCGCTGCCTATAATCAATTAATTGAAGAGGCAGATAATAAAGTGCGGTTTTTCAATAAAAACGATTTTCGACTGTAACAGATACTTTAAAACCTCATCTAAAATCTGGATAATGGATAAAGAAGCTCTTTTTAAAGAAATCTTTAAGTCAAACTCAAAGAAAATTTATCATTTGTGCTATGGTTACACCGGCGATGATGATGCCGCAAACGACTTAATGCAGGAAACTTTTATGAAAGTTTGGCAAAACCTGGAAAAGTTCCGTAATCAGGCTATGATTTCTACATGGATTTATCGCATAGCTGTAAATACCTGCCTGTCCTGGTTGAGAGTAGAAAAACGTCAGGCTAAAGACGAACTTACAGACGCCATTATTGAAACAAAAGGTGAAGAATTATCCGAAAAAAATGAACAGGTAGCTTTATTATATAAATGTATTTCTCAATTAGAAGAAACTGAAAGAATTATTATTTCGATGGTTTTGGACGAAATTTCATATTCTGAAATTGCTCTGATTTCTGGTGTTTCGGAAGGAAATTTACGGGTTAAAATACATCGGATTAAAAACAAACTGACTGAAATATATAACCGTTATGAAAGATTTTGATGCACTGAAAGATATATGGCACGGTCAGATTATTGTTCCCAGGCTTAGCTATGAGGATATTCTTAAGGGTATAAGAAAATCAAAAAACAGCTTTTCAAATAAGTTATTGTTCGAAATTATTGGAATCCTTGCTGCTATTGTTCTGTTTTCCTTAATCTGGGTCAGTATTCAATCAATAATGTGGACCACACATCTATCTCTTTTAATTTTCCTTTTGTGTTGTCTCTATTACCTGTTCGTACAAATAAAGGACTATAGAAGTATCTCTAATTCTGAACACTTGCTAAAACACCCGGAAGAATATATAACTTATTTAAAGCAATATGGTCTTAAACGTTATAGATTTAATACTCTTAAATATACTTTTTACAGCGTTTTTATAGGAATAGCTTTTGGCCTGTATTTTATTGAAATATATTTCAGCTCTCCCTTCTGGCAAACCCTTATTGGTGTGATGGCAACTGTTGTATGGTTTGTTATTTGTTGGTTTCTAATGAGAACTTACATCCGTAAAGAACAGGAAAAGTTGAATGAAATGGTTGAAAATTTAGAAAGACTGGAGAAGCAGTTTACAAAAAAGTGAAGCAAAAATCAGGGTTTCTTTTTTCCTTCTTCTTTTATTTCATGTATATCAAACGTATTTCCCCTTAATGTATACTCCAGCACCTTTTTATCAACAGGCTTAGTTCCCGCAGTATCTTTCTCATCATATAGCGGAAACTCTCTAAAAAGGTTCCCATTCTTTGTATAAACAGAGTCTTTACCCCTGTATTTCTTCTTTGTAGCCGAGGTTAATTCAGGGAATTTGAGCTCCTGAGAGGAACCGCTTTCGGAAAATTCATGCACATACAATTTAAAATAGGAATCTTTATCCTGGCCTTTTGCCTGAATAAATATTTCCGGATTTCCATCTGAATCCAGATCCATATTCCACACGTCAGTAATGTCACCTTCAAGCTCTTCGGAAATAGTGCTATATTTCGCATTAGAAGAATCGGAACGAAGAATAATATATTGACCAATATGCTCTGCACCCCGCCCCCAGCTCAACACATCAAAGGTTAATCCAGGTGTTACCTCAATTGATTTTTGATAGCGGAAAGGTTGAGGCAAAACCACCTTCGTAATAGATGATTCCGCTTTTTTGGGTTCCTCCGAACTGCATGAACTTAGCACTGATAAGGTAACTGAAGCGAAAACAATAATTTTTTTCATTATTAGTGAATAATCGGTTAAACAATATTTATCCGGTATTCAATTTTATAACTAACAACGATACCGGATTTTCATATTATGCGTTCCTTTTCTTACGGATAGCATCACTTTATCCAAATGTAATGTTTTCTGTCATTTTTCAAACACCCTTTCATTTACTTCGGCGAAGCATGGTCAAAAACATTTTAAACAGATAAAATCTTTATCGATATTGTGCTGATACCTATTTTCCGTTAGGCCAAACTCAACTATTTAAACTGAATGCCAACCCTTTTACCTGAAATATTCTCCAAAATTGGTTTAAATATGATTGTAGCATTCTCTTTTGTCTTGCCCAGAACATCCATCTCTTTTGCATTCTGAAGTATCTTCTGCTCTGCAAGCTTGTAAATATCCTCAATCATTTTCTGCCTGTCGTTAGGCGACCACACTCCGGATAATTCATAAACTTTAGATCGTTGGTGATCGAGTTTAGAATAACAGATTTCAGGATTAGGAAGAAAAACTGTAACTGAATCCCGCGTAGATACAATATCATCTTTCGCAACTTTTGTAAGGTCAATACATCCCACTACTTCTCCAACAGCAACAAAAAGAATTCTCTTATCCGGAAAAAGAGTTCTCGTTACTTTCTTCTCAATAACGTCTTTCATGGAATATTTTATTAATTCAAGTTTCCCCATATTGGTGATTTTTTCAATCATTACATCTTCAGTGATCTCCGTTCGGGTCACAAAAAACTGATTTCTTATGTAGAAAAACATAAATATCATAAACAGTATTGTCGCGATGGAAATACTGAGAATGATTGCTGTGCGAAGCTTAAGAATTTTGCTTATCATATTCTATAAACGAAAAAAGTGCCGTTTAGGCACTTTCAGTTTTTTGTTTCTGAATCGTTTCGGTTTTCTTGGCTACCTTATGAGGACGGCGCTTTCCGAATGATCCGTTGGTAATTTTACCTTTTTTGCTTTTGATATCTCCTTTTCCCATAACAATGATTGTTTGAAAGGTGAACATCAAATCAAATTAAATGTTTGAGTATTTTACTCAGCCATAGCATGTTCTTTAGCCGCAAGGTAACGTTCGGCCTCTAAAGCAGCCATACAGCCTGTACCCGCAGCAGTAACTGCCTGACGATATATTTTATCCTGGGCATCGCCACAGGCAAAAACCCCTTCAATGTTAGTTTGTGTAGTTCCTGATTTAGTAATTAAATAACCGGTATCATCCATTTCCAGCCACTCTTTAAAAATATCAGTATTTGGCTTATGACCAATAGCAACAAAAAATCCTGTAATATCAATCAGACTTTCTTCACTCGTTTGATTATTAAATACTTTTATACCGGTTACAGTTTGTCCGTTGCCAATAATCTCCTTGGTTTCAGTATTGTAATGGACTTCGATATTTGGAGTATTTAATACCCTGTGTACCATTGTTTTTGATGCCCTGAATTCATCACGACGAACAAGTAAATGCACTTTCTTACATAATTTAGCAAGGTAAGTTGCCTCTTCAGCTGCGGTATCACCAGCTCCGACAATTGCAACATCCTGTCCCTTAAAAAAGAACCCATCGCATACTGCACAGGCTGAAACACCGAAACCATTATATTTTTGCTCACTTTCCAGTCCAAGCCATTTCGCTGATGCACCGGTAGCTATAATTACAGTATCTGCTGTAATGGTTTTATGTTCATCAACTATAACTTTGTGAACAGGCCCTGTAAAATCAACAGAGGTAATGTATCCAAAACGAATATCTGTTCCAAAACGCTCGGCTTGCCTGCGAAAATCTTCCATCATTTCAGGTCCTAAAATCCCTTCTGGATAACCCGGAAAATTCTCGACATCTGTAGTTTGAGTGAGCTGACCTCCGGGAACAATTCCGGTATATAAAACAGGTTTCAAATCGGCACGTGCGGCATAGACTGCTGCGGTATATCCGGCCGGACCTGAACCAATAATAAGACAATGAACGTGTTCTGTTACTTCTGACATTTGATTTAAATTCAAGGAGACAAATCTAATGCTTTGAACGTTTACAGACAACAGACATTTATCAGTATAAATTCAATTTAACGTGAGGCGGATCTATCAAGACCATTCACATCTAAGCCGAATAGTGTAGACCTGTTGAGATTGGCCTGAACCTGCCAATAATTACTGCCTCCATTAAGCACATAAACAGCCCCTTTAAGCCAATTGGGAACTTCTTTAGATAAGGACATATAATTTGCTTTCAATAAACAACTTATAAATACCACTTTTTCTCCTGAAGGAGTATAATATCCAAAATATTGCCGGGCGAACTGCTTTAGATTATCATGAATAACAGGCCCACAGTCGCCACCCTGATTTTTCTGAACAGCATTCACGGTTTTGATTTCTTTTAGAAGAAGCTGTTCTGCAGCCTCAATTTCTACAATTGTGGGAGTGAATCTTTTGTCGCCCGATTCATTGGACTGAAAAGGAAAAACAAAGTCTTTCGAAAAAACGACCCCTTCAAAATCATTGCCCTTAACATACGTTAAGGAAGAGTTTCTTTTTTCTGAGAATGAAATTTTTTGGGCCTGAACCTGAAAAAATGAAATGCATAAAATCAAAATCGTCCAACCCATCAATCTCATACGCAAAGAACGAATTTTGATTACAAAAAGTACAAACCACCTAAATTAAGTCTGAATAATCCCTACGTTAAAGCGTTTAGTTATTGGAGATTGATTAGCGGCCTCAATTCCCATAGAAATCACATTTCTTGTTTCGAGGGGATCTATTATCCCATCAACCCACAATCTGGCCGCAGCATAGTAGGGCGTGGTTTGCTCATTATATCTATCCGTTATTTCCTTTAATAATTGAGCTTCCTTTTCGGGAGTTATAGTTTCTCCTTTAGCTTTTAAAAATGATTCCTGAATTTGCAAAAGAGTTTTTGCTGCCTGAGAACCTCCCATGACAGCTATTTTAGCTGAGGGCCAGGCAAAAATCAAACGTGGATCATACGCTTTACCGCACATGGCGTAATTTCCGGCGCCATACGAGTTCCCGATTATAATGGTAAATTTCGGAACTACCGAATTAGCAACTGCATTTACCATTTTAGCGCCATCTTTAATAATTCCACCTTGCTCAGAACGACTGCCAACCATAAATCCAGTAACATCCTGCAAGAAAACCAGGGGAATCTTTTTTTGATTGCAGTTCATTATAAAACGGCTCGCCTTGTCAGCAGAATCAGAATAAATTACTCCCCCAAACTGCATCTCCCCCTTTTTAGATTTTATAACCTTTCGTTGATTCGCGACAATTCCAACAGCCCACCCATCAATTCTGCCTAATCCACAGATTATACTTTGGCCATATAGCTGTTTATATTCTTCAAAATCAGAATTATCTACAAGGCGATGAATAATTTCCAGCATATCGTAGGGTTTTTCACGATTCTCAGGAAGTAAACCATAAATATCAAGAGGTTCTTTAGCGGGACCTGAAGCTTGAATTCTATCAAAACCAGCGTTCAAAGGAGAGCCAAGTTTATTCATAATATTTTTTATGGAATCGAGACAGGCTTTATCATGAGGATGTTTATAATCGGTAACACCTGATATTTCGCAATGAGTAGATGCACCTCCAAGTGTTTCATTATCTACATCTTCACCGATTGCCGATTTAACAAGATAGCTTCCGGCTAAGAAAACAGAACCTGTGCCATCTACTATCATCGCTTCATCGCTCATTACAGGTAAATAGGCGCCTCCGGCTACGCAGGAACCCATAATAGCTGATATCTGAACAATTCCTTCGCTGCTCATTACTGCGTTATTTCTGAATATTCTTCCAAAGTGCTCTTTATCAGGAAAAATTTCATCCTGTAAAGGCAAGAATACACCAGCCGAGTCGACCAAATAAATAATCGGCAGACGATTTTCGATAGCTATTTCCTGAGCACGAAGATTTTTTTTAGCAGAAATAGGAAACCATGCCCCTGCTTTAACAGTAGCATCGTTAGCCACTATAACACATTGCCTGCCGGATACATAGCCAATTCCAGTAATTACACCTCCTGAAGGACATCCGCCGTATTCTTTATACATCCCCTCAGCAACAAGTGCACCGATCTCCAGCCATGGACGATCTTCATCAATAAGATATGAGATCCTCTCCCGGGCTAAAAGCTTACCCTTGTCTTTCTGTTTAGCAGCGGCTTTTTCCCCTCCGCCAGCATATATGGTTTTAAGTCGATCCTTAAGGTCAAAAAGGTCCCGTTTATTAATATCCTCGTTTCTGTTAAATCCAATATCCATAAAGGAAAGTTTGATATTATAAAGTAACATAAATATCCTTTAACGAGGTAAAGGATATTTAATCAAAAGAGAATTAACAAATTCTAAAAACCTTTAATTATCATACCTGCAATTGCAGCGATCAGAATAATATATGGTTCCTGAAGTTTCTTAATATACATCAAAGAAAGCACTGATATTATTGCAATAAGAGCAGTAGGAATATCTATTATAGCGCGCATACCTATAACTATCACAGAGCCTACCAGAGCACCAATTACTACAGCGGTAATTCCGTCTACAAATGCTCTGATACTTTCATTCTTAGCTATCTTTCTAAAGGAAGGTGCCATAGCTACAGTAAAGATATAACAGGGCAAAAATGTGGCGGCAGCTGCAACAAGTGCACCTGGAAAACCAGCCACCAGGTAGCCGATGAATCCCACTGTTATTACCACAGGTCCGGGTGTTATCATAGCAACTGCAACGGCATCCAAAAACTGATGTTCAGTTAGCCATCCAAATTCTTCCACAACCCCTGCATGAAGGAATGGAACGATAGCAAGACCACTACCGAATACAAAGGCCCCGGCTTTGGCAAAGAACAGAGCGATATCTTTCAATGTCTGGCCATCATATTGCCAAAAACCTAAGCCTGCCAGTATGATGGATGAAGCTGTTCGGGGACGTTTTATCCATTCTGGTGTTGCTTTAACTAACATATAAATTAGCCCGGCACCGATAAATAAAAATATCTCTTCTCTTTCGGTAATTACTGTAACTATAATTCCGACAATATAAAAGACCCATAAGAGCCATTTTGACCTGATAGCACGTACCTCCAGGGCGCTAATCGATTTTATGGTAAGCTTATAGGCGCTCATTGCAATAATCCCTATTACAGAAGCTCCGACTCCGTAAAAGATAGCCTGCATCCAGGGAATCCCACTGTAAAGTTTGTAGGCCATCCCTAATAAGACTACCATTATAAAAGACGGAATTACAAATGCGAGGCCTGCGAGTGTGGCTCCTATTAAACCATAATGGACAAATCCTATATATATGCCCAGTTGAGCGGCAAGCGGACCAGGGGCTAGCTGAGCAAGTGCGAGCCCTTCCTTATACTCCTCTTCGGTCAACCATTTCTTATTTTCCACCAGGTCACGGTGCATATATCCTACCAGAGCAACCGGCCCCCCAAAACCCCAGGTGCCAAGTTTAAGGAAATAAAGCATTAGTTCGGAAAGTGTATATCGTCTGGTATGTTCCATTATCTTAATTAAAAACTAAGCAAATTAATTCGCTTAACCCTTTTTAGTTTAGTTCCTTTTATATCCCTCTGGATTGCGCATTTAAAAAGGAGGCCTTCCCAAGCCTCCTTCAAACAAACTAACCGAAACTATTTTTCATAAGCAGACAAAATTATTTTTGCAACAGACCTTCAATAGTTAATGCAACATAGTAAATTCCTCCAATTGAAGGCCCTCCGGCATATTGTAAAAACCGTTTATTAAAAATATTGGTACCACCGACCTTAACGCTAGCTTTTTGTTTCGGTATTTTATAGGTTACTTGTGCATCTACTGTATTAATTGCAGAAATTGTACCTGTAACCAGCGGGCTTTCCCATAAAAATTCTTTTTGCCATTTATATACGGCACTAAATCCTACATTTTTAACCACTTCTCTATTGCCTAAAGAAACATTAGTGGACCATTCGGGAGTGTTAAAGCCTGTAACGAAAATATCATTAGTTTCATTAGCCTTAATTTTGTTAAAACTAACATTACCCGAAATAGTGTATTTATGATAGAAGTTATATGTTGCACCTAATGCAGATCCAAAATTATTGTAATTATTCTTTGCATTGGTATATACACGATAACGATCCTGGCCTTTACTCGCCGAATTGGAACCACTTGCAGTAGTTGCATCGCGGTTTCTGTCAATCATAGCAATAACAGCGGCATCAGAACCGATGGTTTCTCCTTTTGGAACAAAAACCTGAACTTGTCCAAGAAAGCCATCATATTGATTAGTGTATGCATCTATATCAAGTACTAACTTATTATTGAATAATATGCTTTTGTACCCAATTTCAAAGGATGTTATTTTCTCGGGGCGTGCCTTTGGTAAATTCGCAATCTGCAGTAAATCCCTGTTGGCCAATCCCGCTGCATCTGTATTTCCTGCCGCTCTAACTGCTGCATTAAAGTTAGTTACCGATGACTGAGTATAGCTATTGTCTAAATAACCCAGGCCTTCATTGATATAAGATAAACTTCCGACGCGTTTTACTCTTCCGTTATTCACATAAGATAGTGCCTCAAACAATGCAGGAAAACGGAATCCCTGTTGAAAAGTAAAACGGAAGTTATTATTTGGAACCGGGGTATAAACTGCGGCTAAGCGGGGAGTAAATTTAGGATCAAATTCAGGGTTATAGTCGAAACGTAATGACCCAAATAATTTTAGTTTATCCTGGAAAAAGGTTTTGGTTACCTGAGAAAAACCTCCCAGTTTTTTGTAGTAAACGTTATCTCCGAAACTTCCGTCAGATAAAGGAGAATTTCTTTCTGATATAGAGCGTGAAAAATCAACAAAGTTATTTCCATCTGGAATTACTTCGTAAATACGTCCGTCTGCTCCCAAAAGCAAATCAAACACTTTTACTTTTGAAGATAGATCCCACTGGGCTTCGGCATGATACATACGGCTTTTCTGAACTAAGGCCGCGCCACCTGAAGCAGGTGCGTCAGGGATCAGACTAGATTTAATATCCCAGTTATTGATTCCGGTTATAGTGTTTTTTAATTCGTTGAATGCGGCCGTACCTGGAACTACCCTACTTGCATCCGCATCCTGCCTGGCTATTTTGGTTGCTGTTGCCAGATCAATACCTTCGTTTAGGTGAGACTGAAGAGAGCTCTTAAATTTAGCTCCCCAAACACTTCCGCTTCCACCGCTTGCAATGTCAAGATTATCTGCAAGAGGCTTTACATTATAAGAATCGCCGGTATTTTCAGTTGATATATATCCCCGAACCAGGTAATTGCTCCCTTTAAGTTCTAATTTATGATTTTGCACAATTACATTATCCAGCTTAATTTTATTCCCCCTTTGAAAAACCCCGTCCATTTTGCCTACACGGTAAGAATAGGATAGTTCATTATGATCATTCAGGCGATAATGAAGAGCAGCATCGAACTTTAGATTATCTACTTTCGGATCAACCAGATCGACCTCGTAATATCCTGTGCGGGCTACGGTTAATGTTTGGGGGCCAGTTTTACCAGGAATAGTTAATCCTGTTATAGACACGGTATTGCTACCGGCAAGTGCATCATCACCATATTTATTCCATCCATCAAACACGACATTATTATCACCGTTTAATTCTGTAAAAGCAGGGTTAGCACTTTTTAAATTATTTGGATTTTGATCCAAACGAGTGTTTGATCTCCAGTCTGTACCCTGCATGTAACTTGCATTAATTTTAAATGCCAATTTATTGTTAAACGCTTTCGCATACCGAATTGCAGATTCTGTCAATACACTTGCTTTATTATCTGTACCGTCAGTATGGTTTAATCCTGTTCTTTGATATAAACTCAATCCCTGATAGTTAAATGGACTTTTAGTAAGCAGGTTAGACATACCATTAATTGCGTTCATCCCATATAGAGCAGAAGCAGCTCCGGGAGTAATCTCGACGCTGGCGATATCCAGTTCAGTTGGTCCGATTGCATTTCCAAGAGGAACGCCAAGAGTTGCAGCTTGCATATCAACACCATCAACCAGTTGCATAAACCGGAAATTATTCGGAATATTAAAACCACGTGTATTGGGCACCTTAAAAGTTAAGCTGGAGGTAGTCATCTGTACACCTTTTACGTTTTCAAGCGCATCGTAAAATGTAGGCGCTGGGCTCTCTCTGATTGCCCTGATATCTAGTTTTTCTATAGCTACGGGCGATCTTAAAATGCTTTCTGCGACACGAGATGCTGTAACAACTACTTCTTTCGCTAACACGGTTTGGGTTACCAGAGCGATATTCAATTTAGATTGCGGGCTTGTTACATTAAACTCCTGAGGTTCAAAACCTACACTGGTAAATACCAGAGTAAACGGATAGGTTGCCTTGGTTTGGAGTTTAAACTCTCCCTTATTATTTGTAGACGCACCTGCAAGGCTTCCTTTAACCTGTACGTTTACCTGCGATAAAGGCTCTTTAGTATTTTGCTGCACAATAGTGCCCGATACGATAATGAAATTATTCCCCTGAGAAAAAGAGGATGAATATTGTAATAATATTAAAAGCGGTAAACTGCTTTTAAAAAATGACTTAAGTGATTTTGTAAAAATTTCCATTTTAATTGTTTTGAGGTGTGAATTCTTTGTTTTGGTTTATGATTTGTGCCAGCAACAACAATTCGTTTTAGGAGAAGAAAAAGTAAAGTCTATCATATTAATATAGTCTATAGAATTAGTAGGCTAAATAACGGGAATATTTTAACGTATGCAACATTTTTTACAAAAAAATTAAATAGCTGAAAATTCTAAGATATATTACTTACTATCAGTGAGATAAAAACCGCAATTCCGAAGCTTAAAAATGTCCCGATCAAGACATATTCAGTTAGCTTAAGGTCATTTGCTTCTTTTAAATCGCCAAACCTGAATATTGATTTGGCAGCTATCAGAAAACCAATGGCGTCAAAATGGTTAGTATAAATGAATACAAACACCAGTAGGCGCTCCATTATGCCAATGTATTTCCCGGCACTTTGCAGGGATGTTTCTGCAGTATTAGTGATCGTTGTGCTTGTATTTGGAGTCCATTTAGCAATCAATACACGAATAATAATTGAGGAAGGAAATGTAAGCATTAAAATCGCAGCCACATTAGTCCAAAAAACAGGGTTATTTAAAAAGCTTAATTTAAATTGGGGTGTTGTAGTGAAATACCAAATGATAAATATTGAAGTCAGATGTAATACCTGATCTGCGAAAAACCACAGTCGCTTACTTTTTTCTTTTTGAAACAATAGCTTTGCTGCATCTATGATTCCATGAACTATCATTAGAACTAGTGCCTGCGGCCAGAGACTCAGGTTCCATACCAGCAATAAAATCAATAAACCGTGAATTACAGTATGAAGATATAGTTTTTGTGATCGTAGCTTTTTAACCTCTTTTTCTTTAACCCATTTATCCGGCTGCAAGAAAAAGTCGCCCAGAATATGTGCGATAAGAAGTTTAACCAATAGAATATCCATAAGACTAAATTATACCGCTTATTTTTTTTCTGTATAAAGCATCGAGTTCCATGATATCATAAAATCGTGCCCTTTTTAATGCTTCACTTACCGTAGATTGGGATTTATTGGCGAACTCTGCTAATTCTTTTTGAGATACACTGCGATGTTCAATAGACAATTTAACCATCTCGGCTGAAATTTGACTCCAGTTATCCATAGCTATTAAAGCTAACCTAATGGATATATTCATTTCATAATCGAAGTCTTTCCAGGGGGTTCTTATAGCCAAAGTGATGCGTTCCTCTTTTAATTCGTCCAATTTCTCACCGGAATAAATAAATGCTTCACCGCTGGATTCTGAAATCTTGTTTGGAGAAAATTCCTTTTCACCAATACCAATGGCGATTCTCACATCAAGATTTTTTATCGTTTTTATACATGCCTTTAAATAAATGGACTTCAATAGAGCTTCCTCGGGGGCGGACTGCATCTGAAAACTATCACCCCGGAAAATTTCCCAGGTTTTCTCCTCTCCTACTGTTGTTAATGCTTTTTTCAATGCAGATAACCATGCTTTCGGAGAAGAGTTTCTTGAATTGACGATATCACCGGTTATAATCCCTACCATACTATTCTTATAATAGAAACAATTATCGGGTAATTAACCGATAAATAAAAATATCGGGCAATTAGCCGATAAATAAAAATATCGGGTAATTAACCGATAAGATATGATATCGGCTAATTACCCGATATCAATTTAAGTATACCGGGGTGATAAATTAATTCTATCTTGAATAATTCGGCGCTTCTTTTGTGATAGTAATATCATGCGGATGACTTTCCCTCATACCTGCAGCTGTAATCCGGACAAAGCGGGCGTTTTGCAGATCTTCTATAGTTGCCGCTCCGCAATAGCCCATACTGGCCCTTAAACCACCGATGTACTGATACATTACTTCCGCAATAGATCCTTTGTAGGGAACCCGACCGACAATACCTTCTGGTACCAATTTCTTGATATCATCTTCAACATCCTGAAAGTAACGATCTTTTGAACCCTGTTCCATTGCTTCTATAGAGCCCATTCCCCGGTAAGATTTAAACTTTCGACCTTCGTAAATAATGGTTTCGCCAGGAGATTCCTCTACGCCTGCAAATAAAGAACCTGCCATAATCGCATTTGCGCCCGCTGCGATCGCTTTAGGAATATCACCTGTATGTTTAATACCGCCATCAGCAATTACGGGCACTCCTGTTCCACGCAAAGCCTTGGCACATTCGTACACCGCATATAACTGAGGTACGCCAACTCCGGCAATAACACGGGTTGTACAGATAGAACCCGGACCAATCCCAACCTTTACACCATCAGCACCCGCATCGGCCAAAGCTTTCGCTCCTTCACCTGTAGCTACATTTCCGGCAATAACCTGAAGATCGGGATATTTAGATTTTACTTCCTTTATTTTATTGATAACTCCTAAAGAATGTCCATGCGCAGTATCCATCGCAATCACATCAACACCTGCCTTAACCAGGGCATCAACTCTTTCCAATGTATCTGCAGTTACACCAACAGCTGCACCAACACGCAAGCGCCCATGCTCATCTTTACAAGCTTTTGGATAGTTTTTAACCTTTTGAATGTCTTTAAACGTAATTAAACCAACCAACTTTCCTTCCTGATTTACAACCGGTAACTTTTCGATTTTGTAATCCTGCAGAATTTCTTCAGCCTGGATTAACGTTGTTCCCGCTGGTGCGGTAATCAGGTTTTCTTTGGTCATTACCTCATGGACAGGACGCCGCATGTCTTTTTGAAAGCGTAAATCGCGATTGGTAATAATTCCCACCAATACATTCTCGGCATTAATCACCGGGATGCCTCCAATACTGAAATCTTTCATGATTTTGAAAGCATCGCTTATTAATGCACCTTCATGTAAAGTAACAGGATCCTGTATCATACCGCTTTCAGAACGTTTTACTTTTCTAACCTCTTCGGCCTGAAGCAAAATACTCATGTTTTTATGTAAAAAACCTATTCCACCCGCCTGGGCAATAGCAATTGCGAGCTCAGACTCAGTTACTGTATCCATCGCGGCAGAAACTATCGGAACATTTAACCGGATTTTTTTTGTCAGAAATGTACTTGTATCAACCTCTCTGGGTAAAATTTCAGAATAAGCCGGTATTAATAGAACATCGTCGTAAGTAAGACCTTCAGCAACGAATTTTTCGGGATCAAGATGCATAGCAAATATTGGTGTTATTTGCCGGGCAAAGCTAGCGAAAATAAATGTAAGCCACAATCCGAAAATGCTAATGATAATTCTTAAAAGCAGTCTGATAATTACAGACTACTTTTCAATAACAAATTCTTCGTGTATCGCACCATAAACCGCTACTTATGGGTTAAAATCTACATAAACAGGTAAAAAAACTTACCTGTCTCTGAAAATTATTTTTTTCCTACAATGACCTTTTCCAGATCACTGAAATCAAAATACTTAATTGCAAGTTGTTGTAATTCCTCAGCAGAAATGGTTCTCACAACATCAATATATTGATTATAGTATTCATATGTTAATCCCGAAAAGAGAATATTCTTAAACTTATCGGCGTGCGACAAAGCGTTTTCAAGACTTCCCAGCAGCGATCCCATCATGTAATTGCGAACCAGCTCCAATTCCTCCCGGGAAATAAGTTCTGTCTGAAGAATTTTTATTTCTTTTTCAATCTCATTAACAGCATCAGTGCAAACCTCGGCACCAACTTCGGATCCAATTACAAAATATCCGGCATTTTTCAGAGACACAATGGCCGAACCAATTCCATAAGTATATCCCTTATCTTCCCGGATATTAGACATTAGCCTGGAGCTGAAATATCCGCCAAGCACAGTATTTAACACTTGTAAACCAGGAAAATCTGCATGGCTTCGGTTTACCGACAATCCGCCCAGCCGAATAGCCGACTGCAAGGCATCAGGGCGTTCGAAATAATGTTCTTTACCTTTTTCTGCCGTAAAAGAAAACACATTCTCTGTTACATCAGAACCTGAATCCCAATCTGTACCGAAAAACTTATTTAATAAACTGGTTGAATTATCATCAATCTTTCCGGAGGCAATTACAGTGCAGTTAGATGGCTGATAGGCCGATTCAAAGTATTCCAAAAGTTGAGTTCTATCCAGCCTGTCATAATCAAACACATCTGTTTTGTATCCGTAAATGGTATCACCAAACAAAGCATTATTAAACAAACGCCTGCCGAGGTAATCATTTTTTTCCAGGCTAACCATGAGCTTCTGCTTTTGATTAATTTTAAATGTTTCCAATTCGGTTTCGGAAAAAGCCGAACCAGTAACAATTGCCTTAACAACCGGGAGAGTTGCCTCAAGATGTTTTGTGAGAGTATAAAGGGTAACCGAAGAGTAATCGTAATTATAATCTACCTGGAGAAAAGCACCATAATAATCTATTTTTTCTGCAATCTGCTGGGCATTTAATTTATCAGTACCCTCAACCAGCATAGAATTTACAGTATATGCCTGTAAAGGCTTGGAAGGGTTCCAGTTTACATTTTTAAATATGAGTTCAATACGAATAAGTTCCTGTTCTCCGCCATTGATAACATATAGCTTTAAATTATTGTCCAAAACATAAGGCTCGGCTTTAATTAGTTGAATTTGTTCAACTTGTCTGAATGCTGGTGCTAAAGTTCTGTCGACCATTAGTTTGCTAAATAATAAAGTGTAGTTGAATTTTCTTTACGGAAAATACTGTTTGCCCGGTTTTTAATATCTTCTGCAGACACTGTCATGTATCTGTCTGTTTCTTTATTCAATAAAGATGCATCTCCGAGAAGCTCGAAAATCGCAAGATTCATTGCCTTATCCAGCAAGCTCATTTCAGAAAAAACCATAGTGGATTCAATTTTATTTTTCACTTTGGTCAACTCGTCATCTGCTATCAAACTGGTTTTCAGACTCTCTATCTCCTCCCATAATGCAGCCTCTGCATCCTCCATCGAGACCCCTTTAACGGGCTTGCCTTCGATTATAAATAAGCCCGGATCAAGACTCCCTGTAGAATGCGCATTAATTTCGCTGAAAAGTTTCTTATTTTTAATTAAGTTAATGTGAAGCCTGGATGCGTTTCCCCTAGATAAAAGGTCTGATATTAAATCAGTTTCATAATATCCCTGTTCATTACGTGCCGGGCAGTGAAATACCGTATAAATGGCATTTAAGGGAACGTCTGCCTTAATTATTTCGCGATGTTCTGCAAGCTGCTTAGGTTCGACCGGCAAGGACCTCACGGGTTTGTCTGTTGAGGGAATACTCCCGAACCATTTTTCGGCAAGTATTTTTACCTCGGCAGTTGTAACCGCCCCGCCTACAACCATAATTGCATTTGAAGGGTTGTAGAATTTATTGAAAAAGGCCTTAACATCTTCCATTTTTGCATTCTCAATATGCGAAAGTTCTTTGCCAATGGTAGCCCATCTGTAAGGATGTGCCTTGTAAACAATAGGCCGTAATTTGAGCCAAACATCGCCGTAAGGCTGATTTAAATAGCGCTGTTTGAATTCTTCGCACACCACGTTCTTCTGAACTTCAAGGCTTTTTTCTGAAAAGGCAAGGCTTAACATCCTGTCGCTTTCAAGCCAAAAGGCAGTTTCAAGATTTACAGCAGGAAGAGTAATGTAATAATTAGTGATGTCATTACTCGTAAAGGCATTGTTCTCTCCTCCAACACGTTGTAAAGGTTCATCGTAAGACGGGATATTCACAGACCCGCCAAACATTAAATGCTCAAATAAATGCGCAAAGCCGGTTTGTTCGGGATTTTCGTCGCGGGCGCCAACATCATATAAAATATTAACTACGGCCATAGGGGTGGTAAAATCCTCGTGAACGATAACCTTGAGGCCATTATCTAATGTAAAGCGGTTGTATGATACCATTGTTTATAAGCGATTTTATAAAAAGAAGGACAAAGGTAAAAGTTTTGATGAATGATGGTAATAATAGCCAAAGGGTTTAATTTACGGACCACAATTTTTTCACAAATAAATTAATCTCCACATTGTATAAAGGAGAAGAGATTTTTCTTACCTTTGAATCCCGTACAAATAGATTGTTTTTTCTTCCTTTCGGGAAGGCAAATTCATAAAAATTCCATCATTCATGACTAAGTATATTTTTGTTACGGGCGGCGTTACCTCGTCGTTAGGAAAAGGGATTATTTCCGCATCATTAGCAAAACTTCTGCAAGCCCGTGGCTACCGGGTTACTATTCAAAAATTCGACCCGTACATTAATATTGATCCGGGAACTTTAAATCCTTATGAGCACGGCGAATGTTTTGTAACCGAAGATGGAGCCGAAACCGATCTTGACCTTGGTCACTACGAGCGTTTTTTAAATGCCCCCACTTCACAATCGAACAATATTACTACCGGGCGTATTTATCAGAATGTAATTAACAAGGAGCGTGAAGGCGCATACCTGGGAAAAACAGTTCAGGTAGTTCCGCATATTACGGATGAGATAAAACGAAATATTCGCATACTGGGAGAAAATGGCGAATATGATATCGTTATTACAGAACTCGGTGGCACAGTTGGTGACATTGAATCGTTGCCATATATCGAGGCGGTTCGACAATTCAGATGGGAAATAGGTTATAATAATTCCCTTGTAATCCATCTAACTTTAATTCCTTACCTGGCTGCTGCAGGCGAATTAAAAACAAAACCTACGCAGCACTCGGTTAAAACACTCCTTGAATACGGAATTCAGCCAGATATTTTGGTTTGCCGTACAGAACATCATTTATCACAGGATATTCGCAGAAAAATAGCCTTGTTCTGTAACGTTAATATTAATGCTGTAGTCGAATCGATCGATGCTTCTACTATTTATGACGTTCCTTTACTAATGCTTAAGGAACAACTGGATAAAACTGTTCTTACCAAACTTAAGCTTCCGCATAAGCTTGAACCAAATTTGGAAAACTGGAAAGATTTTCTGGGCCGCCTGAAAAATCCTACTTCCGAAGTGCATATTGGCCTGGTAGGAAAATATGTCGAGCTTCAGGATGCATACAAATCAATTCTTGAATCGTTTATACACGCAGGTGCAAGAAATGAATGTAAAGTGAAAGTGCATTCTATTCATTCGGAAAGCATAACCCCCGAAAATGTCGCAGAAAAACTTCAGGGATTAAATGGATTATTAGTGGCTCCAGGATTTGGTAACCGGGGCATTGATGGCAAAATTACTGCCATCCAACATGTAAGAGAGAATAATATTCCATTCTTTGGAATCTGTCTTGGGATGCAATGCGCTGTAATTGAGTATGGCAGAAATGTCTTGGGATACACTGATGCCCATAGCATGGAGATGGATGAAAATACTTCGCATCCGGTTATTTCTATGATGGAGGAGCAGAAAAAGGTTATTAATAAAGGAGGAACGATGCGCTTAGGTGCATATACCTGTGAAATAAAAAAAGGAACAAAAGCTGCTGCTATTTACGGTAAAACAACCATTACAGAAAGACATCGTCACCGTTATGAATTTAACAACGACTATCTGAATGATTATGAAAAAGCCGGAATGCTTGCTTCGGGAATAAACCCGGAAAACAACCTTGTAGAAATAATCGAACTGAAAAACCACCCTTTCTTTGTTGCCGGTCAATTTCACCCAGAATTAAAATCAACAGTGGCAAATCCCCATCCACTTTTTGTTAACTTTGTCGCCGCTTCGCTGGCTCAGGCGAGAAAAAAATAGTTTTTTAGAAAGAGCATATACTTATAATGGATAGAAATACTTTTACCGGACTTTTTTTAATCTTAGTTATTCTTGTTGGATCGATGTATTTATTACAGCCCTCTGAGCAAGAAGTTAAGAGAGAAAAATTTGTTCAGGATTCTATAGCACAATCAAAATCAGCAAAACCTGCTGCGAAAACACAAACTCCAGCTGCTTCAGCTGCAATAGTACCTGTAGTTGATTCAACTATTCTTAAAGGCCCTTTTGGCGCCGCACATAGCGGTTCTGATCAGAAAGTTACGTTAGAGAATGAGCACTTAATAGTTATTATTGGTTCAAAAGGCGGAGGCATTGAATCTGTAGAACTTAAAGAACATAAAACATATCAGAATAAACCTTTGATTATGTTTAATGCAAATCAGACTAATTTCGGGTTAACTTTTAATGCGGCCGGATCGGCAATAAATACCAGCACACTATACTTTAGTCCTTCGTTACAAAAGTTAAGCGTATCAAAATCAGATTCCGGTTCTGTTACAATGAGATTAGCTTACTCTCAAAATCAATTTATTGATTATATCTATTCATTAAAAGGCGATAGCTATAAAGTAGGATTAACTATTGTCACTTCCGGATTACAATCGGTTTTACCCCAGGGGCAACACATTAATTTAAACTGGTCTGCCACTTTAACTCAGAAAGAAAAGGATCTTGAAAGTGAAAGAACACGCTATTCTGGTGCTTATTTCAAATATGATGATAATGAGCCAAAACATATTGGCTTGGATAAGGATGAGAAAAAAGAATTAGGCGAAGAAGGAAAAGTAAGATGGGTTTCTTTTAAACAACACTTTTTCTCTAATGTACTTATTGCTAAAAACGGGTTTGATAAAGTAAATTTATCTGTAGTAAATTCCACAGAACCAGGTGTTTTAAAAACCATTACGGCAAATATGCAATTGCCGGTAAATAGTCAGAATAACAATATTTATCCTTTAGAATTTTTCTTTGGCCCTAATAAATTTAAGATTTTAAATGATCAGGGCTACGATCTTGAGCAACAGATAGATCTGGGCTGGGGCCCATTAAAATGGATTAACCGCTATGCTGTGCTTCCGATATTTAACTCACTCGAAAGATTTAACTGGAGTTATGGTTTAATTATATTAGCTCTTACCATTATATTAAAGGTAGCCTTAACTCCTTTAACGTACAAATCTTACCTGTCAATGGCCAAGATGCGGGTGCTTAAACCAGAGATGGAAGAGATCAAAACTAAAGTTGGTGAAGATAACCCTACCCTTCTTCAACAGGAATATATGAAGCTTTATAAAAAAGCAGGTGTAAATCCTTTAGGAGGCTGTATCCCAATGCTTTTACAAATGCCGATTATCATGGCATTCTTCTTCTTTTTCCCCAACCTTTTTGAACTGAGGCACCAGAGTTTTCTATGGATGGGGGATTTATCTACCTACGATTCTATAATTAGTTTTCCCAGGATTCCATTAATAGGTATAAATCACATCAGTTTGATGTGTTTATTAATGACAATTTCCACATTAATTTATACCTATTACAACAATCAGATTTCCGGGGCAACCGGACAAATGAAGTATATTGGGTATATTACACCTATTATATTCTTTGGGGTACTTAACAGTTATCCGGCTGGTTTAAATTACTATTACTTCCTGGCCAATATGCTGACATTTGCACAGCAATTCATTATTAAACAATTTGTTAATGACGAAAAGATACATTCTCAAATCCAGGAGAATAAGAAAAAGCCAAACGCAGATAAAAAATCCAAATTCCAGCAAAGAATGGAAGATTATATGAGACAAAAACAGGCTCCTGCTAAAGAGTTACCTGCGAAGCCCGCTGTAAAAGCTCCGAAAAAGAAATAAAATAAGAAACCGGCACAAGGCCGGTTTTTTTATGGATTTAAATCAGGTTGCTTTTTTCTTTAAAAGTTGATTTACATTAAAAAAATGTAAATTCAGCCGCACAAATTTTGATATAACTTTTAAAATGGCTTTAAATTATATTTGGATTGCCTTCTTCATCATAGCTTTTATTGTTGCTTTAGGCAAGCTCATCTTTCTGGGTGATACCGCCATATTCTCTGCAGTTACCACAGGAATGTTTGACAGCGCAAAAACAGGGGCCGAAATATCGTTAGGCTTAATCGGAATTATGACCTTTTGGCTTGGTATCATGAAAATTGGTGAACGTGCAGGTATGATAAGTCTTTTTGCCAGGGCAGCCAGCCCTTTTTTCAGCAAATTGTTCCCTGAAATTCCTAAAGGTCATCCGGCAAATGGCTCAGTTATAATGAATTTTTCTGCTAATATGCTGGGGCTTGACAATGCGGCAACTCCCCTGGGCTTAAAAGCGATGCAGGAATTACAAGAGTTAAATCCAGAAAAGGAAACTGCAAGTAATGCAATGATTATGTTCCTGGTGTTAAACACAGCCGGCTTAACACTAATCCCAACTTCTGTTATCGCATTGCGAATGGCGAATGGAGCAGCCAATCCCGCAGATATCTTTATTCCGTCGCTTATCGGAACATTTATATCATTTATAACGGGTATGATAGCAGTTGCTATGTATCAGAAAATAAATCTTTTCAAACTACCTGTATTGGTATTCATTGCCATCTTTATTGGCATTATGCTCGCCTTATATTATTCTTTGAGAGGCCTTTCTCCAGCAGATATGGAAGCGACTACCGGCCTTCTGGGAGGAATCGTGATTTTTTCCATCATTATTCTTTTTATAGTGTACGGGGCGATCAAGAAGTTAAATGTTTACGAAGCCTTTATTGACGGAGCCAAAGAAGGCTTTAGCACAGCGGTTATGATTATCCCCTTCTTAATTGCAATTTTAGTAGCAATCAGCGCTTTCAGAACAACGGGGTGTATGGATTTCATTGTTAATGGAATTGCTTCGGTAGTTGCTGCCGCTGGCTTAGATACAGCATTTGTTCCGGCTTTACCTGTTGGTTTAATGAAGACGCTTAGTGGTGGAGGTGCAAGGGGATTAATGATTGATGTGATGAAAACCTATGGTGCTGATTCCTTTCAAGGACGCTTAGCCTGTATTATACAAGGCTCTACGGAAACAACTTTTTATGTATTAGCGGTATATTTCGGGTCTGTTGGAATTAAAAGAACACGCTATGCCATTGCCTGCGGTTTAATAGCCGATTTTGTTGGATTAATTGCTGCTATATTTATAGGCTATATTTTTTTTAAATAAATTATTATGTCAGTTAAAACCCTCGCATTAATTGCTCATGATGGAATGAAAGCCGAGATGGTGGCTTTTGTTAAAGATCATATTGAAATACTTAAAGAATTTAATCTGGTAGCAACCGGGACAACAGGCTCACATATACAACGGACAGGATTAAACGTTGATCTAAAATTAAGTGGCCCTAAAGGGGGTGATGCACAGATTGCATCAATGGCTGCCGAAGGTCAGTTAGCGGGAATTATTTTTTTCCGTGATGCCCTGGGTAAACATCCGCACGAACCAGATGTTCAAATGTTACTCCGTATTTGCGATGTGCACAACGTTCCACTTGCTACAAACCCCGCCACCGCTAAATATCTTTTAGTGGGTATGAGCGAAATTCTGGACTAAATAGTTTCTAGTAAAACTGTCTGTTTTAATGTATTTTGAAGGCTTGAACAGACATACTGAATATTCAATTTAATTCTTGCCGTATTCTTTTTTTTTGCTATATTTATTTAAATACCTGATTAATAAACCTTTGGAACCTTATATCCTATATTAACTTTAACATATCATTTACTTAATACCCTTATGGTATTTTGGCATTATTCATGAAATGAATAAATAAATATCAATGTTTTATGTTATCTAACGAACCGACCCAAAACAAACTTGCTGATATGAATCTTAATCCGCATACAGTTGAACGGCTGTGTCATCAGCACAAATCGTTAAAATGCTATATAGATGATCTTCCGCCTGAAGCAATTTATACACGACTAAGCTCGGATAAATTTTCTATTCACGAGACCATATCTTATCTCACCAGGTATCATCATATTTTCCTAAGCAGGTTGGTTAAAATGATGGAAGAAGTAAATCCGTTTTTTGAAGTCTATAAACCCGATGCTGATTCGGAATTTCACTTTACGTGTGCAAAATCTACCGGTACTTTACTTCATGAACTTTATCGCTTACGCAGTGATATCATAGCTAAAATTGAATCGTTACCCGATGAAAACTTTTCACGTGTCGGTACTCATTCTGTTTTAGGAAAGATGAATATCACTCAGTGGATTGAATTTTTTCTTTTGCATGAATCCAACCAGTTATTCAGAATTTTTAAGCTGGCTGGAAGTTTTTGGTCTGCGGAGCTTGGACAACAAAGCAATATAATCTATTTACCAAGACTGGCTGACTATATTGATGAACTAGCAGTGTAAGAAAATTGTCTCGTAAACAATAAAAAAAGAGGCTGTATCATAAGTGATTCAGCCTCTTTTTTTATTGATATTTTAATGTTTTTAGCCTTATTGTTATTGATATAACCGAAAGGGATCAATGTTAATAATCTCATACTGATTTTTAATACAAGTCAACTTATGAGCCAGCCTCTTTCTATTGGAGTGTAAATTAGTTACAATTGCTTAGACGCTAATATTTTACGCAGGTGAAACTGAACAAAGCCATCCATAGAATCAGTTCTTTTGGAATTATTATTAAAATTGAGAGGTTTTATGAGGTAGCCGGAAATACCCAGTTGCTCTGTGGCTCTTCTGTCAGCTTCCTCGCCGGATGTTGTCATTACAAATACTTTAATATTCTTTAATCTTTCATCTGCCCTTAGAACTCTTAAAAATTCAATCCCGTTCATTTTAGGCATATTTAAATCCAGTAAAATCACATCAGGCAATTGATTTAGCTTCGCAGAATTTTCAATTCCTCTTAAAATTCCAAGTGCTTCAATACCATTATAGGCTGTATAAAGCTCATACTCTTCATCCAGCTTTTTTAATGATCTCTGAACACTTATAACATCCAACTCATCATCATCAACTAGCAGAATAACATTTTTTGAATTCATATTTAAGTTTTTGGCCATGTAAATGTGAATTTCGAACCCTTTCCAGGCTCAGAACTTACCTTAATCGTGCAATGTTGATCATCGATTATTTTTTTCACTATCGATAATCCAATTCCGGTACTTTCTTTAGCGTGCTTCTCACGTAAAGTTTGAAAAATCTCAAAAATTTTATTATGAAACTGAGGATCTACTCCTATGCCATTATCCTGAACACTAAACTCATAATTGTTTTCAAGTTCACTACAGCTTACAACAATGTGTTTGTTTGCTTGAGAATACTTTACAGCATTACTAATTAAATTACTAAAAACTTGTTCCAACCGGATCTTTTCAGTTATTAAAACGGGGAGATTAAACATTTCAACCCTAAATTCTTCGGGTACAATAAGCTCTATAATGTCTCCTATTAAAATCTGAACATCAACTTTCTCTTTTAATGGTTTCTCCCGGCCGATACGCGCATAATCCAATAAGCCATGAATGAGATCTTCCATTCTTTTTATCCGCTCCGGAATAATGTTCAGGTACTTCCGCATTTGAGAAGAAACTTCGTTCCCTAAATCCTCCTCTATCCATTGTATTACATTATAAATACCGCGAATGGGGGCCTTTAAATCATGAGAAACTACATACGCAAACTGGTTTAATTCCTTGTTCCTCTTTTCGAGTTCATTAATATTCTTGCTAAGTGTTTCGGACATTGAATTTAAAGAAACCGACAAACTCGTTAATTCATCATTTTTATTGTCCTTTACTATAGCGAATTGTCCATTAGAAATATTATTAGCCAGATTTACCATTAAAGCAATCCGTTTAGTAATTAAGTGAACAATATAAAGTGTACTGATAATACCGATAATCACAGTAAAAAATATAAAAATGGTGGAGAATGTTCTGGTTTGTTCAATAGAAGCAGTAAGTGCATTTCTTCTTAGTTCTCTGACCCTGTACTCAGACCTGTCAAACTGTTTGAATATTTCGCTTATCTGATCATTAAGATTCTTTCCTACCTGTTTGCGTAATTTAGTTTCAAACAATTCAGTGTATAAGGTTGACGAAGGCTCATTAATTGAAGATTCCTTGGCGTCAATTAACAAAGTACTGTATCTGATCCATCTGTTATGAAGAATTCGAATTGAATCGAGTTTTGCAGACTGCCCTTTAAAATTTGCTACTAATCTTCCCTGTTCTTCAAAAAGTGAGGGCAATTCTTTAGATCCCAGATAATACGAGTCAAGAAAGGTTTTATCAGAGGTCAAAAGATAGCCTCTGAAAGCACTTTGCATTTCAATGATTCCTTTATGGAGCTTACTTGAATTTCGGATGACAGCTTCAGAATTGGCAAGGAACTCTGTATTTCTGTTAACCTTGTGAGATAGATTGTAATTTACGTAGGAGTCTGTTAATGATATTCCAATAACAATCGAGAAGCCAAGAAAAATCTGTGCCGCAAGTTTCATTCAATACCTATGCCTCAATGGAGTGTGCATCCTGATATAAAAAAGCAGGAATTGTAAACCTAAAACAAGTACCGTTTTTTTCATCACTTTCTACACTTATCGTTCCGCCATGCTGCGTAACAAAATCTTTAACCAGAATTAAACCTAAGCCTGTACCATGTTCATTATTCGTGCCTTTTGAAGATGTGTTATCTTCATTAAAAAGATGTTCCATGGCGTCGGCATTTATTCCAATACCAGTATCGGCAATACATATTTCCACCATTTTTTCAATCTTGGCAGCACTTATAGTGATAGAGCCCTTCTGTGGCGTGTACTTTATTGCATTAGTAACCAAATTTTGAACAATTGAACGGAGCATTAATGAATCTGCATGTACATAAAGTTCATTAACAACATTATTTACAAGATCAATCTCCTTTTGAGCGGCAATGGTCTTAAGTAAGTCCAAAGAATCATTCATACCCATAACCAAATTAATCCTCCTCGGATTAAAGCTGGTTTTTTCGCGTTGTTTCTTTGCCCAGTCTACCAATTCGTTTAATTGCTGCACAATTTTATGAGCCGTTCTATGAATGATATTTGATAAATTTTTAATATCAGAGACTTGTAATTTTTCTATATCCCTGGTTAGCTTTTCTGATGTGGCAATGAGAGCTGTTGCAGGATTACGTAAATCATGGGAAATTACCGACAGAAATTTGTCTTTGGAAAGGTTTAGATCCTTCAGTTCTGAGTTTAAAGTTTCAAGCTGCAATGTCCGCTCCTTAACCCGATTTTCAAGCTCAGAATTCAGACGCATTAAATCTTCATTAATTATCCTGAGCTTTTCTTCCTGCTTACTTAAAAGCTGATTTTTTCGATGAAGTTCTGCAAATACAGCAACTTTTGAGCGAAGTATTTGAGGACTAAAAGGTTTCCGTATATAATCGACCGCACCAGCCTGGTAACCTTTAAACATTGCAGCTTCTTCGTAATCCTGACCCGTAATAAATATGATGGGTACCAGCCGGAGCTTTTCTCTTTGATATATGAGCTCGGCGGTCTCGTACCCATCCATAATAGGCATTCTTACATCTAAAAGGATCAAGGAAAAATCATCCTCTTTCAGGAGAATTTTTAGAGCGTCTTTTCCTGAAGTTGCTTTATAAAATGTATAGCCTTGATTCTCCAGTACAATCTCCATCGACATCA
Source organism: Pedobacter superstes (assembly GCF_037622515.1). Classification (NCBI taxonomy): domain Bacteria; kingdom Pseudomonadati; phylum Bacteroidota; class Sphingobacteriia; order Sphingobacteriales; family Sphingobacteriaceae; genus Pedobacter; species Pedobacter superstes. The sequence goes on from NZ_JBBJCN010000004.1 coordinate 380,673, forward strand.
GGTTATCTTCCCTGTCATCAACCAGAAGAATTTTTATTGTAGTTTCATCAGCCACTTATATTCTGTTTTAATTTTATCAATGAATAATTTATTCCAGTTAAATTTAATTAAACTAACCAGACTCTCATTAAAGAAAGTAATTGTGGTGTCTTAACTGGCTTCGTTATATAATCCGAAGCCCCTGAAGCGATACATTTTTGACGGTCGCCAATCATAGCCTTTGCAGTAACCGCAATTATAGGTAACTGCTTATGACGGCTTTCCTTTCTTATCCACTGTATGGTTTCATACCCGTCCATCTCCGGCATCATAATATCCATCAACACAATGTCAATATCTTTATTCGCATTGAGTAATTCCAGTGCCTCTCTACCGCTTTCGGCAGTAATTACCTCAAGCCTTGACCTTTCGAAAGCTGCCGTCAGCGCAAACAGGTTTCTAACATCATCATCAACTACCAAAACTTTTTTGCCGTCAAGTATATCGCCGGTATATTTTGCAGCCTGAATCAGTTTGAATTTATCTGCAGGAAGCATTCTGGTTTCTACATGAAGCATTTGCAATGTTTCATCAAGCAAATCAACATAGGAATCAGGGCTCTTACTTATTGATTTATAATTTAATCTCTTAAGCGTTATTAACTCTTCCTGGCTAAACTCTTTATCGGCATATATGATTATAGAAGTTTGATTATTCTTACTCAAATTCAAGTAATTAGGGAGTAATTTTGCATCCGCCAAAGCGTAATCAATAATGATACAATCAAACGTCTCATTTTTGAGTATTTCCATTCCTTCTTTTACTGACGAAACCGCTCTTGTTGAGATCACTTCATTTTTAATAAGTTCTGATAGTCGCTCAAGCTCCTCTTTATCCTCCTCTACTATAAGAACTTTTTTAATTTTTGATTCTTCGAACGAAATGATTATTGAAATCAATTCATCAAGTGATTTATTTGACAGAGGTTTTAACTGGAAACTCTTGGCACCATTTTTCATGGCTAAAGCCTTATTATCCTCACCAGAAACTAAATGTATAGGAATGTGACGAAGATTTAAATCCGTTTTAAGAAGCTTTAAGATTTTCCAGCCATTCGATTCAGGCATATTTACATCTAAAGTAATAGCGATAGGATGATAGTTCTGAATGCTATCAAAGATCTCAAGATAGTTAATGGCCACAATGGCTTTCAACCCAAAATCATGCGCCTTATCGATCATAATTTTAGTGAACCGTAAATCATCTTCAATAACCAGGATCACTCTGTCTTCCGACTGAATATTGTGCCTGTCGTCATCAATCATTGGTTCAATAATCTCAGCGGTCATATTGGCCTTATTTACTGCTGCCAAATATGGCTTGGAATGTTCTGCTATAGCTTTTGTTCCTTCCTGATATCTGAGCGGCAGATACAAAGTAAATGTACTGCCTTTTCCAAGTTCGCTTTCAACAACTATTGTACCGCCAAGTAATTCGGCAAATCCCTTGCTAATAGAAAGCCCAAGACCGGTACCTCCGTACTTACGGCTTGTCGAACCTTCGGCTTGCTGGAATGCTTCAAAAATAATTCCCTGTGTTTTTTTAGAGATACCGATACCAGAATCTTCAATTGAAAATGCTATAACATCCCCTATACTCTGCAAGGGATTTTTTTGAGTCGCTTTAGGTCGCTGAATTTTTAATCTGATGCTCCCTTTTTCAGTGAATTTAAAGGCATTAGAAAGCAAATTCTTTAAGATCTGATTCAATCGCTGAATATCTGTTTCCATTATTTCAGGAAGCGAAGGATCAACATCAATTTCGAAATTAAGATTCTTGGTTTCAGAAATAGGCTTAAATGTTGATTCCACAAAAGATGCTATCTCTCTAAAACTAACCGGCATAATATCGGCCGAGATAACTCCGGATTCAATTTTCGACAAATCCAGAATATCATTGATCAACTGAATTAAGTCATCACCGCAAGAGTGAATTGTTTTAGCATACCTGATTTGTTTTTCACTCAAATTACCTTCGTGGTTTTCAAATAGTTGTTGAGCAAGAATCAATAAACTGTTCAGAGGGGTTCTTAACTCATGCGACATGTTTGCCAGGAACTCTGATTTATATTTGGAAGTTAAAGTTAGCTGTTCTGCTTTTTCCTCCAGAGAGCGCCGTGCCTCTTCAACTTCCTTGTTAATCTGCTCCACCTCTTCTTTTTGTTTTTCAAGAAGTTGTGCCTTATCATGAAGCTCATCATTTGCCCGTCTTAATTCTTCCTGTTGTGCCTTTAAATCTCCGGAAAGAGATTGAGACTGCGAAAGAAGTTCCTCTGTACGGGTATTCGTTTCAATATTATTTAATACGATACCAATACTTTCAGTTAACTGATCCAGGAAATCTAAGTGAGTTGGACTAAAGTTATCAAATGATGCCAGCTCAATTACCGCTTTCACATTGTTTTCAAACAGAACAGGAAGAATAACCAGGGCTGATGGAGCCGCACTTCCTATACCTGAATTTATCTGGAGATAATCTACCGGTACATTTGTCAGGAGAATACGCTCTTTATCATTAGCACACTGACCGACTAAGCCTTCACTCAATAAAAATTCTGTATTGATTATTTTTCTGCTATCCTGTGCATATCCTGCAAATAATATGAGTTTAGGCTCAACCTTTGCCTCTGTTTGTTCAAGAATATAAAATGCTCCGTAGCGCGCGTTAACCAATTCCGCCAGTTCCGACAATACTTTATTTGCCACGGCATTTCTATCACGCTGGCCCTGAAGCATCTGGGCAAATTTTGCAAGGTTAGATTTCAGCCAATCCTGTTCATGATTACGTAATGTTGTGCCTTTAAGGTTGGCGATCATCTGGTTGATCGTATCCTTTAATGCCTCAAGCTCGCCTTTTGCGTCCACACGAATGGTTCGCGTTAAGTCACCCTTGGTTACCGCCGATGCAACCTCAGAAATTGAACGTACCTGTACCGTTAAGTTTTCTGCCAGCTGGTTTACGTTCTCTGTCAAATCTTTCCAGGTTCCGGATGCCCCTGGTACACTCGCCTGTCCACCCAATCGACCCTGCACACCCACCTCACGGGCCACTGTGGTTACCTGCTCGGCAAATACGGCCAGTGTATCAATCATCTCATTGATCGTATCTGTTAACTGAGCTACCTCACCTAAAGCATTAATCGATAAACGTTGCTTCAGGTTACCTTTTGCAATACCGGTCGCTACTTTTGAAATACCACGAATCTGTCCTGTCAGGTTAGAAGCCATCTGGTTTACCGAATCCGTTAAATCTTTCCAGGTTCCACCCACACCTTTTACGTGAGCCTGACCACCCAATTTACCTTCCGTTCCTACCTCTCTCGCCACACGGGTTACCTCAGAGGCAAATGAGTTCAGCTGATCCACCATCGTGTTAATGGTGTTCTTCAAATCCATCATTTCCCCTTTTACGTCAATTACCACCGTTTTTGAAAGGTCACCAGATGCTACCGCTTTAGTTACCTCGGCAATGTTACGTACCTGCGATGTAAGGTTCGACGACATCTGGTTTACAGAGTCTGTTAAATCTTTCCATGTTCCGGCAACACCCGGTACAAAAGCCTGTCCACCCAGGTTACCATCTGTACCTACCTCCCTGGCCACACGGGTTACCTCAGAAGCAAAACCTCTCAACTGATCCACCATTGTATTAATAGTTTCTTTCAACTGAAGAATCTCGCCCCGTACATCGACCGTAATTTTTTTGGATAAATCTCCATTAGCTACCGCGATAGATACATCCGCTATATTTCTTAACTGTGCCGTTAAATTACCGGCCATTTTATTTACACTATCCGTTAAGTCCTTCCATGTTCCATCCACGCCCGGTACATTCGCCTGACCTCCCAGCTGCCCTTCAGAACCCACCTCACGTGCCACACGGGTTACCTCAGAGGCAAATCCACGAAGCTGATCCACCATCGTATTGATAGTGTTTTTCAGCTCCAAAAGCTCGCCTTTGGCGTTTACTGTAATCTTTCTTGAAAGGTCACCCTTTGCTACCGCTGTAGTTACCTCCGCTATGTTACGCACCTGGGATGTTAAGTTATCGGCCATCTTATTTACCGAATCTGTTAAATCTTTCCAGGTACCACCTACTCCCGGTACATTCGCCTGACCTCCAAGCTGCCCTTCAGAACCTACCTCTCTTGCCACACGGGTTACCTCCGAACCGAAAGAGTTTAGCTGATCCACCATCGTATTGATCGTGTTTTTCAGCTCGAGCATCTCCCCTCGTACGTCCACCGTGATTTTTTTGGAAAGGTCACCCTTGGCCACCGCAGTTGTTACCTCTGCGATGTTTCGCACCTGTCCGGTTAAGTTACCGGCCATCTGATTTACCGAATCCGTTAAATCCTTCCAGGTACCACCTACACCGGGCACGTTTGCCTGTCCACCAAGCTGACCTTCCGAACCCACCTCTCTCGCCACACGGGTTACCTCGGAGGAGAATGAATTCAGCTGATCCACCATTGTATTGATAGTGTTTTTCAACTCCAGGAGCTCACCTTTTGCATCCACCGTTATCTTCCTGGACAAATCACCCTTCGCTACCGCCGTAGTCACACCTGCAATGTTCCGCACCTGATCGGTAAGGTTACTACCCATCTGGTTTACAGAGTCTGTCAGATCTTTCCAAACCCCACCAACACCTTTTACCTTAGCCTGACCTCCCAGTTTACCCTCTGTGCCTACTTCAAGTGCCACACGAGTTACCTCGGAAGCAAAGGAGTTCAGCTGATCCACCATCGTGTTTATGGTTTTCTTCAGCTCAAGCATCTCTCCTTTTACATCTACGGTGATTTTTTTGGAAAGGTCACCATTGGCTACCGCAGTTGTTACACCCGCGATATTACGTACCTGTGATGTCAGGTTACCTGCCATCCTGTTTACAGAATCTGTTAAATCTTTCCACGTTCCAGCAACTCCGGTAACTTTGGCCTGGCCACCCAGCTTACCTTCTGTACCTACTTCGAGCGCCACACGGGTTACCTCAGATGAGAAAGAGTTCAGCTGATCCACCATCGTATTAATGGTATTTTTAAGCTCGAGAATCTCACCCTTCGCCTCCACCGTAATCTTTCTGGATAAATCGCCTTTTGCTACCGCCGTTGTCACCGTCGCTATATTACGTACCTGTGCTGTTAAATTACCAGCCATCTGGTTTACAGAATCCGTTAATTCTTCCCACACACCGGCAACACCTTTAATTTTCGCCTGTTCTCCTAATTGTCCTTCTGATCCTACCTGCCTGGCAACCCGGGTTACTTCCTGGGTAAAAAGACGAAGTTGTGAGACCATTCCATTAGACTCTTTCGCAATACGCAAGAACTCGCCTTTTAAAGGTTGTCCATTAATTTCTAAAGGAATTTCTTTGGATAGGTTACCATTAGCAACCGAGTTAATCAAGCCCGCAATTTCTAATGTAGGATAAGTTAAATCCGTAATTAGGTTATTCAGTGATTTAACACCTACTGCATATTCACCCTTAAAATCCGGAAGTTCTACTCTTTTGGAGAGGTTACCCTTCTGACCAATTGTTTTTTCGGCAGTACATATTTCATTAACCAAGCGCTCATTAATGTCAATAATATCATTGATCACTTCGCAAATTTTTCCGCTTATACCTGCCTGTGTTATTGGAATTCTAACACTCAGTTTTCCATTTTTAACTTGAGACAGAACTTTTAACAATTCTTTGAGATCGAGAGTTTCATCATCTGTTACTGATGACTTTTTTCCGGGTTTTTCGACTATGGTTTCTAGGTAATCTTGTTCCATACAGGGAAATTTAAAACTTAAGGACAAACGGTACTAAATGGCTAAAATTGCCCGATATCCGATTTGGAAAGATACGGGCAGTAAGGTAATCACGAAAAAAAACAGAAAGGCATATCCGCCAAGATAAGGGATATGAGCCTTTAAATGAGCAATAAATGCAAGAATTTTCTTCCCTCAATTTTCTATAAATTTATATAGATACCTTTTACAATCGTGCAATAGCAAGATAGGTTTTTTATACAAAAAAACTTTTCTCTTGTAAAACTTTGTGAAAAAGTTACATATTAACAATGAGGTTTCTTTTTTTGTTTGATTCGTATATCTTTTTGAGAAAAATATTCTAATCAAACATTATTTGACTTTACTTTCATCAGGAAAATATTGAGAAAAAGAGTTTAGTACAACTTGTATCCCAGGCTAAAATTAAAAAGTCTCAATTTAGTATCTTGGTACCCAGCCCGACTGATTTTGCTTAAACCATGTTCATAGCGTAAATCGAGTGAAATTTTTCTAATATCCAATCCGGCACCAAATTGCCACGCCACTGCCTGATTTTTGTAATTAAATTTTGAAGCATCACTAACTGCGTTACTAAAAGACTGTTCCTCGTTAATTACAAATGAGATGACCGGTCCGGTATTAAGTCTACCCCCTATTCCCACAGCTCCTATTTTTGTGCCAACTAGTATAGGTAAATCTACACTGGTAAAATCTACACTTCCGGTTTGCCCATTGTCGTCTTTAACATCGACGGTCTTAACGGTATAGTATAATTCAGGCTGCAGGTGCAAGCCCATAGCTCCGGCTCTGGCCCAGATCCCGGCAAGATACCCAGCACGATTATCACTGCTAAAACCATTTTGCTTAGAGAGCTTTGAGAGATTGACTCCTGCTTTTAAACCAAAGTCGAAATTTGGAATTATTTGAGCTTGTGTCGTACTACCAGCACCGGTTAAAAGAACCGCTAAAATTAAAAGACTTGTTTTCATGATATATTAGTTGAGCATTCTTGTTTAACAAAGATATAGTTGTTTTGTAGTGAACCATCAAAAATACTGCTTTATCAATCTAATACTACGCGAGTTGGATTGACTCAGAATGAATTTAATTAAACTCTAAATATACAGCGTCACAGATAAGGTAAGTATAAGCCGGTTAAAAAATATTAAGTAAAACCCGCTTTCCTGACAAAATTCACATATTAGTCTACACACCGGTATTTTCCCAGATCTAATAATATTTGCTTTTAAAATAACTTTTAACCATAAGCATCCGTATAAAGATCGCAGTTACGCGCTCTATGGGAATTTTTTACTTTAATTTATTAACCTTTCTTTCCATTTTGAAGCCCACCCGTCAGCGGGCCCAAAGCGCCCTATTTTTTGGTGGGAAAATAACTATTGTTCTATTCGTTTTATTAACCGGTTTGCAGCTTAAAGGAAAAGCTCAATGCAATAATGCAGTGACTTCCGGTGATTTTTCATCACTTGCCGTCGGTCAGTATAACTCTATCGGGAGTTTTAGCCCCGCTACTCAAACTGATTTTATAAAAATAGTGAGCGCAAACGGAAGTACCGGGGCCCATATTAAACGAACTCTAAATTATTCTCTTAAACAAACTCTTTCCAATTTAACATCTGATTCAACTTACACTCTTTCGTTTAACTATAGTCTGTTAGCCGGTTGCAATGCAAATGCGCAAACAAACTTCAGGGTTCAGGCATTTAATGGTACTACCAGCTTAGGATTAGTTGATTTTAACGCTACTAATGGCGGTGGAACTTTAACCGGTGCAATAAGTTTTCGTACGCCGGTCGGGGTAACTTCTGTTACTATTGTATTTACCGATCCATCTTCAAACGGCCCCTCTTGCGGAGCGGTAATAGACAATGTTTTTATCCTTTCCTCTTTCACAACCCAAATAACATCCCAAACAAATGTTAGTTGTTTTAACCAGTCAAACGGAAGTTTCACCGTTAGCGGAACCGGCGGTGCAGGTTCCTATACAGGATCATATACAGTTAACGGAAATACAGTTCCATTTACGGTAACAAATGGCTCGGCTACAGTTAATAATCTGGCTGCTGGCTCCTATACGGTTACCCTTACCGATGCGAACTTGTGCTCCCAAACAAAAACCATTACGATTACCCAACCATCCGTACTTGCTGTATCTGCTTCAAAGACAGATATAAGCTGTTTCGGCTTAACCAATGGTTCTGTTGCATTGGGAATTACTGGCGGGACCGCCCCTTACACCTACTCCTGGAGCAACGGCGCAAGCACGCAAAATATTTCAAACCTTTCTACTGGTTCATACAGTGTAACTGTTACAGATTCAAAGGGATGCTCGGCTAACGCCTCCGTAAATATTGCTCAGCCTACAGCTATTTCTCTCTCAGAAATCACGACCAATCCAACCTGTTTCGACAACAGTGACGGAACAATTAATTTAACCGTTTCCGGAGGTACAAGTCCGTATACATATAGCTGGTCTAACGGCTCCGTGTCAAAGAATCAAACAGGATTAGTAGCTGGAAATTACACAGTGGTTGTAACGGATTCAAAAGGTTGTACCAGCACTAAAACAATAAGTCTTGTTCCTCCCGCGGCTATTGTCTTATCCAATACAATCACTTCTGTCAGCTGTTTCGGAGGTAATACGGGCGCAATTGATTTGTCAGTTTCTGGTGGAACGGCACCCTATTCTTATACTTGGTCTAATGGCTCCACCGTTCAGGACCTGTCAAACCTAACTGCAGGAACCTATACAGTTACTGTAACTGATAATAAAAACTGCTCTTCTACCTCGAGCATTGTAGTAAATCAGCCTTTACCAATTACTATAACTCCCACTTCTGTAAATTTGAGCTGTGCCGGTAATAGTGATGGTTCCATTGCCCTAGCTCCTTCGGGAGGAACAGCTCCTTATACTTACCTTTGGAACACAGGATCTACAGCAAGCAGTATTTCAGGCCTAACTGCTGGTACTTACAATGTAACCGTAACAGACAGCAAAGGATGTACAGCTGTTAAAATCATCGGTATCACCCAACCTGCTGCTATCTCTTTGTCTGCGTCTCAAACGAATCTTAACTGTTTTGGGAGCAGTACAGGAGCCATTAATTTAACTGTTAGTGGTGGTTCGGCACCCTTTACGTATGCATGGACAAACATCTCTTCAGGCTATACGTCAACGAATGAAGATCTCTCAGCTTTACCCGCAGGAACATATTCAGTAACCGTAACAGATTCTAAAGGATGTACAACAAGTACAAGCGTAACTCTGACTCAAACTCCTGAAATAATCTTAACAAGTGCCACAACCGATGTGACATGTTTTGGCTCAAGCACAGGAGCTATAAATTTGTCGGTAAGCGGCGGAGCAGCACCTTATACCTATTCGTGGACGAACGCGTCAACATCTCAGGATCTTACTAATTTGCCGGCCGGAGCTTATACGGTTACGGTAACCGATTCAAAAGGCTGTACAAAAAATCTAACAGTTAATGTATCACAACCGGCTTCAGCAATCAGTGTTACGGGTAATGTAACAAATGTTAGCTGTTTTAGCGGTAATACAGGCAGTATTGATATCTCAGTTACAGGAGGAACCAGCCCTTATACTTACAATTGGTCGAATGGAAACTTCAGTCAAGACATCAACAATCTTACCGCCGGAACCTATACAGTGACTGTTACGGACGCTAAAGGATGTGTTCAGACACTAACACTAAGCGTTTCTCAACCCACCCAAATTCAATCGACGTTTACATCTGTTAACCCAACATGCGTTGGCGGAACAAACGGTTCGATAACATTAACCCCAACAACAGGTGGTGTGGGCCCATATACTTACAGTTGGACTAAAAATGGTTCTGCGATTTCATCATCTGATCTGAACGCATTGACTGCGGGTACCTATCAGGTAACAGTTACTGATCAGAGCGGATGTTCTATTATAAAAAATATTGTTTTAAATGATCCTCAGCCGATAGTTATAGATGTAAGACAAATTGATATCATTTGCGCCGGGGCTGATCCGACAACGAGTATAAGTATTGATATCAGCGGAGGAACAACACCTTATATAAAGTCATATTCACCCATAGACGCAACTTCATCACTGCTTACAGTTACTGATTTTTATGGTTGTGTGAAAACGAAAGTAGTTCCTTATTCTGTGGAACCTCCTATTATCATTGAATCGACACATATAAATGTTAACTGCTATGGAGATAATACAGGCAGTATAAACATAACTGTTTCCGGAGGTAACGGACCTTATACATACCTATGGAGCGATAATGCATCTTTAAACGTATCCACTCGTAATAACCTGATTGCAGGAACTTACACCATCAAAATTCTTGATAATACAGGATGCGAATTAAACTCCCTGGTTGTAGATATTACTCAGCCTGCAACGCCTTTATCGATTACCCAGTCTGCATTACAAAATGTAACATGTAATCAGGGATCAGATGGTTCGATATCAGTGAATGTTAGCGGAGGCACCGTTAATTATTCCTATTCATGGTCCAATGGTGCGACTACAAAAGACATCAGTAATCTTTCGGCTGGCTTATATACTTTAACCGTAACTGATGCGCATTTATGCCAAAAAACCTTAGGATTTGAAATAACAGCTCCCGCACCCCTGGTTATTACTCCAACTGCTGTAAATATTACTTGCAACAACGCTAATGACGGGCAGATAAGCTTAGTTACTACCGGCGGAACAGGCACTTACACATATGCATGGGCAGATCTCCCTTCCGGATCGAATAATTTAAGCAATCGCACAGGGCTGGCGGCCGGAACTTATAATGTCACAGTAACAGATGCGGCCGGTTGTACAGCTTTTAAATCCGTAACTTTAACTCAGCCTGCCGCCCTAACTCTTACGTCGACACAAGTTGATATAAATTGTTTTGGTGCACAAACAGGATCAGTAAGCATTGAAATTAGCGGAGGTACTGCGCCGTATACTTATCTGGGAAATACGATTTCAGCGAACCTGGATATCAGCAGTCTGCCTGCCGGTCCTTTTTCTGCGATCATCACAGACAGTAAAGGTTGCCAGGCAAGTTTAACTATCACCATCAATCAGCCGGCGGCGGCAATGAACTTCGCCGCTGCAACTACAAACGTTAGCTGTTCTGGGGAAACCGATGGCTCGATTAGCATTAGTGGAAACGGCGGAACCGCACCATATACTTATTTGTGGTCGAATAGTTCAACAACATCGAATTTAAACACGCTTCCTGCCGGAACGTATTCGGTAACAATCACTGATGCAAATGGATGTACTTTCCCCATTACGGGCATAGTTATCAGTGAACCTGCTCAGGCCGTTACCATATTGGGCACTTTAACACCAGTGGATTGTTTTGGCGGAAATACCGGAGCAGTTAACCTTTCAGTTAGTGGCGGAACAGCACCTTATCGATATGTCTGGTCAAATGGCCAGGTAACGGAAGACGTATCCAATCTTACAGCAGGGAATTATGAGGTTACTGTAATTGATTCTAAAAATTGCCAAAGCACTCAATCATTTACCATTAACCAACCCGCTTCCCCAATCAGCGCGAGCATAGTAACAGAGGATGTTAAATGTTTTGGTGCTCAAACGGGTAAAATCACCGTAACCCCTTCGGGCGGAACAGGGCCGTATACCGTAAAATGGTCAACTGGCGAAGAGACAAATATCAGAACTTCACTTGGAGCTGCAATTTATTCTGGACAAATAATTGATTCAAAAGGATGTACTTATAATTTCAACTCCAGAATCTTTGCGCCTCCCAATCTTTCTTTAAGTATTAGCCAGACCAACAATCTTTGTCCCGGCCAAAACATCGGATCAGCAGACGTAATGGTAACTGGGGGAACAGCTCCTTACACTTATTTATGGTCTAATGGCCAGACAAGTTCAGAAATAACTAATCTACTTGCAGGAACTTATACAGTTGTTGTAACTGATGCAAACAATTGTGTTTCATCCCAGGGCTCGGTTACAATTACTGATCCAACTCCAATCAGCGTTACCCTAACCCAAAAAACCGACATTAATTGCTTTGGTGACAACTCAGGTACTATAACCATTTCCGCGACAGGCGGATCCGGATCGTATTTTTACGAGTGGTCTAACGGCGCAACTTCTCAAAACTTAAGTGGTCTTTCAGCCGGCACATATTCGGTAAAGGTTATCGATATGAATGCTTGTACAACTATAAGTACAGATATAACAATTACCCAGCCTTCTGCACCGCTGTTAGCAACTGCAACGCAACAGAATGTTACCTGCTATAATGGAACGAATGGGTCGATCACCTTAACAGTAAGCGGAGGAACATCGCCGTATTCCTATCTATGGAACGATGGAGCAACCTCTGCCAACAGATCTAATTTAGCATCCGGATTATATACAGCAACTGTTACCGATGCCAGGGGCTGTACTTATCCAATTAGCGTTCAGATCAACCAGCCTTCGCAATTAAGTGTCTCTTATAATAAAACAGATGCCTCATGTTTTGGATCCAGTACAGGCATTATTCAATTAATCGTAAGCGGCGGGACACCTGCTTATTCCTATATATGGAAAAAAAATGGCGTTACAATAAGTTCACCCGACCTAAATGCCCTGTCAGCGGGAACATACGAGGTAACAGTAACCGATGCAAATACGTGTACCCCTGTAACCCAAACCATTACAATCGGTGAACCGTCGGCAGCTCTGACGATTTCAGCTGTAAAAACAAAAGATGTAGGCTGTAACGGAGGAAACGATGGAACAATAACTGTTACCGCCAACGGAGGAACACCCGGTTATACCTACTCATGGACAAAAGATGGAAATGCTATCGCCTCTCCGGATTTGAATATGCTGACTGCAGGTGTGTATGTGGTTACGGTAACAGACAATAACGGATGTACAGAAGTATCTAATTCCATCACTGTTTCTGAACCTGCAGTTTTAATAGCATCTGCTTCTGCCGCAGACATTGCATGTACCGGAGGTACTACAACAGTAACAGCATCTGCCACTGGCGGAACAGCAGCTTATACCTACAGCATTGACGGCGGATCATACCAGGCTTCGGCAAATTTTAGCGGAATAACCGCAGGCGAACATACCGTTAAAGTAAGCGATTTGAATGGCTGTACTGCAACTTACCGACTGGTTATACAGGAACCGGAAGCACTTCAGTTTACCATCACAACCAATCCGATCCTTTGTAGTGGATCAAGTTCTTCAAACAGTATTGTTGTTAATGTGAGCGGAGGTACCGCTCCTTATACGGTGACTAATGTTCTACTATCAGGAACCACTTACCGGGTTACGGTAACAGATCAGAGCGGATGTACTTCCAGCCAGGACATTGTCATCATTGAACCCAATCCAATGTTGGTAGAAGTATCTAAGGAAAACATCAGCTGTTTTGGTCTTACTGACGGAAAAATCAATATAGAGGTAAGCGGTGGAACCGGACCGTACACTTATAGCTTAGATGCCGTGAACTTCTCAAACTCATCAGGAGTGTTTGGAAATTTAGCGGTGGGGAATTATACTGTCACGGTTAAAGATGCCAACGGTTGCACTGTCGAAATTCCTGTAACATTAAGCAGTCCTGTATCTACGTTAAGTGCAGCTTTAACCCAGGGAACTGCCATTACCTGCAATGGGGGTACAACTACCGCTACCGTAACTGCTTCGGGAGGAACAATGGAATCAGGTTACTCTTATTTATGGAATACCCTACCCGCCCAGACGGCGGCAACCGCCACAGGTTTAAAAGCCGGAACCTATAGCGTCACTGTTGCAGATGCAAATGGATGTACGCAAACAGAATCAATTACTATCACCCAACCTGATCTGATAAGCTTAACCAGTGCTGCTGTTAGCATTCCAATAAAATGTTTTGGAGAAAAAGCTACGGTAACGCTTGCTGCCGCGGGAGGAATTGCCCCATTATCCTATACATTTAATGGAGAAACCAATACAAGCGGAATATTTAATAATGTTGCGGCCGGAACCGGCCTGTCTTACAGCATAACAGATGCAAACGGATGTACTCCGGTAACAGGAACCATTGATGTAACAGAACCGGCTTTACTTCTGGCTTTGGTGACAGATGTGACAGACGCTACTTGTTTTGGAACTCAAACCGGAGCAGTAACTATTGAAGGAAGAAATGGTACAGCACCATATACATTCAGCAAAGACGGAATAAATTTCCAAAACAACGGAACATTCTTAAACCTTCCTGCAGGAACATACAATATTCATGTAAAAGACGCTAATAACTGCACCATAAATCAGGAAATAATAATAGAGCAGCCAGCCGCTTTAACCCTTGCTGTTTCTTCTAAAACTGATGCTTTATGTAATGCTGCTTCAACAGGAAGCGTGACCGCCGGCACGGTTACAAATGCTGTTGGCACAATAAATTACAGCTGGACGAATGCTTCGGGTACTGTGGTAGGAACTACAGCTACGGTAAATAACCTTCCTGCCGGAACTTATACATTATCAGTTAATGATAACTGCTCTACCCAGAACAATTCAGTAACAATCGATGAACCCGCAGCTTTGGCGCTTGCCCCCTCTTCTAAAACTGATGCTTTATGTAATGCCACTTCGACCGGAAGTGTAACCGCAGGGGCAGTAACGAATGCATTGGGCACCGTAAACTACAGCTGGAAAAATGCTGCTAACACTATTGTAGGTACCACGGCTTCGGTAAGTAACCTCCCTGCAGGCACTTATACGCTAACCGCCAATGACAATTGCTCTGCTTTAACCAATACCGTCACCATTGCTGAGCCGGCCGCACTAGCTCTTGCTGCCTCTTCAAAAACTGATGCTTTATGCAATGCTGCTTCGACAGGAAGCGTGACCGCAGGGGCAGTGACAAACGCTGTCGGTACAATCATTTACAGCTGGAAAAATGCTGCTAATACTGTCGTAGGAACCACTGCTACTGTAAGTAACCTTCCAGCAGGAACTTATACTTTAACTGTAACGGATGACTGCTCTACACTGACCAACTCGGTTACTATTGGCGAACCGGCTGCTTTATCGCTGGCTGCTTCAGGCAAAACAGATGCTTCATGCAATGGCACTTCAACCGGAAGTGTGACTGCAGGAAATGTGACTAACGCTGTTGGTACAATCAGCTACAGCTGGAAGAATGCTGCCAATACTGTTGTGGGAACTACTGCGACTCTAATTAACCTTCCCGCCGGGACCTATACCTTAACGGTAACGGATAACTGTTCTACCCTATCCAATTCAGTTACAATCGATGAACCTGCTGCATTAGCGCTGGCCTCTTCTTTTAAGACGGACGCAAGCTGTAACGCAACTTCAACAGGAAGTGTAACCGCGGGTGCGGTAACCAACGCTGTCGGGGTAATCAGTTACCGCTGGAAGAATGCTTCAGGTACCGTGGTGGGATCTACAGCTTCGGTTAATGGTCTTCCTGCCGGAACTTACACTTTAACCGTAACAGACAATTGCTCCAGCTTAAATAATACAGTTACTATAGGTGAGCCGGCTGCTTTAGCTCTTGCCACTTCTTCTAAAACAGACGCTTTATGTAATTCTGCTTCGACAGGAAGCGTAACTGCAGGGGCAGTAACAAACTCGGTTGGCACAATTCACTACAGATGGACAAATGCTTCAGGTACTGTGGTAGGAACAAGTCCCGCAGTCGGCAACCTTCCTGCCGGAACTTATACGCTAACAATCAACGATGACTGTTCTACCCTAAGCAATTCAGTAACAATCGGAGAACCTGCAGCTTTGGCTCTTGCCCCTTCAGGCAAAACGGATGCCTCATGTAATGCTACTTCAACCGGTATTGTAAGCGCTGGAGCAGTAAGCAATGCTGTTGGTGCAATCAGTTACAGCTGGACAAATTCTTCGGGTACCGTAGTGGGCTCTACTGCTACGGTAACCAATCTGCCGGCCGGCACTTATACACTTACTGTTAACGATAATTGCAGTACTTTAATTAATACTGTTAGCATCGCTGAGCCTCCTGCCTTAAATCTTGGAGCGTCAAGCAAAACTGATGCTTTATGTAATGCTGCTTCAACCGGAAGTGTTACTGCCGGAGCGGTGACAAATGCTGTTGGTACACTCATTTATAGCTGGAAAAATGCTTCGGGAACTGTGGTAGGAACTAGCTCTACAGTGAACAACCTTCCTGCAGGAACATATACTTTAACCGTAACTGACAATTGTTCGAGTTTATCCAATACAGTAACCATTGCTGAACCTGCTGCTTTAGTTCTTTCTTCCTCAATTAAAACGGACGCTTTATGCCACGGTGCCAGTAATGGAACAATTACCGCCGGAACTGTGACCAACGCTGTTGGACCAGTTAGCTTCAGCTGGAAAAATGCTGCCAACGCTATTGTAGGTACCACGGCTTCGATAAGCAACCTCCCTGCGGGCACTTATACTTTAACTGTAACAGACAACTGCTCTACCCTAACGAATACAGTTACCATTGCTGAACCTGCTGCCTTAGACCTGGCAGTTTACTCTAAAACTGATGTAACCTGTCGCGGTGGAAATGATGGAACCATAACAGCAGGAACAGTAAGCAATGCCATAGGTACAGTTATTTACAGCTGGAAAAATGCTTCGGGAACTGTTGTAGGAACTACAGCTACTGTCAGCGGCCTTCCTGCAGGTGTGTATACCCTGACTGTGAACGATAACTGTTCCACCTTAACCAATACCGTTACTATTGGAGAACCCGCTGCACTGGCTCTGGCGACTTCTTCTAAAACAGATGCTTTATGTAATGCCGCTGCAACCGGTTCTGTTACCGCCGGTGCGGTGAGCAATGCTGTTGGCACTGTTAACTACAACTGGCAAAACGAATCAGGTGCTATAGTGGGAACCACCTCTACCGTTAATAACCTGCCTGCCGGAATCTATACCCTAACGGTTACAGACAACTGCTCAAGCTTGAGCAATACCGTAACCATAGGCCAGCCTGCTGCTTTAGCGATGGTCGCTCCTTCTAAAACTGATGCATTATGTAATGGCGCTTCAAGCGGAACCGTAACCGCCGGAACCGTAAGCAATGCCGTGGGTACTGTAAATTACAGATGGACCAATGCCGCCGGTACTGTGGTGGGAACGACGGCTACAGTAAGCAACCTGCCTGCCGGAACCTATACTTTAACAGTAAACGACAACTGCTCTGCCTTAATCAATACCGTTACCATCGCCCAGCCTGCTGCGCTGGTGCTTGCTGCTTCAAGCAAAACTGATGCAAGCTGTAATGCGGCTTCTACCGGAAGCGTTACAGCAGGAACCGTAACAAATGCTGTGGGCACAATAAACTACAGCTGGAAAAACGCCGCTAATACCGAAGTAGGAACTACTGCAACCCTATCTAACCTTCCTGCCGGAACTTATACCTTAACGGTAACAGACAACTGCTTCAGCCGAACCAATACCGTAACCATCGGCGAGCCTGCTGCTTTAGTCCTGGCTGCCTCTTCTAAAACAGACGCTAACTGCAACGCCTCTTCAACCGGAAGCGTAACCGCCGGAGCTGTAACCAATGCTGTGGGTGCAATCAGCTACAGCTGGAAAAATGCTGCTAATACCGTGGTAGGAACCACTGCTTCGGTTTCTAATCTTCCTGCCGGAACTTATACGCTGACCGTAAGTGACAACTGCTCTGCATTAACAAATACCGTTACTATTACCGAGCCTACAGAACTGGCAGTTACTTTAACAAAGACCCATGACGTAACCTGTAACGGCGGATCCGACGGAGCTGTATCTATGATAACCAGCGGCGGAACCCCTGGCTATAATTATGCCTGGACAAAAAACGGAAATCCAATTTCAGCACCTCAGCAAAACGCACTTTCTGCAGGCATTTATATCGTAACTGTAACAGATGCCAATAGCTGTACACAAATATCATCTTCCGTCACTATTTCAGAGCCCGCTGCGTTGGCTCTATCAGCATCAGCAGCTGATATTCTATGTCATGGAGGCACGACTACTATAAATGCATCCGCAACCGGAGGAACCCCCGGCTATACGTATAGCCTTAACGGTCTGGTTAACCCTACGCCTGGTTCTTCCATTTTCGCAGGCGCAGCTGCTGGTGAACACATACTTACTGTTACTGACCAGAATGGCTGTTCAGCAACTTATCGTTTAGTAATACAGGATCCGGAAGCTTTACAGCTTTCTATAACTACAGCAACGATTCTGTGCAATGGCTCAGCAACGTCAAGCAGCATAATAATAGACATTACAGGCGGGAAAGCACCTTATACAGCCGATCGCACACTCATTTCCGGAACTGACTACCGCGTTACCGTAACTGATCAGAATGGATGTTCTCTAAGTCAAAATGTTGTGATTGCCGAACCGAATCCAATAGTATCGGCTGTATCTAAAAAGAATATCAGCTGCGCTGAGCTTACAGACGGCGAAATTAATGTAACGGTTTCCGGCGGAACGGCACCGTATACCTTCAGCAAAGATGGTACTACTTTCCAGGCCGGAGGTACCTTTTCAGGTCTTGCAGCTAATAATTATACCATTACGGTTAAAGATAACAATGGATGTACTGTTACTATTCCTGTAATTATAACCGGTCCGGCCTCTCCTCTCAACGCTGCCATATCTCAAGGTGCGGCTATTACATGTTACGGAGGCACTACTACCGCCACTATCACGGCATCAGGCGGAACTCCAGGATCCGGTTATTCATATTTATGGAATACCGTACCTGCGCAAACTACTGCTACGGCCACAGCTTTAAAAGCTGGAACTTACAGCGTTACCGTTACGGATGCAAATTCTTGCAGCACATTGCAATCAGTCACAATCACTGAACCTGATGAAATAATTTTAACCAGCGCAACTGCTACTTCTCCGATAAAATGTTATGGAGAAACAGCAACCCTCACATTTACAGCCACTGGTGGAATCGCGCCAATATCTTATACCTTTAATGGAGAAACAAATACAAGCGGAATATTTAACAACGTTGCAGCTGGAACGGCCCTTCCTTATAGTATTACCGATGCAAACGGATGTATCCCGCTAACCGGAACTATTAATGTAAGTCAACCTGCTCTGCTTCTTGCGACGGTAACAAATAAAACAGATGTTAATTGTTTTGGAACTCAAACGGGTTCGATAACAGTTGAGGGAAATGCTGGGACGGCTCCATATTCTTATAGCATAAATAATGGTCCATTCCAGGCTGACGGTACCTTCAGCACTCTTGCTGCAGGCACTTATAATTTCATAGTCATAGATGCTAATAACTGTACTGCTTCTATAAATTCAGTAATAATTGGAGAACCTTCTGCTTTAACACTTGGTGCTTCTTCTAAAACTGATGCTTTATGTAATGCCGTTTCAACAGGAAGTGTAACTGCGGGTATTGTAACAAACGCCGTGGGTACAGTTATTTACAGCTGGAAAAATGCTTCGGGAACTGTTGTAGGAACAACAGCTACTGTCAGCGACCTTCCTGCAGGTGTGTATACCCTGACTGTGAACGATAACTGTTCCACCTTAACCAATACCGTTACTATTGGAGAACCCGCTGCACTGGCTCTGGCGACTTCTTCTAAAACAGATGCTTTATGTAATGCCGCTGCAACCGGTTCTGTTACCGCCGGTGCGGTGAGCAATGCTGTTGGCACTGTTAACTACAACTGGCAAAACGAATCAGGTGCTATAGTGGGAACCACCTCTACCGTTAATAACCTGCCTGCCGGAATCTATACCCTAACGGTTACAGACAACTGCTCAAGCTTGAGCAATACCGTAACCATAGGCCAGCCTGCTGCTTTAGCGATGGTCGCTCCTTCTAAAACTGATGCATTATGTAATGGCGCTTCAAGCGGAACCGTAACCGCCGGAACCATAAGCAATGCCGTGGGTACTGTAAATTACAGATGGACCAATGCCGCCGGTACTGTGGTGGGAACGACGGCTACAGTAAGCAACCTGCCTGCCGGAACCTATACTTTAACAGTAAACGACAACTGCTCTGCCTTAATCAATACCGTTACCATCGCCCAGCCTGCTGCGCTGGTGCTTGCTGCTTCAAGCAAAACTGATGCAAGCTGTAATGCGGCTTCTACCGGAAGCGTTACAGCAGGAACCGTAACAAATGCTGTGGGCACAATAAACTACAGCTGGAAAAACGCCGCTAATACCGAAGTAGGAACTACTGCAACCCTATCTAACCTTCCTGCCGGAACTTATACCTTAACGGTAACAGACAACTGCTTCAGCCGAACCAATACCGTAACCATCGGCGAGCCTGCTGCTTTAGTCCTGGCTGCCTCTTCTAAAACAGACGCTAACTGCAACGCCTCTTCAACCGGAAGCGTAACCGCCGGAGCTGTAACCAATGCTGTGGGTGCAATCAGCTACAGCTGGAAAAATGCTGCTAATACCGTGGTAGGAACCACTGCTTCGGTTTCTAATCTTCCTGCCGGAACTTATACGCTGACCGTAAGCGACAACTGCTTCAGCCGGACCAATAACGTTACTATTGCTGAGCCTGCTGTTTTAACACTGGCTGCCTCTTCTAAAACAGATGCATCCTGCAATGGCAGTTCAACAGGAAGTATATCTGCCGGTGCAGTAACAAACGCTTTGGGTACGATCACCTACAGCTGGAAGAATGCTTCAGGTACCGTGGTAGGAACGACTGCTTCGGTAAACAATCTTCCTGCGGATACTTATACCTTAACAGTGACAGACAACTGCTCTACCTTAAGTAATACCGTTACAATCGCAGAACCAGCTGCTTTAATGCTTACAGCTTCAAGCAAGACTGATGCTTTATGTAATTCTGCTTCAACAGGAAGTGTAAGTGCGGGAACAGTGACAAACGCAGTCGGCACAATCAACTACAGCTGGAAGAATGCTTCAGGTACTGTCGTAGGAACTACTGCTTCGGTAAATAATCTCCCTGCGGGAACTTATACTTTAACAATAACAGACAACTGCTTCACATTAACGAATACCGTTCTAATCGGCGAACCCGCTGCTTTAACCCTTGCTCCTTCTTCTAAAACGGATGCTTTATGTAACGGAACTTCAACCGGAACTGTGTCTGCAGGTGCAGTAAGCAATGCTGTGGGAACTGTTACCTACAGCTGGAAGAATGAAGCAAACTTGGTGGTAGGAACAACTCCTAATGTAAACAACCTTCCTGCCGGCACTTATACACTTACTGTTAAAGATAATTGCAATACTTTAATCAATACCGTGACAATTTCAGAACCTGCTGCTTTAGCTCTTACGGCTTCAAGCAAGACGGATGCCTTATGTCATTCTGCTTCAACAGGAACGGTAACCGCAGGAACGGTAACAAACGCGGTTGGCCCAGTCAGCTACAGCTGGAAAAATGCTTCAGGTACTCTCGTAGGAACTACTGCTTCGGTAAACAACCTCTCCGCAGGAACTTACACTTTAACTGTAACAGATAATTGCTCGGGCATATCGAATACCGTAACGATCGCTGAACCTGCTGCTTTAGCACTCGCCGCGTCAAGCAAAACGGATGCTTTATGTAATGCTTCATCAACAGGAACTGTAACTGCCGGAACAGTAAGCAACGCTGTGGGAACAATCAACTACAGTTGGAAGAATGCTTCAGGAACCGTGGTAGGAAATACTCCAGCCCTTAGTAACCTTCCTGCCGGAACTTATAATTTAACCGTAACAGACGACTGTTCGACCCTAAGTAATTCAGTCACCATCGGAGAACCTACAGCTTTAGCGCTTGCTCCTTCTTCTAAAACAGATGCTTCATGTTATGGCTCTTCGACAGGAAGTGTGACAGCCGGAACGGTAACTAATGCATTGGGGTCGGTAAGTTACAGCTGGAAAAATGCTTCGGGTACCATAGTGGGCACAACTGCTTCAGTCAACGATCTTCCTGCCGGTATATATACGTTAACAACAACGGACAATTGCTCTGCCTTAACCAATTCAATAACTGTTGGCGAACCTGCTGCTTTAGCAGCCTCGCTAATCAGCCAGAGTCCTGTTCTTTGTTTTTCTGACGCCACAGGCACAGTCAGCATTGCCGCAGCAAATGGAACTGCTCCATATACTTACAGTAAAGATGGTAGTACATTCCAGTCAAGCGGAACATTCACCGGGCTAATGAAAGGAGGTTACACGATTATAGTTAAAGACGCCAAAGGCTGCACAACAACTCAGCAAGTAAATATCGATGGCCCAACAGCTGGCCTATCTGCTACAATTGCTAAAACCGATGTTCAATGTTTTGGCTCTGCTACAGGAACTGCTTTAATATCCGTTTCTGGCGGAACTGCTCCTTATTCCTATTCATGGAACACTTCTCCTGTTCAAGCAGGATTAAACGTAACAAACTTATCTGCAGGAACGTACACAGTGACTATTACGGATGCAAATGGCTGTAAAATGAACGAATCTATAACCATCCTTCAAAACAGTAAATTATCAGGAGCTCTTCAGGCAAGCAAAACTATTTGCAAAAACAGCGCTGACGGCTCAATTACAGCTTCAATTAGCGGAGGAGTGGCGCCCTATACCTACAAGTGGAACAACACTGCTTCACTGAATCAGGGAGCATTAATGAATGCAGCGGCCGGTAATTACCAGGTTCTGGTAACGGATTCCAAAGGCTGCACCTTAACTTTATCGGGCACAATTCTTCCCGGTAACTGTACTCCGGTAGCTATTAACGATAATTTCAACGGTAATAAAGACGTCCTTTTAACCAACTCGGTAGCTGCAAATGATACAGATCCTGACGGAGATGTGTTAACGTTTAGCCTGGTTACTCAACCTCAAAACGGTCAGATAAACTTTAATACAAATGGTGGTTTTACCTTCACTCCAAATGCAGGATGGGTTGGCTCTACTACTTTCGATTACCGGGCCTGCGATGCTCAGAACTTATGCGCAACAGCAACAGCCAGTATTACAATCAGCGCAATTAATTATCCGCCGGTTGCTGTTAATGACACGTATACAACTCTTAAGAACACATCATTAAATGCTAGTGTTTCACAAAACGACAGTGATCCTAATGGTGATAATCTAAACTTCTCTATAGTTTCCTTACCTCCTGCCGGCACACTGAATTTTCAGGCAGACGGAACCTTTACGTACATCCCGGCACAGGGATTTATCGGGCAGGTAACCTTTGCTTATAAAGTTTGCGATCCGATGGGATTGTGTGCAAATGCCACTGCAACTATTAACGTAGCGCCGGTAAATGAACCTCCTGTCGCTAATAATGATAATTTCACATTGAAGGAAAATCAGATCTTAACAGATGTGCTGAGTAAAAATGATACAGATCCAAACTCTGATCCGCTTAAGTATACCACGATCAGCCAGCCTCTTCATGGTTTGATCAGTATAAACCAGGACGGAAGTTTTACTTACACTCCCGATAAAGATTATACAGGAAATGATGAGTTCACCTATAAAGCTTGTGATCCGTCCGGTGCTTGTGATGATGCCAGAGTGAGTCTGGTGATACAGGCAGTTGAAAAAGATTTAGTTATTCCCAATATATTCACTCCAAATGGTGACGGAGTAAACGAAACATTCGAAATACGCGGACTTAACATCTATCCGGAAAATGAAATTTCTATAATCAACCGCTGGGGTAATACTATTTACGAAAAGAAAAATTACGAAAACACGTGGGAAGGAAATGGACTGGACGAAGGCACCTACTTCTACATACTAAAAGTTCGAAATGCAGGAGGAACCTGGAAGGTTTATAAGGGTTACGTTACCCTTCTAAGGTCAACAGCAAAATAATTTGATATAAAATGAAACAAACGCTCATCCTTATACTATTATTTGCAAGTTCATTAATAGTAAATGCTCAACAAGATGCTCAATTCAGCCAGTACATGTTTAATGGCTTGTACATTAATCCTGCATATGCAGGTTATAAAGAGCAGACAAATATTCATACCTTTTATCGGTCGCAATGGACGGGATTCGAAAGTGCACCACAAACAATGTCCTTAGCGGGAGACATGGTTCTTGATGAAGGGAACGTGGGTCTGGGAATACTCCTGTCTAATGACTTTACCGGTGCACAGAGTAATTTCTCTGCCTATGCAAATTATGCTTACAGAATTCAAATAGGCGACTCAGAATTTTCCAGACTTAGCTTTGGTTTGGGGGCAGGTATTGTTCAGCAGGGGATTGATGGCGACAAACTTACAGCAAATGATCCTGATCAATACGTCCCATTTGGAAAACCTACAGAATCTTTCCCTGATGCTAGAGCCGGAATCTTTTACTCGACGCCAAGCTTTTTTGCAGGGGTATCCGCGGATAACCTTATTGCAAGTTATTTCCAGGCGAGAAATCATTCTCAAAACATTCTCCTTCCTAAAATTAACAGGCATTATTATATCACCGCCGGCGCTCTATTCACACTGAATGACGATGTGAAGTTTAAGCCCACATTCCTGCTAAAAGATGATGATCGAACATTCACCAGTTTAGACATTAATGCATTCACTTTATTATATGACAGGTTCTGGATTGGCGGCTTTTACCGGACTGCCGTTAAAACCTACAAAAAAGACTTTCTGGATGAAAACCTTCAGAAAAAAAATGGATTGGGCGTAATCGGCGATTTCTTTATCAATGAAAATTTACGATTAGGCTATGCATTCGATTATTCCTTATCCAAACTTCGCAACTACAACTATGGCTCTCATGAAATCTCTATTGGCTTCATGTTGAGTTCTAAAAGACGCGAAGGGCCCAAATGTTATTTTTAGAAACTGGAAAGGAAATAAACCTTCCAATTTTATGCTGCCATGCTATACACTTCAAGGCCGTTTACACGCAAGCCACTCTGAGCCTTTCCGGTTCTATCCGGTTTATTTTGCAAAACCTCTTCCTTAATTTCGGGTAATCCGGTTTCACTGCTGAAAACAATTTAATTATCATAAAGGGGAATTTTATATTA
This sequence comes from Pedobacter superstes, assembly GCF_037622515.1. Taxonomy (NCBI): domain Bacteria; kingdom Pseudomonadati; phylum Bacteroidota; class Sphingobacteriia; order Sphingobacteriales; family Sphingobacteriaceae; genus Pedobacter; species Pedobacter superstes. The sequence goes on from NZ_JBBJCN010000004.1 coordinate 405,520, forward strand.
CCTTCCTTCCTGCTATGAAACCATTATTTAATCACGATTCAACCATTTAGCAACCTAAAACATATTAGTACTTAATTACATTTAACTAAGAAATAACGATTCATGAGGAACCTTATATTTTCAAGCATTTTATTAATAGCTGTATTGACATCCTGCGAGGAGAAACAAAAGACCAACTCCTCATCACAGGGCGATAGTGAACTATCTCAGGAAAGTTCAACGGGGAATTCGCAAACCAATCAATTGATAACAATGTGCTTTCAGCGGGTAGAAGGCAAATCAAACCAGGATACCAGCACAATCAATTTACTTATTGATGGGAATGCGGTTTTGGGAAATTTCAACTGGATTCCTTTTGAAAAAGATTCCCGAAAGGGGACAATAAAAGGAACAAAAGATGGGGATATTATTAAAGGAGTGTGGACATTTATGCAGGAGGGTACTAATGATTCCCTTGCGGTAGAATTCAAACTTTCGGGTGATGAATTGTTTCAAAAAACTTTTGGTACAGATGCAAAAACTGGTCGCCAACAATTAACTGATACGTCGACATTTTCTGTAAAATACCAGAAGATCAACTGTATTAATTAAGCTGTAAACTCGATGCAATCTTTTTAATTTATCCTAAAATCAAAAATCAGTAAAATACCTTTTCAACCGTTTAAGTAAAAATGAGAATAAAAATAGCCACTATATTATTTCTGGCCCTGGGAGCCCAAAGTCTTAACGCTCAAATAAAAGTACCGTCAATTCTGAAACAATTACCATCTTCTAAATCGGGCCAGCCTTCCCTGGAAGAGATAGGTTCAGGGATAAAGGAAGCCCTGCAAACCGGAGTTTCAAACGGGACTTCGCGTCTTTCGGCAGTGAATGGATTTTTAAATAATCCCTCAGTTAAAATTGCTTTTCCTGCCGAAGCCCAGAAAGCGGAAAAGACCTTGCGTGGATTAGGATTCAATGAAGCCTGCGACAATGTAATAAACAGTCTTAATCATGCGGCAGAACAAGCCGCAAAAGAAGCCTTGCCGGTATTCATGGCATCAATAAAAGAAATGACCATCAAAGATGCCGGTAATATCCTTCTGGCAAAAAATCAGGATGCAGCCACTCAATACTTCAAGACAGCAACCACATCACAGCTTACTGAAAAATTCAGACCTATTATACAGGCAACTCTCGACAAAACCGGTGCTACTAAATATTGGACAACAGCAACCAGCCAGTACAATAAAATTCCGATGACTGGCAAGATCAATACTGATCTTAATGAATACGTTACTCAGAAAGCCCTGGCCGGTTTGTTTCACGAAGTTGCGCAGGAAGAATTGAAAATCCGTGAAAGCAATTCTTATAGAGCATCTCCCCTTTTGCAAAAGGTTTTCGCTTACGCGGATAAGAGTAAATAATTTTAAAGCCACATCTATATGCGAAGATATCTCGCATCTCAACAGAACAAAGCCTCGTCTTTATTTCTTAAATGCAGTTTTACCAAACTGACGCGGATAATATGAAAAAGTAGTCATAAAGTACTGCTGCAGTACATTTCGTGTGGCAAATGTGAAGCTATTTGCATTTCCCGTATTGATTATACTATTATTCTGACGCAGCAAATCTAAAGCCGTAAACTTAAGCTCAGCATTATTCCCCTTCAGGAAACGATAGACGGCACCGGCATTCCAGATGTTATAATTTATGGATCTGCTGGCCGAGGATGTACTGCTATTGAGGCTTATGTTACTATTAATGGAAAACTTTTTGTTTATATTATAACTGCCGCTCATTACTGAACTGATGTTGGTGCCGCTATAATTGGTGTTAAAAGCATTTTGTCTGCTACGGTAAAAGCTAAGGTTTTCCTTCGTTTCTACAGACAGTTTGTCTTTATAGGTATAATTGAAACTTAAATAGGTATTGGTATTCAGATTATTAGAAAAACTAAAAGCATTGTTAACATAACCGGGACTTTTAACAAATGAAACCGTGCCCCCGATATTGCTCTGTAACGCGCTTGTTTTAAATTTCAATGCTTTTTTAATATCTCCGCCAAGGCTTGCCGACTTATAGCCATCCGCATTGGTTGAATAAATAGTACGCCGGTTCAAATTATCTATAAATATGCTATCAGTAAATGCATCTCCCGTAAAATTAAGGGATGCATTGATTGTATAATTTAAGGTATTCTTACCATGCAGATCTGTGTGACTAAAATATAGCCTTATATCGTTCGTTTTCGATTCTCTTAAATTAATATTGCCTCTTTGAATCCTGTAAACATTCGCGCTGTCTATTAAAGGGGCCAATTGATCTACAGTTGGGATACGGACGTCGGAGAGAAAATTAAGGGAAATATTATTACTGTATTCTCCATATTGGGTTTTATAATAACTAACTGTAGCTGCAGGTATAAAGTTGCTATAGCTGCGACTGATGTTTCTAAATGATTTATCAGCCCGGTTATTCTGATAACTAAACTTATGCTTTGCCGATACATTAAAGTTAAGACTTCGGTTGAATCTGTTGCTGAGGCTTTTGCTAAAATTTTTCATGAATGTTAAAGCAGGTGTCTCGCTCAATGTATTTGTGCGAAGACTATTGCTTAAATAAGCATTTGCTGTATAAGCTCCGGTAGAAGTGTTCAGGTCGGCTACCTGACTACTGTTAGTAGAATTGATAATGTTAAGGTCATTGCTAAAGTTAAAATCAATATTTCCCAGCCGCTTAGTTCCAAAAAACAACCTTTTTAACCTGGGCATTTCTGCAAAAAACTGCTGGTTTATGTTGCTTCCATCATTGTTGTATTTTCTGTTAAAATCACGGTTGGATGCGACATTAACAAAAGACCTGAATGTGGTCAGATCTATCCTCTCGTTATCTGTTTCGTTCACAGAAAGGTTATATCTCGCATTAAAGCTTCTTATTTTCTTCTTATAATTTATATAGTCATTGTACCCGTAATCCGAACTCAGCCTGAAACTTTTATTATTAAAATCATTCTGTCCTGCAGTATTATTAGTGCTTGTTATCTCATTTTGCTGATTAGAGGCACTTCGGAAAGACCGGTTACTCGACTCACCTGAGTTTAGTGAGAAGTTTTGGCTGATATTTATGCGGTGGCCTTTTTTGGCAAAATCGAATCTGCTATCGAAGTTATGATTGTTGTTCAGGGAACTATTGGTACTTGACGTGTTGTCGAATATCTGACTTCCTGATCCTATTGATGTTGTAGTCTGACTGTTTGATATGATATCGTTTTGCCTGTTTTGTAAAAAATAGTTTGCGGTAAGAGTACTCCTTTTATCGTAATCAGGTTTGTCTATAAAATTATAGCTGAACGTTGCGCCTCCGGTACTGGTTCGGTTTATACCCGATGCCCTGAAATCAGGCTGATATTCTACGCTTATCGCAGAGCCTTTAAATGTACTATTAGCTGTTAAATCCCTGGTATTATTTGCAATTTTATTAACGTTATTACCTGCCGCAATAAAGCCCAGCTGCAATTTCGGAGCAAAAAAATTAATATTTCCGTCTGCCTCAAAACGCTCGGTTGTACCATATCCACCCCCGACTTTGCCAAAATGACCAGTATCTTTCCCCTTCTTAAGTTTCAGGTTTACGGTAAGCGAGCTGTCTAATAAGTTTTTTTCATCTGTCTGTGTGTTGTAAACCTGCACTTTCTCCAAAGCATTTTTAGAAATGTTCTGGATTGCCATCTTAAAATCTCCGCCGAAAAATTCTTTCCCATTTACCAGCAGACTTTTGACTTCCCTTCCATTTACGGTGATCTGCCCGTCGCCCCAGAGCGTAACATTAGGTATCTTTCTAAGAAGATCTTCAACTACAGCGTTGCTGTCTAATTTAAAAGCAGCCGCATTAAACTCTAAAGTATCGCCATTCATGATAATTGGCTGTACTCTGATTTCGACCTCTTTAAGAGCGATATCCCTTGGAAGTAAAACAATAGTTTTTAAATCTATGGCACTTTGCGTGCCGCTAAGGGCAAAACTCTTCCGAAGCAACTGGTAGCTAACATGGCTCACTTCGATATAATATTTGGTATTGATGGGCAGATTTTTAAAACTGAACTCGCCGTAATTATTGCTAAGCTGGTAGTTGAGCAAGGTGCTGTCCGACCTGTAAATAGATACCGTTGCCGACTTTACAGTGTATTTGTGAACCGTATCCTGTAAAAGGCCTTTAACCGAACCAATATTATTTGGATTTACCTGCTGAGCTTTTGCGTTATTGATTTCCACAGTAAAGTATAATACTGTGATCAGTAGAAGTAATTTGTACATCAGGCCTGGTTTAGTTTTTCTTAGGTTTAAGCTGAATGATCACCGGATTGCTTTTCCGGTCCTGGGTTTTGAAATATTCCTGCATTTGCGGGCTGAACTTAATATTTTTATCCCCCAGTTGTTCCTTAAAACTAAACATTGCAAGTGATGAATAACTGGTATAGAAATAGTCGTCTTTGTACAGGTGGAACCCTTTGTTTGAGAAATCGTAAAATGCTCCTGCATCCGTAACCGGCAAGAAAGAAGATAAGCTATCGGGTTGCAAATCCTGCAGGGAAATGATCTCAGTGGTTTTTAAATTATATATAATCGCTTTCTTTAACTCCTTTTCCCGCCCGAAGTTGCGCATTTGTAAGTAAAGATGATCCCCTACCTGGTAAGTATTATTCAAACTGTAAAAAACTTTTGGATTGGCCTGAAAATACTCTCTGCGCTTTTTAATATAAATTGGATTAGAGATAAAGTCGCGGGGCAGTGAATTATTTGCCGGAAAAATTATATGGTAGGCCAATGAAAGTTTGGAGGGTGAAACCTTATAAAGATCGTATCCATAAACATTAATGAAAAACAGTCCATTTTTATTCCCATTGTCATAAAACTTAGCGTTGTCCCAAAACTCATCGGTTTGATACCTTTTCATTGAAAAAGGAAAATAGCCAACTGTATCTTTGTCCTTCCGGATTATTGCAAGCTCATAATGAATACTGTCTTTTCCTTTTTTCTCAAGGAACCGTGGTATTACAGTAGTTTCTTGATCAGCCAACTTAAATTCCTGATTGAAGACGGCGTCTTTATGCAGCACCTTTTTAATCTGTTTTCCATTAAAATCGAAATAGAAAAAATATTTACTGGAATAAATAGCAATCACGCTATCCTTATTTTCTTCCACTATCTTATAACCATATAATTCAGTCTTGCTTTTATCCGCGTCATCTTTGGGTATTTTGCTTGCATCTATTTTACCTTTAAATTTCCCATCTTTTGCAAATATCAACACAGCTCTGGTATCATAATCAAAAAGGACGAATTGATCCTTCACAATTTTCAAGTCGTAAATACTTCCAAATAAGCTTTCTTTAGTGGTTTCAAGAGGTATAAACCTTACTTCATCAAAAACTGCGGATACGTTGGCACCGCGTGCACTTTGCGGATCGATGCGCAGAGTAAGCATCCCGCTGCTATCTACTTTACCTGCCTGGCTGAAGGCATTGAATGACAGAAAAATAAACACCGCTAAGGCATACAGCGGTTTTATTCTAATAGGAGACAGATTAATAAAGAGAATCATGATGAATGAGGCAGAAATAAAGGTTAGGAATTCAGATCAATTATATAAAAAAATAATGGAACAACCTGAGGCGAAGCTTTTTTAATTATGAATTAATTTGAGTGTAATTGCTAAGATTTGAAGAAAACAATTTTGGACCGCTTAAGCTTGATATAAAGACGTTAAAACCAATAGCCATAAAATTGTTACAACAATAAAGTTCTTATCTCACTTCCGGAAAATCTGCTAATAAGCATATTTGCGCCAGAAGATCTGTAAATATTAACCAATATCGACAACATGAAAATTAATCCAGCGATTGTGCTTTCAGCATTATCATTCATCCTGGCAACAGGTGCTGATGCAAATCCGGTCAAAAACATAATTTCCAATAATATACCTGCGGTTTCGAGCATTGAAAAACGCTATAACATTGCAGATTACGGTGCTATTGGCGACGGGAAAACCCTCAATAGCAAAACGATTCAGAAAGTTATCGAGGAATGCGCACAAAACGGCGGAGGAACGCTGGTTATACCTAAAGGAATCTTTTTAAGCGGCTCCCTTTTTCTTAAGCCCGGAGTAAATATAGAATTGCAACAAGGTGCGGTACTTAAAGGCTCTACGAATATAAACGACTACGAAAAACTGAATACGCGCATTGAAGGGCATTTCGAACCCTGGCGGGCAGCGCTACTGAACGGTGACCATGTAGATCATCTTCGCATCACCGGTCCTGGCACACTTGATGGCAGCGGTGAACCCTTTTATAAATTGTTCTACGGTACCCGCGAAGCTGTTCCGGGCACCAAAAATTTAGATGTAGAAAGGCCCAGGCTTACTCTGATCCAAAATTCTAAGGATGTAAAGATAAGCGGTGTATTTTTTCTTAACTCCGGTTTTTGGAACCTGCATATTTACCGCTGCCAGAACGTGACCGTTGAAAACTGCCGCTTTCAGGCTCCCTCAGGCCCGACTCCCAATCGCGGACCCAGTTCCGATGGTATTGATGTAGACAGCTCACAGGATATTACCATTCGCGGATGCTCCTTTTCGGTTGGCGACGATTGTATTGCGCTAAAAGGTTCGAAAGGTCCCTTTGCTATGCAGGATAAGGACAGTCCTGCTGTAGAACGAATACTTATCGAAGATTGTACTTTTGAAGCTGGCGGAGGAATTGTAACCTTTGGAAGTGAGGCGACACTTGTGCGCGATGTAGAAGTAAAAAGATGCATAACCAGGGGACCAACTGTACTCCGCTTAAAACTACGTCCTGATACCCCTCAGCAATATGAAAACATACGAATGAGTGATATCACCATGGAGAACGGAGGTGCAATATTCAAAGTTTCTCCCTGGACCCAATATTTTGATCTGAAGGGTCAGGAGCCGCCAAAAGCGTTGGTACGCAACGTAAAAATCTCGAATATTCACGGCACAGGTAACTCTTTTGGAGAAATTACCGGGCATCCTCAGACAGAAATAATAGATATCTATATTAAAAATGCCAACTTAAAATTAAAAAGCACGGATTTTAAATTAGCTAATGTAAAAGGACTGCGCTTCAAGAACGTTAAAGTTAATGGTGCGAAAATGTCAGCTCCGGCTTCAGCCAAATAAATAGGAACATAGCGCATTTGGTTGATCATTAACTCCAAATGCGTTTTCATGTTTTTTTGATTCTTGCTTAGTTATAAATTAATTTCTCGCTGAACCGGAAAGGGTTTTAAGGTAAGGTAAAATCGCTTATCGGGAATCGCAAAGAAAACTCCCTTTCTAGCCTCCGAACAGGATTCACCTACTACGAAAAACATCTGATCCGTAGAGAACTATATCGACCTCGGCAAATTAAAGCAATCGCGACATTCAGTGGTCAACGAATGGGAAAGTGGACTTTTTTCCTGTCCCTCCGACATAATGCAATCTCGGTTTACATGTCCGAATCCACCCTATATAATGTCTCATTCACACCCTTAAACTACCATATTAAGATTGTAATTTTATTTTATTTATATAAAAAATCAATTTTAAACAAAAAAATAAAGAAATGACTACATCAGATTTCACCACTACCATCTTGGTAGGCCAGGCTCCTAAAGAAGTATTGGATGCTATCAATAATGTTCGCGGATTGGTCATTGTAAATAACATTTAATTTAAACATCCATGAAATCAAAAAAATCACTTCTTGTTGCCATTGCTTTCGTAACCATGAGCTTTAACAATTCTGCCACTTTAACCAATGCAGAGCGCAGACATGCTATAAACTTTTTACAGGAAACACAGGAAAATCTCCTTAAAAAGTTGAGCGGGCTTACACCCGAGCAATTAAATTTTAAAGCAGACGCAGCCAGCTGGTCCGTAGCTGAATGCCTTGAGCACATTGCTGTATCCGAGAATAATTTATTTGGACTTACTCAGATGGCTCTTAAAGAACCTGCTGATCCTTCAAAACGAAATGAAGTAAAGATGAGCGATGCAGCCCTTGTACAAATGATTACGGACCGAAGTATTAAGAGAACTGCGTCGGAAACATTTAAGCCCACCGGTAAATTTGGCAGCTACGAAGCGACGCTTAAGGAGTTCAAAACAAAAAGAGAGTTTAATATCAATTACATCAAAACCACTTCTGATGATTTAAGAAACCATTATTATGATTTTCCTTTTGGTAAAGTGGATGCCTACCAAACAATTCTTTTTATGGCAGGTCACAGCAAACGGCATACAGATCAGATTGAAGAAATAATGAAGAACGTGAATTTTCCCAGGAAAGGAAAATAGATTTATGATGAGACCTTTTAATTTTTAATTGAAAGGTCTTATTTAGGCAAGGCCAAATCTTTTACTCATTGTCTACCCACCACTCCATTGTCATAATTTTATTTAAAAATGGCAACCTGATTTTGGATATCTACCTTCGCACCGGTTAGTGTAATTTACAAGATTGAGAAAAAAGTTATTGCCTTTGGCTCTCGGAGGATTAGGGATTGGTTCTACTGAGTTTGTAATGATGGGTGTTCTTCCGGATGTTGCCAACGAGTTCGGCATAACAATTCCCCAAGCAGGCTATATGATATCGGCCTATGCACTGGGCGTAGTTATCGGTGCTCCAACATTGGTTGCGGCGAGCAGTAAAATAGCCCCAAAGAAGATTCTTTTCGGACTAATGCTATTGTTCACCATATTTAATACCCTTTCAGCATTTGCTCCAAATGATACTGTATTGTTCTGGTCGCGCCTGCTGTCTGGCTTACCTCACGGGGCATTTTTCGGAGTAGGTTCGGTAGTTGCGAGCCGGCTTGCGGACCAGGGGAAACAAGCCAGAGCTATATCGATTATGTTTAGCGGGCTAACTGTGGCCAATTTACTTACAGTTCCGTTCGGCACCTTCATAGGTCACGAATATTCCTGGCGCTATACTTTTGCCGGGATTGGGTTAATTGGCCTTATCACAATGGCTTCTATATATTTTATTCTTCCCTCCTTACCTGCGAATAAAAATGCCAACATCAAATCGGAACTTAAGGTTTTTGGAAGAATAGAACCCTGGCTCATTTTCATGATAACAGCTATCGGTACCGGTGGCCTGTTCTGCTGGATAAGTTACATAGCTCCGTTGATGACAGATGTTTCCAACTTTTCTGCTTCTGCTGTTCCCTACATCCTGATGGTTGCCGGGCTCGGCATGGTAGTTGGAAATTTTGCGGGAGGTAAACTGGCAGACTCGCTGAAACCTGCCTCCGCTACCATTGTACTGCTTATTGCCATGGCTTTCACCCTGGTGCTTATTTATTTTTTCTCGGCCAGTCAGACTATGTCGGTGATTCTCACTTTCATTGCCGGAAGCTGCTCTCTTGCTCTCGCGGCACCTATCCAGATGTTAATGATCGAAAGTTCTAAAGGTGCAGAAATGCTGGGTGCTTCTATTACTCAAGCTGCCTTCAACCTGGGTAACGCCCTGGGTGCATATCTCGGTGGAATTCCTATCGCTGCAGGATTAGGCTATACTTCTCCGGCGATGGTTGGTGTGGTGATGGCACTGGGAGGCGCAGGATTTGCCTGGCTGCTGATTATGAAGCATAAAGCGGCAGTATCCAGAACGAATTCGGCGCTGGTTCTCAAATCAAAAACTGTCCTGTTTCCGGAAGAGGTATAAAGTTTGCATATAAAAAACCAAATTTGTAAAATCTATGAAACCATACATTATCTGCCATATGCTGGGCTCTGTAGATGGGCGGATCAAACAAAACATCTGGGGATTTAAGGACCATCACAAATACTTCGAAGAAACAGCTGAACAGATTAAAGCGGACGCCTGGCTGGTTGGCCGGGTAACAATGCAGGAATTTTCAAGCCAAAAGCCATATGCTCTTGACGCGAACGCGAATGTACCTTACGAAGATTTCGTCGCCGAACAAGAATCTAAAACATATGCAGTGGTGATTGATCCTTCAGGAAAATGTTTCTGGGACAATAATATGGTATCCACAGAGCAGGTGATTGAGGTGTTAACTGAGAAAGTTCCATCAGCTTACCTTGCTCATTTAAAGAGCAGAAATGTATCTTATATTTTCGGAGGAAAAGAAGAAATTGACCTTGACCAGGTAATGCAGAAATTATATCACCTGTTCAATATAAAAACGCTCCGCATAGATGGAGGTGGACATGTGAACGGCTCCTTTCTAAAGGCTGGTTTGATTGATGAATTCAGCCTGGTACTGGCTCCGGTAGCAGATGGTACTATCGGGTCTCCTACCGTGTTCGAAGCCGAAGAGGGTTATGGAAACCGGAGAGCTACCCGCTTTTCCATAAAGTCCGTTGAACGGATCTACGAGAATTTCTTGTGGATTCGATACATGGTAGAACGGGATAACTAGGTTTATATCAGTTCCCGGTTCTTCAGGCCCCAGCTTGCCATTTCGTTTAAAACCGGGGCTAGCTCCTTCCCCATTTCGGTTAAGCTGTATTCTACATGAGGCGGCACCACGGCCATAGCTTTCCGGATAATTAACTGATCGGCTTCCAATTCCTTTAAATGTTGAATCAGCATTTTTTCTGTAATGGCAGGAATACTCTTCTTCAATTCGTTGTAACGCCTGATACCGGGGAGCAAATTGAAAATAATGAGTGGCTTCCAACGGCCGGAAATTTTACTCAGTGTATAAGTCACCGGGCACTCAGACAAGGCGGTGGTCTTATTGGAATGGTTCGTGGATGTCTCTTTTATTTTTGTCATAACACCATACATACTTTCGGGTAAGTACTTGTAAAAAAGTATGTACAAATATACCTTTGACTAGTCATATATCAAAGAAATATAAATTATGAAATATATTGTAACAGGTTCCTTAGGACACATCAGCAAACCATTGACCCAGCAACTAATTAAAGCAGGCCACGAAGTAACAGTTATCAGCAATAATCCTGATAATAGTGCTGCCATTGAAAAACTGGGAGCTTCCGCCGCCATAGGTTCGGTAGAAGACCCTGAATTTTTATTAAATGCATTCAAAGGAGCCGATGCGGCATATACGATGGTACCTCCATTTTTTGGAAGTAGCAACTGGAAACAACAGATTGCAGATGTAGGTAAAAATTATGCCGAAGCAATTAAATCTGCAGGGATTAAACATGTTGTGAATCTAAGCAGCATCGGTGCCCATATGCCGGAAGGCTGCGGCCCGGTGAGTGGCCTTTACCAGGTCGAAAAGGCCTTGAATGCACTGGAAGAAGTCCATGTAAAACACCTTCGACCGGGTTTCTACTTTTATAACTTTCTGAACAATGCCGGAATGGTGAAATACATGGGCATAATTGGCGGAAATTATGGTGCGGATACTGAAATGTTAATGGCAGATCCCAAGGATATTGCAGAGGTGGCGGCACAAGAATTACTGGATTTATCATTTACCGGCAAAAGTAACCGCTATATTATCTCTGATGAACGCAGTACCCACGAAATTGCGCGTGTACTCGGTCAGGCCATCGATAAACCCGACTTAACCTGGGTTGACTTCACGGATGATGCTACATTAGGCGCAATGCTGCAGAACGGGCTACCCGAAGACAATGCTAAAAACTATACCGAAATGGGGACTGCAATACGCAGCGGCGAAATGTTTTCACATTATCGCAAGCAGGGCTTTATTCCGCAGGGTAAAATCAGGTTAGAGCACTTTGCCCCTGTATTTGCCGAAGCGTTCGCTAAAGCCTAGGATTTGATGAAGAGATTGGATTAGATTTTTCTTTACCAGCTTAATTTAATCAGGCTTTTAGCTCCTGGCTTACAGCAATGTTAAAAGCCTGATTTGCATAGATCGTAGTGAGACGCAATAACATTGAGGATTGATTCTTACATGTTTTTACAAGATTCGCCACATCCCGCATAGGGAGGCAATTAGAACTCACCCGAATGAGACAAGTTCTAATTATGCCAAACGAGCGAATTACTTCCGCCTTTCATACTCCAAACTTGCCAGAATAAAAGGTCCAATTGCTTTTCCTTCGTTTTGGACAACAGTCACATCTTTGCCACAGAGATAGTAATTAGCAGTCCCGGTTCTTGACTTGTCTCTCGCCGGACCCAGGCCTGCAGAAGCACAAGATTGCAGTATACTGAGTTCGCCATTGTTTTCTTCGCGAATGAAGTTACTCAGCAATCCCCTATAAGCTTTCTCTGCCAAAGGAAGAAAGGTCTTTTTATCCAGAACCCCTAAACGGATACCTTTCAAATAGGCATAGGTAAACATCGAAGATGCCGAGGACTCCAGGTAATTTGCCTTATCGCATTGATTATAAACTTCCCCTGCAATCTCATCACCTTTGTTGTCGGCTTTCTTCGAAGTGTCGTACTGCAGTAACTGGTACCAGCAGCCGCTCTGCTTATCCTGGTATCGTGCAAGGCCCGCGGCTACCTGGTTCAAATTTGCCGTTAAAGCTTTATAATCCCTGTGTTCTTTAGGCATAACTTCGAGTACGTCGACTAATGCCGCGAAATACCAGCCCATGCCCCTTCCCCAGAATTCGGGCGAACAGCCTTTGTAAGGGCCGCTTTTTCTGGCCCAGAATGAGTTCTCGTCCTCAGGAGCAGCACTCCATGCATGGTAATTAAGCTGTTTCTCCCGGTCATAGGTATATTGGTGGATTGTCTTGAATTGATGCGCAATATCGTCCCATGATTGGCGGTTATCTTCGCTCCCTTTTTCTGTGCCAAAATTATTCTGCCATTGGGCATATAGTGCTGGTCCCATATACAAACCGTCAAGCCACATCTGATTCGGGTACTGTGCTTTATGAAAAAAGCCTCCTGCCCCTGGCTTAGAGGTATCGATGCGGCTGTGACTATATTTAAGCTTATTCCTTAAAAAAGTCGCACAATTCTTATAACGTCCGGCATCGGCGGTGTTACCTTTTTTTAATTCAGTTTTGTATAAGGTAAAAAAGATCTTCCCTGCTGCAAGGTCATCAATGTTACTCTTGCCGACACTGACAGTATCGTTACCCTGCAGACAATAATCGGCATAGGCCTTTACAACTCGGTAATATTCTTCTTTTTCCGGATATTGTTCCCAGGCTTTCAGAACACTGAAGGCAACCAGGCCAGGAACATAGTCCCAGTGTGCTTTGGCCAGCTCCTGTTCACTCCTGTTTGTATAGAAGCTCTTCATAGCACGGCCTTCCACCATTTTCTTAGAATAGATCTTCTGGCTTTCTATCTTCTTTAAAGGAGTGGTACAGGCGGCCAGACCGCAGGCGAGAATAAAAAAATATAGTTTCATGGTCGGGGCAAAATAAGATTTTTCCGGATGGATTTCTTATTAGAACATTAAATGTTAAACTAATTCTTCAAGGCATCCAATCGAATAAATGTCCAATCATGCTGAAAACTGTTAAATAAGATTACCTTTAAAGAGAATGCTTCGGCAACTATTCCCTTCGACTTAAGAATTACCTCATCTGACCCGGCAGTCTTTTGAGTTTAACAAATATGTTATCAGAGAAGATTATTGAGAAACGCAAGCTTTATTAAGCTTTAAACTTTTACCCAATGATTTCAGATCTGTTTAAATGTGCAGTGCGATGCCGGGGAAGAACTTATTTAAGAAATCATGTTGGATTATGCCCATTAAAAAAATATCAGACGACTTAATCCTTGCATACCAGGAACTGGCATATCAAAAGGAAGAGCAGGAAAAAAAGGCCGGGGAACTTATAGTAGCCAATATCGAACGCGACTTTCAACTTTTAGAAAAAGAGAAAAGAGCGTCCGAACTTATTCTGGCCAATATCGAGCTCGACTTTCAAACTAAAGAGCGCGATAAAAGAGCGGCTGAGCTGGCTATCGCTAATATTGAACGTGCCTTTCAAAATGAAGAAAAAGAAAAGAGAGCAGCCGAGTTAATGATTGCAAATACAAAACTTCTTCTCCAAAACGAAGAAAAAGAAAAAAGAGCAGCTGAACTTATTGTTGCCAATAAAGAACTCATCTTCCAGAATTCTGAGAAGGAAAAACGTGCTGCAGAACTGGTGATTGCAAATCAGGAGCTCATCTTTCAAAACCGCGAGAAAGAAAAAAGAGCAGCCGAAATGGTTTTAGCAAACAAGGAACTTGCCGCTCAAAATCAGGAATTAGAACTCAATAAAAGAAAAGATGAGTTTATTGGAATTGCCAGTCACGAAGTAAAGACACCACTTACGAGCATAAGCGCTTATCTGCAGATAATGCAACGAAATCAGGCAGATGACAAGAACAAAATATTTATCGATAAAGCTCTCAGGCAGGTAAAAAAATTATCTGGTCTTATTTCCGATCTTCTGGATATTTCAAAAATAGAGGCAGGCAAGCTAACTCTGAATTTGAGCACATTTGATATTTGCGAACTGACCAAAGAGGTAATTGAAATTATTGAATTTGGCGGTATTCAACATAAGATAGAAAGTACTTTTATACCTAAGGGTTTGCTGGTGCACGCGGATAAACATCGCATTGAACAGGTAATAAATAATTTAATATCAAATTCAATTAAATATTCCCCCCATTCTAATCGCATCGTAATTTTAGTATCTCAATCAGATACCGATGTATTAGTATCCGTGCAAGATTTCGGAACAGGTATAAGGGAGGATCAGCAGACTCATATTTTTTCAAGATTTTACAGAGCAGAGGATGTGGCCCCTCACATATCGGGCTTAGGTTTGGGACTTTATATTTGTGATGATATTATTTCGAGACACAAAGGATTATTAGGCGTTGTGAGTAAGCCCGGAGCAGGTTCTACTTTTAGCTTCAAGATTCCCAAAGTATCTGACAAACAATCAGATTATTCAACGAACTAAAGCACAAACTCAAACAAGTGAAAATGTACTGTTTTAATTAATTCATCAATTTCAAAAGGTTTAAGTATTATAGCTGTAGCGCCAAAGGTACACACCGCTGTATGAATAGATTCATCAGATGATATTATTATTACCGGCGTATTTTTATTGTTTATATAAGATTTTATTTCCTTACAAACTTCCAGACCATTAAAGTCGGCCATGTTGATATCCATGATGATTAAATTCGGGTCAAAATCTAATATAAGTTGAAGAATGTCAACGGGGTAAATTGATGTTTTAACCGAATATCCTTCGGCACTTAAAATAATTTCATAGATATCAAGAATGTCCTGATTATCATCTACACACAAAACTCGCTTCATTTTTGCTTTAAGTTAGCAAGGACCTTCTTAGATCAACTTCCTAATACGGTTAATGTTTCGATTCAAAAAAATAAGACATTGAATCTACCTGACGCATTTTTTTGATATAAGTAAATTAAGCAATAATGTTCACAAGCCTTGTGGCTCAGCAGGTACCATTAACCTTAAAGAAAAACAGTTAAAACTAAGGCTTGTTACAGCTTTATGTTAATCAGACTGTTAAACATAGATGTGGCTACTTACCCTTGATATCTTCTTTACCCTGCTTCATTTTATCATTATTGGCATTAACCTCTTTGGATGGATATGGAAGTCCACCAGAAAAATTCATTTTTATTGTGTCATGATTACTGCCTTCTCCTGGGTGATACTTGGCATCTGGTTCGGCTTAGGTTATTGCCCGTTAACTGACTGGCAGTGGCAGATAAAAGCTAAATTAGGAGAACAAAATCTTCCTGGTTCTTTTATCAAATATATGGCTGATAAGCTCACAGGAAAATCCATAAGCTCTTTATTGATTGATTATATAACAGCTTTTAGCTTTGCTATTGCTGCATTTCTTTCCGTTTATTTTAATTTCATAAATAAAAGGACCGCAAATTAATATAAGGCCAGTCAGAAAGACGACCTGCAGCTTAGTGATTTACACTTGCTATAAACTGCTAAATTTTATTTTGATCCAATAAAGATTCCAGCTGATCAAAACAGGTTGTAATTCCCTGTTCAAAGCCCATTTCTACTAATTTTCGCACATCTTCTGCGCTCGCATAAGTCATCCTGAACTCCACTTTAACTCCATTACTTGTTTCGGTAAAAACAGTATTGCTTTTCGAAACAGGTAGTTCCGGGTTTATATTTCCATTCTCATCGCAAAATGCATCTTCAAAATCTATCCGTTTTAAAGGGTCGATCGAAATGTAATTCATTATCCCCCACATCTTGGTATTATCCGGCCCTACCATAGCGTACAACCAGTGACCGCCGGGTTTAAAGTCCATTCTCTTGGTTTCTGCCCTCCATGGCTGTGGCCCCCACCATTGGTCCAGAAGTTCCCTATCGGTGTAGGCACGCCATACTTTCGCAAGAGGTGCATTAAATTCTCTGGATACGAGGATCGACTTTTCGTTAAAGTCCTTTACTACAAGCGTTTTGTTCTTAGTTTCCATTGTTTCATTGATCTTATGCTAATTATGATAATAGATTTCCAGTCAGGATTGTTTTTGCTTAAATAAGCTGGCACTCAGTTAAAATCTTGATTTGGTACGTAACCGCCGGTCTGCGGAAATTGCATTACTCTGCAATGGCGAAATTGATTTCCCTTTAAAAAATTAAGAGCCTTCTAAAATTAGAAAGCTCTCAATTTTAATCAAATTCATTAATTATTAATTCACAATTACTGAACGGGTATCGCTGAAGTTTCCAAGATTAACTTTGATATAATATGTTCCGGCAGGTAATCCCTGAAGGTTCATTTCTTTTTCAAAAGCACCATTCTTGATGTCAGTGGTTGATTTTACAAGTGTTCCACCTACGTTATAAACCGATATAGAAACTTTTCCATTTTCCACACTGCTTACACTCACTTTGAAATTTCCGTTCGATGGATTCGGATATACCGATACTACAGGTTCTACAGAAACAATCGGTTCAAGGGCCAGAGCAGCAGAGATGGACGATAAGTTATTTGTTGAACATCCTCCTAGGCGGTCGCCATGATTAAGATGGGCCTGGACTGCGCTGGAGGAAACGCAAATAGCTGTTCCATTATGGCATATCAATACCTTATCGCTCTTATTTCCACAAGTAACATCTACAACATTAATGGTTATTGATGCTGTCGCTGTGCAACCTTTGGCATCCTTAATAGTTGTTATGTACGTTCCCGCAGCACTTACACTAATGGAAGCAGTAGTTTCCCCGGTACTCCAAAGGTAAGTATAAGGCGCTGAACCACCTGTTGCCGTTGCATTTAAAGTAAGAGAACTTGGTCCGTAGCCATAATAAAGGGTGTTAGGTAAATCTACAGCCGGATTTATAGAATATACTGCAGGAATGCTTGCCGCAATTGGGGCGTTGACAGTTACAGAAGTGCTATCTGTTAGTTGATGGTTATTACCATCTGTAACGGTCCAGTAAATTTTCGACTCACCCACATTGAAGCTTCCGCTTGCATCGGGGCCGGTTCCGTTTCTTACGGTAGCACCAGTTATGGTGTAAGTAATGTTAACAAGTCCGCAATTGTCTGTTGCAGTCAGCGGCGGAACAGTGTACCCTGCTTCGCTATAGCACAACAGTTGCGCGGATGGAGTTGTTAGAACTGGACTAACTGAATCGATTACAGTTACATCAAAACTATAATTAACCGATCCTGAAGAATTGGTAGCCGTAACCGTAACATTTGTAATCCCTTTGTTAAATACAAGGCCAGAACCTGTACCATTTCCTGCACCTGTGGTTGCCCCGTTAGAAGAATAGGTATAAGTCGGAGCAGGAAATCCTGGAGCTTCGGCAACATAAGTAACAACAGCATCACATCCATCAGCACGCGTGCTTTTAGAGCTGCTCTTAGTCGCTGGTGCTGTGATGTATTTCACTTCAATATTAGGTGCAGGCGCAGCAGCCATATCATAACCCAGGAAGAAACTTGGGTGTGGCGGCTGGTTGTATGCAGCATTCTGCCATGCTATTGCAGTACGGTATTGCGGATCATGCATTAAAGTATAAATACGATGCTCCGTTGGTATGTTAGTTGTGAAAAGAATCAATGCAGTATTATCAGAGCGACGCAAGATGATTTCCTCTCTCCAGTCGCCAAATATATCGGCAGTTAAAGCAGGATTCTTTTTAGTATCATTATTAGACGAAACCGGAGCGGCCTGATATATGGTGAATAAACGATTCAGTGATTTTGTCACCGGATTCCATTTGTCCATGATTGTACCATCCAGCAGTTCACGACCCAAATCACCATCCCACCACACAGCACCATTCACCGCCTGGCTGCCATTAGTCGGCTTTGCTGTGCCAATCTCACCATCCTGAACATTATAAAGGTTACCGGAAGAGCTCCACATTTCGTAGCCTCTGTGATTGGGGTCTATATCCGCTGCTAAAGCACGACCAACGTCGCCGGTAGTAGGAACACCGAAAATCATTTCACCAATTCTGGCGTCATTAAGTCTTATACCATACGGACTGTATTGGCCGGGAGACTCCAGGCACTGCCAGATCTCCTGACCCGGACGATCGGGATCCATATCCGACATATGTAAGGCATCACCATGACCCTGTCCGTAAGTCCAAAGACGTTTACCGTTGTCGTTAATCGCACTAGACCCATTAATTACTTCGTCTTTTCCATCGCCATCCACATCGCCTATAGTCATCTGATGGTTACCCTGGCTCGACAAAGCATTATTAGCAGGATCGCTGGGATCCTTACTGTCAAAAATCCAACGAAGAGTTAGTTGTCCGTCGCGCCAGTCGTAAGCGGCACGCACCAATTTGTCATAATATCCACGACCAACGATGATACTCGGGCGGGCACCATCAAGGTAAGCAACAGCAGAGACAAAACGATCCTGGCGGTTACCATAGTTATCTCCCCAATCCGACACATTACCTCTGGCAGGCTGATAATCAACTGTAGCCATAGCAGCGCCAGTCAATCCGTTGAAAACGGTTAACCATTCAGGTCCTTGCTGTACCCAACCGGCAGAATTACGGTAATCAACATTTGCGTTACCAATTACATTACCGGTACCATCGATAGTACCATCGGCAGTTTTAAGAATGATTTCGGCTTTTCCGTCTCCATCAAAGTCATAAACCATAAATGGATTAAAGTGAGGACCACCATTCATATTGATACCCAGGTCAATTCTCCACAAACGGGTACCGTCCAGCTTATAGCAATCGAAGATCTGTTTACCGCTATAGCCACCTGAGTTATGATTTTCAATAGTTGGAGCCCATTTCAGGATAATCTCGTATTCACCATCGCCGTCTACATCTCCTACACTGGCATCATTGGCGGTATAGGTGTAGGTCCTTCCGTCAGGAAGAGTACCTGCAGGAGGCATTTGAAGTGGAATAGATAATTGATTATTAGCCCATGCGGTAGCAGGCGCAGAAGCAGGTCCTTCAGAACCGTTAATCACTGTTTTTACAGTATAGCTGCCGTTAACGGCAGTATTATCAAGAAAGTTTGTAGAAGTAGTGATAGGTGTGACATTCAATTTCACATTGTCGCGGTAAATATTAAAAGCAATTCCTGAGGGATCATTACCCAGCAGGCGCCAGCTGATAAACACCTGACTGCTTGTTTTACGCACAGCCACTACACCCCGGTTCAAAAATTCCATTTGCTTCGGAGTGTTTACCACTGCATCAGGAACGGCAAGGGTATTTACTCGTACCACGCCACCGTAAGTGGTACCTCCACTATTAATAGCATATGCTCGTACATAATACAATGTAGCCGGGGTCAAACCTGGAATAGTTACGGTATAAGATCCGGAACCAGCAGTTGCAGCCACAACTTTTATATTCGCTGTTGTCGGATTTCCACTGGTATTGTATACAACTCCTCTTTCTGTAATAGCCGATCCACCATCCGATGTGATATCTCCTCCTGCTACTGCCGAAGTAGGCGTTACGTTAGTGATAGCCGAAGTACTAAGAACAGCAGGTGCGGCCGGGGGTGCGTACATGCGCGCAATTGGTGTACTCACACCACTGGAATTGGTTTTTGTATAAACTACATAAGGGTATTCGCTTCCTGAAGCGATGGTTAGATTACCTACAGGCTCGTCGATGCCGCGAACAACGGAAGGATCTTTCATTTCGGTCCATGCTGTAGCGCCTGCTGCTTGTTTAAATACCCGGGCAGTGCTTAGGAAAGCGCTTGTAACGGCGTCAATAAAAGAACAATACAGATTGCCGGAAATATCCCGGATCAGGCTGATGCTTGGAGCATCCCTTGAGGAAAGGCTTGTTGCAGTGCCCCAGGTACCCGCAGTTTTATTGTACACAATCACCGTGGCCCTGTTTGAATTTCCTGTATTGAAATAGGCAATTGCCAGATTTCCTGCAGAATTCAGCACCATACTTGTATGACGAATTCCGCCTATATTAACAGTAACGGGATTCCAGGTGCCGCTGTTACACTGGTAAAGTGCCATTGTTCCCGTTGTGGAGGTTGGGGTCGACAAGTTGCAATACGCAAGCCAGGGTACGTCGGCCTCGTCTAATACAAGACTAACCCCTACAGCTTTTGCGGCTGCATTTACGGAGGCAGAACCTACCGTTACCCAGGAACTTCCATCGAACTTTTTTACATATGGTACCAGATTCGCACCCTCGCCAAACGCAATGTACGGTTGGTTGTCCGAATCGAATGCCAGTGAACTTCGCGGTGTAGAACTGTATTGACTTACGTTATTAGTAACCGAGCCTGAAGAAACGTACAGGTTACTAATATCACCTTTCAGCGGCTGCCAAACCTGGCTGCTGTCGTTATACACTTTTACTGCTAATTTATTTCCGTTGGAAGCATCAACATAAGTAACGAAAAGATTGCTCGCTTTATCAAGGTATATCCTTGTATAGTTGAGATTGGAGCCTATATTATCCCCTACCTGTTCCCAGGCACTTGTGCTGGGATTTCTCCTTTTCACTTTTGCAACAGGGCCAGTGCCTTCTCTGAAAACGACATAAGGCACATCATTTAAAACCGTGATGGACGTAAAAGAAGAGGCAACTGAAGATATCTGCCCTTCATTACCCAAAATAGTCCATTGTTGTGCAAAGGATGAATTTAAACTCAAAAGGCTTAAGACGGTAAGAACAGAAATTCTAAAAGTCGCCTTTCGCGAAAAGAACTCTGTAAACTCAAAGAGCCGCTCTTTAGATAAAATAATTCCTTGTAAAATTTCTTTCATAGTTTTCTTGTTAACTGGTTAATTAATTGGTTATTCTTTTATCGGGTTTAAAACACTATCTGATCATCCTCTACTGCTTGTAATCAGGTAGCTTAGATAGATTCCCTTTCAGCAGTCCTGAGAACTCTCAGTACGGATCAAAAATTCCTCTTTAACAGAATGATAATCCAGTATAGTATGTTGCCCTATTCCCGCTGGAAACAAATGTGAACAGGCAACAGAAAGCGCTTAAAGGGTATGAAAACTGGAAGGAAATGGGATAGATTGAAAGGCCATAGCCACACATGGTTAGTAATTTTTTTTGCATAAAGAAGTAATTTGGTTTATAAATATTTATTAATTGGTTTCTATTTATAATGCCCAAAAAATCACACATCTCACACTGTACTAAAATTATGTCAAGGTTAATACAGCTTAACTCGAAAAACTACTCTGGTCGATTTTAATTGGTTTTCAAACATAATACTTAAAATAAACAATGGCATCCTGTACCATCATGATGACATACCAAAAAGTCCGGTCGTAGAAAGCTTAGGTCCGTTTGATTGTTGATCAGAGTTAACGCAATTCCTATGCAGCTATAACTTTATGGGTATCTGCAAGAAACAAAGTAGTCATCCTTGCTCTGCCAGGCGACGCTGCGCCGGCGGCGCCACCATCTAATTAATTAAAAAATTATTGTTTGGCTTAAATTTTGCTCTACTATTACAACACAGGAGGACCTACCATGAAAATTCTAGTCGCACTAATAATAAGCAGTTTCCTAACACTGTCCGGAATTGCTCAGACAACCGCTAAAATCACACTAATATTTAAATCAATTAACAAAAACACCAGTAACTTCCAGGTCATGATCGATCAGACAAGCTACTATTCAAATACCAATACTAAAAATCTTAAAACGTATAAAGTTGATATTGATGATGTTCCCGTAGGTACACACACACTGAAGCTATACAGGTTAAAAAGTAATAATCCTGTTAATAACGGCAAACTTCAGAACATTCCGGTCTATTCTAAAACATTCGAACTGAGAGAAGGGTTCGATATGAATATTACAATTCTTGTAAATGGCAGAGTCCAGTTTACCGAACAGGCAGTACCGGCAACCAGCAGTCCGACTAATGTGCGAACTCCAATGACAAGCAACAAGTTTAACCTCCTTGTCGAGAACATAAAAGCGAAGTGGTCGCAGTCTCTTAAAGGAGAAACTATCCGGGATGCTATTATCGCTACCAACAGTTATTTCAGCACTGCACAGATCAAGGCTTTATTAGGTTTGATCACTTCTGAAAGCGACAGACTTGAGCTGGTAAAACTTGCGTACAGTGATATAACCGATCCTGCTAATTATTACCAGTTAGCCGACCTGTTTAACAGTACAGCGCACAGGGAGGAATTTAATGTATATGCACAGTCACAGGCTGGCCAAAGCCCGACTTCGACTGTTCAGATGACCGATTCACGGTTTAATCAGCTATTACAAGAGGTAAGGAATAACTGGTCACAATCGCTCAAAGCAGAAACTGTACGAAGTGCTTTTGTTAATACCGGTAATTACTTCAGCACTTCTCAAATCAGGCAATTATTAACTCAAATCACTTCCGAAAGCAATCGCCTTGATCTTATTAAGCTCGCTCACCGCGGAGTCACCGATCCGGCTAATTTCGCTTCACTGGTAAACCTGTTTAACAGCACCGCATACCGAACCGAGTTTAACAGTTTCGTGGCGTTAACTGGTGGGCAGGTTCAAAACACTGCGAAAGCGCAAATGAGCACCACCCAGTTCAATCAATTGCTGCAAAGTGTGAAAGATAAATGGTCGCAATCGCTTAAAGGCGAAGCCATAAGAGATGCATTTGTAAATAGTAATAATTATTTCAGCACTTCCCAAATAAGACAGCTCCTTACTCTTGTAACTTCCGAAAGCGATAAACTGGAACTTGCCAAACTCTCTTTCCGGGGAGTAACAGACCCCGAGAATTTTAGCACCCTGGCCGATCTGTTCAGCATCAGTTCTAACAGAACCGAATTTAATAACTATGTTATCGCACAGGGGGGAACGACTACAGGGAACACAACTATAAAAACTGCTATGGCAGAGGGAGACTTTAACATGTTGGTTCTAACCGTTCGCAGTAACCTGGTTCAGCCGCTTAAAGCTAATGCCCTAAGAAATACGTTTAGCAATCCCAGTTACTACTTTACTTCCAGCCAGGTGAAAGAATTGATCTCACTTATTAATTCTGAAACCAGCAGGCTCGAGCTGGCTAAACTTTCTTACAGAACAGTTACGGACCGTCAAAACTTCAACCTGTTAAATGATGTATTACCGACACAGTCTAACCGGGAAAAACTTGCAGAATATGTGAGGACATATACGGGAGAATAAGATTGCTTGCCAAACATCTTAAACTCCCGCTGTTGCGGAACAAACTTATTTTTTAAACACTTCTGCGAAAAGCTCGTACGACCTTAATTTGGCCTGATGCTCAAAAATATGAGAAGTTGCCATAACTTCATTAATCTGGTTATCGGCGATAAAAGAGCTCATTTCATTTTCAATAGTTTCGGGGCCGCCGATAAACGAATACGTCAGCATTTGCTTTACCGCGGCCTCTTCATAAATAGTCCAGATATCGTCCATTGAATCTACAGGAGGCGGCAAGAGATTTCGTTTTCCGGTAACCACGCCCATAAAAAACTGCTGTACCGAAGTAGCCAGATAATTTGCTTCTTGATCCGTATCTGCTGCTACCACATTTACACAAGCCAGTATATAAGGTTTTTGAAGGTGTTCGGAGGGTTTAAAATTATCCCGGTAAATATTAATAGCATTTTTAAAGTAAGCCGGGGCAAAATGACTGGCAAAAGCATACGGCAAGCCCAAAGCAGCGGCTAATCTCGCGCTATCTGTACTAGAACCCAATATCCAGATGGGGATATCCAAACCTTCACCAGGTATGGCACGTACCTCATTACTACTGTTCTCACTTGAAAATAATAGCTGAAGCTTTTTTATATCGTTTGGAAAACTATGTACTGTCTCGAAATTTTCTCCGCGGATAGCCTTAGCGGTCACCTGATCCGTTCCGGGAGCCCTGCCCAGCCCAAGATCAATACGATCAGGATATAGAGAAGCTAATGTACCGAACTGTTCTGCAACAATTAAGGGAGAATGATTAGGCAGCATAATACCTCCCGACCCCACTCTTATCCGGTCAGTTCCTCCGGCGATGTATCCTATTAGAACAGCTGTTGCAGAACTTGCAACGCTTATCATATTATGATGCTCTGCAAACCAATAACGTGTATATCCTAAACTTTCGGCATGCCTGGCAAGATCCAGACTGTGTTTGAAACTATCGGCTGGTGTATAACCTTGTGCCACCGTCGCTAAATCAAGCACGGAAAAAGGAATATGGCTTAAATCTGATCCACTCATAAAGCAATTGTATCTAAAGGAGCAAAAATATACTGAAGCATGATAATAACTCTGAATCTTTGGTTTTATGACGCTACTTCGATGAATGTAAATTAAACCTTAAAGTCTTCACGTACCAGGGGCAGGATAGTACGGGTTGCTTGCCGAAAATCATTCATCTACTTTAGAACCACCGGTTAAAAACATCTATTCTATCAGAGGAAGCCGAAAATCTTTAAAAGAGTAGGCAGATTATAAACTACAGTTAAGAATAAACTACTAATTATTATCTCTTTGATATGCTTTAGCTAATCAAAAGCCAACTGGATTGTTGTGCTGGATTCGGCAAACACCAATGGCGCTGTCCACTCTAAGTATTATATTGATGCCAATAAAATTCTTCACTGGGATATGGTGACGAAGAGCCCCTCCGCATACATACCCGACATATACACATCGCAGGGCTGGGAGAATATGGTACAATTCAATGTTTATGGCGTTGATGGCGGAATAAACGAGTTTTATCTTAATGAAGAGACATTTCCTTTTAGCTCGCAAGGGCATTATTCAGGCACAATTGATTTGAGTGCGCTCTCCTGGTCGGAAATACAACAAACCGACTGCCAGACGCAATTCTACTACATATCCGGAGTAACATCAGTGAACCCTGATTATACCAGTTATATCGATCTTAATTACCTGCAATAACGAGGCGTTTTTAGCCGGTAGTTTCGTGAAAATAATCCAGGGGCGATTTCTCAAGCACTGTGGGAGGATCAAAGACCCGCCAGTGGTTCTAATACCCCTTTACGCTTCACTATATTTTTATAATCCCATTGTATATCCCGGGCCTTTTTAAGCCATCGTTCAAGATCAACCCGGTTAATTTGTTCGCTGGAAATATAACGGGCTTCGGCTGCTTTAAAAGTTCCTTCAGGATACAAATCAGGTTCTCCAAATGACTGGCCGCTCCAGAACAACAATCGAATACCTCCTTTTAACTTACTGTAACCTACAATTGGATTCCCGTTTAGAAACCAAACGGGATGTCTGTGCCAGATTTTGCCTTCAGCGTCGGGTAAGTTTTGATTGATTTGCTGTAATAAGACATTGCATACCAACCTTTCTTCATCCGTTTGCGAATTGTTATAATCTTGAATTTCCGTGCTCATTGCCTGTAAGATTTGTTTCGGTTCTTTTTATTTACCGTAAACTTAGTAAGAAAATTGGGCCTTATCCTGGCCTACTGCGTCAATTATAGGGGCTATTTGCGTAAAAATACAATTTTGTACGGCCGCGATGCTGCCGGCATCGCTGAGGGGTGAAATCTGCTTTATGGAAAAACTGAACTTCTGCATCTTATCATAACACATATCTTCAAAAAATGAAAAGATTAGCATTTATCGCTGCTGTCGCAGGAGCATTTTTAGTTTCAGCTTGTACACAAACTGTCGACACCCGGCACAAAATAGAAGTTCTAGGATCGGCAGAAACGGAAGTTACTCCCGATATTATCTATGTTGGAATATCTATTAAAGAATTTATTGATAAGGCATCCGGGAAGAAGGCATTGATAGAAGATCTGGAGGCCAGACTCCGGGGCGCTGTTGCGAAGGCCGGCATTCCAAAAGAAAATTTCAGGATCAACGATGTCTCCAGCTTTAACTACGCCTATGAAAGAAAGAAAAACCCTGCTTTTATGGCGAGAAAACAATACAGGCTAAAAGTATCGGATCTGACTAAATTTAACCACATCATTAACGCAGTTGATGCAAAAGCGATAGAATACACCACTATTGAAGGATATGATTACTCAAACCTGGAAGCCCTTAAACAGGATCTAAAAATAAAAGCGCTTAAAGCCGCTAAAGATAAAGCAACGGCTTTAGCTGCTTCGCTTGATGATCAAGTTGGAGAAGCTCTCGAAATTAATGAGATTGAAAACGGACAGCGTACTTATCCGGCCCGTACCGGCTCAGTAATGAACGACGGCCTGATGACTGAGCAGGCTGCGTCGATGCAGCCAATCGATTTTAAAACTACAAAATTAAGCTACCAGATAAGAGCTGTATTTGAGCTGGAGTAATTTGCGGTAAGGCATTAGTTTCTAAAACCTAAACTACTGCCCGCCCTCGCCTTTTCCGCCCGAAACATCATCACTGTTTTACTGCGATAAAAAGAAAAAAGCGAGAAATTTACAGACCTCGCTTCATCCCGTTTCAAACGAAGATGCTAAGTAAAAAAAAGAGAACGGACTAAATCTCCGTCCTTTGCTCAGGCTGTTGCTGATACGGTTTCAGCTACTTCCCCGTGCTTCGGGTTCTTCCTTTTGGCGACCGTACCGAGCGGCAGAACTATCGTGCCCCACATCTCGTTTAGCACCTGAGCGATCCCGGCATATATTGCCAGGAAACCGCAAATAATTCCTTCAAAACCGGCAAGTGTTTTAATCGAGGCATTTGCGGAATAATCTCCAAGGGCTAAAAGAAAAAACAATAAAGCTAAAGAACCAAAAACCAGCTGCAGCGCAACACTCACCTTGAAAGTTCCGATAAAAAGCAGCAATGTAAATATCCCCCACATGGTTAAAAAGGCGACCAGACTGCCTGTCGATACTTCCGAAATCCACCCCATCTTTGGCATAATCAGCAGTGCGGCAAAGCTCAGCCAGAAAAATCCGTACGATATAAAAGCGGTATAGCCAAAGGTATTATTCTTCCTTCCCTCGGCTATTCCCGCTAAAATCTGGGCAACACCTCCGTAAAAAATCCCCATGGCTAACACCATCGAATCAAGCCTGATAAAGCCGGCATTGTGCAGGTTTAATAAAACGGTCGTCATACCAAAGGCAAAAAGGCCCAGTGGAGCCGGATTTGCGTATGTGTCTTTCAAGACAACTTCTCTTTTCTCTTTCATTATGCGAGGTTCTTTTTTGCGAAATTACCATGCCGCTACAGATAGGCAGATGATGAAAGTCAATAAAAAAAATTATTTTATCCAGAAACCAGAAAAGCGGATAATTCCCAGACTGCCCTTAGTATAAAAAGAGGATTTCTCGAATCCTGCGAAAACTTCAATACATTTCCTATCTTGATCGCCTGTAACTTTATAAACCTTTCATCCGCCTGTTCTTGTCACCTTGAAATAATGCTTAAAACCTTTAAAAAAAATTACTTCATTGCAATCCTGCCCGTAGTTTTCATTCTGTTCGGCAGTGCCGAAACCTTTGCGCAAAATAAAACCCAGGTAAATACTGGCACGAAAAATCCTTTAGCCTACCTCAGTTCGGCGATTGACACATTCAACAGACGCTTACCTTCAGAAAAACTGTTTGTACATACCGATAAGTCCTTCTACACAATTGGCGATACCCTTTGGTTTAAGTCATATCTTTTTAATGGAAGAAGCTCGTATTCTGTTAAAAGCGGCATCGTTTATCTTGACTTGATAACCGACAGTGCTGTAGTGGTGAAAAGCATTTCGGTGCCTGCGGTTATTGGTCTGTCATGGGGGCAGATCGTGCTTAACGAAGAAAGCTTTAAAGAGGGGTTTTATACCATAAGAGGCTATACCAACTGGATGCAAAATTTTGGTGAAGAGGCTTTTTTTACCAGGCGTATTTATATCGCCAGTCCGGCTGCGAACCATTGGCTTGTTAATCAGTCCAATACTGTCACTGCAAATGCCGCAGAAAGAAATTTTAACTATTCACTTCAGTTTAAAAAAGCCAATGGTGACATATTTGGATATAAAGTTTTGCAATGGCAGCTTAGCGACAGTCGCAAAAATTTCGCAAAAAACACTTATGAAGCCTTGAATAAAACACTCGATGCGCGCATTGATCTGAATACTACTAAGGGGCCGTTATTTATGAAGGTGCAGGAGAAGGCAGGCGACAAGCAGCAGCTTAGTTTTCCGCTACTGATGAGTCCGTCTCCGGATATCGATCTTCAGTTTATGCCTGAGAGCGGCTTCCTGGTTGCCGGCCTGCCCTGCCGCGTCGCGTTTAAAGCGCTTGATATCTACGGCAAAGGAATTAACCTTAGCGGAGTTTTGAAAAACAACCGGGGCGAAAGCCTGACTGAGTTTCAGTCTCTGCATAAAGGGATGGGATCTTTCAACCTGACTCCCATATCGGGTGAGACCTATCAGGCTGTAGTAAGCTGGGGTGATGGAATGACAAAGACCGTAGCCCTGCCTGCGCTTAAAACTTCGGGGTCCGCCTTACAGGTAGGCAATATTCCGACAAATGACTCTTTGCGTCTGGAAGTTCTTTTTAGCATTGAACATCTTGATAAACAGGAATATAAACTGATGGGATTTTCTGACGGCCAGCCTTACTTTACTGCATTCTTTAAAGCAGACAGGCAAAGAATACGCATGAAAGTTCCAAAAACGGATTTCCCTTCTGGTATTGCTCATTTTACCTTATTTAATAGCGAAAATGAACCGGTAAATGAGCGCGTCACCTTTATAAATCATAAGGATAATCTGAATATCCGGATTACTTCTGCCAAAGATGAATACCATTTAAGAGACAGTGTTCCGCTAAGCATCCGTGTAACCGATGCAAAGGGAAAAGCAGTTGAGACCAGCTTATCAATCGCGGTTACAGATGATTCGCAGATTAAAGCGGAGCTGCAGCAGGAGAATATTGTCACTCAAACCTTGTTCGGTGCAGAGTTGAAAGGAAATGTCGAAGAGCCGGCATGGTATTTTAGTGATGCTGAAAAGACCGGCGAAGCGCTGGATCTGCTGATGCTGACACAGGGTTGGGTGGGCTATAACTGGAAAAATATTCTTAATCCGGCTATTAAGCCCCTGTACGCTGCGCAGCCTGAATTGCAGGTATCGGGTAGAGTTTCTAATGTTTTGAACAAGCCTGTTGTAAATGCAAAGATGTTATTGCTTACCAAAGGAAAATTCAACCTGATAAGAGATACGGTAACGAATGCTGATGGCCGGTTTATTTTTAAAAACTTCCCCGCCGTAGACACGGTAAGTTTTATTGTACAGTCTCGAAATTCAAAAGGCCGGAGTTTTGGTATCGGATTAGAAATGGATGTAATTAAACCTGCGCCCTTCACGCTGACACCAAGGTCTACCGATATCCCCTGGTTCGTTAGCAGCGACCCCAGTTCATTACAACTGCTGAGTAATAAGCAGAAATTAAGAGCAGAAGAGTCAAGTATTAGTGGAAAAAACGTGCTCAGCGAGGTTGTGATCGCCGGGAAAAAGAATATCCCTAAATCTAAAAACCTGAACGGGCCCGGAGAGGCAGATCAGATCATTGATGAAAAGGAAGCACAAAAAGCAGGAACGCAATCGCTGATCGATTTCCTTCAGGAACATGTAAAAGGCTTTTCTTTAAGATCAAGAGATACCGATCAATTCTTTTATATTAACGAAAAAAAAGTGAGGTTCGTGGTCGATGGAGTAGAACTCAACCGCTTTTATATGGCTGATGATCCTCCGGTTTTAAATCAGTATTATAATTTTATAAACGATGCTCTGACAAGTTTGTCTGCAGATCAGATTTTGGGTGTCGAAGTAATGTACAATCTCAAGAACACCAGCGCGTATTCCTCTTCATTTTTAACTATTGAGGAGCAGATTGGGAATGCCGGGAGATCGATGCCAGCTGCTAAACCAGGTGCACCTAGGCCGAGTATTCGCGATCAGTTCACCAGCAGTAGCGATATCGCCTACCTTGAGATCACCACACGCTCTGGTCAGGGAATATTTTTCAAAAAGACTCCCGGCATAGCTGTATATCGTCCCTTACCCCTCACCTGGCCCAAAGAGTTTTACAGGCCTAAATACAGTACTTCAAACACAGCCAAATTCTCAGACCTGCGCTCAACGCTTCACTGGGAAGCCAATATTTTAACCGATGCAGAAGGCCGCGGCTTTACTTCTTTTTATTCTTCCGATAATGCAGGTACATATACGGTAATTTTACAGGGAAGTAACATGGGAGGCTTAGTTGGATTTAGCAGCTTTAAGATTAAAGTCCTGAAGTAAAAAGGCTAAATGAGCGAAGCTTATTTAGGCTCCTGCACGGACAAAACACTGCCGATCATCAGATAAAATGCGTGCCGGCTTTATAAAATACTGGCCTTAACGCTTGATTTAGCCCGGACATTAATTTTCATACTCGTTTCACCTACAGACAAGGTCATCTTCATCGTCATATCGCCTGTGGTTTCGGTAATATAATTTGCCGGAATATCGTAGATCATTTTACCAGTGCCGGATCCTGTTGCTGTTGAATTGCGCTGAGCCGATGTTAAATCTAAGGCAATATTTTGTGTGTAGTCGAAAAAGGCCTGATTTCCCTTTATCTCCTTCAAGACATACCGGGAATTAATTAGCATATTCATAGAAGTTCCTCCGGCAGGCATCTCCATCGGAATTTCCTGTGTAAAGGTGTCCCCTATTTTCATCGCTTTGTTCGGAAATTTCACAGCATTCAGAACCTGAGACATCATTTTCTCTAAAGCGATTTTAATCTCGGGAGAAGCATCGCCTTCTATTTCATCCACCTTCAGTCTCCCGTCTTCGGCAGCATGTCCTTTAATCTTCATGCCGACAAACTTATTGGGTTGCTGCATCTCTTTGCCATTCATTTTCATTGTCACTCCCATTTTATCATAGCTAATGGTTACGGGTATTCGCTTGTCGGCAGTTAATGATCCTGTCCGGGTAGTAAGCCCCATTTCCTGACGCATATCTATGAACATCGGCAACTTTAATCCTTTTGCCTCCATTTGGTTCCTCTTTACCGTATCGCCGCTGGAGTCCATTTCCATCTTCATGTCGTTTACCATGACGGTGGAGTAGGTCTTATTTGGTAAAAATTTAATCCTGAACAACATTTCCTGTTGTGCAAAACCATGGTTACTGATAAACGTGATAAGGGCAAATACGCCTAAGATTTTAGGTAGTGTCATGTGGAAAATATCAGAGTTTAGATTTAGAACAGCATGCAATATACAGAAACCGATCGGGACAATCGCAAGGGGTCATCCTGATTCCTAAGCCGAACGCGTATCCTCACGAACTAATTAAATTCTTCTGCCTCGTGCCGTTAACAAAAGGTATTTACTTAACTTCGGGTGCGAACAAGAAATCTATTCCTATATTGAG
Organism: Pedobacter superstes; assembly: GCF_037622515.1. Lineage (NCBI taxonomy): Bacteria > Pseudomonadati > Bacteroidota > Sphingobacteriia > Sphingobacteriales > Sphingobacteriaceae > Pedobacter > Pedobacter superstes. Next base: position 437,298 of record NZ_JBBJCN010000004.1, read on the forward strand.
CCGCCAATTCAATCAGAAAGATATTTATACTATTCGGCCCGTATGAAAAGCTATTTTTTCCTCCTTTTTATTTCTGTTTTTTGCATTTCCTGCAAGCCTTCGCCTGAGAAAGAACTCTCACGAACTGAAAAGCGCGACAATATCCTTAAGAATATTATTCCCCCTAAAATTTCGGAAAACTCTATGCTGCTTACCAAATTTGGTGCAGTCGGTGATTCGTCGACTGATTGTAAACCGGCATTTGACAAAGCCATTCAAGCTTGTAAGGAACAAAAGGGTGGAAAAATTATTGTTCCGGCGGGAACTTACCTTGTCAACGGACCAATTCATCTGACGAATAATCTTTGCATCGAATTACAAAAAGGGTCGAAACTGGTATTCGGAACCAACCCTTCAGATTATCTGCCTGTGGTGCTTACCAGCTGGGAAGGTACCTTTCTTTATAACTATAGTCCCTTTATCTATGGATATCAACTCGAAAATGTGGCCATCATCGGTGAGGGAGTGATAGATGGAAACGCAAGCGATTCCTTTAGCAAATGGGCAGAAAAGCAAAAAGAAAGCCAGCTGTTAAGCAGAAAAATGAATCATGAAAATACTCCCCTGAAGGAACGGATGTTTGGTAAAGGACACTTTTTGCGGCCGCAGCTGATCCAGTTCTTTGAGTGCAAAAATATCCTGATCGAGGGCGTCACCATAAAAAACTCGCCTTTTTGGTGCGTTCATTTATTGAAGTCGGAAAACGTTACGGCGCGGAAAGTAAAGTTTGACGCTTTTAACAGAAATAACGACGGATTCGATCCCGAGTATTCAAAGAATATATTAATTGAGGACATTGATTTCAATAACGGCGACGATAATGTGGCTATTAAAGCCGGGCGTGATCATGAAGGCCGGAAAACCGGCATCACCTCGGAAAATATCATCATACGCAACTCCAGATTTAAAGGTCTCCATGGTGTTGTAATTGGCAGTGAGATGTCGGCGGGAGTACAAAACGTTTTCGTGGAAGACTGCACATACGGTGGTTATTGCAAACGCGGTATCTACTTAAAATCTAACCCAGACCGTGGAGGTTTTATTCGTGATATTTATGTGAACAACCTTGAGTTTGGTGAAGTGGAAGACTGCTTCTTTATTACCTCTTATTATCACGGCGAAGGAAAAGGCTTTGCAACCGACATACGGAATGTATTCGTGGATAATGTGAAATGCCGGAAAGCCACTAATGCCGGACTTGTAATACAGGGTTATCCTTCAAAAAAAGTAAGGGACATTCATTTCTCAAATGTCACTATCGACTCGGCAGCAACGGGAATCAGTCTTAGCAATGCAGAGAATATTGTGTTTAACAACGTAATTATCGGCCAGGAGGTGAAGGTGCCTTCGCACGCGAAATGATGAGACGATGGGAACATTCCCGTGTGAAAAGCAGGTTCGAAGACCCCTGTTTAAGCAAAAAATTCTTGTAGATCGCGTATATATCCCTACTTTGGCCACCGGGCCGCCAGGTATACATATGTCTGATTTGCTCTTTTCTCCACCTTTTTAAATTCTTTATGAGACCTCATAGATATCTCCTGTGGATACGTTTTACTGCCATTTTATCTATAATAGTTGCAGTAATGGTTATTGCCGGATGGTTATTTGACATAGAATCATTAAAAACCTTTGGTGCGCCGATTACCATGAAATTTAATACTGGCCTTGGCTTTTTAATCCTTGGCAGCTCCGTATGGTTTTTACTTCAAAAAAGGAGCACTACCGTTTTTATGGAATGGTGTTGAGCCTCCTGGTTCTGCTTTTGGCAGGTGTATCATTGTTACAGGACATTTTTAGTTTTAATGCCTATATCGACGAGTTTTTTGTTAAGGATACAGCCGCTTATAATCTCAGAAAAGTGGCTTCCGGAAGGATGGCTCCTACCACGGCATTTTGCTTCATACTTATTGGATCCTCCCTCCTAGCAATTAAATGGAACAGACCGCGATTAATAACTATTTCTCAGTATGCTTTACATATTGCCACCCTAATTTCGTTTATTGCCCTAATAGGATATGTATTTTCCGTACCAGCCTTCTACAAGTTATCTTTTTGGCTTCGATGGCTGTAAATTCTGCAACGGTTTTTTTCCTGCTTTCGATTTCCATAACACTTTTCACTCCATCAAAAGGTCTCACAGGTGTATTCACCGGAAGCGGCATAGGAAATATTATGGCAAAAAAGCTGATTCCTGTAATCACGCTGGTAGTGCTCCTAATGTGCTACCTGCGTTTAGAGGCACACCGACAAAATTTAATAAATGTCGAGTTCGGTATTGCACTCCTGGGCCTCTCGTTCCTGGTAGTAAGCGTTTTAATGATAGCCCGCACGGTAGGCCATCTCAATAGAATAGATTTAAAACGCCATCATGCCGAGCGTTCTTTGAGAATTCTGAATAAAACCCTTGAGCGAAGAGTAAAAGAACGCACCAAAGATCTTAAAGAAAGCCAGGGGAAATTTCACCAGATTTTTGAAATGAGCCCCGTGGGTTTGATGATGTGTGACATCGGTTCATGGCAATTTTTAGAAGTAAACCAAAGTTTTGTTGACTTAACCGGTTATACGAAAGAAGAGGCTGAAGGAAAAACAGAAGTGGAATTAGGATTGCTTTATGATGATGATAAGAAGAAAATAACATCTCTGCTGCATCAACAAGGGTATTTAAAAAACCACGAATCTTATTTTTTAACGAAATCTGGAGAGCGAAGAGATGCTTTAATGTCTGTTGAAATCATTGCAATGGGAAACCGGACAGCCACTCTAAGTGTATTATCCGACATCACCAAACAAAAAGAAGTTGAGCGAGCACTGCTGCATGCCAGGCGAAAAGCAGAAGAATCCTCAATTGAGAAGGAGAGATTTATGGCAAATATGAGCCACGAAATCAGAACCCCCATGAATGCTATTATCGGTTTTACCAATTTGATCGATAAAACATCGCTTGGTACTGAACAGCGACAATACCTTGAATTTATAAAGACCAGCGGTGAAAATCTGCTGGTGCTTATCAATGACATTCTTGATTATTCAAAAATCGAAGCAGGAATGATGCACATGGAAACGGTTCCTTTTAAACCTGTCGAACTTTTGCATTCCCTCGAAACTATGTTCTTAGAAAACGCGCGGGCGAAAAAGCTGCAATTGTTAACCCAAACAGATAAAAACTTACCCGAAACGGTATTGGGAGATCCTACAAGACTCACCCAGATCCTTATTAATCTGATCGGCAATGCCATTAAATTTACGAAAGAAGGCCGCGTAGAAACCAGCATCAAACTACAATCGATTAAAGGAGACGAAGCAAAAATTATTTTTTCGGTGAAAGATACCGGAATCGGTATTCCCGAAGACAAACAAAACGAAATGTTTGAACGGTTTACACAAGCCAGCGCCGAAACGACCAGAAATTATGGGGGAACTGGTTTGGGACTTTCTATTGTTAAACGATTGGTTGAATTACAAGAGGGGGAAATCTCTATTCATAGTGTTCCTGGCGAAGGAACAGAATTCAGAGTAATTCTTCCGTATTTGATTTCTGAAGATAAAGCTTCCGTCAAGTCGCCTCCAACTGACGGAAAATTCGAGATTATAAAATTTGAAAAGAGAGTGAAGGTTCTTCTGGCAGAAGACAATACAATGAATCAGATTCTTGCAAAAAAAGTTCTGACGAGATTTGGCTGCGATGTGGATATTGCCGAAAACGGCGGCATTGCCTTAGAAATGGCCCGCAGTAAGAGATATGATCTGGTATTGATGGATATTCACATGCCTGTTATGGACGGTTATACCACAGCCAAACAAATGCGGAAAGAACTCAGGGCTAGCCTTCCTATAATTGCAATGACGGCCCATGTAATGGCCGGAGAACGCGAGAAATGCATTGGCTTTGGTATGACAGACTATATTTCCAAACCTTTCAAAGTTGAGCAATTATACAATTTGATCTCGCAATATCTGGAGAATGACCGTCAGGATGCTGAAGTATGAGATAATTACGCATTCCTTCGTCCTCATCTCAACAAATTTTAAAATCCTTCAGCTTATGAATGCGTAATTAAAACAAAAATTGCCATCCTGCATTGTTTTCATAAAGGAATTACAATGAATAGCATAAACGAAAACCAGCCTGAAGAAAACCAAGAAGATCTAAACTCATCTGCTGCGGTAAAAAAAATAAAAGAACTTGTTGAAATAGCTAAAACCTGCTTTTTTTCAACCGTGCCGGCAAACGCAGACTCTGAAGGAACCCGGCCCATGACAATACAGAAAGTAGACGAAACAGGCACATTATGGTTCCTATGTGCCAAAGACAGTCATACTAACCAGGATATCGCAGGAAACCCGGCTGTAAAATTATATTTCCAGGGTTCTGCACATTCAGATTTCCTGTATCTACAGGGTGAGGCAAGTATTTCTGAAGACAAGTCGAAAATTAAGGAATTTTGGAGTCCTCTGTTAAAAACGTGGTTTACCGAAGGTGAAGATGATCCTCGCATCTCAGTACTTGCAGTTAAGCCCTCCACCGGTTATTATTGGGATAATAAACATGGAAATATCATTGCCGGCGTAAAAATAATGATTGGAGCTGCAATAGGTAAAACTCTCGACGATTCAATTGAAGGCAGCCTGAAGATCTGATCTATAGCTCATTTTACTAGCATCACTCTCCTGAAAATTATTTCAATACGATGACTTAAAATAAACCGTTCGGTCTTATATTTGTCTCAGCATGACAAAATCAGAGCGGACCCGTCAGTTTATTATAGAAAAAGCTTCAGTGCTTTTAAATACAAAAGGTATGGCCGGCACCTCCATCAGCGATATCATGGAGGCTACAAAGATGGCGAAAGGTGGCATTTACGGCAATTTTGAAAACAAAGAACAGATCTGCCTGGAGGCCTTTAATTATCTGTCGCAAAGATTAAATACAAAGCTGGAGGCACTGATAAACGATAAAGAAACTTACAAAGAGAAACTTTTCGCCTTGCTGGATTATTACCCGCAAAGCGCCGTTAAAAGCACCACGGGAGGTTGTGCAATGCTCAACTTCGGCACAGAGGCCGACGATACCAATCCCCAAATGAAACAACGCGTGGCACAGGCAATAAAAACGTCACAGCAAAGAATTTTTAATTTGCTTAGCCAGGGCATTGCGGCAGGCGAGTTTAAAAAAACTGCAGACCCTCTGCAATTTTCTATTAAGATGTTTACCATGATCGAGGGCGCCCTTCTTGCAACTCGTGTTTTAGGAAGCATAGAACAAATGGAAGTTGTTACCGGAATTCTGAAGGCTGAAATTGAATCGTTTACTAAATAATTTTTTTTATACCATAAAAGACCGATTGGTCTATTCTAATTAAAAATAAAATGAGAACATCAGATACCCACCGCATCATCAATACCCTTTTAGCATTTGCCCTTATTCCCCTTTCAGGTTTGGCAACAGATATTTACCTGCCTTCGTTGCCTGCCATGGCCAGTCATTTCCATGTGGCTGGAACGGCGGTTCAGTTAACACTGGTTATTTTCCTGGTAAGCTCGGGCATCAGCCAGCTGTTTGTTGGTAGCCTGCTCGACAGCTTTGGACGCTACAGGCTCAACATGTCAGCGCTGCTGGTTTTTGCGTTGGCCAGCTTTGCAATAGCGATCACCGATAATATCTACATCATCTACCTGATGAGGGTTATACATGGTATTGCAGTTGCCCTTATTGTTGTAAGCAAAAGGGCATATTTCGTCGACAGTTATTCGGGCGACCAACTGAAACATTATACCAGTTTGTTTTCTATTATCTGGGCCACTGCTCCAATCGTTGCACCGTTCCTTGGCGGATTTTTGCAGGCATCTTTCGGCTGGGAATCCAATTTCTATTTCCTGGGAATTTTTACACTCATCATTCTGGTCTTTGAGCTTTTGTATGGCGGCGAATCATTAAAAAGCTTTCAGCCTTTTAAAGTCAGGTTAATTGGGAAGGTTTATCTCTCGATGGTTAAAACAGCCGATTACACTCTCGGACTTTTTATCCTGGGCCTCTCCTTTTCTATGCTGATGGTGTATGGAATGGCCAGTCCTTTTATTATCGAACAGGTTCTGCATTATTCGCCTTTGGTAACCGGCAATTGTGCCCTGCTTTCGGGCGTGGCGCTGATGACGGGAGGAATGCTTTCTAAGGCCTTCATTAAAAAGCCATTGGATCAGAAGATTATCGCAGCACTGGCACTGCAGCTTTTCTTTGCTGTATCGATGATCACTGTTTCGCGGCACTATACCAGCCTGTATAGTATGATGCCGTTTGTTATGATCCTTCATCTCCTGTCAGGTTTCGTATTCAATAATCTGTTTTCGAATTGCCTGGGCCGCTTCACCAAAAATGCGGGAATTGCCAGCGGCGTGACAGGAGGCTCAATGTTTATCATTACCTCAATTTTCAGTTCTGCGATCATCCGCAGCCTGACTATACAAAGCGGCTTTATGCTTGGGGTGGCCTACCTGATCCTGGTGCTGCTTGTGGGAATTACATTCTTTTTGTTTACGAAAGTCAGGAACACCAATGCTGTTCAAACTAATCTGGAAATGGTAAAGGTTAGATCCTGAGAAAGGTCGGGACGATCTGCGGAGAATAACTCCGGGATCGCCCCGGATGAGCATAAGCGTAGGCCAATATCGAGTTTTCTCTCTTATACTTGAATCCCGTTACATGGATATTCACCTGGGAGCATATAATTTTAGCTAGTGTAGACGTTAAAACAGCACACTCGAATGAGCATGGAGAATATTGATATAAAAAAAATAACACTAAGCGAAGTCAGCCAATTGCAAAAAATCAGCAGACAAACTTTTTTAGAAACTTTTTCGGTCGGGAATACCAGCGACAACATGAAAAAATATTTGGAAGAAGGTTTTTCGTCAGAAAAATTGGCCTCCGAACTTAATAACAAAAGCTCTGAATTCTATTTTGCCACACTTGACAAAAACATAATTGGTTATTTGAAGCTGAATTTCGGACATTCGCAAACCGAATTAAAAGAAGACCAGGCACTTGAAATTGAACGAATCTATGTGTTAAAGGAATTTCATGGAAAAAATGTGGGACAATTGCTTTACGAAAAGGCAATCCAAATTGCAAAGCAGGCAAATGCCAACTATATTTGGCTAGGTGTTTGGGAAGAAAACCCCAGGGCCATAAATTTTTATAAAAAGAATGGCTTCGTTGAGTTTGACAAGCACATTTTCCATCTAGGCGACGACCAGCAGACTGACATTATGATGAAGCTGAACATAAAAGACATCTGCAAATAACAAAGCCAAAGAATTCGCTGACCTCGCCCCCATCTCGTTTCAAATGAAGGTTTTATTTCGGAGGTTTGTGCCAATTGGGCGCAAAATAACGAGAGCGTCGCAGATTTAACGACAGCTATTTATTAAGATACCAAATCGACGCATTCAGGACGCTCGCAAATGTTACCCAGGCAAGATAAGGTAATTGCAAGTATGCTGCCCACCTGTTTAGCCGGTAAAAAGCAATTATCATCATTAATATAGCGACCCATAAGACAATAATCTCGAGCAGGGCGGCTCCCGTTTGGTGAAAATAAAAAAAAATAAAGCTCCATGCGAAATTCAGAAGGAGCTGAACAAAAAAAATCTGGAGTGCCGATTTCCGCATTGGTGTGTCAGGCGCCTTCCAGATAATAAACAAGGAAATGCCCATGAGGATATAGAGTGTGGTCCAAACCGGTCCGAACAGCCAGTTTGGAGGATTAAACACGGGTTTGTCCAGGTAAGCATACCAGCTTTCGATATTCGCGGAGGTCACAAAACCAGCTATACCGCCGCTCAACAGCGGAACCGAGATACAAATAAACAGGGCGATTAGATTTCTAAAATTCATTTATTGCTTTCCAATCGTAAACACAAAAAGACACAATAAGATTGCAATGAAAATGCTTTTCTGTTTGCTTTTTTTTGGCTTTTCCTGATTTCGAAGGAATCCCTAACTCAGATATCGAGTCTCTCTGAGCTTGTCAAAGAGTGTGCGGCGGAACACCGTTCTATGATTCGAGAGGCTCATCACGATGCTATTTCAAGCTTAGGCTATTGGGCAATAACCTCGCCCTTAGTTCGTGTCACACCAACCAAATAAACTATTAAAAACCATTCTGCCTTAAAAAATTAACAGCCCTGTCAAACCATTGGTCAGCCGTCGATTTATTATTCAGTCCAAAGCCATGACCGCCAGCCTGATAGACGTGCATTTCTGCCTTTACATTGTTTTGGATCAAGGCCTCATAAAACATCAAACTGTTCTTAACTGATGCCGTTTTATCATCTCCCGCATGCACAATAAATGTTGGAGGCGTCTTGGAAGTGACTTGCTTTTCAGTGCTATATAAGTCAATCAGTGCCTGAGGGGCATCTTTTCCTAGCAAATTCTCTCCGGAGCTTTTGAGTGGCTTGTCGGAAAAGGTGATCCTTGGATAAAGCAACATCATAAAATCAGGTCTTAGATTGATGTTCTTTTTATTATCAATCTTCACATTGGAAAAATGTGTACCTGCCAATGAAGCGAGGTGCCCTCCGGCAGAAAAACCGATCACTCCTACTTTACTCGTATCGATATTCCATTCAGCGGCAGATTCGCGTACAATCTGAATAGCTCGCTGCAAATCTTGTAGCGGAGCGATCGTTTTATCAACCATAATTTTATCGCTGGGCAGTCGATACTTTAAAACAAAGGCCACCACGCCTATCGTGTTAAATTTTCTGGCGACATCATATCCTTCATGGCTGAAAGCCAGATGTTGATACCCTCCGCCGGGACAAATGATAACCGCAGTACGCTTAGCCATCACTTTCGAAGGAAAATAAGGTGTAAGGGTGGGGTTTGTCACCATCATACCGCGATCATTAATCGTCGTTTCCACATAGTCAGCGGGTGCTGGCTTAGAATTGGGTACACCGTTTGGATATAGCAGTATGGCTTTTTGCTGAGAAAAAGCTACTACAACATTAAACAAGAATATAGGTAATAATAATTTTTTGATCATAAAATGGAGGTTCATTTGAAGGTAGAATTTAAATCATAAACGGCAAAATGCTAAGCCCTTTACGAGCATCAATATCAAGAGATCCTTATAACTTTAGCTCAGAAAACAATCTCAGGTAAGAAACCCGTCAGTACTGACTGATAAGCATGCATTGCAACATATGTTTGGACAGAAGACTATGCCAAAAATCCGACTTAATCAAACTTTTCACTCCCCAACAGGTTTAATGCCATGTGAGTCCGGTTTTTGGTACACAAAAGACTTTCGATCTTTGCAGGTATCCGGTTATGAAATTTTAACATAAAGCACTATGATATTGCATTCTTTAATAGCGGAATTTGAACACGAAGTAAAAAGCACAAGAAAACTGCTGCAGGCTGTGCCTGAAAAGGATCTTGCTTATAAACCCTCTCCGATATCCTGGAGCATGGGTGAACTCGCTCAGCACATTGCTACCATTTATTACTGGTATGTGGGAACCCTCACTAAAGATGTATATGATATGACGGCAGATAATCTTGAACGCGGGGAACCGGCGGACATAAAAGCCACCCTGGATCTTTTCGAAAGAAATGTGGAAAAAGCGAGGGATGCCCTAACTTCAATAAGCGAAGAAAATTTAAAAGACCAGTGGACAATGAAAGTCGGTGACAGCACTGTTCTTGGCCCCTTACCCAGAGCGGCTGTTGTTCGGGGTTTCCTTTTCAATCATATTTACCACCATCGCGGCGAAATGATTGTTTACCTGAGGGCTACCGGGAACAAAGTGCCCGGCATGTACGGGCCGACCCACGAAGAGAGTACACCGGGCAAATAGCGCGGATCAGCCTTTTAACCTTGGCCCCATTGCCAGGGAAGCACCTTTTTTGGCTCCTGAAAAAATGATAACAGCAAGTAATCCGACAGCCGCTCCAACTAAAAATTCCTTGATCGTAGCAGGAATTGCCGGAAAAAGATGGTGAAAGTAATCAATGTTATGAACGAAAATACCACCTGCAACCAATAATAAGGCAATAGTTCCAACTACGGCCAGAATCCTGATAATAACAGGCAGCGACTTAACGAGTAAGGAGCCTAATACAAATAAAAACCCTTTATTGTCAGAACGTTTGATAAGCTTTAACCCGGTATCATCCATTCTTACAATAAGAGCAACAATGCCATAAACCCCTACCGTTGCCAGTATGGCCACAGCCGAAACCGTCGCTATTTGAGTGGTTAAGATTTCTCCGGCTGCACTGCCCAAAGCGATAATTACAATTTCGATAGAGAGAATAAAATCAGTTGCTACTGCGGATTTTATTTTGGACTTCTCGGCGGCACTATCGTCTTGCTCGACCTCCTCAATTACCTCATGTCCGGTTTTTGAACGATGAAAAATATACTCCACTATCTTTTCCACGCCCTCATAAGCCAGATATATTCCTCCCAGAATCAAGACGATTTTTAGGGCTGCGGGAAAAAAAGCGTTCAGCAAAAGCGCGACTGGAACAATGATCAGCTTATTAATAAAAGAGCCTTTTGTGATAGCCCAGAGCACCGGTAATTCCCGCGACGAAAGAAATCCGGTCGCTTTTTCCGCGTTGACAGCCAAATCATCACCCAAAATGCCAGCAGTTTTACGCGTAGCTATTTTCGTTGCCACCGCAACATCATCCATTAAAGCTGTTATATCATCCAGAATTGCAAAAAAACCTGATGCCATGTATTTTTATTTGTTGTGTTAAAGATAAATTTGATCAATTCATGTACGGATTGAGTACATCTAACGGTTCTGCGACAAATCCGTTTGCACGAAGTTGTAAATCTCGCCCCAATAATAATGAAAGGAACAGATATTTGAACCAAAGAAAAGAATTACTTGCCTAAACAATCATTTCCGGAACTATTCTTAAATGCCATTAATTTTCCAAAGTCTTTTAATACAGGCTCTAAAGATTTGCAGTCAACTTGCCGGCTCTCCACACTTTCGGGACGGGGATTGTCTGAGGAATGAGACCTTTTTACATAGCTTTTTTCCAGGCAAAGCAATGGCTTTTCGCGGACCATATACAGCCGTTTTTCTGTAATATTGTCTTTAGTGGCTCCAATGGCCGCCTTTCCCGATTCAAAGCTCCAACTCACGCCGGTGAGGTGCGCGAAAAACAGCTCATCATCGCTGATAAAGTATTGATCCATCGCTGAAAAATGACTGTATTCGCTGTAAGTATGCCTGATTATAGTCAGCTTTCCATTTTCAGAAAAGTAAGTAACAGTGCCGGTTCTTTCACCACTGCAATCGTATTTAACAGAAGCAGAATCCAGCTTACCACCATGCAATTTGCCGTTCAGCTCAGCGTAAAGCTTTCTGATTTCTTCGACAGTGGCGGGATTTTTAATTGCTGTAACACTATCAGATTTGGAAGGTACTGAACTGGTATCGAGGCCGGGCTTGTCATTGTTACCCCCAGGTTGCCCGCATGAAAAGAACATCAGGCATAATAAACAGGGAAGGTAATTTTTCATAGGTAAGAATTTGCAGAAGTCTGAACAATTTTCAGGCCGATAGTTTGCTGGCAAGTTTTCGCCACGATTTAAAGCTGAAATAAAAGTATACTGTTGTAGTATAGTGACATCACCAGCCATAGGTTAATATCCGCAATTGCATTACTTTTGAAGCACGGCCGGAATGGGATTTGTGAATCCACACGGACATAATTTAATGTTAATTAAAAAAAGAACAGGATTAAATGAAACCATTGCTTGCCATGCGATTTTATGTAATGCTTTTGGGCACCGTGTTTTTTTCTGCCATGAACTTGTGTGCGCAAAAAAAACAGGCCATTCGTGTGTTAATTATTGACGGATTTAGTAACCATGACTGGAAACAAACCTCAGCCGTCACAAAAATGATATTAGAAAAAACCGGTAAGTTTAGGGTAGACATTTCCACAATCCCCTCCGTCAGCAGTGATCGCTTGGTATGGAAACCTGATTTTAAAAAATATGCGGTTGTTATTCAGAATACCAATAATATTCATGACGCATCTTTACGTTGGCCTTTGCCGGCTGAGCAAGCATTAGAGAAATATGTGAAAGCTGGCGGTGGTTTATATATACTTCATTCGGGTAATAATGCATTTCCTCACTGGAAAGAATATGATAAGATGATCGGCATGGGCTGGAGGCCGCGTTCCACTGGCTATGCCCTGGAGATCGATGCTGCAAAAAACATAGTTCGTATACCTCCGAATGAAGGAAAAAGCACTAGTCATGGCAAGAAATTCAATGCTGTTATCCAGTCGCTAAATACACATCCCATTAACAAAGGTTATCCGGAACAGTGGCAGACTGCCAGCACAGAAGTATATAATTATCCAAGAGGAACTGCAGAAAATATTACGGTTTTGTCTTACGCATTTGACAGTACTGCCACCCAAAGAAACTGGCCCGTAGAGTGGGTGGTTAGCTATGGCAAAGGACGTGTTTACAACTCAAGTATGGGACATCTCGGGCGGGGAGAAATTTATCCGCCGGCTTATCGTTGTGTTGGTTTTCAAACAACAATGATAAGAGCTGCTGAATGGCTGGCAACAGGTAAAGTAACTTATCCGGTACCGGCTGAATTTCCTTCAAGAGAATCAATAAGTCTTAGAAACGAGAATGAATTTATTAATTCAGGCAAAGAATAAATGCATAAGCTTAAGAACATACGTGGTGGCCTTATCATTTTCTGAATTCAGTCCGCTCTTGTGTGTCTCCCGACCAACTCGAATTTATCGTAAACGATCTCTTGAAAAGCGAACGGCATTCGATTACAAATAACAGTCAAATCATTAATTTAGCTTTGTCTTCAAAACGATTGTAAACGCATCATCATCATGAAAAACAAAACAGGAATCATCATCGGTTTTATTTCAGGTTTTGCCGGTTTCCTTTTGCTGTTTAAGTTCCTCATTCTCGATAAAACCCCACCGGAAGATGAAGTAGCTCCGGGACTTGTAATGCTTGCAGCAATATTTTTTTTCCGCAGAGTCTCCTTTTTCAGGGACTCTGCGGGGCTATAATCTTTGTCAAATCAATATCCTGCAACTCCAGATAGGTTGTAACAGGTACTCTCCCTTTCTCACCCAATTTATAATATCGTGCAGAACTATGTTCGTAATCTTCCGGATTATCAACCAGCCTGTCTCCTCCCCTGCTGGCGTTTTCGTGGATATAGTTCAACTTTTGTTCAACCAGGCGCTCATCATTGCATTCTTTCCAGTCGAATGATGGTTCGAACACCTCATGTTTCTTATTTCGACTTCGATCGGTAGGATTCACCCAGCCACTGAGTGATTCAAGGACATCACTGAAACCACCTTGTTTCAATCGCTCGACTAAGTCGTATGCGATAAAGCGCTTGCCATTTCCTACGATAGAATTATATTCTTGCCGGAATTTCTGTAGGCTATTAATGCATGTACGTGATCCGGCATTATCGTATAGCCGATGATATAATGGCCTTGATTTATCTGATAATTGAACCAGTTGTAAACCAGGTCATAGCTATTGGTTAGCTTGAACAGCTTCTGCCAACGTGCACAGGTGAATGTGATAAAATAGATTCCTTGAGATTCGTAAATTGTTCTTCTGACAGGCATAGTGAATTAAAGGTACAAGAAAGTTTTGTCTACCGCAGAGTCCCTGAAGGAGGAGACTCTGCGGGGAAGTAACGAGCAGAATGTAATAAAAAGCGTTCAAGCCATGTGGTATAGCCTGAACACTAAAGATCATTTAAAAAGATTTCCTAATCCGCCACCTAAAGATTTGGTTATACTTTCCGGAGTAATGCTATCATCATTAGGGTCGTTCGCTTTACGTGCAAATTTCTGAAGCAGGCCCGGAAGGGCTGCTGCAATTGCTCCTGTAGCTGCGGGAGGCAGCCCCAGTTTACTTGTTAAAACACCTACAATTCCTCCCTGTATGGCATTGGTTAGTGAGCTTCCGGATTGAAAGCCATCTTGCAATTTTGACAAAAGTCCGCCGATACCCTCACTTGCCGCTTGCTGTTTTATACCGTTGTTAATCTGACTGGCAACTTCCTTGTGTACCTCTTCAGTTTTTTCACCGGGAAGGTTTTTTGAAACTTCCGGGTTGTTTCCAAGTTGATCCTTTACAAGATCTAAAATCTGATCAAACATAATTCGCACATTTATAAGTAAATAGTATGTATAAATACAGTTGTAAACGTCTCCTGTTTCAACATAAATTTTATCCTAACTATAATAAACAAGCAGATAATAATTGCGTTTACTTTTAAACAATCTACATCAAAATGAAAAAGTTAAAAAATAGTATTTCTATGCTTTGCATATTGGGTTTTGTACTGGCATCCTGCGGTAAGAACCATCAAAAACAGCTTGCTAAAACCTGGCAGGTGAGTAATGTGGAGACCTCTACTGCCTTACCAGACTCTATAAAATCTCAAATGCTGGCCGGTTCTGAGATGGCTTTCACAACTGATGGTCATTATACATCTTCTGGTGGCATCGGAGCAGATAGAGGAACCTACACCTTAGATAAAGAGGGTAAAAATCTATCAACTATTTCTGAAGCCGGAAAAAGTAATTCGGTGTATACTGTCGAAAAATTATCCGACGACGAACTGATTCTAAAGAATGACGGTAATACCTTAACATGTATCGCAAAAAAATAAGGCCATGGGACTATTTGATGAAGTAAATAAAGCTGTCGTAAATCAGCAGCAGGTGAACAATTATACCGCTCTTCTGCAAAAAGCAGGTGTTACAGTGCAAAATTTAAAAGTAGCTAACGCGAACGGGCAATTAACAGTTTCTGGCACCGTACCAGACATGCAAACAGCGGAAAAGGCAATTGCAACTTTGAAAACTCAGCCGGGAATTACTTCTGTGAAAAATCTTCTTGAAATGGAAGATTTAACAGCGAAGAATATTAAAATGAAGGTGGCGACTGCAGAGTCTAATCTCAATGTACGTTCAGGCCCCGGCACCGAATATGAAATTGTAGGTAAAGCTGCACATAACTCTACCGTACAGCTGATCAAGAGGATGTATAACGATTGGTATTATATTAAAACAGATACCGGTATAGAAGGATTCTGCTCTAAAAATTATCTAAAGGATCTTTGAATATAATTTATCCGTTCAGGTTCGTGCGTAGCACGAACATTGAATCGCCCTCTGCAACGTGGATGGAGCGGGAACAGCGATTGCATCGCACTTTAGACAATCTCAACAAATCTATCCATTCAACAGTGGTACAGGTGATAAACCTGCCCGGACAATCATCTTATTGATAGGATGATGTATAACAGGTTCTTTGTGACCTGAGAAATCATGAACACTTACACAAAAACCAGGCTGGTTGATATTGTTCTATCGATCCCGGACATTGGTAAGGCTGATAGTCTAGGGGTGTTGGATTGATAGGTGACAGTGCTTGTTTGATGAGTGACGGTGCTTGTCTGATGATCGCAGGTGCCTGCCTGAGGAGTGACGGTGCTTGTCTGATAATCGCAGGTGCTTGTTTGATGATCGCAGGTGCTTACATTATAATTGCGGGTGCTTGTTTGACGATCGCGGGTGCTTACCCCTACGCCTTGTTCGTGTCCCACAAACCAATTACGTCAACTTCAGAAAGTTCGTTCCGGTAAGTTCTGTTTAAAGCGTCATAAAGCTAAAGCCCTTTGTGCGGGACAGCCTTTCTCTCCCTCCGGGAGAGATGCCGAAGGCAGAGAGGGTAGTCTGCGAGCAATTTGATTAATCAATAATTATAATCTGGTCAACTATATAAGTGCTGCTATTTGAGTCTGCTCCAGCACAAACCTTGTGGGTGCGTCGTGTTCATTATACTCCCATTTTACTAATCCTACGCCTTGGTTCGTGTTCCACGAACCAATTACGTTAACTTAAGAAAGTTTGTTCCGGTAAGTTCTGATTAAAGCGTCATAAAGCTAAAGCCCTTTGTGCGGGACAGCCTTTCTCTCCCTCCGGGAGAGATGCCGAAGGCAGAGAGGGTAGTCTGCGAGCAATTTGATTAATCAATAATTATAATTTCGTCAACTATATAAGTGCTGCTATTTGAGTCTGCTCCAGCACAATCCTTGTGGGTGCGTCGTGTTCATTATACTCCCATTTTACTAATCTGATATAACCGCCTTCTATTTCAATTCCTGTAATATCTCCATCATTATAACAACAGCAGCCGGTATTAAAATAGTTAGGATAGTATGCAGAATAGTCTGTTGTGCTTTCTTCCTTAATTTTCCTAAATTTAATCTGAGCCTCCAAGTCTTCAATTTCAGCCTTGTTATTTTGCTGTTTTGCAACAAACAGTCTTCTAAATAATCTTTCCAGAAAAGTAAGTGATAAAAATATAGGCTGATGTGTATGCCCGGTAATTAATAGAACATTTCTCTGAGGTGCAACCCAATCATACATAAACTGGTTATGCGTACTCTTTAAAAGGACATTATCAGCCGGGGTATTCAAATTTAGTTCCAGATACATTTGCAAGGGTGCCCAAATGTTAGATACAAACCACTTACTGAACCAGTTGCCATCACTTTGTTTATCACCCTGGTGCCCATGAGTGAGAAAAATATTTAAAGGTTGTCCATTAGCCGTAGTTTGGAGGATAGCAGCTTCATAAATTTTTACGGTCCTGCCATATATACCTTCAAGCATCACTTGTGCCAGCGGATCGTTATCCCAATACAGATCATGATTGCCGAAAATTTTAATGAATGCGTTACGGTTAAGAAAATGCTTCTCAGATTCAAAAGATTTGGTATTGTGTTTTTTGACGGCTAATATGTTATTTTCCCAGAGCTCTTCACTATCGCCAAGACTGATGAGATAAAATTCCTGTTCCTCATAATAAGCAAGGGCAGCGATATAATTTCTCTCAGCAAATGAAAAATCGTCAGAACCGTCCTTTGCACCCTTATGGTGATCCGAAAAAATAATAAATCTGCCGGATTCTGGTAATGGAATTATTAAGCCTTTCTTTCCGGGATTGGTGAGGATGTTTTTATATAAAGCTGTCAAAGCGGTATGAACCAGTTCTTTGTCGGGCCTTGAGGCGTAGCGGTCAGCAAGTTTACTGACGGGTTTACGAAGTATTCGTTTTAAAAAATTCCGCATAGGTGACCGTTTGTTACGCTGCTATCAGGAAGTGCACACCTGACACGCGTGCAACAGCAAAGCAAAGTTAATTAAATGAACATCCTGATGACCGGATATTTGAATCTGGACGACAAGATGATGAAGGTTGCGGATGAAAAATTACTAATTTTATTTTATCAAAGCTTTTTTTCCCAGTCTACGCCTTGGTTCGTGTACCGCGAACCAATTACAATTCCTCCCGTAAATCTTTTAAGAGAGGTAACGGGTTATTTCCACGTCATGTAAGCCGCTATTTATTGGTCCTGAGGACACGAACTAGGCCGTGAAAATATCAATACGGCCGCATTAAGCGCTTATTTAAACATAATCTCCTGAGTGGTGGTGCTATAAGACTCGCCGTTTGCTTGTTTATAGTGGATGGTAAATTGATGTGTTGATGCCCCATCTGGTCTCGATTTTAACCTCAGCTTAATACTGCGGGTAGAAAACTTTGGCTTTGTTACCACAAAGGCATCGATATCACTAAACGTCTCTCCCCATCCGATTTCAAAATACTGATTTAACAACTCTGATGGATTACCCGCATTTCGGAAAGGTGAGTTACTGAAAATCTTAATATCTGAAACCTGTTCAACCGATCCCAACTGGCCAGGAAATTCTTCAGATCAACTGCAGGCGTAAGCAGAGTTGACAAACGAAAAGCTAATGGTCTTGTTCCGAGTTCCGTAAAAAGACACGGAAGGCTTTAGGTAAATGTAAATCTTATCAAATTCTACCGTTGCTGAAGCTTCTAATAAGTACTCGCCAGGCTGCTGATTACCGAGACGGGTTTCCAGGTGTGTCACTTCAGTGTTCATCCCTGTAATATCGAAATAGTCAGGGTAATCTTCACAATCGCATGAGCAGCCACCACCAGTCATAAAGACGAGGATAAGTAATGCTAATTTCGGTTTCATGGTATAATTATTTGATGATAAGGCTTATACAAACATTATGTTGTACTTTGGTGATGATGGTATGACACCGAATATACAACTTTTTTTTTCCGGGGAGTCTCCTTTTTCAGGGGCTCTGCGGGGCTACAATCTTTGTCAAATCAATATGTTGCAACTCCAGATAGGTTCTAACAGGTACTCTCCCTTTCTCAACCATTTATAATATCGTGCAGAACTATGTTCGTAATCTTCCGGATTATCAACCAGCCTGACTTCTCCCCTGCTGGCGTTTTCGTGGATATAGTTCAACTTTTGTTCAACTACGCCTTGGTTTATGTCCAACGAACCAATTACAATTCCTCCCGTAAATCTTTTAAGAGAGTAACGGGTTATTTCCACCGTCATGTAAGCCGCTATCTATTGGTTCGTGAGAACGCGAACCAAGGCCTTAGTCCCGTCATCGGCTTGTTGGTAACATTTCCACAAGAGCAGAGTGATCTTTCTTTTTAAACTTCCCTGATATGATCCTGAAAAATTTGTTTAATTTTAGATATGAACCCTAAACACTACCTGATTACGCTTCCTTTAATTCTTCTCCTCCTCGCTATTGCGTTCTTTCCTGTATTTAGCAGCTTTGCGTTCGGCGGTAAATACAATGGCACCAGCTCTTTACTTATCCTAATTTTATTGGTGCCAGGTATAATAAAAGAATATCGGCCAATCATAATAATGACAGGGATATTTTTAACATACATAGCTATTGTTTCCATTTTAGCGATGTTACAAATACAGCAAGTTGGGTTTTCACTGATGGCCGCTTTCAGTCTCACAGGACTATTTTTAATTATTTTCAAACAAGAAATACTGAAAACATTTACCGCAAATTGATGGGTAAATAAACAACCATAGCTAACCTTTTTTAGAATATCTAAAGGAGGAGACTCTGGGAAGGCAGATCTGCCTTCCCAGCGGAATAAACCGATCACGAACCCACTTTCAGTATCAAAACCCAATCAGTAGTGGAATCCGGAGCTTTAAACTGAACAGGCTTTTCGGGGCCGGCAGACTGCACTGCTGCAGCTCGCTTTCTTCGACCTGTTTTTGCATCAACCCAGGTATTTTTAGTGTAGCTGCCTTTTTCAAGCGTCAAGGCGAAATTCTCTCCCTCGGGCGCGAATACGAGGTATTGTTTTCCAGGTTCGGCAAGGGCGTAAACGCGAAGAGTTTGGTGCTCTGAAAGAAGTTCGTCGCTGGGCTGCATCCGCTCGAAGCGAACATCATTACGCATTATTTGTGCAAGGATATCTATTGCTCTTTCGGATGCGGTAAATGGATTCTTATCATTGAAAGGCAGTCCGGATTCGCCTCCGGCATACAGTTCGTACTCTTTGGCATGACCATTCCAAGTAAAAGAGGCTCCGGCTGTTGCACATGCCCAGGCAGAACGACGCAGATCGTCTTGTGTGGCATTCACACGGTCGTGCCAGAACCTGCGCCACAGGGCATTTCCTTCCGACATGAAAACAGGCTTCCCTCTGTAACCGAGCTTACAAGCCATGTGATGTGTCCAGGCATCGCGCCACAACGGGCGCTCTTCTGCCTTGTCGGGCGAAGCGATCTGATGGTTCTCAATGGCTGCAAAAGTATACTCCGGAAGACTATAATGATTTTCTCTCGGAAATTCGTCTTCATACGTGCGCAGGTGGTTGAAAACATCATATTTCTGCACCAATCGGGTAAACCCCAACTCATGGCTCTCGCGGTTACCATCTACTTCCCACACAAAATTCCATCCTGCAAGGTTAGCATATGGAGCAAGCCGGGCCGTCATATAGCGTACAAAAAAATCTTTCTCCTCCACAGATAGCTTTTCCCAGGCTGGCCCCTCGTTCCTGCTCCCATCCACTCCGAGGAACATGTGTACATTAATTCCATTATCGTTTAGCCAGGAAAGATGCTGCTCCATCCGTTTCCAAACGTCGAAATTCATGGTGCTCGTCGCCTTTCCTTCCCTGTAGAGTGCCAGGTCAAGGGTCTGCGGAGCCGGCCCGTCGAGATAATACTGTTTGAAACAACAAAGTGAAAGCAACCAGTTAACCTGAAGATGGTTATAGCCATGCTCCTTGAACTTATTGTATACATTGTCTACAATCCAGTTGAAGTCCTGCCCGATAGATCCGTGGCCGGTTTCGTAATAGGATTTTAGCCACACAGGCTCTGTGCCATTGTACGCAAACCATCTCGGGTTTTTAGTGTAAGCCTGCAACACGCCTTTTCCCTGTCCCTGCGCTGTGCAGAGGAAGCTGCCCTTTCCTCCGGCGGTGCCATCTGTCCAGCGGTACACATAGTTCCAGGTGCCTAATTCATCGGGCATGAAGCGCATTTTCCAAACATTGCCCAGGCTTTGGTTGCCAGAGCCTTCTCCATCTCCATCAAAGAAACCGCGAAAATCGACAAGCCGGCCAGATGGTGACTGGTACTGAACCAGTAATTCCACGTCGGTGAATTTGTTTTCATAGCTTTTGTTGTTAGTGATACTCACTTCGAATGTCCGGTACCGGCCAACTTTCTCTGTTAAGCCGATAAGTTTCGACCGGTTTACGGCTGTACTTGTTTCATTTTTCTTTTGGCTGCTGTAGCTGCTTAGCGAAATGGCCAGGCAGGTAAGAATAAACATCCAATATTTTAAGGGAGGACAAGTTTTGGAAAGTGTGCGGCGCATGGATTTTAATTGTGCAGGAAAGATAGCGATGATGAGAGACATTAAAAAACTGCGATCGGGTATATTACAACAAACCAATAAAAGCCACTCGTTGAAGCCTATTATAAAAAGATGTGCATACGCCTAAAGATGATAATTCAATTTCAGTTGTCTTCTGATAAACCTCCTTTTTAACTGCTATTCGCTTAAGCAATTTTATTTCATGTTGATCACATTCTTATTACTGCAACATTCTATTTTTAAAATAAAGCTATTTGTGTAAACTAAATTGTGTACCCTTTGGACAATAAGTGCAAACTTTTACGCTTATATTTAGGCATATAATTCTGACGTAAATGGTTTGAATTCCGGCTTCAATTAAAACAATTTATACATTTCTCTATTTTACTATACCGAATGAGTAATTCTTCAAGTACCACCCTTAATTTAAAAACTCTCCCCGATACAGTTTCTGATGGAATAAATGTTTATGATGGTGTCGATTTTAACAATTGGTTTGAAACAGCTTATAACAATACCGGGGAACCCTGGGATTACAGCAAACGGGCAGGCGAATTATATCGGCACATCTATTCAGTTCAGCAAATTCGCGAGTACAATGATGCTCCCGAAGTTTTACTGGAGTTAGGTTGCAGTAAAGGACTAATGACAGAATTGCTAATCCCATCCACTAAAACGATTTATGCTACCGACATATCCTTAACGGCAATAAAAGCCTGCAAGCAAAAGTGTGATCCGATAGCACAAGAAAGCAACTGCAGAATAGAATATTTTGTTACGACGACACCCGGACTTCCTTTTGAGGCAGACAGTTTTGATGTGGTTACAATTTGTGACGGTCTTGCAGGATGGTGGTTGTCTGATGACGAAAAACTAGCAGCATTGGAAGATACTTATCGGGTGCTTAAAAAAGGCGGTATTGCTATTCTTACTGATTGTTTAATGCCCGAAGTTAATAAGGGAGAAGAATTCGGGGCCTATGAGCAATTAATTCGTAAGAGCCCATTATCAGTAGTAAGAATAACTTTCTTATATGACAAGTTATGGTATAAGCTAGAATCTTTATTAAAAAAGACTGGTATGGAAAGTACTTTGCGCAGTATGCTGACTAGCATTCCGCTGGCAAAAGCATTTAATGGCATAGGGCGATTATTTGGCCGAAAAGCAGCTCGTCATATTGTTGTTATACTGCGTAAAGATTAAAGATAGATGATTGATCAATTGGTTAGTTGTGCATCAGGTAAGACAAAAAAACTAAAATATATTATAGCCAGTAATCTTTTTATTTCGCAGAGTCTCCTTTCTCCCCTTGCTCGCGCACGCGTGTCGCGTGTGCTTTATAAATATTCAATTTCTATGAATCCCTTGCCACCTGAATAATCACCTGCGCCTGAATACTGCCAGTACCAGGCTTCAGTTACAACGCCAGCAGTTACCGGACATGACTCGGCATGGTGCACCAATCCAGATTACGGTAACGAAGCTTACTTAGGATATTTCCGACTCAAGGTATAGTGGTATAGATTTAAGCAATAAAGCAACGGAAAATTACCAAAATACACACGCGACACGTGTGCGCCAGCATGAGAGTTTGGTAAACGAAATTTCAACTTTTGATTTATAGTTAAAGCTTCTCTATCTTTAACTATGGCAACTACCGAAAACCTCATCCTGCAAAACGCCAAAGGAAGCATTGGCAAAACCATAGTAGTTAAAAAATACGGCAAGAAAACAGTAATCTGCAAATATCCTGATATGAGCGGGGTTAAGTACAACGACCTCCAAAAACAGGAACAGAGCCGCTTTGCTGAAGCTGTTGCTTATGCCCGTTCTATTATACACGACCCGGTAAAGAAAGCGGAATATCAAAAGAAGCTGCCGAAAGGGAAACGGGTATATAATGCGGCTTTGCAGGAATTCTTAAAGCGTGATACTAGCTCTTAGCTTCGTTTAGCTATAGTGTAGGTGTATCCATCCTACGTTTATCCTACGTATTTCTTACGTATCAGGTAGTACCTAGCTATAGTGACGGCGGTTGGATGTCTTACCCTAATATAGCTCCTATGTTTGATTTCAAATAATAAATTTATTGTCGTTAAGTGAAGGAGCATGAGAGCAGATGAAATAGCTCACAACTTTTGAAGTATGTACGTGTATAGATATTGCCTCACGTTCCCTTGAATCGTCCTCGTTTGCAACGAGGATGAAGCGAGAATAGCGATTGCATCGCTCTTTAAACAATCTCAATTGTTAAAAACCCGACTCTCCTGAATAATTCTTTGCGTTGCTCATCAGATAATCTTCGGCTCTTTCCACAATGTCTGCCTGAATCGGATTGTCGCGCATATACGAAAGCTTTTCTCATATGTCCAAACCAGGCATATCAATTGCATGATTATAATCCCGCCAGATTTATAATGATCTGCCCGACCGCTCCTTCTTGCTGCAAAAGCCAATTATCCATAAGCCACTCCCTCCTGCTTCTGGTGTCGTGAGCACAGCGTTCGCTAATGTTTTTGATGTATGCTTCTAAAATCCCGCAGGAAATCTGATATTCGATGCGGTTCTTCGCATCTCCCAGCGAAATGATGATGCTTGATGGTCTTCCAAATTTATAAATTCATATTGGATGAGAATAAAACGGGCGAAAAATTCGCAGACCTCGTTGCATCCCCGTTGCAAACGAGGACGATTAGGGCTTTTTTCTGATATCAACTTTAAGCTGTTCCTCGGCGATATCAATCATCGTGTCCAGCGCCTTGACCTTAAGCTCTGCCTCGGCAAGAGCTGCTTTAAGGGCCTTTACTTCATCGCTTTCTTTGTCCCTGGCTGGTTTACCAGGTAGCACCTTTATATCTGCCTGTCTAACCGGTATCAACTGCAATCTGACTTAAAGAAAGAAGCAACGGGGACACACTGCAAATACAGCTTGGGCTAGAACGGATACTTGTACTTCCAGGCATCTTGTACCTTAGTCTAAGTCACAAGTACCCCACTCACAGACAACGCTGCATTTTTGCACGAAAAACCAGTATCCGATTATCTAAAAACATTCAGTAGGTCAGACACAAGTACCCAGCCCCCAAGTCAGCGTTGCATACTTGCGCCAAACCAGGGCGAAGACTGAAAAATAGAGGCCGGAACCAACGATCCTTAATTTGGTCTTCTGAAATGATGATTGTAGTTTTTGTATGCAGGACCTTTCAATTTCTGCTGTTCATTGCCACCAGTGGTCACTAAGCTCTGTTCTACATTTGAAGTAGCTCTCCCCGGCTGACGGTTCTTATATGCCGGCCCCTGGAGTGTTTCTACAGAGGTGGCCGACTGTATTTTTGTTGGCACCGCTCTGTGCATCCAATGTTTAAAATTTTTATATTCCGGACCTTTCAGATCACTTTGTTTTACTTCGCTTTTGTCTTGTGCCAACGCACCAAATGAAACGACAAACAATCCTAAAATTAATGTTGCCTTTTTCATGACTGTTTTTTTATTGTTCATAAACAAATCTACAGTCGATGACAGGGCTTTGGTAATATGTGAATTTACCCTATTTGTATCCGTATTTATACGGATGGTGTTGAATTAACGAATTAGATTAAGTTTATTTCAGTGGCTTTTTTAATGAGCTCGGCAGTGTTTTTCACTTCAAGCTTTTTAAGAATATTAGTGCGATGGGTTTCTATTGTGCGTGAACTCACAAACAACTTGGCAGCGATTTCTTTCGTGGTCAAGCCCTTAGAAATTAGTCCCAACACCTCGGTCTCTTTCTTTGATAAAACATTTTCACTGACGCTTTGGGCAGACATAAAGTTTATCATTTTTTCAGAAATTTCAGCGCTAAAATACTTCTTTCCTTTGTATACAGTTCTAATTGCGAAGATCAGTTCAGATTCATCGGTATTCTTTAACAGGTACCCGTAAGCGCCCATCCTGGCACATTTTGCAATATAATTACCGGCACTGTGCATGGAAATCACAATAGGTCTTATTTTAGCGTTTAAGTTTTTTAATTCTTTTAAAACCTGAAAACCGTCCATTTCTGGCATGGTAAGATCCAGCAAAACAATATCCGCATCAACCTCCTCTTTTATTACGTTCATAAACTCAAAACCATCAGCAACACTTTTAACAATCTTAATGTCGTCATGCTTTTTAAGTAACTCTACAAGCCCATTTCTAAAAAGCTCATGGTCATCAGCAATTATTAACTTGATCTCATTCATAGTTCAATGGGTAGTTCAATTTCGAAAGTTGTATTTCCGGGTAAAGCATTAATCGTAATTTTACCATTGCAAATGTCTACCCGCTCTTTAATGTTTGTGATTCCAGAACCTAGTTTAACAGTGTTAACATCAAAACCAGAACCATCATCAAAATAGAAAAGTGAAATAAACTCATCAAATTCTGAAAGTGTAATTCGGATGTTTTTAGCCTTAGAGTGTTTCAGTGAGTTATTTATTAGCTCCTGGCTTATTCTAAAGAGGTTGATCCCTTGATGATCAGAAATATTAGAGTTCTCTTGTTTGGTTAAATCTTCATATTCGATGTTTATACTGGTTGATTTTTTTAAGTTTTCGATGTAGTTTGTTAGTGTTACGCCAATTCCAAAATCATCTATTGAAGCAGGCATTAATGCGTTCGACATTGACCTTATCTCGGAAATGGTCTCATCCACTATTTTTTTCATTTCAGTTTTCTTCAACTCATTTTCGACGTTATTTTCGATATAATACTTCAAAGAAGTTAAATACGGGCCCAAACCATCATGAAGCTCTCTCGAAAGTCGGCGCCTTTCGTTTTCCAAACCACTCACCAACAGACGCTTTGCCATTATTCTGGTATTATCTTCTTTGTTTTTAAAATCGATGAGCTTATTTCTCATCGTTAGAAGACTTTTTCCAAGGACGTCATTGGCACTGCTAGGTTCATAATTTGTTTTTAGATCCATATTGCCGATTGCCTCAGAAAATTTTACAGCACCTTGTAAAGAAGCTTTCAGGTTCGATAGCGCATCGAACATTTCTTTTATTTCACTTGAACTTCTTTTGTATTCGATGCTTTGATTGTAGTCGCCTTTAGCCATAACTCTCAGGCTATTTCGCATATTCTTTATCGGATCAATAATAATTCGTGTTAGGAAAAGTGATAGCGTAACAGCAACCAAAAAAATGATAAGAGTTAAGCTCATAAGCCTTAACTTCAATTTTTCTAAAGGCTTCGTAACCTCACTTACATCAATTTCAGAGAGAATGACCAACTTTAGATTTGAAATTTGAATAAGACTGTAGACACTATAAACCGGAATACCTCTGTAATCCTTAAAAATATCTCTCCCATTGATCCCTTTTAACGCACTGATTACCCCCTGCGTTTTTACAATAATATCATAAGGTTTTTTATTCGAAAAAAAACGAGATTCAGAACGCATTCGAAAATCATCGCCAACAAGATAGGTCTCTCCACTCTCGCCCATACCGGTTCGTTCCAAAAGAATTTTTTGAATATTGCTGTAATCTATAACTTTGATCTTTCTGCCTTTTTGGGTATTTAAAATAAAACCTATAGTTGGTTTTTTATCCTTATGATAAGGAGTAAAATCATGGATTCCACTGATCATTTTTATACTGTCCGGAAGCACGAAAGTAGCACTATCAATATTTTCGCTATACCCCTCAGATGATTCAAGACTTTCCCATTCCGCCTTTATTAGATTTTCTATCTGAATACTTTCAAGGGTTTCGATTGAATTTAACTGCATTAAAATACGATCGTTCAAAACACTTGAAAACTGTTCATAAAACGAAAAAGACAACAAAGCGATCACCAATACGATCAAACTATTGATCATAATTAGTATTAGTGTTTTTATGTTCATTAAAATCTTATTAAAAACAGGTGGTCTAATAAACCTATTACTGATCGTTTACTATAATGAGCTTTTCGAACGCGTAATTATACGGATTTGCAATGTGTAAAACGACATCGCTAACTGGATATTTCGGACTAAGCTGTCCCTGTAATCATCCTCGTTTGCAACGAGGATGAAGCGAGAACAGCGATTGCATAGCTCTTTAAACAATCCAAGCCGGGCTCTCCTGAATAATCTCTCGCGTTGCTCATCAGATAATCTTCGGCTCTTTCCACAATGCCTGCCCGAACCGGATTATCATGCGTATACGCAAACTTTTCTCTTACGTCCAAACCAGACAAATCAATTGCATGATTATCATCCCGCCAGATTTTATAATGATCTGCCCGACCGCTCCTTCTTGCTGCAAAAGCCAACTTATCCATAAGCCACTCCCTCCTGCTTCTGGTGTCGTGAGCACAGCGTTCGCTAATGTTTTTGATGTATGCTTTTAAAATCCCGCAGGAAATCTGATATTCGATGCGGTTCTTCGCATCTCTCCAGCGAAATGATGATGCTTGAGGGTCTTCCAAATTTATAAATTCATTTTGGATGAGAATAAAACGGGCGAAAAATTCGCAGACCTCGTTGCATCCTCGTTGCAAACGAGGACGATTAGGGGGTAAACGATTAGGACCTGTCCTAATCACAGGTCTCGTGTGGCAGAAATCAGCCTCAAAAATATTATGAAATTTTAAACAACTTCTAGTATTGATAACCACCGTAGCAAATTAACATTTAGTCTTTATCTAAGATTTCACAGTGCTTTTACCACGTAATAAATTAAAAAGAGAAACCAAATCCAATGCACCACTACTTCCGGGGGTATAAATGTCCTTGTAGCCAGGTTCGTTAGCCAATTCTTCGTCAGAAACAACTCTGAAGCTCATTGACCAGCCCGGAAATAATCGTTTATCCGCCTGTCCATCTTTCAACATAGTCACATGCCTGTGTCTGTCGTCGGCACAAATTGCTTTATAAAGCAATTTTACCTGCTCTTCGTCTCCCTCGAGCAATTGCAGGAATTTATTGTCGAAATACAGGAGCATACCTGTAATATCCAAGCTGTTGTTTCGATGACGCGATTGAGTCAAAAGAGACTTCAGGTCTGATTCGCTCATTGGATTTATTGCTTCACTGCGGTATATAAGAAAATACATAAAACAAAGAATTACACCTCTATAGATAAAATCTTTAGCTATATTAAGACATTAGATCCGCTAAATGAATATAAATTTTCGTCAAAATGTTTTGGTCAGGCCTATTTGTTTGCAGCTGAATAGAAAAGAGCCTGGAGTATCTGTTAAGAATCTGGGCAAATAAACGACCAATCCCCTTGGATCGTCCTCGTTTGCAACGAGGATGAAGCGAGAATAGCGATTGCCAACGCGTACAGATGAAATGATAAAATAGATTCTGAGATTGTTCTTCTGACAGGCATAGTGGATTAAAGGTACAAGAAAGTTTTGTCTACCGCAGACTCTCTGAAGGAGGAGATTCTGCGGGGAAGGAAAGGGCGAAGTAATGCTAGTTTGTAGAGTATTGAAAAGAAATTATACCTTAGCTATTATATTTCTAGCATTTACGTGACCAGCTTTTGTCTGAGGAATAAAATACTATTCCTAAAGGGCCTTGTATCTCTGATGTTTCTTTTATTTAATTTGGCTGCACAGGCTGAGATATTCATCGTCAGCACAACCGATGATGCAGGTGTCGGTTCTATGCGGGAGGCATTGAATAGAGCATCGGCTAATGGCAACAGCGAAGTTGACGTAATCCAATTCAATCTACCGGGAATTCTCCCTGAGCAGCATACAATTAAAATCCTTTCAGATTTTCCTATTATAAGTTCAAGTGTAATCATTGATGCGTCTTCGCAAGCCGGGTCTCACGCTTCTGTAAACGGCGCAAAAGTGATAATTGACGGGAGCGACTATTTGTATATACCCTGGGGAAATCAGGCAATATTCAAAGTCGGGGATATTGCAAGGGTTGAAATGTATGGACTTGTTATCCGCAATTTCAATAAGGAAACTACTTTTACTACCGTATCCGTTCCCGCGATTAATGTTACAGGCAACGCCACAGAGGTCGTATTCGGCGCACCGGGTAAAGGAAATGTTTTCTATAACGTTGGTGGGATTCATGTGAGCGGCTCGATACAAAACCTTGTTGCTCAAAGTAACTACTTTGGTATAAAAGAGAATGGCATCGACATCGCTACGGGTATATTAACATGGTCTTACTTAGTACGTGTTTACAATGCTATATTGGGCGGTCATAGCCCGGCTGAAGGCAACCTTTTTTATGGAAAAATGGAGTTCTACGTTTCTGCTGTTGGCAGCTTAGTCACTCAAAATATATTTTATTTAATCAAGAACAATATTTTTACTGCAAACATACAAGAAGAGAGGCCCGGTGTAACGGTAGCAAGGAATACAATTTATACTCACATCTCCGTAGATGCGAATTTTAATCATCCCGGAATCTCTGATATCGAAGTAACTGAAAACGTTTTCGGTTCGTCATTAACACTGGCAGGCTTTGATAACGCAAACATCAGGATTACCAAAAACTTCTTTGGAACTTCCCGCGATAAAACCAAGCAACTTCCTTTTCAAAGCCATGCCCTATATCTTTCTCACATTAATGGAAGGGTATTAATTGGAGGCACCAACAACTCAGAAGGTAATATTATCACTAATACTAACAGTGATATCTACTTTGAAAGATTTGAAGGCGCGGTTGCTGCAAAAAACGTTAATAAGCTCGAACTAAGTCATAACTCATTTTATTGCAATCCGAATATCCCATTCCTGTATTATAACACAGGCCCATTTAATAAGCCTCTGGACATATTCCTGGATGAAAAAACGGAAACCTATGTAGCTGGCAGAACAAAAGCCGGAGCGAAGGTTGAATTATATTACACCGATCCGGAGTGCACAAATTGTCAGCCCAAACGATATTTCACTACAGTATATGCCGATGCTGCTGGTAACTGGAAGTATACCGGCACCATGGAGAATGGTTACTCTGTTATGGCATCTGCAACACTAAACCAGGTGTCCTCGGAGTTTTCTGACCCTCGAATCTACATGTTCTCGTCACCACAGAGCAGTTTTAAGGTTACACCTCAAACATGCGATTCGCCAAATGGAAAAATTGAGGGCACGTTTACTGTAAATGCAAAAAAGGTGGAATGGTTGAATGAAGCAGGAAACGTCATAAGCACAAACCATGATATCTCCCAACTTGCGGCGGGCAAATATAGAATGAAGGCCGAGCAGTTTGGTTGTATAATATATTCTCAGTGGGTGCAGGTTGATGACAGTAGGCCTTCCATTACCTCAAATTTAATGAAGTTTATAAATCCGGCGTGCGGAAATGGAGGCTCTATTTTAGATGTTTATCCATGGCGGTATTCCAGTTTATATTGGCTTGATACTAATGGCAATGAAATAAGCAGGGAACGGGAATTGAAAAATGTTCCGGCCGGCTCCTATACCCTACGACTTATCAACTCCAGCGGTTGTTCAAAGGATTTCGGACCGTATACACTGATAAATTCTGAAGGACCAGGCGTTGACGATAAACAAGTTCATATAACTAATGCAAGCTGCGACCTTGCAAATGGATCCATCTCGGGACTGGTCGTTAATGGCACGGGAACTATATCTTACAAATGGTACAACAAAACCGGCACACTCATAGGATCTACGAAAGACATCAGCAACCTGCCTAAGGGTGCTTATAAATTAAAAGTTACTGACCAAAGCAGTTGCGGCGTAACAGAATCATCAGAATTCAATATCGAAGATCCAAGCATGATCGAAATAAACGAATCGAATTCCATAGTCGCCCCTTCTGCTTGCAATGTAAATACTGGTTCTGTTAAAGGTCTGATGGTCTCGGGCATAAATACCTACCAATGGCTGGATGAAAATTCGCAGGTCGTAGGAACTCAGCTCGAATTGAGCGGGGTTTCCGCGGGCACTTACCGTCTGAAAGTAAATAATGTGTTTGGATGTACAAAAACCAGCAGCGCTTTTACTGTTAAATTTAATACCGTTACTTATAGCGACTATACAACCATGGTAAGCAATGCCAGTTGTGGTCTTGATAACGGTTCGATAGACATAGATTTTGGCCCGTCAACCAGGCCTGCATACATCAAAGTTATCGATCAAAACCAACACCTTATAGCAAGCACATCCCAGGCAACAGGTTTAAAGCCGGGAATTTACCAGATTTTCTTTGTAAACGACTCGGGATGCGAAACACTGTTTAAGGAAGTTATAGTTGGCCGGCTACTCCCTCTGGAAATTATTACCGACTTTCTTAGTATAAACCCCGATAATTGTGGTCAGGGGAAAGGAAGTATAAACGGGATAAGAGTTACGGGAGGGAAAGCCCCTTATCACTATAAATGGAATCAAGTAAGTACATCATCAAGTTTTACTTCATTAGATTTAACTGGCTTAAAGGCTGGAACGTATCAGTTAACAGTGATTGACCAGGCAGGTTGTGAAATGACAGCGCCCCCCGTATCCATCACTAACACGGGTGTGTCCGTGAGTCCCCCTCAACTTAATACAATCAACACTTGTCCCGGAAGCATTATCTATTTCAAAGTTGCGAATCTGGAAAACGCAAGTTCCTACTTCCTATACGAGGGTAATGATCTTAAACCGCTGGAGCAGAACACCACCGGCCAGTTTACTGTTGTTGCGAAGCCACAAACGACTTACTTCCTCTCCCGGAAACTTGGTGATTGCGAAAGTGAAAAAATAGCCGTACCCTTAGAGTTTGGTGATTTCGAACCCGATATTCCCAACACCTTTACACCCAATGCCGACGGCATTAATGACGTTTGGGAAGTTAAAAGTCTTGAAAAGTATCCAGGCTGCGCAGTTTCAATATATAATAGAAACGGTAGCCTGGTGTACAAAGCCCTTGCTTACAAGGCGTTCGATGGAACCAGGAATGGCCAGCCATTACCAGCCGGAACGTATTATTATGTAATCAGCCTAAATGGTGATTGCAAAACGCTTTCCGGAGACTTAACTATCTTAAGGTAATCAATCATATGCAGCGGCTATTGCCAAGAAATAAATGAAAATTTTCTATCCGGATCATCCGTACCTGTTTATCTCCCCTGCTATGCAGCCAATCGCAAATATGCAGCTAAAGGTTTGAGCGCTGAGTACTTGTGCCTTCCAAGCATCTTGTACTTTAGTCTAAGTCACAAGTACGCCACTCACGGTCCACGCTGCATACTTGGAGACTCCTGTCCATTGTTGAATCCGTAGAGACGCTAACGCTTAACCCTCCAGACATAGGGCCTTCTTTATTGTAGAATTTATAATTACGACTCATCGGTAGATAAGATCCAAGATAAGAATTATCATTTATTTAAAAGGTCCGAGCTGCAAGCTCGAACCAGCAAGCGACGCTACGACCAGTACGGGGCGCGAGGACCGGTGATATAAGGTTAAGCGATAAAGCTAGGAAAATTTAGCAAAATGCACACGCGACACCCGTGCGCCAGCATTCGGGAATAGGGGGAAATCTCTATTTTAAGATGAAAGCTATCAATTTGAATATAAAAGTGACGATACCGATACCCACCATCCACTTCCAAGTATTTGGACCTGCAAACGGCTCCCTTTCTTTATTAACTTTTATATAATAACCACCAGCGATGAGAAAAAGCGGAAGTATTAAAGAAAAGATATAGCCCATTTATAGAAAATAAAACGCAATATAAGGATAGTTTACAAAATGCACACGCGACACGCGTGCGCCAGCATGAGGTAGACGAATTTACAAAATTCTTTTATTGGAATTACTTGGAAGTTTTCTCTGGCTTAAGCTTACGCGAAGACTGTGCAGAAGCCTAGCTTAATGCCGATTATAAAAAGAAGCTTGTAGCTTCGAAGAACATCATCGTAGGAAGTTACAAACTTCCTTTTTATTGGCTAAGCTTAAGTTACCCGAGCTGAAGGCAGCACCTGAAACTTAAGCCAGAAACAATAAATTTAAGCCAGTGAGGGAGTTATCTAATGTAGAGGAGCAAGATTAGCATAGGCATATTTTTCCAATAGTGGCCTCACTGTATTCCAGTGCTGCAGCAAAAAGCTTACATGCTCAAACGATGACTGCTTATAGGCAAATCTTATAGCGTCACTATTTAAAGAGCTATAAGAAATTTGCTGAAAAGCCTCTTCGACTTCCTGTAATGTGTTAACACAGATTGTAGGAATATCTTGTAATATGTTTGTTTCCGGCTTGCTTTGAAAAATGGTATGCATTGTCGCAAATATAATGTGCTGTCTTATTCCTGGTGGCGGATGAGAAAGTCTTTTCAAGTCAGTTTCTTTTGGTGTAGAGGCGCCAAAAAGGCGAAATAAAGAATATACAGCGAACAGCCAAATCCTCAATGAAGTACTCAAATCGTTATAAAAGAATGAGATTTGCTCCTTTATCAATGAGGTGTTTCTTGTTATAAAAAGGATATCCTGCATGGCAATGTTTACTGCGAAACAATCTGCATCCATTTCCAATGTCTGAGATATTAATGGTTCTATTCTTTTTAAATCATTATTATTTTCACTGTATAGTAATTCTACTAGGGTGCAAGCTTTAGTGGAATCAATATAGAAATCCAGATGCCCATAAATGATATGAGCGTATTCATGTAGAAACAAAAACTTCATTGCTAAAGAGGATAGAAGCTGCGCTAAGTAGAACCTCTTGATATCTTTCGGAGTAATTTTTTCTGAAGGTTCTTTTGCCGAAAAAAGAATATCTACGTCAGTAATCTGAGGATTAAAGATTTTGTTTCCTTCCGATTCTTTAGAACAATCCCCAAAATCTGTTAAAACATGTCTATTCGAAAGCATTCTGAAGAATATATCATTAAGCAAGAAGAATGTACCGATGTTAATCCCTATGAAATATTTGTCAGCATTTTTTGTAACGGCTGCATTCAAAACTCCATTATCAATGAAAGCGATAAAAACATCAGGGAGTTTTGCGTTCCCTTTTTGTAAATTTTGAATCACAAGTTGCGAGCCATTAATTATATTATTCAATAGCTCAGGTTTAATCAATACTGTGGGATCAAAATAGCCTCCTGATTCTTTAAATATTGAGTCAAATTCGGCTTGTAGACTTATTGAAGAATTCATTGAAGATTTCTACGTGACTCTTGCAAATTGGAATTAATGGCTTTAATGACTTGCTTGCAAGTGGGCTCTTTAAATCTACCCAAAATAATCTCAGGATTATTCTCCTTAGCACGATAGATAAGATGAACATGGCTTGGCATGATACACCAGCAAAGTAATTCCATCCCAAGGTTTGCTCTGCAATATTTAAGGCTTTCAAGTATAGTATTATTGTATTGCGGACGAACACTACCTGCCCGTACCTGCAGGCGGGCATCAATCCAGTTTACAGTAGCGAAGCTTACAAAGTATAGCCCTTCTTTATTTAGGAATTTATATTTCCGACTCAAGGTGTGAATAGGTTTAGAAGATAAAGCTAAGAAAATTTAGGAGATGCACACGCGACACGCGTGCGCCAGCATGGGGGATTATCTGTATAGTAGCGCCAGGAAAATTATGGGCTGAAGAGTCTGATTGAGATAATTAATTGGAACCGTTGTTTGTCTAAGGCACAAGTACACCACCCACAGGTCAACACTGCATACTTGCGCCAAACTGGGGCACTAATTTTTCAACATTGCGTGCTCAAACCTATTTTTAATTAGGTTATCTTAGCTTCCTTGTCGCTTTAAAATGTTCACACACATCAATCGGTCAAGATTCTGCTTTCTTTTGAATATCCTGTTTCTGATAACTCTGTTGGCATCAGCCAAATGCCTGTTAGGACAGACCAAACCTGCTGGCGCGACCTTCCCCCAAAAAGAGATATCCTACCCTTTTACTATGTTGTCTTCGGGTCTCGATACTTTCAATCGTCGCTTCCCAACAGAAAAAATTTTTCTGCAAACAGATAAATCTTCTTATGCAATTGGAGACACCCTTTGGTTTAAGTCTTACTTACTCAGCGGCTATTCCCTCGGATACAGCAAGCAAAGCGGAATTTTATACCTTGAGCTTGTTAATGAACAATCAATTATTGCAAAACGCATTTCTGTGCCAGTTGCTCTGGGAATTTCATGGGGACAAATAGTGCTCTCAGAAAAGGATTTCCCCGAGGGATTATATATTCTGAGAGCATATACGAACTGGATGCAGAATTTCGGTGAGGAAGCCTTTTTCAAGAAAAACGTTTTTATCAATAGCCTTTCGGCAGACCACTGGATTGTGAATCAGTCGAATTCAATGGATGTGAAGGACGGCGAAGAACGGATCGGCTTGTCCTTAAAGTTTAAAAAAGCAGGAACACAAACTCCCGCCTACACCCAATTCAAATGGCAACTAACAAATGGCGATAAAATTCTGAAAAAAGGCCTGTATGAGACACTCAACCCTCGCCTCGAAACCAAAATAAGTTTAGGAGAAGATGTAAAAGGTCCTCTCTTTATTGAAGCAACAGAAAGCAAGGCTCCTGCAAAGAGCATTCGCTTCCCTTTAGTGTTCAATGGCTCCAGCACCCCGGATATTCAGTTTATGCCTGAAAGCGGTTATCTTATATCCGGACTTCCATGTAAGGTTGCGTTTCGGGCTGTGGATAGCTGGGGTAAAGGAATAAATGTAAGCGGCGTGGTTAGGAATACAAAAAACGAGGATATAACCGAATTTAAAAGTACCCATAAAGGAATGGGCAGCTTTATGTTGAGTCCGGGCGACGGCGAAAGATATACGGCATCAATCACTTTACCCAATGGCACCACCAGTATCTATTCTTTGCCACCAGCCAGAACTTCGGGCACCTTGATACAAATTCGAAATGATGCCGGAGCTGATTCCATTCGAATATATATTCTCTTCAGTAAAGATCTTTTAAATGCGAAAACATATAAGCTTGGGGGATTTTCCCGCGGGAAAATGACATACAATTGTTTTTTTAATGCCACATCCCAGAGGCTTACATTAAGAATTCCCAAAAAACTTTTTGCCACAGGAATCTCGCATTTTACCTTGTTCGACGAAAAAGATACTCCGCTCAATGAGCGCATTACTTTTATTAATCACAAAGACCTTTTAAATATTGAAATTGATTCCGTTAAAAACCCGAACCACACCCGGGACAGTATTCCTGTAAAATTCCGTGTTACCGATATCAGTGGACAAATGGTGCCGGGTAGTTTTTCAATGTCTGTTACTGACGATTCACAGATACTGGCCGACTCAGTTCAAAATAATATACTCAGCCAGTTTTATTTGCAATCTGATTTACGAAGCACTGTTGAAGACGCCGGATGGTATTTCAACGGCGCGAAAGAAGCCGATGATGCAATAGATTTAGTGATGCTAAGCCATGGTTGGACCGCTTACAAATGGAAGGATATACTCAATCCTAATATTCAACCTGCTTTCGCCCCGGAATTAGCCTTTCAGGTTAAAGGCAAGGTGACAAATATAGTTAACAAACCAGTTGGAGGAACCCGTGTTTCGCTGCTTGCGATGGGTAAATATAGCCTTGCCCAAGACACAATAACAGATGCACGCGGACGGTTTGTATTTGACAAGCTTCCGTCTATGGACACCGTGAAATTCATTGTTCAGGCCCGTAATCCCAGGGGTAAAAGCTTCAATATTGGCCTTGAACTGGATGAATTTCACGGCCCGGCAAGTACTGAGTATCCGCAACCCGTGTACCTGCCATGGTTTGTCAATAGTCGGAAAACTTCTCTGCATGAGGTTGAAAACAAAGAAAAAATCAAGTCTGAATTGGTTAAACTCAGAGGCAGTAATATACTGCAGGAGGTTGTAATAAAGGGAACGAGAAAAGTAGAAGACGTAAAGGTTGAATACAGTTTTGGCGACAAAGAAGTAATGAATGCGGGAGACATTAACATTATAGATTTTCTTGCAAAGAATATAAAAGGCTTCAGAACAGCACATACGCCAGGCATCATAACCGGTGCTCAGTACAAAGCGTTTGAAACTAATAGTGCCCGAATAATCTTTAGTATTGATAATGTTTCGTTAGGCTCCCTATATACCCCTATTCAAGGCTTTGATGCTCCCTTCGAACGTTATGATTTTATCAGCTCTGCGTTAACGGAAATAAAAGTTTCGGATGTCCTTAGCGTCGATGTCGGTAAAACTTTTTTTCGTAACGGTATATATTTCGTGACTGTGGCCATTAAAACGCGTTCGGGTAATGGTTTATCGCTTAAAAGAACTCCTGGCATATCTGTCTACCGGCCTTTGCCTCTGACTTATCCCAAAGAGTTTTATAAGCCCAGATATGCCTTGCCCGCTAGTAATTCTTCACTCTCTGACCTTCGCTCTACATTACATTGGGAACCTAACCTCATAACTGATGAATCAGGCTCTAATTCATCTCACTTTTATTCGTCGGATAAAACTGGTTTCTATACCGTGATAATCCAGGGAACTGATTTGAAAGGTAAATTTGGCTTTGCCTCTTATAAAATTCTGGTCGAAAAATAAAAAAGTTCCTAAAACCTGTCAGGAGACGATACTCATAAAGCTAAACTAACATATAGGTGGCGACGCCAAGTACAGCTCAAGCGGACGCTTGCGCTAGAGGAGTGGTTGCCAGAATTATTTATTACTCTTCATCACTTCTCCTCTCCTATTCTATACTTCCAATACCAGTTATTTCGGGGGTGTTTATTGTTAATGGCCTCAATGAGCTCCCGCTGGTCGGTTATTCGGGTTGCTTATTGTTTTTTAAAGGTTCCCTTAATCGTCCTCGTTTGAAACGAGGATAATTGAGAACAGCGATTGTATCGCTCGAACCAGCACGCACCTTATGCAAAACGCTTATGCTCGCGGTAGCTGGGTAAATGGTGCCAGGAAACTCTATATTTGTCTACATATGGGTTACGCAAAAGAAAGAGGAAAGTTAGAAAAGCTATCAACAAAGGTAAGTGGCTTAAAAAATTACGATGATAAAAGTCTGACTATTATCACCGATATATTTGAGCAATATTCTCATACTGTTAGAATATTAAAAAATAAAAACCCTGAAGCTTTTAATGGACTGTACCAAAACGAATTACAACAGGTAAAGCTTGTTAAAAAGTCGCTTAAACTTAGTGAAGAAGCGGACCGCCAGGATAATTTTATCAGATATAGGGATTCATTATTGGCTGCGTTGAACAGTGCTATCGCGATAACAAAGGAAACTGCATAAAAGCCCGAAGAGTACTCAAGATTTGTTGCTTAGCGCATTTTCTCTGCTATCGCAGGCGTGTCGTGCCTGTTAGCGAAATGCACACGCGACATGCGTGCGCCAGCATGGGGGTAGCCGGGGTTACCTACTAATCACAGTCATGCAACAACTTCATCAAAAAAGGCGTCGTTTCTGCATCCGCCTCACTTTTAACAGTGGTCTCCAGGTTTCCGAAAATATCCTTTGAATTTTTGATTGAGATAATCTCACGACCATCCTTCGTAACGCTTTTATTCTCGTTGCCAAAGATATCTCTGGAAGACTTTAGGGTGAACGATCCTCTCTTTTCATCACGAATCGTGATTATATCGTTGCCGAAGATATCTCTGGATTTCTTAATAGATTGTATATTCTGGCCATCCGGTGCGGTTATGCTCTTTGTTGTATCACCGAAAATATCAGTAGAAGTTTTTATCGTAACGGTTCCTTTATCCCGGTCGTTGATTTTGACCACGTCGTTTCCAAAAATATCTTTCGATTTTTTAATTGTCCGTATAGTAGCCCCGTCTGGCCCCGTAGTTGTCTTTATTTTGTCTCCAAAGATATCCGTTGAATGCCGTGTCTCGGAGATCTTAACCCCTCTCTCATTTTTGTATGTTACAATGGTATCGCCAAATATATTTACAGCTTTGGTGATGGTATAGGATTGAGCAAAAGCTGCTGATCCAAAATATAAAAGGCATATGGAAAGAAATAACTTAATGTTAGAAATCATAATCTGGTGTGTGTGTACTTAAAGATATCTACTTTTCCCGAAATTTCCAATTGACAAAGAACCCTTGCCAAGCTAGAAAAAGTTAGGAAGTTGCACACGCGGCACGCGTGGGCCAGCATGGGGCATTACATCTGAACCTTTGTACTTTTCGATTGATGCACAAGCTGATGTAAGGAAAGCTGCGGATAGAGAAATGTAAAGCAGTTTAGTTTTCAAACTCTTTTAATTGATTACTTAACAAAATCTTCCATCTTAATTGTTCTTCCGTTTTTATACCATGTTCAGTTTCGTTATCAAACGTGTCCTGCCAGGCCTCCAGTTCCTCTAAATAAATTGTGAAAAGCTTTTGTGCATCACGAGGGAACATTGGACCCTTTTGCTGAATGACCTTTCTTATCTTCCGGGCAAAGAGCTCGGTAATATCAAAGTGTAATTGCTCATGCTCAAGCGTATAATCATCCGCTCGTTGGGGATAATAGTATGAAATGTGTGATAAGAATTGAGCGACAGCGGTGTAAGTTACTTTTCCATTCCAAATATTTACCTTCATAGGCAACACCTTAACTTCCGAAGAAGTTGTAGCCGCGGTATCACCTTTCATTGACTTTTCTTTAAAGTCATTCCATGTTAATCTCCGCTCTGAACTCCAAGAAAAAACCTGCGAATATGAGCTTATAGACGTCATGTACAGCAGGACGAATAAACTCAGCCGCAAAAACAACCGGCAAATAATATTTCTTGAATTTGATGACAAGGATGAAAGTTTGGTAGACGAAAGTTACAAACTTTCTTCTATTGGCAAAGCTTAAGTTACCCAAGCTCAGGCAGCAGCTGAAACTTAAGCCAGTGAGGGAGGTAATCAACCGACTAGAAACATAATCAGAATAAGCAATTTTTAAGAGTCGTAAAAAAGTTTTGCTTTTGATGCTTAAGATCGACGAACACTGATATTGGATTCTTAGCTCGTTGAAGTTCTTCTTTTGCGATTCGAGACCGTTCGTTCTTATATAACCAGGCTGCCGACCCAGCTATAATTGGAAGTATAGACATTTGATTGACAACAATTGGGGCTGACAAGCTTGTTACGAGCCAACTTTTTCGAGCAATTTCAGCCTGCCTTCCAATTTCTTTCCATTCTGCATCCGCAGTCTTTACTTCTTCAATGAAGCTATCTTTAAAATCTCGGATTTTTGATTCGCTTATATCTTCCGTCTTTAATGTATTTAACTCTGTGTAGATCCGCTTAAGTTGTTTCCTCACCCCAGCTAGTCTATCCTCCTTTCTTAGGTTGAGAGCAAAATTCACATCTACATTATTTAAAAAATTCATCGGAATCTTTGAGTACACATGATTAGCTTTTGTCCAGAAATCATTGTTTCCGACCTTCTGTAGTTGCGACCAATTCATGGTGGATGGTGTATAAATAGCGCCACCAGTCTTTTCAGAAATTAACAAAATTGATTCTAGCGGACCTCCTCCCTTCGTAGGCATAATCATTCCTGAATTTAATTTAAAATTCAATTTATCGTATAATGGATTTCTGTAATCATTTGCACTTTTTATCGCTTCGGCCATCTCTACAGCATCTTCATGGGAAAATTTTGGCTGTTCCATTTCCATCAGCGACTTATATATAAAGTCTGTATTTTTGTTCCGAAAGGTGAAAGTTAAAGATTCGGCAAGGTTCATTAACACTTCCCCTTTGCTAGAATTGAATATTTCCTTTTTATCGTAACCTTGGAATCTTTCGAACGCTTGCTTGTCGACCTTTTCTCTTAACTCTAGATCATAATCATATGGATTAACGATAAGTTTGACAATTCCCGCCTTAACCCATTTTTGAATAACAATATAAAAATATAGGGAATCCATAAAATCCGGCAACCAATATTTAGCGTTTCTTCCAGGGTTCATATTCGGATTAGTAACCGCCGGATTCTGCAACGGGTGGAAAACTATAATCTTATCTGAATACATCGAAAAACGAGCAATTTCATCTATAATTTTGCTCCCCTTAATCGCTCCGTAATGAATACTTGAAAAGTCTAGCTTCAATGTCTCGAGTTCCTGCATATAATCTACTCCTCTGGGAAATAGTTCTGCGAAAATTCGGTATGTACGTTTAACCTTGAGAAGACTAATACTTCTTGAAATATCATCCCAGCTTTTAGACTTACGGATATTAAAAAGTTCGTCCAATGCATCAAAAAATGCTTCATTTTTAGTATCAAAGTAATCTTTTTCCATAATTAGTTCTTTTCCCCTTTAGTTCGTGCCCCGAACCTAACTTAGCCAGTGAGCGACCATACCTGGTAAAACTTGCCTATTTGAATTATTTAGGAACTGTTATATTACCAAGGCGACTTTACATCGCTTAAATCATTTGGAACCCCTCTATTACTAAACTCCGAATATTGCGCAAAAGCCACCATATTAACATTCTTCTTCCAGCGAATCTCTATATTGTTACCTATATACATCAAGACAGATTTATTCAATTGGGTATGCGATCCTTCCGCCTCAACTTCTTGCCTAATAGCAGCGTCAACATTTAAATCGATAACAGACACGTAGATATGATTATTTTCATCTATCTCTTCCAATGAATACTTATTTATCTGGTCATTCTCCAAGCGCTTGCATATTATGGCGGGTAGCGATTCTTTTTCCAAAATATAAAAAGTGGCATTCATTAAAGCTCTGTTGTAATCAGTAAATGAGATTAAAGGAATAGAGTTATAATGTGATTGGGAAAGCCCTTTAATACTGGCATAATGGATATGATAGTTTAGGTCTATGCCAAAATTAATTATGATATATTTTTCTGAGTCTAAGGATAAGCTGTCTATTGCCGCATATAAATCATTCGTTTTTAACAGGTACGAATGATTTGCTTTCATAAAAAAAGTTTCAGAAATAGATTTCCGGATTCGCTCTGACTGCCTGCTAGCTAAAAATGTATCGAAATTAGTATGATGCACATCCTGATTATCTGAAAGGGCACTCTTTTCAGCAACCATAGTAATACTTGGCACAAACCAGCTATTAGTTTCACCGTCTAAATCTTGTTTTAAAGTTTGTTGGTATGGCTGAAGCGTTTCGCTGATAATATTTTTCGTACCGTCAAAGAAGGCCTGCCTCTTTTTATTTGATATAGGTTGATTTTGCTCCACGTCCTCGAACGCCTGAACCAGGTTTTGCTTTAGAGCTTTGATGAATTCATTAGGAGCTACTTTATTCTTGTCCGCAAACCACTGGTCATTCATAAACCCCAAACCAACTCCTTCTAATGTTTCTTTTTCACCTAGAAGTTCGTTGACCAGAAATTGGAAATGATCAATATTGTCAATCCACAACCTTTTTTCACTTTGTTGTGTCGGTATTTGTGGCATTACAAGTGGCTCGATATAAACCATGTAGGGAACGATTATATACTGCCGCAAGAAAAGAAGGGCAGAATATTTACATATCCAATACTTTACAACTCCCTCCCCCTGAATTCCTTCTGACTCGGGGAAATTATATCTTGTTGTGATGAATGGAAAGTTGTAGTCGTAAGGATCCCGAAATTTAAAGTAAATATTAAAAACTTGATTCATCGATAATGGTAAAAGGTCATAAGATGGCGGCGTACTTGTTGTATATCTAAATATGCGCTTGAGACTATTAAGCCTATTTTTATACAACAATAGCCCGCCCAGAGCGTGATTATATTCCAAGAACCTAGCTCTCTCCTCCTCTCGTTTACTAACCTCATTTTGATTCTGAACTATTATGTCTTCTCCAACCGTTATCAGGTCCCGGTGAACCGCTTTTAATTCATATATAA
Organism: Pedobacter superstes; assembly: GCF_037622515.1. Lineage (NCBI taxonomy): Bacteria > Pseudomonadati > Bacteroidota > Sphingobacteriia > Sphingobacteriales > Sphingobacteriaceae > Pedobacter > Pedobacter superstes. Next base: position 479,971 of record NZ_JBBJCN010000004.1, read on the forward strand.
AATACTGATGAACTACACCCCAATACTGCATTACCATATCATCACGTTCATGCCTTACAGCCATAACTAACCCGTGCCACATCCAAGAGTACGTGTTCTCATGTATTTTGCACTCGTCGTGTTCACCTAGTAACCATACCCCTCCTAAGCTCCTATGCTCTAAATAGATAAACCGTTCATCTCTTGAAAAAATTAACTCTTGTACCGTTTTGTAAACCATCTGATAATATACATCGGGATACAGGACGGGTACACCTTTAGAATTTGCGCGTACTTCACGAAATTTCTTATAAATAAATTCCGAGGCTGTTTTGGCAACCACAGTATCTTGTTTTTTTATCGAGAGATGTAAGATATCAGATATGGCTTGAAAATAAATGTGTTCCTCTTTTTCAGGCTGTCGATTGAAATACTGGACAACCTGATTAGTTGAATAATAAGTCATTATCTTTTTGACAAAAAGCAAAAAGTAAATAACCAGCAAAATGGTGGAGATAATTAATAGTGAAACAAATATGTACATCGCAATGCTCGGCACAACGAAGGGAAGGAAGGGTAAGTTTAGGGCGATATATAAAACAACTCCGATTAAAGAGGTTGCCAGAAAGAACCTAAAGTACTTCCACTCGCTCTCTTTTTTGAATAAATCTATAACAATCAAGGATGAGTATTTTTCATCGAGTCTTGAAACAACTTCGAGCAAAATTGGATAAGCAACGCCCAACAAGGCAGCGATAAACGTTATACATATTTCCGGTATATTCATGATTCAAATTAAGGTCGCGATATCTTTTTACTAGTTCACGTGTATATTAAATGCGATCACATAGTTTATAAATCTATATTTTTAAACTGGCAAATTGCATATCGAAATTAAAAACAGGTGTAGTGAACCTCTTTAGCTAAGCTCAAGAATTAATACCTGTCCATGACATTACTCTACCCACAAAAGCGTCTGCCTTCTGCACTGCTTGAACACTTAACGAAAGGCACAGCGTCAGCACCTACTAAGATGCGCATTCATTTCCTAAACCTGATTGCAGTGTATACCGGCCTTTGCGATTAAGGCCTGCAGGCGTATGAACGTAAAGCAGGGCCACAGCACCTACGAAGACCATCAGTGCCTTTTCCACACCCTAAAAAACCCTAACCCTTCCTCTTCACCCCTCTTACCGCCTCTGCTTCGAGCGGGTTTTCGGGCCATGAATGTTTGGGGTATCGGCGTTTGAGTTCTTTGCGGACTTCGAAATAGGTGTTTTGCCAGAAGCTGCGAAGGTCGGTGGTGACTTGCACGGGTTTGTAGCCGGGAGAGAGCAGGTGGATGACTACGGTTTGGGTTCCGCCGTTTATGCTGGGTGTATCGAGCATGCCGAATAGTTCTTGCAAGCGGACGGCCAGGATGGGTGCTTCGCCGTAGGGGGAATAGCTGAGCGGGATGCTGGAGCCGCTGGGTACGGTGATGGCGGCCGGGGCGAGCTGGCTGAGCTGCTGCTGTTGTTCGTATGTGAGGGAATGCTGCAGTATGTGGCTGAGCTTGATTTTTTTGAAATCCTCACCTTTGGTGAGAGCCTGCACTGAGCCTGTCGAAGTGGCCTTGCGGAGTTGGTCGTAATATGGGCCGAGCCAGGTTTTGTTGCTGGCGAGCAGGGCATCGGTGCTTACGTCGGGCCAGGATTGTTCGGGGTTCCAATGGCGGAGGCTGAGTACGCGGTTCTGCCAGGTTTGTACGTCGGGGTTGAAATCGAGCAGGTTTTGGCCTTCGGCCTTGATGGTATTAGAAATGACTTCGTCGAGCTGTTGTTTGTCGGGTGCTGCGAGCGGACGGGATTGCAGCACGATGCTTCCGATACGGAGATCGCTGGTAGCGAGCAGTTGTTGTTTGCGGATGTCCCAGCGGATGTTCTCGGTTTCTTTGGCGAGGTGTGTGAGATCCTTTGGGTTGAGGGGGGCGGCGATGAAGATCTTCCCCTGCCCTTTCTGGGCGTCGAGCAGGGCGATGGAGAGCCAGGGCTCGTGTGCGAGATCGTCGTCGCGATTGATGGTGGCGGTTTGGCCGTTGGCGAGCTGGAAGAGGCCGTTTTTGGCATCTTTGGCGGAGGCGATGCGCTCGGGATAGGCGTAGGCGAGCAGGAGGCCGGCGTGGTAGGCGTCGGCTGTGGAATTATCGGCGGCGATCTGGAAGAGCCTGCGGTAGGCGGAGGCGGTTTTCTCGATTTTCTCCCATTGGCGGTCGCGGCGCTGTTCTGCCCGGTAACGACGAAGTTGTTCGATGCGGAGGTTGAGGTCGGCACCTGTGAGGGCGCGGTCGAGCGGGTCGCGTTCTTCGAGCAGGGCGGCGATGTCGGTGGCGAGGGGCAATTTATTTAGCTCCTGCGCGGTGATGAGCATGTTGGCGAGCCGCGGGTGAAGCGGCAGCCGGTGGATCTTTTTACCGTGTCCGGTCATCCTATCGCCTTCGATAGCGCCGAGGGCTGTGAGAAGTTCTCTGGCGCTGTTGAGGGCTGTGGCTGGCGGATTATTGAGCCAGCAGAGTGTATTTGGATCGCTGATTCCCCATTCGAGGAGATCGAGCAAGAGCGGCGTAAGGTCGCTGTCAAGGATTTCGGGTGTGCGATATGGCGCGAGGCGCTGCTGGGTGGCGGCGGACCACATGCGGTAGCAGGTTCCGGTGCTGAGGCGACCGGCACGGCCTGCGCGCTGGTCGGCCGAGTCGATGGAGACTTGTACGGTTTTGAGTGCGGAGAGGCCTGTGCGGGGGTCGAAGGCGGATTTGCGGGTGTAGCCGCTGTCGACCACGATGCGGATGCCCTGGATGGTTAAGCTGGTTTCGGCAATGGAGGTGGCGAGGACGATTTTGCGGCGACCATGCGGGTCGGGCATTAGGGCGGCTTGTTGTTCGGCGTGGCTAAGTTGTCCGTACAGCGGGTGGATGGCAAAGCTGCTTAATGTGCGCTTAAGGATCTCGGCGCATTTGCGGATCTCGCCCTGACCGGGAAGAAAAACGAGGGTGTCTCCCTCCTGCTCTTTTGTGGCACGGGCGATGGTTTTGCTGCAGAGGTCGGGCAGGTGTTCGATGTGCTGCTCGCCGGTGTAGATCACCTCGACCGGGTACATTTTGCCTTTGCTTTCGACTACGGGAGCTTTAAGCATCTCGGCCAATTGCGGCACATCCAGCGTGGCGGACATGATTAAAATTCGGAGATCGGGCCGGAGCACATCCTGTACCTCGCGACTAAGCGCCAGGGCAATGTCGGCATGGATGCTGCGTTCGTGAAACTCGTCGAAGATGATGAGGCCGACGTCTTCCAGGGCGTTGTCGCTGTGAAGCATGCGGGTAAGGATGCCTTCGGTTACGACTTCTATCTTAGTGTTTCTGGATATTTTGTTCTCGAAACGGATGCGGTAGCCGACGGTGTCTCCGGCTTGCTCATTTAACAGATCGGCCATTCGATGAGCGATGGTGGAAGCGGCAAGGCGGCGGGGTTCGAGAAGGATGATTTTTTTGTTGGCGAGCCAGGGTTCTTGCATTAATGCTAATGGAAGGATTGTGCTTTTTCCGGCGCCTGGAGGGGCGGTGATGATAAGGGTATTGTGGGCGTTGAGCTGACGCTGAACATCGGAGATTATTTCTGTAACTGGGAGCTTGAGTTGGTATGGATCGAAGGTGGTCATTGTTGGGTGTAAAGATAGGGAGATAGCGTTATTGCTGCGGGATAAAAGACGATTGTCTTTGCCGCTCATAGCCGCGGCGAGGCCTAGTCCTTTTGGCTTGAGCCCAAAAGGACCAAAAACCCAAGGCAACAACGAAGCTTCAGCCGCACGGGGCAAAACTCCTGGCCGCCGTTCTTGCCAGCCCAGCGCTTCTGTGTTCTACATTTGATAATTTTCGCTGCGAAGACGTTGACTTGCAGGGTCTCTACTCTAGACGAATACAGGAAACCAGAGCAAAAAGGTATTCTCTAATTATAAATAATCCTCTTTGCCGCTCATAGCCGCGGCTTGGCCTAGTCCTTTTTAAACATACGA